>NZ_JAFCIY020000031.1 GCF_020194955.2 Desulfuromonas sp. CSMB_57 | reverse complement strand
AAAGGTAGGTCACTGTTGGGCAGCGAAATGATGGTTGTGGGTATTGACCTCTCCGGGCCGAGCAATACCGCTGGCACCGCCGTTACAGCCTTCAGGCAGGATGATGCAGGACTGATCCTGATCCTCGCGATCACTTTCACAAACGCTATCTCCGTTGGTATCCTTTTGGCAATCCCTGCCGCTTTAATCTTGGGCCGCGACATTGCCAACAACACCAGGGCATCCCGTGAGTGTCTTTTAAATTGGTTCAGGCGAAGACGAAGCAGGTTGCTGGCGCATGAATCACTCGACAAAAGCAACGAAAAGTGTTACTTTGCGCGAGTAATCCATATCGAAGGTCTTTATGCTCGCATCAAATTTCATCTCGGACCTTATGGCGAAGGGGCGATACACCTTCACTGTCGAGGACGCCGGCAAAGTTCTGGGCCCGACTCTGGTCGCCACCCGGGCGGCCTTGAGAAGGTTGCGCAAAAAGGGCGAGATTGCCATGCCTTATCGGGGCTTTTGGGTGGTTGTGCCGCCTGAGTACCAGAGCATTGGCTGTCTGCCCCCGGAGCAGTTCATCCCCCAACTCATGGAGCATTTGCGGGAGCCTTACTACGCAGGTCTGTTAAGCGCGGCAGTATATCACGGTGCAGCCCATCATCAGCCGCAGGTGTTCCAGGTTGTTGTGGCCAAAAATCGGCCCAGCATCGAATGTGGCAAGGTCAGGGTGGATTTCATCGCGAGAAGGAATGTTGCAGACATTCCAACGACCCTTTTCAAAACCCCCCGCGGACTCCTGAATCTATCCTCACCCGAAGCGACTGCCTTTGATCTGGTCGGATACTCTGACCGTGCCGTTGGGCTTGATAATGTGGCAACCATTCTGGGGGAACTGGCCGAGAAACTGGACGGGAAAAAACTGGTGAAGTTGGCGGATTTTTCTCCGCTAGCCTGGGCACAACGCCTGGGTTATCTGCTTGACCGGGTCGGTGAGAACGACAAGGCCGCTGAACTTGAACGCTACCTGGCCCTGAGAAAGCCCGTGTCGACCCCCCTTGATCGGTCCAAACCGTTCAAGGGAGCGCCAAGGGATTCGCGCTGGTCCGTGCTGGTCAATACAGAGATCGAGGCCGAGTTTTGATTTCCCAAGACTTTATAACGGAGTGGCGGGCGAAGGCTCCATGGACGCAGTTGTATCAGGTCGAGCAAGATCTGATCATCTGCCGCGCCCTGGTGGACATCTTCAATCATCCGGCAGTGAGAGACAATCTTGCCTTTCGGGGCGGGACTGCGCTGTTCAAGCTGCACATGCCGGCTGCCCGCTATTCGGAGGACATCGATCTGGTGCAGGTTCAGACCGGTCCCATCGGCCCGTTGATGGTGGGTATCCGGGAGGCGTTGACCCCATGGCTTGGCGAGCCGAAATGGAAACAGACCCAGGGACGGGTGACCTTCCGATATCGGTTTGAATCCGAAGAGGGGGTGCCGCTGAGTCTCAAGGTCGAGATCAATTCTCGGGAGCATTTTTCCGTTTTCGGCTTTCGCAAGCAGTCATTTGAGCTCAACTCTCGCTGGTTTTCCGGGGCAGCGGAGATTCTGACCTATGATCTTGAGGAATTGCTGGGAACCAAGCTTCGCGCACTGTATCAGCGGAAAAAGGGGCGCGATCTGTTTGATCTCTGGCATGCCTTCAATGGCAGCGGCCGCGCCCCGCATCCCGAGCGACTTGTCGAAGCCTTCTTGAAATATATGGAGGCTGGCGGCCATCCGATCAGCCGAGCGCTTTTTGAGCAGAACCTGCTCGAAAAACGGGAGGATTCCCAATTTGCAGGGGATATTCGGCCGTTGTTGACCTCTGACGCTGAGTGGGATTTTTCTACGGCCTTTGATTTTGTCATGGACACCCTGATTTCAAGATTGCCGGGCGAGCCCTGGAAAGGACGCCGGCCGTCTTAAACGGTGCTCTCGATCGAATCTTTTCACAACCCGTTTTCAACGGTACAGACTTCATCCCGGCATCAGGGATCCCGGCCGCCACCGGCCGCCGAATTCTCAGAGAGCTTCGCGGTCATGGTGTGCTGGATGTCCTGATGGAATCAAGTGGTCGACGGCCCGCAATTTAAATCTTCCCTGAACTCTTGAGAATCACTGAGGGACGGTAACCTTTGTCGCTCACGCGTACACGACTACGAAGTTTGTCGATCGTTTTTTATGATAAATGATCGACAAACTACTTTGATGTGCATTGGTGATCGAAAAAGATGATACCAAAAGATGAATTTTTTCAAGAGGGTCAGAAGGGTCTACCAGATGTGGGACCATCCTTAGGACAGGGTGGCGGAGAAGTTAAGGTGGATAGTCTTCATGGTTAGGAGAGTCGTGCGGGGTCGGACCAAGCTAAGACTACGAAATTAATTGAAAAATCCTGGGAAAATGCCCTCAAAAACCGCTTACTGGCCGATTTTTTGGGTTAAAATCAACTCTTTAAGGATCCGATTGTCACTGGTAATGCAATAATGGCCCAAAAACGGTAATGAAAAGTGTGCCTCAAAAAACGCTTAAAGCCTTGTTTTCAGGGTAAACTGAGCCCGCTGGGGATCCCCATGATGATTATCCGTTTAACACAGAAACTGGCCAAGAAGATCAAGGTTGCTCCGACAACAGTGGAGTCGCGCACCGAGAATCCGTTCACCGATTGGACCGCCAATCTTTTCACCGTTGGGCGGGCCCAGTACATTATCCTCATCCATTCGGCCTCCCTTTACAGCGTGGTCTTCCCCGGTCGAGGCATCAACGACTCCGGCAAATTTATCAAGCATGTCCTTTCGGCGATGGGGGAGCAGATGGAAGACGCCGGGTACGGTGATGTTTTCGAAAAGCACCTTGCTCCGCTGGCCGAAAACATCCGCTTTTCCAAAACCGGCGATCGCAGAGTGCTCGGGTCGATGAACGATCTCGTTCTGCAGGCGAAATATCGTCTCGCCGACGAATCCCTGGCTGACGCCGTGAAGGGCTTGAATAAAACTCCCATGGGCGCTCTCGGATACCAGTATCCCCGGGATGCGCTGGCGAAGCTGGCGCATCTGCCGGAGTCGGTGGAATCCAGCCTCGGGGAGGTCCTGCCGTTTCCCGGCTGGGAACGTGGGGAGAAGGAAGATCCCCTAACGGGGAAAACGTCCGATACCCAAAAGCCGGCGACTTCAGGCAATCAATCGAAGGCGGCCCCAAAAACACCGGCGCAAAAGCGTGCGGAGACGATGAAGTTTCAGAAAGAGATGGTTGCATTGTTCGGGCAGGTCCGCAAACCCGCAAGCAAAGAGCAACTGCTCGACGAGGCCCAGAACCTCATTTACGATGCCTGGGAGTCTTCTGCGGCACGTGCCGTCAAACTCGCGCAACAGGCCCTGGAGATATCCCCCGACTGTGCCGATGCCTATGTTCTGCTGGCCGATCTGGAGGCAGTGACGATCCGTGAGCGCATCGAACTGCTGCGACAGGGTGTCGCGGCAGGCAGTCGGGCGTTGGGGAAAAGATTCTTCAGAGAGAACGTAGGCCACTTTTGGGGGCTGTTGGAGAGCCGTCCCTTCATGAGGGCCATGGGAGCCCTGGCTAACCTGTGCTGGGAAATCGGTCAGGGTGACGAAGCTTCAGAACTTTGGCGCGAGATGCTGCGCCTCAATCCGAACGACAATCAGGGCGTACGGTATTTGCTCCTGAGTTGCCTTTTGGAGTTGAATTGTTATGAGGAGGCGGAGGACTTGCTGAAATGCTACGCGGGAGATTTCAGTGCCGAGTGGAGTTACGGCGAGGCTTTGCTGGCATTCAGAATCGACGGAGACACCCCATCCTCTCGCCGGAAGCTGTCTGCGGCGCAAAAACAGAATCCCCATGTCCCGCCGTATCTGCTTGGTTCGAAAAAGCTCCCAAAGCGCCTGCCGGAATACATCTCTCCTGGGGACCAGACAGAGGCGATTTCCTACGTTTCCAGAGGCTTGGCCGAATGGGCAAAAACTCCGGGAGCGTTGGATTGGCTGAAGAGAAACTCTTGAGGAGGCCTGGGATTAATACGTAATTCTGACGTAATTCTGGGGGCGCCATACTCAATTTTTCCAAGTTACAAATTTAATGGATGTCCCCGGAACTCCCGCGCAGAAGGGGCAGGTCTACAGAATTCAAATTTGAATTCAAGTATATGCGGCCCCTTCTGGTTTTCCTTTCGGCTGATGATTCAGGAAAACGTAGCAGGCAAATTCTGCTGCTCCTGCTGTTAGATGCTTACTCGTACTCAGCCCCGGAGGGGCGGTAATCGTACTCGTACGCGTACTCGACAGGAAACAAAATGTTCGACCATGAAAAACTCGATGCATACCGGGTCAGCATAACTTTTGTTTCTTGGGCCTATCGTTTGTGCAAGGGGCTGAATGGTGTTGACCGTCATGCCCGAGATCAACTATTGCGCGCCTCTCAATCGATTCCACTGAATATCGCCGAGGGCAATGGAAAGCCGCCTTCAGCGGATCGTAAGCGGTTTTTCAGGATTGCTCTCGGTTCCGCACTCGAATGTGCTGCGACGATAGATGTTTTGATGGCATGCGAGGCCATTGACGCCGAAACCGGCAATAATGGTAAACGTCTTCTTGGCCGGATCGTTTCGATGCTGGTCAGGATGTCGTCGGTAGATATGCGGGTTTGTGAGGGGAGCGAGTACGAGTACGGGAGCGGGAATGAAACCGAGAACGAGTACGAGAACGAATAACTTGGAAGCACCTCGGTCACCTCAGGTTGTAGATGCGACCCCTCCTGGTTTTCCAATTACGTTACGGCAACCAGCGCATTTTTCGCCTGCGCAGGCTGCGGTGAGGCACGAAACGCGCGGTTTTCGGGAAGAAAATGAGGGCTTCACCAAGGTGAACGAAAGAGATTTTATCGCCATGACAAAGAAAATTATTCTTATTCTGGTGTTCGTATTGCTCTCTGTCCACTATTCCTGGGCCGCCACCTCAAGTAGCCGGGTGGATGATGTCCGTATCTGGAGCGCACCGCTCGTGGCTCGGCCGGGCGAAAAATTGCAGATTCTGGCGGTTTCGACCCGTGGCGATCTGTCGGAATTATACGCCACCGGCCCTGCGGGGCGCCGGACCAGGCTGGACACAGTGAGCGGAGGCGGGCCTCCGTGGAGTCTGCGGGCGGTACTCCCGTCGCCTGCACTCGGCAGCCACTTGATTGAGGCGACGCGGGAAGGGAAGGTGGTGGCCAGCGCCGTCATCCCGGTCGGGAAGGGTACCGGTAACCGGGGTGGTGGTGAATGGGATCAGTCAACGCAGGCGCTCTACGCCGCCTGGGTCGAGCATCTGTTCAATGACCCGCCCGAGGTATCGCTCAGCTTCCCATCTCTTGAGCCCGTGCTGCGCGATCCACGGCGCAACTTCCTCCATGACTACTTGAGCAAGGGGGAGGACAGCCAATTTCCCGCCAAGCCGGATTGCGCCGACCTGGCGTACTTTCTGCGCGCCTACTTCGCCTGGAAGCTCGGCCTCCCCGTCAGCTATCGCGCCTGCAGCCGGGGCAGCGCCCATGCTCCACCACGCTGCGACCCGCCGGAGATCGACCAGTCTTTTGTCCGCACTGCCGCTCCCGCCAGCGTCTTCCGGAAGACCAGCCGCAGGATCATGGACCGGGTACACTCCGGCACCGGACGCACGGCGCTGCGTGACAACGCCAGCGATTTTTACCCGGTGCCGCTTGAACGCTCGGCCCTTTGGCCCGGCACCGTCTTCGCCGATCCCTACGGCCATACCCTGATCATCGTTAAATGGATTCCGCAGATCAAGGGGCGCAGCGGGTTGCTCCTCGCGGTGGACGCCCAGCCCGACAATTCGGTCGCCCGCAAGCGTTTCTGGGAGGGGAACTTCCTCTTTGCGCTAAATGCCAACGCCGGCCCCGGTTTCAAAGCCTACCGTGCACCGATCTCCGAAGAAGGGAAACGAGGGTGGATTTTGCCGGTTAACGCCGCTCTGAAGGAGCGCTCAAGTCTTCCTCCCTATTCACTCGAACAGGCCAATCTCACACCCGATGACTTTTACGCCCGCATGGAGCGCCTCCTCAACCCGCACGGTCTCGATCCGGTCGAGGCCTACGAGGCCACCCTGGATGCGCTGATGGAACAGCTCGACACCCGCGTCGGCTCGGTCGCCAACGGAGAAGAATATCTGCGGGCCCATCCGGGGACCGTCATCCCCATGCCGAGCGGCCCGGCCATTTTCGAGACCGTCGGCCCCTGGGAGGATTTTGCGACCCCCTCCCGCGATATGCGACTGCTGATAGCATTGAAGGTGCTCGCCGGCCTGCCCGAGCGCATCCGCCGCCACCCCGAACTCTATCTGCTGCAGGGCGAGAGCGCGGCCGCGGCAGCCAATAACATTGAACGGCTCCACGATCGACGGTCCCGGGAGCGCTTCGTCACCTACACTCGGAGTGATGGCACCCCCTGGCGGCTGAGTCTGGCCGAGATCTACGCCCGCCGGCCGGGGCTGGAGGTCGCCTACAATCCCAACGACTGTGTGGAGCGGCGTTGGGGCGCGGCTCCCGGCATGCCGGATTTTGCCACCTGCCGCCGCCGCGCTCCCGCCGCGCAGCGGGAGCGGATGGAGGAGTACCGGACCTGGTTTCGCGAGGCCCGCCGACCCCCGCGTTAGGTTGAAATATCTGCCATTTCCACAACGGAACGAAAAATTCAGGGGCGGCGCTTGACCGTCTCGAAAATCGTCGCGTCACGAGGAGGTATCCTGCCCACTGCGAACACGAAGCCGTTACCGCTTGCCTGGAGGCTAAGCGGGGATTCTGGGAACACCCTACTCAATTTTTCAAAATGAACTGAATTGTCACCGCAATAGAGTATATCTTCCCAGAACCAGCCGGATGCCAATAACGCCGGGAGCATTGGACTGGCTGCATAAGAAGTATTTTCAAATCGATTTTGCGGGAAAGGGAACCATGGCACCAAAAAAGAACAGTGGCGGACTGGTTTACTCCAGCGGGCTCGGGCGGATGTGTCCCACTTGCAGCCGGCCGGTCAAGGAGTGCGCCTGCGCCAAAAAACAGCCGCCGCCGCCCTCGGACGGGGTGGTGCGGGTGTCCCGACAAACCAAAGGGCGCAAAGGCAAGGGCGTGACCCTGATTACCGGCGTTCCCCTGGATGAGGCGGGCATCAAGGCCTTGGCCACGCGTCTCAAGCAGCGGTGCGGCTCCGGCGGCACGGTCAAGGACGGGATCATCGAGATCCAGGGGGATCACTGCGATCTGCTGATGGAGGAACTCAAGCAGCAGGGGTGGACGGTCAAGCGGGCCGGGGGATGAATCCGCCCCTCGAAACCTCTTTATGACCTTCCCCAAACCGTACCATAGGAGCTTCTTGCCGAGGTGGCAACCGACAGGTTCTTTCCTATATACTCGATCAGGGGCAAGGTCTGCACGAAGGAGGCACTCATGGCTGTTGGTTGGTCGCGTGACGGCGCCGTTCAGGATCAGATCGACGCTACGGTGGAAGAGGCGGTGGAGCGGGCGCGAAGCCGGCTGCCCGCCGGCGAGAGCTTAACCCATTGTGAAGAATGCGAGGCAGAGATTCCTGAGGCACGCCGGAAGGCGGTGCCCGGCGTTCACCTCTGTGTCAGATGCCAATCGGAACGCGAAAAGAAGCAACGACCTGCCTCGGGCTTCAATCGGCGGGGCAGCAAGGACAGCCAGCTTAAGTAGCCGAATTCCCCTTTATCGGGAACGCTTGATGGGCCGCGCCGCCCTTCATAACTGGCCCGAACCGGCCGGGGATAGCTTTTCATGACGGATTCACGGCTGATGGGCTCCCTGCAGGCCCTCAGTCTTGATTGCGCTGTTGTTTGCCAACGGCAGGGAGGACAACCAGGATGATTCAAAAATCAGGCAGGGCGAGTGTTACAGAACTGGCGAACCATGAGCGGCATGGCGCGCAGGAACACCACCACCGCGGCAAGTCCTCGGAAAGCCGTTTGGACAAGGCACGCATTCTTCAGGCCCTTGGGCTCATGCCGGGTCAGACGGTACTTGACGCCGGATGCGGGAACGGCTACATGGCCAAGGAATTTGCCGCGCGAGTCGGCCAGGAGGGAAAAGTCTTCGCCCTCGACCCTGATGAGGTCGCCATTGCCGCTCTGAGCGAACAAACCGCCGGCACCAACATCGTGACCGTGGTGGGGGACATCACGGCGCCTACGGTACTGCCGGCAGCGACCTTCGATCTGATCTATGTCTCGAACGTGGTGCATGGGTTTTCAACGGAACAATTGGAAGGTTTCAAGGCGGAGCTCCAGCGCCTGCTTGCGCCTGACGGCAAGTTGGCCATTGTCGAAATCGTCAAGCGGGACACGCCCTTCGGCCCACCCCTGGAATTGCGCTTCTCCCCTGAAGAACTGCAGCAGGCCTTGGCACTGGCGGGCCTGACGACCTTGGACGTGGGGGAAGGTTTCTATTTGCAGATTTTTGCCAACCATCCATCAACTTGAGCCCCGGCTTGCCGGGGGCGTCCGTGCAATGCCATGGTGCCGGCATCTGCTCGTCATCACCCGGCGGGTTTGGCGTCTGGCGACAGTCCTTACAGCCCGGTCAATTTCAACAGTAGCAGCAGACCGGTATAGACCGGCGCCGCCAGCAGGGTGGAGAGCACGATGATGGAGGCCGCCAGGCCGGGGTTGCCGTCCAGTTCGTAAGCCATGATGTAGCTGGCCGCCGCCGTCGGGGTCGCGGCCAGCAGCAGGGCGATGCCGAGTTCCCGGCCGCCGAAGCCCATGGCCATCAGGATCAGAAAATTCAGAAACGGCTGTAAGGCCAGTTTCAACGCCGCCGCACTCCCCGCTCGACGCAAGTCGCCCTGCAACTGACGCAGGGAAAAGCCGGCGCCGATGGCGAGCAGGGCCAGGGGCAGTGCGATGTTGGACAGGGGCTGCAGTATCCGCCCGGCCAGGTCCGGCAAGGGCCAGGCCAGCCAACTCCAGAGCAGTCCGGCCGCCGCAGCCAGCACCAGGGGGTTGAGCAGCAGTTGCTCCCGCCAGGGAACCCCGCCGGTGCGCTGTTTCCGACGGTGGGGCAGCCACAGTACCAGGATGGCCAGCAGGTTGATGAGGGGTACCAGGCAGCTCAGCAGCATGCTGGCCATGGCCAGCCCGCCTTCTCCGTAGGCGCCGAAGACGATGGGCAGGCCGACGTAGGCCAGGTTGCCGCGAAAGGCCCCCTGGCTGAAAGTGCCCCGGTCGGCCGGCGGAAATCCGGCTAATACCCCCCATCCGTAGGCCAGGGCGCCGCCCAGCACCAGGGCCGCGGAGGCACCCAGGGTCAGGGGGGCGTTGAAGCTGGTGCCGAACTCGGCGGTGGCCGTTTTAAAAAACAGCAGGGCCGGCAAAAAAACGAAGTAGACTAAACGGTTGGCTTGGCGGGAAAAATTATCGTCGACCAGTTTCAGGTGGTGCAGCAGGCTGCCGAGCAGGATCAGGACAAACACCGGCAGGACGATTTCCAGGGTGGCGAAAAAGTGTGGCATGGTCGCTCTCCATCAGGGTATCGGGAGCATACCTGAAGGGCTGCTGGTCGGCAATGATTGATTCCGAAACCTATTTTTGACGGGAGGAAAAGCATGTCAACCTTACTGGTACCCGGGGACAGCCCGCGGCGGGCCGCTGCAGAGCAGTTCCGCATGGACGGCTGGCTCGACACGGCGCCCTTCGAGGTGCTGTTGGGGATGCGCATCGAGGAGTTGGGCGATGGCCGGGCGGTGCTCAGCATGCCTTTTACGGTGCAGTTGTCCCAGGGCGGCGGAGTGCTGCATGGCGGCGCCCTGACCGCCCTGGCCGACACCGCCGTAGCCCTGGCGGTGAAAACCCGGCTGCCGGACGGCACCCGGTTCGGCACCCGGGAACTGAGCATGCGTTTTCTGGCGCCGGTGCGCGAGGGGGGCGTCACCGCCGTGGCCGCTGTAGAGCGGGTCGAGGGCCGCTCCTTTTTTGCCGGCGCCGAGTTGCTGGATGCCGGGGGTGAGCTGGTGGCGCGGTTCAGCGCCGAGTTCCGGGTGGCCCGCGAGGCCGCTGCCGGTACCGGTGCCGCCGGCCGGCCTTGACTTTGACTGCCGCAAAATAGTAGAAGAAAGGCCAGCTTCCGTGTCATGGCACAGCCGGTGCCGAGAAGGAGAAACGCATGCTGAACAAAAAGCTTCTGCTGGTTCTCGGTCTGTTGCTGTTGATGCTGGCGGGCGGCTGGCTGTTACGCTCCGGCGGCCGCCGGCCTTCGCCGCCGCCCACCACCGGGTTGGCGGTGGGCCAGGCCGCGCCCGATTTCGTTCTTCGGGACCTGGCCGGCCACGCCGTGCAGTTGCAGGAGCTGCGGGGCCGGGTGGTGTTGCTGTCCTTCTGGGCCATCTGGTGCCCGGCCTGCCGGCTGGAATTGCCCGAATTGCAACGCCTTTACGAAGGCCTGCCGCCGGCGGAGGTGGCGATCCTGGCGATCAACGCCGGCGATCCGTCCGACCAGGTTGCCGAATTGATGCGCCGCGAAGGCTATCGGTTTCCGGTGCTGCTGGACGGTCAGGGAGTGGCCCAGAGCCGCTTCAATGTCTTTCAGTATCCCATCACCTTTCTCCTCGACCGTCAGGGACGCCTGGCCGGGCACTTTCTCGGTTTGCAGAACTGGGAGTCCGGTCCCGCCCGGCAGGCTCTCGAAGACCTGATGGGGAGGCCGCACCATGACTGATGGCGCTCAGTTGACCCTGTGGCTGGCGTTCAGCGCCGGTCTGGTCTCCTTTGTCTCGCCCTGCGTCCTGCCCCTGATTCCGTCCTTCGTGACCTATATCACCGGTCTCAGTTTTGCCCAGCTGCAGCAGGCCCATCCCGGCTGGCGGCTGCGCTGGACGGTGTTTTCCCATTGTCTGCTGTTTGTCGTCGGCTTTTCCACGGTCTTCATCTCCCTTGGCGCCTTGGCCGGCATGGTGACCGTGCTGCGCGAAGGGCTGGTCTGGGTGCAGCGACTGGGCGGAATCCTGGTGTTTCTGTTCGGTGTTCATCTTACCGGGCTGATCCATTTCGGATTTCTGCTCGGCGACAAACGGATTCGTCTGCACCACAAGCCGGCCGGCTACCTGGGCACCTTTCTGGTCGGGCTCGCCTTCGCGGCCGGCTGGACCCCCTGCATCGGACCCATACTGGCGGCCATCCTGACCTTTGCCGCCACCTCCGCCGACAGCACCGGTCGCGCCGTGTTGCTGTTGGCGGCCTATTCTGCCGGCCTGGGCCTGCCGTTTTTGCTCTCCGGCCTGCTGTTTCACGGATTTTTAGGATTTTTCAAGCGCTTTCGAAGCTATATCCGCTTGGTGGAAATGGTCACCGGCCTGCTGCTCATGGGGGTCGGGATGCTGTTGTTCTTCGACCGCTACAATCAATTGACCGGCTTCCTCTATCGGATACTGCCGTGGTCCTGATGACGCGCTCCCCGGTTTTGCAGGATTGACAGGGGTTCGGTTCTTCTGTTAAGTTGACTATCAATTTCAGAGGAGGTCGTATGACTGAAAAACGGGAATTCTTCCGCAATTATATCGCCCAGAAGGGGCTCAAGCTGACCCGTCAGAGGGAGGCCATCCTGGACGAGTTTCTGAAGTCAGGGGCCCATCTGTCCACCGAAGAACTGTTCATGCGGGTGCGCCGCAAATATCCCCATATCGGCTATGCGACGGTCTATCGGACTCTCAAACTGTTTGCTGAATGCGGGCTGGCCGAGGAGCGGGATTTTCGCGCCGGCCAGACTCTTTACGAAGCACGGGATGCCGACATCCATCATGATCACCTGGTCTGCACCAGGTGCGGTGCCATCCTTGAATTCAAGGATGAACGCATCGAAAAGCTGCAGGAACAGGTGGCCCGGGAACACAATTTCACCATGGAGGACCATCGGCTGGAAATTTTCGGTCGCTGCGAAAGGTGTTCTGCCGCGGCGGATTGATCGGACGGCGTTGCGGCGGTTGCCGGGATGGTCCGCCGCCAATGGGTAGATTTGCAGATTTCATCACGGTCTGACTGGATTTATGGATATGGCGGGTCCTCAAGCGAAGGTAAAAGATCCCGGGCGAAAAATCGTCCTGGTCGGCAATCCGAATGTTGGCAAAAGCGTTCTGTTCAATGCCTTGACCGGCACCTACACGGTGGTGTCCAACTATCCGGGCACCTCCGTGGCGGTGGCGCGGGGGCAATGCGAAATCGATGGCCGGCGCTATCAGGTTTTGGATACGCCGGGCATGTATTCCCTGCTGCCCATCACCGAGGAGGAGCGGGTCGCCCGGGAGATTCTGCTGCAGGAGCATGCCGATACGGTGGTGCACGTGGTGGACGCCCGCAACCTCGAACGCATGCTGCCCATGACCCTGCAACTGGTAGAAGCCGGGCTACCGGTGGTGTTGGTGGTCAACATCATGGATGAAGCCGAACGGCTCGGCATTCATATCGATATTCCACTGCTTGGTGAAAAACTCGGCATTCCGGTCATCGGTGCCGCCATCGGCCGCAAGCGCGGGTTGGCCGAACTGCGCCGGGCGATTGCCGGCAACCGCCCCGGCGGCCAGGCGGTGTTCGGCTACGGTTTCGAGTTGGAAGGCGATATCGAGGCCGTTGCCCGCTGCCTGAAAGGCACCTATACGCTGCATCCCCGGGCCGTGTCGCTGCTCCTGTTGCAGCGTGACGAAGAGGTCCGGGAACTGGTTCGTGGACAGGAACAGGAGCGGTTTCCCCTCGTCGAACAGGTGGTCAGCGATATCATTTTTGAACGTCGCCATGACCTGCATCTGCGCATCAGCCTTGAGCGTAAACGGGTCTGTCATGGCCTGCTGTCCGAGGTGGTGCGGCAGGATCCGGACCGGAAAGCTTCCCTCGGCGAGCGGTTGGCCGCCTGGACCATCAATCCCTGGACCGGTTTCCCCCTGCTGGTGGCGGTACTGTATTTCGGCCTGTATCAGTTCGTCGGTCAGTTCGGAGCCGGCACCATTGTGGATTTTGTCGAGGGGGAATTGTTCGAGGGCTACGTCAATCCCTGGCTGATCCGGCAGGCCGAATCCTGGTTGCCGTGGATCTGGCTGAAGGAACTGCTGGTCGGGGAGTACGGCGTCTTCACCCTCGGAGTGCGCTATGCCGTGGCCCTGGTGCTGCCCATCGTCGGCACCTTCTTTCTGTTTTTTTCCATCATGGAGGACGTGGGCTATTTCCCCCGCCTGGCCATGCTGGTCGATCGGATTTTCAAGCGCATCGGTCTCAACGGCCGGGCGGTGATTCCCATGGTACTGGGCTTCGGCTGCGACACCATGGCGACCATGGTGACCCGTACCCTGGAAACGGTGCGGGAGCGTATCATCGTCACCCTGCTGCTGGCCTTGGCGGTGCCCTGCAGCGCCCAGTTGGGGGTGATCCTCGGCCTGCTCTCCGGGGTGCCCGGCGCCTTGGCGGTCTGGACCGCCTGCATCGTTCTGGTCTTTCTGGCCGTGGGCCTGCTGGCCGCCCGCGTGGTGGTCGGCGACCAGCCCATGTTCTACATGGAGTTGCCGCCCCTGCGCCTGCCCCAGGTGCGCAACGTGCTGGTCAAGACCTACAGCCGCATGCAATGGTATTTTCTGGAGATTTTTCCCCTTTTCATTCTGGCTTCGGTGATGCTCTGGGCCGGCAAGATGACCGGTGCCCTGCAAGGGCTGGTGCGGGTAATGGATCCTTTTGTCCGCGCCCTGGGATTGCCGGAGGAGGTGGCGGCGGCGTTCATTTTCGGTTTTTTCCGACGCGATTTCGGTGCCGCCGGACTCTATGATCTGCAGACCTCGGGTTTGCTGTCGCCGCGGCAGTTGACCGTGGCCGCCGTGACCATGACCCTGTTCGTGCCTTGCGTGGCCCAGTTTCTGATGATGAAAAAGGAGCGTGGCTGGAAAGTATCCCTCGGCATTTTCGCCTTGGTGACCGCCCTGGCTTTCATTGTGGGCTGGGTTCTCAACCGGGTGTTGCTGCAAACCGGCTGGCTGCCGTGAAATGCGGTTATTGCGGCCGGCCTTTGCCGGATGAACCGGATCCCCGCCAGCAACCCTGTGGCGGCTGTCTCGGTGGCTGCCGCAAAATCCATTGCCCCCATTGCGGTTACGCCAATCCGGTCGTGGCCGGTTGGTTTCGCCGGCGGCGCAAAAAGGCCGTCACCAAGGAGAAGCAAGATGACCCCATCGAATAAAGCCGAGGACATTCTCGAAACTCTCTGGATCGCCATTGTCGAGGACGGCGACAATTCCGCCTCCCTGGACAGCCTGCGGTTGACCGCCGATGATCCCGGCCTGCGGGAACTGGAGGAGCAGGCCCTGGTGGAAATCAAAGGGGCGCGTCTGTACCTGCGCCCGGCCGGCCAGGAGGCCGGACAGAAGATCGTGCGACGCCATCGCCTGGCCGAGCGGTTGATGATGGACATTCTCAACCTGCAGGGCGACGATGCCAATGCCAAGGCCTGCGAATTCGAGCATCTGCTCAACGAGGGGGTCGATACCAAAATCTGCACCCTGCTCAATCATCCGGCCACCTGTCCCCACGGACGCCCGATTCCGCCGGGCGAGTGCTGTCGTCAGGCCCGCCGAGCGGGGGAGGTGGGGGTGGTGCCCCTCACCGAGTTGAAGCCGGGCCAGGAGGGGGAAATCGCCTATTTGGCTACCCGGGATGCGAAGAAAATGCAAAAACTCATGTCCCTCGGGGTGCTTCCCGGCAGCCGGATGCGTCTCTCCCGCCGTTTTCCGTCCTTCATTTTTCAGGTCGGCAATTCCGAATTTGCCGTCGACGAACTGCTGGCGCGGGAGATCTTCATCCGCCTGAATTCCGCTTGATGCTTTGGCGGGTCGCCGGTTTTCCGGGTCTTGCCGGGTGACGACATGCCGCCTGCGAAGCGGGTTTGAAAAGAACTTTCCCTGTTTGGCGTTCTCTGCTAATCTGACCCCTGCTGTTTTGACAACGGCCAGCCAGGGCCTGCACCGGGAATTTTTCTGGACCCTCATCCGGACAGTCAGGTCGGGAACTCCGCGGTCGCTTCCTTTCTGTGTTCAACCGGATGCCCGGACCGACAACACCCTGTCCGCGGCCGGAGATTCTCGCGATGTCCGGGTTTGCAGCGGCGACTCTCAAAACCAGACTGACCGGCATCATCATGCTGACCTGTGCCGTGGTTCTGCTGTTGTCGGCCGCGGCCTTTGTCGTCACCCAGATCCATTCCTTCCGACGCAACATGGTCAGTCAGAGCTATTCCCTGGCCGACATCGTCGCGGCCAACTGTGCCGTAGCCCTCAGTTTGCGGGATCGGAGCCTGGCCGAGCAGACCCTGAGTTCTCTGATCTCCGAGCCCCATGTCCAGTTCGCATTTCTTTTTGACCGCAACAACCGGCTTTTCGCCCAGTATGTCCGCCCCTCGGCCGGGCAGGCCGCCAGCGGCCAATGGCGCATGCAGGTCGGAGTGGAACAATACCGCCAACTGGCCCGGGGCATGACCGAAGGCCAGCGCCTGCATCTGTTGCGCCCCAACCAGTTGAGCGTCGTCGTGCCGACCAAGGTCGGCGGCAAGCAGACCGGCATGGTCTACCTGCAGTTCGACCTGGGGGCTTTTTATCAGTGGCTGCGGTTTTTTGCCGCCAGCGCCCTGGGGGTGCTGGTTCTCTCCTGGCTGCTCGGCTATCTGCTGGCGCGCCATCTGCAGCACCAGATTTCCCGCCCGATTCTGGCCCTGGCCCGCAAAATGCGACAGGTCTCGGAAAATGAAGATTTTTCCGTGCGCGCCGTCAAAGACACCCACGATGAAGTCGGAACCCTGATCGACGGTTTCAACCACATGCTGGACCAGTTGGCAAGTCGCGACCGGCAGCTCGAGCGGTACCGTTTTCATCTGGAAGAGCAGGTCATGCGGCGGACCCGGGAACTGGTCGCCACCAACGAACAACTTCAGGCCACCATTCGGCAGTTGGCGGAGGCCCGCAGCCGGGCGGAGCTTGCCAGCCAGGCCAAATCCCGCTTTCTTGCCAACATGAGCCATGAAATCCGCACCCCCATGATCGGCATCATGGGGACCGCTGAACTGCTGCAGAAATCATCCCTGGACCGCGAGCAGCGGGACCTGATCGATATGCTGTACGGCTCCAGCGAGTCGCTGCTGACCATCCTCAACGACATCCTCGATTTTTCCAAAATCGAGGCCGGGCGCCTGCAACTGGAAGACGTGCCTTACGAGTTGGTCGATGTACTGGAAGAGCCGGTCCGCCTGTTGGGGCCCATCGCCGTGGACAAGGGACTGGAACTGATCTGCAGCATTCTGCCGGGAACTCCTTTGGATCTGCAGGGCGACCCCGGGCGCATTCGTCAGATTATTTTCAACCTGCTGGGCAACGCCATCAAATTTACCGCGCGTGGCGAGGTGCTCCTGAGGGCGAGTTGCGAACAGCAGGAAGGCGTCCCGGCAGTGCTGCTGCTGGAGGTGCGGGATACGGGCATCGGCATCAGTCCGGAAGTGCAGGAGCGCATTTTCGATTCCTTCAGCCAGGCCGACGACTCCACCACGCGACTGTTCGGCGGTACCGGGCTGGGGCTGGCCATCGTCCGCCAACTGGTGAGCATGATGGATGGGAGCATTCATCTCGAAAGCGGACCGGGGCAGGGCAGCCTGTTTCGCTGCCGGTTGCCCCTGAACAGTCGCAGTGAGCGGCGCTGGCCGGTAACGATGGCCGGCGTGTCGCCCGGCCGGCGCATTCTGGTGACTGCCGCCAATGAGACGGTCCGGCACATGTTGCGGGAACAGCTCACCGACCTGGGCCTGATGGTCGAGGCCGCGGCGGATGGGGCCGCCATGGCTTCGGCTTTACGACGGGCGCAGCAAACCGGGCAGCTTTTCGAGGTTCTGGTGGCGGACGCAGAGCTGGTTGCAGCCGACTGCGGCGGCGTACTCCCGGCCGCAACCGCCGAACTGTTGCCGAGCCGGGTTCTTTGGCTGGCTCGCCGCAACCATTGGCCGCTGGATGAAGGGCGCCGTGTCAGGGATGCGATTCTGTTCAAACCCCTATGCTCCAAGTCATTGGTGGAGGCCCTTGCGGACCTGCTGGAGAAAACCAACGGTGGTTTCGACCGGCTGCCGGCGGCTATGCTCCGGGACCGGTCCGGATTGCCCTCCGAAGGGAAAAAAAAGGTTCTCCTGGCCGAGGATGCACCGACCACTCAACGGCTCATTCAACTCAGCCTGGCCGGTCGCGACTGCGAAGTGGTCGTGGTCGACAACGGCCAAGAGGCCTTGGATCGGATACACCAGGAGGCCTTCGATCTGGTGCTCATGGACTGCCTGATGCCGATCATGGATGGTTTTCAAGCGGCTGCGGCGATTCGAAAAGCCGGCTTCAAGGTACCCATCATTGCCTTAACGGCCCATTCCCTGCCGGAAATTCTGGCTTCCTGCCGCGACGCCGGCATGGATGATCATCTGCAAAAGCCCTTTCGGCATCAGCAACTGCACGCCCTGGTCGATCGCTGGCTGCAGGTTGGGGATGGGCATCCGGTGGCCTGGGGCGGCCAGGATCGAGTGGAGACCTTATGAGGCGGAAAGTCAATCGGCTGCACATCCTCATCGGCGTGTGCCTGGCCGCCTACCTGGTGCTGCTGGCATTTTTGCTGCGCAGCATGGTAGCCGAGCCGCCGGCGGCGACGGGATTCGTCGTGGCCCAAGCCAGCCTGGCCCGGGATGAACGCAGGGCTGTTTTGCAGTTGGACGGGCAGGGTTTTTCCACTTCGGCTCAGGCCCATATCAATTTGGATCTGGGCAACCGTTGGGCCGTGTTGGGTTATTTACCCGGCTGGGGAAATGTCAATGGGGTGGCGGTGCAGGGCCACCTGGCTTTTCTCGCCAACTCCGGTCGGGGCATGCAGGTGGTCGATATTCGCGAACCCCGACGTCCGCTTCTGCTCGGGACCGCCGTCACGCCCGGCCGCGCCTGGAGCCTGGCCGTAGCCGACCAGCAGGTGCTGGTGGCGGATGATCTTCAGGGGCTGCAAATCATCGCCGTCGACGATCCGGCCAATCCCCGTTTGCACACCCATGTCGCCACGGCCGGTCCTGCCTACGACGTGGCCGTGGCGGGCGATCTGGCTTATGTCGCCGCTGGTCAGGGCGGCATGCAGATCATTGCCTGGCGTAATGCCGCACCCAGAGTGGTAGGAACCTATGCCGGCGGCGGCGTGATCAAGGCGGTGCGTGTTGCCAACGGTCTGGCCTACCTGGCCGACGAGAAGCAGGGCCTGCTGATCCTTGATGTTCGCCGGCCGGACCGGCCCGTACTGCTGGCCAAGATCCGAACGCAGGGTACCGCCACCCACGTGCTGCTGCACGGTTCTTTGGCCTATGTGGCCGGCGGTGCCGGGGGGGTCCAGGTAGTGGACATCGGCGAACCCTCCCGACCCCGCATCATCCGGACGCTGCCGACGCCCGGTCGGGCCCGTTTCTTGGCCATGGAAAAGAATCTGTTGTTGGTGGCGGCGGAAATCTGCGGATTGCAGGTTTTCGACCTGCGGGATACCACGAATCCCCAGTGGCTGGGCACCATCGATACCCGGGGCAGGTCCTGGCAGGTGGCCGTCGCCGACGGCAAGGCCTACGTCGCCGATGGCGGTACCGGGCTGAAGGTCATGGATATTTCCCGGCCCCAGGCCCTGGTCCGGCCGGAATGGATGGCCATTCCCGGCTATTCTCAGGGGCTCGCGGTGACCGACCGGATGATCTATGTGGCGGCCGGCCCCGGTGGACTACAGGTCGTCAGCCACCGCAACGGCGCTGGTCTGCGGCGGGTGGCGGCCTTGCCGACGCCGGGGAGAGCGTGGGATCTGGTGATGACGGAGGGCTATCTGTACCTGGCGGACGGGCCGGGCGGAGTGCAGGTTTTTGCCCTGGATGGAGCGGGCCTGCCATCCCCGGCCGGCCAGGTTCCCCTCATCGGCGATGCGCGCAGTCTGGTATGGGACGGCCGGTTGATATATGTGGCGGCGCTTCAGGGCGGCTTGCAAATCATCGAGCCGGCCACGGCACAGCGCCCGGCCCGACTGTTGGGGGCGCTGGCCACCGCCGCCAGTGCCATTGACCTGGTGGTGGTGGACGGGTTCGCCTACCTGGCCTGCGGTCGGGGGGGCGTGGCCATTGTCGATGTGCGCAAGCCGGATCGGCCCCAACCCGTCGGCATGGTCGAATTTCCCGACTACCTGGCGCCCTTTGTGGCTCCCATGGCGCTGGCCGCGGCGGACGGTCGGCTGTTCGTGGCCAGCGGGCGGGGCGGATTTCAGGTGTTTTCCCTGCAGGATCCCGTCAAGCCGCAACTGGTCGGCGCTTTGAGCATGCTGGGCAATGTTACCGATGTCCTGATTCGCGATGCAAAGGCTTTCGTCGTCGACACGGAAAACGGTCTGCAGATGGTGGATTGCGGCGATCTGTCCCAGTTGCGGCTGGTCGGCGCGTTGGGCGCCGCTACCAAGAGTAACGGTCTGGTGGTGCGGGGCGATCGATTGTTTTTCAGTGGCGGAACCTCCGGCATCATGACTGCGCCCATGCCTGTACCTCTGCAGGCCGCCCGTGGGGAAGGTCAGCATCGGCTGAGATTGCCCCTGCCGCCCCTGCCACAAAAGGGCTATTACAATTTCTACCTGGCGGATGGCCCGAAGAGCCTGGAACTGCCCGGCCTGTTGTACTTTGACGGCAAGCGCCTGTCGGTGCCGCCGTCGTGGTCGCAAGCCCCCATGGCAACCCTGCCGGAAGCCGGCCGCTAGCATGGGGGCTCTTTCGCTTTAGCCCGGCCCGCGGCAGTCGCCTTTCTGTCAGCAATGTTTCTCCCGTCAACCTTGACAAGCTGTTGGGGTTTTTCTACCCTAGCCGGATTGTTTTTCCATGCCGCGGCTGCAACCGTCCATGGTGAGCCATGTCGTCCGGTCTGATAAACCCCGGCCGATAAGTCGCGGAGGCTGGGCCCGAAGCCGGAATAAACCGTCTCGGCAGCCTGTCCGTAGGATTACATCGGCTTGCAGAGGATCCTTTTGCCATGCACGTTACCGCCATCATTCCGGCCCGATTCGCTTCCACCCGTCTGCCGGGCAAACCGCTGCTCGATATTCTCGGCAAGCCCATGATTCAGAGGGTGTATGAACGCACCGCCCTGGCCGCCTGCATCCAGCGGGTGATTGTCGCCACCGATGATGAGCGCATCGCCCGGGCCGTCAGGGATTTCGGCGGTGAAGTTTGCCTGACTCGACCCGATCATGCCACCGGGACCGATCGGCTGGCCGAGGTGGCCCGGGGCCTGGACTGCCCCATCGTGGTCAATGTCCAGGGGGATGAGCCCCTTATCGATCCGCGCATGATCGACGCCGCCGTGACGCCCATGCTGGAAGACCCGGCCATCGCCATGGCGACCCTCAAGGCACCGCTGGAAACCTGGGCGGAATTCGAGGACGTCAATGTCGTCAAGGTGGTCACCGACCGGGAAGGGTTTGCCCTCTATTTTTCCCGGGCGCCCATCCCCTGGCCCCGCGACCGGCAGCATTTGCCGGCCGGGGTCACCCCGTCGGAGCTGGGGATGTTCCGCCATGTCGGGTTGTATGTCTATCGCCGCGATTTTTTGCTGCGCTTTGCCGAACTGCCGACCACGGACCTGGAACGGCTGGAACAGCTGGAACAATTGCGGGCCTTGGAGCACGGCCATCGAATCCGGGTGGTTCCCACCGGGTTGCGCAGCCTGGGGGTCGATACGGCGGAGGACCTGGAACGGGTCCGGGCACTGCTGGCCGCCGCTGTCGAATGAATCAGGCCGGCCATGGATTTTGAGCTTTAAATCGCCTCTTTTTGCGTGTAGAATTCCGCTTTTGATTTTCGCTTTTCTTTATGTGGCTCGGAATCACCGCGCCGCTGGAGGACCTATTATGAAAACCAAGTTTCTGTTCATCACCGGCGGAGTGGTATCGTCCCTCGGCAAAGGTCTGGCGGCGGCATCCATCGGCGCCCTCATGGAGGCGCGCGGATTGCGGGTCTCCATGCAGAAGATGGACCCCTACATCAATGTCGATCCCGGCACCATGAGTCCCTTTCAGCATGGTGAGGTGTTCGTGACCGACGACGGCGCGGAAACGGACCTCGACCTGGGCCATTATGAGCGCTACACATCGGCCAAGCTCAGCCAGAAGTCCAACTTCACCACCGGGCAGGTTTACGATTCGGTCATCCGCAAGGAACGGCGCGGGGACTATCTGGGCGGTACGGTGCAGGTCATTCCCCACATCACCAACGAGATCAAGGGCAAGATCCTGGACAACTCCAAGGGGGTCGACATCGCCATCGTCGAGGTCGGCGGCACCGTCGGGGATATCGAATCCCTGCCCTTTCTGGAGGCCATCCGCCAGTTTCGGGTCGACCGCGGGGCCGAGAACGTCCTCTATATCCATCTGACCCTGGTGCCCTATATCCCCACCGCCGGGGAACTGAAAACCAAACCGACCCAGCATAGTGTCAAGGAACTGCGGGAAATCGGCATTCAGCCGGATATTCTGCTGTGCCGCTGCGACCGCGAGATTCCCCGCGACATGAAGGCCAAAATCGCCCTGTTCTGCAATGTCGGCGAAGAGGCCGTCATCACCGCCCGCGACGTGCCCTGCATCTACGAAGTGCCCATCGCTTTCCACGAGCAGGGCCTGGACGAACGGATTATCGATTATCTCAATATCTGGACCAAGACTCCGGACCTGTCGGCCTGGGAGCGCATCGTCAAGCGCTTCAAGGAACCGGCCTCGGAAACCACCATTGCCATCGTCGGCAAGTATGTGGAACTGACGGAAAGCTACAAGTCCCTGTCGGAGGCCCTGATCCATGGCGGTATCGGCAATGACTGTCGGGTCAATCTGATCTATGTCGATTCCGAGGCCCTGGAACGGCATGGCATCGGCGACGACTTTGACCAGGTCGACGGCATTCTGGTGCCGGGCGGGTTCGGCCAGCGGGGCAGCGAAGGCAAGATTGCGGCCATCCGATATGCCCGCGAAAAAGGGATTCCGTTTTTCGGCATCTGTCTCGGCATGCAGATGGCGGTGGTCGAATACGCCCGCAACGTCTGCGGCATCGAGGATGCCTTTTCCGCTGAATTCAAGGAAAATGCCGCCAATCCGGTGATCCACATCATGGAGCACCAACGCAAGGTGACCCGCAAGGGGGGCACCATGCGGCTTGGCGCCTATCCCTGCGCCCTCCTCGAGGGGACCCTGGCCCGGCGCATCTACGGCCAGCAGTTCATCGGCGAACGCCACCGGCATCGCTACGAGTTCAACAACGCCTATCGTCAGGTCCTGGAGCAGGGCGGCCTGGTGGTTTCCGGCGTCTATCAGGATGCGGACCTGGTGGAAGTGGTCGAACTTGCGGACCATCCCTGGTTCCTCGGCTGCCAGTTCCATCCCGAATTCCGCTCCCGGCCCATGGAGCCCCATCCTTTGTTCGAATCCTTTGTCGGGGCCTGTCTGAAAAATCGCGCGGAGGCCTGACATGCTCCGTGAGGTACATGTCGGCGAGGTGGTTTTCGGCGGGGGACGGCCCCTGGCGCTGATTGCCGGTCCCTGTGTCATGGAGGACGAAGCCTCGACCCTGGCCATCGCCCGTCGGTTGCGGGAGTTGGGCCAGGCGACGGGCGTCGGAGTGGTCTTCAAAGCCTCCTTCGACAAGGCCAATCGAACTTCCGTGGAGGCCTATCGGGGTCCCGGCCTGCAGGAGGGTTTGCGGATTCTCGGCCGCGTCAAGGCCGAGTTCGGTCTGCCGCTGCTGACCGATATCCACGAAACCTCCCAGGTCGATCCCGCTGCCGAGATTGTCGATATCCTTCAGATTCCCGCATTTCTGTGCCGCCAGACGGATCTGCTGGTGGCGGCCGGCCGGAGCGGTCGCGTGGTCAATGTCAAGAAAGGCCAGTTTCTGGCACCCTGGGACATGGCCCATGCGGTCAACAAGATTGCGACTACGGGCAATCGGGAGGTGCTGTTGACGGAACGCGGCACCACCTTCGGCTACAACAATCTGGTGGTCGACATGCGCGCACCGGTGATCATGCGCGAGTTGGGCTGTCCGGTGATCTTCGATGCCACCCATGCCGTGCAACTGCCGGGCGGCGCCGGAGATTCCTCCGGCGGTCAGCGGCAGTATGTGGCCGCCCTGTCCCGGGCGGCGGTGGCAACGGGTATCGACGGCCTGTTCTGGGAAGTGCATCCCTGTCCGGACCAGGCCCGCTGCGATGGGCCCAATTCCCTGCCGTTGTCCGAGTTGCCGGCCATGCTGGAGGAGATCCGGGCCATCGATGCCCTGGTCAAGAGAAGGGCAAAAGTGTGTTGAAAATGATTGAAAATGCCAAGCAGGTGCTGCGCATCGAAGCGGCTGCCCTGCAGGCCATGGCGGAGCGCATCGACGAAAATTTCTGCCAGGCGGTCACCAAGATTCTGGCCTGCCAGGGCCGGGTGGTGGTCAGCGGCATGGGCAAAAGCGGTCTGATCTGCCAGAAAATCGCGGCGACCATGGCTTCAACCGGGACCCCGGCCTTCTTTCTTCATCCTGCCGAAGGCATCCACGGCGATCTCGGCATGTTGATGAAGGGCGATGTGCTCATCGCCGTTTCCAACTCCGGAGAAACCGAGGAAATCATCCGCATCCTGCCGGTGATCAAGCGCATGGGCCTGCCGTTGATCGCCATGACCGGCAAGCCGCACAGCGCCCTGGCCCGGTCGGCCGACGTGTTGCTGGATATCGGCGTGACCGAGGAGGCCTGTCCCCTGGGGCTGGCACCCACCGCCAGCACCACGGCGACTCTCGCCATGGGCGATGCCCTGGCGGTGGCCCTGCTGCTGGAGCGGGGCTTCCGCGAGGAGGATTTCGCCCTGTTTCATCCCGGAGGCGCCCTCGGCAAGCGCCTGCTGCTGCGTGTCGAAGACCTCATGCATTGCGGCGAGGAGGTGCCCATGGCCCATCTGGGCACGCCCCTCAAGGAGGCGCTGTTCGAGATTACCAGCAAGAAACTCGGCATTACCGGGGTCGGTAACGACCGGGGTGAACTGGTTGGTGTCTTTACCGATGGTGATCTGCGGCGTACCATCGAAAAGGGTTTCGACGCCCTGGCCCGTCCCATCGGCGAGATCATGACCCGCTGCCCCAAGCGCATTCTGCGCTCGGCTCTGGCCGCCGAGGCGGTGCAGGTCATGGAGGAGCACGCCATTACCTCGTTGTTCGTATTCGATGCCGAGGACCGGGATGTGCCGGTGGGCATCATTCATCTGCATGATCTGCTCAAGGCGGGAGTGGTCTGATGTCGGTGGTCCTGGAAAAGGTATGTCTGCTGCTGTTGGACGTGGACGGGGTTTTGACCGACGGTCGCATCACCTATGATGACCAGGGACGCGAAACCAAAAGCTTTGATGTCAAAGACGGTCACGGCATCAAGCTGTTGATGCGGGCCGGTCTCCAGGTCGGCATCATTACCGGGCGCCGTTCGCCGATTGTCGCCCATCGCGCCCAGGAACTGGGTATCGGCATGGTTTACCAGGGAGCGCTGGACAAACGCGTGCCCTATGAGGCGATTCTGGCTGAACAGGGGTTGACGGATGAGCAGGTGGCCTATGTCGGCGACGATCTCATCGACCTGCCTATTCTTCGTCGGGTAGGGTTTTCCGCCGCCGTGGCGGATGCGGTGGATGAAGTCAAGGCGGCGGTGCATTATGTGGCCCGGCGGCGCGGCGGTCGCGGCGCGGTTCGGGAAATCTGCGATCACATTCTCAAGGGCAGTGGTCGCTGGCCGGCGGTCACGGCGCGCTACGGATTGGAATGGCGGCAGTCCTGAATCAAAAGCCATGCCAACTGTCTGTGTAACGCCTTTACTCCTTGCCACGATGGTGATATACTCCCGCTACTATGTTGCCGAAGTTAACTGCCCGAAATTTATTGCTAATTGCCATGCTGCTGCTGGTCACGGGGCTGCTGGTGCCCATCTTGGGACGACAGCGGGAACCCGTGTCTAAAAAATCGGGAGATACCCTGCCCCCGGATGTTGATCTGGCGCTGAAAACCATCAATTATACCGAGACCCGAGATGGTCGCCGCCACTGGTCATTGAAGGCCGATTCCGCGGAATTCGATTCCACGCGCCAGGCCAGTACCATCAAGAATGTGCACATGGTTTTTTTTGACCGCCAGGGCGAAGAACAGGTGGTGCTGACCGCGGACCAAGGTTCCTGGGCGACGGCTTCCGGGGAGGTGTCCGCCAGCGGCAATGTCGTCATCAAGGCAGGGGGGGAATATTCCCTGTTTACCGACCAACTGCAGTACAGCGAGGAACGTGGTCAGATTACCAGCGAACATCCGGTTCGCATGGTGGGCCGAGGGGTGGAAATGACCGGCCGCGGCCTGGTTTTTTCCGTTCAAAGCCGGACCCTGCAACTGCAGTCCGCGGTGAAGGCCACCATCACCAGTCGTCAGGACGGGTAACGCTATGAAACAGTTACGATTTGCTCTGCTGCTTGCCGCGCTGTGTCTGTTCGCCGGGAGCCCGACGGGGGCCTGGGCCCAACCGGCCGGCAAGGTCGTGGGTTCCGCACCCATCGAGATCACTTCCAGTCGCATGGAGGCCGACGGCAACCTGCGCCGGGTCAAGTTCATCGGCCAGGTCATTGCCCGCCAGGGCGAGATGACCATTCATGCCGAGGAACTGGTGGTTCACTATGAGTCGCAGGGGGGGCGCATCTCCACCGTGGAAGCACTGCGCCAGGTGCGAATCGTTAAGGGCGACAGGATTGCCACCGGCGGTCGGGCGGTCTATGATGTGGCCAAGGCGCAGGTGGTCCTGACCGGATCGCCGCGGGTTCAACAGGGGGCCAATTCCATCGCCGGTCAAGAGATTACGTTCTTTCTGGATAGCGAACGCAGCATCGTCAAAGGCGATTCCGGCAGCCGCGTCAAGGCCATTTTCCACTCCCAGGAGCAGCCCTAGTGGGACGTAAGCTGGTCGCCCGCAACCTGTGGAAGACCTACCGCGGCCGTCAGGTGGTACGGGGGGTTGATCTCGAACTGCAATCGGGACAGGTGGTGGGCCTCCTCGGTCCCAACGGCGCCGGCAAAACCACCTCCTTTTATATGGTGGTCGGCTTGATTCGGCCCGATATGGGCCGGGTTCTCCTGGATGACAGGGACTTGACCAACCTGCCCATGTATCGACGGGCCCGGGCCGGCATTTCCTATCTGCCCCAGGAGGCATCGGTCTTTCGGAAACTGACGGTGCAGGAGAACCTTCTGGCCATTCTTGAAACCGTTGTTGATCGTCGCGATGAGCAGTGTGAAAAGGCCGATGCTCTGGTGGAGGAATTCGGCTTGCGACACGTCGCCAAAACCCCCGGCTATGCCCTGTCGGGCGGCGAGCGGCGCCGCCTGGAGATTGCCCGGGCACTGGTTATAGAGCCGGATTTCATACTGTTGGACGAACCCTTTGCCGGCATCGATCCGCTGGCCGTCAACGATATCCAGAACATTATCGGGCGGTTGCGTTCCCAAGGTATCGGCGTGCTGATCTCCGATCACAATGTGCGGGAGACCCTCGGGGTCTGCGACGAGGCCTATATTCTCAGTGAAGGAGCGATTCTGTCTTTCGGCAAGCCGGCCCAGATCGCGGCCTGTCCGCAGGTTCGAAGCATTTATCTGGGGGAGAAGTTCCGGCTTTGAGTTCAGGTTCGGTGGCCGGGGGCAGCGGTCGCCTACCTGGTCGGCAGCGCGAGAAAAGCGGGCCTGCCTGAGTTTGGACGGCTGTCCTTTGGCGGGCCGTTGGGGTAGAATTTCAACATGAGGTTGCTTACCGGCAGGCTACCCCAAGGGATTGCGGGGGACCTTTCCGACAAACCGATGGTCATCGGCCAGCGGTTCTTCAGTGGAGTATCATGGCTTTAGAAATTCGTCAACAAATGAAACTCAGCCAACAGCTGGTCATGACGCCCCAGCTGCAACAGGCTATCAAGCTGCTACAGCTTTCCCGCATGGAACTGGAAGCCGTCGTGCGCCAGGAACTGGAAGAAAATCCGGTTCTGGAAGAAGGGCTTGACTCTCTCGACGAAAAGGATGACCCCAATGAGCGTGCCGAAGCCATGGAGGCTCCGGCACCCACCGAAGAGGTACAGGAGTTCAAGGGCGACAGCGAGGAACTCAGCCAGCTGGACTGGCAGGCTTATCTGGACGGCTACCATTCCGGCAGCACCACGGCCGATATCTACGAAGCGGATGAGGAGCGCCCCAGTTTCGAGAATCTGCTGACCAAGAAGCCCTCGCTGTCCGATCATCTGATGTGGCAGCTCAACCTTACCCGCATCGGCCCTGAAGAACGAGTCGCCGCTGCGGAAATCATCGGCAACCTGGATGAAGGCGGCTACCTGATTGCATCTCTGGAAGAGATCGGCCAGGCGGCGGGGATTTCGCCGGAGGTCGTCGAACGGGCTCTGGCTGTGGTTCAGGAGTTCGATCCGGCCGGGGTGGCGTCCCGGAACCTGCAGGAGTGTCTGCTGCGCCAGGTCGAGCAGTTGGGCATGGGCGAGTCCCTGGTGGGTGTGGTGCTCCGCGACCATATCGCCGATCTGGAAAATCGCCGCTATCCCGCCATTGCCAAAGCCCTCAACGTGTCCCTGGATGAAGTGCTGGGTGCCGGGCGCATCATCTCCGGTCTCGATCCCAGTCCCGGTCGGGCCTATTCGCAGGAAGAAGTTCAGTACATTACCCCAGATATCTTCGTTTACAAGGTTGGTGACGAATATATGGTGGTATTGAACGACGAGGGCTTGCCCACTCTGCGCATCAACTCGTTTTATCGCAATGCCCTGTCCGGCAGTACCCAGGTCGATGAAAAGGCCGGGGAATACATTCAGGAAAAAATGCGCGGCGCGGTCTGGCTCATCAAGAGCATCCACCAGCGGCAGCGGACCATTTATCGGGTAACCAAGAGCATTGTCAAATTTCAGAGGGATTTTTTCGAAAAGGGCATCGAATATCTTAAACCTCTTGTTCTACGCGATGTGGCGGAGGATATTGAGATGCATGAATCGACCGTCAGCCGGGTTACGACCAACAAGTACGTGCAAACCCCGCGGGGTCTTTTTGAACTGAAATACTTTTTCAACAGTGGTATCAATACCACGGTGGGCGATTCCATCGCTTCCGAAAGCGTCAAGAGCAAAATCAAGGAAATTATCGCGGCGGAAAATGCCAAGAAACCCTATTCCGACCAGAAGATTGTCAATATCCTCAAACAGCAGGGGATTGACATCGCCCGTCGAACCGTGACGAAATACCGCGAAATGCTCGGTATCCGCTCATCGACGGAGCGCAAGAGGCTGTTTTGATCCAGGGTCGGGAGCCGGGGCGCGCCCAGCGCCTCCGCAGGTGAGTCCTGCCCATTTACACCAGAAATTCCAGGAGGTATTTCATGCAAATTGCCGTAACGTTCAGACATATGGAAGCGAGCGAGCCGGTTCGGGCCTATGTTGAGGAGAAACTCGGGCGGGTCAAGAAGTATATCGATGAGCCGATCGATGCCCAGGCGGTGTTGGCGGTGGAAAAGAAGATCCGTCACAGTGCCGAAGTGACCCTGGTGGCCAAGGGTATCACCATCAAGGGCTCGGAAGAAACCAACGACATGTACGCCGCCATCGATGCCGTGGTCGACAAGATCGAGCGGCAGCTCAAACGTTACAAGGAAAAGATTAAAAACCATAAGCCCGACACCGGTCGTGCGCGCGTGGTGGCCAAGACCGTGCTGGCGGCGGAGAGCATCGATGAAGGAGCCAGCGAGCCGGTCATCATTCGCAGCCAGAGTTTCCCCGTCAAGCCCATGTCGGTGGAAGAAGCGGTCATGCAGATGGATTTGCTGAACAAGAATTTTCTGGTTTTCACCGATTCGTCCAGTGAAGAGATCCAGGTTGTCTATCGGCGCAAAGACGGCAATTACGGCCTGATTGTTCCGGAACGCCGTTAACCGGCAACTGCGAAAGTATTCCGCCATGCTGCCGGGCGATACCCTGGTGTCGCCCGGCAGGTCAACGGGCCGAGACAAGCGATAGGTTTATGAAGATTGTTGATTTGCTTGATTCCTCTGCAATTGTCGCCAACCTGTCAGCCACGGAGAAAAATGCCGTGCTGGCTGAACTGGCCGCCGCCGCGATCAAAGGGGAAAACAGTCTGGAGCAGGGCATGGTGGTTCAGGTCCTGCAGGAGCGGGAGCGCCTGGGCAGTACCGGCATCGGCGACGGGGTGGCCATTCCCCACGGCAAGTTGAAAAAGCTGGACCAGTTGCTGTTGTCCTTTGGCCGCAGCCCGAAGGGCGTCGATTTCGATTCCCTGGATGGCAAACCGGCGCAGCTGTTTTTTCTTCTGCTGGCTCCGGAGGAGGCGGTCGGAGTGCACCTCAAGACTCTGGCGCGAATTTCCAAGCTTCTGAAAAGCGCCGCGGTCAGGCAAAAACTGCTGACGGCGGATTCCGGAGAGGATATCTTCCGCATCATCAGCGAGGAGGAAGAACATATCTGAAGCACCGCTACGGTGTCCGACGGCGGCGGGTTTTCCGGAACGTCGGGAGCTTGGACCAAGGCCTGGCCGGACTGCCTCCGGCAGCATGCCGGCGAAATTGTGTTCAACCCGGTAGCGACGCACGGTTGTGCTCGACTGCCTCTGCAGCATGCCTTGCCAGGCCGGGTTTTGCCTGGCCCGGCGAGGCTTTTTTCTGGCTGATGCAAAGTTTTGCCCGGTTTTTCGCCCGCGGGTGAGGGGTTGCAGCGAAAAGCGTCTTTTGGGGTGGGAAAAATACCATGCAACAGGCGAGACTGGTCATCATTACCGGATTGTCCGGTTCAGGCAAGACAACAGCGGCCAGGGCCCTTGAAGACGAAGGGTTTTTTGTGGTCGATAATCTGCCGTTGGTGTTGCTGCCCGCGTTTCTGGAGCTGAATCCGCCCCTTGGTACGAGCAACTCCAATCTGGCCGTGGTTGTGGATGTCCGCAACCAGCAATATCTGCAGGATTGCCAGGAGGTTCTGAGTGGTATCAAGGCGGCCGGCCATCAGGTGGACATTTTTTTCTTTGATGCCAACGACGATGTCCTGTTGCGTCGTTACTCTGAAACCCGCCGTCGCCATCCCTTGCCGACCCGGCAGGGTGTGGCGGAAAGCATTCTGTGCGAACGCGAACTGCTCATCGGCCTGATGGCCATGGCGACGGCCATTATCGATACCTCCTGGATGACGCCGCATCAGTTGCGCGCCAAAACCCTGCAGTTGGTCTACGGCGACGAGGGCGGGCATCCCCTGGCGGTGCTGGTGCAGTCCTTCGGTTTTCGGTACGGAATTCCGCCCGGAGCCGATCTGGTCATGGATGTCCGCTTTCTGCCCAACCCGCACTTCATCCCGGAATTGCGTCCTTCCACGGGGTTGGCGCCGGCGGTGCGGGACTTTGTCCTGGAACAGGCGGCGACCCGGGATTTTCTCGATAAATTTCTCCCCTTGCTGGAGTTTCTCCTGCCCCACTACCGCCAGGAAGGGAAAAGCTATCTGACCATCGCCATCGGCTGTACCGGCGGCCGGCACCGCAGCGTGGCGATAGCCGAGCATCTGCGGGGCAGGATTCGCAGCCATGAACTGTCGGTGGAGGTGCTCCACCGGGATGTGGCCAAGGGATAACGAGGGTGATAGGTCTGGTTGTTGCCGCACATGCCGATCTGGCCGGCGAACTGCTTCGTACCGCCGAAATGATTATTGGCCCCCTGCCGCGGGTGGCGACCATCGGTATTTGTCGCGAGGACAGTCCGGAAGAGGTGCGCGCCCGTTTTGCCAAGGCCGTGGCCGAGGCCGGCCAGGATGGCCACGGCGTCCTGATTCTCACCGATATGTTCGGCGGTACTCCGTCCAATATCGGCTACGCCTTCCTGGAGCCGCAGCGTGTCGAGGTGCTGACCGGCGTCAACCTGGCCATGCTGCTGAAAGCCGCCAGTGAACGCAGTTCCCAATCCCTGGCGCAGCTGGCGGTGACGACCAAGGAGTACGGCCAGCAGAGCATCCTGCTGGCCAGTGAAATTCTGACCAGACTTTCCTGATCGCCGGCTCGGCGGCGCTCCGTTTCCGGATGGTTCCAGCCGGGATGCGGTGATGGGCCCGCAGGATGGGCCCCTACCGTTTCCGGATGAAAGCAGGCGAAGGCATTTATGGCGATCGTACTGGCAAGGGTCGATAACCGACTGATTCACGGACAGGTCCTGGAGGCCTGGGTGCCCAGCACCCGTACCGAATGCATCGTGGTGGCCAACAACCGGGTGGCCGAGGAGGAGCTGTCCCGATTGTTGATGGCGGCAGCCGTACCTCGGGGTATCCGCGTGGTCATCGGCTCCATCGAGTATGCCTCGGCATTTCTCTGTTCCCCCGACGGGCAGGCGCTGCGCACCCTGGTTCTGTTCGACTCCCCGGCCGACGCTCTGCGGGCCCACGACCTCGGGGTGCCCTTTGCCGAACTGAATCTCGGCAATCTGCAGCGCCTCGAGGGGAAAAAGCGTGTCAGTTGCTCCGTCGCCTTCGATCAGGAGGATATTCAGAGTCTGAACGCCCTGGAAGCCCAAGGGGTGAAAATTCATATCCAGTGTGTCCCTTCCGAGCGACAGCGCAATTGGCGCGTTGCCCTGGCCTCCGGGTGCTGACATGACTGTCGCGGCGCTGCTCTGGGCGGCTTTGACTTCGATCTTCGCCGGTCTGGATCGAACCGCCCTCTGTCAGGTGATGCTGGCGCGGCCGATTGTCGTGGCACCGCTCCTCGGTTGGCTGCTGGGGATGCCCTTGGTCGGCCTGCAAGCCGGCGCCTTGATCGAGCTTTTGTGGGTCGGCCGTCTGCCGGTAGGCGCAGCAGTGCCGCCGGATGATACCCAGCTGGCGGTCGCAAGCACCCTGCTTGCCGTTACCAGCCCCCTTGGACTGCTGCCGGCCGGCTTTGAAGCGGTGATCTGCGTTTTCCTGGTTTTGCCTTTTGGACGCGCCGGCGAAGCCTTCGACCGGTTGGCTCGGCGTGCCAACAACCGCCTCCCGCAGTTGGCCGGCGAGGCCATCGAGCAGGAGCAGTATGCGCGGGTGAAATGGCTGCATTTGCAGGGCATGGCGGCATTTGCCCTGGCCTCCCTGGCGACCTGTATCGCTTTGGTGACGGGCGGTTGGCTGCTGTTGCATGGTCTGGTGCCCCATCTGAGGACCGTGCTGGCCGCTGCCGGACCCTGGTTGTGGCCGGTTCTGCCCGTGCTCGGCAGCGCCGTGGTGCTGGCCGGCGGAGGTGTCCGGCATGCCTGGCTGTGGTTCGGCGGTACTTTCCTGCTGGTCTACGTTTTGCGCCTGGTGTTCTGATATGATGTCAAGGGTTCGCTACAACCGATTGCGGGTGCTTGGCGCCACCCTGTGGCGCTCCCTGACGCTGCAGGGCAGTTGGAGCTTCGACGGCATGCAAAGCCTGGGTTTCCTGTTTGCCATGTTACCGGCCCTGCGGCGCTATTACCAGGGTCCCGAACTGGCCGCCGCCTGTCGCCGCCATCTGCGCCATTTCAATACCCATCCGGTGTTGGCGACCCTGATTCTTGGCGCCAGTCTGCGGCTGGAAGAGCACCGCAGCCAGGGTGATGAAGGCTTGATCGACGTCGTCAAGTTCAAGGAGGCACTGGTCGGACCCTGCGCCGCCATGGGCGATGGCTTTTTCTGGGGCGGGCTGAGGCCTCTGGCCGCGGCCCTGGGGGCCGGTCTGGGTCTCACCGGTTCCCTGTGGGCGATTCCGGTCTTTCTGCTGGTCTACAATCTGCCCCATCTCTGGCTGCGGGTTTTGGGGTTGCTGCAAGGCTATCGCCGCGGCTACCGGATTGTGGAATCTCTGCAGCACTGGCATTTGCCGGATTGGACGCAGCGTCTCAAGCGGCTGACCGTGGTGCTGTTGGCGGTTCTGTGCGCATGGGTGTCCGCTGCCGTAGCCCCTGCGGGCCGGCCGACCGGCGCAATTTGGGGTTTGCTTGGGCTGCCCCTGGTTTTTCTGCTGGTCTGGCTGGTGCGTCGGGGGATTTCGCCGCTGCTCATCGGCTTGGCGGGTTGTTTGCTGATTTTGTCGGGAGTTCAGATATGTTTGATGCAGGGCTGGTGACCATGGAAGGTGTATTTACCATCAAAAACCGCCTGGGACTGCATGCCCGGGCCGCGGCGCTGCTGGTTCAGACCGCCAGCCAGTTCCAGTCCGAGATCACCCTCAGCAAGGACGAGGAAGAGGTCAATGGCAAGAGTATCATGGGGATACTGATGCTGGCCGCGGCCCAGGGATCCGAAGTCAAGGTCCTGTGCGAGGGCGAGGACGCCGCCCAGGCGTTGGCCGCCATCGCCGAGTTGATCGACAACGGGTTCGGAGAAACCTGACATGCTGCAGGATATTTTTCTTCAGGGCATCAGCGCTTCGCCGGGGGTGGCCATCGGGGCGGCTTATGTCATCGATCGCAATCGCATTTCCGCTGTCGAACGGCCCATCGACGTTGACGAGGTCGAGGCCGAATGCCGGCTGTTCCAGGAGGCCGTCAGCCGCTCCCGGCAACAGTTGCAAGAGGTCAAGAACCGCGTGGCGGAACCGCGCCTGGCCGAACATCTGCATATCATCGACACGCATCTGTTGATTCTTGAAGATCAGATGCTGGTCGGCGAGACCCTCTCCCTGATCAGAGCCGAACGCATCAATGCCGAAGGTGCCCTGAAGCGTATTTTGCAAAAATTCCGGGCTGTTTTCGACAGTATCGAGGACGAATACCTGCGTGAGCGACGTTCGGATGTGGACTCCGTCGGCCAACGCATCCTGCGCAATCTCATGGGGGCCGCCCAGCAGTCCCTGGCCGATGTGGATCGCAAAGCCATTGTCGTGGCGCATGATCTGTCGCCGGCCGATACCATGCAGATGGACAAGGAACGCATCATCGGTTTTATCACCGATGTCGGCGGCCGGACTTCCCATACCGCCATTCTGGCCCGTTCCCTGGGCATCCCGGCGGTGGTCGGCCTGGAGAGCGCGACGGCCAAGGTCCGGGACGGCATGCCGTTGATCATCGATGGATCCACCGGGACCGTCGTACTCAATCCTTCACCGGAAACCTTCCGTGACTACCTGCAGAAAAAACAGTTCTACGAATATCTGCAACAGGAGCTGATCTTCTATCGGGACCTGGAAGCCGAGACCCTGGACGGCCATCGCATTGTGCTGCAGGGCAATGTGGAGTTGGCCGAGGAGGTGCCGGCGGCCCTGCGTGAAGGCGCCCAAGGCATCGGTCTGTATCGCACCGAATTTCTTTACATGAACCGGGAGGATACGCCCTCTGAGGAAGACCAGCTGCAGGCTTACAAGACCATCGTCGAGCGCATGGCGCCGCATCCGGTGACCATTCGCACCCTGGATGTCGGCGGCGACAAGCTGGTCAGCAGCATCGACCTTTCCGATGAAGCCAACCCGGCCATGGGGTTGCGGGCAGTGCGATTTTCCCTGAAGGAGAAACACCTCTTCAAAACCCAACTGCGCGCCATTCTGCGGGCTTCCGCCTTCGGCAGGGCGCGAGTCCTGATTCCCATGATCACCGGGGTGGCGGAAATCGTCGCCTGCAAGGCCTGCATTGCCGAGGCCAAGGAGGAGCTGACCGCCGAGGGGCTGGCTTTCGATGAGCACCTGCAGGTGGGCATCATGATTGAAACGCCGTCGGCGGCCATGATCGCGGACCTGCTGGCCCGCGAGGTGGATTTTCTGTCCGTCGGCACCAACGACCTCATCCAGTATTGCCTGGCCGTGGACCGCGGCAACGAACATGTCGCCTATCTGTACGAACCTTTGCATCCGGCGGTGCTGCGTGCTCTGCGCATGACCTGTCAGGCGGCCCGCGAACAGGGGGTGGAAATCGGCATCTGTGGTGAAATGGCCGCCGATCCCCTCTACGCCCTGGTGCTGCTTGGTCTGGGATTCCAGGAGCTTTCCATGAACGCGCCCTACATTTCCCAAGTGAAGCGGATCATTCGCCAGGTCCGGCGCCAGGAGGCCGAGGAACTGGTGCTGGAACTGCTGCAACTGGGCACCGCTCCGGAGGTCGCAGCCCGGTTGGAGGCGGAAATGCACCGGCGTTTCCCGTCCCTGTTCGAAGCTCCCCGGGCTGCTGGTTCGCCAGGAAAATGTTGACAGTTCTGAAAGAGTTCATCTAATATTCACGTTTGCGAAATCAGCGACAGGAGGGCATCATTCCATGGGCATGACCGATTTTCTGTTTACATCCGAGTCCGTCAGTGAAGGACATCCCGATAAAGTAGCCGATCAGATTTCCGATTCCATCCTGGATGCGATCCTCAGCCAGGATCCCACCAGCCGCGTGGCGTGCGAAACCCTGGTGACTACCGGCCTGGTCATGATTGCCGGGGAAATCACCACCAACGCCCGGATCGACTATCCGGACGTGGTTCGCAGCACCATTCGCGATATCGGCTATGACGATTCGGCCATGGGATTCGACTGGGAAACCTGCGCCGTGCTGACCTCCATCGACCGCCAATCCCCGGATATTTCCCAAGGGGTAAGCGAAGGGCAGGGACTGTTCAAGGAGCAGGGGGCCGGCGACCAGGGGTTGATGTTCGGCTATGCCTGCGATGAAACGCCGGAATTGATGCCCATGCCCATCATTTTCGCCCATAAGCTGACCCAGCGTACGGCGGAAGTACGTAAAAGCGGCCTGCTGCCCTTCCTGCGTCCGGACAGCAAGTCCCAGGTGTCCATCCAGTACATTAACGACAAACCCATCCGCATCGATACGGTGGTGGTTTCTTCGCAGCACAGCCCCGAGGTTCCTTATGAGACCCTGCGCGAGGCCCTGATTGAAGAAGTGGTCAAGAAAATGCTGCCGGCGGACATGCTCGACGAAAACACCAAATACTTCATCAATCCCACCGGCCGTTTCGTGGTCGGCGGTCCCCAGGGGGATTGCGGCCTGACGGGCCGCAAGATCATCGTCGATACCTACGGCGGCCAGGGTTCCCACGGCGGCGGCGCCTTTTCGGGGAAGGATCCCTCCAAGGTCGATCGCAGCGCCTCCTACATGGCCCGCTATGTTGCCAAGAACGTGGTCGCCGCCGGCCTGGCGCGCAAATGCGAGGTGCAGTTGGCTTATGCCATCGGCGTGGCGGAACCGGTCTCCATCATGGTCAATACCTTCGGCACCGGCCTAATTCCCGCCAACACCATCGCCAAGCTGGTGCGGGAGGAATTCGATATGCGTCCGGCCGCCATCATCCATACCCTTGATCTGCTGCGGCCCATCTACCGGAAGACGGCGGCCTACGGTCATTTTGGTCGCGAATTGCCGGAATTCACCTGGGAACGTACCGACCGGGTCGAGTCCCTGCGGCAGCGCGCGGGGCTCTGATTCCTGCCAAGCCGAGTTTCAAGAAGGAAAAAAGCGAACCTGCCGGTTCGCTTTTTTCGTAAGCACCAAGATGATCGGCGCCCGCTACGGGCAGAAATTTCCAGGACGATATGCTACCATGAAACAAAACCCGTTGCGAAAGGCGGTGGCGAACATGCAACGAAACATGAAACTATTGGCTTTGGGAATGGGCTTGGCACTTCTGGTGAGCGGCTGCGTCAGGTATCGCAGTCAGGTGGTGCCGTTTCGTGCCCCCTCCAGTTATGCCAACATGCAGGTGGTGGTCGATACCCAGGTGGCGGCACAAGCCTATGCGGACAAAGCGGCGGCGCGTCAGGTGTTCGGTTTCGACGTCCGTGGTGCCGGCTTGCTGCCGGTGCAGGTGATCATGCAGAATGACGGTCAGCAGAGCCTCGCGGTTATGCCCGAGCAGTCCTTTCTTCTCGATGCCGAAGGCAATCTGTGGCCGCTGCTCGACAGCGCCACAGCCTATCGCCGGGTTGAGGAAAGCTCCGAATACGCTCGTATCGCCAGGGGCGGCGGCCGTGGCGCCCTGCTCGGCGCTGCCGGGGGCGCGGTGCTCGGCACTGCCATCGGTATCCTGACCGGGGAAAATATCGGTTCGGCGGCGTTCAAGGGTGCTGCCGTGGGTGGTGGCGGCGGGGCGGTAGTCGGCGGCGCCGGTGCCCTCGGCAGCGATGAGGCCGGCCGGCAGATAGCGCGCGACCTGGCGGCCAAGCAGCTGGTCAACCAGGCGGTGCCGCCCGGCAACCTGGCTCAGGGATTCCTGTTTTTCCCCGGTGAAGCGACTTCGGCCAGCCAACTGCGGTTGCAGTTGCGGGCCATGCCCAGCGGCACGGTGCATACGGTCATTCTGCCATTGCAATAATTCGGCTCAGGTTGGTCGCTGACCTCTCATGGGGGCGAATTCAGGCGGATTCGCCCTTTTGTCTTGCCATTTGCGGGCGGTCGGGCTATATAACAAAACTTGTTGATATTTCAAATAAATAAGTCAGTTTCAGGTTTTTCGGGGAGCTGTGGAGCGGCAAACATTTTCGGCTTTAGTGTAAAACCAGCCAAAATCCGACAGCTCGGGAGCGCCTGCGGCAACCTTATCCGCAGGGTGCCGTTGCTCCTCGGTGCGACCACGAATGCCGTACTGCCGGAACCATTTGTCATCTAATTTCCCGTTGAAAGGAATTGCTCAGTCATGGAAACCACATCGATTCGCAACGATTTTGTTGTCAAAGACCTATCCCTGTCGGAATGGGGGCGAAGAGAAATCCGCATGGCCGAAGCGGAAATGCCCGGCCTCATGGCCCTGCGCGAGGAGTACCGGCAGCAGCGGCCACTGGCCGGCGCCCGCATCACCGGTTCCCTGCACATGACCATTCAGACGGCGGTGCTCATTGAAACCCTGGTGGAACTGGGAGCCGAGGTCCGCTGGGCCAGCTGCAACATCTTTTCCACCCAGGATCACGCCGCCGCCGCCATCGCCGCCGCAGGGATTCCCGTTTTTGCCTACAAGGGCGAGACCCTCGAGGAATACTGGCAATATACCCTGCGCGCCCTGGCTCATCCCGGCGGCCCCACGTTGATTGTCGACGACGGCGGCGACGCAACCCTGCTGATTCATCGGGGCGTGGCTCGTGAGCGGGCCTATGCGGACAGCGGCGTTCTGCCCGAGGTGTCCCAGGAAAACCGCGAAATCACCATCGTTGATCAATTGCTCAACCAACAGTTGCTGGAGGATCCGGGATTTTGGCAGCGCCTGGCCGCCGGCATGGCCGGGGTGAGCGAAGAAACCACCACCGGCGTACACCGGTTGTATCAGATGGAACGCAGGGGGGAACTGCTGTTTCCGGCCTTCAATGTCAACGACTCCGTCACCAAGAGCAAGTTCGACAACCTCTACGGCTGTCGGGAGTCTCTTATCGACGGCATCAAGCGGGCGACCGATGTCATGATCGCCGGCAAGAAGTGTGTGGTGCTCGGTTACGGGGATGTCGGCAAAGGCTGCGTGCAGGCCTTCAGGGGCTTGGGTGCGACCCTGTTCGTCACCGAAATCGATCCCATCTGCGCTCTGCAGGCCGCCATGGAAGGCATCCCCGTGGTAACCATGGAGGAAGCCTGCGCCTGGGGGGATATCTTCGTCACCACCACCGGCAATGTCGATGTCATCACCCGCGAACATATGGATCGCATGAAAAACGAAGCCATCGTCTGCAATATCGGCCATTTCGATTCCGAGATCCAGGTGGACCGGCTGTTTCACGATCCGGCCCTGAAAGTCCATCCGGTGAAACCGCAGGTCGATCAGATCGAATGGCCGAGCGGCAAGCGCCTGACGGTGCTGGCCCAGGGACGGCTGGTCAATCTCGGATGTGCCACCGGGCATCCTTCCTTTGTCATGTCCGCCTCCTTCACCAACCAGGTGTTGGCCCAGATTGAGTTGTGGACCCGGCCGCAGGCCTATGAAAAAAAGGTCTATGTTCTGCCTAAAGGCCTCGATGAGAAAGTGGCCCGCCTGCACCTGGGGCAACTCGGCGCGCAGTTGACCCGGATGACGGCCAAGCAGGCCGACTATCTTGGCGTGCCCCTGGATGGTCCGTTCAAACCGGAGCATTATCGTTACTGATCGGCATCTGTTTCAACAACGGCTCCGCTGCTCCGCTACGGGCAGCGGAGCCGTTGTTCATCCGCGAGGCTAGCGAGATTGAACGCCAAAGCCGCCATCAAGGCCTGTCCTCTGTTTGTCGGCGCCACCGCTCAGGATCTGGAGGAGCTGTTGCGCATCGCGCGGCCGCAATGCTACCGCAAGGGCCAGGTCCTGTTTTCCGAAGGGGAGGAAGCGACGGGCTTTTTCGTGCCCATGACCGGCAAGGTGAAGCTTTTCAAGCTCTCCCCGGAAGGTCGGGAGCGCATTCTGCGCATCGCCCAGCCAGGCCGGACCTTTGCCGAGGCGGCCATCTTCGATCTGGGGTTGTACCCAGCCAATGCCCAGGCCCTGGACGACTGTACGGTGCTGTATTTCCCCAAACCGGAGATTCTGCGTCTGCTGCACGACAATGCCCAGTTGGCCATTCATATCATCGGCGGCATTTCCCGCATTCTGCGGGAACTCATGGACCAGATGGAGGCTTTGACTTTTCGCGATGTGCCGGCGCGGTTGTCCCACTATCTGCTGGATCTGGCCGGCGGACGACCGGAAGTGGTGCGGTTGCCCGTGTCCAAAACCCAACTGGCGGCCAACCTGGGCACCGTTGGCGAAACCCTGTCCCGTACCCTGCGACGCCTGGTCGAAGAGGACCTGATCCGGGTCCGTGGACGGGATATCGAGATTCTGGATCCTTCCGGGCTGCAGGGCATTGCCGACCGTTACAAGGAATAGAGGAGCCAGAGATTACGAAATTTTTCAGCAGCACGACAGGGCGGCAGGTGTTGCCGCCAGGGAGTATTCCAGTTGTTGACGACCCGCATGGAATTCATCGTCCGCTATGCCGAAACCGATGCCCAGGGCATCGCCCACCATGCCAACTACCTGGTCTGGTTCGAGGAGGGCCGCTCCGATTTTCTCCGCCAGCAAGGCCTGGCCTACAGCGAGATGGAGCGGCAGGGTTATCTGGTGGTGGTGGCCGGGATCGAACTGACCTGCCGCGCCGCGGCCTTTTACGAGGATGTGCTGGTACTGTTCACCACCTTGGATCGGATTCGAAGCCGTGGCCTGGAATTCTCCTATCGGCTGCACAACCGGCAGAATATGCTGCTGGCCGAAGGGCGCAGCCGCCATGTCGTCGTCGGCCGCGACCGCCGTCCGACCGCCCTGCCCGAGGCCTGGCTGGTGGCGTTGCGCTCCGGAGGGACTGCGACAGGGGTCGAAATTCAATCTTGACTTGCCGCCGGCGAACTGCTATAAATCCCCTCGTTACGGGCGTTTAGCTCAGCGGGAGAGCACTGCCTTCACACGGCAGGGGTCGTAGGTTCAATCCCTACAACGCCCACCATGAAATCAAAGGGTTACGGCATTAGCTGTAACCCTTTTTTGCATTCCGGGGGGCGGGGTCGGTCACCCTCGCCTGGGCGATGGCCGCCGCCAATCCCGCCCGATTCTGCAAAGTTCCTGCATGGGGTGGCCTTTTCGGTGTTGCGGCAAAGGAGGGCGTCGTGGATTTTGCGCCACTGATTCGAAATCGGCAGAGCGTTCGCACCTATTGCGACCGACCCGTGGAGGTGGAAAAGCTCGGAAAACTCGTCGAAGCCGTGCGTCTGGCGCCTTCGGCCTGCAATGCCCAGCCCTGGACCCTGATTCTGGTGGATGACCCGGCTCTGAAGAACCGGGTCGGCGAGGCCACCCGCAGCAAGGTTTTCGGTCTCAATCGCTTTGCGGTCCAAGCCCCGGTGCTGGCGGTGCTGGTGATGGAAAAACCGGTCTGGACGGCACGCCTCGGCGCCCTGCTGCAAAGACGGGAATTCGCCCTTTTCGATATGGGCATTGCCGCCGCCCACTTCTGTCTGCAGGCGGCGGATTTGGGCCTGGGGACCTGCATGCTCGGCTGGTTTGACGAAAAAGCCATCAAAAAGTTGCTGCGGGTGCCCCGGTCCCGACGGATCGCCCTGGTGATCACCCTGGGCTACCCCCCTCAGGGTTATCCGGTGCGATCCAAGGCCCGTAAAGATTCATCGGCCATGTGCCGATACAATCGCTACTGATCGCCGTTTTGACTGCGAAACGAAAAAAATGGGACCTCGTACTGTCCACAACCCCTCTTCAACCCTTTGCAACCCCAGGAGGAATGCATGGCACTGCTGCAATGGAACGATACCCTGTCCGTCAACATCACCGAAATCGACCTGCAGCACCAGCGGCTGGTCGCCATGATCAATGAACTGAACGATGCCATGGCCAAGGGCCGCGGCAAGGACGTCCTCGGCCATATCCTGGCCGGATTGGCGTCCTACACCGCGACCCATTTTGCCACGGAAGAAAAGTATTTCGACCGCTACGGTTATCCGGCCAGCGTTGCCCATAAGCAGGAGCATCGTGATTTTACCGCCAAGGTCATGGAATTCAAGCAGGGCTTCGACGAAGGTCGTTTCGGGCTGTCCGTCTCGGTGATGAACTTTCTCAGCGATTGGCTGCGCCACCATATCAAGGGCAGTGACATGAATTACGGCCCCTTTCTCAACGCCAAAGGGATCAAATAGTTCTCCCTGTGAAGGCTCTCCTTGCTCCAGGGCCTGTTTTGCCGGACGGTTCCGCATCCGGGCGATGATTTTTCATCCCGGGCACGCCTTGATATCTGCCGGCCAAGCCCTATGCTTTTAGCATCTCGGGCGGTATTTTCAACCCTAACAAGGAGAAGCGCCATGAAGAGAGCGAAACAGCTGTTGGTGATCTTGGCAATTTGCCTGCTGGCCGGGTGTGGTTCCCACGCCGGCAGCGCAGGACTGGGTGCCGTAGGCGGCGCCGCAGCGGGCGCCGGCGGGTATGAATATCACCTGACCCGGCAACGGGATCGGGTAGAGCAGGACTATAAGGACGGCAAAATCAACAAGGCGGAATACGATATCCGCATGGATCAAATCAGGCGGGATTCCCTGTTCAGGTAACCCGATGGCATGCCCCTCCCCAGGCGCCCGGCCCGGTATCCCGGCCGGGCGTTTTCAATAATGGTTCCGGCCGCGCCCCTGCCGGAACCGGCAGTCGCAGCTGTCCGCAGTTCTGGTCATTCCTTGACGCGCCATGGAAAATAATGAAAAAACAGCTGGATGCAACCAAGGTTTACAAAAAGTCGACATGACTTGCGGGCCTTTCCGTTGCTAAAATCAGCTCTGTCGGAAATCTGTCATCCGATTCCCGCAGGACAAGGGAACAACGGCGTGCAGGTGCCTCCGGCGGCCGTCAGCGCCGGGTTCCGGATGGATAGATTCGGTCCGGATCGCGGAAATATTCCCGGGTCAGACGCACCACCAGGGGACTTAGGAAGAGCAGGCCGACCAGGTTGGGCCAGGCCATCAAGGCATTGAAGATGTCGGAAACGGTCCAGACCAATTCCAGGCGGATATAGGCGCCGATCGGCAGCAGCAGGCAGAACAGCAGGCGGTAGGGCAGCACCAGGCGCGGCCCGCAGAGGTATTCGATGGAGCGGTCACCATAGTAGGACCAACTGATGGCGGTTGAAAATGCGAACAAGGCCAGGCCCAGGGCCACGATGTAGCCGCCGGGGCCGGGCAGTCCGCGGTTGAAGGCACTGGCGGTCAGATCGGCGCCGGTCAGGGTGCTGCGATAGGCGCCGGTCAGGACGATGACCAGGGCGGTCATGGTGCAGATGGCCAGGGTATCGATAAAAGGGCCGAGCATGGCGACCAGGCCTTCCCGGACCGGTTCCTCGGTGCGGGCGGCGCCGTGGGCGATGGGCGCACTGCCGAGCCCGGCTTCATTGGAGAAGACCCCCCGGGCCACCCCGAAACGCATGGCCTGGCTGACCGCGGCGCCGGTAAAGCCTCCGGCGGCGGCCGATCCCGTGAAGGCGTCATGGAAGATGATCGCCAGGGCGCCCGGGATGCCGTGCCAATTGCGCAGCAACACCCAAAGGGCGCCGCTGACGTAAAAGATGCACATCATCGGTACCAGTTTGCTGGCCACCCGGCCGATGCGTTTGATGCCGCCGACGATGACCGCAAAGACCAATATGCCGAGGGCCAGTCCGGTGGTGAGTTTGGGGATGCCGAAATAGGTCAGCAGGGGCTCGGCGACGGAATTGGCCTGAGCCATGTTGCCGATGCCGAAAGAGGCCATGACGGCGAAAAAGGCGAACAGCATGCCCAGCCATTTTTGTCCGAGACCCTTTTCAAGGTAGTACATGGGACCGGCACTGACCGATCCGTCCTCGTGCAGGGTACGAAAATGCAGGGACAGGAGGCATTCGGAAAACTTCAGGGCCATGCCGAACAGGGCGGTAATCCACATCCAAAACACGGCGCCGGGGCCGCCCATGGCGATGGCGGTGCCGACGCCGGCGATGTTGCCGGTGCCGATGGTGGCCGACAGCGCCGCGCTGAGAGCCTGAAAGTGGCTGATTTCGCCCCTGTCTCCGGGATTGTCGAAGCGACCGGAGATCAATTGGAAGGCATAGTGAAAGCGGCGCAGCTGAATGCCTTTGACCAGGAGGGTCATGAGGATGCCGGTTCCCACCAACAGCACGATAGTGATCGGCCCCCAGGCCAGGCCGGCAAGCTGATCGAGCCATTCACTCATAATGTCCTCCTTATGACGGGGCCTGCAAAAATCTATATGTTCAGTCTCTGGAATGGCCGAGGCGGGAGGATAACATATCGGCCGGGCACTGGCCAAGGGGCTTGCCAGGTATGTAAGACCGGCATTCTGGCTTGGGGAGGGCGGAGCCGGGCGGAAATAGACAGAGCTCCGTCCGGATCGGTCAAAAGTGGATTTCCGGGTTCAGACGCTGCAATTTTTCCAACAGGTTGGCACGTCGGCGGGGGCTGAGCAGATTCTGTTCCAGGCTGTGACAGGCCTGCAGCAGCCGGGCGTCCTGAGGTTCGCCAAGCTGATCTTCGGCCAGCGGAAAAAGGACCCGTTCCTCCCGATCGAGGTGGGCTCTCAGTTGCAGGATGTAATCGTCCATGGCGGCGGCCAGGCTCAGGTTGGATTGAGGTTCGTCCGGCTTCCAGTTAAGGGCGACCTCCTGGAGGAACTGCAGGATTTTGCGGTTCATCTGATGCTGCGCCAGGCCGATGCCGATGGGTCCGGCCTGGCGGGAGATTCCGGCTTTTTCCATGGCCAGGAACAGAACGTTTTCTTCTTTGCCGCAATGGCAATGGTCGACATAGATCCAGAAGAATTCGAGCAGACTTTCCAACTGCCGACCGGCTTCCGGACTGAACTTGCCGCGCTGGGGGCGGAGGCGCTCCATGGTGGTCAGAACCAGTCGGATAAGGCTGTGTTCCTGGCGGAGTATTTCGATAATCTGCATGGATTTCAGGGGTCCTCATGGCGGAGCGGCAGCGCAGGGCAAACAGCACCCGAACAACAGGACAAACATAACATAAATCGGAGTCCTGTCTAATCTGCTGACTTGAACGGCAGTAATCAGAAAGGAATCATTTCAGCGAGAGGCGACAACCGGATGAAACATCGAAGTTGCTTTTGTTAAAGACCGGTACTCCTTCCTTTGCAACTTTGGCCATAGGATTTTGCGCGACAAAAAATAATAGTCATGATTCAAAACTTATTGACTTCGTTTTAATTTATGTCGGCGTGAAAGGTCTCAATTTTCCGCTAAACTGTATCGTACGGTGGCTGATTGGGAATAATTGAAACTCTATTGTTAAAGGTTATGTTTGTGCAGAATGCCAGAGTCAATGGATCCTTGGTCATCATCTCCTATGTTGCTCTCGGCGGCATGGCGGTGCTGATTATCGACATTCTGCTGCAACGACTCTTTCCCCAGGCTTTCGAAGCTTGGCTGTGGAGTCGCTTGTTTGGCTGGCCGCTTCTGGCGGGCATCGCCGCCCTGCCTTACCTGCTGAGGCGCCGAAGCAGTGGGCTTGCCGACGAGATCGCCTTGCAACCAATACCTGGCCAAGGCCCGATGCAGGATGTTGGGCGCTACGCGCCGCTGCCCATGGCGATCCTCGATGAAGCCGGTCTGGTGACCTACTGGAATCCGGCGGCGGAGGACCTGACGGGCTGGACCATGGCGGAAATGCTGGGTCGGCCACTGCCCTGGGCCGACGAGGCGTCACGCCATGGCGGGCGTCGGTGGCCGCCATCGTCCGCCACCGGCGCTCCGAAAGGCTGCTGGGAAGAGCGGTTGCGGCACCGGGACGGTCGGCTGTTGGATGTGCACCTGTTCGGTGCCTCACTGGGTCGCCCGGGGGGCGATCCGGAAGGCTGCGTCTGCCAGTTTCTGGATATCTCCGAGCAGAAACTGGCCCAGGCCAAAGTAGCCTTTCTGGCGCACCACGACCAGTTGACCCGCCTGCCCAACCGGAACATGCTGCATGAACGGTTCAACCAGGCCACCATGCATGCGCTGCGCACCCATACCCGGTTGGCCATCTGCCTGCTGGATCTGGATCACTTCAAGCAGGTCAATGATCTCCTCGGGCACCACAAAGGGGATCAGCTGTTGTGTCAGGTTGCGCAGCGGCTTTCCCTGAGCGTGCGCCGCAGCGACACGGTTTGCCGCATGGGCGGAGATGAATTCGTGCTGTTGCTGACCAATACCGGTGAAGTGGTGGAAGTCGCCGCCCTGGCCCGCAAAATCATGCAGCAGTTCGAGGAACCATTTCCCCTTGGCGAGCATGCTCCCAAGGTTACCGTCAGCATGGGTATCAGTATTTTTCCCGACGACGGCCTCGAGTTCGAAGCGCTGTTCAAGAACGCCGACGCGGCCATGTACCTGGCCAAGGATGCCGGTCGGGCCAATTTTCAGTTTTTTCGCGAGGAGATCAATATTCAGGTGCAACAGCGGATCCTGATTGAAAAGGGTTTGCGGCAAGCCCTGCAGGAAAATCGGTTGACCATGTACTACCAGGCTATCTGCGAAGTCGACAGCCGCCGTCCGGTGGCCATGGAAAGCCTGGTTCGGTGGCGGCACCCCGAGTGGGGTGTGTTGTCGCCGGGACAGTTCATTCCGGTGATTGAGGATTCGGATCTGATGCTCGCCGTCGGCCGCTGGATCCTGACCGAAGTCTGCCGCCAGTTGCATTGCTGGCGCCGCCAGGGGTTGCCCTTGACGACCGTATCGGTGAACGTGACCGCCCGACAGCTTTTCCAGCCAGGCTTTGCCCAATGGCTGGGCAATGTCCTGGAGAAATATGGCCTTGAACCGGAGTGGCTGGCCCTGGAGTTTACGGAAAGCGTGTTTTCGGATGCTCGACATTCCGTGCAGGCGGTTTTGGAAGAGCTTCGGACCATGGGCGTGGAGTTGATTCTGGATGATTTCGGCGTCGGTTGCTCGAGTCTGAGCCTGCTCAAGCAACTTCCCGTGGAGCGCCTTAAAATCGACCGGTCCCTGCTTGAAACCGTCGGCCAGGAAGGGCAGGGTGCCATGATGACCGCCAGCATCATCCAGATGGCCGGTAATCTCGGCCTGCAGGTTCTGGCCGAGGGGGTCGAGACGGAGGAACAACTTAACTTTCTGCAAAGCCATCACTGCGACCTGGCCCAGGGCTATCTGTTGGGCAGCCCCATGAAGGCCGAGGAAATAATCGTCGCATTCCTGCCAAAGGGCGAAATTGGATGATGCCCTGTTTTTCCCCGATGGCCAAAAAGCTGGTATGATTGCCACAAGGCGTGCCGGGCTGGATGGTCACTGTACATATATGAGATTGAAGGGCAGGAGGGGGACATGTTTGACGAACTGTGGCAGTTGGTCACCCAAACAATTCGGTGGGAGGTCATACCCGGTCTGCAGGGGATGCGCCGAACCTTGCCTTTCTGGATCATCCTGATCCTGGCCGTTATCCTCATTTTGTCCCTGAAATATCCTCGTTCCCGCTCCTGAAGCCAGGCCCTTGCCGGACAATGGGCTGCTCCAGGGCCGGTTTTGCCACCTTTGCCTGCTTTCCGCCTGCCGGACCCGAGTCGACGGCACAACTCCGCCTTCCTGGTCGTTGCGGTAGCCGGGCAATTTGTGTATAGTGCCTGATTCAATTGGCAGCTATTCGAATTTAATCCGGCAGGCTCGGACGGCTTGGTGGCAAATTCTCCAGAGCCTGCCGGGTTAACCGTGATTTTGGGGGTGATCGGGATGGATGCCGAACTGGCCGGGGTGCAACTGGAGCAGCGGATTCGTTATCATTTCAAGAACTCCGCACTGATGCAAGAGGCGTTGACGCACAAATCCTTCAGCAATGAACAGGGCGACGGGACCCTCCCGGACAATGAGCGACTGGAATTTTTGGGCGACGCGGTACTCAGTTTGCTGGTCAGCCAATACGTTTTTCGCGAATATCCGCGGCTTTCCGAAGGGGACCTGACGCGACTGCGTGCCGAGGTGGTCAGTGAAAAGGGCCTGGTCCCGGTGGCCCGTCAGCTCGATTTGGGGGCCTTTCTCCTCTTGGGCAAGGGCGAGGAGCGCAGCGGCGGACGGGAAAAAAGCAGCCTGCTGGCCAATGCCTTGGAAGCGCTGCTGGGAGCGGTGTTCTGCGATGGCGGCTTCGAAGCGGCGCGCGCCATGGCCGAGGATCTGCTGCGCGAACCCATCGTCCGGGCCGCGCGGCGCAAGGCCGGCGATTACAAAACCCGCTTGCAGGAATTGCTGCAGGGCCGCTACGGCGAAGTTCCGGCATATCCGTTGCTGGAAGCCTCAGGACCCGCCCACCAGCGCACTTACCGGGTGGAAGTGCGGTTTCGAGGCCGGGCCATCGGCACCGGCCAGGGCCACAGCAAGAAGGCCGCCGAGCAGGAGGCCGCCCGCAGCGCCTTGGAGCATTTGGAGTTGTGACCGACGGCCGGGCTGCCGGGCGTCGCCGAAATGACATCGGCATGCGCGTCTATCCGCTCTTCATTCCTCACCAGGGGTGCCCTCAGCGCTGCGTTTACTGTCGGCAGGAAGCGGTGGCCGGGATGTCGACGGCGCCGGCGCCGGCCGCTGTCCCGGGTATGCTGGACGCTATGCTGCCGGTGCGCGGCGATGGCGAGGTGGCTTTTTTCGGCGGCAGCTTTTCGGCTCTGTCGGCGCCGCTGCAGGAGGCTTATCTGCGCGCTGTGGCTCCATTTCTCGCCGCGGGACGGGTGGCCGGGATTCGCGTCTCGACCCGGCCGGACGCGTGCGGTCCGGAAGCCGTAGAGCGCTTGCGCCGGCATGGCGTGACCACCGTCGAATTGGGCTGCCAGTCCTTTTCCGCCCGGGTGCTGACCCAGAGCGGCCGGGGGCACGGCCCGAGGGACGCCTGCGGTGCCGCATCCCGGTTGCGCGCCGCCGGCCTGCGGCTGGGGCTGCAGCTGATGCCCGGCCTGCCCGGTGCCGACACCAGAGAAGCGCGCCGCAGCCTGGCATGCGCCCTGGCCTTGCGACCGGATTTTCTGCGCCTCTATCCGACCGTGGTGCTGCGCCATACCTTGCTCGAAAAATGGTGGCGACAGGGGCGCTATAGTCCCATGCCGCTCCTCGATGCAGTAGCCCTGTGCGCCGAGCTGCTCTGGCGGAGCCGGCAGGCCGGAGTGCCGGTGATCCGACTGGGTCTGCAGAGCAGTCCGGAACTCCATGGCCCCGACGGCATCGTGGCCGGGCCCTATCATCCGGCCTTCGGTCACCTGGTAAAGTCTTATCTGTGGCGGCGGGCCCTGGACCGTCTGCTGACCCAAGGGGGTTGTCAGCCATTGGCGGTACATCCGTCGGATGTGGCCGATGTGCGCGGGCATCGCAACGGCAATCTGCTGTATCTGCAGCGCCGTTTCGGTCCCGTGACGATCCAGGTTCAGGAGCGGCTCGAGCGGGATGGTCTGCGGGTTGGCGCCCGGCTGCTGAATCTGTGGGAGTTGGCCCGTTTTCCTGTCATCGGGCGCCGCGGCTGCCCATCGTTTTCCGTTGAATCTCCGCTGGAGGCAGGCTCCGGCGAACACGCTAAAGGATAATTCCGTGACCCATGAAAATGGTCCGCCGGAGGGGTTCCGTTCCGGTTTCATCGCCATTATCGGCCGTCCCAACGTCGGCAAATCGACCTTGCTGAACGCGGTGCTGGGGCAGAAAATCGCCATTACCAGCCATAAGCCGCAGACCACCCGCAACCGGATTCTCGGTATTCACAATCTGCCCGGCGCCCAGTTGCTGTTTCTCGATACGCCGGGCATTCACCGTGCCCGCGGCCTGCTCAATCGCTACATGGTGGACCAGGCTGTCAGTGCCTGCCAGGATGTGGATGCCATTCTGCTGTTGGTCGAGGCCGATGATCCGCCGGGCGGTGGCGACGATTTCGTCCTGGAATTGGCGGCCCGTACCAAGGCGCCGGTGATCTTGGTCATCAACAAGATCGACCTGATTCCCCGTACCAAACTGCTGCCCCTGATCGCCGCCTATGCCGAAAAATTCGATTTTCAGGCCATCATTCCCGTCTCGGCCTTGAAGGGGGAAGGCCTCCAGGACCTGCTGGCGGCCCTGGTCACGCAGTTGCCCGAAGGCCCCCGCTATTATCCGGAAGACATGATCACCGATCTGCCGGAGCGGTTCATCGTGGCCGAGATGATCCGGGAGCAACTGTTGCGCCAGGTCCACGACGAAATTCCCTTCGGCACGGCGGTGGTGGTGGAAAATTTCACCGAGAAACCCCAACAGCAACTGGTGGTCATCCAGGCTACCATTTTCGTCGCCCGGGAGGCCCACAAGAAGATTGTGCTGGGCCACGGCGGGAGCAAAATCAAAGCCATCGGCCAGGCTTCGCGCCACAGCATCCAGCGGCTGCTCGGGACGCGGATTTTTCTCGAACTGCTGGTCAAGGTGGAGAAGAACTGGACCGAGACGGAACGCTCCCTGAAACGGTTCGGCTATGACTGAAAAGCCCGACTGCTCTTTTCCCTGTTGCCTGTGAGTTGACATCATGTCCGTGGTCGCCATTGTTGGACGCCCGAATGTCGGAAAGTCCACCCTGTTCAATCGCATCTTCGGCCAGCGCCGCGCCATCGTCGAGGATATCCCCGGGGTAACCCGGGACCGCAACTATGCCCGCGTGACGCGGTTCGAAGTGCCTTTTACCCTGGTTGACACGGGCGGGTTCGAACCGGTGAGCGAGGATCGCCTGCTGGTGCAGATGCGCGAACAATCGCAACTGGCCGTCGAGGAGGCCGATGTCATCCTGTTTGTCATGGATGCCCAGCAAGGCCTGACCCCCTCCGATCAGGAGGTTGCGGAACTGTTGCGGCGTTCCGGCAAGCAGGTCCTGTTTGTGGTCAACAAAGTCGACGGAGAACGTCAGGAGGCTGCCGTCGGGGAGTTTTTCGGTTTGGGGGTGGACCAACTGTTCCCGGTCTCGGCGGAGCACGGCCGCGGGGTCGGCGACCTGATGGATGAACTGCTGACCCGGCTGCCGCCGGCGGCAACCGGCCAGGATACTGCCGAGCAGGAAGTCCGGCTGGCGGTCATCGGCCGGCCCAACGTCGGCAAATCGTCCCTGGTCAATCGTCTGGTCGGCAGCGAACGGGTGGTCGCCAACCCGACCGCCGGCACGACCCGGGACAGTATCGACACGCCCTTTGTCTACAATCGGCAACGCTATGTGCTCATCGATACGGCCGGTATCCGGCGCAAGGGCAAAGTCAGCCAGCGTTTGGAAAAATACAGCGTCATTCAGGCCCTCAAGGCCATGGACCGGGCGCATGTGGTTCTGGTGGTCATCGATGCCGAGACAGGCATTACCGATCAGGATCTGACCGTGGCCGGCTATGCTTTCGAGCGCGGCCGGGCGGTTATCCTGGTGGTGAACAAGTGGGATTGTATTGCCAAGGACAATTCGACCCTGAATCAGTACCGGCAGAAGGTCCTGGATGCCTTCAAGTTCCTCAATTTCGCGCCGGTTTTGTTCGTCTCCGCCCTGACCGGTCAGCGGGTGGCGAAAATCATGGCCGAGGTGGAGGCGGTGGCGGCGGAGTTTAACCGTCAGGTACCGACGGCCGCCCTCAACAAGGCCCTGGAGGAAGCGGTACTGGCCCATCAGCCGCCCATGGTGCAGGGGCGCCGGCTGAAACTCTTCTATATCACCCAGACCGCGGTCCGTCCGCCAAGCTTCGTGGTTTTCACCAACCGATCGGAAACCGTACATTTTTCTTATCAGCGCTACCTGGTCAATCATTTACGGGCCACCTTTGGCTTTGTGGGTACGCCGATCCGGCTGGAATTCAAGGAACGTGAGCGCCGCTAGGCCGCCGGGAGAAGGGCCGCCAAAGTTCCAGGCCGGGGATTTTCAACTAGCTGATAGCCTTTGGGCCGGAAATTGCTATAGTATCTTTCGGGCCCGGCATGTTGGATTGCCGTAATGAGCGAGACGATATGGGACTGACCGGCAAACTGGAAGATCTCGGCTTTGGAGAGATCCTGCAAATCATCCGCCTGAGCGGGAAATCCGGCCACCTGTGCCTGAACCGGTCGCAGCGGCAGGTGGAACTCTTCTTTGAGGCCGGCAGGGTGGTTCAGGTGGTGGACAGCAACCTTGTTGGGGGGGGCCGGGAAGAGCAAGCACCCGACGGGCCAGGCTCCGGCGCCGCGTCCGCACCCCAGGCCCCGGCCGCCGACGAGTCGGCGGCCCGCGGCCTGGTGGTGGAGATTCTCCGCGAACTGGCCACCTGGCAGGAGGGTCATTTCATATTCGAGCTCTGGGACACGGCACCGCCGGAGGCCCTGCCTCCCGGTCCGGGCCGCATCCGGTTGCGACACGGCATTTGTCCGCAGAGTCTGACGGCTGCAGAGCCGCTGCCTGAGCCTCGGACCGCGACGGTCGCGGAAAATGCCATCGCTTTTCGGAATGACCCGGGGCCGGCCTTGGCCTCGGTCTGGCTGGTGGACGATGATGCCATGGTGCGCCAGGCTCTGGGGGCGGAATTGACGGCACAGGGTTTTTCCGTCACCCTGTTCAGTAGCGCCGCCGAATTCTGGACCGCGTTGCTGGCTTCGAAATCCAAGGGCCTAAAGCCCCTGCCGATCATCGATCTGATCATGCCGCGGCTCAATGGCGAGGGGGTGCTGGGCGGTTTGGAGCTTTTGGAACTGGTACAGGAGCGGTTTCCCGATATTTCCCCCCTGGCGATTTGCGATTACCGCAATGGTGAGCTGACTCGGCGGGTGCGCAATCTCGGGCTGCCGGAAGTTTTCCCCAAGCCGCGGACCCGGGAACTGCGGGACGCCTCCGGCCGCAAGGCGCTGGCGGCTCTCGGCAAAACCTTGAGCAAGGAACTGGCGCGGTTGTTGCCCCGACCGGGGGCGGCGGGCGAGCCGCATTGGCCCGCCATGGACAGCTTCCCCGCGCCGTCCTCCGGCATGGCCGCGGGTCCTGGCGAGCACTCGCCGGGGCTGCTGCTGTTGAAGGGGATGTTGCAGGAATTGGGCAATCCCTCCCTCGGCGGCGGCGTGTTGCTGCTGGTGCTGCGCTTTGCCAGCGAATTCATGAACCGGGCGGTGATCTTCAAAGTCAAGGATGACCACCTGGTTGCCGTCGGCCAGTTCGGTCTTGAGACGGGAACCGCTTCCGGGGACGATGGACTTCTGGGCATCCGCGTGCCGCGGGACAGCGATGGCCTGTTGGCTCGGATATCACTACAGTCGCGGCCCTGCAAGGCCGAGCTGGGTTCCGGGCAGTGGGATCGGTACCTGTGCCAGGCCCTCGGGGGGGCGGTGCCGCGAGAGGTGTTTCTGGGACCCATCGTCAGTGAGGGGCGGGTGGTGGCGGTCCTCTATGGCGACAACCTGCCCCGCCAGGCGCTGGTGGGGGATACCGAGGCCCTGGAGATCTTCCTTTCCCAAGCCGGCCTGGCCATGGAAAAGGCGCTGCTGGAAGGGCGTCTGAAGAGCGCCGGGTCACCCTGACGGCGAGGGGGGATTGGGAAAGGATTGCGACTCCCATGCTGGATCAGGAACAGGAGTTTATGGCCGCCGCCCGGGAGCTGGTGGAGGGATTCTGCCAGGAAGTTCTGGGCCTGTTCGGGCAGGACGATCCGGCTGCGTCGGACGGCGGGAGCGTGGCCGAAATGTTCCGCCGCATTCATTCCCTCAAGGGTCTGACGGCGGCCTTTGATCGGTCCTCCGCGGCCGATTTGTGCCATGCCCTGGAACAGGTGCTGGATGCCCTGCGGGCCGGGCGTCAAAGCCTGTCCATCGATGTTGCCAAGCTTTTGCTCGAGGCGGCCGACCAATTGCAGCACCTGGTGCAAAACCCGCCGGATGAGCGCCGGCCGGAGACGGCGTTGCAGCCGCTCCTCGCGCGTCTGGCCGGTGTGGCCGAACCGGCCCCGCCGGCCTTGCAGATCGCCCCGGAAGATCTGGGGATCGAAAAACATATTGCCCAGGCGTTGACGACTGCCGAAGGGCAACGGCTTTTGCAGTGCCTGGCCCAGGGCCGCGCCCTCTATCAACTCGATGCCGAATTACCGTTGGCAGCCATGGAGGAGCGAGGGACCCGGCTGCGCGAGGCCCTGCACGGGGTCGGGGAACTGCTGGCCGGTGTCCCCGGCGCTTTGGACGCCGCCGGCCAGATCGTCATGCATTGGCTGTTGGCCGGCCGCCAGTTGGAGACCCTGTGCGACAAGCTGGATTGGCAGCCGGCGCCGGTACTGCGGCGGCTGCCCATCGGCGATCCGCCGCCGCAAACGGCCCGAAGGACGGCACCGGCCGCTCCGCCGCGCCTGGTTCGGGTCGAGCAGGCCTGCCTTGAAGCCCTGCAGGAAGAAGCGCGTGATCTGGCCCTGTGCCAGGGCAATCTGCTGCGGTGGCAGCGTTCCTGGAGCACGCCCATCGACCCGATTCGTGCCATGGAGCTGGATTCCCTGTTGCGCGATTTGGGCCAGGGTCTGGAAAGGTTGCATCGGGCCCTGCACAATGCGCGCACGGTTCCGGTTCATTTTCTGTTCGAGCGTATGCAGCGCATTGTCCGCCAGGCCTGTCTGGACGGAAACAAGCGCATCCGGCTGGAGCTTCGCGGTGGCGACACCGCCCTGGACCGCGGTCTGCTGGAGGCTTTGAGCGAACCTCTCACCCACCTGTTGCGCAATGCCGTGGATCACGGTATCGAACCCGTGGTCCATCGGCGTGCCGCCGGCAAGCCGGAGGAGGGGAGCGTGCTGCTTGAGGCCGGCCAACAGGGCAACCAGTTTGTCGTGGCGGTGACCGACGACGGCGGCGGCATCGACGCGCAACAGGTTCGGGCGCGGGCAGTTGAAGGTGGCTTGCTGGCCCCGGAAATCGAACTAAGCCGGCAGGAGATTTTCGATCTGCTGTTCCTGCCCGGGTTTACCACCCGGCGGCAGGTTTCGGAACTTTCCGGGCGCGGTGTCGGCCTGGATATTGTGCATCAGCATCTCGCCGGGTTGTCCGGTTTGGTCGAACTGGACAGTACTCCAGGGGCCGGCACCACGGTACGCCTGGTCTTGCCCATGAAGCGGACGGTGCTGCCGGTGCTGGGAATCAAGGCCGGTGCCTTCTGGTATGCCCTGGCCGTCGAGGATGTTCTGGAAGTTCGGCTCCTGCGGGAGATACGGCGGGATTGCGGCTCCTGTTCCGGGGCATTGCTCTTGCGCGGGCGGTCGACCCCCCTGTTTTCCCTGCGGACCTTTCAGGGCTGCAGCCAAGCGGACTGGACCGACGACGGGTACCTGGTGGTGGCGGCCCTGGGCCAGCGTCAGGTGGCGCTGGTGGCGGAAGCGGTCAGTCGGCGCTGTACGGCGGTGCTGCGTCCCTTCGAAGGGGTTTTGCGGCGCCTTCCGGGCATCGCCGGGCTGGCCGATCCGGGCCATGACCAACCCATGCTGCTGCTGGATTTGGGCACCGTCATCCGTACCGCGGGTCAGCAGCAGCTTTTGGCCGGAGCAGCACATGTCTCCTGATGCGCCTCCATCCACGGCTTCCGGCGGTCCGACCGACCCGGTGGCCCCGCGCCGCTGGTTGTTGGTCCAAGGCGGCGATGCCCGCTATGCGCTGGACATTGAAGGCATTGTTGCGATAATGAGCACAGTGGCCCTGGTGCCGTTGCCCCGGGTGCCCGAGTTCATCCGCGGCGCCACGGTGTTCCGCGAATGCGTCGTGCCGGTCCTCGATGTGCGGCAACGCCTGGTGCCGGGCAGCGGGGATGACGGGCGGGGCGCAAAGGTGGTAGTGTGCCTCTGGCAGCAGCAGATGATCGGATTGCGGGTTGCCGGGGTGGGGCCTCTGGTGCAGGCCGACCGCCAGGAACAGGTGTCGGAGCGGGAGTCCGAAGACGGGGTTGCACGGTTTTTTGACGGCTACATCCCCATCTCACGCGGGGCGGTGCCGATACTGAGTCTGGCGGCTCTGTGCGATTTTCCCCTCGGTGCGGACTGATGGTCCGGGCCGTTTGATGCAAACCTGGAATCCGTCGACAGGACAAACATAACCGGGCATGGACTTCCGCCGGCCCGGTCTCTGATGGTCGGGACGGTTCGGGCCGGATTTACATCTGCAAAAAGGAGCTTGGGAGTGGAGCAGAAAAAGATCCTGATCGTCGAGGACGAGGCCAGCTTGTTGCGTCTGGAAAGCATACTGCTGACTTCCAAGGGCTACCATGTCAAAGGGGTCACCAGCGGCCAGGCCGCCTTGGAAGTGGTGGAAGACTACGCCCCGGACCTGGTCCTGCTGGATATCATGCTGCCGGAAATGGATGGTTTCGAGGTATGCCGCCGGTTGAAGAGCGGCGCCGCAACCTGCCACATTCCGGTCGTGATGGTCACCGCCAAGAAGTGTCCGGAGGATATCGAACGGGGCATGGCGGTCGGTGCCGACTGGTATATTCCCAAACCCTTCAAATCGGCCATGGTGCTGCAGACCATTCGGCGGTTTGTGGAAACCTGAAGCGCTTGTCGCCGGCCCGGAGTGCGTGGCAAATTCGCTGTTCCGAAGGCTGCGGATAGGGAGAGGTAGGACAATGGATCAGAATGTCAAACGGGAACCGGTGACGCAAAAAGCCGAGGAACTCCTCCAGGCGTTCAAGAAGGGCGCGGAATTCACCCAGGAACTGCTCAAGGAAAACGAACGGCTCCGGTTTCAATTGCTGCATTACCAGCAGGGCCGTGCCGATGCCGCCGACCTGCCGGGTCTGCAGGCGGAGTTGGCCGGGCTGCGCAACCGGGTTCAGGAACTGGAGGCCGAAAAACAGGCCATCCTGCAGCGCATCGCCCAGGTCGAGGCGGAGAACCTGGATTTTGCCAATCGCTATGTCGAGATCGAGGCGGAAAACAACAGCCTCGCCAATCTGTATATTGCCACCTATCAGCTGCATTCCACCCTGGACCTGCGGGAAGTTCTGCGCATCATCACCGAAATTCTCATCAATCTCATCGGTGCCGAGGAATTTGCCCTGCTGCTGCTGGACGAAAAGTCCATGACCCTGCAGGCAGTCGCCGCGGAAGGCCTGGCTCCGGAAGACATGCCGGCCTTCGGTCTCAACCAAACCGGGCCCGGTCAGGTTGCCCACAGCGGGCAAAGCTTTTTCGTCGACGATATCAGTACCCATTGCGCCGCCCCCGATCGGCCTTTGGCCTGTATTCCGCTGAAAATCAAGGATCGGGTCATCGGTGTCATCGCCATCTACAAACTGTTGCTGCAAAAGAGCCGGTTTGCCGAAATCGACTTCGAGCTGTTCTCGCTGCTGGCGGGTCACGCCGCGACCGCAGTCTTCGCCGCCAAGCTATATTCGGAATCGGAACGCAAGCTATCGACCATCCAGAGCTTTCTGGATCTCTTGACCAAATGATGGGAATTCAGGCGTGCACCATGCGGAGCCGGAGACATGGCCGGCCATGGCCGACGGCAGGCACCCGCGCCGGTGCCGCCCATGGGGGCCGGCGCAGATGCCCACAGTGGAGGTGAGGTGATGGCACAGAGAAAAATTCTGGTGGTCGAGGATTCCAGCATCATGCGGCAGTTGCTGGTCATGGCGCTGAGGCGCCTGCCGGCGGTGACGGTGCTGGAAGCCAACGATGGCCTCGAAGCCCTCAAGCTGTTGGCCAACGAGACCGTCGACCTGATCTTCACCGATATCAACATGCCCCATCTCGATGGGTTGAAACTGGTTGCCCTGCTGCGCCAGGACAGTCGCTACGGTCAGGTGCCCATCGTCATCGTCACCACCGAGGGCGTGGACCAGGATCGGGATCGCGCCCTGCAGTTGGGTGCCAATGCCTATATCCACAAGCCGGTGCAGACGCCGCAGGTGGTGGAAGTTGCCGCGCGCCTGCTGGACCGACCCGCCTCGCAGGCTGAACCGGTGCCGCCCAATCCTGCAAAGGGTTGACAATTCCCTGTGCGGTCATGTTAAATAGTTGCGTTTCAGCACCGGTGACGCCGCCGGTCGTGAAAATGTTATTCGGTTCACCTGTTTTTCCCATGTTCCCGATACGAAAGACCAGCTACTCACCAGGAGGTACCCTTGGCCAAAGAAGAAGCCATTGAAGTGGAAGGGTCGGTTATCGAACCCCTTCCCAATGCCATGTTCCGCGTCAAACTCGACAACGGCCACATCGTACTGGCCCACATTTCCGGCAAAATGCGCAAGTTCTACATTCGTATTCTGCCCGGCGATCGGGTTACCGTGGAATTGTCCCCCTACGATTTGACTCGGGGACGGATTACCTATCGGGAAAAATAGGCCGCCGCGGCGGCCCGCCGAGACATGCTTGCCCCTGGTGCATGCAGACGCTGTCGTGGATGACGCGGCGGAGAGGTTCTGCATGCATGTCATTTTCTGATGCAGAGTGATGCCGGCGCTGGCCGGCTTTACTGTTTGACCGATATCCGGGCCGGATACTGAGGAGCGTTATGGAAGAGCGTTATGACGCCGCCGCCATAGAATCGAAATGGCAGGCCACCTGGGAAGAACAGCGGGCGTTTCAAGCCACGGAGGATGCCGGCAGGCAGAAATATTACCTGCTGGAGATGTTTCCCTATCCCTCGGGGCGGATCCACATGGGCCATGTCCGCAATTATTCCATTGGCGACGTCGTGGCCCGCTTCAAACGCCTGCAGGGCTTCAACGTGCTGCATCCCATGGGCTGGGACGCCTTCGGCATGCCGGCGGAGAATGCCGCCATCCAGCATGGCACCCACCCGGCTCGCTGGACCTGGGAGAACATCGCGCACATGCGCGACCAACTCAAGAAGATGGGTTTCTCCTACGACTGGGACCGGGAATTGGCGACCTGCGACGCCGCCTACTATAAATGGGAGCAACTGATCTTCCTGAAGATGCTGGAGCAGGGGCTGGCCTACCGCAAGAGCTCCTTCGTCAACTGGTGCCCGACCTGCCAGACCGTGCTGGCCAACGAGCAGGTGGAAAACGGCGGGTGCTGGCGTTGCGACAGCCAGGTGGAGCAGAAGGAACTGGATCAGTGGTTTTTCAAGATCACCGATTACGCCCAGGAACTGCTGGACGACACCTGGCGGCTGACGGGCTGGCCGGAGCCGGTGCTGGTCATGCAGCGCAACTGGATCGGTCGCAGCATCGGCTGCGAAATCGACTTCCCGGTGGCCGACCGGGAGCTGAGCGTCAAGGTGTTCACCACCCGCCAGGATACCCTGTACGGCGCCACCTTCATGAGCCTGGCGCCGGAGCATCCCCTGGCCCTGGAACTCGCCACCGCCGAACGGCGGCAAGAGGTCGAGGCCTTCATCGCCCGGGTGCGGCAGCAGGACAAGCTGCGCCGGACCAGCGACGATCTGGTCAAGGAGGGGGTATTCACCGGCTCCTTTTGTGTCAATCCCGTCAACGGCCGTCGTATTCCGGTGTTTCTCGCCAACTTCGTGCTGATGGATTACGGCACCGGTGCGGTCATGGCCGTACCGACCCACGACCAGCGGGATTTCGAGTTTGCCCGCAAATACGGCCTCGACCTGGTGGTGGTCATTCAGCCGGAAGGCGAGACCTTCGATGCGGCCACCATGACCGAGGCCTGGACCGGACCCGGCCGGCTGGTTCACTCCGGTCCCTTCGACGGCGTCGACAACGAGCAGGCCAAGGAAGACATCGCCCTCTACCTGGAGCAGCAGGGGGTGGGGCGGCGCACCGTCAATTTCCGCCTGCGTGACTGGGGTGTGTCCCGCCAGCGCTACTGGGGAACGCCCATCCCCATCATCTATTGCCCGGCCTGTGGCGCGGTGCCGGTGCCGGAAGCGGAGCTGCCGGTGCTGTTGCCGGAGGACGTGGAAATCAGCGGTGAAGGCGGCAGCCCCCTGGCCCGGCACGCCGCGTTCCTCAATGTACCGTGTCCCCAATGTGGGACCCCGGCCCGCCGCGAGACGGACACCTTCGACACCTTCGTCGAAAGTTCCTGGTATTTCGCCCGCTACGCCTGCCCGCAGTATGGCGACGGTCCCCTGGACCGCGCCGCGGTGGATTACTGGCTGCCCGTCGACCAGTATATCGGCGGCGTCGAACATGCGGTCATGCACCTGTTGTACGCCCGGTTTTTCACCAAGGTGCTGCGCGATCTGGGCATGCTGGGGCTGGATGAACCCTTCTCCAACCTCCTCACCCAGGGCATGGTCTGCATGGAAACGCGCTCCTGCCCGACCCACGGCTGGCTGTTTCCTGAGCAGGTGGTGGATGGCCAATGCAGCCTCTGCGGGCAACCGGCCCAGGTGGGGCGCAATGAAAAGATGAGCAAGTCCAAGAAAAACGTGGTCGACCCCGACCAGCTCATCAGCCGTTTCGGTGCCGATACCGCGCGCCTGTTCTCCCTGTTCGCCGCCCCGCCGGAGAAAGACCTGGAGTGGAACGAACAGGGGGTGGAGGGCTGCTACCGTTTCCTGCACCGGGTCTGGCGGGTGGTTTTGGACCACCTGGAACTGGTCGGCGCGGCGACGATTCCGGCCCGGACCGAAGGTGAGGCGCGAGTTCTGCGCCGCCAGGTGCACCGGACCATCAAGAAGGTTACCGAGGATGTGGACGGGCGCTTTCATTTCAATACCGCCATTGCCGCCGTCATGGAACTGGTGAATGCCATCTACGGCTTCAAGGACAAACCGGCCAACCCGGGCGTGCTGCGCGAAGCTCTGGAAACGACGGTGCGGTTGCTGGCGCCCTTTGTGCCCCATATCGCCGAGGAACTGTGGGCCCGGCTTGGCCACGCGGGCGGACTGGAGGCGGCGGGCTGGCCGCAATGGGACGCTGCGGCCCTGGTGGAAGAGGAAAAAACCATTGTGGTTCAGGTCAACGGCAAGGTGCGCGGCAAGGTGACCGTGGTCGCGGACGCCGATGACGAAGTGACCCGGCAGGCGGCCTTGGCCGACGCCAATGTGGCCCGTTTTTTGGAGGGCAAGACAGTGCGCAAAGTGGTGGTGGTTCCCGGCCGGCTGGTGAACATCGTGGCGTCATGAACCGGCGGCTATGGCTGATCCTGACGCTGATGCTGGGATTGGGGCTGACGGCCTGCGGCTATCGACTGCAGGGCCGCGACGACCGTCTCCCCGATGGCGCGCGGTATGTGTATGTCGAAATGTTTCGCAACCGCACCTACGAACCCTTCCTGGAAAATGCGGTGACCAATGCCGTGGTCGACCGTCTGGCACGCAGTCCGGGGGCTGAACTGGTGGAACAGCCCGAGCGGGCCGATGCCCTGCTCAGCGGAACCATCGTGGACTACCGGAATTATGCCCTGGCCTATGACGCCGGGGACCGCATCGCCGAATACCGATCGGTGATCAGGATGGATGCGGTGTTGCGCCGGGCCGATACCGCCCAGGTGCTCTGGAAAGGCAAGGTGTCGTGGACCGAGGATTACCTGGCCAGTCCCGACAAGGCCCTGGAGCGGGATCGTGAGCAGGCGGCCATCGCCGAGCTAAGCCGGCGGCTGGCCGACGAACTGTATTCCCGGCTCATGGATGCGTTCTGACGCGAGGAGTTGCACCCATGACCGCCGCTGAGCTGCAGCGCCTGTTGCGTGACCGGCGTTTTCCGCCCTTGCTGTTGCTCTACGGCGAGGAATCCTATCTCATCGATGGGGTGCTCCGGCAGTTGCGGGATCGGGTGGTGGCGCCGGAGGCCCGGGACTTCAACCTGGAGGTCTTCTCCGCCCGGGACTGCCGGGCGGCGGCGGTGCTGGACGCGGCCCGTACCTTTCCCGTTTTCAGCTCCCATCGGTTGGTCATTGTTCGGGATTTGCAGCAATGGTCTGCGGCGGAGCTGGACGCCTGTCTGGCCTATCTGACGGATCCGGCCCCCGAAACGGTGCTGGTGCTGTGTGCCGAAAAGATCGATGGCCGGCGTAAATTCTTCCAGGAATTCAAGAAGCGCGGGGCCCAGGTCGAGTTCAAGCCCCTGCGCGAGCACCAGCTGCCCGCCTTCGTCACCGATCTGGCCCGGGAGGCAGGCTTTTCCTTCACGGAAGAGGCTTTGGCCCTGTTCTGCCGGCGGGTCGGCTGCAATCTCTACGAGGTGGATGGGGAGTTGGCCAAGTTGCGCAACTTCCTGGGGGAGGTGACGGTCGCGGATGTCGGTGAGGTCCGGGCCGTGGTGTCCGATGGCCGCATCGACAATATTTTCGAGCTGACCGAAGCTCTCGGCCGCCAGGATGCCGCCCGAGCCCTGCCGCTGCTGCGGCGGCTGCTGGCCGACGGGGTGGCGCCCCTGGTCATCCTGAGCATGATTACCCGTCATTTTCGACAGCTCTGGATGGCTCGGGAATTGTTGACGGACCGGCATTCGCGCCAGGAAATGGCGGCCCGCATCGGTATTCATCCCTTTTTCCTGGATGGACTGTTGCAGCAGGCCCGGGAGTTTCCGGCGGACCGGTTTCGGCCTCTGTTCGAACTGTTGCTGGCCACGGACCTGGGCCTGAAATCCAGCGGCCCCGAACCGGCCGCTCTGCTGGAAGGGTTGGTGCTGCACCTCGGCGGGAGTCGGCGCGCATAAAAAAAGGGGCTTGTAAAAGCCCCTTTTCACTATGTAGCGGTGGTACGGCTTACGCCATGCCGTTGACCAGCTTTGCCAGGCGGGAAATCTTGCGGCTGGCGGTCGCTTTGTGGATGATGCCCTTGGTTGCGGCTTTGTCGATATAGGGTACGGCCCGACCCAGCGCTTCGTTGGCCGCGGCCTGGTCGCCGGTGGCGACGGCGGTCCGGACCTGCTTGACGAAGGTACGCATGGTAGAGCGGATATGGCTGTTGCGGGCATTGCGCACCGCCGCCTGGCGATTGCGTTTGAGAGCGGATTTGTGATTGGCCAAGGTTGTTCCTCCATCGGGGGTTGAAGGGGGCAAGATCGCCTCCCGTTGTTCAGGCCTGTTTTATAGCATCGGCCGTAGCACGAGTCAAGATAAGAAATTAACAATAAAATATCGAAATTCCCTTTTACTTTAATCTGTTAGCGTTTCCCGGATGTGGAATTAAATTTAAATAATCCACTTTGGGAAGGCGGCGGACTCGCAACGGGTGGCGGACGGAAACAGAGGCTTTATGTCGGAGAAAGCAAAGATAGCCAGGGCGACGGGCATCATGGGCGCGGCCACCGCCTGCAGTCGTGTCGCGGGCCTGGCGCGGGACATGGTAGTGGCCCGCTGGTTCGGGGTCGGTTTTGCGACGGACGCCTTTTTTATGGCCTACACCATCCCCAACCTGCTGCGGCAATTCTTTGCCGAGGGTTCCCTGACGGCGGCCTTCGTGCCGACCTTCTCGGAAGTCTACGTGAAGCGCGGGCCGGAAGAGGGGCGGCGGGTGGCCAATATCTGCTGGACCCTCCTGACGGTGCTCATGGTGGCCATCTGCCTGGCGGGGGTTCTCGCCTCGCCTCTGGTGGTGCGGGTCATCGGTTACGGCTTTGGCGCCGTGCCGGGCAAGTTGGAGTTGACCGATTTTCTCAACCGGTTGATGTTTCCCTATCTGTTCTTCGTCAGCCTGCTGGCTCTGGCCTCCGGCATCCTCAATGTACTCGGTCATTATTTTACGCCCTCCTTTTCCACCGTCTTGCTCAACCTGGCCATGATCGGTTGCGCTTTGGTGTTGGGGCCCCTGTTCCAAGTGCCCATCACCGCCCTCGCCGTGGGCGTGCTGCTGGGAGGTTTGCTGCAGTTGCTGCTGCAGGTGCCCGGTCTGCGGGCGCGGGGGTTTCTGCCCCGGCCCGATTTCCATTTCGGCGATCCGGCGGTGCGCCGCATCGCCCGGTTGATGCTGCCCGGCATCGTCGGAGTGGCCATCTATCAGATCAACGTGGTGGTGTCGCGACTGCTGGCCTCGTTCCTGCCCCAGGGCAGCGTCTCCTATCTGTATTATGGCCAGCGCCTGTTCGAGTTTCCCACCGGGATATTCGTGGTTTCCCTGGCCCAGGCCGTGTTGCCGGCCATGAGCCGGCAGGCGGCCCTGGATGACAAGGTCGGTTTCAAGGAATCCTTGCGCTTCGCCCTGGTGCTCATCGTTCTGGTCACGGTGCCGGCCGCCGTCGGTCTGGCACTCTGCGCGATACCCATCTACAGCCTGTTTTTCATGAACCGGACCTTCACCATCCAGGACGTGCTGCAGACCGGCCGGGTGCTGGCGGTTTACGCTCCGGGACTGATGTTCGTCGGCGTCAGCCGGGTCATCGTGCCGACCTTCTATGCCATGAAGGATACCCGCACGCCGGTCAAGGTCTCCTTTGTGACCCTGCTGGTCAATATCAGCCTCGGGCTGCTGCTCATGGGACCGTTAAAACATGTCGGCCTGGCCCTGGCCGTCAGCCTGTCCTCCATGTTCAATGCCACGGTCCTGCTCTGGCTGCTGCGGCGGCGCATCGGCACCCTGGGTTTGACGCGTATCGGAGGCTCGTTGCTGCGCATTCTGCCTGCCCTGCTGGCCATGGCGCTGGTGGTGCATCTGCTGCTGGGCTTGACCGATTGGCGCCAACCGGCCATGATGGTGGAAAAGGGCCTGGTGCTGACGGCGGCGGTAGCCGTCGGCGGCCTGGTGTTTCTGTTCGGTTGCCTGGCTCTGGGTGTCGAGGAAGTGCGCGATGTGGTGCGGATGCTGCGGCGACGATTGACGAGGACGGCATGAAAAATCCGCCGCGGATGGAGCGGTTCTGGTGGGGCAGTCTGGAAGTTCCGGTCGGCCTCGTGGTAGTGGTCGGCACCGCTGAGCAGTTACTGGAAATCGGCCTGTTGCCGCCCGGATCGTCCGTCCGCGCCTGGCTGGCGAGCCGCTATCCGACCTGTGCGCCGGCCGGGGAAGGTCCGGTGCCTCTGGCCCTGCGGCAGTTGGCCGAATACTTTGAGGGCCGCCGTAGGCGATTTGAGGTGCCCCTCGCTGCCGAGCGCTGTTCGGACTTTGGCCAACGGGTTCTGGAGGCTCTCAGCCAGGTACCCTACGCTGAGCGGATCAGTTATGGAGAACTGGCCCGGTTGGCGGGTTCTCCCGGGGCGGCCCGGGCCGTGGGACGGGTCATGGCCGGCAACCGCTGGCCCATCGTGGTGCCCTGCCATCGGGTGGTCGGGGCCGGCGGCCGCCTGACCGGTTATTCGGGCGGCACCGGACTGGATTGCAAGCAGTGGCTGCTCGACTTTGAAGCCGAAGTGGCGGCCCGAGAGATTTGAAGGGGAACTTTTTTGGGCGGTGGAGAAAAAGAGGTTGACAGGGTTCGGCCTTCTTTGCTAATAATTTGCTCCGTCGCAGAGATTTTGTAGGCACGTAGCTCAGTGGGAGAGCACTACCTTGACACGGTAGGGGTCGGCGGTTCAATCCCGCCCGTGCCTACCATCATCTACCAAACAGACGCGTACACGGTAGAGGCATCCTAGGATGCCTCTTTTCGTTCGCGCAGAGGGTGTCGTCATGATTCAGGTGCAGTTGCCGGATGGTTCCATAAAACCGTTTCCTCCCGGAAGTACGCCCCGGGATGTGGCCGCCGCCCTGGGTGCCGGCCTCGCCCGGCAGGCCGTGGCGGCGCGCATCGACGGCCAATTGGCCGATCTCTCGACGCCTCTCGACCGGGACTGCCGGGTCGAGCTGATCACCCTCGATTCCCCGCAAGGCCTGGAAGTCTATCGTCATACCGCCGCCCATCTCATGGCTCATGCCGTCAAGGATCTGTATGGCGACGAGGTTCAGGTGACCATCGGTCCCGCCATTGAAAACGGTTTCTATTACGATTTTTATAGTGAGCGGCACACCTTTTCGCCGGAGGACTTCGAGCGCATCGAAGCTCGCATGACAGAACTGGCCGCCGCCGATCTGCCCGTGGTGCGGGAGGAAGTCAGTCGGGAGCAGGCCATTGCGCTGTTCCGCTCCATGGGCGAGACCTACAAGGTGCAGCTCATCGAGGATTTGGGCGAACCCCGGGTTTCCCTGTACCGGCAGGGCGATTTCGTCGATCTCTGCCGCGGGCCGCACCTGCCGTCCACCGGTCGCCTGCGGGCCTTCAAGCTGACCAGCGTGGCGGGCGCCTACTGGCGTGGCGACGAAAAGAACGCCATGCTGCAGCGTATTTACGCTACCGCCTTCCCCGACAAAAAGGAGCTCAAGGCCTATCTGGCGCGGCTGGAAGAGGCCCGCAAGCGGGATCACCGTCGCCTGGGCCGCGAGCTGGATCTCTTTTCCTTCAACGAAGAGGCCGGCGCCGGCCTGGTCATCTGGCATCCCAAGGGCGCCCTGCTGCGCACCATCCTGGAAGATTTCGAGCGCCGCGAACATCTCAAGCGCGGGTACGACCTGGTCATGGGTCCGCAGATTCTGCGCACCGAACTCTGGAAGACCTCCGGGCACTTCGACAATTACCGGGAGAACATGTATTTCACCGAGGTGGACGGGCAGAGTTACGGCATCAAGCCCATGAACTGCCTGTCCCACATGCTGATTTACAAGTCCCACATGCGTTCCTACCGGGATTTGCCCCTGCGCTATTTCGAGCTTGGCACGGTGCACCGTCATGAGAAGTCGGGCGTGCTGCACGGCCTGCTGCGGGTGCGGGGCTTCACCCAGGATGACGCCCATATCCTGTGCACCCCGGAGCAGTTGGACGGCGAAATCAAGGGCGTACTGGAATTCGTCCGCGACGTGATGGGCATCTTCGGCTTTGAATACGAGGTCGAGATTTCCACCCGTCCGGCCAAGTCCATCGGCAGCGACCTGGATTGGGAGCGGGCCACCAAGGCCCTGCTGCAGGCCCTCGACGATGTCGGACTGTGCTATGAAATCAACGAAGGCGACGGCGCATTTTACGGGCCGAAGATCGACATCAAGCTCAAGGACGCCCTTGACAGGCGTTGGCAGTGTGCTACAATCCAGTGCGATTTTACCCTGCCCGAGCGGTTTGATCTCACCTATGTCGGCAAGGATGGCGAACGGCACCGGCCGGTCATGCTGCATCGCGTCGTGCTGGGGGCCATCGAGCGTTTCATCGGCGTGCTGATCGAGCATTATGCCGGCAACTTTCCTCTATGGCTGGCTCCGGTTCAGGCGGTTGTGGTCAATGTCACCGATAATCAGGCCGCTTATGCCGAAGCGGTGCATCGCCAGCTGCGCGCTGCCGGAGTACGGGTCAAGCTGGATCTGCGCAACGAGAAGTTGGGCTTCAAGATTCGTGAGGCGCAGTTCGAAAAGATCCCTTATATGCTGGTGATCGGGGATAAGGAAATGGCGGATGGAACTGTGTCGCCGCGTTACCGTAGCGGTCAGAACCTGTCGCCCATGACGCCGGACGCCTTTGTGCAGTTTGTATTGGACGAGTGTAAACAGTATCGTTAGGAGGTGCCACCATAGCTAAGGAAGAGACGCGCGTCAATCGCGCCATCCGTGCCAAAGAGATTCGGGTTGTCGACGATGAAGGGGGCATGCTCGGCATCATGAGCGTGCGCGATGCATTGATCGCTGCTGAAGAGCGGGGACTCGATCTCGTCGAGGTGTCGCCCAACGCTGAACCGCCGGTTTGCCGGATCATGGATTACGGCAAATTCAAGTATGAGGCGAGCAAGCGGGCGGCCGATGCCAAGAAAAAAACCGCACGGGTGGAAATCAAAGAGGTCAAGATGCGTCCCAAGACCGAGGAGCACGATTTTCAGGTCAAACTGAGAAATGTGCGGCGGTTCCTGGAGAATGGCGATAAGGTCAAAGTGACCGTCATGTTCCGCGGTCGCGAAGTCACCCATCCCGAATTCGGGGCGGCGTTGATGGAGCGCGTGTCCACCGAGATAGGCGAACTCGGCCTGGTGGAGATGACGCCGAGAATGGCCGGGCGTTTCATGACAATGGTGCTGGCCCCCAAAAAGAAATAGCGCCGGGTTTGATTTGGTCGATTCCCGTGGCGATGTAAAGATGTTGGATGGCCGGGTCGCAATAGCGTGTCCGTCCGGAACAGATCATGGACGAAGGAGAGGGTTGATATGCCTAAAATCAAAACCAATCGCGGTGCGGCCAAGCGTTTTCGCAAGACCGGCACCGGCAGGATTCGCAGGAATAAAGCTTTTACCAGCCACATCCTGACCAAGAAAACCAGCAAGCGCAAGCGCGACCTGCGCCACGCCACTCTGGTGGCCAAGGTGGACGAAAAAAATATCAGTCGGTTGATTCCCTACATCTAGGAATCCGCCAGGGCGAATCAAGACCGTGAACTGAGGGGAATTGTCTCCCCCTTCAGATCCGGCCGCGGCCAGGCCGCGTATTTCAACACTGCAAGGAGAAACACATGCCCAGAGCAAAAAGAGGTTTTAAAGCGAGACGCAGAAGAAACAAGGTTCTCAAACTCGCCAAAGGCTATCGTGGCGCACGCAGCAAGCTGTTTCGGTCCGCCGCCGAGGCGGTTGACCGCGCCCTGAACTACGCGTTCCGCGACCGCAAGGTCAAGAAGCGTGATTTCCGGGCCCTGTGGATCGCGCGCATCAATGCGGCGGCGCGGGAGAACGGCCTGTCCTACAGCCGCATGGTGTTCGGTCTGAAGCAGGCCGAAATCGGGCTGGACCGGAAGATCCTGGCGCAGCTGGCGGTGACCGATCCGGCCGGCTTCAGCGCCATCGCGGCAAAAGCCAAAGCCCAGCTTCAGTAAGAACCATGGAATGAAAAAAAAGAGATGGGGCCGGGCCCCATCTCTTTTTTTTTGATCTGCGCGGTATCGACCAGACCGGGGATACCCTCACTATCTGGATCACGGAACGACGGGACGGAATATGAAAGAGCAACTCGATCAGATGCTTGACCAGGGGCGATCCGCCCTGTTGGCTGCCGCTACGGTGGCGGCTCTGCAGGAGGTGCGGGTCCGGTTTTTGGGAAAAAAGGGCGAGCTGACGGCGCTCATGAAGGGCATGAAGGATCTTTCGGCCGAGCAGCGGCCGGTGCTCGGCGCCCTGGCCAACCGGGTCAAGGAGGACCTTGAGGCTCTCTTCGATGAGCGTCTGGAGCAGGTCCGGGAGATGGAGTTGGAGCAGCGGTTGGCCAGTGAACGGCTGGACGTGACCCTGCCCGGCCGGCGCCTGGTGGCCGGCACCAAGCATCCGGTCACCCTGGTCATCGAGGAACTGATCGAGATCTTTTCCGCTCTGGGTTTCGGCGTCGCCGAGGGCCCCGAGGTGGAAAAGGATTTTTATAATTTCGAGGCCCTCAACATGCCCAAGGACCATCCGGCCCGGGACATGCAGGATACCTTTTACATCAACGACGATGTGGTGTTGCGCACCCATACCTCGCCGGTGCAGATCCGCACCATGCTCAAGCAGGCCCCGCCGGTGCGGGTCATCGCCCCCGGTACCGTCTACCGCCGCGACTCGGATCTGACCCATACCCCCATGTTTCATCAGGTCGAAGGATTTCTGGTCGACAAGGGCATCACCTTTGGCGATCTGAAGGGCGTGCTGACCGCCTTTCTGACCCAGGTCTTCGGCAAGAACGTCAAGGTGCGGTTCCGGCCTTCCTTCTTTCCCTTTACCGAGCCGAGCGCCGAGGTGGATATCCAGTGCGTCATGTGCCGCGGCGGCGGTTGCCGGGTCTGCAAGAGTTCCGGTTGGCTGGAGATCCTCGGCAGCGGCATGATCGATCCGGAGGTGTTTAAAGCTGTGGATTACGATTCCTCCATCTACAGCGGATTTGCTTTCGGCATGGGCATCGAGCGCATCGCCATGCTCAAGTACGGAGTCAACGACCTGCGCCTGTTCTTTGAAAACGATCTGCGGTTTTTGCGGCAGTTCTGAGATACGCGCGATGGTCGCCGCCGCACTCCGCCCCTGGCAGGTTGGTCGAACCGGTCCGGGAGCATGTCGGGTCCTTGTGCCCGTTGCCAATGAACGAGGGAAATGAATCATGATTGTCACCTATAATTGGTTGAAAGAATACGTCGACTTCACCTTCAACGCCGATGAGTTGGCGCACCGCCTGACCATGGCCGGCCTCGAGGTGGATGCCATGGAGCGGTTCGGCGAGGGGCTGGATTCGGTCATCGTGGCGCGGTTGAAGGAAGTGGCCCCGCATCCCGATGCGGATCGGTTGACCGTCTGCCAGGTCGATACCGGCAGCGAAGTGCTGCAGGTGGTGTGCGGCGCGCGCAATCATAAAACCGGTGACTTGGTGGCTTTGGCCCAGGTAGGCACGGTCCTGCCAGGGGATTTCAAGATCAAGAAGTCCAAGATTCGCGGCCAGGAATCCTTCGGCATGCTGTGCTCCGAAAAGGAACTGGGCCTGGCCGAGGAATCGGAAGGCATTCTCATTCTGCCGTCGGAACTGCCCCTGGGCCGGCCCGTCTTCGCCGCCCTGGGCCTGAAGGATGTCCGCTATGAGCTGGGCCTGACCCCCAACCGTCCCGACTGCCTGAGCATCATCGGTGTCGCCCGGGAGGTGGCCGCCATGGCCGGTCGGCCCCTGCAGGTGCCGCAGACCGAACTGGCCGAAGGGGAGGCCGGCATCGACACTCTGACCTCCGTGACCATCGACGAGCCGGCCCACTGCCCGCGCTACGCGGCACGGCTGATTCGCGGCGTGCGCATCGGTCCGTCACCGGCCTGGCTGGTGCGGCGCCTGGAGTCCATCGGTCAGCGCTCCATCAACAACGTCGTCGATGTCACCAACCTGGTGCTCATGGAACTCGGTCACCCTCTGCACGCCTTTGATTTCGATCTGTTGCGGGGCGGCCGCATCGTGGTGAAAAAGGCCGAGCCGGGATCCACCTTCGTGACCCTCGACAGCCAACCGCGACTGCTGACCGCCGGTGATCTGATGATCTGCGATGCCGAAGGGCCGGTAGCCCTGGCGGGCATCATGGGCGGGGAAAATTCGGAGATCCGGGATGAAACCGTCAACATTCTGCTGGAAAGCGCCTATTTCAATCCCCTGACCATCCGCCGCACCAGCAAGCGTCTCGGCCTGCGCACCGAGGCTTCGCACCGCTTCGAACGCGGCGCCGACATGGCCATGGTGCCGGTGGCCCTGGATCGGGCCGCGGCCCTTATCGTGCAGGTCGCCGGCGGCTGCATCGACCGCGGCCGCATCGACAACTATCCGGAACCCTATCGGGAGCGCCGCCTGGTGCTGTCCGTGGAGCGCGCCAACGCCCTGCTCGGCACCCGGCTCAGCCTGGAGGAAATGCTCGGCTGCCTGCGCTCCATCGGCCTCGGGGTGCAACTGGCCGAGGAACAGGATGCCGAGCGCCTGGTGGTCGACGTGCCTGCCTTCCGACCCGACCTGGAACGGGAAATCGATCTCATCGAAGAGATTGCCCGACTGCACGGCTATGAGCAGATACCGGCCACCATGCCGGTCAGCCGGATGCTCTGCCAGCGTCCCGCCGGCCATCTGCGGTCCGTGGTTCAGGTTCGCAACCACCTGGTCGCGGCCGGCTTCAGCGAGGCCATCAATTATTCCTTCATCGCGCCTTCGTCCTGGGATCGGCTGGCCCTGGCCGCCGACGATGTGCGCCGCAATCCGGTGACCATCCTCAATCCTCTGACCGAAGAACAGTCGGTGCTGCGCACCACCCTGGTACCCAGCCTGCTGGAAACCGTGGCCCGCAACCTGTCCTACCAGGGCCGGGATCTGCGGCTGTTCGAGGTGCGGCCGGTGTTTTTGCCGCGGGCCGGGGAGGAGCTTCCCGAGGAGAAATGGCGCCTGTGCGCCGTCTGGTGCGGACGGCGGGAGGCCGAAGGCTGGTCCCAGCAGCGCGCGGACGTGGACTTTTTCGATCTCAAGGGCTTGGCCGAATCCCTGCTGGACAGCTTCCGAGTCGAAAAACTCGGCTGGCTGGCCGGCGCCGAGGAACCCTTCCTGCATCCCGGCAAGAGCTGCCGGATTCAGGCCGGCACCCGGGCCCTGGGCACCCTGGGCGAGGTCCATCCCCGCATCCTGGAAGGCTATGACATCGATTTGCCGGTCTATCTGCTGGACCTGGATCTGGAAGAGTTGTTCGCCGCCGCCGGCGGCGCGGGCGGCTTCATGCCCCTGTCCCGCTTCCCCCAGGTCTGCCGCGACAGCGCCCTGCTGGTGGCCGAAGCGGTGACCGCCGGCCAGGTCCTGGAGGTGCTGCAGGCCGTCCGGACGTCGATTGTCGAGGACTTCGCCCTGTTCGATGTCTACCAGGGACCGGGTATTCCCGAGGGGAAAAAGAGCCTCGCGGTCCGGGTTCGCTACCGCAGCGCGGAGCGCACCCTGACGGAAGAGGACATCCAGCGGGCCCATGACAAGCTGCTTGCGGCCCTCGGTAACCGTCTCGGCGCCGAAGTGCGCTAAAAACGGTTGCTTAGACAGATACGCTGTGTTATAAAAAAACGCGTGAATTCAAGTATCTGTGGTTTAAGGGGGATGGCTCTATGACCAAGGCGGATCTGGTTGAAAAAGTGTATCTGAAAACCGGGTTTTCCAAAAAGGAATCCGCGGACATCGTCGAGATGGTTTTTGATCTGATGAAGGACACCCTGGAGCAGGGTGAAAAGATCAAATTGGCCGGCTTCGGCAACTTCGTCGTCAAGCAGAAGGCGACGCGGCGCGGTCGTAATCCCCAGACCGGGGATGAAATCGAGATCAGTTCCCGGCGGATTCTGACCTTCAAACCCAGTCAGGTGCTGAAGTCGGCGATCAACGGCCAGGAGCTGGAATTGTCGGCTTTGACTGAAGATGGACGTGCCGATTCCTGACAAGCTCTACTTCAAAATCGGCGAGGTCGCCCAGTTGGCCGGCGTCAAGCCCCATGTGCTGCGCTACTGGGAGAGCGAGTTCCAGACCATCAGCCCGGCCAAAAGCCAGGGCCGCCAGCGGCTCTACCGGCGCCAGGACGTCGAACTCGTCCTGCGTCTGAAAGAACTGCTCTATCAGCAAGGCTATACCATCGCCGGTGCCAAGAAGCTTCTTGGCCGGCGCGGCAGTGCGCGGCGCGACCCTGCCGCCGAGGCGCAGGCGGCCAAAACCGACCGGCAACTGCTCGGCGAGATTCGCGACGATCTGTTGCGCCTTCGCCAATCATTTTCTGTTTCCCGTTCCGAAGATCCCCTGAAGTGAGCCCGTGCCTTGGACCGTTCCCGCCGTCCAGCCGACCTTGACCCGGGCGAGGACTCCTTGTTGATCCTGGTGACCAATGACGACGGCATCCATGCCCCCGGAATCGCCGCCCTGGCGGAGGGGCTGAAGGCCTTGGGCCAGGTGGTGGTGGTCGCTCCGGACCGGCAGCGCAGCGCCATCGGCCGGGCCCTCACCCTGCACAAGCCGTTGCGCGCCGAGGAGCTGCTACCGGGCCGGTTCGCCGTCGACGGCACACCGGCTGATTGCGTCAATCTGGCCCTGCACGGCCTGCTGGCCAAACGGCCGCAGCTCATCGTCTCGGGCATCAACCACGGCGCCAATCTCGGCGACGACATCACCTATTCGGGTACCGTGTCCGCGGCCATGGAAGGCACCCTCCTGGGTATCCCGGCCATGGCCGTGTCCCTGGCCGCCAATCCCGGGCACATCGACGGCTTTGCCCATGCCGCCGCCGGCGCCTGCCGCATCGCTACCATGATTCTCCGCAAAGGGCTGCCGCCGGATACCCTGTTGAATGTCAACGTTCCTCCGGGGACGCCCCTCGGCATGCGCCTGACTCGGCAGGGCCGACGGATCTTTGGCGAGTTGGCGGTAGAGAAAACCGATCCTCGTGGTCGCAAATACTATTGGCTGGGGGCGGCCGAGCCCGGCTACGAGGATATGGACGGCACCGACTTCCGGGCCGTCAACAGCGGCTACATCTCCGTGACCCCGCTGCATCTGGATCTGACCAATTATCGTTCCTTCGCCGGTCTCCAGGCCTGGAAGGACGAAACGGCAGCGGACTTCTTTGCCGCTGTCCAGCCCTGAAGGAGCTTTTTCATGGACTTTTCCATAGCCCGGCGGTTGATGGTTGAACAGCAGATCGTGCGCCGCGGGGTCAAGGACCCTCGGGTGATCCAGGCCATGCTGCGGGTGCCGCGCCATCTGTTTGTCGAGGAAGCCCTGTGGAGTCAGGCCTACAGCGACTTTCCCCTGCCCATCGGCGAAAGACAGACCATCTCCCAGCCCTTCATGGTGGCCTACATGACCGAGGCCCTGCAGCTGACGGGCACCGAGAAGGTTCTGGAAATCGGCACCGGCTCCGGCTATCAGGCCGCCGTCCTGGCGCAACTCGCGTCGCGGGTGTACAGTGTCGAGCGGCTGGCGGAACTGGCCCGCCGGGCGCGGCGCACCCTCGATCAGCTGGCCTGCCGCAATGTCAACATCAAGCTTAGCGACGGTACCATCGGCTGGGAGGACGAGGCGCCCTTCGATGGCATCATGGTCACCGCCGGCGCCCCCGATATTCCCTCCGAATACCTGGATCAGTTGGCCATCGGCGGCCGCCTGGTGATCCCCGTCGGCAACCGGACCAGCCAGGTACTCAAGCGCGTGATCCGCGTCGGGTTGGATCGGTTCAGCGAGGAAAACCTCCTCGACTGCCGTTTTGTGCCCCTGGTCGGCCAGCGAGGCTGGAAAGAGGAAGAGGTTTAGGCCGTGCACTGCTTGCGCCGATTGTACAACTGGGTGCTGAGCTGGGCTGAAACTCCCTACGGGGCTCCGGCCCTTTTTTTTCTGGCCCTGGCGGAATCCTCCTTTTTTCCCATCCCTCCGGATGTGCTGCTGCTGGCCCTGGCTCTGTCGGCTCCTGCCGGGGCCTTCCGTTTCGCCCTGCTGGCGTCCCTCGGTTCCGTCATTGGCGGGGTCTGCGGCTACGGCATCGGCATGGGCTTCTGGGAAACCCTGGGCGGGTATTTTTTCCAGTATGTTCCAGGATTTACGGAAGAGGGATTTCTCCGGGTGCAGGAGCTTTTCGCCCGTTACGATTTCTGGGTGGTGTTTACCGCCGGCTTTACCCCGATTCCCTATAAGGTGATCACCATCGGTGCCGGTGTGTTCGACATCAATTTCCCGGTTTTTGTGTTGGCTTCGGTTTTGAGCCGCAGTTTGCGTTTCTATCTGCTGGCGACCATGATATTTCTGTATGGCGCCACCATTCGAGCTTTTATAGAAAAGTATTTCAATTATTTGACGCTTGCGTTTATGGTAATGTTGGTGGGCGGCTTCCTGCTTTTTGCCCACGCAGCCTGACGCCGGCTCCTTCGGGTCTGCCGTGTCGGAAAAGGTTTTAGGATGTTGTTCCGCCTCCAACAAGCTTGCGGCGACCGGCTCTCCCTCAGGAGCATTCGGCGGCTGGTCGGACCGGCGGTACTGATTCTGGGGCTGGGTGCTTGCGCTCCGCCCCGCGGCGTGTATCATACGGTACAGCCGGGGCAGACGCTCTACCGCATCAGCCGCAGCTACGGGGTCGATGCGGAATACCTGGCCCGCATCAACGGCATCGATGATCCGACGCGCCTGCGCGCTGGACAGCGGCTGCTCATCCCGGGCGCCCGGGACATGCGTACCGTGCCGGCCACGGTGGCCTCAGCTCCCGCCAAGCCGCCCGCGCGCCCCGCGCCGCGGCCGGCCGCTCCAACCCCGTCGCGCACCCCGCCGGCCAGGGACAGCGGTGCCGAAGCGCCCGCCGCGGCCTCGGCCCGCAGGGCGGGACAATTTGTCTGGCCGGCCTCCGGCAACCTGGTCAAGTCCTTCGGCGAGCAGGGTCATGGCGGTCGCAAGGGCATCGAGATCGCGGTGCCCCTGGCCAGTCCCATCCAGGCTTCGGCGGCGGGTAAGGTCATTTACAGCGGGGACGGCATTCAGGGATATGGCCATCTCATCATTCTCAATCATGATGACGGCTTTTTTACAGTGTACGGCTTCAACCAGAAGAACCTGGTGGCTGTCGGTACCTTCGTTAGTCAGGGACAGAAAATCGCCTTGGCCGGAACCCCGCCGGGGCAGGACCAGGGGCGGCTGCATTTTGAAATTCGTCGTGGCAAGGAAGCTCTCAATCCCACCAACTACCTGCCGGCTGTCAGGCGCTGAGGCCCCGGACCCCGCAGGCGGTCCTTCCAGAAGGAGAGAATCGTAACCATGAGCAGAGTCGGCAACGAATTTGATAATCCGTGTTTCGATACCGAACCCGAAGAAGAGGACGAAGCACTCGTGGAATCCGACGAGGAACTAGTTGAAGAGTTGGGGGAGGCGGAAGCCGTGGTGGAGGAGGAACCCGAGGAGGAAGAGGTTGAGGAGAGCCATTCCGACGACGCCATCAAGCTTTACCTGAAGGAGATCCAGAAGAGCAAGCTGCTGACCGCCGAAGAGGAGCGGGAACTGGCGCGTGGAATCGCCCAGGGCGACATGAAGGCCCGCGACCGGATGATCGAATCCAACCTGCGGCTGGTGGTGAAGATCGCCAAGCGCTACATGAATCGCGGCCTGCCGTTTCTCGATCTCATCGAGGAAGGCAACATGGGCCTGATCAAGGCCGTGGAGCGCTTCAAGCTGAGCAAGGAATGCCGTTTTTCCACCTATGCCACCTGGTGGATCCGCCAGTCCATCGAGCGCGCCCTGGTCAACCAAAGCCGCACCATCCGCCTGCCGGTGCATGTCTCCGACGACATCAACAAGTTCATCAAGATCAGCCGGGAACTGGTGCATCAGTACAATCGCGAGCCCCAGGTGGAAGAGGTCGCCGGCGCCATGGGCGTCGAGCCGCATTACATCCGCCGCCTCATGGTGCTGGTTAAAAAGACCTACTCTATCGAGCATCCCATGGGCGAAAACCGCGACTACAGCCTCATCGACACCATCGAGGATACCAACGCCGACAACCCGGCGGTGCTCATCGAGGATCTCAACAAGTTCGACCATGTCAGCCGGTGGTTCGCGACCCTGTCCGAGAACGAGCGCGAAATCCTGGCCCTGCGCTTCGGTCTGGAGGACCGGGAACCGCAGACCCTGGACACCATCGGTCGCCGCTTCGGCGTCACCCGCGAGCGCATCCGCCAGATCGAAGCCAAAAGTCTCGATAAACTGCGCAAGATCATGGAAGAGGAAGAAGCCGCCGGCCAGGCCGCGCTGGACCGGGAACTCGCCAAACATCGATAACGGGCCCGGCCCATCTCACCCAAGGACGAAGCCGTTTATGAGCGAAAGGAAGCTGGACGTGGAGGATCTGAAAAATGCCATCCGGGACATCCCGGATTTCCCCAAGAAGGGGATTGTCTTCAAGGACATTACCACCCTGCTGGCGGACGCAAAAAGCTTCCACCGCATGGTCGACCTCATCGCCCACCGCTACATCGGGCAGCACATCGATCAGATCGTCGGCGTCGAAGCGCGCGGCTTCATCCTCGGCGCGGCCCTGGCCTACAAGCTCGGTACCGGCATCACCCTGGTACGGAAGCCCGGCAAGCTGCCCTACCGCACGGTGCAGAAGAGCTACGATCTGGAGTACGGCACCGACACCCTGGAAATCCATGCAGACGCCTTCAAGCCCGGCGATCGGGTGGTGGTGGCCGACGATCTGCTGGCCACCGGCGGCACCGTCGCCGCCGTGGTCGACCTGGTTCAGCAGTTCGGCGCCGAAGTGGTGGAATGCGCCTTTCTGGCGGAGTTGGAGTTCCTCAGCGGCCGCAAGAAACTGCCGGAAGGCAAGGTCTTCAGCCTGCTCAAGTTCTGACGCCGCCGGCACCCTCTCCATGGCCGGCGGGAAGCCGGGGAGGGGCGAGAAAAGGCTTGCGCCGCCTGCGGTCGGCAGTTATGATGACAGCCCGTTTCCGGCCCCGTAGCTCAGCAGGATAGAGCAACCGCCTCCTAAGCGGTAGGTCGTGCGTTCGAATCGCGCCGGGGCCGCCATAAACCAAAACAGCCACTCGGCATTCTTGCCGGGTGGCTGTTTTGCGTTTTGGGGTAGCGATGTGGGTGACAAATTCCATTTCCGGTTCAGGCGCCAGAGGTATTCTCCAACCGGCCTCGATCCCTTTCCTTCATCCGGTCGCACCGGTTTAGAATCTGCAGTAAGCCGGCGGGGTCGTTGTCGGCGGCATTCAGCAGGACCAGGGCCGGTCCATGGGGCTTGCGGTCACCGCGTTCCCAATGTCTCAAGGTGGCCACACTGATACCGAAGGTGGCTGCAAACTGATTCTGGGTCAATCCCGTTTTTCGGCGGACATCCTTTACGTTCACTTCCTGTGGCGAAAATACGCGTACCTCGCATATCTCTCCCTTACTATGGGCAATGGCTTCATCCAGGCCTTGCTTGATGCTCTCGAATAGCTCGCTCATGTTTTCTCCTAAACGCCGTTGGCTTCCTTCAGCAGATCTACCAGGTGGCGAAGTTGCTTTTTTTCCTCTTGGGAAAGGCTGGCTTTTTCCCTTGCCACCCCTGGCCCAGCGAAGTTTTCGAATTCCTCCGGTATTCTCAATCAGGGCCCCGGATTCGGGGTGCTCTGCCAAGTAGATGACAAGTGTTTGGCGCTCCTCATCGTTGATGAGATGCTTGCCTCGGCGAATGAACTCACCTGTTTCTGCAATGGTAATCAAGGATTCTGTCATACAATATAATCCAATGGATTACTTTAGTCAACGAACATGGGCCGTGATGGACAATTGAAATTGCTCCTTCCAAAAAGGCTCGATAATTTGTTGAAAAATTTTTGCTATCGACAAAGATTTAAATTGTTGACGAAAATTTTCATAGGCGCAATATAACAGCAGTTTGGCAGGCCGGGGAAGTCGGGTTTGGGAGTTTTTCGCTTGGCTAGGGAGCGTTCAGGGCCTGGCGTTGGGTGGTCGCAGAAACCTGGCCATGTGTTGCCAAGTGACTGAGGAACGCTTCGATCTCGATTTTACCCATGTCCCGGGGATGTCCGGGGGGACGCTTGAAAGTGAAAGAGAGATTTTAGCATTCAAGCGGCTATGCACCACGATGCGGGTGAGTATCGGAAATAGACGGAACGATATTGCGATGTTGCGTTTGTCAGACACATTATTTCGACTCGAACCATCCTCTTTTTCGTTCCGAGCAGCAAGATGCCAACCCATAAGGTTTGACACGACCTGAAAGGTCGTCTCAATCCATTGTTCATGAAGCCCGTCAATTTGGCACTGATCTTTGGAATAAGGGTTCCGAACTCTGGGGGTCGGACCAAGCCAAGCTATTGAAATATCGAAATTAATTGGCCAAATAGGCCCTGTTTTTGGGCTTAAAGCCCTGTTTTCACCCGCAAAAATGGGTCTCTAAGGATGGCAAGAGCAAATCGACATCATATTCCGGGGCAGGTGTGGCACATTACTCACCGTTGCCACAAAAAGGAATTTCTTCTGAAATTTGCCAGGGACCGTAGGCGCTGGCTTTGCTGGCTCTTCGAAGCCAAGAAACGCTTTGGGTTGAGAATTTTGAACTACGTGGTGACCTCCAACCATATCCATATGCTGGTCGTCGATAGTGGCCCGAATGTCATCGCCAAAAGTCTCCAATTGATTGCCGGGAGAACTGCTCAGGAATTCAATCAACGGAAACAACGTAAAGGAGCTTACTGGGAAGACCGCTATCATGCCACCGCCGTTGAGCAGAGCGACCACCTGGTACGCTGCCTTGTTTATATCGATCTCAATATGGTTCGCGCCGGTGTGGTATCCCACCCGTCGGAATGGGAAATGGGCGGGTATAACGAAATCCAGAATCCCCCCGAACGGTACGGCCTGATTGACATGCCGTATCTAAGGGAGCTTTGCGGCATCTCAGATTCCGAACATTTTACCGAGCAGTATCGTCAGTGGATCCAAGAGGCCATTGACAATGACAGAAATCAACGAGAAAGCTGCTGGACTGAGAGTATTGCCGTAGGTAGCGTCGGTTTTGTTGAAGAGATAAAGGCTCGGCTTGGAATCAAGGGTGTTGGGAGAAAAGTTGAGCGGCAGGAAGCTAGCCGTTTCGTGTTGCGAGAGGAATCTGAAGCTTACAGTGCCGATTTTGGGCCTGAAAATAGCAGTTTAAGCGCAAATAACAGCTATTTTTTGGATGTTTTACTCGAAAATTCAATAGATTAGCTTGGTCCGACCCTCGGGAACTAGTGCGCCGCGCAGGTCACGCCAAACGTTAGCTGTCAAAATTGGCCTCCGTGCCTTGCTAGGGTAGTCATAAACCGACCAAAGTGATACTATAGTGGCACTTTGAGGGAGGTAACCCATGAAAGTAGAGCTTGTAACCAATCTGAAGCGTCAAGCGACTAGAATCCTTGCTGATCTGCATGAGAGCAAGGAACCGGTCCTGATCACAGAGCACGGCCAGCCATCCGCTTACCTGGTCGATGTTCAGGATTACGAATTCATGCAGCGCAGGCTAGCGCTGCTGGAAGGATTGTCCAAGGGGGAAAGGGCAATTCTGGAGGACAGGACGACCTCCCACGAGAAGGCCAAAGAGCGGATGCGGAAGTGGCTGAAATAGTATGGACGGATCCCGCGCTGGATCAATTGGAGGAAATCGCTGATTACATCGCTTTGGATAGACCGGAAGCTGCCGCAGGGCTTGTTAAGAGAATATTTTCAACCGTGGATCGGATTGGGCAGTTTCCGGATTCGGGCCATGTACCCCCCGAGGTTCCAAACTCGATTTATCGTGAAGTCTTTGTCAGGCCATGCCGAATATTTTACCGTCAAGAAAACGGTGTTGTTTTAATTGTTCACGTCATGAGAGAAGAAATGCTGTTACGCAAATTTCTTCTGGACGAGGAATTGAACAGCTAATCGGGTAGCCGGGGATTTTTAACCCCCAGCCCCACACCATCCGGCATGCGGGTCCGCACCGGGCGGTTCGCAGAGACCTGGCTCTGTACTGACACTTGGCTCTGGTAGCTTTGACATTTGGCTCTGCAGAACTTAAAGGACCAGGTATCCAATCACGGCATATTTTATCGACAGGCCAACTACACTTAAAAGCATCGCCCAACGGGCCGGATATCGCATCATGCCCGCGACTAACAAGACAATGGGCGAAGATAATGGAAACAGGCAAAAGAAGAAGATGGTCATTCCGCCATATTTTTCAATACGCTTATAGTAACGTCGATACTTCTTTTCCCCGATGACATTGTCTATCACGGTGTCATTGAACGCGTATCCGATCAGATAATCGATCGCCTGTCCGACCAGCGCCGTGCCAACCGCCACCACCCACAACAGACCGAGGCCATGATCAAACTCGACCATGCGCGCAAACAGGATTTCCACCGGGGAAACGATAAAGAAAAGATAACCGGCAAAGTGGAACAACCCGAACATCCAAATCGTCGTTTCGTCCCCCGCGATCAGCATCTGTCGCAAGCCATAGGAAAGGATGGATATCCCAGTGACCAAGCCGGCCACGACGATCAACCAGCGGGGCTTCCAAGCCTGCAAGCGGCCAAACCAGGATGTCGATGGTTTCGCTGCCACGTCGGCGGATCTGTCCTTTTTTTCTCTCACGCAGCGAACCCTATCACCCCAACCCAATCGCAACGAATAATTTCCCAACTATTAGGACAGTTTTGCATTGATGATAAGAATTTGCTTTCTTGAGAGCAGCGTTTAGATTAGATCAAACGGTCTTGGGTGTCAAAGAGAAGCTGACTGCAGGATCTTGTAGGCGAAACGGGTTGCTTCAAAATGGAGGATTCAGTTGAGGGGGGCTGGACGCAGGGCAGCCTGATGACGTTCGCGCTGCCAAAAACGGTCGAGATTTAAGTAGAATGGACCCCTGTAGGTCTGACCTTTTTTACGGCGACCGAATCTATTTATATCTATAAGGAGATTTTCTACATTGGATATTCCACGGATCTTCAACATCACCGAAAGTGCTCATCGCATCCATAATCCTTTCACGTCAGAAAAGCTCGCCACTCTCGGTGCCGTGTTGCGTTTAAAGCCGGGGACACGCGTGCTCGATCTAGGCAGTGGTTCGGGTGAGATGTTGTGCACCTGGGCACGCGATTACGCAATTACCGGCGTCGGTATCGACATGAGTCAGTTGTTCAGCAAACAAGCCAAGCTCCGGGCTGAAGAACTTGGCGTTGCCCATCGAGTCGAGTTCATTCATGGCGATGCTACCGGCTATGTAGCCGACGAAAAGTGCGGTGTGGCTGCCTGTGTCGGTGCCACGTGGATCGGTGGGGGAGTGGCCGGCACCATCGAGCTTTTGGCGAAGAGCCTCGGCGCCGACGGTGTCATCCTCATCGGAGAGCCCTACTGGCGGCAGTTGCCACCGACGGAAGACGTTGCCAGGCAGTGTTTTGCCCATGCCATCTCTGACTTCCTCATGCTTCCTGAGCTTCTCGCCTTTTTCGACAACCTGGGTTACGACGTTGTGGAAATGGTTTTGGCTGACCAGGAAGGTTGGGACAGGTACGAGGCTGCCAAGTGGCTTACCATGCGTCGATGGCTCGAGGCGAATCCCGAGGACGATTTGGCGAAAGAGGTTCGAACTCAACTGACCACGGCGCCAAAACGCCATGCCGCTTACACACGTGAATACCTTGGATGGGGGGTTTTCGCTCTGATGGCGCGGTAATGAGGGAGGGCCGGGCGAATCAGGCAGGATCCCTTTGGCTGCGCTCCTTTCCCTTGGGATATTGAACAGTATTAAAGTATTTGGCAAAATTTTGGTCGAAAAATTGACAGCCATGGTTCGCATGATAGAGTCGACAAGAGGTAAGTCGAATCTTTCTTCTGGCCGTTCCTCCAAAAGCCGTTCCCGGAGGAAAGAGGGACGCCGTCCTATTGTGATCTGCTCACCATGGCGCCAAATCTCATGACATGGGATGGCTAATCACCCTCAGGGAAAATGGCTTTCTGGCGGACTTCTCTTGCGCAGAAAAATTGTTTTTGCGTAGGGAAAGGAGAAGCGTCATGAAAAATGGTTTAGTTTTCTTGTTTGTCCCCATGGTTTTGGTTTGCTTGTTCTGTGCGGAATCCTTTGGCCAACCATATGTTTCAGGCAACATCGGAGTCGTTTTTTTGGAAGATTACGATCTTTTTGACAGGGAGTTCAATGAAAGGGTTGTGTTTTCTTTTGATCCAGGTTTCGGACTAGCGGCAGCGGTTGGTTACGATTTTTTGAATGGTATTCGTACCGAGTTGGAAATCGGCTATAAAATGAATGATGTGGACAAGATTCGTGTGTCAGGATCTCCGTCGGCTGGTTTTAAAGGAGATATGTCGGCCTTTACCGTGATGGGAAATGTTTTCTATGACTTTTTGCCCAACGAAAAAGTCAGTCCTTTTCTTGGGGCCGGCATTGGTTTTGCCAACCTCGATTTTGATATTTCTGATATTAATGTTAGCGACGATGACAACGTTTTTGCCTATCAATTGATGGCTGGAATAGCCTATGCATTGAATCACAATCTTATTTTGGATGTTCAATATCGTTTTTTTGGAACGGAAAAACCCAGTTTTAACCTTGGTTTCCCAGCCAGTTTTGATGAATATAAAACTCACAACATCCTTTTTGGGTTGAGGTATGCTTTTTAAACTATATTATTAATTCTTTTAAAATGGATAGAATATAGAAAAGTCCATCTCGCTTTCGAGGTGGACTTTTTTTCTAATAAATGAGATTTATTATTTAGTAATAATTTCTTTTAGCATTCTGCGAGGTGTTGCAAAAAATATGCTTCCAGCGATATCCGACCATGATATTCGTTCCCAACGAAGGTCTCGATGCGCGTCGTATGATGTTAATGCTCAACCTGGACAGTATGGGCTTCATTGATGTATTCATTTCCGAAAAAGTGACGTGCAGTTTCTCAGGCAGTTTGAAGATTGATTGTAAAGCCGAAAAAGATCCAGTGCTGAAGACGTTGATCGGGCAGGTGGAGTCAAAGTTGGAGGATGTCAGAAGTAGACTTGACCATAGCTGGCCAGAACTTTCATTTTTGGTCTTGTTTCGACAATGGACATTGCTCTTTTTCGGCCTGCCGGCAAGGGACGAACAGGTTAAAGGTACGGCGGCCGCCGGGGGCGATCTGCCGATACTGGCCGCGATAGGCGACGGTAATGGTGTCCGTGGTGAAGGCGAGGCTGGAAATCTGCAGCATTTCGTGGTTGGCGGTGACATCGAGAACCTGGCGCCGGTAGCGCAGTCGTACCCTGACGCAGGTGAGGTCCTGCGGCAGCACCGGATCAAAATGCAGAATGTCGGCCCGCATTTCGATGCCCAGGTAGCAGCATTGCATCAGATCGATGGTGCCGGCCATGGCGCCGGCGTGAATGCCCTCCGCCGTGGTGCCTCCCTGAATGTCGCCGATGTCGCTGTCGAGGGCGGTCTGGAACAGATGCCAGGAGCCCTGGCGGTCGGTGCGGGCTAGCACCCAGGAATGGACGATCTGGCTCAGGGTCGAACCGTGAGAGGTGCGTTCAAGATAATAGGCGACATTGCGGGGAATGGTGTCCCGATCGAAGGGATAGCCGAGCTGTTCGAACAGCAGCGCCAGTTCGTCGGCGGAAAATAGATAGAACAGCATCAGCACGTCGGCTTGTTTGGATAGCTTGTAACGGTTCGGCGTGTCGCCTTCGGCTTCGAGGATGCGGTCGAGGCGCTGAATATTGCCGTACTTTTCCCGGTAGCCCTGCCAGTCGAACTCTTCCAAGTCACCATAGCCCTCAAACTGACTGATGATGCCGTCGCCGTGAAAGGGCACGCGCAGTTTACGGCTGATATCCTGCCAATTATCCACTTCCTCCCGGCACAGGCCGATGCGCTCGCAAAGTTGTCGGCAGCGCAGTTCCGGCAGCAGATCCAGCACATCCCGGGCGCGGTTCAACACCCAGGCGGCCATGACGTTGGTGTAGGCGTTGTTGTCAAGTCCCCCGGCCTGCTCCGGATCGCTGTCGGGGTAGGCCGTATGGTATTCGTCGGGCCCCATCACTGCCTTGATTTCATAACGGTCCATGGCGGCGTTATAGGTGGCCAGACCGGCCCAGAAGCGGGCGATTTCCAGCAACATTTCGGCGCCGTAGAAATACAGGAATTCATGGTCGTCGGTAACCTGGTGATACATCCAGATATTGTAGGCGATGGCCAGGTTGATGTGGTACTGGCGGTGGGAGTTGTCGGGCAGCCAACGCCCCGACTGGGGATTGAGATGCATTCGCTGGGTCTCCTCCCGGCCGCTGCTGCCGCTTTGCCAGGGGTACATGGCACCGGGCAGATCGGCCGCCGCTGCGGCACGCCGGGCCTCGGTCAGGCGCCGATAGCGGTAGCGCAACAGGGAACGGGTGAGAATGGGCAGTCGCAGGGTGAGAAAGGGAAAGATGAACAGTTCGTCCCAGAAGATATGGCCGCGATAGGCTTCGCCGTGCCAGCCCCGCGCCGGAACACCGGCATCGAGGTCGACGGTGTGGATGGACACGGTTTGCAAAAGGTGAAAGATGTGCACCCGCAGTTTGAGCAGAGTCCGGCCGTTGGAATGATCTTCAAGGGCGATGTCGCATTCGTCCCAGAGATGGCGCCAGGCCAGGGCATGTTTCGCCAGCAGATCGTTGAAGCGGCCGGTGCGACGCAAGCTCTGCAGTGCCGCCAGGGCGGGTTCGGAGATGGCCGGGTCGCGGGAACTGTGCATGGCGACAATTTTCTCCGCCGTCACAATATCACCCTGCTGCAGGTCGCAGGATAATTCCTGGACGATGCCGTCGGGTCCCGGTCTTATCACCACCTCGGCGCTGATGGGGCGCTGGTTGCGAAACAGCAAGGTGCGGGCTGCCTGGGCGACCTGCAGGTGGGATTGGCTGGTCTGCACTCTCAGCAGCAGGGTGTCATCGTCGGCCTGTTTCACTTCCAGCGTTTCAAGATGACGGCCTTCCAGTTTGCGGTAACGCTCCACGCCGCTGTTGGTGACGGCGCCATCCAGGGCGCTGCGCAGCGTCAGGCGTCCCGACCAGTTCTCGGCAGTGAGACGGACTTCCAGCGCGGCGAGGTGGGGATTGGCCATGCTCACCAGGCGCCGTTCCTGCCAGCGCGTGGTACGGCCGCGATGGTCTCGAAACCGCAGAATTCGGTACAGCACGCCGCACCGCAGATTCAGCCTCTGCCGAAAGGACAGCAGATCCGTGTCGCCAAGCTCAAACCACGCTTCCTCGTCAATGCGAAAGGTCAGGGGCAGCCAGTTGGGCAGATTGACCAGGTCCTCGTTTTCGATTTCACGCCCGGCCACGATGGACGTCAGACGATTGTAGCCGCCTGCCAGGTAGGTGCCCGGATAATGGATGCCGTCGGCGCGACTGTCGGGGGCGGCACCGCGGGTGGCGAAGTAGCCGTTGCCCAAAGTGCAGAGGGTTTCGCGCAGGCCTTCCTGCTCTGGATTGAACCCGTCGTAGACCAGGGTCCATTGGCATTCATCGCGAGTCATCGTCATCCTCCCTGGAAGCCGGCGGCTCGCCAAGGATGCCGGTCAGCCATGCGAGAAAAGCGCGTACCTCGTCGGTGTCGGCGACGGCGTAATCGGCCGCCGTCGGGCGCTGCTCCTCACCGCGCACGACGATGGCCAGGCCGCTTTCGGCCAGAGCTCTGAAGGCGTGTTCGTCGGTGATGTCGTCACCGATGTAGACCGGCAGGATATCGGGCCGGTCAAGCTGCAGCTGCTCCAGCAGCCACAGCACCGCCTCGCCTTTGTTCCAGTCCAGGTCGGGCAGGATCTCCAGCACCTTTTTGCCCCGGCCACCCAGCAGTTGCGGATGCCGCTCCAACACCTCGTCGACGATGGCCTTGAGTTCCTCGATTTGGTCCCGGGCCACCTGGCGATAATGCACGGCCACGGAAAAGCGTTTTCGCTCTACGGAATGGCCGGGAATCTCCGCCAGCTTGCGGCGCAACTCCTGCTCGACCTCGTCGAGCAGCGGCAGATACTCGACCCCGCGTTCCATGCTTGTCACCCGGCCTTTCGGGCCGGCGATTTCAAAACCGTGACTGCCGGCATAATACAGATTGTCGATGGCCACCAGCTTGCGCAGCATGGCCAGGTCGCGGCCGCTGACCACCGCCACCGGGCAGCGCTCGGCCAACGCGGTTACGGCGGTGCGCATGGCGTCGTCCAGCAAGGCTTTGGTGTGGTCGGCAACGATGGGCGTCAGGGTGCCGTCATAGTCGAGAAAAACCGCCGGCGAACGCCCCGAAAAAAGACGGCGGATCTCCTTGTTCCGGTCCTGCGCCGAAGGCAGGTTCTCCAGGGTCTTGAGAAGGATTTGACGATCCGAGCCGATACGGATTTCGCTCAGGTCGTTGATGATCAGGTCGGCGCCGGCGGTACGCAAAGCGTCTGCGTGGTTGCCACGATCCACGCCGATGACCAGCCCAAAGGCTCCGGCGGCGCCGGCCTCAACCCCGGCCACGGCATCCTCGATCACGGCGCTTCGCGCCGATTGCACTCCCAGTCGCTTCACTGCCTCATGCAGCATGGCCGGGGCGGGTTTGCCGGGCAGGCCCAGGCGGGCCAGGTCGCTGCCATCGACGAGGATGTCGAACAGGTCGCTGACACCCGCGTTTTCCAGCACCTTTGCGGCATTGCGACTGGCCGAAAAAACCGCGGCGGGAATCCCCAGCCGATGCAGATCGCGCAGGAGTTTGAGCGTACCGGGAAAGGTTCGAACCCGGTTCTGCTGCAGCCATTCGTTAAACAGCCGGTTTTTTCTGTCCGCCAGGCCGCAGACGGTCTGCTGCCGCGGACCGTCGTCTTCGCTGCCGTAGGGCAGTTCGATGCCCCGCGCCGCAAGGAAGTCGACGACGCCCTGGTGGCGCGGCTTGCCGTCTACGTACTGCAGGTAATCGCGCTTGGCATCAAAGGACTCAAACGCTTCCTTGCGGGCCTTCGCATGCTGTCGCAGGAATTCATCAAACATTTCTTTCCAGGCGGCGGCATGGGCCCGAGCCGTATCGGTGACCACGCCATCCATGTCCAGCAGCACCGCCTCGAGAGCGGGACCATACGTGTTGTGAGGGGTCATGGGCTGCTCCCTGTATTGCTTTGCCAATGAGTACGACACCGTGTGCCTTCCGGGGTTGCCGTCGAACACCGACCAGGTTAAGGGCCGGCTACAACAATTCTGTCAGCTCCGGCGAAAAATGGAACCCGTTGAAGAGGAATTTCTTCTCTGGAACGACCCGGGATAAGCTTTTGCCTCTCCTTTCCGCTATTGACAATCGATCCCCAGGAGATTCTTTCAGGCTGAATAGCGTGACTCGAACGACCCCCATTCGCCAACTTTATGGAATTCAATGCACTTATTTTCATTGCAAGTCTGTAAAAAATGGCTTAATCTTTTCCAGAAAATATCAGAAGCGGATTCTTTTCGCGGCAGTTCTACGGCGGAAAAATTTAAACGCTTCCTCACCCAGCTTATCAACACCAATCGATTGCTCAGGATATGCGATTAACACATCGACCTATTAATCAGAGCGACGTCCGGATCGTGTGTGGCTTTCCACAAAGCGAAGAAGAACTGTTTTTTCTATTTCCCAAGGCCGACTTTCCATTAACACAAGTTCAATTTCAGGAAACAATTTTAAAGCGTTCTGATTCAACCATAGTCGAAGCTGATGGTGTTGTTGCAGGTTTTGCAAACTTCTACAAATGGGAATTCGGCGGAAACTGTTCAATAGGAAATGTCATCGTTTCCCCGTCATCACGTGGTTACGGCGTAGGGCGCTATCTCATTGAATGTATGATTGAGACCGCACTATCGAAGTATAAAGCCAGACATGTTAGTATTTCTTGCTTCAATATGAATGTTATTGGATTGTTGCTGTATTCAAAGCTTGGGTTCAAGCCATGCGATGTTGAGGAAAGAAAAGATAATAGAGGGAATCGTGTTGCCCTTATCCATATGATTCTCCATCAAGATCGCACAGATCCAAAGCATCCGAGAGGAAGTCCTGACGCACACAATTAGGTGGTTCGCATGTTTCTAGATATGGCCTGGTGTCCCGCTCCTTCGCGGCAGGATCAAAGGGAGATGAAATGATGGATTCGAATGAAATCGTAAACGATGCGGTTAATGTTCAAAGGTGGCCCACTGAGACACCTTTATTCGTTCTGGTTCTGTTGAGTGCCATAGCCTGCTGGATTTTTTTGGTTTTGTCTATTGTCGGGCTCGTGTATGCCGGGATGCTCGGTATCTTCTTTTTTGTGTCCCATGTCGCCTTTATCGCCCATCTGCGAGGGAGTGCCGTACGAATCGGGCCGGACCAGATGCCAGAGCTTTATGAACGGATAGAGTATCTTTCGCGACGTGTCGGCTTGAAGGCAGCGCCGACAGTTTACGTCATGCAGGCCGGTGGAACCCTGAATGCCTTGGCCACCAAGTTTTTCTCCTCCAATTTTGTTGTGCTGTTTTCAGATCTGATCGAGGCCTGTGGCGACAATGCGGAGGCTCGTGACATGATTATTGCCCACGAACTCGGCCATCTCAAGGCGGGTCATTTGAAAGGGTTATGGTTTCTCCTGCCTGGAATGTTCATTCCCTTTCTCGGTAGCGCCTACTTCAGGGCTCGTGAATATACTTGCGACCGCTACGGGTTTGCCGTCTGTCAGGATCGGAGAGCGGCGCTGGTCGGAATGAGCATTCTTGCCGCCGGGGGTGTCAACGGGCCGAAGGTCAACCTCGGTGCCTTTGCCAATCAGGGAAACGATCTCAACACAACCTGGATGACCCTGGGTCGGTGGCTTTCGACCCATCCGCCCCTGGCGGATCGTATCGTTGCCGTGGATCCTTCGCTTGCCGCGAATCAAAACTCCCGACTGGGTGGCGCCATCGGTGCAGTCGCGCTCCTTGGCTGTCTTGTTGTCGCTCCCTTGGTTGGTTCTTTCGTGATGATGCCCAAGTGGATCAATGCCATCAAGGAGGCGAACGCGGATTTTGCCGATACGGAAGAACTCCCTCACCCGTCTGCGGTGCATGGGTTATCTCCTGCGCAAATTGCCGAAGCGACTCGCCAGGCTTGGTCAGACATGGAGCAATTGAACACCGTCATCGAAAAATATCGGCTTCAAACCGGCGAGGTGCCTGAAAATTATGATGTGGTGCATGCCGCCTGGAAGATATTTCGGCCCGATTCAGAGCCTCCCGTCGATCCCTTCGATGGGTATGGTTATGGCTATGAAAAAATAGGTTCAAGCTACGTGATCTGGAGTGAAGGGCCTTCTGACGAATCGGATGAAGATGACCTCGTATTCAGGCCTGAATCGACCCGGCCCTCGCTATAGAGGCATCTGAACCGAAAGGATAGGGCAGGGGAGGGAGGTGGCTGGTAAGCAAGGCATTCAGTAGGACGGCTAGCTGGGGCCGCCTCAATATCAAACTGTTGCCGGATGCCCGCCCCACATGACGTTTAAGCTGAATCGCCTGCAAGCAGTCGGCTGGTCAGCATTCGATGCATCGCCAGTCTAATCAAGCTCTCCTTCCTGTCGCTGGTCCCGGGCTTCTTTTCGGCCAAGAAAAAAATCGTTCAAGGATATGGTGATGGACCGTTTCAACGATCTCGAAGTGCTTATAGACTCCCAGTATCCCATTATTTGTATCGAAACCCACGAAGAGGCTCGGGCCGAAGCACTGCTTAACCGCGTTTCGCAAAGCATGGGCTTGCCCTTCTTTTATTGGGTGACGACCGAGGGGCTGACGCGGTTCGGAGAGCCGGATCCGGTATACAATACCAAGACCGTGTCGGAGGTGCTTGGCTTCGTATCTTCCTCTTCGCTGGCGGCAATATACCTGCTCAAGGACCTCCATCGATTTCTTGACGATCCCATTACGGTGAGAAAATTGCGGGACATCTGCCAAGGTTTCCGTCAGAAACGGAGATCTCTGATTCTCACCGCTCCTTCCTTCGATATCCCACCTGAACTGGCCAAGGAGGTCGTGTATTTCGATCTCTCCCTCCCCAGCGCCGGGGACCTGAGGGAACTCGTGCTCCAAGTGGTGCGCGATATCTCCAGGCGCCGCAAGATCGTCGTCGACTTGGATTCGACCACCGGGCGGCAACTCGTGCAGAATCTGCAGGGCCTCACCCTCAATGAAGCCGAAAGGGTGCTGACCCGAGCCATCGTTCATGATGGCAAGCTGGCGGCCGATGACCTGCCGCGGGTTCTTGATGCCAAGAAGCAGAAGATTTCCAAATCCGGCCTCATCGATTTCTTTCCCCGGCAGGAGCAATTCGAGGGTATCGGCGGCCAGAAAAACCTGAAACGCTGGCTGGGATTGAGAAAGGGCGCTTTCTCAGCGGAGGCGAAAGGTTTCGGTATCGATCCCCCGCGCGGCGTCCTGCTGCTTGGCATTCAGGGGTGCGGCAAGAGTTTGATGGCCAAGGCCATTGCCAGGGATTGGGAATTGCCGCTGCTGCGCCTGGACACCGGTTCTCTTTATTCCCCATGCACAGGATATTGAGACATCATTGAAAACGCGCGAGTCGCTGAGGCCGGTTTTTCTTGCATTTCAGTGCTGTGCTTGCTAGAATTGTTATAAATCCTAGCAAAGAGGCTAATGTTATGTCAAAACGCAATCAGATCAATATCACCCTAGACGATGCTGAATTGCACAATGTCAGCGAATATTGCCGAGTTCACAACATGACGCCCCAGGCATTTTTCAAGGTCGGTGGGCAAAGACTGATCACTGAAGACCTTCTGGAGCGGAGGGCCGATCTCATGACTTTGCAATCGCTAGAGGAAGTCAGGGATGGCCGTGCCACTCCAATTGACGATCTTCTTCAGATGATCGAAGAGGATAGAAAAATCGGGGAGGAAATGGTTAGAAACAATCTGCATTCAGCGAAGCAGACTCAGTAATGTCCGGGAAATATCTCCGGATCAAGAAAACTCCAACCTTTCTATCGGCCTTTTCGGGTGTTAGGGAATATTTGCGGATTAAAAGCCCATTGGCCTACCGTGCCCTACCTTCGGCCATGATAACCATATTGGACGTCATGGATGAGCATCCCCGCGCATGGCCGGTTAAACGAAAAATACTGAATGGTGTCGAGCAGGAGTTTCACCTTGCCGTAACAGATATCGCCTACAGGCGGCTTCACGTTCGATATGTCGTTGATGAAAACGATATGTGTTACCTATTGGCAGCCTGGGTTGACGGACAGGACGAACCTCGCTACATAGTTGAAAACTAGCCACCCAAACTTAATTCAATACAGCACAAGCAGAAATCCCCACAGGCCTTGCCTGTGGGGATTTTTAATTTTGCGAAGAAGTCTTGCATGGGAACCTAAAATGGAAGGTCGCCTAGTTGGTCAAGGAAGGCGGTATCGACCGGCCTAAAAACATCCCTGCTTGGCACGATCTTGTTTTTCCTCGTGCCGCGCATGTAATCTCGAAGGCCGAGCTGAATTTCCTTGGCCGGGAATGGTGGAATTCTCACCGCATGCTGAAGTAATCGCAGGAAAAGCAGTCCGCGAGACTTGGATTTGCGTCGGTTAAATCGAAAAGCGAACTCTTCCAGGTAGCGGTCAAGCTGCGCTGGGTGGACAGCAATTTGGTAAGGATTGAGCAAGGATCGCTTAAGCAACGATATAACACGGTGACAGAGGGGTGAGGGATCTTCGCCGACGGCCTCTTCAGAGTCCCTGCCGCCGTGTTTATGGGTTGTGATATACCAGATTGTCCGGAACCATAGGGTTAACGGCTTTCGGGTGCGATGAAAAATGGTTCCGGCTGTAACTGATGCTTGATGGCGACACTTTGCACAGATGTATCGGTCTCGATTGGTCGACCAGAATTTCTCGTGGCCGCACTTCGGACAGATGAATTCTTCAGGCCAACGTAGTTTGAAGAGGTACTCCAAGCAATGATCCTGGGTGCGGAAATGCTCTTCTAATTCAATACGGTTTTTGGGGAATCCTGGAAACATGTCCAAATACTAGATTTGGTATGATGGAGTGTCAAGAGGGGCGTTTCGATTGAGGGTAGGATTCGTGAAAAAATCAAGAATCAAAGCCAAAATCCACAATGAATGAGGTATCTTGTTGTAGTTTTTGGTCGAGTCAGCATGCGGCAACTGTCAACGATATCCGGAAATTTAAATACACAACATAGTGTGTATGGTGGTTTTAACTGCACACCCCAGTCTGTTTATTTAACCAACCTCCTTGAAACCGGATCTGGGACGACTTTTGAAGGGGAAACCCGAGAATAGCCTTTGGTGATGGTTGGGAAAGAAAATACTGGGCCGAAACCTCGCCGATCTGTAAGATATCCTCCGACTTGCCCCGATTCCACGGTCTGGATTCTTGGCAGGTTTGAAACGGATGCCGCGAAGGGCACTCCATAAGCTGATTCGAAGGGCTGAAAACACATGGTTAGCGTCGGCATCGACATCGGTTCCACCGCCACCAAGGCGGTGGTTTTTGACGGGGGCGTACGGGGCAGGGCGGTTGTTCCCACTGGTTGGGAGCCTCGAGAAGCGGCTCTCAGCGCCCTGCGGGATGCGCTGCTTCAGGCCGGCATAGCCGAAGGGCAGGTGGGCGGCATCGTCGGCACGGGCTATGGTCGGATTTCCCTGCCCATTTTCGACCGCCGGGTTACCGAAATTACCTGTCATGCCCGGGGTGCCCACCATCTCTGTCCGGCAACGCGCACGGTGATCGATATCGGCGGCCAGGACAGCAAGGTGATCGCTCTCGACGAAGGGGGCATGGTCAGCGATTTTATCATGAACGATAAATGCGCTGCCGGCACCGGGCGTTTTTTGCAGGTGATGGCCGGAGTGCTGGACGAAACCCTCGATGGACTGGGGTCCCTGGCGGCAGGGGCCGAGCCGGTTTCCCTTTCCAGCATGTGCGCGGTCTTCGCCGAGTCGGAAATTATCGGGCTGCTGGCCAAAGGGCTGGAAAAAGAACGCATTGCCGCCGGCATTCTCGACACCATTGCCCGGCGTGTGCAGGGTCTGGCCGGGCGGATAGCGTTGCGGGATACGGTGACCTTCACCGGCGGGACGGCAAACAATCCCGCCATCTGCCGGGTTATCGCGGCACATCTTGGTGTAAAACTCCATGTACCTGAAGATCCGCAATTCGTGGGAGCGCTTGGAGCGGCCCTGATTGCCGCGGATTGATATCAACTCAAACGGGAGATAAGGGATGTCTTTGACGCAAACGGAAGCCTTTCAGAGAATTGCCACCATAAGGGAGCGCAGCGTCATTGCGCTGAAGGAGTCCAAGGAAACCGGCCTGAAAGTGGCGGGCACCTACTGTCAGTATTCGCCGGCAGAGCTCATCGTCGCGGCGGGGGCGGCCGCCGTCTCCCTGTGCGGCACCAGCCAAACCCCCATTCCGGCGGCGGAGAAGGTTTTGCCTCGCAACCTCTGTCCGCTGATCAAGTCGAGCTACGGGTTTGCCGTGACCGACACCTGTCCTTTTCTGTATTTTGCCGATCTGCTGGTGGCCGAAACCACCTGCGACGGGAAAAAGAAAATGTATGAACTGCTCGGCCAGATTAAACCCCTGCATCTCATGCAGTTGCCGCAGGTGCAGAACGAGACGGCTTTGGATTCCTGGATTCTTGAATTGAAGCGGCTCAAGGAAAGACTCGAAGAGAGTTTCGGCGTGGAGATCACCTCGGAGCGCCTGCGGGACGCCATCCGCCTGCTCAACGAGGAGCGGCGTTCCCTCAAAGAGCTGATGGACATGTGTCGTTTGAAGCCGTCACCCATCAGCGGCATGGAACTGCTGACTGTGCTGCACAACACCGGCTTCAACATCGACCGCCGGGACAATATCGCCCTGATGGATCAATTGACCGCCGAGCTGCGCAGGCGCGCCGCTGCGGGCATTTCACCCTTTACGGAGGCAACCCCCAGGGTCCTGCTGAGCGGGGTGCCCGTCGGTATCGGCTCGGACAAGGTGGTCAAGCTGGTGGAGGAGTGTGGCGGTAGTGTGGTTGGATTCGAGAACTGCACGGGCTACAAAAAACTCGACCCGGTGGACGAGGCGGGAGATCCCCTGGTTGCCGTGGCCGAACGGTATCTTCGCGTGCCTTGCTCCTGTATGTCTCCCAACCCGGGACGTTTTGAGTTGGTGAAGCGATTGGTCGAAGAATTCCAGGTCGATGGCGTCATTGACCTTACCTGGCAGGGCTGCCATACCTTCAATATCGAATCCCACGCTCTCAAGCAGTTTGTTCAGGAACAGTTGAGCCGTCCGTTTCTGCAGATCGAGACCGACTACTCCGAATCGGACACGGAGCAACTCAAGGTGCGCATCGAGGCATTCCTGGAAATTCTCGCCCGGCCACGGTAACCCTGTCGGTTCGGCCCTGGCGTGGCCGGTTCGGGCTCAGGACTCGTCCTGGCCGGTTGCCGGATCCACGTTGGGGATGGCGGCCTCCCTTTATTACAGAACAACCAGGTGTTTTTCTCCCAGCGGCGTGGTTCGGCCGACCATGGCCGCCGACGGACAGCCGCGATCCTTGAGGGCCGCCAGAATGGCTTGTGCATGGTTGGCGGGTGCGCAGAGCAAAATGCCGCCGGACGTCTGGGGATCGAGAACGAGCATCTTACGCGCATAGGCGAGATCCGGGGCGAAATGGCTGAACGCCTCCACATGGTCCAGGTTGCGGAAACAGGCTCCGGGGATGCAGCCGGCTTCCAGCAGATCCAGGGCCCCCGGCAGGGCTGGAATCCCGGCCGTGTCGATTTCGATGCTGACCTGGCTTGCCTGGGCGATATTGAGGGCGTGGCCCAGCAGGCCGAAACCGGTGATGTCCGTCGCGGCGCGGATGCGGAATTCCTGCATGATTTCCGCCGCAGAGCGGTTGAGTTGCTTCATGGAATCGAGGGCGCGCCCATAGTCGGCTGCGGAGGCCTGGCCGAGCCGCTGGCCGGCGACCAGCGCCCCGGTGCCGAGGGGTTTGGTGAGGATCAGTACCTGATCCGGGACGGCATTGGCGTTGTGGATGACGCGCTCGGGATGGACCATCCCCGAAACGGCCAGCCCGTATTTGGGCGGATAGTCGGCGATGGAGTGCCCCCCAACCAGAACGCCGCCGGCTTCCTGGATCTTTTCCTGGCCGCCGCGGATGATTTCATGCAGCACCTCGTAAGGAATGCCGGTGGCGGGAAACATGACCAAATTCATGGCGGTCAGTACCTTGCCGCCCATGGCGTAGACGTCGCTGAGGGCGTTGGCGGCGGCGATCTGGCCAAAATCGAAAGGGTCCGAACAGATGGGCGGGAAAAAATCCGTGGTCTCGATGAGGGCGATTTCATCGGACAGGCGATAAACGCCGGCGTCGTCGCCGGTGCCGAGGCCTACCAGGAGGTTGGGCTCGGTCTGGGCCGGCAAGCGGCCGAGGGCGTCGAACAGCACTTCCGGCGGCAGTTTTGCCGAGCAGCCGCCCTGTTCCACGGTGCTGAGGAGATCGAACCGGGGCGGATTTTTCCCGTCAGGTCCATGCACGGCAAAGTCCAGGCCCTTTTCTTTCAGCAGACCGCCCGCCTGCTCCAGCATCTGTTGGGCCAGGGTGATGGCCATGCCGCATTCCGAGGAAATTTCCTTCGGCACCGCGATGACCGTGCAATCGATGTGGTGGGAGCGAAGCACTTCTTCGCCCTTGATAACGGCACGGGTGGAGGTGAACAGCAAGGTGACATTCATGGTTGCAGGCATTCCTTTACCGCCTTGAAAAAATAGGCAAAATCATCCGCCGTATGGTAGCGGGAGACACCAACCCGCAGGGAGCCGCCGGGAAAGGTTCCGAGGGTGCGATGGGCCAGGGGCGCGCAATGCAGGCCGACCCGGGTTTCGAGCCCCCACTCGGCGAACAGTCTCTGGCCCAGGACCGCGGAGTCGTGTTCGGGATGCAGCAGGGAGAAAACATCGCCCTGATCCTCAAACCGTTCCGCGCAGATTACTTTAAGGCGGGGAAGGGTTTTCAGTTCTTCGATAAACCGGCCGAATTCCTGCCGCGAATGGCGGCAGTCCACCGGTTCCTGCAGGGCGGCCAGCAGGCCGTAGATGCCGGCGATATTCGGGGTCCCCGCTTCGAAGCGATCCGGCGTAAAATCGGGCATCTCGAAATGTTCCGAAGCGCTGCCGGTGCCTCCGTAGATCAGGGGTTCCAACCCGGCCGCATCCCGCAGAAACAGACCGCCGATCCCCGTCGGGCCGAGCAGGGCCTTGTGGCCGGTGAAGGCCAGAAAGTCCAGGTGCCAGTCATCGACCCGGATGGGAATGGAACCGAAGGACTGGCTGGCATCCACCAAAAGCGGCACCTGGCCGAGACGCTGCTTGATTTCCGCTAAAGGTTGAATGACGCCGTTGACGTTGCTCTGGTGGTTGATCACCGCGAGGAGGGTATCCGCGGTGAGAAGTTTTTCGATCCCATCGGGGTCGATGCGGCCGTCGGAATGGTGGGGCAACACCTCGAATGTGGCACCGCAACGCGAGGCCAGGGCCGAAAGCGGCCGGGTGACGGCATTGTGCTCCAGGGGCGAGATGAGCACCCGCCCGCGTCCGGTGAGAAGACTTCTGAGAACCAGGTTGATGGCGTGGGTGGCATTGGGCGCGAATACGAGGTTGTCCGCCGCGCGGGCACCCATGCGTTCGGCGAGCAGATCGCGGGTTTTCTCCACGGTTCTGGAGACGTCCAGGGCCCGGGTGTAGGCGCTACGGCCATAGGGGCCGCCTACCTCGTTGAGATAGCGGGCCATGGCCGCGGCCACTCCGGGCGGCTTGGGAAAGGACGTGGCGGCATTGTCAAAATAGGTTAAGAGGTCCATTGCAACACTAAAGGGTTATGATGCGATTGGCGCTGGAGAGTTGCTGCAGAATGTCGTACATGTTGGAAATGGTGCCGACCGCAATCTTGTTTTTCAGATCGAAATAGTCGACGCAGGTACCGCAGATCAGCAGCGAGACCCCCTGCCTGGCCAATTCCTCCAGGGCCGGCACCGTGGGGGCCCCTTCGGCGGCGGCAAAAACGCCGGCATTGTAACACAGGATGGCAGCCGGAGGAGGGGCGATGTCCTTGAGGGTATTGAGGCAAGCCTGCAGGAGTATTTTCCCAAGTTCCTCCGAACCGGAACCCATGCCTTGATTATGGATCACGACCACCGTTCCACCCGCCGAGGATGGCGGGGAACAATAGGCGGCGGCATCGGCCAGAACGGGCGTAACGGCGGCCTTGGTCAGGGTGATGGTGTGTTCTCCGTTTGTGCTGGAAAGTTCGGGAGTCGTTCCATGATCCTTGAGAAAGCGCATCAGGTTTTCGCAGGAAAGCTCGTTATCGATCAGCACCTGAAGGCGCTCTCCTTCGGCCATGCCTTCCAAGGCCTTTTTGGTCAGCATCAGGGGTTGGGGGCAGCGCAGCCCGCGCGCATCGATGGTGTGGTCCTTCATCATTTTCTCCCTTGTCATCCGGTTGGAGCAGTTCCTGTCTTACTGCCTGGATTGTAGTTTTATTAGGGCATCCCTGACGCGATTCAATTTTAGGTTTCGCATAGTAACGGTTTTGAGACACATATTTCAACCGCTTTGGTCGTGTGGTATGCCCCTGTGAAGGCGTTGCGCAGGCGAATAATTTTAGAGTTGCTCTCAGACAAAGGAACACCCGAATAAATGTCACCCATTAACCCGCACCATGAGACATTTCCTGATGTTTCAGCTTTATCTGCTATTCTTTTTCAAGGGAAAGTGGCGGAGGCCATTGCGATGAGTCTCCCTTTCCTGCAATTTTTACCAGGCGAGCAACCCACATGTCTTCGCAAAAACCAGCAGGATGGCGTCTCAGGGCGGGCCAAATGAATTATTCCGGCATGCATGAACGGTTCAGATTTTTTATCCGTCGCCTCCAGGAGCGACTCTGGGTGAAGCCCCTCGCCATCAGCGTACTTTCAATTTTCGGGGTCCTGCTGGCCAAAGGTGCGGACCGCATCCATGTGGAGGGGATTACTCCTCGTATTTCAATGGATTCGCTGGAAACCATTCTGCTGGTCATGGCTTCCAGCATGCTGGTGATCGCCACCTTTGCGGTCGGATCGATGGTAGCGGCCTATGCGTCCGCGAGCAATACCGCCTCGCCGAGGACTCTGACTCTCGTGATCGCCGATGACGTCTCGCAGCATGCCTTGTCGACATTCGTGGGCGCTTTTATTTTCAGCATCGTCGGGGTGATCGCCGTCAAAGAGAACTATCTGGGCATCGCGGGACGTTTCGTCCTCTTTCTCCTGGCCTTGATGGTGTTCGGAATTGTCATCTTTACCTTCCTGCGCTGGGTGGACCGCATCGCCCGGCTGGGACGATTGGGACAGACCATTGTCAAGGTCGAGAAAGCCACAGAGCAGGCCCTGGAACAACGGCGCAAGGCCCCGACCCTGTACGGCATGCCCCTGAACTCGTTATCCGCAAGCGGCCAGGCGGTGCCGGCAAAGCGGGTGGGCTACCTGCAGCGCATCGATATTGCCGCGCTGCAATCCCTTGCCGACAATGCTCAGAGTCGCATCGCCGTGGCGGTTCTGCCGGGAAGTCTGGTTGCTCCCGGGCGGGTTCTGGCCTACGTCAGGGGCGATTATCAGGCGAGAACCGATGTGGATGGCGAACTGGTGGCCCAGGCCTTCGTGGTTGGCAGGGAGCGGACCTACTACACGGATCCGCGCTATGGTCTCGTGGTGTTGTCACAGATTGCCGCCCGGGCCCTGTCGCCTGCCGTGAACGATCCCGGTACGGCCATTGACATTATCCTCACGTTGTTGAGGCTGTTCGCACTGTGGGGCGCCCCACAAAATGAGGACAACCACCAAAATACCAAATACGATCGGGTTGAGGTTCCTGAACTGTCGGTGCGGGATATGCTTGATGATGCCTTCCTGGCTATTGAACGCGATGGCAGCGGAGCTGTCGAAGTCTGCATCCGGCTGCTCAAAGCGTTATCATTCTTGGCGTCGATGGGAAATGACACGATGCGTGAAGCGGCCGTGCATCATGCGCGGCGACTTCTGGCATACGCGGAAAGGGGGCTCGCTTTGCCGGAAGACATGGCGACTTTGCGGGAACTGGCCGGCTTCATGGAGGACATCGAGGAGCAGGCCTTGCGCTGATGGTTGTCAGGGTTGCCGGGGGTTCTCTTCCAGAAGGTTTTTGCCTTCCTCCGGGATTCTGGACTTGCGGGCCTGCTCCTGAAGCTGTTCGTCTTCGCTGACCAGATTTCCTTCGGTTTCACTGCTGAGTGTTGCCGGTTCGAGTACCGGCTGGGGAAGCGGCCTTTGCAATCCCTCCGGCTGTTCGGCCGCCAAGTTTTCCAGCATGCGGACCGAAATTCCCTCGGGGAACAGAACTTCTCTGGCCTCGTCAGGCATGGAAATCCCGTGCGCCTCGTAGGCCCGCTTCACCAACCTAATCAGTGAAGACTTGACCTTCGCCCCATTATAAACAGTTCCGTCATACCAGAAGAAGACTTTGAGATTGACCGTGGCCGAACCGAGCCGGTCAACCAGTACCAGAGCCTCCGGCTCCCCCAGGACCGCGGTATGCCCATTGAGCACCTCCTTGGCCAGTTCCTGAGCCTGAGAAATTCTGTTTTCGAAGCCGATCCCCACCTCAAACATTTCGCGACGCGTGGGATTGGCTGTGTAGTTGCGGATAATGCTTTTGTAAATGATGGTATTGGGAATTTGTACATGGTTGCCATCCGGGTTCATCAGCACCGTGCCACGGGTTGTCACCCGCTGCACCAGCCCGGTATGCCCGGCGACTTCCACCAGGTCTCCGAGCCGGAAAGGATTGTGGATGCTGATCAGGATGCTCGACAGGTAATTTTCCAGAATATCGCGGAAGGCAATCCCTGCCACCAATCCGATCAACCCCGTACCACCTAGTACCGTGGCGGCCAGCCGCGAAAGCCCTACGACCTGCAGTACCAGGTACAATCCAAGCAAAAAGACAAAAATACTCGATACGCGTGCCGCCACTTCCCCCAGGAGCAGATTGAGTCGACGAATGAAAATTTTCTTGGTGCCCATGCCCACCAGCCAGGCAGTCACTCCGGTCAGGAGAAAAACCACCAGGCCGACCACGAGCCGTGGTATCCGCTGTACCGACAGCATCAGAAGGGCTTCCAGTTCGATGACCGCAGGGGAAAAATCCCAAGGGGATCTTTCGGTGACTTGGATGCGGTTGACAACCGCTACCACGTCGCTGATTTTGCCGGCGAGGTTGCCGGCCCAAATCCGATAATCGGGGGAGTCGGTTTGCCCCTCCAGAAAAACCACTCCTTCTTTTACCTCCACGGCGATGGCCGCAAACCACCCCGTTGCCTCGAGAATTCTGGTCAAGCGCGTGTCGATGGCTTGGTCGCTGGAGTCCGGTTTGACTTTGATGGGTTCGACGGCCGGTATGTTTTGCCCTGGTGTGGGGGCCCCCATGCCCTCAGGGGCGGATGCGGGTTGGGCCAGGGCGAAACAGACCGTCAAAATAATGAAAAGCGTACTGACAACAAGCATCAGGTTGAGAAGCCGGAAGGCATGGGCTTTCGTCAGGCACTTCATGATAGCGACCTTTCTTCAGAACTCCCAGGTCGGATCGGGCCATTTTGCCTGACCTGAAGAAGGGAGAGATCCTCACCGTCGCCGGACTCAAGCAGGATGGACAGATTTGGTGACTTTCCTACCAACAAGCTTACCCACTCGGTTGCAATCCTCAACATACAGGGGTCCCAAAGAGATTCTATTGACAGGGCGGCGATGTCCTATAAGGTTTTATAAGATCGGCTCACCGATTGGGTGACGGTTGATCGCTCTAGGGCAATATTTTTTAACCACCGGAGGTTTTGTCATGGAAGAGAAAAAGGCCTACCAGGAAAAATATGAAGCCAAATTGAAGGAATGGAAGGCGCGCATTCAGTTGTTGGAAGCCAAGGCCGAGCAAGTCAAGGCGGAATCTAAAATCGAGTACCAGAATATGGTGCAGGAATTGAAAGCGAAACAGCAGGCGATGCATGGCAAACTGGATGAACTGAAGGCCAGCGGCGAGTCGGCCTGGAAGGAAATGAGGTCCGGCCTGGAAAAAGCCAAGGACGAGTTAAAGGGAGCGCTGGACCGGGCCGTCGACAGGTTCAAGTAGCAGGCCGCGTTCACCCCACAGCATCCCCATGCCGGCCAGGGCACATAGGGGCATGCCTATGGCCATGACGGCAATGGTGCCGTTGTACCCCCAGCTTACCAGGCCCGCCGCCACGGCACTGGCCGCCATCTGCAATGATCCCAACAGGGCCGAAGCGCTGCCGGCCTGTTCCCGTGCAAAGGGTTCCATGATCAGGGCGGTAATGTCCGGCAGCAGAAAGCCCAGGCAAAACAGGTAGCTCGCGGCAAAGGCCAACACCATCCAGAGCGAAACCGGTGCCAGGGCGACAGTCAGCACAAACAGGATACTGACCGCCAACTGCAGCAGGTTGGCACCCCACAATACTTTTCGCAGGGAGAAGTGTCGCAGAAGACGGGCATTGATCTGGCTGCCGACGATGAGTGCCAGGGCGTTGGCGCCCATGGTCCAGCCGTAGCGGGGGCCGGACATGCCGAACAGTTCCATGAAAACCAACGGCGAGGCGGTCAGGTAGGCGAACAGGCCGGCGATATGAAAGCATCCGGTCAGCATGCGGGGAGTGAAGCCCGGCACCACCAGCACCGCCAGGTAATCGGTCAACGCCCGGCGTGGATGCAAGGCTTCGCGGCGTCCATGTCCGGCGATGGCGGGCAGGATCCACCAGACGCCGGCCAGCATCAGCACCGCAACCGCCCCCAGCAGAATGAAGATATACCGCCAGCCCAGGCTGGCAACGATGATTCCGCCGAGTGTCGGTGCCACGATGGGCGCCAGCCCCATGATCAGCATAAGGGTCGAAAATACGCGCGCCGTCTCGTTGAGCGGGAAAAGATCCCGTACCACCGCTCGTGCCGCGACCATGCCGACGCAGGCGCCAAGGGCCAGGACCAGACGCAAGCCGATGAGCCATTGGACGTTGGCGCTCAGGGCGCAGCCCAACGCGGCCACGCCGTACAGCACCAGGCCGAAAATCAATGGCCCCTTGCGTCCCAAGACATCCAGCAAGGGGCCGTACACCAGCTGCCCGGCGGCAATGCCGATAAAGTAGCTGCTCATGGACAAGCCGACGGTGGCCACGTCGGTGTTCAAGTCGGCGGCGATGGCGGAAAAAGCGGGCAGATAGGTATCGATGGTCAACGGCCCGATGGCCGTCAATGCGCCGAGCAGGATGACGATCAGGCGCAAATCGGTTCTGGTTTCAGTGTGTGTCGACATGAGGAGGATCCGGGAGTCAGGAGAAAAAAGAGCCACAGGGCAGGGGCAGCATACACCGATTCAGGCCCATTGTCTGCCAGTGGATGAAAAAAGTCTGGGCTGAAGTCGGGCCAATGAGTAGAATATCCTCCCGATTGTCACACCCGACCAATATTGTAAAAAGCGGAAAGGAACAGCAGATCGTCATGGATACCTCGGCAAAACTCGATGTGGCATTGCGCAAGGACACCGTGGAGCGCAAAAAACAGCAGGGAGCCCGTTGTCTCGGCAAGCAACGCGACGGCCATTTTGCCCTTTCCGTCGGGGTGCCCAACGCCTGTTTCAGCGCCGCGCAACTGCGCGCTCTGGCCGATATCGTCGAGCGATACGCCAAGGTCGGCCATCTGTCGACGGCACAGAGCATGGTGCTGCTCGGCATCGAGGGGCAGGACTATGCCCAGGCCCGGCGGGCAGTGCTGGAGGCCGGGTTCCAGATCCGTTCCGTGGGTCGTGATGTCTTCCATGTCAAGTGTTGCCCCGGCGCCGATTATTCCCCCTTCGGATTGCAGCGGACCTTCGCCCTGGTTGCCCATCTTGAGGAGACCTTTCGGGCCCTGCCCACTCCTCAGAAGTTTAAAATTGCTCTGTCCGGCTGTCCCAACTGTTGCGCCAACACCCGCCTCGCCGAGTTCGGCATCCATGCCGCGATGAACGGCTGGAAAATCTTTGTCGGCGGCAAGATGGGCTTCGCCCCGACCGTCGCCCGAGAACTGGCCGGCCCGGTGGCGGCGGACCAGGTGCCCCAATACCTGGCGGCGGTGCTGCGCAGTTATCGCGCACTGGCCGAACCCAATGAACGCCTCACTCGGACGGTGGAGCGCATCGGATTCGAGGTTTTCAAGAGCGCGGTAGAGGAATGCCTCCATCTGCCTTACGAAGATCTGGCTGCGGAGGCCCGGCAATCCCGGTTGGCCCTGGAGCAGGAGGAGGTTATCGGACTGCTGGATGCGGGGAAGAGCAGGAACGCAGCATCAATTCCAGCCCCCGATTGACATTGTTCAGTCGGCGGTTTCTCGCCTGTAATTCCCGGATAACGGCCTGCTGCTGCTGAATCACTCGGTTCTGCTGCTGGACAATGCGTTGCAGGCGGGCGATGTCTCGGGCCGCCTCCCTTGGTTTGCTAAGCGTCTGATTTTCCGCCTCTGGCTCGGGCGGCCGCTGGTCTTCCGTGGTTGTCATCTCCCCCGTCCCAAAATCCACGGTAATCTCGCGTGCCGGCCAGGCCGGCCCGGTTCCCAGCAGCATCAAAGCCAGCAGTGTTGCCCCGACGAGTTTTTTCATTGCTTTACTCCCCACCCTGTTGTTCGGACCGAACCGTAAGGTCTTCTTTTTCTGAGGATATTGTACCTTTTCAGGCTTGGTTCCAGCTCGGACACCGCCCCCTCGTGTACAATGGTAGCAAAAGGAGGCGCGCCCATGATTCCCAAGCGACAACTTGGCAAAACCGGTGTCGAGGTGACCTGTATCGGTCTTAGCGGCGAAGGCGTTCTGCGCAGCTTCGGTTGCGAAACGCAGGCCACGGAGTTGATTGCCCGCGCCTTGGACCTGGGGATCAACTATATGGAGTCGGCCCGGGCCTATGCCGGCAGCGAATCTTATTATGGATTGGCCCTCGGACAGCGGCGCCGGAAGGTGTTTCTGGCCAGCAAGGCCCATGACCGCACGGCCCGGGGGGCCTGGGCGCAGCTGCAGGAATCCCTGACCAACTTGCAGACCGATTGGTTGGATCTGTGGCAGGTGCACGATCTGCGCACGGAAAAGGACCTGGAGATGATTTTCGGGCCGGGCGGGGCCATGGAAGCCTTCGACCGCGCCAAGCGGGAAGGGAAGGTGCGGTTTGTCGGGGTCACGGGCCATGAAAACCCGGACATCCTCCTGCGGGCCTTCGACCTGTACGACTTCGATACGGTATTGATGCCCGTCAATCCGGCAGAGAATGCCTGGGCCAGTTTCCCGGCCACGGTGCTGCCGGAGGCGGAAGCTCGCGGCATGGGCATTGTCGGGATGAAGGTGCTGTGCCGCGGCTTCGGGCTGCGGCTTCCCGGCCTGCAGAGCCCCGCTCCCTGGGTGCGCTATGCCCTGGGGCAGGGCGTGTCGACCATGGTCATCGGTTGCGACGACCCCCGGCAACTGGAACAGAATATCGCCGCCTGCCTGGAGCCACCCATGGATGCCGCGGAGCGACAAAAGCTGGAGGCGTTGGTGGCACCCTGGGCCCGGAAGCTCATGTACTACAAGCCCTGATGTTGGGGAGGGCCCGCGTCAGGATCCCGGCGTCGGCGACTTTTGTTGTATCGCCGGACCAGCAGGGAGGTTGGCATGCTCATGATGCCGGGTTTGGTGGGAGCGCTGGCCATTCTGGCGCTGGTCTGGCTTTGCATGGTCCGGTTCGGCCGGGCCGGGCAAGGGCATCGCCGGCCCAGATTCATATTGACTGCAGCGATTGTCATGGCGGTGTTGTTGGCGCTCTGGATGACGGTGATGGTGTTGCTGGTCGGCCCGGCCATGCGGGGCCTGTAGACGTATGAAATGTCCATGGCAGTATGAACTTGCGAAGGAGGAAAGAGTCTGAACATTTTCAAGCCGGTGTACCTGGACCCTGCCCTGCCTGCCGGCAGATGCGCGTCCGAACAGGAGGCACTAACCAAGGAGAATGATCATGGCCAAAACGCCCTACGTGGACCAGGATGCTTGTATCAGCTGCGGACTTTGTGTGGAAATGGCGCCCGAAGTGTTCAGGATGGACGCCGAGGATCTGGCGGAAGTGTATGCGCCGACCGGTGCATCGGAACAAAGCATTCAGGAGGCCATGGATGCTTGCCCGGTTTCCTGCTGAGGCCGAGGTTTTCATCTTAAATGCGAAAGAATCATTCTTTTTATGCTGCGCCATCTCCGCCGGCGCCACCAGGCCTGGGTTGGCTATCGTAGCGTCGGTGAAATAAGGAGGCAGGATTTGTTCTGTCGCCAAGATTGCCCTGTTTGTGCCGTGAATGGTGTGTTGGCTGGCCTAGGCATGGCATCTTGGGTGGTGGAGGGCCTCGAAAATGCTGTTTCACATTGAACGGTGTCTCTGATATGGCTCCACTAGGGACACGTTTTCCCCCTCGGTCCCCCCTTTTAGGTATCGAAAAATACACCTTTGCGCGATGGTAGCATAGCTATTGATGGGGTATTACCTATAAATAGAAAGATAGGTTTCGTTTGATTTGGTTCTGGCTGTTGATACTCTTTTTCTGGTTAAAAAATTATTTTTAAATACGATAGATTTTGTTTATGCAGGCTCTGTCCAAGAAAAAGATGTTATGGAGGGGTATTACCAAAAAAATGTGCTCATTGCTGTTTCTTGCACTTTTCCTGGAAGCTTTTATTGATTCATGGATCCTGCAAAATATGCCTGGTGCAACAAGTTAGCCACAAAAAAAAGGAGGTGCTAAAAGCTTCGCAGTTCTGAGGGAATCGGATGGCTCAATTCATCGAACAGCAAACAAAGGAGGAAAAAATGGCGATAAAAATCGACGTATCGAATCTACCGGGACCAACCCCTCGGGTGGAGGCAATTAAGGAAAGGTTTGTCAAGACCACTCCGGAAATCTGTGTTGAGCGTGCGCAACTGATCACCGAATCCTACAAGGAAACCGAAGATCTGCCAATGCATCTCCGGAGGGCGAAAGCTTTCGAAAAGATCCTGAACGGTATGACCGTTTTTATTCAGGACGACGAATTGGTAGTTGGAAATCAGTGCACCAAGCCGCGCTCTGCCCCGGTATATCCGGAGTTTTCCTGCAAGTGGCTGGAAGCGGAACTGGATCGGTTGGAGAAGCGGACTGGCGACGTATTCTTGATTTCTGAAGACAAGAAGACAGTTCTCCGTGAGCTCTTTCCCTACTGGGACAAGAAGACCTCGAACGAACTGGCCACGTCACTTATGACCCCTGATGCTCTTGAGGCTCAAGGGGCTGGTGTTTTCACCGTTGGCAACTACTACTTTAACGGCGTTGGTCACATCTCCGTTGATTACGCCAAAGTTTTGACTAGAGGCCTGAATGGTATTATTGCTGATGCTAAAGCTGAGCATAAAAAAACCGACCTTACTAATCCCGATGATCTCAAGAAGATGCATTTCTTGGATGCCGTAATTATTTCAAACGAGGCAGTCATTGCCTTTGCTAGACGTTTCGCAGTGGAAGCCGAGAGACTGGCTGCGAGCGAAAAGAATGAACAACGCAAGGCCGAGCTTTTGGAAATCGCCCGTATCTGTCGCAAGGTTCCGGGGCAACCTGCCGAATCATTTTGGGAAGCGGTCCAGTCCTTCTGGTTTATTCAACTTGTGATCCAGATAGAGTCCAATGGTCATTCCATATCCCCGATGCGATTTGATCAGTACATGTACCCTTATCTTCAGATGGACGCCGATATTACCACGGAGAGGGCCCAGGAACTGCTTGATCTTCTTTACATCAAGTTCAGCGAGATCAACAAGGTCCGGGACGAAGGTTCTACCAAGGCGTTCGGTGGATACCCGATGTTCCAGAACCTGATCGTTGGTGGCGTAGACAGCGAGGGTGAGGACGCTACCAACGAGCTGTCGTTCATGTGTCTGCATGCGACTGCCAACACCAAGCTCTACCAACCATCCATTTCGATTCGTATTCATAGCAATACTCCTGCTGCCCTGTACACCAAGGCGGCCGAAGTAAGCCGAGTCGGGCTGGGTATGCCTGCATACTACAATGATCGGTTCATCATTCCTGCATTGCTTAGCCGTGGCCTCACTCGTGAAGACGCTCGCGACTACGGCATCATCGGCTGCGTCGAGCCGCAGGTAGCAGGCAAGACTGAAGGGTGGCACGATGCCGCGTTCTTCAACATGGCCAAAGTTCTGGAGTTAGCTCTTAATGATGGTGTCGACGCTCTAACAGGCAAGCAGATTGGTCCCCAGACAGGCGCTTTAACTTCATTCAGCGCGTTTGAAGATGTCATGAAGGCGTATAAAGCGCAGATGGAGCACTTCGTCAAACTGCTGATTATATCCGATAATGCCTGTGACATTGCCCACGGCCAGCGCACTCCGCTACCGTTCCTTTCTTCATTAGTCGATGATTGTATGATCAAGGGCAAGTCGCTCCAGGAAGGGGGCGCACACTACAACTTTACTGGTCCCCAAGGGGTTGGAGTGGGTAATGTCGGCGATTCACTAACTGCCATTAAGAAGCTGGTGTTTGAAGACAAGGCAATCACCCTGGGCGAACTTCAAAAGGGACTTGCCACCAACTTCGAAGGCCTGGAAATGGAAGGCCTTCGCCAGATGCTGTTAAATCGTGCGCCAAAGTACGGCAACGATAACGAATACGCTGACATGATCGCACATGAAGGTGCACTTATATACTGCCGGGAAGTGGAAAAGTACATGAATCCAAGAGGTGGAAAGTTCCAGCCTGGCCTTTACCCTGTTTCGGCCAACGTACCACTCGGCACGGTAGTCGGGGCTACTGCCGACGGACGCAAGTCCGGTACCCCGCTGGCTGATGGCGTTTCCCCGGTTTCAGGTGTCGACCAGTCCGGCCCGACCGCGTCTGTAAGATCAGTTGCGCGTCTTGACCATGTTATTGCATCCAATGGAACTTTGCTGAACATGAAGTTCCACCCGAATGCTCTGAAAGATGAGCGTGGCATCCAAAACCTTGTTGGTGTCACCGAAACCTTCTTCAATGGCGGCGGGACCCACATTCAGTACAACGTCATTGGGCGCGATACGCTTGTCGACGCGCAGGAACACCCTGATAACTACCAGGGGATGGTCGTGCGTGTTGCTGGTTACAGCGCATTTTTCACCTCGCTCGACAAAGCTATTCAGGATGACATAATTGCACGAACCGAACAGATGTTCTAATGACAAAAATTGAACCTGCGCCGACACCATTAGTGGTATCGGCGCAGGTGATTTTTTATGTGCATGTAAAATTTATTTATTAATTCAGGCAATGATCGGAGCCTACTCAATGAGCTGGTCACATGAATACCTTATTTATGATCCCGGTGCCATCAATAGATCCGAACTAACCGGTCTTATAAGTGATTTTCAGCGGTTTTCCATTCATGATGGACCCGGTATCCGCACTCTTGTCTTTATGAAAGGTTGTCCTTTGTACTGTGCTTGGTGCGCCAACCCCGAAACAATCATACCGCGCCCGGAGATAATGCTCATCCCCCACAACTGTATAGGATGCGGCAAGTGCATTGAAGCGTGCCCTTCAAAGTGTCTTGCTCAAGTGGATGGAATTGTTAGCTTCATTGATCGTGATAAGTGCCTCCTTCCAGAATGCGGCAAATGTCAGCGTGTCTGCTATGCCAATGCCGTCAATATAAGCGGACGTTATCTCACGGTCGAGGAGGTCATGGACGTAGTGTTGCGTGATAGGGAGTTTTATGACCGTACCGGGGGAGGGGTTACCATTTCTGGCGGCGAACCGTTTGCGCAACCTGTCTTCCTTATGGAATTGGTACGCACGGCAAAGATCCTGAAACTGCACACGGCAATCGAAACATGTGGCCAGGTTAACTGGAATATCTTCAACTCAGTCCTGGAACACTTGGATTATGTTCTTTACGACCTTAAGCACATGGATTCTAGGCGGCATCTTCAGGGAACCGGGGTCGACAATCGGATCATTTTGGAAAACGCTAAGCGACTTGGTGCTTCAGGAAAACCTGTCCGTATCCGGCTTCCGTTGATACCCGATTTTAACGATTCCGAGGAGAACGTACGAGCAACTGCGGAATTTATTGCCGAATTTTCCAATCTGGAGGCGCTTGATATACTACCTTATCATCGCATGGGTGAACCTAAATGGGGGCAATTGCATCAGGAATACAAACTCCAAGGAGTTGTGCCTCACAATAAGGAACGGGTTTTTGAGCTTGCCGATATTGCACGGAAATACGGTATCGAAGTTACCGTCGGTGGTTAGATGGAAATTCGCCAGGATTTTTCCAATCCCCCATCCGGGTAAGGTCAGGATGTGCCAGACTCTTTTTATGCCGACTGTTAGTGTAATTTAATATAACCACGAACTCTGATATTTTCATAACTGCCTATACGGGGAACCGATACGCCGTTTCGAAAGCTCCACGAGTGAACATAATCCTGCTGGCTTGTCAACGGTCAACTTATGATTGATTCGAGGCAACGACATCAGTGGGTAACAGGAGGGCCCATGGACAAAAAGAAACTAGTGCATGCGGCAACGGTCTTTTCACGAGACGGCACAAGGCATTTGAAAATGACTTCATATGAAGCAGCGCTGGCTGCTTTTGAAGAATCAGCAAGGCTATTTGCAGCCGCTGGAGATAGTGCCGGGGCGGCCGCCCAGCGTATGATCGTTGCCGAAATTCAGTGTGCCTTGGACAAACCCGGCGAGGCTTTGAGTGCCTACCGTTCAGCCTATTCAAGCTTTGCCGCTCGCGAAGATAAGGCAGGAACAGCAATCGCTCTGAACAACATGGGCCTTCTGCTGGCGCACCTCAAACGCTACAGCGAGGCCGAGGCTACGTTTCTTCGCGCTCGGCGTGCTTTTGAAGAGTGCGATGCGCCGGAACGGGCGGCCGAACAACTGGGAAACCTGGGTTCGCTCTACAGGGACATGAGAAAATATGATGCAGCTCTTGATTATTACCACCTTGCACTGCAACAGTTGGAACTCCTTGGTTGTGTCGATAGGGTCGCTGATCAATGTGCCAATATCGCTTATATCCATGTAATGCTCGGCAATAAAAATGCTGGGATTGGCTACTTTGAAAAGGCGCGGACTCTTTATGAAGTGACAGGCAATATTGTCAAGGCCTGCAGCACCGTTCAGAACCTGGATCTTCTAAGGCAATGATACTCAGGTAGCGCCATGCAGGGACTACAACTGGCCAGGGATTATTTTTTCTCCCACGGACGGCCCATGCTCCGGGAGTCTTTCCGTGAAATTTCTGACAGGGCCGCCGCAGGCCTGGTCGGGCCCGGATCGGAATGCTATGGTTTTGATGATCTCTTGTCTCGGGACCACGATTGGGGCCCCGGGTTTTGCATTTGGCTGAGTCAGGAAGACTATGCTACTCGCGGCGTCGAAATTGGTGAAGCCTACCGGCGTCTGCCTCAGGTTTTTGATGGTTACGGACCACGCCTGGAGAGTTCCGGCGAAGAGGGACGCACGGGTGTAATGACCGTTTCCGGATTTTATGCCCGCTACACGGGACTCGATCATCCGCCAATGACAGCACGCGAATGGTTGCTGATTCCGGAGCAGGCCCTGGGGGTTTGTACCAACGGCATGGTTTTTTACGATCCTGCCGATACCTTTTCTTCTTGGCGTCGCCATTTGCTCGACTACTATCCGGAAGATATCAGGCTCAGAAAGATTGCTTCGCGCTGCATGACCATGGCGCAGACGGGACAATACAACCTGGCGCGCAGCCTGTCGCGCAAGGAGATTTTTGCTGGCAGGTATGCTGAACTGCTGTTCTGTCATGAACTGATGTCCATGGCATTTCTCCTCAACCGGTGTTATCCGCCTTTTTATAAGTGGCTTCACCGAGCAGTGCGGCAGTTGCCTATTCTCGGGACCACCGCCTACGATCTCATCGTCCTTTTGCTGAATACCACTAACAACGACGAAAAGGCTGCCGTCATCGAAACCCTTTGCCATATGGTCATCGACGAACTTCGCCGCCAGGGGTTGAGCGATTCGAATAGCTGTTTTTTAGCCGACCACGGTCCCGTGGTGCAGTCAGGCATCCTGGATCCTGATCTTAGAAAGAACTTTAGGGTATGTGCCTGAGTTAAAGGAACGCATATGGAAGGCAGGAAGGTTATCATTGATCAAGTGCTTGAACTGGAACTTGCCATGTTTCTTGCTGTCCCCACCGGTCATAAATATTGCTGCCAGGAGGACCCTGATAGGTTCAGGATCCACCGGCGGGCTCAATTTTCCGGATGGTCGGCTGAAACCTTGAAAAGCTATTGTGCGGACCTACTCTGGGCCCGAGGCAGTGGACGCAATTTGGTCGCCATCAAGTATGCCCGCATGGATAGCCTTGTTCCCTGTGAAAACTTTAGCCCCATCATCAATGCCATTGTCGATCTTGCTGTGGCTGACCAAAGGCAGTTCATTGCCGACTATCCCCGACTAATGAGGAGAGGCCGTCCCCTTGGCAAGGCAGAAGATGCTCAAGGGCTGACATCTTTTGAAACCTACCTGCGCTGCGAACTGGAAACTTTTTCAGAAAAGACTCTTCAACTGCTTCACGAGGACATACTGGCTTTGCGGAAGATTGGTTCAAGCCTCTCCGAAGCGACATATCGCAGCCTGGCAAGGCAGTTGGGGTTCAAGTCTTTGGAAAGCCTTGAGGAGAGACTGCGCGAAGGGTAGGATACAAAAGCAGATCTGAATCAGTGAATTAGTCATGCAAATTTTAACCGTCAACATCCGGGCGGGTAGAAGTGTCTGTTGAAAGGCCGGAGGTGATTTGACTGACGGCGACCAGCCGAGGCCTGTACTTGCGTGCCGGTAGGAAAAGATGATAGGTATTCAAATATATATTGGCCAATATGAGTTAGATGAAAAACATTTAAACTTCGCGGGCCTATGTTGAATTATTTTTCCGATTTGAATTGTTACTACTTGCAGAGTTTTACATTGGGTTTTTTACCTTCGAGGTTGCAATAGGTGGCCTTTTTTATTTTTTTCGGTGACGGTTCGAAACACAAACGCAAAAAGCCAAGCGGCTGTTAGAGCTTGCCTGCTGCGAGTTTCATTAAAGGTGAGCCAATGTCTTTAACAATTCCTTTCAGGGTTTTTCTGGTCGACGACCATCCTTTGCTGCGAACAGGACTCCGCTTTACCTTGGACGAAATGACGGACCTCGATCTTATCGGGGAAGCAGCGGATGGTTTTGAAGGTGTCGAAAAAATTCTTCAAAATCCTCCGGATATTGCACTGATAGACATTGATTTGCCTGGCATATCCGGCATCACTGTCATTGGCATGCTGCGTAATAAACTGCCAGGGTTGAAAATCATCGCTCTGTCTTCCTACTCTGAGAAGGGTTACGTTACTGGGGCCATGCAAGCCGGTGCCGATGGTTATCTGCTCAAAGCCATCAGTATTACCGCGCTGGTTGATTTTTTACGGGACTTTGCTCAGGGCAAGCAACCAGTTTCTCCCTACCTGCTGGATTTGGCTGTTGCGCACAAAAATGCTCTAGAAAATGAAGAAGATGTTCATATTTCACCTCGAGAAAAACAGGTTTTGAAGTTGCTGGCTGAAGGAAAAAGCAACAAGCAGATAGCTGATGAGATCTTTTTGAGTATAGAAACTGTAAAAACTCATATTAAAAATATTTTTCAAAAACTTGAAGTTAAAAGCCGCATGGAAGCAGTCATTGTCGGCCGGCGGCGAAAGCTCATTGATTGATCTATTGTGGGGCGCAACCATGCAAATCGAATTTTACAAATAGTATATAAATAATCAAGACTTCATCGGCAAACGGGGGTATGATGAATGTTAGGATTAAGGTTTTTTTGGCTGATGATCATCCATTGATCCGTGCAGGGTTGTCGATGGCATTTGAAAATGACAGTAAAATTTGCATTATTGGTACAGCAGACAATGGGTTCGACGCAATAGAAAAAATTGAAAAAACAATTCCGGATATCGTTCTTATGGATATTGATATGCCAGGTCTATCTGGTGTTGCTGCGATTAGTATTTTACGGAAAAAATATCCAGACATGATTCTTTTTGTACTGTCAACATATAATGATCGAACTTACATAGATGATTCTAAGGCATCTGGAGCTTCAGGATATATTTTAAAAACAATTAGTATTGAGTCTCTTTCCAGACTTATTGTTGATATTATTGACAAAAAGAGGATTATTTCTCCATATGTTTTATATCTTAACCAGTAAATATACTGATTTAGGGTATTTTATGAATATAGAAAATACAAAAAACAAACTTCTAGACAATAAAAGAAAAATTAAAACAACAATTAATTTGTTGGATTTGATTGATAAGAAAACACTTAATGATATACTTGATGCATTTAACGAGGTGTGTGGCATTGGTTCTGTCATTGCGGACACAGAAGGGAAGCCGTTGTCGGGGGAACAAAACTTTACCCGCTTTTGTGCCAAATTTTGTCGTGGTACAGAAAAGGGCAGAAAAAAGTGTTATGCCAGTGATGCTTTTGGTGGTGAAATGTCCCTTAAGCAGCAAGAACCTTATGTTTACAATTGCCTTAATGCCGGCTTGGTTGATTGTGCAACACCTATTATCGTCGAGGGGTACCATCTAGCTAATCTAAATGGAGGACAGGTTTTGGAAGCGCCAATCTCGGATGAGGCTGCGATAGCTCGGGCGCGCGCGATTGGCATTGAAGATATTGATGGCTATTTAAAAGAACTGCGTAAAATCCCTTTTGTTACCAAGCCGCGACTTCAAAAAATTGTTAAATTCATGGCAGTTATTACACGAACTCTCAGCGACATGGCCATGCAGAAATATCTTTTGGCAAAGCAGTCCACTGAATATTTAAATAAGTTGGTCAATAGCGCTTCGGATTGTATTTTTGCTATTGATCCCAATTTCCGCATAACCATGGTCAACCGGGTATGCCACGAGGTGTTCCACTACGATGATGGGCAGTTATGTGGCGTAGATTTTTGTGATTTGTTGGCGCCTTCAGCCAGGATTTTGGAGTGCAAGAGTAAACTTGACTTGGGTCGGGAGGAAAATTTTCGGATTGAAATGGAGGGTGTCAAAGTCGCGGGAAACAAGTTTCCGGCCCAGGTTTCCATCTCCCGAATTAATGATGAGGATGGTGAAGTTGCCGGGTATGTAGCGATCCTGCGGGACATTACCGAAGAAAAACGCCATGAAAAAATGAAACAGGATCTTGTGGCTATGTTGAGCCATGACATGCGGAATCCAATTTCTGCCATCAATAAGACCCTTGAATTGCTGTCAACTCAGAGGATTGGCGAAATCAACGAAAAGCAGGACTATGTTATTCGTCTCGCCTCAAATACCAATGACCAGCTTTGCAGCATGGTCAATTCTTTTCTGGATATTTTCAGGGACGAAAACACAAACTTTAGTCTTAATAAGACATTTTTTGATTTTAACCAGATTGCTAAGGATTGTATTGAGGAACTTTCATTGCTTTTTTCTGACAAGAATCTCGATGTAATATTAAAGTCAAAAAATATTACACTTGAGCTTGAGGGTGACTTGGTAAGGCTGAAGCGCACAATTAATAATCTTATTTCAAATGCAATCAACTACAGTGTGTTTGGTGGAAAGATTGTAATTGAATCAAGGCGTATATGGGGAAGAAATAAAAATATTCTTCAAATCGCTAAGGGAGATCAACTCCGTAATCTCAATCCCAAGAAAATGTATCTCTGGACCTCTGTGAAGGATCAAGGTTATGGTGTCCCAGAAAAATACCAAGAAGCCATTTTCGAAAAATTTTTTACAGTTGAAAGCAAGGAAGGGTTGGGTCGAAGAGGCATCGGTCTAGGCTTGGCGTTCTGTAAATTGGTCATTGAAGCTCATGGTGGGATCATCTTTGCCAAGACTCCGGCCAAGAAGCTCACAAGTCAAAAAACGCCGGGTTGCGAGTTTCATTTCATCCTACCTCTGTCTTGAGAATCGGGATTCCCCAAATGAGTACTCTGGCCGAGATAATGGACTGTTACCTCCGACCCTACTTCATCGGCAGGAGCGCAGCATCAATTTCAGCTCCTGATTGACATTGTTCAGCTGGCGGTTTCTTGCCTGCGATTCGCGGATGACAGTTTGCTGCTGCTGAATCATCCGGTTCTGCTGCTGGAGGATTCGTTGCAGGCTGGCGAAGTCTTGGGTGGCCTTCCTTTGCTTGCTGGCCGCCTGATTCTCGGCCTCTGGCCCAGGTGGCCGCCGGTCCTTGGTGGTCGTCATCTTGCCCGTCCCAAAATCCACGGTCATCTTGCGTGCCGGCCAAGCCGGCGCGGATCCCAACATCATCGATGCCAATAGCGTTGACCCGACGAGTTTTTTCATTGCCTTACTCCCCATCTTGTTGTTCGGACCGAACCGTAAGGTCTTCTTTTTCTGACGATATTGATCCTTTTCAGGCTTGGTTCCAGCTCGGACACCGCCCCCTCGTGTACAATGTTAGAAAAAGAGGCACGCCTATGATTCCCAAACAATAACTTGGCAAAATTTTCGCTCTATTGCCTGATTAGTGGGAAGGTTTGTATGCTCAGGATTCTCGTTTTGGTGGGCGCGTTGGCCATTCTGGCGCTGGTCTGGCTTTGCATGGTCCGGTTCGGCCGGGCCGGGCAAGGCCGCCGCTGGCCCAGATTTATTTTGACTGCAGCGGTTGTCATGGCGGTGCTGTTGGCGCTCTGGATGACGGTGATGGTGCTGCTGGTCGGGCCGGCCATGTGGGGCCTGTAGGCGTCTGAAATATCCATGGCGGTGCGGACTTGCGAAGGAGGAAAGGGTCTGGACATTTTCAAGCCGGTGAACCTGGACCCTGCCCTGCCTGCCGGCAGATGCGCGCCCGAACAGGAGGCACTAACCAAGGAGAATGATCATGGCCAAAACGCCCTACGTGGACCAGGATGCTTGTATCAGCTGCGGACTTTGTGTGGAAATGGCGCCCGAAGTGTTCAGGATGGACGCCGAGGATCTGGCGGAAGTGTATGCGCCGACCGGTGCATCGGAACAAAGCATTCAGGAGGCCATGGATGCTTGCCCGGTTTCCTGCATTCATTGGCAGGAATAGATCCGGGCTCTGGATGCGTTGAGAAGAACGGCCTGCGGGAAGGAGGTCGATGGTTGCTTCCGCCTCTGCCGGTGGCATAATTCAGCAATGATGCTTGGATGCCCCACCGAGACCCCGGCAGAGACTGCGTATGTCCAGGAATGACAAAAAATCCCGCGCGGACCTGGAAAGAGAACTCCGGGATCTGCGCCAGGAGGAAGATCAGGCTTTGCGGCAGGTAGCCCTGCTGCAGGGCATCGTGCGCCTTTTTCGCGAGACGCCGGAATGCAAAAGCGAGGAGGAGGTGGCTGAACTCTGTCTGAGCATGGCCGAGACTCTGTCGGGCAGCACCATCAGTTTCCTGGGGGAACTGAACCAGGAGGGGAGTTTCGATACCTTGACCCTCAGCACAGCCGGATGGGCGGCCTGCCCCATGGCTCCGTCCGAGGCTGCGGAACTGCTGCGCAACATGCCGAATCACGGCATCAACCCCATCGGCCTGCGGGAAGGGCGGTCCTGGTTCATCAACGATCCGGCTTCCCATCCGGCTTCCGTCGGCACGCCGCCGGGGCACCCGCCCATCCATTGCTTTCTGGGGGTGCCCCTGCGTTTCATGGGTGGCATCGCCGGCATGGTTGGCCTGGCCAACAAGGAAGGCGGCTATACCCCGGCCGATCAGCAGGAAATGGAAGCCCTGTCCGTCGCCTTTGTCGAAGCGCTCAATCGCCTTCGGGCGGAACGCACCATCCGGGAATTGAACCGGGAATTGCAGCGCAACCTGCAGCAGGCCACCGCCGCCAACAAGGAATTGGAAGCCTTCAGCTATTCGGTTTCCCACGATTTACGGGCGCCGCTGCGGCATATCACCGGCTTTGTCGAGCTGCTCAACAAGCGCGATACGGGAGTCCTGGATGAGAAAAGTCGGCACTACCTGCAGGTGATTTCAGAGGCGGCTCAGAAGATGGGGGCCCTCATCGATGACCTGCTGTCCTTCTCCCGCATGGGCCGGTCAGAGATGATGCAGACCTGGGTCGATCTGAACCAGGCGGTGCGGGAGGCGCTGGCCGATCTGGCGGAAGAGACCAGGGATCGAGAAATCATCTGGGATATCGGTCCGCTGCCGCGGGTCATGGGGGATCGGGCCATGCTGCATCTGGTGCTGGTCAATTACCTCGCCAATGCCCTCAAGTTCAGCCGCTCCCGGAAGCCGGCCCGGATCGAAATCGGGGCCGTCACCGATCATCCCGAGGAGACGCGAATCTTCGTGCGGGACAATGGCGTGGGCTTCGATAATCGCTATGCCGACAAGCTGTTCGGCCTGTTTCAGCGCCTGCATGGCACGGAGGAATTCGAGGGCACCGGCCTCGGGTTGGCCAATGTGCGCCGCATCGTTCACCGCCACGGCGGCCGGACCTGGGCCGAAGGCTCCGTCGACGGCGGGGCCACCTTCTGGTTTTCGCTGCCGAAGTGGGAGGAGGAATAAAAGATGGTTCTCCACTTGAGACGAATTCTGTTGGTCGAGGACAACCCCAACGATGCGGAACTGACATTGGAGGGGCTCACCGATCACAACCTTGCCAACCGTGTGGATTGGGTCCGCGACGGCGCCGAGGCCCTCGATTATTTGTACTGTCGGGGGGCTCATTCCGAACGCCCGGTGGAGAATCCGGCCGTCATTCTGCTGGATCTCAAATTGCCCAAGGTGGACGGTCTCGAGGTGTTGCGCACCATCAAATCCGATGAAAAACTCCGCTCCACCCCGGTGGTGGTCCTGACCTCGTCTCGCGAGGAGCAGGACATGATCGAAAGTTATCGGCTGGGCGTCAACGCCTATGTGGTCAAGCCGGTCAATTTCCACGACTTCATCGATGCCATCCATGAACTTGGCGCATTTTGGGCGGTTGTCAACGAACCCCCGCCCATGCCTCGTGCCTGAGCGCGGTTGGCCCTGTCCAAGACGTTGCGACAAGGACACTTTTCTGCAACCGACGAGAAGGGCCTCGGGTCCCGGGATCCTTCAGTGAATAGTGAAGCCAGGCAGGAATGCCATGTCCCAACAACTGCGTATTCTGCACCTTGAAGATGATCCGCTGGATGCGGAACTGGTCGAGTCCACGTTGATCGGCGAAGGCTTTGACTGCGACCTGCGCGTGGTGGCGACCCGGGAAGCCTTTGTCGCCGCCCTGGACGCGGGCGGCATCGATGTGATCCTGGCCGATTTTGCCCTGCCGAAATTCGACGGCATGGCAGCCTTGGAAATCGTTCGCCACACCTGCCCCGCCATCCCATTCATCTTCGTTTCCGGGCGACTGGGGGAAGAAACGGCCATCGACTCTTTGCGCAACGGGGCCACCGATTACGTGCTGAAAAACCGCCTCTCCCGTTTGGGACCGGCGGTGCGGCGGGCCTTGGACGAAGCTGTCGAGCGGGAAGAACGGCGCAGGGCGGAGGCGGCCTTGCATGAAAGCGAACGGTGCCGCCTGCAACTCCAGGTGGAACTGCGCTACGCGGCGGAAATTCAGCGCAAGCTGCTGCCGCGGAACTATCCACAGATACCCGGCTTCGAAGTGGCGGCCCGCTGTCTGCCGGCCCAGCAGGTCGGCGGCGACTTTTTCGACTGGCAGGAAGTCTGCCCCGGGGTCTGGGGCTTCACCCTCGGGGATGTCATGGGCAAGGGACTGGCGGCCGCCATGCTCATGGCCACGGCCCGCGCCGCTTTGCGTTCCGTGGCCCATAATCGCCCGGAAAAAGCTCTGCGCCTGGCCGAGCAGGCCCTGGTGACCGACCTGGAAAATTCCGAAAGCTTCGTCACCCTGTTTTTCGGTCAGATCCATGCCGCCGCCCGACGCCTGACCTTCGTCGACTGCGGGCACGGTCTGGCATTTCTGCGGCGCGCCTCGGGGCTGGTTGAGGAACTCACGCCGCGCACCTTCCCCCTTGGCATTCCGGTGGATTTAAATTTTCAGGAAGGGGCGGCCATTTTCGCCACGGGCGATACTTTGGTGCTCTATAGCGACGGTCTCATCGATGCCCGGCCGGAACTGGCCCTGGACAACCAGGCTCTGGCCCGCTGCCTGGCCGGCGCCGGCCGTGCCCAGGAGATGGTGGATCGCCTGCTGGCCCTGCCGGCCCTGGAAGACAACCTGCCCGATGATCTGACCGTGCTGGTGGTGCATTGCACGGGGTGACGGCCACCTCCCTGGTTCCATCAAACTGCACGCATTCAAGCTTGATGCCTTCGCAAATTCACACCGTCATGTCCGAGTGTTTCTATCGGGCACCCATGATTTCAAGATTTTACAGGCTGGATTCCCGACCAAAAGAACTTCGGGAAGACTTTTTGCGAGACCATCAAGCTTGAACGATGGCTAATGGTATGAAAAATGCTTTTCGCCTTCAGGTTAATCTGAATATCGAGTTAAGAGCATTTTTTTGACACGAAATTCGTCGGCATTTATGTCCAAGTGTGTTGCCAAGTGATTCCAGGCAGCAGAAATCCCCTTAGTGACCCCGGAAAGGAAGGACATGAGCCTGAGGTGGCGCACGCTGCTGAATGTGGCCTTGACCCTCGTGGTGCTGCTGGCGGTGCTTTATTTGGCCTCTTCGACTCTGCTGCTGGAGGGTGTCGAATCGCTGGAAATAGCCGGAATGGAAAGAGAATTGGCACGAGCCCGGGCCGCCGTGATCATGAACCTGCGTGCCATGGAGTTGATCGTTGAAGATTGGGCGCACTGGGATGACACCTACGAGTTCATGGTCCAACGGCAGGCTTCCTATGGCAGCAATCTCGTGCCCGAATCACTCGCGACTCTGGACCTCGATTACCTCCTGTTCTTCGATCCGGGCGGCAACCTGATTGCAGGCGGCGGTTTGACGGAGGACAACGAAATCCAGGAGCCTTCCTCAAAGCTGTTAGAGGAGATTTGGTTGGCATTTGCCGAAAATGGGCTGGTCCGAAAAGGGATGATCCAATCGGGCCAGTACCCCCTGCTGGTGGCGGCGGCACGAATACTGACCAACGAAGGCAAGGGGCCGGGTCGCGGTTTTCTGGTCATGGCCCGGCATCTGACCCCGGCCCGGCTGCAACGCTTGGAGGAGGGCGTCCAACTCCATCTTTCCCTGCTGCCGGTTGACCCGACTTCGGGCCTGACAGCCGAAGAACCGATGGCGATTCAAGTATCCGGGGATGGACGGATTTGGGGTGATGTCCTGTTGACGGATCCTGACGGTGGTCCGGTGGCGGCTCTGCGCGTGTTGGAACAACGTCGCTTCTACCAGCAGGGACAAGTTTGGCGACGTGTCATCATGCTGACTCTGGCCCTGGCCGGGCTGGTCTTCATGGGAGTGGTCTGGTGGCTTCTGGAACGGCTGTTTTTGTCCCGGTTGGCCCGTATGGACCGCGCTATCCACGGCATTCGACGCCTTGGAACCGGCGAAGCGCGGGTGCCGGTGGAAGGCGACAATGAATTGGACCGCCTGGCCGTCGCCATCAATGAAACTCTCGACGCCCTGCAGGAAACCCAGGAAAAATGGCAGCACGACGCCTTGCATGATCCCCTCACCGGCATTGCCAATCGGACCCTGTTCCTGCAGCATCTCGGCGCCGCTTTGGAGCGGGCCCGAAACACGCCCGAGGCCTGCCTGGCATTGCTGATGATCGATATCGATCATTTCAAAAAGATCAATGACAGTTACGGCCACCTGGTCGGGGACGAATTTCTGCTGACCATCACCCGGCGTATCTCCGGGGTGCTGCGCTCCACGGACCTGCTTGCCCGCTTCGGTGGCGACGAATTTGCGGTGCTCCTCGAGGCGGTTGGCGATACCGGGGAAGCCTTGGCCTGCGCCGAACGGATTCGGGAGGCCTTGTGTCGACCCATTCCCTGGGAAGTACATACCTTTCACGTCTCCGCCAGCCTTGGCGTGGCCCTTGATGTTGGCGGCACCACCACCGCCGTGCAGTTGCTGCGCGAGGCCGATACGGCCATGTATCGTGCTAAACAACAGGGGCGCAATTGCTGCATGCTGTTCGATGCGGGCATGCATGACGAGGTGGTTTATCGCCTGGAGATCGAAAACGAACTGCGACAGGGCCTGGAGCGGGGTGAACTGCGGGCTTATTTTCAACCCTGTTTCGACCTGCCTTCCGGTGGTATCCGGGGCTTTGAGGCACTGGTCCGCTGGGCTCATCCGACTCGGGGCTTGCTGACTCCGGATCAGTTCATCGCGGTTGCCGAAGGTGCCGGATTGATCCATGCCGTCGATGGCTGGATGCTGGAGGAAGCGTGTCGCTGCCTGATGCAATGGCGGGAGGAGTTGAATCCGCCGAGGGCCCTTTCCATGTCCGTCAATCTGTCCTGCACGGAATTGAATCCACGTCACTTGGGACCGTTGGTCAGGGATGTCCTGCGGCGCAACTCCCTGGCCGGCGCCAACCTTTTTCTCGAAGTCACGGAAAGCGCCCTGAGCCTGCCGGAGGAGGAATTTGTCCAGCAACTGCACGGGTTGAAGGACCTCGGCGTGCGTTTGTCCCTGGACGACTTCGGCACCGGCCACTCCTCCCTCAGTCGTCTGCACCGCATGCCATTCGATGAGCTGAAAATCGACCGCTCCTTTATCGCCAACCTGGACCAAGGCGATGTGGCCATTGCCCAGACCATCATTGTCCTGGCTCACAGCCTCGGCATGAAGGTGGTGGCCGAAGGGATCGAAACGGAAAGGCAATTGGCCATTCTGCGGGAGTTGGGTTGTGACGGCGCCCAGGGCTACCTTTTTTCCAAACCCTTGGACGAAGCGGCCGCGGCGCGTTTTCTCCGTGACCACCTGCAACCAGGCGAAGTGCAGCGGCTCGCAGAACACGGTTCGCCGCCGCAAAAATGATCGAACAGGCCGGGCCTCGGCTTCAGATCTTGTTGGGCGCAGTGATGCGATAGCGCTCCATCTTGCGATAAATGGTGGCCCGACTGATACCCACAGTGCGGGCCGCCCTGCTGACCTGCCATTTATGTTGGATCAAGGCCTGCACGATGGCTTCCCGCTCGGCCCGTTCAAGATGGTTGAGGTCATCAGCGGGGGCGGGCAGTACCGGTGCGGCCGGGCTTGCGGTCTGCGGCGCCGGAGCGATAGCGGGGGGCGGCGGCACGGTTTGCAGGTGGAGAACTGCGGAAATTTCCTCGGGAAGGTCATGTATGCCGATGCTCTGGCCGTCGCAGACCGCCAGGGCATAACGCAGGGCATTGCGCAGCTGGCGAATATTGCCGGGCCAGTCAAAGGCGGTCAGCAGCGCCATGGCCTCCGGGCCGATGCCGACGGAGGCCGTTTCCGCCTCGACTTCCAGGGCCAGGGCCGAATGGATGAGACGGGCCAGATCGCTTCTGTTCCGCAGGGGCGGCAGCTCGAAGGCGATGCCGTTCAAGCGGTAAAACAGGTCTTCGCGGAAGGCGCCGCTTGCCACCAGTTGGCGGATGTTCCGGTGGGTGGCGCAGATCACCTGGATGTCCACCGGGATGGCCCGGTCGCCGCCCAGGGGGATGACCTCTTTTTCCGCCAGCACCCGCAGCAGGCGCGGTTGGAGGCTGGCCGGCATGTCGCCGATTTCGTCCAGAAAAAGGGTGCCGCCGTCGGCCTGCAGCAGCTTGCCGCGCATGCCTTTGCTGCGCGCGCCGGTAAAGGCGCCGTCCGTATATCCGAACAACTCGCTTTCGATGAGGGATTCGGGAATGGCGGCGCAGTTGACGGCGACAAAGGGCTTGCCGGCGCGGCGGCTGGCGTTGTGGATGGCACGGGCAAAAACCTCCTTGCCGGTCCCGGTTTCCCCGAACAGCATGATGGAGATGTTTTTGTCCAGCACCCGTTTCATGCGCTCCACGTTGGCTTTCAGGGTTGCATCGGCTCCGGCCAGATAGTCCAGAGTGAGGCTGCCGTCGCGGGGTACGGAAGAAGGCCGGCGCGTAGAATTGATTCTTCCTGCCTGCGCCGGCGGCAGGTGCAGGGCCTGCGGCGCGCGCAGGCTGGCGTAGAAACCCTCGCCGCGATGGGTTCTGAGGGGGAAGACCAGGCCCGCCGAACTCTGAACCCGCTCGAAGTTCATGTCGAACAATTCCCCGATGTCCCGACCGATGATCCTGCCGTCGGCCAAAGCCGCGAGTGCCTCCAGGGTCTTGCGGGTACCGGCCAGCACCCGCCCCTCACCATCCAGGGCGAGGAGAAAGTCGTTGCGCACCTCGGCCAGCTCGCGGCAGCGATTCAGTTTAAGAATGTAGTGTTCGGGGAAATGGCTGCAAAAGTAAGCCGTCTCGATCATGTGCGCGGTCTGGATGACCAGTTGCAGGGTCAGGTGCTGACTGTCCTTGGACTCGGGGGAACGCAGGGCGGAGACGTCCAGAACGGCCAGCAATTGCCCTGAAGGATCGAAGATGGGCGCGGAGCTGCAGGTCAGTTCGGCATTCAGAGCGCGAAAATGTTCACCGTGGTGAATGGTCAGGGGTCGCTGTTCGATGAGGCCCGTACCGACGGAGCAGGTGCCTTCGTGACATTCGGTCCACACCGCTCCCAGATACAGACCCGCCTGCTTCCATTCCTTTTTAAAGCGATCTTCACCCCGCCAGTCCACGGTAATGCCCTGCGCGTCGCACAGCAGGGTGGAATAGCCCAAGTCGCAGACATGCCGATGCAGATTGTCGATGCCGGCCCGGGCAATGGACAGGAACTCCTCGATGGGTTGGCTGTATTCCCGCAGTTCCCGGGCGGTCAGAATCCGCACCTGGTTGGGGCGGGAAGGATCGATGCCGTGTTGCTGAAGACTGCGCTGCCAGGACTTTAAAACATCGGTTGCTACCGGTAGATTTTCCGATTCAGAGGGTTTTTCCACAAGGGAGATAATCTTTTCACAGTGCCGGCTGTGTTTGAAGTATCTCATGCACAATTCCTGTCGAAGTTAGAAACCAAAATCCTCACCCGCAATCAGCGGTGGCGGCACATATTTCAATCGAAGAAAATCCCAATTCAAGTTGCAGTACTTGGATCCTTGGTCGACTCCAAGGCACGCTCAAAAACACCACGGCGAGTAACATAGCATAGATCTCTGGTTTTTGTCTCCTGTTCAGGCGCGACATCTGTCTCACCACGAAACACACGCCTCATATCGGGGCAGGTGCCCATCGTCATGTATACCTCAAACACCAGACCGTAAACGATATCCGTTTTTTCGGATTTTTCCTAACTGCAGATAAAACAACAGTTTAAAAATGTAGATGGCGAAAATTTGGTGAAACGGAAGATTTGGTACATCCATTGCGAAATAGGCCAGGCAGCGAAGCCGTTTTACAAGCATGGTTCAACTCAGGCGCATTCAGGATGTACGGCGGTGGTGAGGGTCTAACCGGTTGACCAGAGATTTTTCACCCACTTGGGTGGTTTTCACGAAAGGAGGTTTTGGGGGAGGGAATTGACGGCGTGGGGGGGTTGAGAGTTCTGAGAAATGGAAAGAATGTACTGGATTGGCATGTGTTTGCTTATTCGTGCGGGGTTGAAGCCTGGCGGTTGGGAGATTTGGTACCCAATCACTCCTGTAAATGTCTAGCAAAAGGAAGCTTTACATGGAACCTTATAGCTTGAACACTCTGTTAATGGTTTTTGGTGGCGGTATCATCGGTGTAGCTCTGGGTGGGCTGTGGGCGGTAATCATTTGTGCCCTGATCGGTTTGCTGGGCATCGCCATCATCATGGCCGGAGGTACCGAATTCGTTCTGATGCAGGTCGCCTTTGGTCCCATCTTTGGTCCTCATGTCGGCGGATTCGGCGCCGGTCTGGCCGCCGCCGCTTACGCTGTGGCGCGTAAAAATCATCCTTCCGGGGCCGCCAAGGATATCCTGACCCCATTGCTGCATACCTCTTGGGATGTCATGGTGTTCGGTGGCCTGTTCTCTGTCGCCAGCCACCTGCTGCTGCAAGTGGTTGCAGCGACCCCGATTCTCAACCAGACCGATGGCATCGCCTTCGTGCTCATTACCATGACCCTTCTGGTTCGTCTGGTTTGGCTCAAGGAAATGCCTTGGGGCAACGCCGCGTCCATCAAAGAGCATGGGCTGATGAACACAAAAGGATATTCCATCTCCTGGGCCGGTTGGCAGTCTCCCTGGGGGCTCAATATCCCCATGAATTTCGGCGCGGCGATTTTTTCCGCCTCCATCGCCTATGGCCTGAAGACACAGCTTGACCCGATGGCGGCTGCGGGGCAGATTTCCGGTACCGCCGCCTTCGTGGCGCCCCTGCTCATTGGATGGTGTCTGGCCATCTTCATTCTTACGGCGTTGCAACTCGGTACCGGCAAGCTGCAGCAGGTTCCCATTGTCCATTGCCCGTCTATTATCGGCGCCTGGGTCTTTCTTTACACCGGATCGATTCTCGCCGCCGGCATTGCCGGAATCTTTGCCGGGATCGTTCAGGAATATTCGGCTCGGGTATTTTACAACCATGGCAGCAGCCACATCGATCCGCCGGCCTTATCCATCGGAATTTGCACCTTTTTGGTCAATATCATCATGAAGCCCGAGTTTCTCAATATGGCTGCCCTGTTCCAGTAGGCCGGCCTGGTTGCCCACATTATCCTGGTGCGAGAGCACCGCTTCGTCCACTGAAAGGGAGAACTACAATGGCAGAAACGATGAAAGCAGCAGTATGGCATGGCAAGAATGATATTCGTGTCGAAGATGTTCCGGTACCCGGGTTTCCTCAGCCTGGTGAAGTAAAGATCAAGGTGGAGTGGTGCGGTATCTGTGGGTCCGATCTGCATGAATATCTGGCCGGCCCGATCTTCATTCCGACTGCCGCCCATCCTCTCACCGGTCACAGCGGCAAGACCATCCTTGGTCATGAATTTACCGGTACGGTTGTCGAGGTCGGCGCCGGCGTGACCAATATCAAGGTCGGCGACCTGGTGGCTCCGGATGCCTGCCAGCACTGCGGCACCTGCCTGCCGTGCCGCCTGGGCCGTTACAACGTTTGTGAAAAGCTCGCCTTCACCGGCCTGATGGCCGACGGCGCCTTCGCCAAGTATGTCAACGTGCCGGCCAACATCTGCTACGTGCTGCCCCCGGGCTTCAATGCCGAAGCCGGTGCCCTCATCGAACCGCTGGCTACCGGCTTCAAAGCCGTGCGCCTGGCCGGCAGCGTGCTGGGTGAAACGGCCGTGGTATTCGGTGCCGGAACCATCGGCCTGGGTACCCTGATGTGCGCCAAGGCAGCCGGTGCCGGCAAGGTCATCGTGGTGGAAATGTCCGCCGCTCGCAAGGCCAAAGCCAAGGAGTGCGGTGCCGACGTGATCCTGGACCCGAAAGAATGCGACGTCATCGCCGAGATCAAGAAACTGACCGGCGGATCCGGCGCCGACGTGTCCTTCGAGTGCATCGGCCACAAACTGACCGCGCCTATGGCCATCGACGCCATTCGCAACTGCGGTCGGGCCGTCATCGTCGGCATTTTCGAGGAGCCGAGCTCCTTCAACTTCTTCAGCTTGAGCGCCACGGACAAGGTGGTTATCGGCACCCTGGCCTATACCCTGGATGATTTCAAGGGCGTGTCCGCCCTGTTGGCCAGCGGCCAGTTGGTGGCCGAGCCGTTGATCACCGGGAAAATCGAGCTGCAGGAAATCGTGAAAAACGGTTTTGATGAGCTGGTGAACAACAAGGAAAAGCACATCAAGATCATCGTCCGTCCGGCTGAGTAAACAGCAATATGGCGGCTCCCCGTTATTTTGCGGCGGGGAGCCGCTAGAGAAAAATTCCAAAAATTCTGTTTTGAAAAAATGGAACGAAAAATGTCAGCCCATATTGATGAAAAAGTCCTCGACAATCTTATTAAGTATGAATCTGTGGTCAAGCAACAGCTTTCCGACCTCGAAGATAGACTGTGGATTCAACTCGATTTCAATGTGATCCGAAAATATGATGACATAAAAAAAATGATATTAGAAATATCATCAATTGTTGATCTGGCATTTTGTATTTATGGCGAAAATTCAGGTGTAATGAAAATAAGACAAGACAAGGTAGATCCATCGAAGATTGATAAGTTGAATTCATTGGTTGGAAGAATTTCCAAAATCAACAAAAGAAAAATTGATTTTGAAAAATTATTGAAAATTGCGGTCTGACAAATACAAGGTGAGGCAGGATATGGCATTGAAAGCGGCTTTTATATTTCTTTCACCGAGCGCCGATGGGGAAAAGGACCGAACCGTTATCAAGACTCAAGAGGTCGAACTGACGACCGTCGGCGTGGCGGATTACGCCATGGCCGAAGCCGTTGCCGTCAAGTTGGCGGATGAGGGGATTGGGGCCATCGAACTCTGCGGCGGGTTCGGACATGAAGGTACGGCCCGCATGGTCAAGGCTGTTGGCGGACGCGCGGCGGTGGGCGTGGTCCGTTTCGATATACACCCCGGATTGGGGAATCAGAGCGGGGATGGCCTGTTTTGATACCGATATGGTTCGATGGGATGGATTCCCATTGATGCCATACAGTTTGCCAACTTTTGAACAAAGGAGTCGTAAATGGCTGCGAAACCGCTGTTCAGCAAGGTCTTGCAAATTGCCATGGTGGTCAAGGATTGCGATGCCGCCGTCAGAATCTGGGCCGACAAGTACGGCATCGGTCCCTGGAAAATTTACGAATTCAATCCCGATACCGTCCAGGACATGATCATTCGCGGGGAAAAGGTCGATTATGCCATGCGTCTGGCCCTGTGCGACATCGGAGGTGTGCAGTGGGAACTGATCCAGCCTAAAGACCACAAGAGCATTTATGCCGAATTTCTGCAGCAACACGGCGAAGGTCTGCATCATGTCGCATTCGGCACCGAGAACTACTCCGATGCCGTCAGGTTCTATGAGGAGCAAGGCTTGCCGGTGCTGCAGGGCGGGCATTGGCAGGGGCTGACCTACACCTATCTCGACTCCCTCAAGGATCTGAATCTGGTAGCTGAAATTTATGATCTCAAGCCTGATTTCGCATGGCCGGAACCGCAAGATGTGTATCCCGCCGAATAAGGCGGCGAAGGGAACGATTAGCCAGGCAGTTGACGGCCCAAGGTGGGCATGCCGTTTGGGTCGGTAAGACACCAAGGACATCTAACCTGAGGAGTGGAAACATGGCAAAGCTTGCAGGCAAGGTTGCAATCGTAACGGGAGCGGGTCGGGGTATCGGCAGAGGTATCGCATTGCGCTTGGCTGCCGACGGTGCCGCCGTCGTGGTCAGCGACATCATGTTCGATAATGCCCAGAAGGTGGCCGGCGAGATCGAGGCGGCGGGCGGCAAGGCCCTGGCCGTCAAGACCGACGTCACCAATGAAGCGGAAGTGACCGAGTTGGTGGAAAAGGCCGTTGAAAAATTCGGCAAGCTGGATGTCATGGTGGCCAATGCCGGCATCGGCATCGTCAAGCTGGGTGTCGATCATACCCCCGAGGATATCGATAAGCAACTGGCGGTTAACGTCAAGGGCGTGGTGCTGTGCGACAACGCTGCCGCGCGGCAGATGATCAAACAAGGTCATAAAGGATATCTGGGCAGCGGTGGCAAGATCATCAACTGCGCGAGCATCGCCGGGCATTCCGGTTTCGCCTTCCTGCCGGTATACAGCGCTTCCAAGTTTGCCGTTCGCGGCTACACCCAGGGCTTCGCCAAGGAAATGGCCCAGTACAAAATTACCGTCAACGGTTACTGCCCGGGTATTGTCGGCACTGACATGTGGGAACTCATCGACGAGAAAATCGGTGCCTACACGGGTGCTGCCAAGGGCGAAACCCTCAAGGCTTACGTCGACAGTGCCATTCTGGCCAAAGAGGTAGGGAATCCGGAGCAGGTTGCCGGGTATGTTTCCTTCCTGGCTTCCGACGACGCCGACTATATGACCGGCCAGTCGGTCATGATCGATGGCGGTATTGTCCTGGTGTAATTCATTGCCGGCCGGGAAGCTCCTGGCGAATGCGGGTGCTTCCCGGCAGTCTTGTCGCCTTGGGAACAAGGTCTAGGCGGAAATGGGAAGGAGGTTTAGCGTGGGCAACAAGAAATTGGTGGTGGTGGCTAAATTCAGGTCCAGAGCCGGCAAGGAGGCTTTGGTGGAGAAGGAACTGGCGGCTTTGTTGACTCCGACGCGCGCCGAGGCGGGCTGTTTGCAATACGATTGCCATCATTCGCCAGGCGATCCTGGTCTGTTCATGTTTTATGAAATCTGGAGCAATCGTGCCGCGCTCGACGAACATTTGCAGAAGCCCTATATCCAGTCTCTGCTTGCCAAGGCGGATGACCTGTTCGCTGAAGCACCTGAGATCCATTTTTTGGAAAAGCTGGCCTGAAACCCAACCTGGTTTGGGCCGGGATAACATCAAACACAATTCAATGGAGGTTCTATGAGTGCTGAAGGCAAGGGAAAACTTTTGAAAATCTATCTCAACGAAAATGCTCGTTATGAGGACAAGCCGCTCTATGAGGCAATCACTCAGAAAGTACTTGGAATGGGCATCGCCGGCTCCATGGTCTTCAGGGGTTTCGAAGGCTCTGGTTTCTGTTGTGTATCCTGTCGCACCCACGGTTTGGGCATGACCATCTCCAAGTGCCAACCGATGGTCATCGAATTTGTCGATACTGAAGAAAAGTTGAACGCTGCTGTTCCGATAGTTAAACAGATGCTCAAGTCTGGAGCCATGATTATGCAGGACGTGGATATATTGTTTAATCAGGCCTGATCACATTGAAAATTTTTGGCTAAACGTCTGTCCACGGGAAAGGAGGCATATCCGGACTGTACTATGATGTTGGAATTTAATTTATGTTAATTTGAAGAGAATTCATTTTCAGCAATAATTAGCTAATTTGATGGAGGCGGTATGATGGCGATAAGGAACAAGACACTAATTTTGTTTTTGTTTGCAACATTTTTGGCGGTCGGGAGTATCTCAAAAGTAAGTCAGTCGTTTGCAGCCGATGCGATTATTCCCTATAGCGTTATCGGGACAAACGAATACAATCTGCCCATGGATTTTGATAAACCTATCAACCTTCTGCTTTCCTACAATGTTTGGCAAAAGACCAATAGTTATTACGGTGCAGAAGGTCCTGATATGGATGTACTGGTTTCCGTAAATAAATTCGCGCGTCTTTTCAAGATCGACGGCATTGATAATGTCGGATTTCTCTGGGAAGCGGTACTCGGTTATGCCGGAGTGCTTGTGGAGAATGGCGACAACATTAACGGCATGATCGATCCACAGACCGGGGTGGTGGCCTGGATCAAGCCCACCGCTAACTGGACGACGATGCTTGAATACTGGCTGCATCTTCCCTGGGGCTCCAGCGATCTTTCCGATTCCGCCTTTGTGTCGGACTTTGCCTGGATGAATAACCATCAATGGGGTAACGTTGTTCTCGACTGGGATATCGGATACCGTTTGCGTGGTGATCAGCGTAAAGGTGGGCAACGAAACGAACTGGGAGACTCGGTGTTTGCCAACGCGGTTCTCACCTATAAAGTCAGCCCCCGTATCAATCCTGCCCTGCATATCGATTATGAAACTGCGGGATCCGGAAAGAACAAGAATACCGGTGAAACTATAGCCTCTTATGATCGGTTGCAGGTCGGTTTGGGCAACAGCATGAAGGTTTCGGACAAGTTGACCTTCGACATTTGGTACAGCAGAGGTATCGACGGAAGGAATGTTGCAAAAACCAACGCCCTTTACACCCGCTTTATCTGGGCCTTTTAAGAATCATAAAGTAAATTAAAGTTTCATGATTCGTTTTGAATCAGCCCTCTCCTGGATTATTCGGGGGAGGGCTGTTCGGCAATTTAAAAAAATTTTGAGTTAGCTAGGTTAATTGCCTGTTTCGTTTTTTAAGTGCCGGGGAAGAATGAAGGAAGGGGCGCAGCGCATGGAAAAATTTGACCGTTTGGTTCAATCGGCATGATTCAGAGGGCAGTTTAAATTCTGCAAAATCCAAAAAATTAGTGGCTGGATCCCATAGAATATGCACGGATTTCCGGGGAGGGAAAGATGGTGCGTTTCGATAGAAATCAGCACATCGATAAGATTTTTTCCTATATATCCGGCAATGCGCCGGAAGCGGACAGCACGGTTGAGAAACCCATTCTGCAATCCTGGGAGCGAAGCCTGCAGGAACATCGTATTGATCCGAGCCGCCCGACCAGGGTGCGGGTCCTGACCGCCGGAGAATTGCGGGATTATACTCAACCTCTGGAAAATTTTCTGCGCATCGCCAAGGCCGGCATCGATCGTCTGCACCGGCAGGTGTGCGAATTGGGCTATTCGGCCCTGCTGTGCGATTCCAACGGCGTGACGGTGGACTGGCGCGGCGATCAACGCCTGGCGCGGGAATGGAAAGACGCCGGATTATACCTGGGTTCGGTGTGGACCGAATGCCATGAAGGCACCTGTGCGGTCGGCACGGGGCTCATCGAAAAGCGTCCCATCACCATCCATCACGGCGAACATTTCCGTGCCCTCAACTCCCACCTGACCTGCAGTTCGGCGCCCATTTTCGATCCTTTCGGCAATTCCGTGGCCATTGTCGATGTTTCCGCGCTGCATTCGCCGGACGGTAAGGACAGCCAGCACCTGGCCCTGCAACTGGTCATGGAAACCGCCCGGATCATCGAATCGGCTTATTTTCTGCGCAAATTCGAGGACCAGTGGGTATTGAAAATCAGCCGGATGCGGGAGTTGGCCGAAGTCAACAGCGAATTTCTCCTGGCCCTGGACGGCCAGGGCGCCATCTTGGCCGCCGACCGCGCTTCGCACCGGGAGTTTGAGCAGGAAGCCGGTGGATCATTGGTCGGGCGGCAGGTCGGGGAACTGTTCGATGTCAACCTGGAGCAGTTGATGGTGCAGGCCGGGCAGTCCAATCTGGTCTTTCCCCTGCGGACCAGTCGGCGAGGGCGGCAGTATTTCGTGGCTCTCAGGTGCCCCCAGGCCATTTCCATCTCGCCGGTCGCCAAGGTGGTTGTACCCAGTGTGTCGCCGGCCACGGCTCCCAAGCCGGGAACCGTACTCGATCTGGACTATCTGGCCGGCGCCGATCCCGGTCTGCAGGATGCCGTGGCCCGCATGAAGCGGGTCATGAACAAGAACATTCCGATTCTGCTCAACGGGGAAACCGGGACCGGCAAGGAGATGTTCGCCCGCGCCATCCATCACGGCAGTCGTCGTTCCCAAAAACCCTTTATTGCCGTGAATTGCGCCGCCATCCCCGAATCCCTGATTGAGAGCGAGCTGTTCGGTTACAAGGAAGGCGCCTTTACCGGCGCGCGCAGCAAGGGCATGCGGGGCAAGATTCTGCAGTCCGACGGCGGCACCCTGTTCCTGGATGAAATCGGCGATATGCCGGCCAGCCTGCAGCCGCGCCTGCTGCGGGTCCTGGCGGAAAAGGAAGTCACTCCCCTTGGCGGCGACACGCCCATTCCCGTGGATCTGCAGGTCATCTGCGCTACTCATCGCGGCATTCAGGGCATGGTGGCCAGCGGCGAATTCCGGGAAGATCTTTATTATCGGCTCAACGGGGTTTCCTTCGAACTGCCGCCTCTGCGGCGGCGGGCCGATATCGCCAATCTGATTCATCAGGCCTTGGCCATCGAAGCGGCGGAAGAGGGCGGTGCCGTGGATCTGGATGAGGCGGCCATGGCCATTCTGGTCGCCTATCCCTGGCCGGGGAATGTGCGGCAGTTGCGCAATGTGCTGCGCTATGCCTTGGCGGTGTGCGACCAAGGGGTGATCCGAATCGAGGACCTGCCGGAGGAGGTGCGTTGTTCTCCCGCTCCGGCGTTGCCCGACGGGCCTCCGGTGCCGCCACAGGCTGTATTGCAACTTCCCCTGCGCGACACGGTTTCGATGCCACCCAGCAATACCATGGAAGAAGCGGAGCGAAACGTCATACTCAACGCCTTGGTCCACCACCGCTGGCAGGTAACCCTGGCGGCCCGGGAGATCGGCATCAGTCGGGCGACCCTGTACCGGAAGATGGAAAAGTTCAACATCGTTCCGCCCAACAAGCGCTAGGCCAGGGTCGTAATTTGTGCAGAAAGGGACCTCGGGGCCGTCGGGCAGGTGTTGCACCACATGGTGAGACAGGTGTCTCAAAGACCTGTCGCAATCCTTGGTCGGAATGGACAGGGCCTGCTTTGGGGGCCGCCGATTTTCTTTCGTTGTGCTTTCGAAGAAGGAAAATACCTAGTGCTGTCGGCATGTTGGAGCTTTGTTTCGGTTATCGAGAAAAGGCATGGTGATTGCGCAGGGGGTTGGCTTGCTTTTTGCCTTTTTGTTATACGGCATCCTTCGTCGGAGCGAACCGCATGCGTCTATTTACCAAAGCGTGCATCCAAGTTGCACGGTTCGCTTCCAAGCAACGGCCCACATCATCCAGTAAGGATTAACCATGAAGCATAACAGTGCAACGCTTTCCAACCGAGGTCTTTCCATCACCCATCCGCCGGCGGCCGCAGGAGGCCGCAAAATATATGTCGAGGGCTCCCGCCGGGATCTGCGCGTACCCATGCGCGAACTCGTTTTCAGCGGGACGCCCGGGGCGGCTGAAGAGACCCTTTGCCTCTACGATACCTCCGGCCCTTACTCCGATCCCGAGGTCACCATCAACTTGGGTCAGGGCTTGCCTCCATTGCGGCGGGACTGGATCGAGGAGCGCGGCGATACCGAGCTGGTCGCTTCGGATACCCTTGCGAACGGAACCGGTGTGCCGCAACGGAGCCCGCGTCGTGCCCGGTCGGGGAATACGGTGACCCAGATGGCCTATGCCCGGCAAGGCATCGTCACCCCGGAAATGGAATTTGTCGCCATCCGTGAAAACCAGCGCCGGGAAACCCTTTCGGAACTGCTGCTGCGGCAGCATCCCGGCGATGGCCGGGGTGCCGCCATTCCGGAGGCCATCACGCCCGAATTCGTCCGCGACGAGGTTGCAGCAGGGCGGGCCATCATTCCCTGCAACATCAACCATCCGGAAACGGAGCCCATGATCATCGGCCGCAATTTTTTGGTCAAGATCAATGCCAATATCGGCAACTCGGCCCTGTCTTCCTGCATTGGCGACGAGGTGGAGAAAATGGTCTGGGCCATCCGCTGGGGCGCCGATACGGTGATGGATTTGTCCACTGGCGCTGATATCCATGAAACCCGGGAATGGATTCTGCGCAACTGCCCGGTGCCCGTGGGCACCGTGCCCCTCTACCAGGCCCTGGAGAAGGTCGGGGGCCAGGCGGAGGCCCTCAACTGGGAGGTGTTTCGCGAAACTTTGATTGAGCAGGCGCAACAGGGGGTAGACTATTTCACCATTCATGCCGGGGTGCGTCTGGCCCATCTGCCCCTGGCGGAGCGCCGCCTGACGGGCATCGTCTCGCGCGGCGGGTCCATCATGGCCAAATGGTGTCGTGCTCACGGTCAGGAGAGTTTCCTGTATACCCGGTTTGAGGAGATCTGTGAGATCCTCAAGGCCTATGACGTGGCCTTCTCCCTGGGGGACGGTTTGCGGCCCGGCTCCATTCATGACGCCAACGACGCGGCCCAGATTGCCGAGTTGAAGACTCTCGGCGAACTGACCCGCATCGCCTGGCAACATGAGGTACAGACCATGATTGAGGGTCCGGGGCATGTGCCCCTGCATATGATCCAGGAGAACATGATCCTGCAGCAGCAGTATTGCCACGATGCTCCCTTTTATACCCTCGGACCTTTGGTGACGGATGTGGCGGCCGGTTACGATCACATCAATTCCGCCATCGGCGGGGCGCTGATGGCCTGGTGCGGTACCGCCATGCTGTGCTATGTGACGCCTAAGGAGCATCTCGGTCTGCCCGATCGGAATGACGTCCGGGAAGGCATCGTGGCCCACAAGATCGCTGCCCATGCGGCGGATCTGGCCAAAGGCCATCCGGGAGCTCAGGCGCGCGACAATGCCATGTCCAGGGCCCGTTACGAGTTCCGCTGGCACGATCAATTCAGCCTCTGCCTGGACCCGGAGCGGGCTCGGGAAATCCGTGAGACCACCCTGCCGGCGGATGTGGCGGGCAAGGAGCATTACTGCTCCATGTGCGGTCCGGATTTTTGCTCCATGAAGATCTCGCGCAGCCTGCTGTCGGGTTCGACGAAAGCCTAGGCATCCTGACGGGGGCGAAACCGGGGAAGGGGAAAGTGCAGATGGAGATTACCGTGAATGGCCGCGCCCGCGACTGCTCGGCGGGGACGACGTTGTCCGGATTGCTCGAGTGTCTGGAGCTCGACCCGGCCCGGGTCGCCGTGGAATACAACGGCGCCATTGTCACCCAATATACTTTTGCCACCACGCAGCTGGCCGACGGCGACCGGTTGGAGATCGTCCAGTTCGTGGGCGGCGGCTGATGCTCCGCCGGGAAAGCTGTTGGTTGTTGTTGGCGAACTTTGCGGCGAGTACGAGTACGAGTACGATTACGATTTCGAGTACGAGTACGAGTACGAGTGCGATTACGGGTACGAGTGCGACAACGATCACGACTACATGACCAGAGCAGTTCGATAAAGGATACTACCATGGATGAACTGATTATTGCCGGCCGTCCCTTTGCCTCCCGGCTGTTGGCCGGTACCGGCAAATTCGCCTCCCACGCCCTGATGGCCGCGGCCCTGG
>NZ_JAFCIY020000022.1 GCF_020194955.2 Desulfuromonas sp. CSMB_57 | reverse complement strand
TTCTGCTCCTCGATGAGCCGACCTCCAACATGGACAAGGCCAGCATCGAGGCCTTTGATGACCTGCTGCCGACCTTGCTCGACCAGGATATCACCATTATCCAAGCTACCCATTCTCCCGATCAGCCCAAGCGGCTGGGCAGCGAAGTAATGCCCATGGCCTTTGGTCGTCTGGTCTGAAATCCGTTCCAATCGATAACGCGAAACGGGCGCGCCGCTCGCGTCCCGACACCCTTTCAATCCGCCATGGGGAGCGCACCACTTGCGCCCTCACATGGTTCGCATCAGACTCCTCGAAACATACGATCACGCCAGCCGTCGCCGAAACAACCAGGTGGCGGCCGACAGGGTGACCAGGGCGATGACGCCCATGGGCCAGGTTTGGCTCCAGACCCGGGCCGCGGGGAGTTCCTTCAGAAACAGTCCGCGAACGATAATCATGAAATAGCGCAGGGGGTTGGCCAGGGTCAGGCTCTGCAGCCAATCCGGCATGTTTTCGATGGGGCTGGCGTAGCCGGACAGGATCACCGCCGGCACCATGAACAGGAAGGCGCCAAGCACCGCCTGCTGTTGGGTCATGGACAGGGAGGAGATGAACAGGCCGACGCCGATGATGGCGGCGAGAAACACGGTCATGCTGCCATAGAGCAACAGTACCGATCCGTTGAAGGGCACGCCCAGCAACAACACTGCCGCCAGCACGATGAGACTGCCCTCGGCCACACCCACCAGCAGCGCCGGCAGGGCCTTGCCGGCCAGGATCTCCAGGGGTTGGAGGGGAGAGACCAGCAACTGGTCGAAGGTGCCCATCTCCCGCTCCCGGGCCACGGACAGGCCGGTCACCAGCAGGCCGATGAGGGTGGTGAGAATGCAGACCAGGCTTGGCACCGTGAACCAGCGGAACTCTAGATTGGGGTTGAACCAGTGCCGCACCTCCAGAGCAACGGCCGGTTGGCGACGGCTGTCTTCAAGGGCCAACTCGGTCATGATGCGCCGGGCATAGCCCTGTACGATCTGGGCGGCGTTGGTCCGACGGCCATCCAGGAGAAATCCGGCCCGGGCCGGGCGGCCCGTCGCCAGGTTGACGGAAAAATCGGCCGGGATCCAGAGGACCGCCAGGGCCTGCTGCCCTTCCAGGGTTGCCGCCACCTGGGAGGGATGCTGCAGCCGAATGATCCGGCGGAAGGGGCTCGCGGCCGAGAAACGCTGCTCCAACTGCCAGGCCGGACGGCCGCGATCCAGGTTGAGCACCGCCAGAGTGAGATTATTCACCTCCTGGGTGGCGGCGAAGGAAAATACCAGCAACTGCACCAGGGGCGGCACGATGAGGATGAAGCGGCTTTTACGATCACGCAGGATGGCCAGCAGTTCCTTGATCAGCAGGGCGTGGATGCGTCCGAACATGGCTACCTCAAGCGCTTGACGGTCTTGCGCGCCGTCAGGCCGAAAAAAATCGCGGCCAACAGCAGCAACACCAGAATGTTGCGCCCCAGCAGCGGCCACACATCGCCGACCAAAAACAGGGTCTGCAGGCTGTTCACCAGGTAGCGGGCCGGGATGATGCGGGTCAGGATGCGGATGGGCAGCGGCATGGAGGCGATTTCAAAAACGAATCCGGATAGCAGAAAGGCCGGCAGAAAACCGCTGACCAGGGCTGCCTGGGCGGCGATGAACTGGTTTTTGGCCAGGGTCGAGATCAGCAACCCCTGACCGAGGGCGGCCAGCAGAAAAGCGCTCGAGGTTAGCAGCAGCGCCCCTGCCGAACCGCGGAAAGGCACGCGGAACAGCAGCACCGCCACCGCAAGGCTGCCGAGCAGAGCCAGTTGGCCGAGCAGGAAATAGGGCACCAGCTTGCCGACCAGCAGCTCGCCAATGCCCACCGGCGTCGCCATCAGGGCCTCCATGGTACCGCGCTCCCACTCCCGGGCCACCACCAGGGCGGTAAGCAGGGTGCCGATGATGGCCAGGATGATGCCCATGGCCCCGGGCAACAGGGAATGGCGGCTTTCCAGTTCGGGATTGAACCAGATGCGCGGCACCAGTTCCGGCCCGCCCTCGACCATGGTTGCCGACCGTCGGCCTTCGATCTCCTGCCAGGAGCCGAGCACCCCGCGGGCATAGTTCTCGACGTAATTGGCGGTGTTGGTCTCGCTGCCGTCCGCCAGCAACTGGACCAGGCCGCCCTCGCCCTGCTGCCGGCGGCGGCTGAAATCCTGGGGAATGACCAGCACCCCGCGCAGGCGGCCGGCCAGCAGCTCTTCCAGCAGGACCCGGGGATCGCGGCTTTGCCGAACATCGAACCAGGGACTGGCGGCATAGGCCGCCGCCAGGGAATGGGCTGGCGCGCCGCGATCCTGCAGGGCCACGCCGAGGCGGATCCGCCGGGCATCCAGGGAGACGCCATAGCCGAACAGAAACAGCAGGAGCAGCGGCAGCACGAAAGCGATAAGCAGACTGCTCGGATCCCGCAGCACCTGCACGAATTCTTTCTTAACCAAAGCCTGCAGGCGGCGCCGCCGCTCCCTCATCCGACCACCTCCTCCTGCTCCTGCCACGATCTTTGCAGCAATTCGATAAAAGCTTCCTCCAGGGTCGGTTCGGGTCGCTGCGAAGAGCGTACCCGGTCCTTGAGACCGTCCGGGGTATCGGTGGCCATGACGCGACCTTGGTGGATCAGGGCAATGCGATGGCAATACTCGGCTTCATCCATGAAATGGGTGGTCACCAGAACGGTCACGCCCTTTTCCACCAACCCGTTGATATGGGTCCAGAACTCCCGCCGGATCAGGGGATCGACGCCGGCGGTCGGTTCGTCCAGAAACAGCACCGACGGCCGGTGCAGCATGGCGCAGGCCAGGGCCAGACGCTGCTTGAAGCCGAGGGGCAGTTCCCGGGCGGAGGTGCGCAAGTGGGGGCCGAGGTGAAAGGTGTCGATCATGTCCTCGACGGCCTGCCGGCGCCGCCCGCCCGTCAGGCCGTAGACCCCGGAAAAAAACGCCAGATTCTGTTTGGCCGAAAGGTCGCCGTAAAGGGAAAATTTCTGAGCCATGTAGCCCAACCGGGAGCGGGCCTGACCCGGCGCCCGTTGCAGATCGTAGCCGGCCACGCGGCCGCTGCCGGAGGTGGGCCGCAACAAACCGCAGAGCATCTTGAAGGTGGTCGACTTACCGGCGCCGTTGGGGCCCAGCAGACCGAAAATCTCGCCGGCGCGGATGCTGAAGGAGACCTCCCGGGCAGCCACGAAATCGCCGAACCGACGTGTCAAGCGATCCGCCTCCACCATCGCCCCGGCAACCGGCGTAGAGACCGGCCGGCCTTCGGCGAGGGCCGAAACCGAAGGTGGCCCGCCCCCCAACAGTTCGACGAAGGCATCCTCGAAACGCGGCGGAGCCTCCTCCAGACGAGCTCCCGAACCGGCGTCCAAATCCGCTACCGCCGGCGGCGCCGCGTCGGCGCGCAGCACCAGGCGCAGATCCCGGCCCAGCACCTGGCCGTCCTGGATCTCCGGACGGCCCAGGGCCCGGCTCAGGATCCGGCGCCGGTTGCCGGTCAGGTCGCGCAGCAGCAGACAGCGGCCCTGCAGCGGCCGGGTCAGCTCCGCCGGTGGTCCGGCATGCAGCAGATGGCCTTCGTTGAGCAGCAGCACCTCGGCACAGCGCTCCGCCTCATCGAGGTAGGCCGTCGACCAGACCACCGCCAGACTGTCGTCCACCAGTTCCTGGACCATGCGCCACAGTTCGCGGCGGCTGATCGGATCGACACCGACGCTCGGTTCGTCGAGGAGCAGCAAACGCGGCTTGCGAATCAGGGCGCAGGCCAGGCCCAGCTTCTGTTTCATGCCGCCGGAGAGTTGCCCGGCGAGACGCTGCCGGAAAGGTTCGAGACCGCTGAAGGCCAGCAGGCGACCAAAGGCGGCATCGCGTTCGGCGCCCGTCACGCCTCGCAAATCGGCGTACAATTGCAGGTTCTGCCGCACCGACAGGTCTTCATAAAGACCGAATTTCTGCGGCATGTAGCCCAGCAATTCCGACAACCGGCGCCCTTCGGCGCGGGTATCCAACTCCAGCACCCGGATACAACCCGCATCGGGCAGCAGCAGGCCGGCCAACAGGCGCAACAGGGTAGTCTTGCCGGCGCCGTCCGGACCCACCAGGCCCGTGATACGCCCGGGTCGAATGGTCGCCGTCACCTCGGCCAGGGCCTTTGTGCCTCCCGGAAACGTGAAATGCACCCCTTCGACGCTGACGACCTCATTCATGATCGGGTTCCTCTGCCGACACCTGAACTTTGGGCGGCTGCAGCCGCACCGTGACCGGCATGCCCTGCCGCAGACCGCGATCGGGGTTGGCCACCACCACCCGCAGCTGGTAGACCAGGCGGGTGCGCAGTTTTTCGGTCTGCACCGTTTTCGGGGTGAATTCGGCTTCAGGGGAAATGAAACCGACCTGTCCCCGGTAGGGATGCCGGGGAGCGCTGTCGGTGAATACCAGAGCCGACATGCCGGGATAGACCCGGCCCAGGTCCGGTTCGTCGACATAGACCCGCACCCAGACCGGGTCATCCAGGGTCAGGCTCAATACCGCCGCCCCGGCAGACACAATGGCTCCCGGTTCCAGGACCCGGGTCAACACAACGCCCGTATCCGGCGCCAACAGTTCGGTGTCCGTCAGCCTGGTTTCGGCCTGGGCCAGGCGTGCTGCGGCCGCCCGTACCTCGGCGCGTGCGGCGGCAATGTCCTCGGTGCGAAATCCCTCCACGGCCAGCTTCAGGGCTTGGCGCGCCGTCGCCAATCGGGCCCGGGCTTCGGCCAGCCGCGCGGTGACGTCGTCGAACGCCTGCCGGGAAATGGCGCCATCCTCCACCAGGTTCTGGCTGCGTCGGAATTCAAGCTCGAGGGTGCCCACGGTGGCCAGGCGTTCCGCCACCAGGGCGCGGGCCTGGGCGATCTCCTGGGGCCGACTGCCGGCTTCCAGCTTGGCCAGGATGGCGACGGCTTGATCGTGCCGGGCCCGCGCCAGGTTGAGCTCATCCCGGTAGGGACCGTCGTCCAAGCGTGCCAGCAACCGGCCGGAGGTAGCCCGGTCCCCCTCCTCCACCCGTATCTCGGCCAGGCGGCCGCCGACCCGAAAACCCAGATCCACCTTGCGGATATCGACATTGCCGTAGAGTACCAGGTCGCCCTTGACGCGCTCCCGGTGTCGACAGCCTCTCCAGCCCAGCACAGCGGCGAGCAGAACCATCACCAACATCGCCACAAGTAGTTTTCGTTTACCCTTCATACACCTCCCCCGATTCTGGCTTCGCCCGTCTTTTTCAGTATAATAGGAACATTGCGGAAATTCTTGACAGAAGGGGAAACAGCGTTATGGCGGCAGCGCACATGGGCGTGATCGGTTTGGCGGTCATGGGCCAGAACCTGGCCCTCAACATCCAGGAGCAGGGCTTCCAGGTAGCGGTCTACAACCGCACCACGGCCCGAACCGAAGACTTCATTCAGGGTCCGGCGGCCGGCAGCGGCATCCGCGCCTGCCATAGCCTCGAAGAACTGGTCGCGGCCCTGCAGCGGCCGCGCCGCATCCTGCTCATGGTCCAGGCCGGCAAGGCCGTCGATGGGGTGCTGGAACAACTCGCGCCCCTGCTGGAACCGGGCGATATCCTTATCGATGGCGGCAACAGCCATTTTCGCCATACTGAGCGGCGCGCCGCGACCCTGCAGGCGTCAGATTTGCTGTGGGTGGGCTGCGGCATTTCCGGGGGCGAAGAGGGCGCGCGCCGCGGGCCGTCTCTGATGCCGGGCGGCGCCGCGGAGGCCTGGCCGGCCCTGCGACCCGTCTTCGAAGCGATTGCCGCCAAGGTCGACGGACAGCCCTGCTGCCGCTGGATCGGCCCCGGCGGAGCCGGACATTTCGTCAAGATGGTGCACAACGGCATCGAATATGGCGACATGCAGCTCATCGCCGAGGCCTACCACCTGCTGCGCGACGTGCTGCAGCTGAATGTGGCGGAACTGGGGGAGGTATTCGCACGCTGGAACGAGGGACCCCTGCAATCCTTTCTCATCGAAATCACGGCCCGCATCATGGCCGTGGCCGATGACGACGGGTTGCCGCTCATCGACAAGATTCTCGACGCCGCCGGCACCAAGGGGACCGGGCAGTGGACGGTGACCGCCGCTTTGGAACTGGGCGTGCCCCTGACCCTGATTGCCGAAGCGGTACAGGCCCGCATGCTGTCCGCGCACATCGATTCGCGCCGGACCGCCGCCCAGCACCTGGTCTCGGTGCGTCCCGCGCGTGTCCTTGACCGCCGGCAGGTTATGGCCTGGGTTCACGATGCCCTCTACGCCGCCAAAATCGTGTCTTACGCCCAGGGTTTCCAATTGCTGCAGGAGGCTTCCCGGGCCTATGATTGGTCCCTGGATCTGGCCGGCATTGCCCGCATCTGGCGCGGCGGCTGTATCATCCGCAGCCGCTTTCTGGACGATCTGGCCGCCGCCTACGATTCCGACCCACAGTTGGACAGCCCCCTGCCGACCCCCTTTTTCGCCGAGGCCTTGCTGCAGGCGGAACAGGGCTGGCGCCAAGCCGTCCGCCTGGGCATCGACCAGCACCTGCCCCTGCCCGCTACCGGCGCTGCCCTGACCTTTTTCGACGGCTATCGCTGTGCCCGCCTGCCGGCCAACCTCATCCAGGCCCAACGCGACTATTTCGGCGCCCACACCTATGAACGCGTGGATCGTCCGCGCGGCCGGTTCTTTCACAGCGACTGGACCGCCCAAGCGCCCCGGAACACAAACCCGACAGGAATCCCCGGCCATGATTGAAGCCTGCACCATCGTCATTTTCGGCGCCACCGGCGATCTGGCCCGGCGCAAGCTGCTGCCGGCACTCTATCACCTGGAGCAGGCAGGCCGCCTGCCGGACGGACTGCATATCCTGGCCAGCGGCCGCCGCCCCTGGTCGCGCAAGGATTGGTGGGAGGAAGCCCGCCAGGCACTGTCCGCGACTCAGGCGGAGCCCCTGGATGAGGGGGTTTGGGCGCGGTTTGCCGCCCGCCAGGACTTCATCAGCGGCGATTTGCGCGATCCGGCGCTGTATGCCGAACTGGCGGAAAAGCTGGCGGACACCTCGGAAAATGCGGCCTTTTACATGGCCCTCGGCGCGGCCGAGTACGAACCGGTGATCCGACATCTGGCGGAGTTCAAACTGCTGGAGGAGCAACGGGGCTGGCGGCGGGTGGTGGTGGAAAAACCCTTCGGCTTCGATCTGGATCATGCCATGGCCCTGCAGCAACGCCTGCTGCAGTCCCTGGGCGAAGAGCAGATCTATCGCATCGATCACTACCTGGGCAAGGAGACGGTGCGCAACATCCTGGTGTTCCGCTTCGGCAATGTGCTGATGGAGCCCCTGTGGAACCGCAATTTCATCGACCACGTGCAGATTGTCCACGCCGAACCCCAGGGCATCGGCAGTCGCGGCGGCACCTACGACGCCAGCGGTGCCCTGCGCGACATGGTGCAGAGCCATCTGCTGCAATTGCTGACCTTCGTCGCCATGGAGGCGCCCGTGGCCATGAACGCCCAGGCCCTGCACGCCGAAAAGCTCAAGGTGCTGCAGTCCATTCGCCCCATCACCCCGGCCACGGCGGCCGCCTGCGCGGTTCGCGGACAGTACCGCGGTTACCACCGGGAAGAACGGGTGGCTCCCGACAGCCGCACGGAGACCTTCGCCGCCCTGCGATTGCACATCGACAACTGGCGCTGGGCCGACGTGCCCTTCTTCCTGCGCACCGGCAAGGGCCTGACCGAACGCCAGGCCTTGGTGGCCATCTGCTTCAAGCAGCCGCCCCAGCAGTTTTTCCGCGCCAGCCGCATTGCCTGCCGGGAAGCGAACTGGCTGCTCATCGGCATCCAGCCCAACGAATGCCTGCGCTTGGAAATGAACGTCAAAAGTCCGGGTCTGCCCCTGGCGACGCGCCTGGCGGATCTCGATGCCAGCTTCCGACAGAGCGACGAGGTTGGCAACGATGCTTACGAGGATCTGCTGCTGGATGTGCTGAACGGCGACCGAGCCCTGTTTCTAAGCTACCCCGAGGTGGAACAGGCCTGGCGGGTGGTGGATCCGGTGCTGCGTGCCTGGCGCGACAGCAAGGCGGAAGTTCCGGAATATCCTGTCGGCTCCTGGGGCCCGCCGGAAGCCGATCAACTGCTGGGAGAGGATTGCCGCTCCTGGCGCAACACCCTGGCGCCCTGCCCCTGTCGGACACCGGGCGGCAGAAACGGATGAGCATTCCCGGGAGCCGGCCATGAACACATCCCGCTGGCATTTGCTGCCGGATGCCGCCAGCGTCGCCGATGAAGCGGCCCGGCGTATCCTGCTGGCCGCTCGGGCCGCCATTCTGGCGCACGGGCTATTTCGCCTGGTGCTGGCCGGCGGCCGCACCCCGGAAGGTTGCTATCACCGGCTGGCCGCGGCCCGCGCCGACTGGGCCGATTGGGAGATCTATTTCGGCGACGAGCGTTGCCTGCCCGCCGATCATCCCCATCGCAACAGCCGCATGGCCGCCCGCGCCTGGCTGGAGCGGGTGCCCATCCCCGCCCACCGCATCCATGTGATCCCGGCGGAGTTGGGGCCGCGCGAAGGGGCCCGCCGCTATGCTCCCGAGGTGGCCGCCGCCCTGCCCTTCGATCTGGTGCTGCTCGGGCTCGGCGACGATGGTCATACCGCCAGCCTGTTCCCGGGACGCAGCCATCCCCCGTCAGAACTGGTGCATGCCGTCTTCGATGCTCCCAAGCCGCCGCCGGAACGCGTGACCCTGAGCAGCGCCGTCCTGAGCTGTTCCCAGCAGGTGCTGTTCCTGGTTACCGGCAGCGATAAGCGAGCCGCCCTGGCCGCCTGGCGGCGCGGCGCGACACTGCCGGCCGCCGGTATTCATCCCGCCACGGCACCGGAGATCCTGCTGGACGCCGCGGCCGATCCGTCCGGCCACCAGAAATAGCGAAATCCCTGTCAATCGCAGGGGGAACACCTTGATGTCAGGCGCTGCCGATCCTCCAGGCAAGTGCCGAGAGTCGGCAGATGAGAGCGTAACGCCCCCATCACCTGTTCCACCAGGGGCTGGGTTTGGCCGGCGAGGGAATAATAAATCCACACACCGTCCCGACGATCTTCCAACAATCCGGCATTTTTCAATACGGCCAGATGCCGGGAGGCCGTCGACTGGGGCAACTGCAGAATGGCCATGATCTGGCACACGCAGACCTCACCATCCAGAAGCAGACAAAGAATGCGCAAACGGGTGTCATGCGCCAGCGCCTTGAACAATTCCGTCGTCATTTCCATGGCCGTATCTTTCATCGCTCCCCTATGATCCCTGTTCGCGTTTTCAATCCGGATATACGGATGTATTAAACCGGTTTTTTACATCCTGGGGCCAGATAAGGCAAGGGACATTGCTTCGCAGCCAAAGAGACCCTGGTTTTTTTCTGATATGGTAATGGTTTCCTCGCTGGTTCATGCCTCACATTAACTGCTATTCGGCACGGAGGTCAATGGTCGGTTTGCCAAATGGGTTGTAATAACAGGGAATAAAAATCGCCTGACCAAAAAAATGCATTTTTTCTCTATTATTTACCCATATATTTGGTATATGATAATACACAATTATACAAGGAGTGTCTGCGATGTTTGAAACCGCGAAAAAGGATAAAATGTCCACCCATATCATCCGCCAGGTCCGCGAAGCCATTCTTAGCGGAGATCTGAAACCTGGAGAGTGCCTGCCACCAGAAAAAGAACTCATCAATCAGTTCGGCGTCAGCAAGCACACTTTGCGTGAAGCCCTGAGAACTCTGGAGGCCATGGGATTCATTGAAATCCGCCGTGGCGCCGGCGGTGGCCCGGTAGTCAGCGAAGTCACCATGGAAACGACCCGCGACTCCATCGCCAATTTCATGCACTTTCAGAATGCATCCATCCACGATCTATCCGAAGTACGCAAAATAATCGAACCTTATCTGGCAAGGCATGCGGCAGAATCTTTTGCTGCCCAGGAAGTCGAAGCATTCCAAAATATCCACCAGCGCTGCGAAAAGGTATTTCAGCAGGAAAAATGTCTGGTGGGGGCCAAGGCCGAAATCGATTTCCACGTTTTTCTGGCACAGCACAGCGGCAATCCGGTATTGGTCATGATCCTCGATTTCGTCAACAGCCTGCTGACGGACATCAAGCACCATGTCAAACCGGGTGAGGACTTCTCCCGCGAGGTACTGGACGCCCATCAAAAGATTGTCGATGCCATTGTCGCCGGAAATGCCGACGACGCGGAGAAATACATGCTGGAACACATCTGCCAGGTAGAAACCGGACTGGAAGCACTACGGCTGCAGGCAGAAAAAAATCCGCTCAAGAAAATGGCCTCCTGACCTTTCGCTGAACTATTCTGCATGAAAAAGGGCCGGCATATTCGCCGGCCCTTTTTCATGTTCTCTCAAAATCAGCAAAACTTTCACATCAGCGGTCTACCCTTACATCTTTGCAGGTAGGTGTCGATGGCCCCTGCCGCTCGCTTCCCATCCCCCATGGCCAATATTACCGTCGCGCCGCCACGGACAATATCCCCACCGGCGAATACCCCGGCAAGATTGGTCTGGCCGGTTGTATCGACTTCGATATTGCCCCAACGATTCAGCCCCAGTTCAGGTGCGGTCGCAGTCAGCAGAGGATTGGCGCCGGTACCAACGGCATTCACCACCACCTGGGCTTCGAGTTCAAAAACCTTTCCCTCCACGGGCACCGGTCGTCGCCGTCCTGAGGTATCCGGCTCACCCAAACGCATGGCCTGACAGCGCAGTCCGTTGACCCAACCTTGGTTGTCGCCGAGAATTTCGAGCGGAGCGGTCAGCATGACGAACTCCACCCCTTCCTCCTTGGCATGCTTGATCTCCTCGATGCGCGCCGGCATCTCCGCCTCGCTGCGCCGGTAGAGAATGACCGCCCGCGCGGCACCCAGGCGTCGCGCGGTGCGCACCGCATCCATGGCGGTATTGCCGCCGCCGATGACCACCACTTGGCGACTGCGTGGAATCGGTGTGGCGTGGTCCTGCCGCCAGGCACCCATGAGATTGACCCGGGTCAGATATTCGTTGGCGGAAAAGACCCCCTTGAGGTTCTCACCGGGAATATTCAGCATGGTCGGCAGGCCGGCGCCATTGGCGATGAACACGGCATCGTGCTCGTTTCGCATTTTTGGCAGGGTGATGGTCTTGCCCACCACCACGTTGCATTCGATGCACACGCCCAGTTGAGCCAGGCGCGCCACCTCGATATCTACGATTTCCTTGGGCAGGCGGAATTCCGGAATGCCATAGCGCAACACGCCGCCGGTATCGTGCAGGGCCTCGTAAATGATGACTTCGTGTCCCATGCGGGCCAGTTCACCGGCGACGGTCAGTCCGGCAGGACCAGATCCGACCACGGCCACTTTTTTGCCGCTGGCCTTTGGTATAACCGTCGGTGCCAACTGCTCAGGATGCCGCAGCGCCCAATCCGCCACAAACCGTTCCAGATAGCCGACGGCGATGGCCTGCCCCTTGCGGTCCAGCACGCAAAGCCCTTCGCATTGTTCCTCCTGTGGGCAGACCCGACCGCAGATTGCCGGCAAGGTGTTGTCGGCCAGCAGGATGCGGGCTGCCTCGGCCATCCGGGTCCCCGCCACAGCGGCGATAAAGGCCGGGATATCCACCGCCACCGGACAACCGGCGATGCAGGGCGCGCTTTTGCATTGCAGGCAGCGGCGGGCCTCGGCGATGGCCGCCTCCTCGCTCAATCCGAGGTTGACCTCATCGAAATTGCGGCAGCGCAGATGATGGTCCTGTTCTGGCATCAAAACCCGCTGCCCCCATCTTCCATTCTCTCTTTGCAGATTATTTTTCATGCTCCGGCCTATCTTCGTACGGTAACGATTTGATTGCGCAATTCTTCAGGCAGCTGCGAAAGCATGCGGCACTCTTCCTCGCGGTACATGGACAAGCGATCCGTCAGCAGCTTGAAGTCGACCAGGTGGCCATCGAACTCCGGACCGTCGACGCAGGCGAACTTGGTTTCTTCGCCGACCCTGACGCGACAGCCGCCGCACATTCCGGTCCCGTCGATCATGATCGGGTTGAGGCTGACGATGGTCCGGATGCGTTCCGGCCGCGTCAGTTCACAAACCGCCCTCATCATCGGCACCGGGCCGACGGCAAAGACCACCGCCGGGCAACGGCGTGGATCTTCCATAAGTTCCTGCAACGCCGCAGTGACGAATCCCTGCCGGCCATGACTGCCATCCTCGGTGGTGACAATCACTTTCCTTGAAAAAGCCTGCAGTTCGTCCTCCAGCAAAATATACGGGGCGCTGCGGCCACCGATGATGGTGGTGACTTCGTTGCCCGCCTCGGCCAGGGCCTTGGCCAGAGGATAAAGGACAGCGGTGCCCAGTCCGCCGCCAACGCAGGCCACGCGTCCCCATTGTTCGATTTCCGTCGCACTGCCCAGCGGCCCGGCAACATCCTGCAAGGCTCCGCCGACCGGTGTATGAACGATCTGCAGGGTAGAGGTCCCCACCGCTTGCACGAACAGGGTGATGGTGCCAGCGGCCATATCGGCATCACCGATGGTCAAGGGAATGCGTTCCCCATGAACATCGGCCCGAACAATGACGAACTGCCCGGGCTGACGTACTCTGGCAATGCGCGGCGCCCGCACCACCAGCCGATGGACGTTGGGTGCTAGAATGGTATTCTCGATAATTTCAAACATGTTGCCGTTCCTCGTGAATAAAGTGCAGATGGTGGTCGGCGGAGGACTGCGGGCCATGTTCGAGGGTCTCCGGCGAGCAGATCGACCGGCTATCGAACTCGAACAGACTGCATATGTTGGCCAACAGATGCCTGCGCCAAAGATAGAAATCATCGCGGCAGACCCCGTATTCCCGGCAGATTTCCGCCACCGGACGCCCGGCCAGGCCTTCCAGCACCACTGTTACCTTGGTCGCCGCATCCAGCAGCCGCATGGTCCCCATAAGACCTCTCATTTCCTGTAAGGCCGGCGGCCGGCCCTATCCTGCGACCGACCGCCGACGCTGTTACAATTCACGGTTGATGGTGCCTTCCCAGGTTGAAACCCGGTCCTCGCCGCTCTCTTCCGGCGACACCCACTTGGTGGTTACCGTCTTGACTTGGGTATAGAATCTGACCCCGTCCCGACCCAGGCAATGCAAATCACCGAAGAAAGAGTTCTTGTGTCCCGAGAAGGGGTAGAAGGCCAGCGGCACCGGAATGCCCACATTGATACCCACCATGCCGCCGTGGGTGCGACGGGCAAACTCCCGAGAGTAATATCCGCTACGAGTAAAAATGGAGGAACCATTAGCGAACTCGTTGGCGTTCATGATCGCCAGGCCTTCCTCGAAATCCTTGACCCGTTTTATGGATACCACCGGACCGAAAATTTCCTGGTCGCCGACCACCATGTCCGGTTCGACATGATCGAAGATGGTGGGACCGACAAAATAGCCCCCCTCATATCCCGGCACCACACATTCCCGGCCATCAAGGACCAGTTGCGCGCCCTCTGCCACGCCCTTGTTGATCATGTCGATAACGAACTGCTTCTGCCCGGCGCTGACCAGGGGACCCAGATCGGTACTTTCTTCGTAGGCGGGGCCAATGCGAAGTTCCTGGGCGAACTGCTTGAGGAGTGCGACAAAACGATCGGCAATGCACTCTTCCACCACCACCACCGGCAGCGCCATGCAGCGCTGTCCGGCGCAACCGAAGGCCGAGTTGATGATGCGCCGCGCCGACCATTCCAGGGGGGCATCGCGCAGTACCAGGGCATGGTTTTTGGCTTCCGTCAAGGCCTGAACCCGCTTGCCGGCAGCCGCACCGGTCTGGTAAATCTTCAGACCGACCGAGGTGGACCCGACAAAGGAAATACCACGGATATCCGGATGGGACAGCAGATCGGTCAATTCGTTGCGGCTGCAAGTGATCAGATTGACGACACCTTCCGGAAGTCCGGCTTCAATCAGCAGTTCCAGTAACCGCATGGATGTCTGCGGCACCAGGCTGGCCGCCTTGAGAACAATGGTATTGCCGGCCGTGATGCACAGGGGGATGAACCAGCCGAAGGGAATCATGGCCGGGAAGTTGTAGGGAGCGATGCCCAGAAAAACGCCGACGGACTCGCGGTAGAGTACCGTATCGTGCCCACGGGTCACCTCCATGGTGGAATGGCCCTGCATTTCCAGAGGGGCGCCGACCGCCACTTCGCAGGCCTCGACCACCTTGTGCACATCGCCACGGGCCTCATTGAGATTCTTGCCCATCTCCGTCGCCAGGATCAGGGACAGTTCCTCAAAATGCTGGTTGACCAGATCGCGGAAGGTAAAGATGACCTGGGTGCGAATGGCCGCTGGCTTTTGCGACCAGTCGGGGAAAGCCGCCTTGGCGGCCTGAACCGCGGCCTCGACCTCTTCCCGGGTACAACAAGGTGTTTCGGCAATCTGCTGGCCGGTGCTGGGATTCATCACAGCCATGTACTTGTCTGTGTCCGATTCCAGCCATTGGTTGTTAACGCAGTATTTAAGTCTCTTGACTTCAATCATCTTTCAGTTCCTTTCTGTGGTGACTTCCTGGAGTGTTTGCCCTTATGTTCAGAATTGCCCATGCGACTATCATCAGAGGGCGGCATAATACAGTTCGACGATATCTTTTCGGGTTGCCTGGCGCGGATTGTTGCCCGGACTGCCGCTTGCCAGGGCATCCTCCGCCATTTTTTCCACTATCGGATCAAGCTTCTCGCGCGTCACACCCAATTTGCCCAGGCTGGGGATCTCCAACAACTGGATCAGCCGTTTCACCTTTTCCGCGCCGGCCCGGGCAACGCCCATGGCATCCTGATTCCCGTTGCCTATCCCCATGGCCCGGGCGACATCTGCATACCGCTCGGGATTGCCTGACAGGGAATATTCCATGACCACGCCCAGCAAGGCGGCATTGGAAACACCGTGGGGGACATGAAAGTTGGCGCCAATGGGCCGCGACATGCCATGCACCAGGGCTACGGATGCATTGGAAAAAGCTATCCCGGCCTGCAAGGCACCCAGCATGGTCCACCCCCTCGCCTCCCGATCCTGGGGCTGTCCCCAAGCCCGCGGCAGGTATTCGGCGATCAGCCGCACCGCCGACAGAGCCAGCACATCGGTCATGGGTTGGGCCTTGCGAGACACATAGGCTTCAATGGCGTGAGTCAGGGCATCGAGCCCGGTTGCCGCCGTCAGGCCCCGGGGCATGTTGAGGGTCAGCAGGGGATCGACAATCGCCGCCTGGGGAATGAGGAAAGGGCTGCCGATGAGCATTTTTACATCATTGTCGGTATCGGTGATAATGCTGACCATGGTGGCCTCGCTGCCCGTGCCCGCCGTAGTCGGCACCGCCAACACCGGCACACCGGGACGCTCAAAACGATCCAGCCCCATGTAATCGGCGATGGTCCCCGGATGGGTGGCCATGATACTGATGGCTTTAGCCACATCGATGGGACTGCCGCCGCCGCAGGCGACCAACACATCGCATTGGCTGTCGCGCAGCATTTTGATTCCAGCTTCGACATGCTCCAGAGTCGGTTCCTTGTTGACACCGTCAAAGACCTGTGTCGCCACACCAGCATCAGCAAGAGAAGCCAAAACCGGGTTGATGGTCCCCGTAGATGCCAGGACCTGATCGGTGATCAACAAAGCACGGTGCGCTCCCAACCGTTTCGCTTCCCTGCCCGTGTGATCAGCCGCCCCCTCACCGAAATGGATCGTGGGGGGGACTCTAAATGGACGTGAGCTTTGCACTTTGGCCTCCTTTGCTCGCTAGGGCGTCAACCGTCGGGCGCCGCGTTGAAAAGAACCTTTTCTATAATCAAATATATGGCCTTTTGATATTCTTATACTGCAGAAATCGGGTGCCGTCAAGATTTTTTTCCAAATATATGGCTATTTTATTCGGGAACAACTCTCGTTAGCGAGTATTTTCGAATCTAAATGTTCAAAAGTTCGAAATTATTCAATTTTTTCACTAAATGCCACAGGAGCCCTCTGCTCTAGATCAAAAAAAGCCGAACCATCTTCGGCATGATGCCGCAATGGATCGGCTTTATCGGATATTTTGAATATTCAAGGACAATTACTCGCCCCTGTTGAAGATAATCTCCGCATCCTGCATAATCATGGCCCCGGTTGGGAGCATTTCCTTGAAAACCGGAATGATTTCTCGGAGTTTTTCTTCACGGTCAATAAATTCAACGGCCATGGGTTGACATTTGGATATGGTCATCCCCAGGCCATGGGTCCTGCAGGATTTACAGCAAAAGCCAAAGCCCTGAATCCCCCGAAACACCATCGACCCGGCCAGGCCGTGCTGAAAAGCTTTCTGAACCAGTGTCTCATACAAAGGCCGGTCTTCGTACCTACTGTTTTCATTAAGGAAAATCCGCAGTATTTTGCCTTTTCCATCCATCGCCATGGCACTCCTCCTCGACGGCAAACTGAATTACTGAAAAAACTGACCCAGGTTTAAAAACTCCGGCTTGAACAGCAGATTCATGATCAAGGTAGCGAAGGCGATACCGGCGGCAGGCGGATCGAGATGATTGCTGCCGTGATTGTAGAACATGCGTGCCGTCAGTTCTTCAATAAAAGCCGCCGCAATTCCAAAGATCATAGCCATGACCAAAGAACCGGTCTGAAGATAGCCCCAGGCTCCCATGATGGCCATACAGTGGGTCACCGGCGACTTCTGAATGGAGGCCTGGCCGAAATTGAGCATGGTCAGCATCACTGCGGAAAAACCCCAGCAGAAAATCAGGGGAGCGACAAACGCCGCTGCCTCACTCACCAAACCTTGTTCAGCCAGCGGCAGCAGATGTTCGCGGAACCCCATGGCCACGCCGCCGGACAGCACCCCCATGCCGGCTCCGATAGTGACCAGGCGCGAAGGTGGCGACATCCAACTGACCCAGGAAATGGCATAATTGTCGGTTTTCAACCAGCCATACTTGCGAATGGACTCCATGTTGCCCCAGGGCATTTCCTTCTGAAACAGGTAACGCGCCAGCCAGATGTTGATAAGGATGGACAGGGCCAACAGATCAAATTCGCGGACAATCGGAATTTTGGCTAAAACCGGGACCAGCACCAATCCGAACACCGCCGACAGGCCGCCCACCACCAGCACGTCCCAGGAAGAATCCACCAGTGGCGAAAGAATGTCCTTGGCGGCGCCGGATGGATGATTTTTCCTGAATCCTGCCGCATAGGTCGAAGCCACCACGGCTGCCACGAAACCTCCCGTGTGGGGCCCGAAAATGGGACCCAGGCCTACCTGCAGCAGGAGGAAATCGGACCCGCCGCCCAGCACCACCAGACAGCCCAGCATGGTCAGCAGCCCGCACAAACAAAAAGCCCAAAGGGCGCCGAGCGATGCGCCGAACATGCCGCCGCCAAAGGCCAGCAACATAGCGTTGAAACTCCAGGCATCCATAATTTCACTCCGTTGATAAATTTTTCATTGATGCCAATCGAAAACTGCCTCTCCCCAGAAAAAGATATGGCACCCCTACGAAAGCAGGGATGCCATATCTTGCGTCAGATTACATGGCGCTCTTGAACAACTGAATAATATCTTCGACCTTGCCAATACGCGGGTTGGTGCCGGCGTTGCCGTCCTGCATGGCCAGTTTCGCCATGGGTTCGATATCCGATTCCTTTACGCCCAAGTCGGCCAGGTGCTGAGGAATACCAACATCTTTGGAAAGGCGTACGATGGCGTCGATAGCTTTTTCGGCAGCTTCCATTTTGCCGAGCCCTTCAATATTTTCGCCCAAGGCAACCGCAATATCGGCGAACTTCTCGGGGTTGACCATCAGGTTGAAACGCTCGATGTGCGGCAGCAGAACGGCGTTGGCGATACCGTGAGGCATATCCAGCAGGCCGCCCAACTGGTGGGCCATGGCATGCACATAGCCAAGTCCGGCATTGTTAAAAGCCATACCGGCCAGCAACGAACCGTAAGCCATGCCCTCGCGGGCCTCAATATCTTCGCCATTGGCAACAGCACGACGGAGGTACTTGCCGATCAGTTTGATGGCATGAATCGCCACGGCGTCGGTGACATGGTTGGGCGCCTTGGTTACGTAGCACTCCACGGCGTGAGTCAGGGCATCCATGCCCGTGGCTGCGGTCAGGCCAGCCGGTTTGGCAACCATCAGCTCCGGGTCGTTAATGGATACTTTGGGCAGGTTCCGCCAGCTGACGATAACAAACTTGACTTTTTTCTTGGTGTTGGTGATGACGCAATGGCGGGTCACTTCACTGGCCGTGCCGGCGGTGGTGTTGACGGCGATGATTGGCGGCAGTTCGTTGGTCAGCATTTCGATGCCTGCGTAATCTTCATACAGATCGCCATCATGGGTCGCCGCGATGCCGATGCCCTTACCGCAGTCGTGGGAACTCCCGCCGCCGACAGTGACGATGAGATCGCAGCCTTCCTTCTGATAGACCTTAAGGCCGTCCGCAACATTCGTGTCTTTGGGGTTCGGCTCGACACCGTCATACACCGCAAACTTGACCCCTGCCTGCTGCAGGGAATCCTTGACCTTGGCCACCGGCCCACCCTCGAGTTTGGCCAGGAATCCGTCACAGACAATCAAGGCTTTAGTGCCGAACATGGCAGCACGGGGACCTGTTTCAGCGACCGTACCCTTACCGATGAAATTTACTGCGGGACACAAAAAGTCAGCCATTGTTTCCTCCTCATACACAGGTTGTGATTTAATCCGGGCTTCTGGTCCCAAACCAGACCCGGTGGCGTTGACGCCATTTACCACCCTTGTCTTACCCGGTTAAGTCCTCCTTTCCTCGGCAAATACTGCTCCTCCCTCAAGGCTTAAAAATTCAAAACTTTTCCGCTTACAATATAATAATTAATTAAATATATGGCTATTTAAGTTCATTAAAATTTTTCCCTAGAGACGAAATGAGGTCGGTTCCAAAGGATTGGCATGAACAGCGATAAACACCGTTCTAGCCAACCTGCCTTCACTTCTACAACAAGTAGCCATATATTTCAACATTATTTTTTCAAATATTTGGTTATTTTTATAACATATTGATTTAACTGAATTTTTATATTTTTCTTGTTACCACTGGCAAAAAGTCATGGCAAGCAACCAAACCGGAAGAAACATTCAAAAAATAAAACCCATACAATTACTGGGACTTGTAGAAGGATCGCCGTTTTGGCCAAATATTTTAAATGGTCAAATATATAAATTATTATTGACAACAACCTGCCATTTCGTATAGTGCTCCAAACAAACACGGTTTCTTTTTTTCAGCATCGCCTTGGAGAGGAGGTGAAATAGCGGACGAAGGCGCACCGCTTCCGTGACCAGTCCAGCACAGCACCTGGGTCAGCATGTCAGGCTAGGTCAGAACACTGACAAAAAAACCATTCCATTGGAGGCAAAGGGGAGAGATACTATGAAAAATTCAATACTTATGTGTCTACTGGTGAGCATAATTATGATCACGGGCTGGACAACATCCGGCTTGGCCGCATTTGTTGTCGGGGGCGAGGACGGCTGGACTTTCAGCACCGATGGCAATGTCAACATGTTTATGGCTTACGAGACGGCGGATGAGAGACCGATCTTTGGCGACGGGATACGCCGGGGCGGGACTTTGCCCGATGGCCAGGAAGGCTATCGCCAGCGGGTCGGCTTTGTCCCCAACTGGCTGGCCTTCAACATCAAGGCTCCTACCATGGGTGGTTTGGACATGGCTGCCAGAATCAGCTTTTGTCCGACCTTCGATTCAAAGGAAATCGGCAAATCGAAAAACTCTTTCAACGATCAGATCGACCTGCGGGAAGTCTTCTTCACCGTTGACGGCAATTTCGGACAGATTCTGGTGGGCAAGACCCTGAGTCTTTATCAGGGGACTAACCTCACCACCGATATGCTGATCTGGGGCTATGGCACCAACGGCGCCATCGACGGTGGCGGCACCCCCCTCGGCCGCATCGGCTACGGCTATGTTTATCCGCAGTTCAACGCCCAGGTTCGCTATACCACCCCCGAAATAAACGGCTTCAAGCTGGCACTGGGGCTGTACGATCCCAGCGTCATCGTCGGACCAAACGCCGAAGCGGAAGAAACCAAGAGCCCGCGTTTGGAAACGGAGTTGAGCTACGCCGGAACCTACAGTGGGGGCAGCTACAGAACCTGGCTGTCAGGCATGTATCAAACCGCCAAATTCAAGCGCGACAGCGGTTTTTCCGGCGACGTGGAAGCCTACGGGGTCGCCGGCGGTGTCCAGGTCCTGCATAAGGGCTTTGAACTGGTCCTGTCCGGTTTCGAAAACCAGGGGGTCGGCTCTCTGTTGATGCTGGACCAGGATTCCCTCGATTCCGCCGGCAAGGAGCGCGATGGACGAGGCTTTATCGCTCAGCTTATGTACGGATTCGACAATGCCTGGGGCCACACCAAGTTCGGCGTCAGTTATGGGGCCAACATCATGGATGAAACCCGCGCCGACCGTCAGGATCGTCTAGCCGGAACGGAGGTGCAGATCGAGGAACAGAAAATGGCCGGATTAGGGATTTACCACGACATCAATCCGCATCTGAAACTGATTGCCGAGTACATTTACACCGACAATCAGTGGTTTGACGGGCGGGGACAGAACACCCACATGATCGCGCTGGGCACCTTTTTCACCTGGTAACACTGCCAAACTTTCCACCCCAAACAGGCCCCCCAATAACTGGGGGGCCTGTTTTTAGACCAACAATTAACAAGGATTTCTCAGCGCCCTTCAAAATCGAGGACGAAAAGCCTGTTGTTTCAACTCGCCCGGCTTTGCATCTCCCAGCCTGGCTTACCACTCGGTTCTAGAGAGTCGGCATATGGAAGTCGGCCCCATTTCGAAGGCCGGTTGGCCAGCGGGAAGTTATGGTTTTCAGTTTGGTATAGAACCTGATTCCCTCCGGCCCATGCATGTGCACATCCCCGAACAATGAGCGTTTCCACCCGCCAAAGCTATGGTAGGACATGGGCACGGGAATCGGCACGTTGATGCCGACCATGCCGGCCTGCACCTGAGAGCTGAAGGCACGGGCCGTGTCGCCGTCCCGGGTAAAAATCGACGATCCATTGCCAAACTCATGGGCATTGATCAACTCCAGGGCGGAAGCGAAATTGGGGGCCCGCACCACGCAAAGTACCGGCCCGAAAATTTCTTCCCGATAGATCCGCATGGTCGGCGCAACGCGATCGAACAGGGAACCTCCCAAGAAAAACCCTCCTGCCGACTCCGCAGGTTTCACATCACGACCGTCCACCAACAATTTCGCTCCCTCTTCCACGCCACAAGCAACATAATCCTTGACCCTGGCCAGATGTTCGCCAGTGATCAACGGCCCCATTTCCACCTCGGAATCGGTACCAGGGCCGACCTTGATAGCTCTGACTCTGGGCATCAAACGCTCGATCAATGCATCCGCGGTTTTATCGCCCACGGCAACGGCTACGGAAATCGCCATGCAGCGTTCTCCCGCAGCCCCGTAGGCCGCCCCCATGAGCGCATTAACGGCACCGTCGAGATCCGCGTCCGGCATGATCACCATGTGGTTTTTGGCTCCACCTAGGGCTTGCGCCCGCTTGTTTTTGCTGGTCGCTGTACGGTAGATTCGCTCCGCGACCGGAGTGGAGCCGACAAAACTGACCGCCGCCACTCCCGGGTTCTCAAGAAGCGTACACACCGCTTCCTGATCGCCATTCACAACATTCAGAACCCCCGCCGGTAAACCGGCCTGGTGCATCAGTTCCGCCAAGCGCAAGGCCGTGGATGGTACTTTTTCGGACGGTTTTAGGATAAAAGTATTGCCGCAAACTATCGCCAAGGGGAACATCCACATGGGCACCATGGCGGGAAAGTTAAATGGAGTGATGCCCACGCACACGCCTAGCGGTTGTCTGATGGAATGGCTATCGACATCGGTTCCCACATTTTCCGAAAAATGTCCTTTGAGCAAATGGGGTGCGCCACAGGCAAATTCGACGATTTCCATGCCGCGCGTGACATCACCGATTGCGTCATTCAAAACCTTTCCATGCTCGGCCGTAATCAATTGGGCCAACTCGTTCATATTTTCATTCAGCAGTTCAATAAATCGAAAAAGCACCCGGGCCCGCCGCATGGGCGGCGTATCCCGCCAGGAAGGGAAGGCCGCGGCGGCGGCCTCGACCGCACTGGCGGTTTCCTTCGCCGAAGCAAGAGGAACCCGAGCGATGCTCTGTCCGGTTGCCGGATCAACAACCTCCCCAAAGCGCTCACTACGCCCTTCAACTCGGAGCCCGTTGATAAAATGATACAGTGTGTTCGCCATTTTCAATCTCCTTTCACCAGGTATTGGTTGTTTGCTTCCCGCGCTATGCAAGATAGCTGCGGCAACACAACCAGGGATGATTCATGCATGGCCGTGTTAAGCCCGGCTATGAGGTACAAATAATTGAATTTTAAGTTGTTTGGATTCCCAAAAAAAATCGCTGTGTGGTCCCTAAAAAAACCCCCATCACAGCCTAGGAGGTACCGTGATGGGGGTAGCAGGCAGGGTGTCGCGTATCACCCCGTTGTCGATTACAGCATAAAATGGGAGGCTCCACGTGTCAAGATAATATTTGTAATATTTGGCTATTTATTTTTGGCCTTCTTCGCCCATTCACGTATCCCATCGGCAAGCGAAAAAACGGGCAAAACCCTCCACCCGGAAGAAGGATTTTGCCCAGGGCCGCAGGGCGGCAATCTCACAGACCCTCCACCGTGGCGGTGAAAGATGCGCTACTCAACTTATGGAAGATTTCCCGGCCAGCAACTCAAGCACCAGGTTGGCCTGCATGGCCGCCACAATTGTTACCCGGGGCGCCATTGGCAGTCGGTCGTCACAGTCAGTGCGACCATCACCGCACAGATAAACCTGCCCGAACAACCTATGGCAACGAATGTCGTTGTTGCCCCCGAATCCGCCCATGCCGCTGCCGACAATGATCGGGCGTTGCGGCCAGCGTGCTACCCAGGCATCGACCAGCACCGCCTTCATGGCGGCGCTGTCGAAGGCCTCCACCATGATGTCGACCTCCTCGAACAGCTGCGGGATATTTTCCGCATCAAGGCGCACGCGGTGCGCTTCATAAATGCTGAAAGGATTGATGCGCCGCAAATTTTCCTGAAGTGCGTCGACCTTGGCTTGTCCGATTTGATCTAAAAAGTATTGCTGCCGGTTGAGGTTGGAAGGCTCAACGACATCGAAATCGGCGAATATCAGCTGCCCTACGCCGGCCCGCGCCAGACAACAGGCGACATTGGAGCCCAAGCCGCCGGCGCCGGCAATGCCGATGCGGGCCTGCCGCAATCGGGGCAACAACTCTGGATCGTGGCGTGCGAAAAATTCCTCTTGCTGCACGTTCAAAACTCCTTGCACCGTGAACGCCGGCCATCAGACTCCTGTTCAGCCGCCGCCCACAAAGGGATAGGCCTTGACCAGCGCCCCCCGGCATACCTTGCAGGTAGAATATTCCTCTCTGCGAACCACCTCGCCGTTCACTCGGACCATGACAAAGGCCGCTTCCAGACCCTGCTCTTCGAGCAACTGCGCCACTGTTTTACTGGCTTTTTCCGGAATGCCTTCAGTATCAACAATAACCACCGACATGATCGGTCTCCTTGAATACTTTGCTTCTTGCTTGTCATTCCAAGGCGTCATTTCGGTAACCGACCCGATAATCCCCGGGGCAACGCAAGCCGGCCTCTGGACGGGGTTGTCCCCATCCGCAACGCGCAGATGGGGACGGAAGCAACCGGAATTAGAGAGTCGCCGGAATCAACGCTGGTTCTCCGTGGTACGAGACCCCTGGCGATAGTCGTAGCCATCCAGACCTAAGCGCTGCAAGGTCTCCGGGGTGGGGATCCCCCACTCGTCCCAACCCCGGGCACGGTAGTAATCCCGCAACTGATAGCCGAGATCAGGGACATAGTCGCCAGCCCCTCCCTGACGCGGGCTGGTCAGAATGCGGGCCGGAAGGGTGTCGTCCTTGCGGGTGATGCCTTCCCGGTTGTTGAACAGCCGTTTGATGTTAAAAATCCGCTCACCGCATTCCAGCCACTGCTCATTGGTGAAATTCCAGCCGGTGACCGCGTTCAGGAAGCGGGTCATGGGACCTACGGTCATGCCGCCGAACACCACGAACTTGCACAACTTGAGGGAATCGCACATGCTCATGAAGTTTTGCTGGTCGGCAACGAACTTGCCCTTGCCCTCGTTGGTGTAAGGCGGCAGTGGCGCGTCGTAGCCAAGGTCGGAAATATGCAGGCAACCTTCACCCTCAAAGTCCTGGTTGTAGGCCTGCATATGACAGGCTCCTCGGTTCGAGGTGGCATAAGCCACCGCCAGACCGCCGCGGCCGCGAGGATCGTGTGCCGGGAAATCCATCCCCTTGGTGTGAATGGCGAATTCCGCGCTCAGGGGGCCGACCCGATCCACAGCGGCCAGAATTCCTTCCGCCATGGTGTCGCCGATATCTTCGCGCTCGCCGATTTTGCGCACCATCTCCACCATGGCTTCACCGTTGCCCCAGGTCATTTGCAGGCCGCCGGTATCTTTCGCATCGATCATGCCATGTTCCCAGGCTTCCATGAGGAACCCCAATGCAGAGCCGACGGAAATGGTGTCCATGCCGTAGTCGTTGCAATATTCGCCGGCCTTGGCGATGGCCTCGACGTCATCGACAAGGCAACCGGAACCGATCATGCCCAGGGTTTCATATTCCGGTCCGCCGCCGATATCCATCTTGTATTTCCCCGCAGGGATCTCCACAGTCCTGCCGCAACCGATGAGGCAGCCGCCGCAGTGGTAGCGCTTCTTGAGGATGGTTTCCGCCATATGCTGTCCGGAAACCTTGGAAGCCTTGTCCCAAGTGCCCCATAGCCAGTTTTTAATCGGCAGGTCACCCACGTCGTTGAATATCTGCACGGCACAAGAGGTACCATAGGTACCTAGGGGGCCATCGTGGACTTCCATCATCTGAGGCTTGATTTCCTGCCAAAGGGCATCAAAAGCCTGCTGGTCGGCAATGGGCACCTTTTTGCTGCCCTTGACGCCGATGGCCTTCAGGTTTTTGGAGCCCATGACCGCCCCCGAACCGCCCCGCCCGGCGGTACGCCCTTCGCGACCGGCCGTCATGATGCCGGCCATTTTATTGAGACGTTCCCCGGCCTGGCCGATACAAACGCATTCCGATCCACGACCCAATTCCTCACGTACCAGATGATCCGTATCAAAAGAGCCCTTGCCCCAAAGGCTGGCGGCCGACTTGATACGGATCTCATCGTCCTCGATAAGAATGTAAACCGGTTTCTCAGCCTTGCCCTTGACCATGATGCCGTCCAGGCCGCAAGCCTTGAGGGCCGGGCCCCATTTGCCGCCACAATCCGATTCCAGGTAAATGCCGGTCAGCGGGCTCTTGGTCACAACCTCGAAGCGACCGGAATTAAAAACTTTTGTGCCAACGTAAGGCCCGGTCATGAGCAACAAAACGTTCTCCGGACCAAGCGGATCAACGCCGGCCGGCACATTCTCGTACAGCAACTTGGCGCCCAGGCCGCTGCCGCCGATGTACTTTTGCAGGTCTTCTTCACTGGGCCGCAGCATGTCTACCTTGCCGGATGTCAGATCCACAACCGCGATTTTTTGCCAGTAACCTCCCAACATTGCTCAGTCTCCCTTCGTGAGTGCGTTAGCCAATTTCTCCTTTCCCCCTGGGAGGCCGCACCGTTTCCAGTGCCACCCTGTCGGCCCGATTGCCATAAGGAACACCCTGTTAGGCAATCGGGCTCGGAGATGCTCAGCAAATCTTCCGGGTGTGGGTCAATGCATTCCTGAGGCGTGACGAGTCGCCACCCCTCGGCAAGCCAAATGTTTGGCTATTTATTTGGTTATTGTTTTACTTCTGCGAGAAAAATAATTCAAGTCTTTTTTATAATATTTGGCTATTTTTTACGAGACAGTGACTGGAATGGATTTTTATTCCAATCAGAAGGGGATGATGAAAAAAAGATTCAGCTGTTTATCAGTTAGGACGGCAGCCTTGCTTCAGGGCGGATCGGATCTCCTCGACACAGCTGTAGGGAATGCGCAGGTTGCCGCGCCCGCCGCCGATGACGATTTCGGTGCCGGGGATGCCGTGATAGTCGGAACCGCCGGTGACGATGAGTCGCCGACGGCGGGCCTGGCTGATGAGCCAGTCGATGTCGTCATTGGTGGCGCGGTTGTTGTAGGCCTCGATGCCGTCCAGCCCCAGGACGGCAAAGGCATCGAACAGCTGCAGCAGCTCGGCGCGCTGATCGCTGATGTAGGAGGGATGGGCCAGCACCGCCACGCCGCCGGCGCCGTGCAGCAGGTCGATGGCATCCTGCAGGGGGAAAAACCGCTTGGGCTCGTTGCAGGGGATCAGATACTGATGGAAGGCCTGTTCCTGGCCGGCGACGTAACCCCGCTCCATGAGCACCTGGGCGATATGGGGGCGTCCGGGGGTGCCGGCGGCCCGCGCCCGGACTTCGGCGAAGTCGATGGGCGCCCGCCCTTCCTCCTGCAGGCGGGCATTGATATTGGCGACGATGCGCTCGTTACGTCCGCCGCGGAAGGCCCGAAACTCGGCCAGAGCAGCGGTCAGGGCCGGCTGGTGATGATCGATGCCGTAGCCGAGGATGTGAATATCCTCCCAGGTTTCCCACTGCACGGACAATTCCACCGCCGGCAGCACCTCCACCCCCAGGACGGCGCCGGCGGCCAGGGCCTGGTCGATGCCGTCGACATTGTCGTGATCGGTCAGGGCCACGGCGGAAAGGCCGGCGACGGCGGCTTGACGGATGACTTCCGCCGGTGGAAAACGGCCATCGGAACAGGTGCTGTGCAGGTGCAGATCGACCCAGCGTGGCATGGCAAAACTCCCTGAAAGGTAAATGTTCAGCACAGGGTCTCGGGGTGTCCATGCCGAGGGTGTCTGGCGCCCGGATGGCGCCGGCCAAGCCCCAGGGATGGGTTCATGCGTCCCTCGGCGTGGGCGCCCCGAGTCCCTTTTCTGCGGCTGCTGAATAGAGACCCCTGAATAAATATCGGCTACTTGCGCCGCACCCGGAACCCGGCCTGCTCCCAGCCGGCGGTATCGGCGGCGTTACGGCCACCTTGCGGGGCACGCTGCTTGCCGCCGGCCGAACCCGCGACCGGTTGGGGCAACGTCTCCTTGATGGACAGGCCGATGCGCCGCCGCACGGCATCGACACTCAGCACCTTGACCTGTACCACATCGCCGACCCGCACCACCTCGGCCGGATCCTTGACGAAGCGGTGCGCCAGGTGGCTGACATGCACCAGGCCGTCCTGATGCACGCCGATATCGACGAAGGCGCCGAAGGCGGCGACGTTGGTCACCGTGCCGGGCAGAATCATGCCGGCCTGCAGGTCGGTGATTTCCCGGATATCCTCACGGAATGCAACGGTTTCGAAACGGCGCCGCGGATCGCGGCCCGGCTTTTTCAGTTCTTCAAGGATATCCCGCAGGGTCGGCAGGCCGACGGTGGCGGTCACGTAGCGGGCCGGATCGATACCCGCCACGGCCGCGGGATCCGAGGCCAGGGCGGCGACGGAGCGACCGAGATCGGCGGCCATGGCCGCCACCGCGGCGTAGTTCTCCGGATGGACGGCGGTGTTGTCCAGGGGTTCCGTGCCGTTGCGGATGCGCAGGAAGCCGGCCGCCTGCTCGAAGGCCTTGGGCCCGAAACGCGGCACCTGCAGCAGTTCCCTGCGGGAGGCAAAGGCGCCCTGCTCCTCCCGCCGGCGCACCATGGCCCGCGCCAGGGACTCGCCGATGCCGGAGACATAGGACAGCAGCGCCCAGGAGGCGGTATTGAGATCCACCCCGACATAATTGACGCAGCTTTCCACCGTTTCGTCCAAGGCCTTTTTCAGGGCCGTTTGACTGACGTCGTGCTGGTACTGGCCGACACCGATGCTCTTCGGATCGATCTTGACCAGTTCCGCCAGGGGGTCCTGCAGACGCCGGGCGATGGAAATGGCGCCGCGCACGGTGACGTCCAGATCCGGGAATTCCTCGCGGGCGATATCGGAGGCCGAATAGACGCTGGCACCGGCCTCGTTGACCATCACCACCGGCAGATCCATGCCTGCCTCGCGCAGGGTCTCCCGGACGAAGAGATCCATTTCGCGGCCGGCGGTGCCGTTACCGATGGCGATCATCTCCATCTCGTGGTCGCGCAGCAGGCTCAACAGGGTCTGCCGGGCCGGGTCCACCCGGCCCTTGCCGGCATGGGGATAGATGGTGGCTTCGGCCAGAAAGCGGCCGGTGCCGTCCACCGCCGCCAGCTTGGATCCGGTGCGCAGCCCCGGATCGACCCCCAGTACCCTTCGGCCGCCGGCCGGCGGCAGCAACAACAGATTGCGCAGGTTGGCGGCGAACACGGCGATGGCCGCCTCGTCGGCCTGCTGTTTGGCCTGCAGGCGCAGTTCCACCTCAATGGAGGGGGCGATGAGCCGCCGATAGGCATCCTCGGCCACGGCGGCCAGCAGGTTCTGAAAAATACTCGGCCGCTGCACCAGAAAAGTACGCAGGTGTTGGACAATAGCCTCTTCGGGAGCTTCGATGGCGAGGCGCAGCACCTCCTCCTTCTCACCGCGGCGCATGGCCAGCATGCGGTGGGAAGGCACCTCGCGCAAGGGTTCGCGATGTTCGTAGTACATCTCGTACTTGCTGACCCGGCCGACCTGCTCAGGGGCGACCTTGGAACAGAACACCCCCTGCTCCCAAGTGATGCGGCGCACCCAGGCCCGCACCTCGGCCTGCTCGCTGAGCCGCTCGGCCAAAATGTCCGCCGCCCCCTGCAGGGCCGCCGCGGCATCCGGCACCTCCCCTTCGGGATGGACAAAGGGCGCCGCGGCCTCTTCCGGCCGACCCGCGGTCAGGGACTGGGCGGCCACCAGATCGGCCAGGGGTTCCAGCCCCCGCTCCCGGGCGATGGTGGCGCGGGTCCGGCGACGCGGCTTGAATGGCAGATAGAGATCTTCCAGTTCGTTCTTCTGCCGCACCGCCTCGATGCGCGCGCGCAACTCCGGGGTCAGCTTGCCCTGGCCGTCGATGGTGGCCGACACCGTCGCCTTGCGCTCTTCCAACTCGCTGAAATAGGCACAACGGTCCGCCAGGGTGCGGATTTGGACCTCATCGAGTTCGCCGGTGCGTTCCTTGCGGTAGCGGGCGATGAAGGGCACCGTGGCCCCCTCGCGCAACAGAGCCACGGTCTGCTGCACCTGAAAAGGCTGCAGTCCGGTTTCCTCGATCAGAAAGGCGAGAACCCGGGACAACTGGATATCATCAAGGGACATGGGATGGGAACTCCTTGCTGTGGTGGATTGAAGGGGCCGATTGTACCACGCCGGGCCGGACAGGGGAAGGTTGGGTGTAACTATTCGCCATCCGTGGAAAGTGTTCCACGGCGGGATCACTTGACCGCTCGCCCGCTTCCGGGTAGATTGAGCTCCGACACCTTTCCGGGGAGTTTCCATGGCGCCACTGCTCGACGTCCGCAATCTGCGCACCTATTTTTTTACCGGCGGCGGCCTGGTCAAGGCAGTGCGCGGGGTGGATTTCGCCATTGAAGAGGGGCAGACCCTGGCCCTGGTCGGAGAGTCGGGCTGCGGCAAATCGGTCACCGCCCTGTCTCTGCTGCGCCTGGTGCCCCCGCCGGGCCGGGTGGTGGAAGGCCAGATCCTGTTCGGCGGTGAGGACCTGCGACTGCTACCGCCCCACGAGATGCAGCGGGTGCGGGGCGATCACATCGCCATGGTATTCCAGGAGCCCATGACCTCCCTCAACCCGGTGCTGCGGATCGGAGAACAGATCGCCGAGGTGCTGCGGGTGCATCGCGGCCTGAAACGCCGCGAAGCCCTGGAGCGCGCCGAAGAACTGCTGAGCAAGGTCGGCATTCCCGAACCGCGCCGGCGGCGCGACGAGTATCCCCATCAACTCTCCGGCGGCATGCGGCAACGGGTGGTCATCGCCATGGCTCTGGCCTGCAATCCGCGCCTGCTCATCGCCGACGAACCGACCACGGCTCTGGACGTCACCATCCAGGCCCAGATCATGGCCCTGCTCAATGAACTCAAGGAACAGTACCGCATGACCACCCTGCTCATCACCCACGATCTGGGGGTGGTCGCCCAAAGCGCCGACCAGGTGGCCATCATGCACAGCGGCCTGATCATGGAATACGCGCCCACCCTCACCCTGTTCGAACAGGCCCGCCATCCCTACACCCGCAGCCTGCTGGCCTGCCTGCCGCGTCTGGGGGAAAAACGCCGGCGCCTGGAGACGCCCATGCGCGTCGAGAGCCATGACGCCGCCACTTTTCTGGATCTCTGCCCGCCGCCCTTCGGCCTGCAGGAGGGCAAACTGCCGCCGCTGCAGGAGGTCGAACCGGGCCACCTGGTCCGCTGCTGGAGCCTGTGAATGGAGACCTTGCTCGAGGTTCGTGACCTGCACAAAAGCTTCAACGTCGGTGGCACACCCCTGGCCGGCAAAAGGCTGCGCCTGACGGCGGTGGACGGGGTATCCTTCACCTTGCGGCGCGGCGAAACCCTGGGCCTGGTAGGGGAATCGGGCTGTGGTAAATCGACCACGGGCAAAGCCATCCTGCGACTGGTCGAACCGGATTCCGGCCAGGTGCTGTTCGCCGGGCGCGACCTGCTGCAATTCTCGGCCCGGTCGTTGCGCGAAGAGCGCCGTCGCATGCAGATGATCTTCCAGGACCCCTATTCGTCCCTCAACCCGCGCCAGTCGGTGGCCGCCATCATCGGCGAACCGCTGCGGATTCACGGCCTGGCCAAGGGCGCCGAACTGCAGCGGGAGGTGCTGCGACTGCTGCGAACCGTGGGCCTGGGGCCGGAGCATCTGGATCGCTACCCCCATGAATTTTCCGGCGGTCAGCGCCAGCGCATCGGCATCGCCCGCGCCCTGGCCGTCAGTCCCGACCTGATCGTCGCCGACGAACCGGTCTCGGCACTGGATCTCTCCATCCAGGCCCAGATCATCAACCTGCTGCAGGACGTGCAACAGCAGTTCGAACTCAGCTACCTGTTCATCGCCCACGACCTTTCGGTCATCGAGCATATCAGCGACCGGGTGGCGGTGATGTACCTGGGCAGGTTGGTGGAATTGGCGCCGGCCACGGACCTCTACCGCGCGCCGCGCCATCCCTACAGCGAAGCCCTGCTCAACGCCGTGCCGGTACCCGACCCCAAGCTGCGGCGCCAGGCTCCCCGTCTGCTCGGCGAGCCCCCCTCGCCCATCACGCCGCCGCCGGGTTGCCACTTCCATCCGCGCTGCCCCTATGCCCGGGACCTCTGCCGGGAACAGCGACCGCCCCTGGCCGACCAGGGCGGCGGCCATCTGGCGGCCTGCCATTTCAGCTCGGAAGTCGGCCGCTTCCGAATTTGAACGGCCGTGGCAACTCCCTGCCGGGCGTGGACTATCAGCGGCTACAACCTGCCAGAAAGCTGCTTCCCATGGGTTTGATCCAGACCGATCCGCACCGCTGCCGCGCCTGCCACGCCTGCGTGCGCCATTGCCCCGTCAAGGCAATCCGGGTGTCGGCCGACAGTGCCGCCACCGACCCGGCACGCTGTATTGCCTGCGGCCGCTGCCTGCAGGCCTGCAGTCCCCAGGCGCGTACCGCCGGTGGCGCCTTGCAGCGCGTGCGTCGCCTGCTGGACCGGCGCGAACCGACGGTGGCCGTGCTTGGTCCGGCGTTTCCGGCTTTCTACGGCGACTGGCAGCCTGGTCGCCTGGTGGCAGCCATCCGCCAACTGGGCTTTCAGGGGGTTCATGAGGGCGCCGTCGGGGCCGACCTGCTGGCCCGGGTGGTGCCGGGCCTGCTGAGCGCCCAGGGCCAACCGCCCTGCATTCTCAGCCATTGCCCGGCGGTCGTGGCGTTGGTGGAACGCCATTTTCCGCAACTGCTGCGCCATCTGCTGCCCGTGGTTACCCCCTTGGTGGCGGCGGCCCGGTTGATCCGCAAGCCATTGGATCAGACCCCGCGCATCGTCCTCATCAGTTCCTGTTTCGCCACCAAAGGAGAAATGGCCGACGACCAGATTGCGGATTCCGTCGATGCCGCCCTGACCTTTGCCGAGCTCAATCTGCTGCTGAGCGATGCCGGCCATACCCCGCAGCGCCTTGGGGAGGAAGACTTTTCCGGGCCGGCCGGCGGCCTGGGACGGCGTTTCCCGTTGCCGGCCGCGGCCCTGTCCGTACTGGGACTCGGGACCGCCAGTGACCCCGAGGTGCTGAGCGCCGAAGGCGCGGACAACGTCCTGGAAATCCTGCGCGACCTGGCGGCAGGCCGTATCCACCCGCGTTTGGTGGATTTGCGCTGGTGTCGGGGCGGCTGCCTGGCGGGCAGCGATGGCGGCAGCCGGCTGAGCGCTTTTGCCCGGGCGCCTTTGATCCGGCACTATGCCGCCACGGCCAAACCTGCCGGGGAAATCGGCGTCGATGATGTACTCCCCCGGTCCGACCTGCAGCGCCGCTTTACCCACCGCCATCCGGCGCGGGATCTGCCCGATGGCGAACATATCCGCCGCATCCTGCAGGCCACCGACAAGTATGCCATAGGGGATGAGCTGAACTGCGGCGCCTGCGGTTATCCGACCTGCCGCGAGCATGCCGCGGCGGTCTGCCGGGGGCTGGCCCGCGAGGACATGTGCCGGCCCTGGTTCATCAAGCGGCTGAGCGCCCAGAGCCGGCAGATGGAGCAGCGCTACCAGCTGGCCCGGCTGGTCCTCTCCGGCCGGGAACAGGTGGGCGACCTGGTGGCCCGGGACGCGCCAACCCGAAAACTGCTTCAGATTGGCCGGGAACTGGCGGCGACGGAGAGCCCCTTGCTGCTGCGGGGCGAGCCCGGCACGGGCAAGAAGACCTTGGCACGCTTGATCCATGACAGCAGCCCGCGGGCGGCTTTGCCCATGGCGATGGTCAATTGCAGCGGCCGGACTGCCGAGCAGTTGCTGCGCATGCTGCGCGGACCGGACGCACCTGGCATCGAAGGTTCCGAACCGCCCGGCGGGCTGTTGCTGATGGCCTCCGGCAGCACCCTGGTGCTGGAGGAAATCGGCGATGCCCCGGCGGAAATCCAATCTTTTCTGGCCGAGGTCCTGGACCGCAGCCATTTTTCCCTGCCGGGCGGCAAAATCGAGCAGCCTCTGAACGTGCGGCTGATGGCCACCAGCTCGCGCAACCTGGAGGCGGGCCTGCAGGAGGGCTGGTTCAACCGCGACCTGTATGTGCATTTCAGCCTCTGCAGCCTGAACCTGCCGCCCCTGCGAGCCCGGGGGGACTCCCTGCCGGAACTGGTCCGGACCCTGCTGCGACGAGCCGCGCAACGGTTGCACCTCCAGGTGTCCGATATGGAACCGGCGGTGCTAAAGATTCTGCAGGGCCATGACTGGCCGGGCAACCTCTACGAACTGGCCAACGTTCTGGAGCGGGCGGCACAGTTGGCCGACGGCGCCCCCATCCGGGCGGAGCACCTGCCCCTCTTGCCAACCGCCGGTCCGGCAGCGGACTCGGCGGAGCGCCACCGGGACTTTCGTGCCAGCCGCGATCGACAATTGCAGGGCATCGAGCACAGTCTTCTGGAACGGTTTCTGCACGAAAACAACGGCAACGTCAGCGCCGCGGCCCGCAGCGCCAATCTGCCGCGACGCACCTTTTACCGCCTGCTGGAACGGCATGGCCTGCAGCGGCGGGAGAGTCCGAGGGGCGCGCCCCGTAAAGGGAACGACTGAGTCCGTCGCTTTGGCGGTCAGGCCCTTGTTGCCATTATCATTTCATGCCCGGGAAATGCTCATGAACCGAAAAACCACTCCCCGTCTTGATCTGCACACCCTGGAAGATATCAGCGCTCTGATCCTGCGCTCCCACGATCTGACTGAAACCATGAACAACATTGTCGCCATGGTGGCCCGGCGCATGGGTTCGGAGGTTTGCTCCATCTACCTGCTGGAGGAGGATCAACAGACCTTGCGGTTGCGCGCCAGCAAGGGACTGTCGCGGCGGGCCGTAGGTCAGGTAACCATGAAAATCGGCGAGGGTCTGACCGGCCTGGCAGCCGAGGAGCGGCGCGCCGTGGCCATCGAAGAAGCCCAGGACCATCCCCGCTTCCGCTATTTCCGGGAAACCGGCGAAGAACGCTTTCACTCCTTTCTCGGCATCCCGCTGCTGGACCGCGCCGCACCCATCGGCGTGCTGGTGGTGCAGACCCGGCAGCCGCGCCGCTTCAGCGGCGAGGAAATCAGCCTGCTGTCGACCATCGCCTTCCAGGTCTCCTCCATCGTCGTCAATGCCCGGCTGCTGGATTCCATTCACCGCAAGGAGGCCGAGGCACGCCGCTATGCCGAAGCTCTGCGCCTGGCCGGCGAAGCCCGCAGCGAAACGGCGGAACCGACCGGTGAAGCCGCCACGACCGTACTGCGCGGCGTCGTCGCCTATCCGGGTCTGGTCTCCGGCCCGGCCCAGGTGCTCATGAGCCAGGACGGCTTGGCCGACATTCTCGACGAACATCTGGTGGACCCGGCAGGTGAGCACCGTAAGCTGGAAGCGGCCCTGGAAAAAACCCTGATCCAGACCCTGTTCCTGGAAAAGCGGGTGGCGGAGCGGCTGTCCCAGGAGGATGCCGCCATTTTTCATACCCATCTGATGATCCTCGAGGACCGCACCTTTCAGGAGCGCCTGCGTGACCAGATCGACCAGCGCCACAGCGCCCGTTTCGCCCTCAAAAAGGTGGTCGGCCAATATATCGAGGCCTTCGAAAAGATGGAGGACCCCTATCTGCGGGAACGGGCGGCGGATCTCAAGGATATCGGCCGCCGGCTGGCGGCCAATCTGGCCGGGGACGATCCTCTGCCGTTGCAGCTAAAGGCGTCCGGGATCCTGGTGGCCCGCGAGATTCTGCCCTCGGACATGGCAATGCTGGACCACCAGATGATTCGCGGTCTGCTGACGGAAGCCGGCGAACGCAATTCCCACGCGGCCATCATGGCCAAATCCTTGGGCATTCCGGCTCTGGTCGCGGTCAAGGGCGCCCTGCAGCACATCGCCCCGGACGATCACCTGGTGCTGGACGGCAATTCCGGACTGGTGCACATCAACCCTCCGGCCCGGGTGCTGGAGGAGTACCGGCGACTGGAGGAGGATGCCGGCCGCGAACTGCACCGCTTGGAGGAGTTTCGCGATCTGCCGGCGGTGACGGCCGACGGGGTATCGGTGGAATTGCGTGCCAACATCGGCCTGCTCAGCGACGTAGCGGTCGCCCTGCGCAACGGCGCCGCCGGAGTCGGCCTGTATCGCACGGAGTTTCCCTACATGATTCGCTCGGATTTTCCCAGCCGCGAAGAGCAGTACCAGCTCTATGCGCGGGTGGTGCAGGGCTTCCAGGGGCAACCGGTGACCATTCGCACTCTGGATATCGGCGGCGACAAGGGTTTGCCCTATTTTACGCCCCCCCGTGAAGACAATCCGTTCATGGGCTGGCGCTCGGTACGCGTCTCCCTGGACAACCGGGACATCTTCCGCACCCAGATCGAGGCCATCCTCATGGCGGCCGTGCACGGCCCGGTGAAACTGCTGTTCCCCATGATTTCGGGTTCGGAGGAAGTCCAGGCCTGCAAGACGGTGGTGCGGGAGGCGCGGCGGCAACTGGAACAGGAAGGCATCGCCTGCGCCGCCGAACTGCCCTTGGGCATCATGGTGGAAGTGCCGGCGGCCGTGCAGCTGGCCGCGCAATTGGCCCGGGAGGTGGATTTCTTTGCCCTCGGCACCAACGACCTGATCCAGTACCTGCTGGCCGCCGATCGCAACAATCCGCTGGTCAGTCGCTATTATGATCCGCTGCACCCGGCGGTGTTGCAGGCTCTGGCCCAGGTCACCCGGGTCGCCGTAGAACAGGGCAAAGGACTCTGCCTGTGCGGGGAAATGGCCAGCGATCCGCTGAATTTCATTTTTTTGCTCGGGCTGGGATTACGGGAATTTTCCATGGCAGCACCCTTTATTCCTCGTACCAAGGCTCTCTTGAGACGCCTTTCCAGCCAGATTGCCCGGCAGACGGCGCGGCGGGTGCTGCAGCTGAGCGACAGCCGGCAGATTCGCACCGAATTGCAAACCGTACTCGACAGCCTCCCGGACGCCGATCCGGATTCCTGAGGAGACCGTCCATGGCCGGCAACGGACCGCCGGACTCCGGTTCAGGGATTCCGGGAGGAGGGTTCGGTGTCCGTCAGCAGAGCCATGACCAGTCCCCGGCCGGCCCGCACCTGGAGCAGCAGAGCCTCGGTCGCCGCTGCATCGAGGGGCCGGGCGAACAGATAGCCCTGTCCCTGACGACATCCGAGCCGACGCACAATCTCCAGTTGCTCGACGGTTTCGATGCCTTCAGCCAGGACTTCCATCCGCAGGCTGCGCCCCAGGGCGATGATGGCCGCAACGATGGCGGCATCGTTGGCATCACTCACCAGATTGCTGACGAAACTCTGGTCGATCTTAAGGCGGGAGAAGGGAAAACGCTTCAAGTAGTTGAGGGAACTGTAGCCGGCACCGAAATCATCGATGGCCAGACGGACGCCGATCCGCCGTAAGGCGCCGAGCAGTTCCACGGTACTGGTTACGCTCTGCATCAGCATGCTTTCGGTCAGTTCCAGTTCGAGCAGATGGGGCGGCAGCGCAGTTTCTTCCAGGATCTTGACCACCGTATCGACAAACACGGGCTGACTGAACTGCCGGGCGGAAATATTGACCGCCACCGGCAGGGGCGGCAACCCCTGTGCCTGCCATTGCATGGATTGTCGACAGGCCTGACGCAGAATCTCCTCACCGAGGCGAACAATCAGGCCGGACTCCTCCGCCACCTGAATGAACTGCCGAGGCATCAGCAGGCCACGTTCCGGGTGTTGCCAACGCACGAGGGACTCCAGCCCGATGAGCTGCCCGGTCTGCAGGTCGTACTGGGGCTGATAGTGGACGGACAACTGCCCTGCCTCCAGGGCCTGGCGCAGGTCGTTTTCCAGAGCCAGCCGGGAATTCAGGTCGGCGTGCATCAACGGCGTATAGAACTGGAAACTGTTGCGGCCCTGCTCCTTGGCCTGGTACATGGCGGTATCCACGCATTTCAACAAGGATTGGGCGTCGGGGGCATGGCGGGGATAAAGACTGATGCCCAGGCTGCCGGTCAAATAGAAATGCTGTTCGCCAACGCTGAAAGGCTCGGCGATGCTGACCAAAACCTTATGGGCCACCGCCCGGGCGGCAGGAAGATCGGTGATGCCTTCCACCACGACCAGAAACTCGTCGCCGCCGAAGCGGGCGACGAAATCGCTCTCGCGAACGATTTTTTCCAGACGACGGCCGACCTCCACCAGGATTTCATCCCCCGTATCGTGACCCAGGGCATCGTTGATGTTTTTGAACAGGTCGAGATCGAGCAACAGCAGGGCAACCATGGTGCCCTGCCGGCGAGCGCGGTCCAAGGATTGGGCCAAACGCTCGAAGGCCTGCACCCGGTTGGGCAAACCGGTCAGGACATCATGATAGGCCAAAAAATCCAGCCGCGTCTGGTTTTCCCGGAGCATGCGCTCCGCTTCCCGTTGTTCGGACAGATCCCGCATGAGGATGAAAAAATAGCAGCGGCCGTTGGATTTGACCCGGCTGATGCCGATGTGGGCCGGGAAACTGGAACCATCCCGGCAGCGCACCATGAGTTCCACCTGGCCGCTGCCGCTCTCCATGGCCGTCAGCAGCTTGGATAGCGGCAGGGTGGTACCGATATCCTCCCAGGATAACTGCAGCAATTCCTCCGGCCGATAGCCCAGGCGCGTCCAGGCCCGGCGGTTGACGTCCATGACCCGGCCCTGTTCGTCACACAGGAAAAAGCCGTCCGTCGATTCCTGGAAGATATGCCGAAACAGCTGTTCGCTCTCCCGTTGACGTTCCCGTGATGCCAGCAGTCGATCCCAGACCAGGTACAGCACCACCCCGGCCAGCAGGCTGACCCCCAGCAGCCAGACGTTGAAATAGACGATGGTCTGTCGGCCCTTATTGTAGACCGATCGCGGCAGCAGGGCCGTCAACCCGAGGGCCGGGCCGCCATATACATCCCGCAGCAGAAAAAGACCTTGCAACCGAGCCCCATCCAAAGGCCACAGGCGCACCTCGACGGAACCGGAAATCCACCCCTCCTGCTCCGGCCGGAAAGCGGCGGGTTCGGCCGCTGCAAAATCCAATTGCAGGCCGCATCGCTCGGCCAAGCGTGCCAGTTCTTCCCGATTCAGAAACCGTCCCATGAGCAGCGCGCCCCGCGCCGGGCCCGAACCGTCTCCCGGCAGAATGGCGTGGGCCGCCAACAGCAAAGGACCTTCCGGCAGCACCAACAGCCCTTGCAGAGACTGCGAAGCATCCCGAAAACTCCAGAAGGTATTGTCCCGGCCGATTTCCGCCAACAGCCCGGCGGGGATCGGACGTAACTCCCCTTTCTCAAGATCAAACCCCCGGCCCGCCACGGGCCGGCCCTGTTCATCCAGAAAGAGGATGACATTCAGACGCAGTGCTTCGAAGGAATTGTCAATCAGGTTGGAGGTGATGAAACGCGAGTCGCCCTCCTGCATGTACCGGTAGGCATCGTCCCAAATGGCCCAATCCCGCACGGGCCGAAAGATACCGGCCAGGTTTTCTCCATAGACCGAGACTCCCCGTTCCAGGTTTTCACGGGCCAGTTGCTGTTCCAGATCGACATAGGTCGGGAGAAAGTACCACTGCCCCAGAGCCAGCAGCAGCAGATCCAACCCCGCCAGCAGTGAGGCAACGCCGATGAGCAATTTCCAGCGAATGGTCATATCCGGTTCCCGCGATGGTGGTCAAAAACATCCGGCGACACTGCCCACCCGACAAGGTGCTGCAGTATGGACAAGGCCAATTAATACAATCCTAGGATTAGGTTTGTCAAAGTCAATCTTGCAAAAACGATTAATTTCCAAAACGGGGATTTTTTCGGAAGGGAACCTTGACGCCTGGGTGCCGGGCCGGTTATTGCGGACCGGCACCCAGGCAATTGGAGCGAGGAGAAGTCGAGCTTTGAGCGCCCTTTACCGGGTCCGGCGGCGGGTTGCCGCCACCCGGTCCGGCGTTACTGCCAGGCCAGGACCTTGTTCAGGCTTTCCTGGAGAATGGCCAGCTTTTCCTGGGCCTCGACGAGTTTGGCGCGATCCTTTTCCAGCACCGCGGGCGGGGCCTTGGCCACAAAGTCCTCGTTGGAGAGCTTTTTGCTGAACAGGGCCACGTCCTTTTCCACCTTGCCGATTTCCTTCTGCAGACGTTTGCGCTCTTCGTCCAGATCGATGAGTCCGGCCAGGGGCAGCAGGATTTCCACCTCGCCGGCCACCTGGGTGGCAGCCTGGGGCGGCCGGGCGACACCGACGCCGCAGTCCAGGGACGCGAGTCGGGCCAGAGTGCGCAGATAGTTTTCGCCCTCGGCCATGACGGCGACCGCCGCCGGAGTTTTGCAATCAAGTACGGCATCGATGCGCTTGCCGGGCGGCACGTTCATCTCGCCGCGGATGTTGCGGATGCCCTTGATGACTTCCATGATCTGCTCCATGCGCGCCGCTGCCGCGCCATCCACGGCGGCCCCATCGCCGTCGACATAGGCCGCCAGCATGATGGACGGCACCGGGCGGGTGCCGGGCAAAGCCTGCCAGATTTCCTCGGTGACAAAGGGCATGAAGGGATGCAGCAGGCGCAGCAGTTGTTCCAAAACGGTAAACAACACGGCCTGAGTGGTCTGCCGGCAGGTTGCATCATCACCGTACAGGGCATCCTTGCTCAACTCGATATACCAGTCGCAGAAGCTGTGCCAGGTGAAGGCATAAAGGGCGCCGGCCGCCTCGTTGAAACGGTATTCCGCCAGGGCCTGTTCCACCTCCTGCCGAACCTCGGCCAGCCGCGCGAAAATCCACTGGTCGGCCAGGGACAGCCGGGCCCCGGACAAGTTCATGCCGGCGGGTTCGAAGTCCTCCAGGTTCATCAGCGCGAAGCGGCTGGCGTTCCAAAGCTTGTTCACGAAATTGCGGTAGCCGGCGATGCGTTCCACGGACAGCTTGATGTCCCGGCCCTGGGCGGCGAAGGCGGCCAGGGTGAAGCGGAAGGCGTCGGTGCCGTACTCGTCGATGACCGTCAGGGGATCGATGACGTTACCCTTGCTCTTGCTCATCTTCTGGCCTTCCGCATCCCGCACCAGGGCATGGATGTAGACTTCGCGGAACGGCACCTCGCCCATGAACTTGAGGCCCATCATCATCATCCGGGCGACCCAGAAGAACAGGATGTCGAAGGCCGTCACCAGGCAGGAGGTCGGGTAGAACTTGTCCAATGCGACGGTTTTTTCCGGCCAGCCCATGGTGGAAAAAGGCCACAGGGCGGAGCTGAACCAGGTGTCGAGGACGTCCGTTTCCTGACGCAGTCGGGCCGCGCCGCAATGGCTGCAGGCATCGGGGTCCTGGCGGGCGACGGTCACTTCGCCACAGCTTTCGCAATACCAGGCGGGGATACGATGACCCCACCAGATCTGGCGGCTGATGCACCAGTCACGGATGTTGTTCATCCACTCGAAATAGGTCTTCTCCCACTGTTGGGGAACGATGCGGGTCCGCCCTTCCTGCACGGCGGCGATGGCCGGGGCCGCCAGGGGCGCGACCTTGACGTACCACTGCAGGCTCATGTAGGGCTCGATAACGGTCTTGCAGCGATAGCACTCACCGACGGCATTGAGGTGGCTGTCGGTCTTTTCCAAAAGTCCGGCAGCGTCCAGATCGGCCAGCACCCGCTTGCGGGCCTCGGTCCGGTCCAAGCCCCGATAGGGACCGCCGTTTTCGTTGACCACCCCGGAAGGATCGAAGATGTTGATGAATTCCAGGTTGTGGCGCTTGCCGATCTCGAAGTCGTTGAAATCGTGGGCCGGGGTAATTTTCACCGCGCCGCTGCCGAACTCCTTCTCGACATACTCATCGGCGATGATGGGAATTTCGCGCTGCAGCAGGGGCAGAACCACCGACTGGCCGATGAGATCGGCGTAACGGGGATCCTCCGGATGCACCGCCACGGCGCTGTCGCCGAGCATGGTTTCAGGTCGGGTGGTGGCGACGGTCAGAAAACGGTCGCTGTCCTTGACCGGATAGCGCAGATGCCAAAGCTGACCCTGCTGATCCTGATGTTCGACTTCCAGATCCGAGAGGGCGGTATGGCAACGCGGACACCAGTTGATAAGCCGGTTGTCGCGGTAGATGAGGCCTTCCTCGTAGAGGGTGACGAACACCTCCCGCACCGCCCGGGACAGGCCCTCATCCATGGTGAAGCGTTCCCGCGGCCAGTCACAGGAGGCCCCCAGTCGTTTGAGCTGGTTGATGATCTGGCCGCCCGATTCCTCCCGCCATTGCCAGACCCGCTCGACGAAACCCTCCCGGCCCAGCTCATGGCGATCGCTGCCGGCCGCTGCCAGCTGCTTTTCCACCACGTTCTGAGTGGCGATGCCGGCATGGTCGGTGCCCGGCTGCCAAAGGGCTTCGAAACCGCTCATGCGCTTCCAGCGCGTCAGGATATCCTGCAGGGTATTGTTGAGGGCATGGCCCATATGCAGCACGCCCGTGACGTTGGGCGGAGGTATGACGATGGAGAAAGGCGGTTTGGAGGAGTGCTCGTCCGCGTGAAAATACCCGTTCTGCTCCCAGAATCCGTACCATTTGGCTTCAACCTGGTGCGGTTCGTATCCTTTTTCGAGTTTCGACTCCATGGACCGTCCATCCTTTAGGCAATGGGTTTCACCATCCCCCGGAGGATGGCACCCCTTAAACAAAAATAAACGGGGATTTAACAATCCCCGTTTCAGCCGTCAACGGCCGTATGGTCGCAAGCTTTGACCTGCTGCAAGGCAACGTAACCGTTCAGCACAGGGGTTCGGGACGTCCTCCCCGAGGGTGTCTGGCACCCGGATGGCGCCAGTCAAGCCCCAGGGATGGGTTCATGCGAACCTCGGGGTGGGCGGCGCGAGGCACTGTTCCACCATGCTGAATAGTTACAAGGCGACTTACGAAACGCACCGCCCGGCAGGCCGGCTACTGTGCTTCAGCCCGAATCCGGGCGATTTCATCCTTGATCATGGATTCCGCGAGGTCCGGCACCACTTCCCAAACCACCCGCTCCACGATACTGCCGGCCAAACGTTCCAGAACCTGCCCGGCAACGCGCTCGACGATACGGGTCAAATCCTCTTCGCTCAGAGCCTGGAGGCGTTCTTCGGCGCTCGGAACGGGACCCGCTGCCGCGATCGGCTCGGCCAAGCCTGGTGCGACGACCGAAATTTCATCAGCGCCAATAGCCGGAGTTTCCTGCCAGGCATCCAACCCGCCAACGTGGAAATCGGTCGCCTCGATGGTCGCCGGCGCCTCGGCAAAGTTATCCTCGAACCCGAAATCGACGGTATCGACCTCCTCGGGCAATTCGGCGGCCGGTTGCGCCAACCGGGAAATCAGGCCGCTATCCTGAAAGAACGCCAGGCCGTTGGTGCTCCGAACCTCCGCGTCTGCCGCCGCAGCGCCGGAAGCCTCTCCCCCATGCGCGGTTTCTTGCTCGCCGAAGGGGGGCCAGGTTGCATCGGCCAATTCATCAACCCCCGGCTCGTCAATCTGGTCTTCGACCTCTTGCGGCTCTTGGTAGGACAACCATTGCGGAGTACCCTGCGGCTCATCCATCGTCGGCGGAAATGCCGGTGCCGCCATGTCCTCCTCGGCCATCAACTCATCGAGGGAGGGCACCTCGTCGGTGCCCGGGCCGACATCCGGCGCGGTCGGTGCGGGTGCATCGAGACCGGACAGATCAGGCTCGGGCTCAAAGTACTCTTCCATGATGTCGCTTTCATCAAGAAAGAGAATTTCATCGTCGTCGTCCTCCGGCCACGCCTCGGCGTCCGACAACATGTTCCCAGCCGGCCCAGCGGACGTTGCCGGCGGCTCCTGAATCTCCGCAGACCAGTCCCCGAAAGCGGCGGCATGGGGCTCGCCGTCACCCAACGCCTCCGCGTCTCGAGCTGCAACCACTGCGGCCAGTTCCTGATCGTCCCACCCCATCGCCGCCGGCACGGCGTCGGCCAACTCCGGGCCGGGGGCAGGCGTGGCAACAAAGGGTTCCGGCTCCTGAAAACCGGGAAGCTCCTCCCACATGTCGGCCGCGGCCGGCGCGGCGGGCGCCGCCGGTTCTGCAACGGAAGGCACCGGACGCGCCATGGCCTGGACCAGAAGGTCCTCGATTTTGTCGAGCAGGGACTGGGATTCGAAGGGCTTGGCAATCCAGCCATCGGCCCCGACCATGCGGGCACGCGCCTCGTCAAAGGGCTCGAAGGCCCCCGTCAGCAGCAAAACCGGAACATTCCGCAACTCCGGCTCCTGCTTGACCGCGGCGCACAGTTCATAGCCGTTTTTCCCGGGCATGACGACGTCGGCAAGAATCAGATCGGGCCGCCGCAAACGGGCTTCCTGGAGGGCGGCATCACCGTTGCTCACGGTGGTCAGGTCGAGGTTCTCACCGGTGCAAATGATCCCGACAACCTTCTGGATGGTCACACTGTCATCGGCCAGCAACAGCTTTTTATTCATTCAAGCCTCCTGCGCCCCATGATAAAGAAGACGGCTGTATTTGAAACGGTTCCCGGCATCCTGCCTCCGGCTGCAACGACTGCCGCCCCCGATTCACAAGGAGCAACCCAGCCGGCTTTACAGCCCGCAGACAGGCACGACCGGTTCTGCCTGACCAAATCATCCGGCCCCAAGTGGCCCGACAACGGAAGACAATGGATCTGCCTGACAAAAGCCCCTCATGGGCACGCATCGCAATGGATAAAAAAACGGTTCAACGCTAACACAGGGATCCTGACCTGTCAAGTTTATTAAGCGGAAAATTCAATAGGTTATGCCCTCTCGGGAAAACCTTGCCGGGGGCCTGAAGAAGACCGGCGGGGCACCCTGAGGAAGGTGTTCCGGGACCTGAATTGCCCGCCAAGCATACCACGCGATCCCTTTTGAAAAAACCATTTTGCGGCCCGTTCCATGCCCATGACGTCTAATTTTTATACACTTAAACCAAACCTGGAGCACCGCTGACTATATTTTAGACATCCCAGCCATCACCGAACACCCCGCCACCATCGTCCGGGCAACCGCGGGACAACCGCTACGACCGACAACAGAAAAGGCCGTCAATTGCCATCGGCAGGCCGTCAAAAGCGTATACGGCTCCACGTCAGGGCCATTTCATCCAAATTTCCAACCCGTTACGGAACTCCCAAAGAAAGGGGCAAGCAGCCGGAAAGTTGCTGATCTACCCGGTAATTGATTGAATTTTCCCGGCAAGGCTGTTAGCATGGAGCGGTTAAGTCATGTTCGTTCCCTGCGAACCGCTCCCGAGACGTGCCCGGTGAACGTGCTCAATCCTTCATCATCATGGCTGCCGGCGGCTGCAATCGGCCCGACAAGGCATAATTCCGTTCCATTGGAGTAATTCATGTTCGAAGTTCTGCAAAACGACACGCTGGCGCCCAATGTCCACCGTATGGTCATCAGGGCACCGCGCATAGCCAAGGCCCGTCAACCGGGCCAGTTCGTCATTGTCCATCCGGAGGCCGGTGGAGAACGTGTACCCTTGACCATCGGCGATGCCGACCCGGTGGCCGGAACCATTACCCTGTTCATCCAGGCCGTGGGAGCCACAACCCTGAAAATCACCAGTACTCCGGTGGGCGAAAGCCTGCGGGACATCGCCGGCCCCCTTGGCAAGGCCACGGATATCGAACATTGGGGCCGGGTCGTGTGCGTCGGCGGCGGCCTCGGTACGGCGGTCCTGTACCCCCTGGCCAAGGCTTTGGCGGCCGGCGGCAACGAAGTGACCACCATCATCGGCGGTCGTTCGGAGCCCTACATCATCCTGGCCGACGAGCTGGCGGTTTTTTCCCAAGTGCTTATCGCCACCGAGGACGGCAGCGCCGGACAGCAGGGCTTTGTGACCAACGTCCTGCAGGATCTCATCGACGACCCGGAGCGGCGCCCGGCCGCGGTCTTTGCCATCGGCCCGGTGCCCATGATGCGGGCCGTTGCGGAGTTGACCCGGCCCTATGGCATCAAGACCATCGTCAGCCTCAACCCCATCATGATCGATGGCACCGGCATGTGCGGCGGCTGTCGCGTCAAGGTCGGCGAAGAAACCAAATTCGCCTGCGTCGATGGTCCGGAATTCGACGGCCATCAGGTCGACTTCAAGCTGCTGATGGACCGGCTGACCATGTACCGGGAACAGGAAGCTGTTCTGCTGGAGGAATTGCCCCAGGAACTGCGTGACAAAATCATCAAGGTCAAGCGATAACATACCATGAAAAAGACTCTCTCCCCCAAAGAACGGATGGCTATCGAGCGGGTGCGCATGCCCGAGCAGGACCCGCAACAGCGCAACACCAATTTCGCGGAAGTCAACCTCGGTCTGACCGAAGAACAGGCCATCCGCGAAGCGCAACGCTGCCTGCTGTGCAAGAACCGGCCCTGTGTGGCCGGTTGCCCGGTACGGGTTCGGATTCCCGAATTCATTGCCGCCCTGGCGGAAGGCAATCTTCCCGAAGCGGCGCGCATCCTGCTAGCCGACAATACCCTGCCGGCGGTCTGCGGCCGGGTCTGTCCTCAGGAAACCCAGTGCGAAGCGGTTTGCGTGCGGGGCGCCAAAGGCGCTCCGGTGGCCGTCGGCTACCTGGAGCGGTATGTGGCCGATTGGGCCATGGCCCACCCCGACCAACTGCCCCATGAACCGCTGCCGGCGCCGACCGGAAAGAAGGTCGCCATCGTCGGTTCCGGTCCGGCCGGTCTGACCATGGCCGGAGAACTGGCCCGCATGGGACACGCGGTGACGGTTTTCGAAGCTCTGCACGAAACCGGCGGCGTGTTGCGTTACGGCATTCCGGAATTCCGGCTGCCGAAGCGCATCGTCGACCTGGAGGTCGCGCGCCTGACAGCCCTCGGCGTGGAAATCGAGTGCAATGTCGTGGTCGGCAAGACCCTCACCCTGGACGAACTGCGGCGGGACTTCGATGCCGTATTCATCGGCAACGGGGCGGGCCTGCCAGTCATGCTCGACATCCCCGGCGAGAACCTCAAGGGGGTCTATTCCGCCAATGAATACCTGACCCGCGTCAACCTGATGGCGGCCTGGCGCAGCGACCGCCCCACGCCCATCATCCACGGCAAGAGGGTGGTCGTCATCGGCGGCGGCAATACCGCCATGGATGCGGTGCGGACCTCGCGGCGCCTGGGCGCCGAGCGCTCCATCATCCTCTATCGCCGCACGGAGGCGGAGATGCCGGCCCGCATCGAGGAAATCCACCACGCCAAGGAAGAGGGCATCGAATTCATCCTGCTGGCGGCGCCCCTGGAGATCCTCGGCAACGAGCAGGGCTGGGTCAGGGGCTTGCTCTGTCAGCGCATGGAACTGGGCGAACCGGATGCTTCCGGCCGCCGCCGCCCGGTCCCCATTCCCGGCGACACCTTCGAACTGGAAGTAGACGTGGTGGTCAATGCCATCGGCACGCGTGCCAATCCGCTGCTGACCGCCACCGCACCGGACCTGAAGCTCAACAAGTGGGGCAACATCGAAACGGACGAAAACGGTGCCACCAACCTGCCCGGCGTCTTCGCCGGCGGCGACATCGTCCGCGGCGGCGCCACGGTCATCCTGGCCATGGGCGACGGCAAAACGGCGGCCCGCTCCATCGATGAATATCTTCAGAAGAAGGGCGACCACACTGCCAAACAATAGGCAGCAGATTCACCCCCAAATCTTTCCAAACTTAACTAGGCCCGTGCAACGGAGTTGCACGGGCCTAGTATTTTGCACAAATTCGCAGAACAGCAATAAAAAACGGGAACCCGCATCACTGCAAGTTCCCGTAATTTTGGTTTTGGTAGCGGGGGCAGGATTTGAACCTGCGACCTTCGGGTTATGAGCCCGACGAGCTACCAAGCTGCTCCACCCCGCGTCAAGAGTTGGGATAGTACGTCAATCGCCAAGCCATGTCAAATCTTTTTTCAGCAATCTTTTTCCAGTACCCTGGAAGGCTCAGCGCGCCCGGACGATGGTGGACGTGGCCAGTCGGTCCGCCTTGATGGCGGCGGCACTGCTGTTGGCAGCCTCGCGACTGGTGAAGGGTCCGGCATAAATACGGTACCAGTAGCCTTTTTCCCCCAGGTTGACGCCTTCCACATAGGCGGGGAAGCCCTTCTGGGCCAGGCGATCCCGCAAGCCGTCGGCAGCACTTTTTTCCTTCAGGGAAGCCACTTGCACCACATACAGGGCACCGCTGTCGGACTTGGCGGGGGCCGTTTTTTTCTCGGCCGGCGGCGCGGGGGTGGGCGCTACGGCCGGCGCGGGTTTGGGTGTTACGGCCTTGGGGGCCGGAACACTGGCCGTTACCGGCCGGGGAGCTGTTGCCGTGGCAGCCGTCGGGGCGGAAGCCGCCGCGGGCCGGGGAGTGGATGTTGCAGACGCGGATGCCTTGGACGGCTCGCTCCCGGAACCGGGCGGCAGGTTGATGCCGCTGCCGAGAGGCGGCTGCTTGCCCTGGGGCAGGCTGTCATAAAAGGTCAGTTGCGATGCACTGGAATCGTCCGTCACAACGGTTTCGGTGATACCGTCGCCGGGCTCCTCGGTCACCGGCTCCGGCGGGGCGGGAATGGCAATCCGCTGCGGTTCAGCCGTCGTCACCGCGGCCACCGGGGCCTCTCCGCGTCCGCCCCGACCTACCATCACCCCCAAGGAAAAACTGACCAGGGCCACAACCAGGGCCAATATCAGCAACAGCAAGCTCTGGCGCTTTTCCATCCGCCTCTGGGTGCGCAATCCAACCTGACGATTCATGGCAACTCCCCCTACATGGTTTCTGGCGCTGACACTCCCAACAACAGCAGAGCATTCTGCAGCACGGTTCGAACACAGTTTACCAGATAGAGCCGCGCTCGGCTGGTTTCCGGATCCTCACTCAGGACCCGCTCCTTGTTGTAGTAGCTGTGGAACCTGGCCGCCAGATCCTGCAGATAAAACACGATGCGGTGCGGCTCAAAATGCCGCGCCGCCCCGGCTACCGTTTCCGGATAGCGGTCCAGCGCCTTGGCGAGGGCCAGTTCCTCATCGAGAGTCAGCCGATCGACATCCACCTGGCCCAGTTCCGGCGGCTGCAGGCCCTGATCCCGGGCGTTACGATTGATGCTGCAGATCCGGGCATGGGCATATTGGACATAATATACCGGATTTTCATTGCTTTGTTTTTTTGCCAATTCCAGGTCGAAATCCAGTTGGCTGTCGGAACGGCGCATGAGGAAAAAGAACCGGCAGGCGTCTCGGCCGACCTCGTCGATGACTTCGCGCAGGGTCACAAACTCGCCGGATCGGGTGCTCATGGCTACCTGCTGGCCGTCGCGCAACAGGTTAACCAGTTGCACCAGGATAATCTGCAGATCCTCGGGGTTGCGTCCCAGCCCGGCCAACATGGCCTTCATGCGAGGCACATAGCCATGGTGGTCGGCACCCCAGACATCCACTACCAGGTCGAAACCACGCTCGAATTTTTCCTTGTGATAGGCCACATCGGAGGCAAAATAGGTGGTGGCTCCGTTGGAACGCACCAGCACCCGGTCCTTGTCGTCGCCATAATCGCTGGTGCGCAACCACAGCGCACCTTCCTGTTCGTAGGTCAGACCGCGCTCCTTGAGCAGGGCGATGCCTGCTTCGACTTCGCCCCGATCATACAGACCCTGCTCGCTGTACCAGTTGTCGAAGCCTACCCCGAAAGCCTGCAAATCCTCTTCGATGCCGTTCCGGATCCGACCGCCGCCATATTCGGCAAAATGGCGGATGGCCTGTTTTTCCGGCAATTCCAGCAATCGTTCCCCGTCCCGCTCCAACACCTCGCGGGCCAAATCCTTGATGTAGACCCCCTGATAGCAGTCCTGGGGGAATGCAATGTCTTCTCCCAAAAGCTCGCGGTACCGCAGATACAGAGAACGTCCCAGGGTATCCATCTGGTTGCCGGCATCATTGATATAGTATTCTCGTTGCACCTGGTATCCCGCAGCCTGCAGCACCGAAGCCACGGCATCTCCCGTGGCGGCGCCCCGACCATGGCCGATATGCAGGGGACCGGTCGGGTTGGCACTGACGAACTCGACCTGCACCTTGCGTCCTGCGCCCTGTTGACCGCAGCCGTAGCTGCGCCCCTGACGCACCACCTCATCCAGCACGCCGAACCAGCACCGCGGGGTCAGAAAGAAATTGATGAATCCCGGGCCCGCAATCTCGACCCGATTCCAAAGGCCGTCGCCCTGCCCCAGAGCGGCCACCAGCGCTTCGGCCACTTTGCGAGGCGCCTGTTTCTCCTCCCTGGCCAACAGCATGGCCACATTGGTGGAAAAATCGCCATGCTCGACATGGGCCGGAACTTCGACGGTGAAATCGGGGCAATGTCCCGAGTGCAGCTGCCCCTGGCTGAAACAGCTCTGTAGCGCCCGTCTGATATGCTGCTGCAAACGTTCTTTCATGGATGATTCTTTCTGTTGAATTTATGGTTTGGTGCGGAACCGCGAAACGGTCGGAGCCTGCCGAAACCGGGCCTTCCAGCCTGGCAGCTGAAAATAGGGTATGTTAGCGTTCCGGCAAGCTCCCTGTCAAGCAGCGTGCCACAGAAAAAAACCCGGCTGGTGCCGGGTTTAAAAACAGGGAGGCGATGATGACGCCCATCCGCCGCCATAGTGTTCCAATCAGGGTTTGGGAGGCGCCGGAGCCTGATCCGATTTCCCGGAATCGTCGGGAAACTGGTAAACGATTTCATCCTCTTTTACCATCCCCAGTTCCTGACGGGCGATATTTTCTATATATCGCCGGTCCGATTGCAAACGCTGTGCCTCCGCCTGCAAACGGCGGTTGGTATCTTCCTGGCGCGCTACCTGCTGCTCCAAATCGGCGCGCTGCCGCCTGGCCTGCAACATGCGCAGCACGCCTTTTTCGCCAAACAAAGCCACAGCCAGTATCAAAACAATGATGACAATGGGCACCAGGGGCATTCGGGATGTAGGGAACCGCTTTTTTTCCTGGGGCTTGCTATTCGACATGATTTTCCTCCACCGGTCACACCTGATTGCTGAATGAGCCCATCCCGAGTCTTTCGCCAATTCGTACGTCGAAAAGATCCCTTCCCGATTGCCGTTTCCCATGCCCGCCGGTAGCGTCCGTCAACCGCAGGCAGGTCAGTTCAGAACAAGCTTATCGCGGATTTTATCAAAGGTGGCGCGACCGACGCCCTTGACCTTGAGCAGATCCTCGATCTTCTTAAACGGACCATTGGCCTCCCGGTATTCCACGATGCGCTGGGCGGTAACCGGCCCGATTCCCGCCAGGGACTGCAGTTGCTTGGCGCTGGAGCGGTTGAGTGAAACGGTTTTGGCAACCGCCTTGGTGGCGGGAGCCGGGTCGGCCGACCAGACGGTCATGGGTGACACGGCAAACGTTCCCAAAACCATCAACATGACTACACATAACTTTCTCATGGAACCTCCTTTTCAGATTGGATAACTGGGGCTGCATCATATCCCGGTGGCTGAAAACCCGTCGACACCCAGTTAACACGATCCCATGAAATAGATCAATGAAATTTTATAAATTTTCCTCGTCCAGCGCCATGGCTTGCCTAGCAGACTTCTGCGCAAGCGGCGGTCCCTTGGCCGGCTACAGTTCCGTCACACCCTCGTCCGTGCGCCGTCCCAGACGACTGCCGTAATTGGCCACCCGGCCAAGTCCGGTCAGCGCCAGACCGAACAGAATCTGCTGATCGTCCCGGCGATCGCGCCAGGTCAGGAACAGACTCCAGCACTGCGCCCGATATTCCAGGTTGACGAGGTTCTCCAGGGTGACGCTGCCGTCCAGGGCGTAGCGCTGCTCGTAGCTGACATACACCGGTTTCAGCCAGGAGGTTTCAGCCCGGGCGGCCAGATACTCGTTGACGTCCCGAGCATAGCGGTATCGCAGGGCCAGGAGATTTCCCCGCTGGTCGTCAATCCCGCCTTCGGCGTTGAGCACCAGTAAGCCTCGGTCGCCGACCAGATCATAGCGGGTATCGATATCCACGTAACTCTGGCGGGTGGGCCGCACAATCAGCTCCGCCCGCAGGTCGGACCAGCGGGACTCCTGCCCTTCCGGTTCCAGCAGCCCATGCCAGGAAGGCTTCAGATCGTAATTCTGGGCCAGGCGAAAATAGAGGATCTCGCGATAATCGACCTCTCCCGAGGTACTTTCCGAACGGGCGGTGAGGCGGTTGACGATGCCGAGACTGACCGTATTGCGACGGCCGATAAAATCGGCGCTTTCGAATTGCGGCAGGCTGCCCTGATCGACTTTCGGAATGTAGACATAACCGACTTCCGGCTGCATGACATGCTGGATTTTATCCACGCCCCAGCGGTTCCAATCATAGACCCGCGACAGACGGGTTCCCAGGCGCAGGGACAGGTCGGGCACCCCCTGGTGCTCCCGGCTGTCGGATTCGCTGTAGAAACGCTCCCGATAGCCGATTTCGGCGCCGGCCTCAAGCCAGCCCCAGGGGTTGAATTCGGCGGAGAAGGCCGGTCGGACACCGATACGCCCCCCCTTGAGCCCTTCTTCCTGCCACAGATAGGCCCCGTCGGCATCAAGGCGATAGTAGAAAGGGGTATAGCCGAGGCGCCGCCGGATCATGGCAAACTGAACCTCCGGCAACCGCTGCAGGGTCAGGTCGTTGTCATCCTTGAGCTGGCGGACATAGCGCACCTGCCCGGCCAGATTGTTCTTGCCCCAGTTGCGGCTGGCGGCCACCACCGATTCGGCCGTATCGCGGTTGTAATCACCGGCCGCCTCGCCGAAATTATCGAAAAAATCGCGGCTGCTGACGTATTCCACATCCGCCGTCAGCCACACCTGGCCGGGCAGCGTGCCACTGTGCTGCCACTCGAAGGCCAGTTGATCGCTTTCGCCGCGCAACCCGCTGACATGGTAGGCTTTGGCTTCGCCTTCATTGTCGTGGCCCAGAAAGTATCGGAACTCCAGCCCCTTGCCGACTCCCAGCTTGGATAGATAATCGACGTAAAAGGTCGCATCCAGATGTCGATCGAGCACCTGGTAATAGGCCAGGGACAGTTCCAGGCCCCGTTTGTCCGAATGACCGAAGCGGGGCATGAGGAGTCCGGATTCCCGTTCGAGTTTGACCGGATAGCCGATAATGGGCAGGTAAAAAACCGGAACATCATGGATATGAAACAGCACGTGGCGGGCCCAGGCATATTCGCCGACCGTCACATCCAGCCGCCGGGCGCTGAATTTCCAGGACGGCCGTTCGCCGTCGCAGGTGGTAAAGGTGCCGTCCTGAACCCGGTAACGGTATTTTCCCAACCGCTCGAGTTCGGCGCCGGCAACGTGAAAATTGGGTTGGGTCACGAAAATGCGGCCGTTACTGATGCGGCCGGTTTCATTTTCCAGGTTGAGTTGCAGCGCCTCACCGGTGACCACCCCCTCCGGACTTTCCAGCCGAACGGCACCGAAAGCCGCGGCATCACCGGTTTCGGTATGATATTCAACCCGATCGGCAATCAGCGTCTGCTCCCCTTTACTGAGATGCACGTCACCCAAGGCTTCATACATGCCGCGCTGCGGATCGAAACGGACCTCTTCAGCCTGCAGTTCAACCGGTTCCCGGCTACTCCCAGACTCCGGGGTTTGCCCCCAGGCACCGCCAAACGGCAGCAGGCAAAAAACCCCCACCAGGGCAAGCCGCCCCCAACCTTTAGTGTTCAGCACGGTACGTCTCCTGCGTCATAAGATATTCACGGGCCTCAGCCACCAGGAACAGGGACCCGGCCACCAGCACCAGGTCCCCAGCATCGCTGTCCGCCAGAGCCGCGCTCAGGGCCGCCGCCGGGGAGACCAAAACCTCGGCCGGTTTTCCCGCCGCGCGCGCCAGTTCAGCCAATTCGATGGGCGCCACCGCCTCCGGCACCCGCGGTGCGGTGCAGTACAGATGCGTCACCAGCGGCAGCAACGGAGCCAAAAGGTCCGCCGCCCGACGCGGGCCCTTCATGCCTACGACCCAGCGAACGGCGCCGGGACGGAGGTCCATGAGATAATCGGCCAGAACCCGCGCCCCGCCCTCGTTGTGGGCCCCGTCGAGCAGAATGCGCTGCCGGCCGCCCCACCATTCCAGGCGCCCGGGCCAGCGCACTGCCTGAACCCCCTCCCGTATGGCCTGTTCCTGCAGGGGTCGGTTGCCGGCACAGAACAGGCTGCAGGCGGCGATGGCTACGGCCAGGTTGTGGTGCTGATGGCGTCCGGGAAGACCGGGTTGCAGATTCGGCAGTTGCAGGCCCAAGCCCTGAAAATCGAATCCCTCCGCATGACTGGTGCATTGGAAGTCCCGCTGCCAGAGGACGGCCGGAGCGCCGCTCTGTCCACAGCGGGCCAGCAGTACCTCCAGGGCTTCGGGCGGCTGGGCACCGATCACCACCGGCGTACCAGGCTTGACGATACCGGCCTTTTCCGCGGCAATGGCCGCCAGGCTGGAACCAAGATGCTCGGCATGATCGAGGCAGATGGGCGTAATCACCGACACCGCCGGGGTGACGACATTGGTTGCATCCAGGCGGCCGCCCATCCCCACTTCCAGCACCACCGCATCCACTGCCTGACGCTGAAAATATAGCAGAGCCAGGGCGGTGGTGAACTCGAAAAAAGTCAGGGGCAGGCCGGTGCCGGCTTCCCGAAGCTCCGCCGTCAGGGTGGCGACCCGAGTCTCCGGGATGGGTTGGCGATTGATTTGGATGCGTTCCGTGAAAGAGTGCAGATGGGGGGAGGTATACAGTCCGGTGGAACGCCCGCTGCGCTGCAGAATGGATGCAGCCGCAGCGGCGGTGGACCCTTTGCCGTTGGTGCCGGCGACATGGAGAATCGGCAGACCGGCTGCAGGCTGTCCAAGGCGGTCCAGCAAGCTCCGGATATTGTCCAGGCCGAGCTTGATGCCGAAGCGCTGCAGACCATACAGGTAATCCAGGCTCTGCCGAAAGTCCATGACTCAGTTCTTCATGAAAATATTGAGAACCTGCGCCAGCCGGGCTTTCATCTCCGGCCGCCGGACAATCATATCGACCATGCCATGCTCCAACAGATATTCGGAACGCTGAAATCCTTCGGGTAGCTTCTGGCGGATGGTCTGCTCGATGACCCGGGGGCCGGCAAAGCCGATGAGGGCCCGTGGTTCGGCCATGTTGATGTCTCCCAGCATGGCGAAACTGGCCGTGACCCCGCCGGTGGTCGGATCCGTCAGGACTGAAATGAAAGGCAGCCCGGCGGCCTTGAGGCGCGCCAGAGCGGCACTGCTTTTGGCCATCTGCATCAGGGACAGAATGCTTTCCTGCATCCTCGCTCCCCCGGAGGAAGAAAACACCAGGCAGGGACAACGGTTAGCCAGAGCCTGTTCAATGGCCCGAGTCACCTTCTCACCGACCACCGAGCCCATGCTGCCGCCCATGAAACCAAAATCGAACACCGCCATCACCACCGGCAGAGCGTCGATGGTCCCTTCGCCCCACAGCACGGCATCCTTCAATCCGCTGGCCAGAATAGCCAGCTTGATGCGATCCCGGTACCGTTTGGTGTCCCGGAAATCGAGGAAATCGACGGACTGCATGTCGGCGTCGTGTTCGACAAAGGAACCTTCATCCAGCACCAGAGCGATCCGTTCCCGGGCCGAAATGCGAAAATGGTAGTCGCATTTGGGGCACACGTTCTGGTTGCGCTCGATTTCCTTGGCATAAATAATTTCATTGCAGTGGGGACATTTACGCCAGACGCCCTCGGGCATCTTCACTTTTTTGCTGGCAACAGGCACGATGGGCGCCTTGGACTTCTGAAACCAGGCCATCTTTATCCCTCGAAGGCTAGAGCGTGAAAAATGGTGTCAGCCGGCTTTGGCCCGGTCCATGCCTTCACGCAGGGACCGGATAAAAGCTTTCACCCGGGGCAGCAATTCCGGCGCGTCACCGCATTCGGCGATGATTTTGACCAGGGCACTGCCCACCACCACGGCATCGGCAAACTGGGCCACCGCGCCGGCATCTTCCGGCGTGGTAATGCCAAAACCAACGGCGACCGGCACAGGGCTGCCCTTTCGAAGAGCACGCACCTGCTCTTCGATGGCTCGGACATCAACCTGCTGGACCCCGGTAACACCGGTCATGGACACGAAATAGAGGTAGCCCTCCCCCACTGCCCGCAACCGCGCCATACGCTCGGGCGGGGTGGTCGGCGCCAGCAGGGTGATAAGCCGTAGACCGGCCTGTCGAAAGGCAGTATGCACTTCTCCCGCTTCTTCGGGCGGCAGATCCACCAACAAGACGCCATCCACGCCGGCCTCGGCCGCCTCCATCGCAAACCGCTCTACACCAAAGCGAAAAACGGGATTGAAATAACCCATCAGGACAATGGGGACATTGGTATGTTTCCGTACCTGCCGCACCATCTCCAGAATCCCGGCCAAGGTGGCTCCGGCCGCCAGCGCCCGCTCCGAGGCAGCCTGAATGGTCGGACCATCCGCCATGGGGTCGGAGAAGGGCACCCCCAGCTCGATGAGATCGGCACCGCTTTCCACCAGCGCATGAATCAGTTGTTCGGTGATACCCATTGCGGGATCACCGGCGGTGATGAAGGGGATCAACGCCCGGGCGCCGCTCCGCTGCAATTGTTCAAAGGTCGCTTCGATGCGTCCCATGGTTCCTTCCTGTTGGCTCGCCATTAAAAAGGTTGTTCAACGGAATGCTCATCCACGGCAGCCCCTGCCGCCAGCGCCTGGACGGCCTCCAGCAATTCCAGAAACATGACCGCCGTCATACGGCCGGTCTGCACGTTGTAGCGGCTGGTATGGTAACAGGCCACCAGCCAGAGCCCGTTCGACAATCGGTAACGCGCCCCATGGGCAAAAGGGTAGTCCGCGACCCGTTGGATAATACCCTGTTCGCGGCACAGTCGCAGATAGCTGTCATAGGCACCGCGGCCCAGGGCCACCACCACCTGCAAGCGGTTCAGCTTGGCCTGCTCCATGGCCAAAAAGGGGCGACAGCAGGCAAACTCCGCCGGCGCCGGCTTGTTTCCCGGCGGCGCGCACTTGACCGCGTTGCTGATATAGAGATCGCGCAGAGCCAAACCGTCCCCCAAGGCGGTCGCCGATGGTTGGCTGGCGAGACCGGTCTGATACAGCAGGGGATACATGAAGTCCCCGGCGCCATCACCGGTGAACGGCCGCCCGGTGCGGTTCGCGCCATGGGCACCGGGCGCCAGACCGAGGATCCAGATGCGCGCCTGGCGGTCGCCGAAACCGGCCACCGGCCGATTCCAGTACTCCGCCCGTCCGCGGCCACGTGCCGGGGGCAGCTGGTCCAGGTAGGCCGCCAGACGCGCGCAACGCCGGCAGGCGGCTAATTCTTCAAGCGCGGCGACGCTCACGAACCGCTGCTTTCCGGGGCCTCGGTCGAGGTTTTTTTGGCTCCGCCCCGCCGCCGCCGGGCCCGCTTGCGCGGGGTTGCTGCGCCCTCTTCCCTGACCTTGGCCGGCTTGCCCATGCCGGGCTTGGTCGGCCCTGGTTTGCGCCCCTTGGCCGCCTTGCGGGACGGGGCATAGGGCTGGTAATTGGTGACGAAATCTTCATCGACGGGGAATACGGCAGGGATGGGGTGACCGATATACGCCTCGATGTCGGCCAGGTAAAAGACCAGATCCTCGTCGGCGAAACTGATGGCCTTGCCGCTGGCTCCGGCCCGGGCGGTGCGCCCGATGCGATGCACGTAGTCCTCGGGATCCTGGGGCAGGTCATAGTTGACGACGTGGGTCACGCCGTCGACATGAATGCCGCGGGACGCCACATCCGTAGCCACCAGGAACCGGAGCTTGCCCTCTTTGAAATCGGTCAGAATGCTCATCCGCTTCTTTTGCAGGATGTCGCCGGAAATGATCGCTGCCTGCTGCCCGTTGGCCTGCAGGCGGCCGGCCAGGTGCTCGGCCTCGCGCTTGGTATTGACGAACAGCAGCACCCGGCTGGCATCCGCCTCGCGCTGCAGCAGCCCCAACAGCAACCCGAATTTCTCCCGCCGCGAGACGTGATAAAGGATCTCTTCGACCTGCTCGGCGGTGACCTTTTCGGGCGCGATCTTGACCTTTTCAGCCAAGTCCATGAATTCCCAGGCCAATTCCATCACCCGCCGCGACAGGGTGGCGGAAAACAGCATGGTCTGGCGTCGCTCGAAAGGCGGCAGCTTGCGCAGAATATAACGCAAATCCTTGATGAAGCCCATATCGAACATGCGATCCGCTTCATCGATGACCACCGCCTCGATGCGATCAAAATTGAACACCCGCTGTTTGGCATAGTCGATAAGGCGCCCCGGGGTGGCAATGATGATATCCACGCCATCCTTGAGGGCCTGGCGCTGCTTGTCGTAATCGACGCCACCGAAAATGGCCTGAATTTTGAAATCGCAAAAGGCCCCGAGGCCCTTGGCGTCCTCCGCAATCTGCACCACCAGTTCCCGGGTCGGCGCCATGATCAGGGCCCTGGGTCCCTGGCTGGCGCGCGGCCCGCCGCGCAGCAGCCGGGCAAACAGGGAGATGAGAAAAGCGGCCGTTTTACCGGTGCCGGTCTGGGCCTGGGCGGCGACATCCTTGCCGGCCAGGGCCAGGGGGATGGATTGCTCCTGAACCGGAGTCAAATCCGTGAATCCAACCGCCGCGATGCCTTGTTGCACCGCTTCAGGCAGATTCAGTTCGGAAAATTTCATGTTTTGTCCTGTCTAAAGTTCCACGCCCATGACCTCGGCCACGGTGTGGATGTCCTTGTCGCCCCGCCCGGAAAGGCAGACGACGATGATTGCATCGCGCGGCATGGTTGGTGCCATTTTGACAACTTGGGCGATGGCATGGGAACTTTCCAGCGCCGGCAGAATGCCTTCCAACTCGGTCAGCAGGCGGAAGGCCGCCAGGGCCTCGTCATCGGTGATGGACACATATTCCGCGCGGCCGATGCTGTGCAGATACGAGTGTTCCGGACCGACCCCGGGATAGTCGAGGCCGGCGGATACGGAATGGGCATGACTGATCTGCCCTTCCTCGTCTTGCAGTAAATAGGTCTTGTTGCCGTGCAACACGCCGACGGAACCGGCGCCGATACTTGCGGCATGCTTGCCCGTTGCCACGCCCAGACCGGCCGCTTCGACGCCGAACAGGCGCACCTGCCGGTCCTCGACAAAGGGATGGAACAGGCCCATGGCATTGGAACCGCCGCCGACACACGCCACGGCGGCGTCCGGCAGACGGCCTTCGGCGGCCAGAATCTGGGCCCGCGCCTCACGGCCGATGACCGCCTGAAAATCCCGGACCATGGCCGGATAGGGATGGGGTCCGGCGACGGTGCCGATGACGTAAAAGGTGTCGCGCACCCGGGTCACCCAATGACGCAGCGCCTCATTCATGGCATCCTTCAAGGTTGCCGCGCCGCTGGTAACGCCATGCACCTTGGCCCCCAGCAGTTTCATGCGAAAGACATTCAAGGCCTGGCGGCGAATATCCTCCGTGCCCATGAACACCTCGCACTCCATGCCGAACAGAGCTGCAACGGTGGCGGTCGCAACCCCATGTTGGCCGGCGCCGGTTTCGGCGATCACCCGCTGCTTGCCCATGCGCCGGGCTAAAAGAGCCTGTCCGACGGTATTGTTGACCTTGTGGGCGCCGGTATGGTTGAGATCCTCCCGCTTGAGGTATACTTTCGCGCCGCCCAGGTGCTCGGTCAATCGGCGGGCCAGATACAAGGGACTGGGACGACCGACATAGTCGCGCAAGTAGCCGTCCAGTTCCTGCTGAAAGGCCGGATCGGCCGCCGCCGCCTGGTAGGCGGATTCCAGTTCGAACAGAGCCGGCATCAGGGTTTCGGCCACATATCGGCCGCCGAACTGACCGAAATGACCATCGGAATCGGGAAAACGGTACATTTATTTACTCCATAAGAGTTCGGGCATTGTGGATAAAGGCCGCCACCCGCCGGGGATCCTTGCGGCCGGGAGCGCGCTCCACACCGCTGGAGACATCCACTCCGTAAGGCGCAACCTGCTGCACGGCCTGACGGACGTTGTCCGGCTCGAGACCTCCCGCCAGAATGACCCGTCGGCGACGGGCTATTGCGGCCGCCACCTGCCAGTCACAGCGCTGTCCGGTGCCACCGTAGGTACCCGCCACCCAGGCATCCAGCAGGATGGTCGTTGCCGGATAGGCAGCCAGCGCCTGTACGCTGCCGGCATCGCGCAAACGCACCGCCTTGACCACCCTTCGATGTGTTGCGATCAGGGCACCACAATCGGCCGGACTTTCATCGCCGTGCAACTGTATCACATCCAGTCCGCAGTCCTGGGCCACGGTTCGAATCTCCAACACCGGTCGATTGACAAACAGACCTACGGTCGTGACCAGCGGCGGCAACGCGGCAATAATGTCCGCGGCCTGCGCCGGCGTCACACAACGGGGGCTGGCCGGATGAAAGACGAAGCCCAGTGCATCGGCGCCACAGTCTGCCGCGTGCAGAGCATCCTCAAGGCAGGTAATGCCGCAGATTTTAATCCGGAGCGAGGCCATCGTTTGCTACCTGCCTGGAAAAAGGCGGCCGGCGCCAGCGCCGTTCAACCCGGAAGAAGACGTCAATCCTTCAGCAGCGACGTCAGTTTGGCCGCGACATCCGCCTCCCGCATCAGGCTTTCGCCGATGAGAAACGCCTGGGCACCGGCCTGCTGCAACCGGCGGATGTCGGCACGATGGCGGAGGCCACTTTCCGCAACGACCAGACGCCCTGCGGGAATCAGGGGCAGCAAACGCTCGGTGGTCGCCAAATCGGTATGAAAGGTCTGCAAGTTACGATTATTGATGCCAAGCATGGCGGCCGGAACTTGCAGCGCCCGCTCCAGTTCGGCTTCATCATGCACTTCGAGCAGCACATCGAGCTCCAGTTCCCCCGCCAGCCGGGAGAACTCCTGCAAGCGGGAGAGATCCAGAGCGGCGGCAATGAGCAGTACCGCGTCGGCGCCAAAAGCCCGCGCCTCATAAATCTGATAGGCATCGACGATAAAGTCCTTGCGCAGCAGAGGCAGGTCCACCGCCGCACGAATCGACGCCAGATAATCGAGGTGACCGAAGAAAAATCGTTCGTCCGTAAGTACCGAAAGACAGGCGGCGCCGGCTTCCTGATAGACCCGGGCGATGGCTATCGGGTCGAAATCGGACCGGATGATGCCCTTGGATGGCGAGCCCTTCTTGACTTCGGCAATGATGGCGGTGCCGGTCTCACTGCGTCGGCGCAGCGCCGCGGCGAACCCCTTCACCGGTGGCTGCACCCGGATCTGTTCGCACAGGCGGTTCAGAGAACGCTGCTGACTGGCCCTGGCTACTTCCGCCTGCTTGTGCTGCAATATGTCGTCGAGTATCACTGATTGGTCATCCTGATGAGAGCCTCGAGTTTTGCCAGCGCCCGCCCGGACGAAAGGGCCTCGGCAGCCTGTGACACCCCGTCGGCAATGGTATCGGCGCGGCCGGCGGCCACCAGGGCAAAAGCGCTGTTGAGCAGGACGATATCGCGGCGCGGCCCCGCAACGCCTTCTAGAACCCCCCGAACCAAATCGGCGTTGCAACGCGCATCGCCACCCTTTAAGGCATCCAGGGAGCAGATCTCAAAACCAAAATCCTCCGGAGACACGCCATAGACCCGATATTGGCCGTCGCGGATTTCCGCCACCCGGGTGGAGTTGGTCAGAGTGATCTCGTCCATGCCGTCCAATCCGTGGACGACAAAGCCGCGCTTGCAGCCCAACCGGCAGAGAACATCCGCCAGGGTGGCCACCAGTTCTTCCCGATAGACCCCGAGCACCTGCCGATCGGCGCCGGCGGGATTGGTCAGGGGACCGAGCAGATTGAAAATGGTACGGATGCCGATTTCCTTGCGCGGGCCGATGGCATGGCGCATGGCCCCATGCAACGCCGGCGCGAACAGAAAGCCGATGCCCAACTCGTCGATGCAACGCTCCACCGTCTCCACCGGGACATCCAGATTGAGGCCCAAGGCTTCCAGGACGTCGGCGCTGCCGCACAGGGAGGAAACGCTGCGATTGCCGTGTTTGGCGACCCGTACCCCACAGGCCGCGACGACGAAGGCCACCGTGGTGGAAATGTTGAAACTTTTGGTGCCACTGCCCCCGGTGCCACAGGTATCGAGCACCGTCGTCATGGTTTCCAGATCCAGGTTGATGTCCTCGCGGTCCAGATCCAGCACCCGGCCGACCCGGACCGGCGTCACCCGATCCCGCATCACGCGGGCCGCACCGGTGATTTCATCAACCGTTTCGCCCTTCATTCGCAGGGCAACAATCAAGGCGGCGATCTGCGCCGGCGTCGCTTCGCCGCCCATGATCTGATCCATGACCGAGATCATCTGGGATTCGGAAAGGTCTTGGCCTTCCACCACCTGTGCAATGGCCTGCTTGATCATGCCGTTGACCGCCTCCGCGTCAGCTGATGTCCAGAAAGTTTTTCAGAAGATTCTTGCCGCCCACGGTCAAAATCGACTCGGGATGAAACTGGACGCCCCAAAGGGGCAATTGGCGGTGGCGGAGCCCCATGATTTCTCCGTCCTCGGTCCAGGCCGTGATTTCAAGACAGTCCGGCATGGAGGCCCTTTCGATGACCAGGGAATGGTAGCGGATGGCATCAAAAGGACAGGGCATGCCAGCGTACAACTCCCGACCGTCATGAAAAATCGGACTGGTCTTGCCGTGCATCAGAGACGCCGCCCGAATGATGCGACCCCCATAGGCATACCCAATAGCCTGATGGCCGAGGCACACACCGAGAATGGGGATACGTCCTGCGAGAGCCTGAATCGCCGCGACGGAAATACCGGCCTCGGCCGGTGTACAGGGCCCGGGTGAGACGACCAGCCGGCGAGGTTGGCGGGCTTCAATCTCAGCCACTGTTATGCGATCGTTGCGATGGACCTCGACCTCTTCCCCCAATTCGGCCAAATACTGCACGAGGTTATAGGTGAAGGAGTCGTAGTTGTCGATCATCAGCAGCATGTCAGTCCAACCCCCCGCGTGCCATGGCGACGGCCTTCATGGCGCCCCGGGCTTTGCTCAGCGTTTCCTGGTATTCTGCCTCAGGATCCGAATCGGCGACGATGCCGGCGCCGGCCTGGAGATAGATGTGCTCGTTCTGAACCACCAGGGTACGGATGGCAATGGCCATATCCATGTTGCCGGTAAAAGAAAAGTACCCGACCGCGCCGCCATAAATCTCACGCCGACAGGGTTCGAGTTCATCGATTATCTGCATCGCACGAATTTTTGGCGCGCCGCTCAGGGTGCCGGCCGGAAAGGTCGCCCGCAGAACATCAAAGGCATCTTGGCCGGCGGAAAGCTCGCCGCGTACGTTCGAAACGATATGCATGACGTGGGAATAGCGCTCGATGACCATCAACTCGCTGACTTCCACCGACCCGGTGCGGCAGACCCGCCCCAGATCGTTGCGGCCCAGATCGACCAACATGATATGCTCGGCGCGTTCTTTGGGATCGGCTAGCAACTCCGCTTCCAATCGCAAATCTTCTTCGCTGTCGGCGCCGCGCCGCCGGGTGCCGGCGATGGGCCTCAACTCAACCCGCTCGCCCTCCTTGCGCACCAGCACTTCCGGAGAAGCACCGATGACCAAGGTCGCACCGAAGCGCAAAAAAAACATGTAGGGGGAGGGGTTCAATGTCCGGAGAGCCCGATAGATGTCCAAGGGTTCGGTGTTACCCAACGCCCCCGAAAACCGCTGCGACAAAACCACCTGAATCACGTCACCGGCCCGCACATACTCCTTACAACGTTCCACCGCGTTGCAAAAGCCGGCATGGCTGAAATTGGATTCAAAATCGACGCCCCGAGCCTCGCCGCCGGGACCGCGCGCCACCCGCAGGGGTTCGCGAAGTTGCCCGACCAGATCCTCGATGGCCTGGATCCCGCGCCGATAGGCGACGGCCAAATCCTCCCCATCAGGGTGTACATTGCAGACCACTTTGATGGTCTGACGCAGGTTGTCGAAAATAAGCAGTTTTTCCGTCAACAGAAAACAGGCATCGTAAGCCCCTATTTCCTGAGCCCCGGAATCAGGCAGATGCTCGAAAAAGCGCACCATGTCATAGCCGCAATAGCCGACCATGCCGCCGAAAAACCGGGGAAGCTCCGGCACCGGCAGAGCCTGGTAGCGTCCCAGGAACTGCCTCAGAACCACCATGGGATCATCGGCACGGCCACTTTCCAGGATCTGGCCGCCAACCACGATTTCCCAATGCGGACCGCGGCAACGAAACAGCTTTCCGGGACCGCTGCCCAAAAAAGAATAGCGGGCCCATTTTTCGGCGCCGGCGATACTTTCCAGCAGAAAGGAAGTTTCGCCATCGTCGATTTTAAGAAAGGCCGATACCGGTGTCTCGAGATCAGCCAGAATTTCCCGGTAAACGGGGACCACCGCCGAGGTGGCAGCCAGGGTGCGGAATTCCTCAAATGACGGTTGATACATGCCCACTCCTGATTGTTAAGAAGTGGAAATTACCATGGAGTCACCCTGATGGTCAACTGCCGCGGTCACCTCACTGCCACCCCAAAAACAGAAAGAGGCAAGGAGTTCCCCCCCTGCCTCTGTCCATGCTTATGTCAATGGGACTGACAGCTTATTCATCCCCTTCGGTGCCGGCATTCTCGACCGGCGCCTCGACCGGAGCCACAGCTACAGCCGGCTCTGCCGCTGCAACGGGTTTGGCCTTGGGAGTGAACTCCTCTTCCACCAGCTCGATACGGACCAAGGCAGCGTTATCACCCAGACGCTGGCCAAGACGCAGAATGCGGGTGTAGCCACCCGGCCGGTCCTGAAAACGCGGACCGATCATATCGAACAGCTTTCCGACGACCTTGCGATCGCGCAGGACCTGGGCAGCCTGCCGGCGTGCATGAAGATCGCCGCGCTTGCCGAGGGTGATCATTTTTTCAGCCAGTTTACGAAGTTCCTTGGCCCGCGCATCGGTAGTGGTAATCTTCTCGTGTTCGAGCAGAGAAGTCACCATGTTGCGCATCATGGCCGCGCGGTGACTGGAATTTCTTCCCAGCCTTCTCCCGGTATTATTATGACGCATGTTACAACGGTCCTTTCATCTTAAGTTGGACGCCGAAGGCGGTCAGACATCCTCCTTCCCTTCCTGGATCATTTTCAGATACTCCGGGTCAGGGAAGTTTTCCAGCACCATCCCGAGGGACAGGCCCATATCAGCCAGGATATCCTTAATCTCGTTCAATGACTTGCGCCCGAAATTCTGGGTTTTCAGCATTTCGGCCTCACTGCGCTGCACCAAATCTCCGATAAGGTGAATATTGGCGTTTTTCAGGCAGTTGGCGCTACGCACGGAAAGTTCGAGCTCGTCAACGGAACGATACAGATTTTCGTTGATTTTGCGGCTTTCATCACCCTCGAGTTCATCGCCGACTTCCAGGTTTTCATCGAAATTGATGAAAATCTGAAGCTGCTCCTTGAGGATCTTGGCTGCATAAGCGACCGCGTCATCCGGCCTGATACTGCCGTCCGAATTCACCTCCAGAATCAACTTGTCATAGTCAGTGATTTGACCGACACGGGCGTTGGTTACGGTAAAGTTCACCTTTTTTACAGGGGAAAACAGAGCATCGATGGGAATGGTGCCTACCGGCGATTTTTCATCCCGGTTGCGATCGGCGGGAACATAGCCCTTGCCGCTGGCGACAACCATTTCCATTTCAACATCTGCATCCTTGCCGCAGGTCAGGACATGATGATCCGGATTCAGGATTTCGACGTGGGAATCCGTAATGATATCACCAGCCGTGACAATTCCGGCACCTTTTTTGACGATGCGGATGTTGCGGCTGTCCTGGCCGTGCAACTTCAACAGCACGCCTTTGAGGTTGAGAATAATGTCCGTGACATCCTCGGTCACACCGGGCACATGAGAGAACTCATGCAGTACCCCTTTGATGCGCACCGAGGTGATGGCCGCCCCTTGCAGGGAGGACAGCAGCACTCGGCGCAGCGAATTGCCGAGCGTGGTACCGAAGCCGCGCTCGAAAGGCTCGGCAACAAACTTGCCGAAGGTGTCCGTCAGGGTATCCGAATCGACCTGCAGGCGTTTGGGCTTGATCAGGTCTCTCCAGTTTTTATACATTCGTTTCCTCCGTAATGAGACGACCGGAATCAGCCTAACCCGTTACTTGGAGTACAACTCGACAATGAGCTGCTCCTGGAAAACCGGGGTGGTCATTTCCTCACGTACCGGCAGCGTTTTAAGAACACCTTTGAAGGCTTCGCGATCCAGTTCCACCCAGGAAGGCAGCCCGCGACGCATCACACTGTCAAGAGATTCGTTGATGCGCGCCATCTTCCTGCTCTTTTCACGCAACTCGATAACGTCGCCCGGTCGCACCAGAAAGGACGGGATGTTGACTTTGCGGCCGTTGACATGGAAATGCCCCTGCCGCAGCATCATGCGTGCCTCGGACCGGGAGTTGGCGAAACCAAGCCGATAGAGGACGCTATCGAGGCGCCGCTCCAGCAGCACCAGCAAGTTTTCGCCCGTGACACCCTTCATGCGGTCCGCCTTGTCAAAGTAGGCGCGAAATTGTTTTTCAAGCAGGCCGTAGGTACGCTTGACACGCTGTTTTTCGCGCAACTGTGTCCCATAATCCGACACCTTGACGCGACCCTGACCATGTTGACCGGGAGCATAATTGCGTCGCTCGACCGCACATTTGTCCGTATAGCACCTGTCCCCCTTGAGGAACAGTTTCATGTTTTCCCTTCTGCACAGGCGGCAGACAGGCCCAGTATATCTAGCCAACGCTCATCCTCCTTGTAAGTTTAAACTCTTCTACGCTTGGGCGGACGGCATCCATTATGCGGAATCGGGGTCACGTCCTTGATGATGCTGATATTAAGCCCCGATGCCGACAGGGCCCGGAGTGCCGACTCGCGTCCGGAGCCAGGCCCGTTGACCCGTACCTCAACGGCGCGAAGTCCGTGTTCCATGGCTTTTTTAGCTGCGTCCTCGGCAGCCACCTGGGCGGCAAAGGGCGTGCTTTTGCGAGACCCTTTGAAACTCATGGCTCCGCAGGTCGACCACGAAATGACGTTGCCGCTCACATCGGTAATGGTAACGATGGTATTGTTGAAGGTCGCCTGAATATGAGCGATACCATTGGCTACGTTTTTTTTCTCTACTTTTTTTCTAACTACTTTTTTTCCGGCCTTAGCCATGGTGCCTCCCCTTATTTCCTTTTACCGGCGACAGTTTTCCGGGGCCCCTTACGAGTCCTGGCGTTGGTCTTGGTTTTCTGCCCACGCACGGGCAGACCCTTGCGATGACGCAGACCCCGATAGCAACCCAAATCCATCAGGCGCTTGATGTTGCCGGTGACCTCGCGCCGCAAATCCCCTTCAACCGGGTAGCCGGCTTCAATGACTTCCCTGATCTTGCCCGCTTCCACCTCGGTCAGATCATCGGACCGGGTATTCGGGTCTACCCCGGCTTTACCCAGGATTTCCAGGGACAGGGAGCGGCCGATGCCGTAGATATAGGTGAGGGCCACCTCAATCCGTTTGTTTCTTGGTAAATCGATACCAGCGATGCGTGCCAATTTCGTATCCTCCTGATCCCGTTAGCCCTGTTTCTGCTTATGCTTGGGATTTTCGCAGATGATCCTGACAATTCCCTTACGCTTGACGACTTTGCATTTGGTGCAAATCGGCTTGACCGAAGCTCGAACTTTCATTGGTTCGTCCCTTTTTCTTGCCTGTGCAGCGTCAACCCGGGAAAACGGCTGGACTCCCCCGCTAGCTGCCCGTGAAATAATTTAAACCGCCGTAAGTATTGCCGGCCCTTTATCGGTAATGGCCACCGTGTGTTCAAAATGTGCCGAGGGCCGCCCATCGACTGTCACGGCCGTCCAGCCATCCGCCAATATTTTAACCCCCATATCCCCGGCATTGATCATCGGCTCAATCGCCAGCGTCATCCCGGGACGCAACAAGGGTCCCTGCCCGGCCGCCCCGAAGTTGGGAATCTGGGGATCCTCGTGCAGAGACTTCCCGATCCCATGTCCGACAAACTCCCTGACGACAGCCAACCCTTCGCTTTCCACATAGGATTGCACCGCGTGGGAAATATCGGAGAGACGATGCCCAGGCTTGGCCTGAGCAATGGCCAACTCAAGGGAACGCCTGGTCACTTCGACAAGGTGTGCCTTTTCCTGGCTGACCGGCCCAACCGGTACGGTAATGGCAGCATCACCGTAAAATCCGTGCCAGATTACCCCAAAATCGATACTAAGTATCTGCCCGTCCCGAAGCGGGCAGGCATCGGGAAACCCGTGAACCACCTTTTCATCAGGAGAGGAGCAGATACTGAAGGGAAACCCGCCGTACCCCTTGAAGGCAGGCCGCGCCCCCCGTTTCCGGCATTCACGCTCCGCCAACTCATCAAGCTCCAAAGTCGTTACCCCGGGCTTGATATTTTCCTGAAGTAACTGCAGGATTTCCGCCACCATCCGCCCGGCTTCCCGCATACGCCCCAGTTCATGGGCATTTTTTAACACAATCACGGTTAACAGCCAAGTGCTTGGAGTATCTCGGCCTGCACCGTCTGGATAGCCTGCATTCCGTCTATGGATTTGAGCAGCCCGGCATTATTATAATACTCAACCAGAGGGGCCGTCTGTTGCGCGTAAACGTCCAGGCGCTTGCGTACGGTCGCCTCACGGTCATCATCGCGCTGTATCAAGGCACTGCCGCATTCACCGCAGGTATCGGCAGACTCAGGCGGATCAAATTGCACGTGGTACATCCGCCCGCAGTCGGGACAAGTTCGGCGACCGCTGATGCGCTCGACAACCGCCTCGTTATCCACCTCGAGGGAAATCACCATGTTGATGCTTTTGCCCAGGTCTGCGAGATTGCTTTGCAGGGCGTCGGCCTGAGCGACCGTCCTGGGGAATCCGTCAAGAATGAACCCGTTTACACAATCATCCTTCTGCAGTCGCTCACGAACGATTCCCACCACGACCTCATCGGGCACCAGCGCACCGGCATCCATCATGGCCTTCGCCTTGAGGCCCATGGGTGTACCCTCCTTGACGGCCGCCCGCAGCATATCCCCCGTGGAGACCTGTGGAATACCCAGGTGTTGTGCAATCATTTTAGCCTGAGTACCCTTCCCCGAACCGGGAGGTCCCAGCAAAATGAGATTCATTTACATAACCCTTTCTACCCGCGCCGGCCCCGAAGGCTGACACCCTTCATAAAACCTTCATAGGAGCGGGAAATCAGGTGCGCCTCAATCTGAGCCGCGGTATCCATCCCGACACCAATGACAATCAACAGAGATGTACCACCGAAAAAAAAGGGTACGTTGAAGCGCCCGATAAGAAGGGTCGGCAAAACACAAACGGCGGAAATATAAAGTGCTCCGGCAAAAGTCAGGCGGCCAAGCACGGTATCGATATAATCCGAGGTTGCTTTGCCGGGCCGGATTCCCGGTATGTATCCACCCTGCTTCTTCACGTTTTCCGCCACATCAACCGGATTGAAAGTCACAGCCGTGTAGAAGTAACAGAAGAAGATGATAAATGCAACATAAAAGAGGTTGTAGACCCAGTGAGCAGGAGTCATCATGCCGGCAATGCTCTTGACCCAGCCCACGTCCACCAGGTTGGCCACCGTCGCGGGAAACATGATGATGGAACTGGCAAATATGGGCGGAATCACTCCACTCATATTGATTTTCAACGGCAGGTGACTTTTCTGCCCACCGTAGTTTCGCATCCCGACCACACGCTTGGCGTAATGAATGGGAAGCCGTCGCTGCCCCAACTCCATGAAGACGATGGCCCAAATGGCGGCCACCATGATCAATCCAATCACCAGCAGAGCAAAGAGACTGATGGTTCCAGACTGCATCAGGCGAACCGTATTCACCAGGGCACCAGGCAGGTTGGCCACGATACCGGTGAAGATAATCAGCGAAATGCCGTTCCCAATCCCTCGCTCGGTGATCTGCTCGCCGACCCACATGATAAAAGCCGTACCCGCGGTGAGGGTAATGACGGTCAACAGAATAAAACCAAGCCCGGGGGCGGCCACCACCGGTTCACCGGCCGGCCCACGCATGGTCTGCAGCCCGACGGCGATACCTGTCCCCTGAACGATGGAAAGGACGATGGTCCCATACCGCGTCCATTTGGTGATGGTCTTCCGACCCTGCTCCCCCTCTTTACTGAGTCGCTCCACAGGTTCGAAGACCACGGACAGCAACTGCAGAATGATCGAGGCACTGATATATGGCATGATCCCTAGAGCAAACACGGTCATTCGCTCAAGAGCACCGCCGGTAAAAGCACTGACCATACCCAGCAGCGTTCCTTCCGTGCCTGCAAAGAAACGCGCCAGCACCTGGGCGTTCACCCCGGGTGTTGGCACATGACAACCGATCCGATAGACCGCCAGCATGCCGATGGTAAATAGGACACGCCGACGCAGTTCAGGTATGGCAAAGATGTGCTGGATACTTTTGATCAATGTCAGATGACCTCGGCTTTGCCGCCGGCGGCAGCGATTTTATCCAGGGCGGATTGGCTGAATTTATGCGCCCGAACAGTCAAGGCTTTATCCAGTTCGCCATCGCCAAGCACCTTGATGCCGTCATGAATCTTATTGAACAGGCCAGCCTGACCCATGGCTTCCAGATCAACGACGCTACCGGCTTCGAACAGAGCCTGCAATTCCCGAAGATTGACCAGAGCGTAGACTTTCTTGTCCAGGGATTTGAAACCCCGCTTCGGCAAGCGCCGCTGCAAGGGCATCTGACCGCCCTCAAAACCGGCCTTGATGCTGCCGCCGGAGCGGGCCTTTTGGCCCTTATGACCCTTGCCGGCGGTTTTCCCGGTGCCGGAGCCCGGACCACGGCCAATGCGTTTCCGATTACGTTTAGAGCCGATTGCCGGCCGCAGATTACTCAGATCCATCGTCATTATCCTTGTCCTGTCATTCCTCAACGGCGACCATGTGCTCAACTTTCCTGACCATTCCGCGAATTTCCGGGGTATCCGGCAGCAAAACGGTTTTGTTGAGTTTGGTCAGCCCGAGGCCTTTAAGAACCTTGGTGAAATATGCCTTGCGGCCGATACCGCTTTTTTTGAGAGTTACCCTGATTTGTGCGGCCATCCGAACCTCCTGCTCTGCACTCTATTCCTCTGCGTTAGCTCCCCGAAGAGCAATCAGCTCCTCGGCACTCTTCAACTGGCTCAGAGCATTGACAGTAGCCCGCACCACATTGTGGGGGTTATTGGAACCGATACACTTGGACAAAATGTCACCGATACCAGCAACCTCCAGAACAGCGCGTACGGCACCCCCGGCAATGACTCCGGTACCCGCCGAAGCCGGTTTGAGCAAGACCTTCCCAGCACCGAATTTCCCGGTCACGTCAAAAGGAATGGTCCTTTGCTGCAGAGGCACTCGAATCAGGTTTTTCTTGGCCTGTTCAACGCCTTTGCGAATGGCCTCAGGTACTTCCTTGGCCTTCCCGTGGCCATAGCCCACCACACCGTGCCCGTCACCTACCACCACCAGCGCAGAAAAGCTGAAACGCCGCCCACCTTTGACCACCTTGGCACACCGGTTGATGTGCACCACACGGTCGGTCAGTTCCATATCGTTGGCATCAATGCGAAGCAAAGACATCCTCCTTTACCTAAAAAGACAGGCCGGCTTCCCGGGCCGCTTCAGCAAGACTTTTAACACGCCCATGGTACAGGAAACCGTTGCGATCAAAGACCACTTCCTTGATCTCCCGGGCCAAGGCCATGCGAGCAATGGCTTCGCCAACCGCTTTGGCGGCCTGAACGTTGCCGGTATAACCCAGGCCATCGGCCACCTCGGCATTCACCGTGGATGCCGCAGCAAGGGTTTTGCCTGTAGTATCTTCAATGATTTGTGCGTAGATATGCTTGGCGCTGCGGTATACGCACAATCTCGGCTTGCCGACAGTGCCACGAACCTTGCGGCGCACCCGAACCTTTCGCTTCAACCGCGCCTGACGTCTTTTTGTAGCGGCGTTCACAGCTAGTCTCCTTGCCCTAATGAGCTTTATTTTTTGCCGGCCTTACCGGCCTTGCGGACAATCCGCTCTTCGGCGTACTTGATTCCCTTGCCCTTGTAAGGCTCAGGCCCACGGAAAGAGCGAATCTTGGCCGCCGTAGCGCCGACCAGTTCTTTGTCAATGCCGCGCACAAAGACCTTGGTCTGTTTTTCCACCTCGACTGAAATGCCCTGCGGCAGGGGATATTCGATAGGGTGCGAATAGCCCAAGGCCAAATTCAGGGTATCGCCTTTCACCTCGGCGCGATAACCGACACCGTTGATTTCAAGGGCCCGCTGGAAACCGTTGGCCACACCTTCAACCATATTGGCCACCAAAGCCCTGGTCAAACCCTGGAAGGCCCGGTCCTGCTTGCCGTCTTTGGCACAACTGACCAACACCTGATTATCAACGGTTTCCAGGCTGATACCATCCACAATCTGCCGCCGAAGCTCCCCTTTGGGACCCTTGACCGAGACAGCACCCCCGGAGACAGACACCTGTACACCCTTCGGGAGTACGATGGGTTTTTTCCCAATTCTCGACATCTTCTGGCTCCTTAGCCGTTACTGCTTACCAGACGGCGCACAAAACTTCACCGCCAACCTGAGCTTCACGGGCCGCGGCATCATGCAACACCCCTTTGGAGGTGGACAGGATGGCGTTCCCGAGGCCGTTCTTCACCACCGGAATTTCGTCTTTTCCAACATAGACGCGACGGCCCGGCGTAGAAACGCGCTCAATGGCGTGAATTACATGGGTGTTATCGTTGGCATACTTCAGGTAGACCCGCAGCACGCCCTGCTTGTCGTCGCTGATCACCTTGAAGTTTCGAATATAGCCGAGATCCTTCAGCACCACCGCCAGCGCCTCTTTGAGAGTGGAACTGGGGATATCACACTTCTGGTGCTTAGCCAGGCCCGCATTACGAATCCGGGTCAGCATATCGGCGACGGGATCTGTCATTGCCATGGATGCAACTCCTTACTGATTACCAACTGGATTTGATTACGCCGGGAAGTTTGCCTTCAAGCGCAAGCTTGCGCAGGCAAATACGGCACATATCAAATTTGCGGTAATAAGCTCTCGGCCGCCCGCAAAGGGGGCAGCGATTATATTGACGAACCTGAAATTTCTGCTTCCGGCCCGCTTTGATCATCATCGATTTTTTGGCCACGACGTCCTCCCCTAGCTCTGAGCTTTTTTGGTAAAGGGCATGCCGATGGCGGCCAGCAGAGCACGGCCTTCTTCGTCATTTTTGGCCGTGGTCACAATGGTCACGTTGAGCCCTTTGAGCTTATCAATTTTTTCCAAGTCGATTTCGGGAAAAATCAACTGCTCACGCACGCCAAGGGTGTAATTTCCGCGACCGTCGAATCCTTTACGGGAAACCCCTTTAAAATCGCGCACCCGCGGCAAAGCTACATTGATGAGACGATCCAGGAATTCATAGGCCCGGTCCCTGCGCAATGTGACCATGCAGCCGATAGGCATGCCCTCACGCAGCTTGAACTGCGCGATGGATTTCTTTGCCTTGGTTACCACCGGTTTCTGCCCGGTGATACGCCCCAGTTCCTCGACGGCCGATTCCAGAATTTTGATATTCTGAATCGCTTCACCGAGGCCCATATTGACGACCACCTTTTCGATCCGGGGTACTTCCATCACGTTTTTCAGCTGGAGATCGACGGCCAACCGCGGCGCGATTTCAGTCTGGTATTTTTCTTTCAGTCTTGCACCCATGGAAATCCTCCGTTATTTATCCACGATCTCGTTGCACTTTTTGCAATAGCGCACCTTGCTGCCGTCTTCCAGGAAGCGCATGCCGGTACGGGTCGGCTGATTGCAGGCACCGCACACCAGAGCAACGTTCGAGACATCCAACGGAGCTTCCTTTTCAACAATGCCACCCTGGGCATTGCTTCGTCCGGGTCGCGTATGCCGTTTTACCATATTCAGGTTTTCGACAACAACCCGACCCTTATCCGTGAAGACCCGGATCACCTGGCCGGACTTGCCTTTTTCCTTGCCGGCGGTGATTCTGACCAGGTCGCCTTTTTTAACGTGTAACTTTTTCGCTGCCATTGTTATCTCCCACTACCGGTTTCTTAGAGCACTTCAGGGGCCAGCGATACGATCTTCATGAACCGCTTGGCACGAAGTTCTCTGGCAACCGGACCGAAAATACGAGTCCCGACAGGCTCACCGGCAGGATTGACCACTACGGCAGAGTTCTTGTCGAAACGGATCGCCGACCCGTCAGCCCGAGGAACCTCCTTGGCAGTCCGGACGATAACCGCTCGCACCACATCCCCTTTTTTGACACGGGAATTAGGCAGGGCCTCCTTGACGGAGCAGATGATGATATCTCCAAGCCCGGCATATTTCCGCTTGGAGCCACCAAGCACCTTGATGCAGCAAAGCTTCCGGGCTCCGGAATTGTCTGCGACATCAAGCATCGTCTGCATCTGTATCATGACTAGTTTCTCCTACAGAATAACGTTCTTTTCAAGGATTTCCCTGACCCGCCACCGTTTATCGCGAGAGAGCGGCCGCGTTTCGACCACCGCCACCTTATCGCCGACATTACAGCGATTCTCTTCATCATGGGCTTTGAAGGTCACCCGACGCTTGATATATTTTTTATAGACCGGATGCAGGACCAACTGGTCGACTTTCACCACTACGGTCTTGTCCATCTTGTCGCTGACGACGATCCCGACGCGGGTCTTACGATTACCACGAACCTGTTTCATTGAATTCCTCCCACGCCCCTTTAGCCGCGCTTCTCACGCAAGATGGTCATTGCCCGTGCGATATCCCGACGCGTCTTCGGCAACCGGGCGCTACTCTCCAACTGACCAGCTGCCATTTGGAACTTGAGATTGAACAGTTCCCGGTTCAGATCCTGAACCTTTTTTTCCAGATCGTCCACGCTCAGTTCGCGCAACTCGTTAGCCTTCATGACCCGCATCCTCCCTGACAACAATCTTGGTCTTTACCGGCAGCTTGTGTGCGGCCAGCCGCAGGGCCTCACAGGCGATTTCCGCGGTCACACCCTGCATTTCATACAGCATCATGCCAGGCCGAATAACCGCCACCCAGCTCTCAGGGGAACCTTTCCCTTTGCCCATACGTGTTTCAGCGGGCTTCCGGGTCAACGGCTTATCAGGGAAAATCCGAATCCAGATTTTTCCCCCGCGCTTGACGTGCCTCGTCATGGCACGACGGGCCGACTCGATCTGCCGCGAAGAAAGCCACCCGCACTCCACGGCTTTCAAACCAAAATCACCGAAATTCAACTCGGTCCCACGGGTTGCGGTCCCGGTCATCCGGCCCGTAAACTGTTTTCTATGTTTAACCTTCTTGGGCATTAACATGGCAAATAACTCCTATCCGGTTCCCTTTACTGCTCCTGGGACAAGACTTCGCCCTTGAAGATCAGGACCTTGACGCCTATGATCCCGTAGGTAGTCTTGGCTTCGGCAAAGCCGTAATCGATATCCGCGCGAAGCGTATGCAGAGGCACCCGGCCTTCTCGGTACCATTCCGTACGGCTCATCTCTGCGCCGCCAAGACGACCACTACAATTCACCTTGATACCCTGGGCGCCGAATTTCAAAGCCATGCTGACCGCTTTTTTCATGGCGCGCCGGAAGGCAACGCGGCGCTCCAGTTGCAAGGCCACATTTTCAGCCACCAACTGGGCATCGATTTCAGGCTTGCGCACTTCCTGGATATTGATGAAAACTTCTTTATCGGTGATGCGGGCCAGATCCTTTTTCAGGGCTTCAACCTCTGCACCCTTCTTGCCGATAATAATCCCGGGACGTGCGGCAAAGATGTTGATTTTAGCTTTATTTGCGGCGCGTTCCAAGTCAATTTTGGAAATTCCGGCATGATAAAGCCGTTTTTTCAGGTAGTCCCGCAGTTTGGCATCCTCATGCACGAGTTTCGAGTAATCGCCCTCGGCATACCAACGAGATCCCCAGGTCTTCACGACCCCCAATCTAAATCCTACTGGATGAACTTTCTGGCCCAAATCATCACCTCCCTTTAATTTTTATTTTTCGTTCAGTACCACGGTGATATGGCTGGTGGGTTTGCGAATTTTGGTTGCCCGGCCCTGGGCACGCGGCATGAAGCGCTTCAGTGCCGGCCCCTGATCCACGGTAATCGTCGCAACCACCAGGCGATCGACATCGGCGATCCCCTTTTGTTCGGCGTTGGCCACGGCAGAACTGACCAGTTTCGAAACCACGCCGGCCGCTTTCTGCGGAGAAAAGTTGAGAATGTTCAGTGCTTCCTGAACCCCTTTGCCCCGCACCATATCAACCACCAAGCGGGTCTTTCTCGGGGACAGTCGCGCATATCTGAGCTGGGCCCTGGCTTCCATGTATTGCTACTCCTTCGCGAAAACGCTCGGCTATTTTTTACTCTTCTTATCGGCACCATGTCCATAGTAGGTGCGCGTGGGAGCGAATTCGCCAAGCTTATGCCCTACCATGTTTTCCGTCACGAACACCGGGATAAACTTCTTCCCGTTGTGAACGGCGAAGGTGTATCCAACGAATTCGGGGATAATGGTCGATCGCCGAGACCAGGTCTTCACAACCTTTTTGGAACCGGCGCCCCCTTCGGTATCAATCTTCCGAAGCAGGCTCTCCTCGATGTACGGCCCTTTTTTGATCGATCTAGCCACAGTGATCTCCTCTATTTCAACAGTTCTTATTTTTTACGACGCACAATGAAACGACTGGTGCGCTTGTTGACACGAGTCTTGTAACCCTTGGTCGGCACGCCCCACGGCGTGACCGGATGACGACCGCCGGAACTCTTGCCTTCGCCGCCGCCGTGCGGATGGTCGACCGGGTTCATGGCGACGCCGCGAGATTGCGGACGCTTGCCCAGCCAGCGATTACGCCCGGCCTTGCCCATTTTGACATTTTCATGGTGAATGTTACCGACCTGTCCCACCGTGGCGCAGCAGTCCTGCAACACCAACCGCACTTCACCGGAAGGTAACCGCAACTGGGCGTACTTGCCTTCCTTGGCGGCAATCATGGCATAGGTCCCGGCGCTGCGTGCCAACTGTCCACCCTTGCCCACCTTGAGTTCCACATTGTGCACCCAGGTACCAAGGGGAATAGAGCGGATGGCCATGGCATTGCCAGGCTTGATGTCGGCATCGGCACTGGCCACGACCGTATCGCCAACGCGCAAGCCGACGGGCGCCAGGATATAACGCTTTTCGCCATCGGAGTAGCAAACCAGGGCGATGCGAGCGGACCGGTTCGGGTCATACTCGATGCTCACGACCTTGGCCGGAATCTCTTTCTTTTCCCGCCGAAAATCGATCAGTCGGTACTTGCGTTTATGCCCACCACCGGTGTGACGTTTGGTGATGCGACCGGCATTGTTCCGGCCCCCCGAACGATCGAGTTTTTCAACCAGGGTTTTCTCAGGCTTGGCCGCGGTTATATCGCTAAAATCGGCCGACGTCATATGGCGGCGGCCGGGTGAGGTCGGCTTGAATTTTTTGATTGCCATTTTCGTTACTCCGTATGACTTGATTGCACCTGATTAAACACCGAACAGGTCGATCTTGCTGCCCTCGGCCAGGGTAACATAGGCCTTCTTCCAATTGGAGCGCTTGCCGATATTGCGCCCAACCCGCTTGACCTTACCGGCGACGAGGATGGTGTTAACGGTCCTCACCTTGACATCGAAAGCTTTTTCAACAGCCTGCTTGATTTCAAGTTTGTTGGCCAAACGACCAACTTCGAAGGCGATTACCTGCGGACCGCCCTCCTGTTGAACGGTTTTTTCGGTCACCAACGGCCGCTTCAGAATTTCATGCAACGGTTTCATCAGGCTAACACTCCTTCCAACTGGTCTACAGCCCCATCGGTCAAAACCAGGTTGGGGTAGTGCATCAGGTCGTAAACATTAACCCCTTCAGCCTTCAGAACCTTAACGTTCGGCAGATTCCGCGCCGAAAGTTCAAGGTTCAGATTGTCGCCTTCGACCACGAACAGCACCTTGTCCAGACCAAAGCGATCCAGAACCTGAACGAACTGCTTGGTGCTGATGGCCTCAAGGGCAATCTCATTCAGCACGGCCAGGCGCTCTTCCTTGTAGCGGGCCGACAGGGCCGACCGCAAAGCTGCTTTTTTGACCTTTTTATTGAGCTTGAAGGCATAGCTGCGCGGCGTCGGACCGAAAACAATGCCGCCACCGACATGGTTGGGGGCCCTTGAACTTCCCTGACGGGCATTGCCGGTGCCTTTTTGACGGTACGGTTTACGACCGCCACCCGCCACGGCCGTGCGGTTTTTGCAGGCTGCGGTACCCTGGCGGCGTGCCGCCAGCTGATAACGCACCATATCGTGAATCAAGTATTCCTTGACCTCGGTATTGAATACCAGGTCGGACAATTCACGTTCCGCCACCTGATTCCGGTTTATATCATATACTGCAATCTTAGCCATGGTCTTTCTCCAGGATATCTGAGTACGGAGCCGCTATTTCGCCTTGCGGCTTTTCCGGATTACAACCAGCCCGTTGGCCGCGCCCGGAACAGCTCCTTTGATGAGAATCAAGTTCTCGCCGGCTCGTACATCAATAACTTCGAGGCCCTGAGTGGTCACCTTCCGGTTGCCCATCTGGCCGGCCATCTTCTTGCCCTTGAACACCCGTGAAGGCCAAGCGCTGCAGCCGATGGAGCCAGGGCGACGGTGAAACATGGAACCATGGGTATTGCGGCCACCCGAGAAGTTCCAACGCTTGATGACGCCCTGAAAGCCCTTGCCTTTGCTGGTCCCGCTGACATCGACCAATTCGCCGGCCGCAAAGAGCCCGTCGCAGGTAATCTCATCGCCGACCTGATGCTCATCGATACCTTCGACATCCAGCTCGCGCAGGTACTGAAAAGCCCCCTGACCCGCCTTCTTGAAGTGGCCCATCGCAGGCTGGTTGGTCCGCTGCGCCGCTTTTTGACCAAAACCCAACTGAAGGGCATTGTAGCCGTCAGTTTCCACAGTCTTCCGCTGCAGAACCACACAGGGTCCGGCCTGCACGACCGTAACCGGGATGCGTTTCCCGTCTGCAGCAAAGACCTGGGTCATACCCAGCTTCTTACCCAAGATTCCCTTCACCATGGTGTGTTCCCTTAACGCTCAAATATGTGATTTAAAGCTTGATTTCAACATCGACGCCGGCGGACAGGTCGAGCTTCATCAGCGCGTCGACCGTCTGCTGGGTCGGCTCAACGATATCCAGCAACCGCTTGTGGGTGCGCATTTCAAATTGCTCGCGGCTCTTTTTGTCCACGTGGGGACCACGCAGAACGCAATACTTGTTGATAACCGTCGGCAGTGGAATCGGCCCGGCGACCCGTGCCCCGGTACGCTTGGCGGTATCGACGATTTCATGCACCGAAAGATCGAGCAATTTATGATCGTAAGCCTTCAAACGGATTCTGATTTTCTGGCTTTGCATGGTGTTTTCCTTTATTCGATAATTTCGCTGACAACGCCGGCGCCGACGGTGCGACCGCCTTCGCGAATCGCGAAACGCAGTTCCTTGTCCATCGCGATGGGCGTAATCAGGGCCACGGTCATGCTGGCGTTGTCACCAGGCATTACCATCTCCGTCCCTTCGGCCAGTTCCACCACGCCGGTCACGTCCGTCGTCCGGAAGTAGAACTGCGGCCGGTAACCGTTGAAAAACGGCGTGTGGCGACCGCCTTCTTCCTTGGTCAGGATGTACGCTTCGGCCTTGAACTTGGTGTGCGGGGTGATGCTGCCCGGCTTCGAAAGAACCTGACCGCGCTCGATGTCCTCGCGCTTCACGCCGCGCAGCAGCACGCCGACGTTGTCGCCGGCCTGACCCTGATCCAGCAGCTTGCGGAACATCTCGACACCGGTCACGACCGTCTTCTGGGTCGCACGCATGCCGACGATCTCGACCTCTTCCTGCACCTTGATGACACCGCGCTCGATGCGACCGGTAGCCACGGTACCGCGGCCGGAAATGGAGAACACGTCTTCCACCGGCATCAGGAACGGCTTGTCGATGTCGCGCTCCGGCTGCGGAATGTAGGAGTCGACGGCTTCCATCAGCTTGAAAATGGCCTGCTCGCCCAACTCGCCGGGATCCCCCTCAAGGGCCTTCAGGGCGCTGCCGGAAATGATGGGAATCTCATCCCCGGGAAAGTCGTAGGTGCTCAGCAGTTCGCGCACTTCCAACTCCACCAGCTCCATCAACTCGGCGTCATCCACCATGTCGGCCTTGTTCAGAAACACCACCATGGCCGGCACGCCCACCTGACGGGCCAGCAGAATGTGCTCGCGGGTCTGGGGCATGGGGCCGTCGGCGGCCGACACCACCAGAATGGCGCCGTCCATCTGCGCCGCACCGGTGATCATGTTCTTGACGTAGTCGGCATGGCCGGGGCAGTCGACGTGGGCATAGTGACGATTCTCCGTCTCGTATTCCACGTGCGCGGTGGCGATGGTGATGCCGCGCTCCCGCTCTTCCGGCGCATTGTCGATCTGGTCGAAGGCCTTGAACTCGGCAAACCCCTTGCTCGCCATGACCTTGGTGATGGCTGCCGTCAGCGTGGTCTTACCATGGTCAACGTGACCGATCGTCCCGATATTGACGTGCGGCTTCTTTCTCTCGAATTTGGCTTTCGACATGAAGCTTCCTCCTGAAATTCGGGCTATCAGCCCTTGACCCGGGCAACGATTTCTTCGGAAATCGCCTTGGGAACCTGCGCATAGTGATCGAAGACCATGGTATAGGTTGCACGACCCTGGCTCATACTGCGCAACTGCGTGGCATAACCGAACATACTGGCCAAGGGGACATGGGCACTGATGACCTGAGCGCCGCCACGGGTATCCATACCCATGACCTTGCCACGGCGACTGCTCAAATCTCCCATGACGTCACCCATATATTCTTCGGGCACAACCACTTCAACGGCCATGATCGGCTCCAGCAGAACCGGGCTGGCCTTGGCGACAGCGGCCTTGAAACCCATGGAACCGGCCACCTTGAAAGCCATCTCCGAAGAGTCGACATCATGATAGGAACCGTCAAAACAACTGACCTTGACATCGACAATGGGGAACCCGGCGAGGAAACCGTTTTGGGATGCCTCCTCGGCGCCCTTGCCGACCGCGGGAATGTATTCCTTGGGAATGACCCCGCCCTTGATGTCATCGACGAAGACAAAACCGGTTCCGGGTTCCTGCGGCTCGACTTTCAGCCAGCAGTCCCCGTATTGACCTCGCCCACCGGACTGACGCACGAACTTGCCCTGCGCCTCGACAGCCTTGGTGATGGTCTCCCGATAGGCCACTTGGGGAGCTCCGACATTGGCGTCAACCTTGAATTCACGCTTCATCCGATCGATGATGATTTCAAGGTGGAGTTCGCCCATGCCGGAGAGGATGGTTTGCCCCGTCTCCTCGTCCGTCCGGACGCGCAGAGTGGGGTCCTCCTGGACCAGCTTGCCCAGCGCGGTGCCCATCTTTTCCTGGTCGCCCTTGGTTTTGGGTTCGATGGCGATATGAATAACCGGCTCGGGAAACTCCATGGCCTCAAGCAGGCAGGCGTTATCCGGATCACACAGGGTGTCGCCGGTGGTAGCAAACTTGAGTCCGACGGCGGCGGCAATATCGCCGGCATAGACCTGCTTGATCTCCTCACGCTTGTTGGCGTGCATCTTCAGCAGACGACCAAGGCGCTCCTTCTTCCCCTTGCTGGCATTCAGCACGGTGCTGCCCGTCTCTGCAATCCCGGAGTAAACCCGGAAAAAGGTCAACTGCCCGACAAAGGGATCGGTCATAACCTTGAAAGCGAGTGCCGCAAAGGGGCCGTCGTCCTTGGCCGGACGCTCAATCTCAACATCGGAATCGGGCAGGACGCCGCGAATGGCAGGCACATCCAGAGGCGAAGGCATATAATCCACCACCGCATCCAACAGGTTCTGAACGCCCTTGTTCTTGAACGCCGATCCGCACAGCACCGGAATGATCTTGATGCCGATGGTGGCCTTGCGAATACCAGCGCGAAGTTCGTCGATGGTCAGGGCCTCGCCGCCAAGGTACTTGTCCATCAATTCATCGTCGTGGGAACAGACCTCTTCGATCAGGGCCTCCCGGGCCGCCTCAACTTCGGCAAGCATATCTTCCGGGATATCGACCACCTCGTATTTGGCGCCGAGAGTTTCATCATCCCAGACGAGAGCCTTCTGCTCCACCAAATCCACCACCCCGGCAAAGTTTTCCTCCTTGCCGATGGGCAACTGCAGCGGAATGGCGTTGGCCCCCAGGCGCTCGCGGATCATATTGACCCCGCGATTGAAATCAGCGCCGATGCGGTCCATTTTATTGATGAAGGCCATGCGAGGCACGCCGTACTTGTCGGCTTGCCGCCAGACGGTCTCGGACTGCGGCTCAACCCCGCCGACCGAACAGAAAACCGCCACCGCCCCATCCAGAACACGCAGGGAGCGCTCAACCTCTACCGTGAAGTCAACGTGCCCGGGAGTGTCGATGATGTTGACGCGGTTATCCCGCCAAAAACAGGTAGTTGCCGCGGAAGTGATGGTGATGCCGCGCTCCTGCTCCTGCTCCATCCAGTCCATGGTGGCGGCGCCATCGTGGACCTCACCAATCTTATGCGAAACCCCGGTATAAAAGAGAATACGCTCAGTGGTAGTGGTCTTGCCGGCATCAATGTGCGCCATGATGCCGATATTCCGGGTCTTTTCTAACGCTACGAGACGAGCCACAACGAACTTCTTCCTTCCTTGAAGACTGGATGAATACTACCAGCGGTAATGGGCAAACGCCTTGTTGGCCTCGGCCATGCGGTGCGTATCTTCTTTTTTCTTCACCGTTGAACCGCGATTATTGGCGGCATCGAGCAACTCGCCGGCCAGACGCTCCTGCATGGTTTTCTCTCCACGCCCGCGGGCATAGTTGATCAACCAGCGAATCCCCAGCGCATTGCGGCGGTCGGCCCGAATTTCGACAGGCACCTGATAAGTGGAACCACCGACACGACGCGACTTGACTTCCAGCACCGGCCGTACGTTATCGAGGGCCTTCTTGAAAACCTCGAGCGCATTTTCGCCGGAACGCTCGGCCAACAAATCGAACGCGCCGTAAACAATCCCCTCAGCCGTGCTTTTCTTGCCTTGGAGCATGATCGCATTGATGAACTTGGCCACCATTCGATCATTATATTTGGGATCCGGAAGGATGACCCTCTTCGCTATCTCTCTTCTTCTCGGCATGGTTTCCCCTCACGCTCCTGGGCTACTTGGGACGCTTCGCGCCATACTTGGATCGGGCCTGCTTGCGATCCTTGACTCCCGCCAAATCCAGGGTGCCGCGCACAATATGGTAGCGCACACCCGGAAGGTCCTTGACGCGCCCCCCGCGAATGAGCACAACGGAGTGCTCCTGCAGGTTATGGCCGACACCCGGAATATAGGACGTAACCACGATCCCATTGGTCAGACGCACACGCGCAACCTTACGGAGCGCGGAGTTGGGCTTTTTAGGGGTGGTGGTATAAACCCTCGTGCACACCCCGCGCTTCTGGGGATTACCTTTGAGCGCCGGCGCAGTGGACTTGCGGATCTTCTTTTCGCGTCCCTTGCGAATCAACTGATTGATGGTCGGCATCTACTTAACTCCCGAAATCACAATACCTTAAGTTAAAAAAGAACCACTAGGATTTAGCGGGCGAAAAACCCGCTCACATTATCAATCCGCGTAGACAATGTCAAGCTTTATTTCCGGCGCACACGCCGGCTTGTTTCTGGCATTATTCCTGGTTGTCCGCCTCGCTTTCCAGCAGCAGTTCGTCACCTTCCAGCTCTTCCTCTTCGTCGCCCTCCAAGGGGAACACCTCTTCCGGTTCGACGGGATCCTCGATGAGCAACTTGGCACTGCGATACTTTGAAATGCCGGTACCCGCCGGAATCAGGCGGCCCATGATGACGTTTTCCTTGAGGCCGCGCAGATAGTCGACCTTGCCCTCAATGGCGGCCTGGGTCAGGACCTTGGTGGTTTCCTGGAAAGAAGCCGCCGAAATGAAGGACTCCGTCGACAGCGAGGCCTTGGTGATCCCCAACATCAACGGTTCACCCACGGCAGGCATGCCGCCTTCGGCCAGCACTCGCTGGTTTTCGGTTTCGAACTCCCAGCGTTCCACCTGATCGTCCACCAGGAACCGGGTATTGCCCGGCTCCTTGATGCGCACCCGGCGCAGCATCTGGCGCACGATCACCTCGATATGTTTGTCGTTGATCTTGACGCCCTGCAGACGGTAGACCTCCTGCACTTCGTCGACCAGGTATTTGGCCAGGTCCTTTTCACCCAGTACCCGGAGGATATCATGGGGGTTGCTGGAACCGTCCATCAATGCTTCACCGGCTTTCACATGATCGCCCTCATGGACGCTGATGTGTTTGCCCTTGGGAATCAGGTATTCCTTCGGTTCACCGATATCAGGGGTCACGATGACCTTGCGCTTGCCCTTGGAGTCCTTGCCAAAGGCGACGATCCCGTCGATTTCGGCGATAATGGCATACTCCTTGGGCTTGCGGGCTTCGAAAAGCTCGGCAACGCGCGGCAGACCACCGGTAATGTCCTTGGTTTTGGTGGTCTCGCGGGGAATCTTGGCGAGAATGGCACCGGCACTGGCCATCTCGTCCTCGATGGCGACGATGTTCGCTCCCACCGGCAGCATGTAGCGCGCCGGAGCACCATTGGGAAGTTTGACGGTGCGTCCCTCCTCGTCCTTGAGGGTGATGCGCGGCCGCTTGTCGGCCCCCTTGGACTCGATGATGACCTTCCGGGACAAGCCCGTTACATCATCGAGTTGCTCCTCCATGGTGACGCCTTCGATGATGTCACCATAACGAATCCGGCCGGCGATTTCCGTCAGGATCGGCATGGTGTACGGGTCCCACTCGGCCAGCAGGGCCCCGCTACGGACCGCGCCATCCGGGCCGATGCGCAAACGCGCACCGTACACGACCCCGTAGCGCTCCCGCTCGCGGCCGGTCTCGTCGACCACGGCGATTTCGGCGTTCCGGTTCATGACCACGTGGTGCCCGTCGTTGTCCACAACCCAGTTCAGATTCAGGTACTTGAGTTGGCCGTCGAAGCGGGCTTCAAGGCTGGTCTGTTCGGCTCGCCGCGAAGCGGTACCGCCGATGTGGAAGGTCCGCATGGTCAACTGGGTGCCCGGTTCGCCGATGGATTGGGCGGCGATGACGCCGACCGCCTCGCCGAGGTTGACCAGGTGTCCGCGGGCCAGGTCGCGACCGTAGCAGGTCGCGCAGATGCCCCGCGGACTCTGGCAGGTCAGTACCGATCTGATTTTAAGCTTTTCGATGCCGGCGTCCTCAATCCGCTGCACCAGGTTTTCATCGAGGTCTTGGTTGGCTTCCACCAGGACTTCGCCGGTAACCGGATCCAGCACGTCTTCGAGGGCGGCACGACCGAGAATGCGATCGCCCAGGCGTTCGATGACTTCCCCGCCTTCAGTCAGAGCGGACATGAGAATCCCGTCCAGGGTACCGCAATCCTGCTCCGTAATAATGGCATCCTGCGCCACGTCGACCAGACGCCGGGTCAAGTAACCGGAGTTGGCGGTCTTCAGAGCCGTATCGGCAAGACCCTTGCGGGCACCGTGGGTGGAAATGAAGTACTGCAGAACCGTCAACCCCTCACGGAAGTTGGCCGTAATCGGGGTTTCGATGATTTCCCCCGACGGTTTGGCCATCAGACCGCGCATCCCCGCCAACTGACGGATCTGCTGGGCGCTGCCGCGGGCTCCGGAGTCCGCCATCATATGGATGGAGTTGAAGGAAGGCACCTTCACCGTTTCACCGGAAGGGCTGACGACTTCATCCTTGGAAAGGGTTTCGAGCATGGTCTGGGCGATATCCTCGGTGCACTTGGCCCAGATATCGATGACCTTGTTGTAGCGTTCCCCGTCGGTGATCAGACCTTCAGTGTACTGCCGCTGGATCTCCGTCACCTCGGAAACCGCCTTGGTCATGAAGGTGTCCTTGGTTTCGGGGATGACCATGTCGTCCAGGCAAATGGAGATGCCGGCCAGGGTCGAGAAGCGGTAGCCGGTCTCCTTGAGGCGATCCGCCAGGATGACCGTTTCCTTGTTGCCGGCCAGGCGGAAGCAGACATCGATAAGATTCGCCACCTGTTTTTTCCCCAGCACCTGATTGATATGCTCGAAGGGAATGACCTCGGTCACGATATCGCGCAGCAATACCCGCCCCACGGTCGTTTCAATGAGCTGCGGGGCTTCGCCGAGCACCCGCGACATGCGCACTTTAAGGCGCGCCTGCAAATCGACCTCACCGGCGTCATAGGCCATGCGCACTTCGTCCCGCGAGGCCATGACCTTGCCTTCTCCCCGGGCAAACGAACGTTCGCGGGTCATATAGTACAGACCCAGGATCATGTCCTGAGAGGGCACGATGATCGGCTTGCCGTGGGCCGGCGACAGGATGTTGTTGGTGGACATCATCAACACCCGGGTCTCGATCTGGCTTTCGATGGACAGCGGCAGATGCACCGCCATCTGGTCACCGTCGAAGTCGGCGTTGAAGGCGGTGCAGACCAGGGGATGCAACTGGATGGCCTTGCCTTCGATGAGCACCGGCTCGAAAGCCTGAATGCCCAGGCGATGCAGGGTCGGTGCGCGGTTGAGCATGACCGGATGTTCCTTGATCACCTCTTCAAGCACATCCCAGACCTCGGCCTTCTCCTTTTCCACCATCTTCTTGGCGCTCTTGATGGTGGTGCAGTACCCGCGCTCCTCAAGCTTGTTGTAAATGAACGGCTTGAAGAGTTCCAGAGCCATCTTTTTCGGCAGACCGCATTGATGCAGTTTCAGTTCCGGACCGACGACAATAACCGAACGTCCGGAGTAGTCGACGCGTTTTCCCAGCAGGTTCTGGCGGAAACGGCCACCCTTGCCCTTGAGCATGTCGGACAGGGATTTCAAGGGACGCTTGTTCGGACCGGTGATGGCCCGACCACGCCGCCCGTTGTCGAACAGGGCATCGACCGCTTCCTGCAGCATCCGTTTCTCATTGCGGATGATGACTTCCGGCGCCCTCAGCTCCATGAGACGCTTCAGGCGGTTGTTGCGGTTGATGACCCGGCGATACAAATCGTTCAGATCCGAGGTCGCAAAACGGCCGCCATCCAGCGGCACCAGAGGCCGCAACTCGGGCGGCAGCACCGGGATGGTTTCGAGAATCATCCATTCGGGACGATTACCGCTGTATTTGAAGGCATCCACCACCTTGAGCCGCTTGGCGATCTTCTTGCGCTTAGCTTCGCTGGCGGCTTCGTTCATCTCCTGACGCAGGGACACGGACAGCTCATCGACATCGATGGCGAGGAGGTAATCCCGAATGGCTTCCGCACCCATGCTGGCCACGAACTGGCCGGCATATTCATCCATCATCTCGGCATATTTGTCGTCCGTCAGCAACTGCCCCTTGAACAGCGGCGTATCGCCCGGATCGACGACGATATATGCTTCGAAGTATAGAATCCGCTCCACTTCCTTGAGGGTCATGTCCAGCAAAGTGGAAATGCGCGACGGCAGGGACTTGAGGAACCAGATATGAGCCACCGGGCAGGCCAGATCGATATGCCCGAGCCGCTCGCGGCGCACCTTGCTGGGAATGACCTCGACACCGCATTTTTCGCAGACGATGCCGCGATGCTTCATGCGCTTGTATTTGCCGCAGTTGCACTCGTAATCCTTGGTCGGACCAAAAATCTTGGCGCAGAACAGCCCGTCGCGCTCCGGCTTGAACGTGCGGTAGTTGATGGTCTCGGGTTTTTTCACTTCACCAAAGGACCGTTCCCGGATCTTCTCCGGAGACACCAGGGACAACCGGATGGCGTTGAAACTCAAAGGATCTTTCGGTCGTTCAAAAAGGCTAAAGATATCTTCCAAAACACACCCTCCTAACGGGATGGATGATGCTGTTGAATGCTAATCCTGCTCTTCGAGAAGTTCCACGTCCAGGCAGAGGGACTGGAGTTCCTTGATCAGAACGTTGAAGGATTCCGGCAACCCGGCCTCCAGCGTGTGCTTGCCCTTGACGATGGCTTCGTACATGCGGGTCCGCCCGGTAACGTCGTCGGACTTGACGGTCAGGAATTCCTGCAGGGCATGAGCCGCCCCGTAAGCTTCCATGGCCCACACTTCCATTTCACCGAGGCGCTGGCCGCCGAATTGGGCCTTGCCCCCTAAAGGCTGCTGGGTGACCAGGCTGTAGGGACCGATGCTGCGGGCGTGAATCTTGTCATCGACCAAGTGATGCAGCTTCAGCATGTACATGATGCCGACGGTGACCTTCTCCTTGAAGGGTTCGCCGGTTTTGCCGTTGTAGAGGGTCATCTGGCCGGTGGTCGAGTACCCGGCCCGTTCCAGCTGACGCTTCATCTCGTCTTCGCCGACCCCTTCGAAAACCGGCGAAGCGATGGGAATGCCGAGGGCCAACTGACGCGCCAGGGACACCACTTCGTCATCGGACAGGGCCTTGAGCCAGGACGTGATATGGTCGTCTTCATAGGTTGCGGCGATTCTGTCACGCAGGGCATCGGGGCTGAACTGACGATCGATGACCTCCTGAATCTGCAGACCCAGGCCGCGGGCGGCCAAACCCAGATGGGTCTCCAGAATCTGCCCGACATTCATACGCGACGGCACACCCAGGGGATTAAGAACGATTTCCACCGGCGTACCGTCTGCCATGTAGGGCATGTCCTCTTCGGGCAGGATACGTGACAGGACCCCCTTGTTGCCGTGGCGGCCGGCCATCTTGTCGCCCACGGACAGCTTACGCTTGATGGCAATATACACCTTGACCATCTTGATCACGCCGGGCGGCAAGTCGTCGCCGCGCTTGATCTTCTCGATCTTGTCGGCGAAAACCCCTTTGATCATCTCTTCGCGGTCGCCCAGACGAGCAAACAGAGAAGCCACCTTCTGCTCGGCGTCGGCGGCGTCGGCCAGGCTGATTTCACCCCAGCGGATGAAAGGCACACGGGTCAGGGCTTCAGCCGTAATGGTAGTGCCCTGTGCCAACAGCACATCGCCGGACCCATCGGCCAGAGAAACGGCCGCCACCTGACCAATCAGCAGTCCCTCCAGCTTGCCGCGTGCCGAATCACGGATGATGCGGATTTCGTCGTGCTGGTCCTTAAGCAGTTTTTCAATCTCGGTCTTTTCAATGTACTCGGTCCGGGAATCCTTGTCGGCCCCCTTGCGGGAAAACACCCGGGCGCCGATGACAACCCCTTCGATACCCGGCGGCAGACGCAGGGAGGTGTCCCGAACATCGCCGGCCTTCTCGCCGAAAATGGCACGCAGCAGCTTCTCTTCCGGAGACAACTGCGTTTCGCCCTTGGGCGTAATCTTGCCGACCAGGATATCGCCCGGTTTGACTTCAGCGCCGATGCGGACAATCCCGCTCTCGTCCAGATCCTTCAGGGCATCTTCACCCAGGTTGGGGATGTCGCAGGTAATCTCCTCCTTGCCCAACTTGGTGTCGCGCGCCACGCACTCCATTTCCTCGATGTGGATGGACGTGTACCGGTCTTCCTTGACCAGCTTTTCGGAAATCAGGATCGAGTCCTCGAAGTTATAGCCTTCCCAGGGCATGAACGCCACCAGCACGTTCTGGCCCAAGGCCAGTTCGCCCCATTGGGTGGAGGGCCCGTCGGCGATGATACCACCCCGCTTGACGCGGTCCCCGACCTTGACGATGGGCTTCTGGTTCAGGCAGGTGTTCTGATTGGAGCGGGCGAATTTGGTCAGGGTATAAATATCCACCCCGGTGCCTTCTTCGTCAATCTCCCCTTCGTCAATCTTGACCACAATCCGGCTGGCATCGACGGACTCCACCACGCCGTCATGGCGAGCCACTACCGCCGCCCCCGAATCCTGGGCGACGATGCGTTCCATGCCGGTACCGACCAAAGGCGCATCGGAACGCAGCAGGGGCACCGCCTGACGCTGCATGTTGGACCCCATCAAAGCGCGGTTGGCGTCGTCGTTTTCCAGGAAGGGAATCAACGATGCGGCGACGGACACCAACTGCTTGGGGGAAACGTCCATCAATTCGATTTCTTCCCGCAGCACCAGAATGAATTCGCCATCCTTGCGGGCGTTGACCAATTCATTGACGAAGCGACCATTGTCATCGAGGGGCGCATTGGCCTGGGCAATGGCATGGCCTTCCTCCTCAAGGGCGGAAAAGTAACGGATTTCGTTGGTCACCATGCCATCCCGAACGATACGGTACGGCGTTTCGACAAAGCCGTGCTCATTGATCCGGGCATAGGTCGACAACGAGGCGATGAGGCCGATGTTGGGACCTTCAGGTGTCTCGATGGGGCAGACACGACCGTAATGGGTCGGATGCACGTCGCGCACTTCGAAGCCGGCCCGCTCCCGCGTCAAGCCGCCGGGTCCCAAGGCCGAGAGCCGGCGTTTGTGAGTGATTTCCGACAGCGGATTGGTCTGGTCCATGAACTGCGACAGCTGCGAGGAACCGAAAAATTCCTTGACCACGGCCGAGACCGGCTTGGAATTGATCAGGTCATGGGGCATCAAGCTGTCCACTTCCTGCAGGCTCATGCGCTCCTTGATGGCCCGTTCCATGCGCACCAGGCCCACGCGGTACTGGTTTTCCAGCAGCTCGCCCACGGCCCGGACCCGGCGATTGCCGAGATGATCGATATCGTCGATGGTACCCTGGCCATCCCGCAGGCCGATAAGGTAGCGCACCACCTCGAGGATGTCTTCCCTGGTGAGGGTGGTGCAATCCTCGGGCAGATCGACGCCCAACTTGTAGTTCAGCTTGATGCGGCCGACCACCGACAAGTCATAGCGTTCCGCGTTGAAGAACAGGCTCTCGAACAGCTGGTTGGCGCTTTTGATGGTCGGCGGATCGCCGGGCCGTAAACGCCGGTAGATTTCAATGCGGGCTTCATCGGGGCTGGTCATGCGATCCAGCAGCAACGTCTCGCGCAGGTAGGGCCCGACATGCAACTGGTCGATAAACAAAACCTTGAATTCGTTGATACCGCGGGTCCGCAATTCCTCGAGCTTGCCGGCCGTGATCTCTTCGTTGCACTCGACGACGACCTCACCGGTGGCCGCGTCAACGATATCCGTCGAGGCGACCTTGCCCAGCACCTCGTCCTCTCCGATGGGAATGATCTCGACGTTCTTTTCAGCCATCTTGCGAACCGCAGCCTTGGTAAACTTGCGATGCGCCTTGACCAGCACTTCACCGTCGGCGGCGACAATATCACTGGCGGCCCGCTGGCCGAGCAGAAGTTCAAGATTGACCTTCTTCTGATAACCTTCGGGGGCAATCAGGACCGTTTCGACATCATAATAATAGTTCAGCAGCTCCTCGGTGGACAACCCGAGGGCCTTCAGCAGAACCGTGGCCGGCAGCTTACGCCGACGGTCGATGCGGACATAGAGGATGTCCTTGTGGTCGAAGTCGAAATCAAGCCAGGACCCGCGATACGGAATGATCCGTGCGCTGTAAAGGATCTTGCCGCTGGAGTGGGTTTTGCCCTTGTCATGATCGAAAAAGACGCCGGGAGAGCGATGCAACTGACTGACGATGACCCGCTCGGTGCCATTTATGATAAAGGTACCGTTATCCGTCATCAGCGGAATTTCGCCGAAATAGACTTCCTGCTCCTTGATGTCCCGGATTGCCTGAGCGCCGGATTCCTTGTCGATGTCCCAGGTCACCAGGCGGACCCGGACCTTGACCGGCGCGGCAAAAGTCATGCCGCGCTGATGGCATTCGGCGACGTCGTACTTGGGAGTACCAAGGGAATAGGATACGTATTCCAGGGAGCAGGTGTCGCCAAAGTCGCGAATGGGAAACACCGACCGGAATACCGCTTCGAGCCCGATATTCTGCCGCGCGGAAGGAGGAAGACCAGCCTGAAGGAAACGTTTATAGGAATTTTTCTGTATATCGATCAGGTTTGGTATCTCGATGACACCTTTAACCGGAGTGAAGTGTTTCCTTAATAGCTGGTTATTCGCAATCGAATAAGCCATGTTTTCTCCTTTGGCTGAGATCGCTGACGAAAGCAGAATAGCCAAGGCCGCACAGAGCGGCCTTGGCTAAGGGCATCGCTGTAATTGGGGAACTACTTGAGCTCGACCGTCGCGCCGGCTTCTTCGAGCTGCTTTTTGAGTTCTTCGGCTTCAGCCTTGGCCACCGCTTCCTTGAGGGTCTGCGGAGCGCCATCGACCAGGTCCTTGGCCTCTTTCAGGCCCAGACCGGTAGCAGCACGAACAACCTTGATAACGTTGATTTTCTTTTCGCCGGCGCTGGCCAGGATGACGTCGAATTCATCCTTTTCCTCGACCGGGGCGGCAGCAGCGGCACCGGCCGCCGGCATAGCCATGGCGGCAACCGGAGCGGCGGCGGAAACGCCGAATTTATCTTCGAGTTCCTTGACCAATTCGGACAGTTCCAGAACGGTCATGCTTTCGATAAAGGCAACAACTTGCTCTTTGGTGATATCAGCCATGGGAATAAACCTCCGTAGAGTCATCCGCAGCAAAACGGATGGAAGCTTTTAAGTGAAAATGGATTTTCAGGCGGCCTTTTGGTCCTGAATTGCGGCCAGCACCTGAACCAGGGAACGAGGCACAGCTGCCAGAACGCCGACGAAATTGGTGACCGGCGCATTCATGGAGCCCAGCATCTTGGCGAGCAGCACTTCGCGACTCGGCAGTTCCGCCAGGGCTTGAATGTCCGTCACAGACAATACTTTGCCACCTAAGGCACCCGCCTTGAGTTCGAAGGCCTGGCATTTCTTGGCAAATTCGACCAGAACCTTGGCCGGAGCAACCGGATCGTTGCGGACCAGGGCCACGGCCGTCGGTCCGACCAATTGCCCGGACAGACACTCGATCCCGGTGCCCTTGGCGGCCAGACGCAACAGGGTGTTCTTGATGACGCGGTATTCCACGCCGGCCGCACGCAATTCCGCACGCAACTGTTCAACCTGCTCGACGCTCAAACCGCGGTAATCGGCCAGAAAGGCCGCCTTGCAGTCCGCCAATTTGGCAGCGATATCGGCCACCATTTGGACTTTGCCTTCTTTTTTCATCGTCTCTCCTCCTTTCTTAGAATTTCGGCCACTTGTGGCTCAATGTTCCAGTCACGGGCCCCAGAGGGAGACGAGGGATAGTCCATCGGTTCCATGGGCCTCGGCAGGCGGCGAAAGCCATTAAACGGGAGTGCCTGCTGTCTTTGACCTGGATTTATGATAAGGCGCAATGAGCCGACCTGCTCATTGTTGAGCAGGCCGGCTACGCGATGGTTATTCTCAATGCCATTACTTGACCAGGGCCTGCAGACTGGGAATGTCGACAACCACCCCTGGTCCCATGGTGCTGGTAATGCAAATCTTCTTCAAGTAGGTGCCCTTCGAGGTGGCCGGCTTGGCCTTGATCAGGGCATCCAGCAGAGAAACGACATTCTCCTGCAGTTTTTCCACCTCAAAAGAAGCCTTGCCGACGGGGGCATGCACAATCCCGGCTTTCTCCACCCGGTATTCAACCTTGCCCGACTTCGCTTCGGACACCGCCCGGCCGACTTCGAAAGTGACCGTACCGACCTTGGGGTTGGGCATCAAGCCGCGGGGCCCAAGCAACCGGCCGATCTTGCCGACGGTACCCATCATGTCCGGAGTGGCGATGGCGGTATCGAAATCGAACCACCCGCCCTGGATTTTTTCGACCAGATCATCCGCACCAACATAGTCGGCACCGGCATCGCGAGCTTCAAGAGCCTTCTCGCCCTTGGCGAAAACCAGAACGCGAACGGTTTTACCCAGACCGTTGGGAAGGACTACCGCGCCGCGAACCATCTGATCGGCTTTACGCGGATCGACCCCGAGGCGAATGGACACTTCAACGGTTTCATCGAATTTGGCGTAGGCCGCGTCCTTCACCAGCGCAACCGCCTCCTCGATGGGATAGGCGCGCGACCGGTCAATCTTGGCCTTTGCTTCTTTATGCTGCTTTCCTATGGACATTGGCGTTCTCCAGATCCTGCCAGAAAGTTAGACGATTTCAAGCCCCATGCTTCGAGCAGTACCTTCAACGGTACGCACCGCGGCTTCGATATCGAAGGCATTGAGGTCGGGCATTTTCAATTCGGCAATTTCCCGAACCTGGGCCTTGGTGACCTTGCCGACCTTGTTCTTGTTGGGAATCGCGGACCCTTTGTCGATCTTGGCCGCCTTCAACAACAGCACCGCAGCGGGCGGAGTTTTGGTGATAAAAGAAAATGACCGGTCCGCGTAGACGGTGATCACTACCGGCGTAATCATCCCTTCCTGATTCTGGGTCTTGGCATTGAACGCCTTGCAGAATTCCATGATGTTGACCCCGTGCTGTCCCAGCGCGGGGCCGACCGGCGGCGAAGGGTTGGCCTTGCCGGCAGGAATCTGCAATTTTATCATTCCAACAACCTTTTTGGCCATGAGCAGCTCCTTGACACAATTGCGTTATAAGCCAGCGTCAGCTGGTTTTTTCGACCTGTATAAACTCGAGTTCGACGGGAGTTACACGGCCGAAAATACTGACCATGACCTTCAACTTTCCCTTGTCGGGCTTCACATCTTCCACCACACCGGTGAAATTCAGAAAGGGCCCGTCGACCACGCGTACGGTTTCACCGACCTCGAAGGCAACCTTGGGTTTGGGACGTTCGACATCCTCTTCCATCCGAGCGGTGATTTTCGCCACATCTTCGTCGGGAATGGAGGGCGGCGTCACTCCGCCACCAACGAAACCGGTAACCTTCGGAGTATCTTTGACGACATGCCAGGTTTCGTTGTTCAATTCCATCTGTACGAGGATGTAGCCGGGGAAAAATTTCCGGGTGGAGGTTTTCTTCTCCCCCTTCTTCATCTCCACGACCGTCTCGGAGGGGATGAGGATTTCGCCGAACAACTCCTCTAGCCCCATCGCCCGGATGCGCTCTTCGAGATTCAGTTTGACCTTGTTCTCAAATCCCGAATAGGTATGTACCCCGTACCACTTCATTCCCATGCTCTGCTTTCTTTCACCGCTAGCCGCCAAGCAGCGTCTTGATCCCCGTCGACAACAGCAAATCGACAGCCCATAAAAAGACCGCCATGATCAGTACCAGCACAATGACCGCGCAGGTCGATCCGTAGGCGTCTTTCCGTGTCGGCCAGGTCACCTTGCCGAGCTCGGTTCTGACATGGCGGAGAAAATCAATGCATTTGCCGATCACGGGCACTCCAATGCGATATGAAAATGGCAGGCCAGGAGGGACTCGAACCCCCAACACCCGGTTTTGGAGACCGGTGCTCTAGCCATTAGAGCTACTGGCCTGCACGTCGAAACTGACTTGGCGCGCGAGCGCCCCCGTGTCAGTCGTATTGATGACTACTTCGTTTCCCGATGCGCAGTGTGCTTCTTGCAGAAACGGCAGTACTTGCTGAACTCGAGACGCTCAGGCTTGGTTTTTTTGTTTTTTGTCGTCGTGTAGTTACGCTGCTTGCACTCGGTGCATGCCAGAGTGATGATGTCCCGCATAGATCCGTTCCTTAACCGCTTCGCCCGCCGGCGGCGGGCGAAGCAAGTCCGTCCAGGCTATTACTCGATAATTTCGCTGACAACGCCGGCGCCGACGGTGCGACCGCCTTCGCGAATCGCGAAACGCAGTTCCTTGTCCATCGCGATGGGCGTAATCAGGGCCACGGTCATGCTGGCGTTGTCACCAGGCATTACCATCTCCGTCCCTTCGGCCAGTTCCACCACGCCGGTCACGTCCGTCGTCCGGAAGTAGAACTGCGGCCGGTAACCGTTGAAAAACGGCGTGTGGCGACCGCCTTCTTCCTTGGTCAGGATGTACGCTTCGGCCTTGAACTTGGTGTGCGGGGTGATGCTGCCCGGCTTCGAAAGAACCTGACCGCGCTCGATGTCCTCGCGCTTCACGCCGCGCAGCAGCACGCCGACGTTGTCGCCGGCCTGACCCTGATCCAGCAGCTTGCGGAACATCTCGACACCGGTCACGACCGTCTTCTGGGTCGCACGCATGCCGACGATCTCGACCTCTTCCTGCACCTTGATGACACCGCGCTCGATGCGACCGGTAGCCACGGTACCGCGGCCGGAAATGGAGAACACGTCTTCCACCGGCATCAGGAACGGCTTGTCGATGTCGCGCTCCGGCTGCGGAATGTAGGAGTCGACGGCTTCCATCAGCTTGAAAATGGCCTGCTCGCCCAACTCGCCGGGATCCCCCTCAAGGGCCTTCAGGGCGCTGCCGGAAATGATGGGAATCTCATCCCCGGGAAAGTCGTAGGTGCTCAGCAGTTCGCGCACTTCCAACTCCACCAGCTCCATCAACTCGGCGTCATCCACCATGTCGGCCTTGTTCAGAAACACCACCATGGCCGGCACGCCCACCTGACGGGCCAGCAGAATGTGCTCGCGGGTCTGGGGCATGGGGCCGTCGGCGGCCGACACCACCAGAATGGCGCCGTCCATCTGCGCCGCACCGGTGATCATGTTCTTGACGTAGTCGGCATGGCCGGGGCAGTCGACGTGGGCATAGTGACGATTCTCCGTCTCGTATTCCACGTGCGCGGTGGCGATGGTGATGCCGCGCTCCCGCTCTTCCGGCGCATTGTCGATCTGGTCGAAGGCCTTGAACTCGGCAAACCCCTTGCTCGCCATGACCTTGGTGATGGCTGCCGTCAGCGTGGTCTTACCATGGTCAACGTGACCGATCGTCCCGATATTGACGTGCGGCTTCTTTCTCTCGAATTTGGCTTTCGACATCTTGATCAACCTCCCTTTATGCGATTAAGTGCTTTTTCGTTGGCCGCCGCACAAGGTCGACGGTACCGGGGAATGTAAACGCAAAAATCGCCGTTGCCGTAAATGGAGCCCACAACCGGATTTGAACCGGTGACCTCATCCTTACCAAGGATGCGCTCTACCATCTGAGCTATGTGGGCTTAATTCACCTGCAACCGCGCGGAATCGGCCTATAATCTGGAGCGGGAAACGGGATTCGAACCCGCGACCCTCAGCTTGGAAGGCTGATGCTCTAGCCAACTGAGCTACTCCCGCCCTGACAGCACATTCCGTTCTGAAACATCTTTTGGACTCATCCGCGCCACAGGTCCAGTCCGTCTGGCTTTTGCCTCCTGGCATCCTGCAACCGCGACATCATCCGGCAAGTATTTAAATGGTGGAGGGGGGAGGATTCGAACCTCCGAAGTCTACGACGTCAGATTTACAGTCTGATCCCTTTGGCCGCTCGGGAACCCCTCCAGGAGATGCGCTTTTTATTGTCAAAGAGGATTGCTCCCCTTGCTTCTGGAGCTGGCGACAGGAATTGAACCCGCAACCTGCTGATTACAAGTCAGCTGCTCTACCTGTTGAGCTACGCCAGCCCAAGCACAGATGGGCTTTATAAACCCATCGACCGTAAAATGCAAGCACAAAATGCATGGCCCGGCGGCGTGACTTGCGCATGTATAGATCCGGAGGCCGGTGCTTGTCAACCTGTTTCTGCAACCACCTCCGGTCACGATGCGTTCGATGCAACGTGTCAGCCGGCGGCCATGGAACTTTGCTGCCGCACGCACTCGAACAGGGCGATTCCCGCAGCTACCGAGGCGTTGAGGGACGCCACGGACCCGCGCATGGGAATGGCGAGCAGGGCATCGCAGTGGCTGCGTACGTTGGGCCGCAACCCGCTGCCTTCACTGCCGACCACCAAGGCAACGTGCCCGGTCAGATCGGCGGCATGAAGGGGTTGCGCCCCCACTTCCCCGGCCAGGCCGTACACCCAGACCCCGGCCTGCTTGAGCTGGTCCAGACAGCGGGCCAGATTGGTCACCTGGCAAAGTCGGATATGGGCCAGCGCCCCGGCGGAGGTCTTGTCCACCACGGCCGTGACCGGGCAGGCCCGGTCCTTCGGCACGATGACACCGTGGCAGCCCGCCGCCTCGGCCGTACGCAACAGCGCTCCCAGGTTGTGCGGATCGGTAATGCCGTCCAGCACCAGGAACAGAGCCGGTCCACCCGAGTCGCGCCAGGCCTGCAGAGCGTCTTCGAGGTCCTGGTAGGCAAAGGGCTCAACCTTAAGCGCCACGCCCTGATGACGGCCGTGACCGGCGCAACGATCCAACTCGCGACGCTCCACGCGCCGCACCGTCACCCCGCCAACCTCGGCCGCTCGCAGCAACTCCTGCAGGCGCGGCGAAGGACCTTCCGCGACCAGCAGTTCCACGGGGCGGCGATGCCGCCCGGCGAGGGCTTCAACCACCGGATTGATGCCGTAGATGAGCTCCAGGGTGGCCATCAGCGCCCTTCAAGGGCGGCAGCCATTTCCGCCACGATGCGCTCCGCGGCTTCCAGCGGATCCGGGGCTTGGGAGATGGGTCGCCCCACCACCAGGTAATCGGCGCCGGCGGCGATGGCCCCGGCCGGCGTCATGGTGCGGCACTGATCGTTCCGGGCCGCAAAATCGGGGCGCACCCCGGGCGTTACGATGGCGAAATCCGGACCGCACAATTGCCGGATCAGCCCGACTTCAAGGGGCGAGGCCACCACCCCGTCGAGACCGGAGCGGCAGGCCAGGGAGGCCAGCAGCGGCACCATTTCGGAAACGGGTCGCTCGATGCCGACTTCGCGCAAAGTCATATCGCTGGAGGAAGTGAGAATCGTGACGCCAAGCAGCAGCGCCTTGGCCGAACCGCCGGCAGCCTGTTCCTTCACCGCAGCGGCCGCCTGTTCCATCATGGCGGCTCCGCCCAAGGCGTGAACATTGAACATCCTTACCCCCAACCGGCCGGCCTCCACCGCCGCGCAGGCCACGGTATTGGGGATATCGTGGAATTTGAGATCCAGAAAAACCTCACCGCCCTGCTCCCGGATCATGCGCACCACGTCCGGGCCGCAGCGGGTGAACAGTTGCTTGCCGACCTTGAAGATGCCGACCTGGTCGCGCAGCAAACGTACCCAGCGACCGGCTTCGTCAAGGCTGTCCACGTCCAGGGCAAAGATCAGACGTTCTCGAGCATCTTGAATCATTATTCTAGCCTTCGGAAAACTGTTTTTTAACCAGCAGTTTTTTCACCCGCCGGGGAACTTCCTGCACTTTCTGAATCAGCTTGGCCGCTTCCGCGCTATCCAGATCGCGCTGGGCCGCCATGCACTCCATATAGATCAACTCGCTCAAGGCTTCCGCGAGCAACCGTCGCTTATCCTGGTCCTGCATCCCGGCCAGGTTGCTCAGCACCCGGCGGCCGTCCACCGCCCCGTCCTCACGCAACTCCGCATCCTGGAAAACCAGGGAAAAGGGCGCCGGCATGGCCAGCAGGAAGTGGTTGACCTCCTCGTTGAAACGAGGATTCTTAACGATGATGCGACGATAGAGAGCCGTCAGGGCGCCATTGAAAACCAATAAAATTTCGCCCAAATCGCCGGCTACCGCCATGTTCGGCGGCGGTTCCATGCGCACCGCACCTCGGTTAAGCAACTCATAGAGCAGGCGCAACCCCTCGAACTCCGTCATGCCGCAGCGTCGCAGCACATTGCGCACATTGAGGTTGCCCGGTTCGATAATGGCCAGCAAACGGGCTTCCTCCTCCGTGGCGGCGCCTACGGCATTTTCCACCAGCCTGGGGATGGCATCGAAGGAGCGGATCAGACGCATGAAAAGGGCCCGTTCATCGACCCGTCGCAGGCCTTCCATGATCAGATTCTGGGCATTCATGGACAGGCGCACCATTTTTTCCTTTTCCGGTTCCTTCTCCAGGAAAAAGAAGGTGCCCTGATTCTGACCGAACAGGTTAAAAACGATGGTCTCCACTTGCAACCGGGTGGCCAGCCACAAATCCTTGGCGGCAATCAGGCCCTTTTCCACCAAAATCCGGCCGCAACCGCCCTGGTTCGCCACCAATTGCCGCAGCTTGGGCAACCGCTCCAACTCCAGCTTGCCTTGCTCAACGAGGATGGCGCAGATATCCTCGTCCGGAAAGGTGCTGTCGGCGCTGACGATCTCCCCCTGCTGGAAACCGACAATCTTACGGCCGCCCTGCAGGTTGAATACCAGTTGCCCGGTCTTTCGGAACATGTTCAGGAAGGAGAGAATATCGACTACGGCGATTTCCCCCAAAACCCCGGCCAGTTGAAAGCCGCTGTCGACATTGGAAAACAGCAGGTGGGCATTGGAGTGACACACCAGCTCCAGAGGCGTATTACCCAACTCTTTGAAAACGTAAAGGGGCAGTTCCAGGCGCCCGCTGCCGTCGATATTGATTTTATTCATAGCCTGTCCCGTATTCTGCCCAGCCCCAGGTTCCGGCCACCCATCCTGTCGCCGGCCCCCCCTCAGCCGAGGACGGCGCGCACCTGCTCGGCCAGCAACCGCGCCGCATCGGCCATCGGCAGCATGGTCCGCTGTCCGGAGGCCCGCTCCTGCAGTTCCACCGCGCCCTCCGCCAACCCCCGACTGCCGACGGTTACTCGCAGGGGAATGCCAATCAGGTCGGCATCCTTGAATTTGCTGCCCGGCCGTTCATCCCGATCGTCCAGGAGCACTTCGATTCCCGCCGCCTCGAGTTGCCGATACAGATCGTTGGCCGCCGCCAGCACCTCTTCCTCGCGGGGATTGACCACGGTGATCAACACCTGGAAAGGGGCGATGGGCAGCGGAAACACGATGCCGTTCCGGTCGTGGTTCTGTTCGATGGCCGCGGCGACGGTCCGGCCGACGCCGATGCCGTAACAGCCCATGAACAGTTCCCGCTCCTGGCCCTGATCGTCCAGCACCGTCGCCCCGAGGGCGGCGGAATACTTGGTACCGAGCTTGAAAACATGCCCTACCTCGATGCCACGCCACAACTCCAGGGACGCACCGCAACGCGGACAGGCATCGCCGGCCTTGGCCAATCGCAAATCGGCGAAGGTCGGCGCGGCACAATCACGACCCCAACTGACCCCGGTAAAATGCATGTCGTCCTGGTTGGCGCCGGTGATGAAATCGACCATTCCGGCCACCGCATGGTCCGCCAGCACCCGCAGTTTGAGGCCGATGGGCCCGGCAAATCCAACCGGCGCACCGGTGGTCCGGGATACGGTTTCGTCATCGGCCAACTGCACTTCATTGCATCCCAGCAGACGGCAAAGTTTGATGTCGTTCAACTCGTGATCGCCGCGCAACAGCACCGCCAGGATTTCGCCGCCATCGGTCTGGACGATGAGCGTTTTAACCAACCGGTCGACCCCGACCCGCAGAAAGGCCGCCACCTCTTCGATGGTGCGACGCCCCGGAGTGGGAACCTTGACCAATTCGGTCTGCGGTTCCGAAAAGGATGGTGTTCCGGCCGCCAATTCGGCTTTCTCCACATTGGCCGCGTATTCGCAACCGCTGCATGAAACAATAGCATCTTCCCCGGACTCCGCCAGCACCATGAACTCGTGGGAAGAACTGCCGCCGATATTGCCGGTGTCGGCCTCGACCGCCCTGAATTTCAGACCGCAGCGTTCGAAGATGCGCCGATAGGCCTGATACATCTTTTCATAGGCCAGATCGGCGCCGGCCTCGTCCAAGTCGAAGGAATAGGCATCCTTCATGATAAACTCGCGGCCGCGCATGAGACCGAACCGCGGCCGGATTTCATCCCGGAACTTGCTCTGTATCTGGTACAGATTGAGGGGCAGTTGGCGGTAGGAACGCACCGTGCCCCGCACCAGATCGGTAATCACTTCCTCATGGGTCGGGCCGAGACAGAAATCGGATTCCTTGCGATCGGTAAAACGCAACAACTCCTTGCCATACTGCTCCCAGCGCCCCGACTCCTGCCACAGCTCCGCCGGCACGACCATGGGCATCAGCAGTTCGATGGCCCCGGCACGGTTCATCTCCTCGCGAACGATCTGTTCGACCTTGCGGACGGCCCGCAAACCCATGGGCAGATAATTATAGATGCCTGCCGCCAGTTTGCGAATCATTCCCGCCCGCAGCATGAGCTGATGACTGATGACCTCGGCATCGGCCGGAGTTTCCTTGAGGGTGGGCAACAGATAGTCCGAATAGCGCATGGAATCCTCGAGTGGTGACAAGTGTGTGCAATGGGCAATGCCTCATGACCGAACCGCCTGCTGTCGACAGGGACCGATCCCGCCAACACCCCCGGCATGGGCGCCGGGCCTTGGTTGGCCGCCTGACAGGCGGATTCGGAACCGTGGGAGAAACCAATCGGATCGGCAAACAGCCCTTTTCGGGGCGAGACACGGAGGCCCCCGACCGGCCACCGCCAAACCGGGCTGCAGCACGGCACGACAGGCCTTTTCCGCACGGAAACTAGCGTATTTCAGCCGATAATGCAAGAAAACTCAGCAGCTCCGGCCAGCGGCTTAGCGGGGCTCGCATGGACATTTGCCGACCATTAGGTTATGGTGCGTTTTCCCACGCTTCCTCTCGCCTCTTGCCAGGAGAAAGTCCATGCAGGAACCCATCGATGCCGCCACCCTGGCGCGACAGATCGCCGCCGGCGCTCCGTTGCTTTTTCTGCGCACCGCCAACGAAGCCCGCAGCGAAGAACTGATTGCCCGCTGCATGCGCCAGGGGCTGCCGTCCCTGCCCGAGCCCGTGACCTGGACCTGCACCCGTGGTTTTCCCGAAGTGGCCGAAACCAAAGAGCCTCTGGCGGCTTTGAACTGGGCCTTGGCGCAAACCGGGCGGCGGGTGTTCGTCTTTAAGGACATGCACTGGTTCTGGCACGACCAGCCCTATCTGCAGCGTCTCCTCCTCGAGGCCGCCGACCAGCCCGGCGATGCCCCCAAAACCTTCATTTTCCTGGGCCACGAGGCCAACCTGCCCGGCGCTCTGGAGAAGTCTTTTCTGCTCTTCGAACATGCCCTGCCGGATCGGGCCGAACTCCGGAGTTTTTTTCAGGAACGCCGCGACAAGGATCCGCTGCTGCAGAAAATCGTGCAGAGCAGTGCGGATATCGATCGCCTGGTGCTGGCAACCCAGGGGCTGGATCTGTCCGATCTGCGCCATGCCATGCGCCTGACCCGCCTGCAGCGCGAAGCCCAATTGGACCAACTGGTCGCTTCCCTGTTCCGGACCAAAAAGCAGATCCTGCAGAAGACCGGCATCATGGAATTCGTCGACAACGATCCCGCCGCGGCGCAGGTGGGGGGCATGGAAAATCTCAAGGAGTGGTTGGCCAAACGGGAGCGGGCCTTCGGCGCCGATGATCTGGCCGCCGGTCGCAACCTGCCCAAAGGGGTCCTGATCATGGGCATCAGCGGCTGCGGCAAAAGCCTGTTCGTCAAGGCCATCGCCGCCCGCTGGCGCCTGCCGCTGGTAAGATTGGACATGGCGACCGTCTACGAGGGCACCTACGGATCGCCGGAAAGCAGCCTGCGGCAGGCGCTGCGAACCGCGGAGTCCCTGGCGCCCTGCGTATTGTGGATCGATGAGATTGAAGCCGGCATTTCCAATCAGGGGTTCAAGGCCGAAGGTGGAGCCGCATCGCGCGTCCTCGGCTATTTCCTCACCTGGATGCAGGAAAAGCGGGCCGCGGTGTTTGTCGCCGCCACCGCCAACGCCATCGAAATGCTGCCGGCGGAAATCCTCCGCAAAGGTCGGTTCGACGAGATCTTCTACGTGGCCCTGCCGGAGGTACCGGAGCGTGAGGCCATTTTCCGCATCCACCTGCAACGGCGCGGCTTTGCCGCCGACGACTTTTCCCTCTCCATGCTGGCGCACTCGGCCAAGGGCTTTTCCGGCGCGGAAATCGAACAGGCCGTAGCCAGCGCCGTCTTCGAGTGCCTGGCCCAAAACCGAACCCTGACCCAGCAGGATGTCATGGAGGCTATCGGCCGTACCGTGCCCCTGTCCATCACCATGGCGGAGCAGATCAAAAAGATCGAAGCCTGGGCCTTCAAACGGGCGGTATCGGCCAGCAGGACGGGGAACCGCTGAATACCTGATGCGATTAATTGTTTGGGGTCAGTCAAACAAACCATAGGCACCGATGGAATAGGCCCGGGCCCCGCGGGTGGCGGTCGGCACCGTCACCTCCAACAGGCGCCCGGCCTTCAGATTCGCGTTACCGACATCCACGGCGATGGTGCCGCCCGTTCCCTCGTCATAGGGAACCCCGACCGGGGTACTGAAGGCATAGGCCAGTACGTCGCCCGCTTCGACGGGTAACGGAACCTCGAGGTCGACCTGCCGCGAGCCGATTTGTCGCACCTCCAACTGCGGTGACTCCCCGGCCACGCGCCACTGGGAGCCCGTCCCCCGCAGTATCAGCAACCGAAACCGGCAGGGCGTGATGAAAAATCCCCTCACCCCCAGCAAGGTTCCCCGCGCCGGCAGACGGTGCGCCCCATCGATGAGCACCAACGCGTCCTTGCCGCTGAACTCACGATTGACGAGTTCCGCCCCCAGATAGTCGAAAAAATCCTCGTTCTGAGAAAAGATCCGCAGCACATCCAGCTGTTCCTTGACAAACGTCCGCATGGTGCGGCGCAACTTGCCGGTTTCTTCGACGCGGATGGACTTTTCCCGTTCCAGGGTGCTCGACAGGCGGGTCAAGGAGGCCACCTTGTCCTGCAAAGCGGATCTTTCCTGGTGCAGTTCCTGAATATTGCCGCGGGCCAAAGCGAGCTCGGTCTGCAGTCGCTCATTCTCGGTACTCAAGCGGCGCATCTGGTCGCCGGAGCCCGCACACCCCCCCAACAGCATCAATCCCACCAACACGCCACACCATCTCAACATCCATCCAATCCTTTCCATCCGGACTCAGACCGGTCCCGCATTGTTTGGGCACCCCCAGAGTCATCCCCTGCCGGGTACTCTAACAGAATCCGCGCCAGGACGAAAGCCACAGCGCATGATTTCCCCTCGGACAGCCGCTGGCGGATCCACCAGCCGCCCGTTTTGCGCCCCGGCCCGGCGAAGCTGCGGCGGATTTGCTACACTAAAAAGAAGGTCCGCGGCAGGAGCACCCCATCACCTTTTCGGACAAGCCCGATCACAGGTCCACACCATGGCCCAGGTCCATCTGCCTTTTGAGATTTCCCCGCAACCGGACGACACCACCTGCGGCCCCACCTGCCTGCAGGCTGTTTATCGCTTTTTCGGAGATGATCTGCCCCTGGACCGGGTGATCCGGGAAGTGCCGATGCTGGCCAGCGGCGGGACCCTGGCGGTATTGCTGGCCTGCCACGCCCTGCAGCGCGGCTATCGGGCGCGGATTTACACCTATAAACTGCAGCTGTTCGATCCCACTTGGCTGCGCCCCGGCGGACCTGACCTCAAGGAGCGATTGCAGGCCCAACTGGAGTTCAAACAGGATCCCCGCCTGCAGGCCGCCACGGCCGGCTATCTAAAATTTCTCGACTTGGGCGGCGAGCTGCGCATGGAGGATCTGACCCTGAGCCTGATCCGCCGCTACGTCAAACAGGGTGTGCCCATCATCACCGGTTTGAGCGCCACCTACCTGTATCGAACCCCACGTGAGCACGGACCGCACTGCGACTACGACGACCTGCGCGGAGAACCATCCGGACACTTCGTGGTGCTGTGCGGCTATCATCAGGACCAGCGCCTCATGTCCGTGGCGGATCCCCTGCTGCCCAATCCGGTTGCTCCCGGGCAGATCTACCAGGTTCCCATCGAGAGGGTACTGTGTTCCATTCTGCTTGGGGTCCTGACTTATGACGCCAACCTCCTCGTCCTCCAACCACGCCGCAAACAGGTCGGTCATGAACACTGATGCGATAATTGTGGTGGACAACCCGCGCGCCTGGCCTTTGCAGATAGAGGGCGTGGAACTGGTGGCGGCCCGCCGCTACCTGAACGAGTCGCGGTTTATTGAGCGACGTGGCCTGCGGGTTTTCAACCTGTGTCGCTCCTACCGCTACCAAAGCCTCGGCTACTACGTCTCCCTGCTGGCTGAAGCCCGCGGCCACAAACCCCTGCCGAAGGTGGCCGCCATCCAGGATCTCAAATCCTCCAGCATCCTCCGCATCGCCGCCGACGACCTGGACGATCTGATCCAAAGCAGCCTCAAGCCCATCCGCTCCACCGAATTCGACCTCAGCATCTACCTGGGACGCAACCTTGCCAAACGCTATGACCGCCTCAGCCAGCAGTTGTTCCGCCTGTTTCCGGCGCCCTTCCTGCGCGCCTCCTTCGGCTGGAGCGTCCGACACGGCAAGTGGCGGTTGCTGCATCTCGCCCCCATCGCCGCCAGCGAGATTCCCGAAGAGCATCGCGACTTCGTCATCGCCCGGGCCCGGGAATACTTCCAGGGGCTGGAACCCCGTGCCCCACGCCGCAGCAGCGCACGGTTCGATCTCGCCATCCTGGTGGATGCCGACGCCAGCGAACCTCCATCCAACAGCAAAGCTCTGCGACAATTCCTGCATGCCGCCGAAGAGGTCGGTTTCGCCGCCGAATGCATCGGTCGGGAAGATTTCGGCCGGCTGGCGGAATTCGATGCCCTGTTCATCCGCGAAACCACCAGCGTCAATCATTACACCTACCGTTTCGCCCGTCGGGCGGCCGCCGAAGGACTGGTGGTGATCGACGATCCCGATTCCATTCTCAAATGCACCAACAAGGTGTTTCTGGCGGAACTTCTGCAGCGGCATCACATCGCCACGCCGCAGACCCTGATTGTGCAGCGCCCCCTGCTGCAGCCGGTACTGGATGCCCTGGGCCTGCCCTGCGTTCTCAAACAGCCGGACAGCGCCTTTTCCCGCGGGGTCGTCCGGGTCGACAGCCCCGAGGACTTGGGCTGCCAGATGCGACGCCTGCTTCACCATTCGGACCTGATCCTCGCACAACAATATCTGCCCACCGCCTTCGATTGGCGCATCGGCATCTTCGACCGCAAGCCCCTGTTTGCCTGTCGCTACCACATGGCGGAGGGGCACTGGCAAATTCTGCGGCGTTCCGCCGACGGCCGCAAGCAGGACGAGGGTCCGGCGGACACCGTGTCTCTCACCCAGGTGCCGGCGACCGTGATCGGCACCGCCCTGCGGGCGGCCAACCTGGTCGGCAACGGACTCTACGGGGTGGACCTGAAACAGATCGGCGCGCGCGTGCTGGTGATGGAGATCAACGACAATCCCAACATCGATGCCGGCATCGAGGATGCGGTGTTGCAGGAGGAACTCTACTTGCGCATCATGCAGGGCCTGATGCGGCGCGTGGAAAAGCAAAAGGGGATACCGAGACGATGAACCGTTCCCGGCCGCTACATCTTTTTCAGGGCTTCGGCGTTGAACTGGAATATATGATCGTGCGCCGCGACACCCTGGCGATCCTGCCGCTGGCCGACCACCTGCTCACGGATCGCCGCGGCCGACCCACCAGGGAACGGATCTGCGGCCCCCTGCGCTGGTCCAACGAACTGGCATTGCATGTCCTGGAGTTGAAAACCAACGGCCCGGTCGCCACCCTGGACGGACTGGCCGGCCGGTTCGGGGCCGCGGTCACCGAGGTCAACCGGGAACTGGCCGGCCTGGATGCCTGCCTGATGCCGACGGCCATGCATCCCTGGATGGCCCCTCACACCGAAGCCCGCCTTTGGCCCCATGGCGACAAGGCAATTTATCAGGCCTACCATCGGATTTTCGATTGTCGCGGTCACGGCTGGACCAATCTGCAGAGCTGCCATCTCAATCTACCCTTTTCGGGGGATGAAGAATTCGGCCGTCTGCATGCCGCCGTGCGCTTGTTGTTACCCATCCTGCCGGCCCTGGCGGCCAGTTCGCCCTTTGTCGAAGGGCGTTTCAGCACCGCCCTGGATACGCGCCTGCTGGTCTACCAGCAGAACCAGAAACGTCTGCCGCTCATCGCCGGCGCGATCATTCCCGAAGCGGTTTTCACCCGGCGGGACTATCGCCGCCGGATCTTGCAACCCATGTACCGCGCCATCGCGCCCTTCGACGGGGAAAGGCTCCTGCGCCATGAATGGCTCAACTCCCGCGGCGCCATTGCCCGATTCCAGCGCAGCACCATCGAAATCCGGCTGCTCGACGTGCAGGAATGTCCCCTCGCCGACCAGGCCGTCCTGACGGCCGTTGCGGCCGTGCTGCGCGCCCTGGTCGAAGAACGCTGGCAACCCCTGGCCGTCCAAAAAGCCTGGCCCGTCGCCCCCCTCGCGACCCTGCTGGCGCGCACCATTCACCAGGGTGAGCAGGCCCGCCTGGACGATCCGGCCTACCTGGCGGCCTTCGGCTTTCCCGCCTCTGCCGGCACCGCCGGCGAACTCTGGTCGCATCTGGTCGCCACCCTGGACGGGGAGCATCCCGAGGACTTCCAGGAAGTCCGGGAACCGTTGCGGGTCATGCTGGAACAGGGGCCCCTCGCCCGCCGACTGCTGAACGCCGTCGGCGAACATCCCGATCCGGCCGGCTTACGGTCCGTTTATGGGGAATTGTGCGCCTGTCTGGCGACCAACCGCCTGTTTCCAGCGCCGTCCGAAAGCTTCCGACAACCGGCCGGCCCGGCGCAAAACAACCATCAACCACCAACAAGGATCGAACCATGACCGATCACTGGGCAGTGTTTGTCAGCTGCGAACACGCCGGCAACCAGATACCGGCTCCCTATCAGGCCCTGTTCGCCGACGCGCAGACCCTGCTGGCCAGCCATCGCGGGTACGATATCGGCATCCTGCCTCTGGCCCGGAAACTGGCGCAAGAATTGGCTGCACCGTTGCTGGCCACCACCATCACCCGCCTGCTCCTCGACGCCAATCGCTCTCCCCGCAGCCGCACCCTGTGGTCCGCACTGACCCGCAACCTGCCGGCAGGGGAGCGGGCCGAATTGCTGCAGCGCTACCACACCCCCTATTGGGACGAGGCGCGGGCCACCGTCGCCCGTCTCGGTGCCGCCGGCCACCGGGTGCTGCATCTGTCGGTGCACTCCTTCACCCCGGTTTGGCACGGGGTGGCCCGCAATGCCGATCTCGGCCTGCTGTACGATCCGGCCCGGCCGGTCGAGCGCGCCTTCTGCACGCTTCTGCAGGCGACCCTGGGACGCCTCGCCCCCGGGTTGCGGGTGCGCCGAAACTACCCCTATCGCGGCAACGCCGATGCCCTGGTCACCGCCCTGCGCAGGGAATTCGACCCGGATGCCTACCTCGGCATCGAACTGGAAGTCAACCAGAACTATCCTTTGTCCGACCCGCAGAGCTGGCAGACCTTTCAGGACACGCTGCTGGAAGCCCTCCGGCACAGCCTGAAAGAATCGGGCGGCTGAGGTTGCAATCCGTCGTACTTTGATAAACTTGGTACGGGCAAGGGATGAAAAACGGCCAAAATTGATTCCCGTCAAGAAGCCACCCGCCAATCCAGGGTAAGGTCGTACCAGATCCCGACGCAACATACCATCCACCAACCTTCAAGGAGGAAAATCATGCTTTGTCGTCAATGTGAACAGGCTGCCAAGGGAACCGGATGCACCGTAAGCGGCGTTTGCGGCAAACTGCCGGATGTCGCAGCCCTGCAGGACAACCTGCTTTACGGACTGCGCGGCCTCGCCTGCTATGCCAGCGAAGCTCGTAAAATGGGCGCCAAGAATGCCGAACTCGACAAATTTCTGTACGAGGCGCTGTTCGCCACCGTCACCAACGTCGACTTCGATCCGGCACGGCTGGAGAAACTCATCGGCCAGTGCTACCAGATGAAGGAAAAGGCTCGCGAAATGTATCGCCAGGCCGGCGGCAAGGAGCCGAGCACCTCCATCTTCGGCAAGCTGAAAGCTCTGTTCGGCTGTTGCGGCGAAAGTGCCGCCGCCGGACCCACCGCCTGGAAACCGGCCGGGGACCTGGTCAAGCAGGGCCAGGAACACGGCATCGAAACACTGCATGACGACGCCGACGTGCGCTCCGCCGTCGAGATCCTCATCTACGGCCTCAAGGGCATGGCGGCCTATTCCGAGCACGCCCAGATCCTCGGCAAGACCGACGACGAGGTCACCGATTTCTACTACCGCGCCCTGGCCGCCACCTGCGACCCGTCCCTGGGCCTGATGGATTTCGTCAACCTGGCCCTGGAATGCGGCAAGCACAACCTCACCGTCATGGGCCTGCTGAACGCCGGCCATGTCGAACACTACGGCCATCCGGTGCCCACCAAGGTCCAGCTCGGCACCCGCGCCGGCAAGGGCATCCTGGTTTCCGGCCACGACCTGAAGATGCTCGAGGAACTCCTCAAGCAGACCGAGGGCAAGGGCATCAACATCTATACCCACGGTGAAATGCTGCCGGCCCACGGCTACCCCGGCCTCAAGAAGTATGCCCACCTGGTCGGCAACTTCGGCGGTGCCTGGCAGGACCAGGCCAAGGAACTGCCTCAGTTCCCCGGCGCCATCATCTTCAACACCAACTGCATCCAGAAGCCGGCCGAGGCCTACAAGGACCGCCTGTTCACCTGGGGCTGCACCGCCTGGCCGGACGTCCGGCACATCGACGGCTGGGATTTCTCGGAAGTCATCGAGCGCGCCCTGGCCTGTCCCGACCTGCCGGAAGCACCGGGCCAGGAGATCCTGGTCGGCTTCGGCCACAATGCCGTGCTGGGCGTGGCCGACAAGGTCATCGAGGCGGTCAAGGCCGGCGCGGTCAAGCACTTCTTCCTCATCGGCGGCTGCGACGGTGCCAAACCGGGCCGCAACTACTACACCGAGTTCGCCGAGCAGGTGCCCAAGGACTGCGTCATCCTGACATTGGCCTGCGGCAAATACCGCTTCAACAAGCTGGACTTCGGCGATATCGGCGGCATCCCGCGGCTGCTGGACGTGGGCCAATGCAACGACGCCTACAGCGCCATCCAGATCGCCGTGGCCCTGGCGGGCGCCTTCGAGTGCGGCGTCAACGACCTGCCGCTGTCCATGATCCTGTCCTGGTACGAGCAGAAGGCGGTGGTCATCCTGCTGACCCTGCTGCACCTGGGCATCAAAAACATCAAACTGGGTCCGAGCCTGCCGGCCTTCGTGACCCCCAACGTGCTCAACTTCCTGGTGGAGAACTACCAGATCGCCCCCATCTCCACTCCGGCCGAAGACCTCAAGGCCATCCTCGGCTAAGGGGACAGACTCCAACATCCAACACCGCCGGCGGCAGGTCACCCTGCCGCCGGCTTTTTTTGCCCATGTCATCCGGCCCATAGCGGCTTCGTGCCGGCACGCCACGGCCAAAAAGGAACGGCCCGCCCCGAATAAGGGGCGGGCCGTTCCTTTGCGTTGAAAACTCCTTGCCGGGGGTCAGCTTCAGGCCAGGGACCCTTCAAAAACCATTTCCACCACGCCGCCCAGAACATCGCCGACATAGAAGGGCACATTGACGATGGTCAGGGTCCCTTCCGGGCCGTCCATGGTCAGGTAGTTGATCTTGATTTTCTTGTCCGCGAAATCCTGGTAGATGCCTTTCATCTTGACCATGGTTTCCGGCTTGTGACAGGCGGCCATGTTTTTACCCACTTCCAACCCGGCAATTTTCAACTCGTCGAACAGCGTGTACGCGCGTTGATTGGCGTACGTCACTTTGAAATCAGGGTCCGATACGATCACGGCGGTGTTCAGGTTGTCCCATACGGTGTTGACATCGCTCATACTGTTCCTCCCAGGTTCAAGATTAATTAGCCGGCAAACGGCGTTTTACTATCCGTTGACAAGAACCTTCCTGTCAACTAATTTTTCCGACAGATCAAAACTCCAGCATGTTCAGGCAAAACAGGTGCAGGTCGCCTCCGGGTCGCAAGCATGAAGCCGGTCGAGGTTTGCCTGAGAGGGCAGCTTGACGAGCAGGTCCTCGCCTTCCACCTTCACCTCGAAGGTTTGGATGGCGTAGATTTCGTCGTTGATGCTGTTTCCATCCTGCAACGAGAAGGACTTCTTGTGCATCGGGCAGGTTATCTGCGGAATGCCGGCAGTATCGCCGAGCAGGCCGCGGGAGAGGACCATCTCCTGTTTGTGAGGGCACAGATTCTGGCAGGCATACCACTGGCCCCGCTGGGCGAAATGGAACACGGCGATCTGATGGTGGCCATACCGGAAGGTGGCGCCGCCGTTCTCGGGCACCGCCGAGGCCCGACCGAGCCTGACCCACTCCCGGGGACCTGCCAGCACTTCCGGCTCCAGGTCGGGCACGGGGTATTCCTTCAACCACATTTCCGGCCGAATCTGGCCGCGCACGGTGACCAGTTGCACCGGATCCTTGCCGTCGGCGTTGGCGAAGTGGCGGAATGACTTTAACTGTTCCGGCCTGCCGAGGGTGACGGCCCACTCGTCGTGCTGCTTGGCCAGGTGCCGCTGCAGGTCCGCTTCCAGCTCGGCGCAAATGCCGAGGGAGTCTTCGATGATGACCTTTTTCAGCTTCTCCACTCCGCCATCGAGGTTTTCCAGCCAGGTCGAGGTACGCTCCAGCTTGTCGGCGGTGCGGGTGTAGTACATCAGGTAGCGGTCGATGGTGCGGATGGCCGTTGCACGGTCCAGGTCGGTGGCCAGCAGATCGGCATGGCGCGGGAAGGCGCCGCCGTTGCCGCCGACATAGAGATTCCAGCCGTTTTCCGTGGCGATCAGGCCAAAGTCCTTGCAGATCGCCTCGGCGCACTCGCGGGTGCAACCGGAGACCGCCGCCTTGAGCTTGTGCGGCGAGCGCAGACCCTTGTAGCGGTTCTCCAGTTCGATGGCGAAATCGACGGAGGGGCCCATGCCCATGCGGCACCAGGAGTCGCCGACGCAGCTTTTCACCATGCGCAGTCCCTTGGCGTAGGCATGGCCGGATTCCAGTCCCACTTCGCCCAGTTTGGCCCAGACCCTGGGCAGATCCTCCAGATGGACACCGAACAGGGCCACCCGCTGGCTGCCGGTGAGCTTGGTGTACAGGTTGAACTCCCTGGCCACCTCGCCCATGGCGATCAACTGCTCGGGGGTGAGCTCGCCGCCGGGGGAGCGGGGGATCACCGAATAGGTACCGTTGCGTTGAATGTTGCCCAGGTAGCGATCGTTGGTGTCCTGCAGATGGGCGTGGTCGAGGATGTACTCGTGCCAGAGGGAGGCGAAAATGGAGGCCGCCGTGGTCTTGCACACCGCACAGCCGGCGCCCTGGCCGTACTGCCTCAGCAGATCTTCGAAGCTGCGGATCTTTTTGACCTTGACGATGTGCAGCAGATCCTGGCGGGAATAGCGGAAATGCTCGCAGATCGCATTGTCCATCTCGATGCCGGCCTTGGCCAGTTGGTGTTTGAGCACCGCCTTGACCATGGGCAGGCAGCCGCCGCAGCCGGTGCCGGCCTTGGTGGCTTTGGAAATCTGGTCCACGGTGCGCAGCTCCTGCACCTCGATGGCGTTGCAGAGGGTGCCGAAGGTGACGTTGTTGCAGGAGCAGATGATGTCCTCTTCCTCCAGGGAGTCGATGGCCGGCCCGGCGCCGGCACCACCCTTGACGATCAGGGACTGGGGCTGCTCCGGCAGATCCTTGTTGCCCTTGACGTAGAGGGACAGCATGCCGTAGGGCTCGGCGTCGCCCACCAGGATGGCGCCGAGCAGCTTCTTGCCACCGGGATCGATGACCATGCGCTTGTAGATGCCGGTGACGGTGTCGTGCACCTCCACCACCCGGTTGTCCGGGTTGTCGTCGAAGGGGTTGCCCAAAGAGGCCACGTCGAGGCCGAGCAGCTTGAGCTTGGTGGACATGTCGAAGCCGGTGAATTCCTTTTCCTCGCCGTCGAAACGGGCGGCGACCACCCGGGCCATCTCGTAGCCGGGAGCCACCAGGCCGTAGATCATACCTTCGAACAGGGCGCATTCGCCAATGGCGTAGATTCGTGGGTCGCTGGTCTGCAGGTTGCCGTTGACCACGATGCCGGCACGCCGGCCGACCTCCAGGCCGCAGTGGCGGGCCAGCTTGTCGTTGGGCACGATGCCGGCGGACACCACCACCATCTCCACCGGGATGGCTTCGCGATCACGGCAGCCGATGCCGGTAACCGTTGCGTCGCCCTCGATGCCGGTGGTGGCCACGCCGGTAAGGACCTCGATGCCGAGCCGTTCAATCGCTTCGCACAACACCGCCGCGCCCCGGTCGTCGAGCTGGCGGGGCATGAGGCGGGGCGCCATCTCCACGACGCTGGTCTTAAGTCCGAGATCGATGCAGGCTTTGGCCGCTTCCAGACCCAGCAGCCCGCCGCCGATGACGGCGACCCTGGATACCTGTCGGCTGTAGGCGGCAATCGCCTCCAGATCCTCGATGGTGCGGTAGGCGAACACCCCGGTGCGATCCATCCCCGGCATGGGCGGCATGAAGGCCGAGGAGCCGGTGGCGAGCACCAGCTTATCGTAAGCCTGGCTGCGTCCCGAGGCGGTGGTGACGGTGCGCTTTTCGCGGTCGATGGCGACCACCGGGTCGCCGAGGTTGAGTTCGATGCCGTGGTCGCGATACCAGGCGGCATCCTGCAGGGTAAGATCCACGTTCTCCGCGGCGAACCAGGTGGAAAGCTGCACCCGGTCGTAGGCAGGGCGGGGTTCGCCGCCAAAGACGATCACCCGGTTTTTTGCCGCCAGGCCCCGCTCGATCAGTTCTTCGCAGAAACGGTGCCCCACCATGCCATTGCCGACAATAATTATATTTTCCGCCATAGGAATTCCTTTCCCTTTGCTGCGGCCCACCGCTTTCCGGGCCTTGAGAGTCATTCGTCAACGTCCATCCGAGCGGGCCGGATGCAAACAGATGGAGGGATGGCGGCACGGACGACCATCCTGGTGCCGGAAACCTCCTTTTTCTCAGGGTAAAGGCTATGAACCCTTCAGTTTTTGATACGGATCAATTTTCGGCGGAAAACCGGACAGAAAAACAAAACAAAGGTTGATTTCCAGTCCTTAAGCACCGCTGGACTGATGGCGGCGCCGGCGGGGAACTCGGTAAGGACGTCTGGCAGGCCTCTCCACCAAGCCGCCTGGATGTCTTTCCTAAAAAAAATCGGCGATTGCAAGGTCGGCACTCACCAGCGGTGCGGTAGGGAGGAAGGCAATGCCTTGAGCAGGTCTTGACAACAGACCAAAGCTTGATAGTAATTATTCCTATAAAATTTTTACTCGAGGTAGAACATTCCGCTGGACAAAACAGGCCGTGCCCATTGAAAAATGTTCCATATCATTTAAATTGCATTAAACATCTTTTCACTCCGCACAACCGCAACCCCTGCAGAAAGGGAGCAGTCATGAGCCTCAAAGGAAGCAAGACCGAAAAAAATATCCTGACCGCCTTTGCCGGAGAATCCCAGGCCCGCAACCGCTACTCCTATTTTTCCAGTCAGGCCAAAAAAGAGGGGTTCGTCCAGATTGCCGACATTTTCGAGGAAACCGCCAACCAGGAGAAGGAACATGCCAAGCGTCTGTTCAAACTCCTGGAAGGCGGTGAAGTGGAAATCTGCGCGGCCTTTCCCGCCGGCATCATCGGCGATACCGCCACCAACCTGGAGGAGGCCGCGGGGGGTGAGAACTACGAACATACCCAGATGTATCCCGGCTTCGCCAAAATCGCCAGGGAGGAGGGCTACAAGGATATCGCCGATATTTTCATGGCCATCGCCGTGGCCGAAAAGCAGCATGAAAAGCGCTATCGGGCCCTGCTGGGCAATATCCGTGAAGGCCGGGTCTTCAAGCGGGATGAAGCGGTTGTCTGGCGCTGCCGCAATTGCGGCTATCTGCACCAGGGCCAGGAAGCCCCGGTGGAATGTCCGGCCTGCGCCCATCCCCAGGCCCATTTCGAACTGCTGGGTGAAAATTACTGATCCTTCGCGGCCGGCACCTGAGGCAACCGCGTCTTTTCACCCCTAGCCACCCCTAACCATCCAAGCCCCGCAAGGGGGAAAGGAGTTCTCATGCTCTCCATTCTGGAAACCATCGAGGCCAACAGCTCGATGAAAATCCTGGCCGCCGCCATCAAGGCCGCGGGCCTGACCGAAACCCTGAAGAAACCGGGCGCCTTCACCTTTTTCGCCCCCACGGATGAGGCCTTCAACAGGGTTAACGTCGATGCCATCCTGGCCGACAAGGACAAGTTGGTTTCGATCCTGCAGTACCACCTGGTCGGCGAAAAACGCGCCGCCGCCGAACTTGATGCAACCAATGTATTTACCCTGATCACCGAAATGGGCAAATCCCTGTCGGTCTATCTGGACGAAAATGAAATCATGATCGACAACGCGCACATCGTCGAACCGGACATCGAATGCAGCAACGGCGTCATTCACATTATTGACAATGTGTTCCTGCCGCAACACTCCGGTTGGTACGAAACCACGGCCTGACACCAACATCTCCCCCCTCATCAAGGGTACGAGACCCCGCAACGGGGCACGTCGATCTTCTGTAAGCGGGCGCCGCCGGTGGCTTTTTTGCCGGCGACGCCCTGAATATTGCCTGCCGCCCTTCCCCATTGTTCCAGCTATGTCCTTGCCCCTTGGTTTTATCCCAAAGATAATTTTTAATTTTAAAAAATATGACATTATTTTTGCATTTAGCTAAACTTCAATCTTGGCCGCCTGCCATTTTTGATTGATTGCAAAAGGAGGACTCCTTGGAGAAGCTGCTGCGCAAAACCGAAAATCTTACCCCGGTTGCGCCTGAAGCTCTGGCCGCATACCTGCGCCATGGCGAGGCTCTCCTCGAGCAGGTGAACCAAACCCTTCTCGACCGGACCGATCTGCCGCAGCTATTGGGTGGCAACCCGCAGCAGATGATGTTCGACAACCACCGCTACCATTTTGATTTCATGGCCAACGTATTCGAATTTCAGGCCTACGACATGTTGGTACGCATGGTCCCCTGGGTATACCGCGCCTACATGAGTCACGGTTTCAGTGCCGATTATTTTCTGGTGGAGCTCGAGGCCTGGGTCGACGCCCTGCGTGGTTGCCTCGCGGAAGAAGCCGGCAGCGTGGTGAACATATACGAATTTTTACTTCAAAATCATGATCTGTTCCTCGAACTGGCCAAGCCTTATCCGGAGTCGGGGGCACAGAGCCGAGATGACGACTCCGATGAAGCAGTTTTTTACCGCCACCTGCTGGACGGCGACTTCAAGGAGTGCTTTCGCCTGAGCCGCAACCTGCTGGAACGATCCGGCAGCCTGGACCGGCTCTACCTGGAAATCATCCAGCCCGCCATGTACCGCATCGGCCGGGACTGGGAAACCGGTCGGATTTCCGTCGCCAAGGAGCATCTGGCCTCCGCCATCGTCATGCGACTGCTGGCTTCCATCTACCCCCTGCTGAACCCTCCGCCGACGCTTAAAGGCAAGGTGGTGATCACCGCTGCACCCAATGAATTTCATGAAATCGGAGCCTGGATGGTCGCCAACGCCCTGGAACTCGATGGCTGGAAAACCGTCTTTCTGGGCGCCAACACGCCGCGAACAGACTTGTTGAACCTGGTGCAATCGGAACAGCCTAAGGTGCTGGCCCTGTCCATCGCCATGCCCTTCAACCTCCGCCACGTCAAAAAAATCCTCCACGGCGTCAAAAACCTGCCTTGCGACCAGCGTCCCCGCACCCTGGTCGGAGGCCAGGTGTTTCGCTTGAGCGACCGATTGCAGCAAACCCTGGGCGCGGATGGCTATGCCGACAACTGTGCGGCGGCCCGCAACCTGCTGCAACAATGGTGGGATGGAGCATGACATTCAATCTCGGTTCATGGATCGATTCCGACTCCGAAGTCCTGGAACCGCTGTTCCGAGCCCTGCAATACACTTTCCTGGTCTGTCTGGATGACGCCGGGGTGCTGCAAGCCTGGAACCAGGCCTTCGCCGACCTCTTCCCTCACGCCATCGATCTGGACAACCGACGGTTCAATGATCTGCTGACCGTGCCCGGAGACAGCCTGCTGGCCCTTCCCGGCAACCGGCCTTCAGCCCTGCCGACCCAGGTATTGCGACTGAAACACGCCAATCATTATTTCCGCTGCGTGACCCTGCCCGTAGAGAAGGGCGTTCTGGTGTGCGGTGAGAGGTTGAATATTTCAGAAGACCAGGCTTTAAACACCCTTTCGCAACTGACCAACGAAATGGCCGGCATGAACATGCAGTTGGCCCAAAAACATCGGGAGTTGCAGTCGGCTTACAGCGAAATCCAACATATTTCCCGCACAGACCCGCTGACCGACCTGCCCAATCGCCGCTATTTCATGGAACGTCTGCAGGATACCCTGGAGGAAGCCACCCACGGTAACCCATCCTTTGCCCTGGTTTTGTTCGACCTGGATCATTTCAAACACATCAATGATCGCTTCGGCCATGATGCCGGCGACCGGGTGCTGCAGTACTTTGCCGAACTGTTAAAAAAACACGGCCGCAAATCGGATCTTTCGGCGCGGTTCGGCGGGGAGGAATTCATCGCCCTGTTACCGAACACGACGGTCGCGGAGGCGCGCCGGTTTGCCGAACGAATCCGCTCGGAACTGGCCGACCGAAACCTGCTGGGCAATGACTATCGGATTACGGTCAGCGCCGGCGTCGGCGGATATGCCCCCCAGCTTTCCCGGGAAGAACTGATCAAACAAGCCGACCTGGCGCTCTATGTCGCGAAGAACCAGGGTCGCGATCGGGTCGAGGTTTTTTCTTCCACAATCTGACACACAATACCTTTCGCTTGGGCCGGAGCCTGCTGGAATGACGATAAAAACGAAAAAATCCATCGCGATCGCCCAAGCCACTCTTATCCTGCTTGGGGCGGTGTGCACCTGGTGGCTGACCATGCGAGCGGACCATGAACTGCGCACCGCCCTGCTCCAGCAGACCGAAATTGTCGCCAAGTCCGTCACCCTCAACCAAATCATGGCTCTTGACGGCGACAGTTCCGACCTGGAAAAACCGGAATATCTGGAACTCAAGGCCAGGTTTGCGACGCTCAGACAGTCCAACCCCCGCTATCGGTTTCTCTATCTCATGGGTGCCAAACCCGATGGCGCGCTGTTCATACTGGTCGATGACAGCCCCGTCGGGCATGCGGAAGAAGCCCCCGCGGGCACACCCTATGCGGAAGCCCCGGTAGAGTTCCGCCAAGCATGGCATGCCGGCCGACCCGCCGTGGCGGGACCCTTTTCGGATCGATGGGGCACCTTCGTCAGCGCCTGTGTTCCCTTGCGGGATCCCCGAACCGGCCGCATCCTTGCCCTCCTGGCCATCGATACGGAAGCCCGTACCTGGAAATGGGAGGTCGCCGGCAAAGCCGCCGTGCCCGTGGGGCTGACCCAGATGCTGCTCATCGGCATGTTGCTGGCGCTGGCGGCCTTGCGCCGTGCTGAGACAAAGCCGAAACCCGTCCTGCGGCGGATGCTGCCGCCCCTGACCACCATGGTGGTGCTGCTCGTGGCAGGCGCCGGCGGGTTGCTGTGGGTCCAATACCAGGCGGCCACCAGCCGTAGATTGGATTCCCTGCAGGCTGCGATTGCCGGCGAACTGCAGGTGGATCTGAAAAACCACTCCACCGCCCTTGCCACGGCACTCCAATCCATGGCGACGGACCCGCGGGTGGTGCAAGCCTTCCACCATGCGGACGGCCGCCGCCTGCGCGCCGAATTGCAGGACGTGTTCGACACCATGCGCCAGACCAACAGCCTGACGCATTTCACCTTCATCAATCCGGATCGCACGGCGCTGTTGCGTCTCCACCAGCCCGATCTCAAGGATGACCGGATAGACCGCTTTACCCTGCAGGAAGCCGAACGCACCGGCAAGGCTGTCTCCGGCATCGAAATCGGCCAGATCGGCGACCTGACATTGCGGGTCGTCCAGCCCGTGGTGGTGCAAAACAGGTTGCTGGGTTTTGTGGAACTCGGTAAAGATCTGGCGGAAATCCTCCATGAACGGCACATCCAGTCCGGCAGCCACCTGGCCGTGGTCCTGCATAAAAAATTCCTGAAGCAGCGGCAATGGGAGGCCTCCATGACGCATGGCGGCCGGCACGCCGATTGGGCGCGGCTGCCCCACGGCGCCATCGCCTATGCTTCCCAAGGTCGTTTGCCCGATGTCTTTCTGCCCTTCGCCGATCACCCTTCCGTCGTCGGCCACGACTTTTCCAGGACCCATGGCGAGGTGACTCAGGGCAGCGGCACCTGGCGCGTTGCCGCCAGCCCCTTGATGGATGCCGGCGGCAAGGAGGTCGGCCGGCTTTTGGTCATGACCGACATCACGCCCGACAAGCGGGCTTTTCATCAACTGGCGACCCTGGGAGGCTCTGCCGCCGCGGTCATCCTGGCAGCATCGCTGGGCCTGATGATCCTTTGGCTGCGTCGCACCGACGCAGGCCTACGCACTCAACAGACCGCCTTGCGGCAAAGCGAGCAGCGCCTGGCGGCGACCCTGGCTTCCATCGGCGACGGGGTCATCAGCACCGATGCCGCCGGACGGGTCGTCAGCCTCAACCGGGTGGCTTCCGAACTGACGGGCTGGAACGAAACCGAAGCCGCGGGCCGCCCCATCGAAGAGATCTTCCACATCGTCCATGCCGAAACCCGAGCCGTGGCGGACAATCCGGCTACCCTGTCCCTGCGTGACGGGGTGTCCGTCGATCTGGCCAACCACACGGTGCTCATCCGTCGCGACGGCGCGGAATACCACATCGCCGACAGCTGCGCGCCCATCCGCGATCTGTCAGGCGCCGTCATCGGCGCCGTCCTGGTGTTTCGCGATGTGACGGAGGCCTATCGACAGCGGCAGGAATTGCGGGACCGGGAGGAAAAATATCGTCTGTTGGTGGAACATGCCGTGTCCGCCGTGGCCCTCCACGAGATCCTGCTGGATGAAGACGGTCGCCCGGTGGATTACATTTTTCTGGAAGCCAACCCGGCTTTCGAAACCCACACCGGATTGCGGACGGCCAACATTCTCGGGCGCCGGGTCACCGAGGTATTGCCCGGCACCGAGTCCGTATTCATCGAAACCTTCGGAAAAATCGCCGTGCAGGGCGGTTCCGTCAGCTTCGAGCAGTTCTCCAGCCAGTTGGGCCGGTATTTCCTGATTCATGCCTATCAACCCAGCCCCGGTCGCTTTGCCACGGTTTTTACCGATATCACCCACCGCAAACAGGCCGAGCAAGCCTTGCGGCAAAGCGAGCAGCGCCTGGCGGCGACCCTGGCCTCCATCGGCGACGGGGTCATCAGCACCGATTCCGCCGGACGGGTCGTCAGCCTCAACCGGGTGGCTGCCGAACTGACGGGCTGGGATGAAACCGATGCCGCGGGCCGTCCCATGGAGGAGATCTTCCACATCGTCCATGCCGAAACCCGAGCCGTGGTGGACAACCCGGCCACCCTGTCCCTGCGTGACGGGGTGTCCGTCGATCTGGCCAACCACACGGTGCTCATCCGTCGCGACGGCACGGAATACCACATCGCCGACAGCTGTGCCCCCATTCGCGACTTGTCGGGGGTCGTCATCGGCGCCGTCCTGGTGTTTCGCGATGTGACGGAGGCCTATCGGCAACGGCAGCAGTTGCAGGAAGAACGCCAACGCCTGGCCCAGGTCCTGTGGGGCACGGGGGTAGGCACCTGGGAATGGAACGTGCAAACCGGCGAGACCCGGTTCAACGAGCGCTGGGCCGAAATGATCGGTTACTCCTTGGCGGAACTGGCACCGATCAGCATTGCAACCTGGGAGAACCTGCTCCATCCTGATGACCGCCAACGGACTGGTGACGCCCTGGAACGCCATTTCGGCGGCGAAACCGAATACTACGAATGCGAAGTCCGCATGCGGCACCGGCAGGGCCACTGGATTTGGATCCTGGATCGCGGCAAGGTGGCGAAGTGGACCGAGGATGGCCAACCCCTCTGGATGGCCGGCACCCATCTGGATATCACCGACCGCAAGCAGGCGGAGATCGAACTCCGCGCCGGCGAAGAACGCCTGCAGAGCGTGTTCCGCGTGGCCCCGACGGGGATCGGCGTGGTCAAGGACCGGGTTTTCCAGGAAGTGAACCGGCGCATCTGCGAAATGACCGGCTATGGGGAGGAGGAACTCGTCGGCCGAAGCGCACGCATGCTTTACCCGTCAACGGAAGAATACGATCGCGTCGGCAGGGAAAAGTATGAACAGATCAGCGAACTGGGCACAGGGGTCGTCGAAACCCGCTGGCGACGCAGGGACGGCGCCATCATCCATATCCTGTTGGCCTCCACGCCCCTGGATCCGACGGACTGGTCCAAGGGTGTGACTTTCACCGCCCTGGATATCTCCGCCCGCAAGCAGGCGGAACAAGCCCTGCGGGAAAACGAAAGGCAACTCTCCAACTGGATGGGCAACCTGCCCGGCATGGCCTACCGCTGCCGCAACGATGCCAACTGGACCATGGAGTTCATCAGCGAGGGCTGCCGCGCCCTGACCGGCTATTCACCGGAAGAACTCCAGGGGTTCTACATCGACATCATCCATCCGGACGACCGTCGGCAAGTCTGGCAATCGGTGCAGGCGGCCCTGCAGGCAAGGCAACACTTTCAGATCGAATTCCGCATTCGTACCGCCGGCGGCGCCGAACGCTGGGTTTGGGAGCAGGGCATCGGGGTTTTTGCCGAGGACGACGTCGCGGAGGCCATCGAAGGCATCATCATCGACATCACGGAACGCAAGCAGATGGAAAAACAGCTGGCCGAAAGCGAAGCCCGCTATCGCAACCTGTTCGAGAACAACCATGCCGTGATGCTGGTCATCGATCCCGCCGCCGGTGCCGTGGTCGATGCCAACCCGGCGGCGTTCGCCTGGTACGGCTGGCGCCGGGAAGAACTCATCCATAAAAATATGGCCGACATCAATACCCTGACTCCCGGCGAAATTCGGGCCGAAATGGCCCGTGCCCAGCGCCAGGAAAAGGGCTCCTTCACGTTTCGCCATCGCCGGGCCGACGGTTCGGTGCGTGACGTGGAAGTCTTCAGCGGTCCGGTACAGGTGGCCGACCGCTCCCTGCTCTATTCCATTGTCCATGACGTCACGGACAAGAAACGGGCCGAGGAAGCCCTGGAAAAACGCATCCTGGCCCTGACCCGTCCCCTCGAAGAGAGCGCCGCGACCATCACTTTCGAGGAGCTTTTCAACCTGCAGGACATCCAGCGCCTGCAGGACGATTTCGCACAGGCCACCGGTGTCGGCGCGATGATTGTCGCGCCGGACGGCACCCCCATCACCGCGCCGAGCAATTTCTGCCGCCTTTGCAAGGACTTCGTGCGCCGAACCGAAACGGGGCGCGCCAATTGCCGACGCTCCGATGCTGAACTTGGTAAACCCTCCGAACGGGGGCCGACCATTGCGCGCTGCCTCAGCGCCGGTCTCTGGGACGCCGGCGCCGCCATTCTCGTCGACGGCCGCCATCTTGCCAACTGGCTGGTCGGCCAGGTTCGCGACCCCAGCCACACCGAGGACCAGATTAGGTCCTACGCCCGGAAAATCGGCGGGGATGAGGAGCGGATGGCCGAAGCATTTCGGGAACTTCCCGTCATGTCCCGGGACCAGTTCACGAAGGTGGCCCAGGCTCTGTACACCCTGGCCAGACAACTGTCCCTTTCGGCCTACCAGAATGTGCAACAGGCCCGTTTCATCGCCGAGCAGAAGCAGTACCAGGAAAAAATCGCCGCCCTGGCCCACCACGACCAGTTGACCGGCCTGGCCAACCGCACCCTGTTTGCCGAACGCTTCGAGCAAGCCAGCCATCACGCCCTGCGCACCCACACCCGGCTGGCCCTGTGCGTCCTGGATCTGGACAGCTTCAAAGCCATCAACGATACCCACGGACACCGACTGGGGGATCAGCTGTTATGCGAAGTGGCCGGTCGGCTCAAGGGCGCCGTCCGTGCCGGCGACACGGTATGTCGCATCGGCGGCGATGAATTCATCATCCTGTTCACCGACCTGCAGGAAAACGGCGCCGTCAGCGCCTTGATTCAAAAGGTTCTGCTCTGTTTCGAACCCCGCTTCAAACTTGACGACACGTTCCATGCCATCAGTGCCAGCATGGGCATCGCCATGTTCCCGGAGGATGGCCGCGACTTCGCCACCCTGTTCGAACATGCCGACGCCGCCATGTATTTCGCCAAGGAATCCGGCCGTAACAACGTGCAGTTTTTCCACCAGGAGATCAACCGGCGGATCCAGCACCGACTGACCGTCGAAAAGGAATTGCGCCAGGCCCTGTTAAACGATGAACTGGAAGTGCACTATCAGCCCATCATCCGCCTGCCGGAAACACGCATGGCCGGCATGGAGGCGTTGGTGCGCTGGCGCCACCCGGAGAGAGGCCTGATCCCACCCGGCGAGTTCATTGCCGTGGCCGAGGAATCCAACCTCATCGTATCCCTCGGCCAGCGCGTGCTGCAGCATGCCTGCCGGGATATGAGGACCTGGCATCAACTCGGCCTGCCGCCCCTGCCGGTTTCGGTCAACGTCTCTCCAAGGCAGCTGTTTCAGACCGATTTTCCGGATTTTGTCGCCCGCATGCTCAGATACTATGCCCTGCCGCCGCAGCAACTGGAGTTGGAAGTGACGGAAAGCATCTTCCTGGAGAGCTCGACATCCGTGGAAAGAGTCATGAATGCCCTCAAGGACATCGGTGTCGGCCTGATCCTCGATGACTTCGGCACCGGCTATTCCAGCCTCAGCTACCTGAAACGGTTCCGCATCGACAAGCTGAAAATCGATCGCGCCTTCCTGGAACAGGTCTGTCACAGCCAGCAGGATGCGATCCTGGTCACCACCATCATTCGCATGGCCCAGAGCCTGGGCATAAAGGTGGTGGCGGAAGGGGTGGAAACCGCCGAACAAGCGGCTTTTCTCATCAATCAGAACTGCGAGTTGGCCCAGGGGTATTACTTCGGCCGTCCCCAACCCCTTGCCGTCATTCAAGAATTGCTCGGCCGTCTGCAACGGCAGGATGGACTGACGAGCGAAGAGCAGGGCGAATCGTCTTGGCCCGTGTGAAGGACGGCTGCAGGGTCCTGCTTTCCCGTAGCCGCTGGTCGCAGCTGAATATTTTCTGCGTCGGCAAACCGGTGGTCCTTCTTTCTCATCCCCCCGCCGGGGGTATTATCCGTTTTTGCAGCGGCCAATCGGTGGCAACCGGCCTCCCCCCCTCGAGCCATTCCAAGGCAAACGGTTCGCAGATCGGGCACACGCCATGGGAGATGCCCGACACACCACGACCAGGTTTGTGGGCATAGGTTGACTGGCAAAACATGCAAACAACGATCAACATAATATTTCCCCCGTAGCCTTCGGCCCGCTGCCTGACCAAGACTGCGGCACCGAAAAGTTCGGCACCTCTTCATCCACTGTTTGGCCTGAAACAGGCAAGCCACCCGATGCTCCTCACAGGCCTTTGGCCAGGGGCGGGGTCATTTCCAGGCCCCGAACCAGCAAGCCCTCCGCTTCCAACCGTTTAAGAATCCGTGCCGCATTGCTGTCCCTGCGAATTCTGCCCCGCTTGCCGCGCAAAGCGAGGTAAAAAGTATCGGGATGCACGGCGACCTGCCGACAGAACTCCCGTACCGACCCGTAGCGGCGTCGAACCGCTGCAGCGGTGGCAGGCGAATCAACCTGTACGGCGGGAGTGAATTTCATTGCGGAAACCCCTAGTTGTTGTTAATGTCAGTGCTGACATTTTTGGAAATGATGCGAATTTAGAAAAATGTGTGGCATCATTGGTCGTGTTGCATTAATTATTTTTTTCAACAATAACTATCTTTTGTTAGCTTGTCAATAGAAATACCTTGAACATGACAACTGTTGATCAGATAATTTCCAGGATGATCCAAGCCCTCGGCGCCAGAAACATGGCGGAAATGTTGAGAATATCTGGTTTTTCCACTGCAGCCGGCAGCACCTGGCGCAAACGGGGTTGCGTGCCGGATGGCAGCATCGCCAGAATCGCCGCACTCGCGAACGTAAGTTTCGAGTGGCTCAAGCTCGGAACAGGAGAAATGCGACCCCCAAGGGGTAATCCCGAGGCGGCTCCACCGGGCTCGGAATTGGAGGGAATGGTTATCGCCGACGCGCCGATGCGAACCGGCAGGGGCCCCTTTCAGCTCACTGCCGAGGAGGCGGCCATCATGGAAATGTTGCGCGACCTGCCTGAAGATGAACGTAAGCGTGTCGAAGCTGAAATCATGACGGCCTGGCTCACCTGCCGCCAAAAGAAAAAGCCAATGGGATCGCAAGGCCGGGCATAGCCGCCCCCCTCACGGAACCCACAAGTTATTCCGTGGAGAAGGGACCTGCCGCCGGGCAAGCTTGCTTGATTGCAATCGTACCTTTTTCACTTTTCCTGATTCCAAGCCACCTCCCTTCCGATATGTCTCAGACATAACACCATTTCGTTGCGGAATCTTGCCGTCATCTCGGCCGTCTGGCCTTCAGTAAAAAAACTCCAAAACCCGCATAAAATTGCCGAGGGTCGGAATTGTTGGCCAGGGTAATCCCCGGTGAGGGATATGGACCCGGAACGGCCGTAAGTGCCTTCGGCTTTTCTTATAGTTACCTCTAACATGGCCATCGGGGCAGCCACGCCATCCGCACTCCGCTGCACGTGGGTCCTGCGTGCCGGCTCCGAACCAAGATGACCAAAGGGTAATCTCGCCGTCATCTTGAGGTCACTTTGCTTTGCTATCCTCCTGCGTTGGTCGCCCCTTCCGGATCGGGTGCGTTTATGGTTCCCGCAAAGCATTCCATCGGTGTTCGCTCGTTTCCTTGTGAGGAAAGATCATCATGTCGCCACTGTCACTGTTCGATTATTCTCCCAAGCTGTTCGCTCGTTTTTCTTCTGTAGTGGCCAAAACAGCCGGCCCGTTGCTCCCCCTTGTGAAATTTCTGGGGGTGGCCCTTTGGCTCCTTAGCCTGGCACGCTTCGGTCTGGTTATCTGGCAATGGCCGCGGGTTGCGACCGTCGACGGAGTCTGGAAGGTGCTCGGCTACGGCATTCGCATGGACCTGATTCTGATCTGCTACCTGCTGATGCCCATCGCCTTGGGGCTCTTGCTGTTTCCCACACTTCTGAACAGAAGCTCCCTTGGTCAGAAAATTTCCGCGGCCTGGCTGTCCTTCTGGCTCGTCTTCATGGTCTTCATGGAGGCGGCCACCCCGCCCTTTATCCTGCAATACGATGTTCGTCCCAACCGGATCTTTGTCGAATACCTCAACCATCCCAAGGAGGTCGCCCTGACCATCTGGGGCGGTTTCAGAATCCAGCTTCTGTTCGCCCTGCTGTTGACAACCGCAGTGCTCTTCGGCGTTCGCAGGCTCTTTCGGGTGCCCGTCGTACCGGTGGCGCGGTGGGGCCTCGGCAAACGTCTGGTGGTTTTTCCCCTGGTGCTTTGCCTGCTGCTCATCGGCGGGCGCAACAGTTTCGACCATCGCCCCGCCAACCCCAGTACGGCGGCATTTTCCAGCGATCACCTGGTCAACGAACTGTGTCTCAATTCCGCCTACTCGGTCCTATATGCCATCTACCGCCTGAAGGACGAGAATGGCAAAAACAGGATCTATCCGCAGATGGAGGATGAAGAAATCGTCCAGCGCATACGGCGCGGGATGCAACTGCCCCCGAGCGCTTTCGTCTCCGACGAGATTCCGACCCTGCATCGGCAAACAGCCGTGGCCCTACGCCGGCGGCCCATGAACCTGGTTATCATCCTGGAGGAAAGCCTGGGGGCGCAGTATGTAGGCGCTCTCGGCGGCAAGTCCTATACCCCCCAACTTGACCAACTGGCCGGGCAGGGTCTGTGGTTCAAGCAGCTTTACGCGACGGGCACCCGCTCCATTCGGGGAATAGAAGCCGTCACGACCGGCTTCTTTCCCAGCCCGGCGCGCAGCGTGGTCAAACTGGGACTGGCCCAAAGCAACTTTTTCACCATCGCCCGCATATTTAAGGAAGCTGGTTACCAAAATGATTTCATCTATGGAGGGGAGAGTCATTTCGATAACATGCGCGGATTTCTGCTGGCCAACGGCTTTGACAGAGTCATTGACGAAAACGATTATCCGGCCCCGAATTTTCGCGGCACCTGGGGCGTTTCGGATGGCGATCTGTTCCGGCGGGCCGACGAGGAATTCACCCGCCACGGCGATACACCATTTTTTGCCCTGGTCTTTACCTCATCCAACCATTCCCCCTACGACATTCCGGACAACCCGGCAACGAATCCGACGACGGAACGGGGCACGGTTGCCAACGCGATCCGTTATGCCGACTATGCCCTGGGTGAATTTTTCCGCAAAGCCCGGGCGTCGGACTATTGGGACAACACCCTGTTCCTGGTGGTCGCCGATCACGACGATGTCGTCAAGGGGCCCAGCCTGATCCCCATAGAACACTTTCATATCCCGGGGCTGATTCTCGGCGGTTCCGTCGACCCCGCCGAGTACCCCAAGATCGCCAGCCAGGCGGATCTGGCGCCAACCCTGTTGTCCATGATGGGCCTGAGTTCCGAGCATCCCATGCCCGGTCATGATCTGCTGCGACTCCCCAAAGAATTTCCCGGCCGGGCCATCATGCAATACGGATCGACCCATGCCTATATGCGCGGCAATCAGGTGGTGGTGCATGCGGCCGATAAACCGGCGCAGCAGTTCAGCTTCAGTTCCGGGAAGCTCATGCCAGTCCGCGAAATGGACCAGGAGCTGATCAAAGATGCCCTCGCCACCGCGCTCTGGCCCAGCCTGGCTTACCGAAAACAACAGTATGCCCTCGGCGACCATTCTCTGGCGGAGGTCCGTCTGAACGGCGTCCATAGCCTGGCCGGCAAGGTTGGAGGCGCAGTGAAGTGAACCGCGGCCCGGCGTGCCAGAGCCCGTCGTCATTCCCTCTTTGCAATCTTTGGCAGGAGGAAATACAATCAGGTGCCGTGGGGGCGGAGCGTTTTCGGGTTGTTCTCGTCCCTTTGGCCGTCGACAGAATCTGGATGACGAGGGGATGGGATGCGAATTCTGCTGGTGGAAGACGATGCGCGAACGGCACAGTTCATCAAGAAAGGGTTTACCCAGGCGGGGTTTAGGGTAGACAGTGCCGCCGACGGCATGGAAGGGCTGTTTATGGCCCAGGAAGGCCGTTATGACGTTGCCGTAGTCGATATCATGCTGCCCAAACTCGACGGGTTGACCCTGATCGAGCGACTGCGCCGGCAACGCATCAATACGCCGATTCTGGTGTTAAGCGCCAAAACGACCGTTGATGACCGGGTGCGCGGCTTGCAGACCGGCGGTGACGATTACCTGGTCAAGCCCTTCGCCTTTACCGAACTGTTGACCCGTGTCCAGGCGCTATTCAGGCGAAGCCAGGCCCGTGAGCAACCAGCCACCCTGACCGTCGCCGACCTGACCCTGGATCTGGTCCGGCGCAAGGTTTTCCGCGGGGACCTGGAAATCGAACTGCAGCAGCGGGAGTTTTCCCTGCTGGCCTACCTCATGCGCAACGAGGGCCGAGTCGTTTCCAAGACCATGCTCATGGAACATGTTTGGGACTATAATTTCGACCCGGAAAGCAATGTCGTCGAATCCCGCATCTGCCGCCTGCGCGACAAGATCGATTTGCCGCAATTCCGCAAGCTGATTCATACGGTACGCGGTGCCGGGTATCTCCTTGAAGATAAGAAGTAGCATGTTTCGCACCCTTTCAGCTCGCCTGACCTTTTTCTATACGCTGCTCTTTGCAATCCTGTCGCTGGCTGTTTTCGAGATGATCGACAACAACCTGGAGGCCAGTCTGCTCCAGCGGATCGATACGGAATTCCGTGGTGATGGCAGTGAATGCGTGGATATCTATCGGGAAAGCGGGCTCGAGGGACTTAGGCGAGAAATATTTCTCGAGACGCAAGGCGAGGGAGACGAAAACGTTTTCATCCGCGTCTATTCACCGGCATTCGAGGTGGTTGCCGCATCCGATCTCAGTCGCTGGGACGGTCTCCCGGAGCATACCCGGCAGTTGGAGACAGAGCGCCGTGAACGATTCAAGACGATCTACCTGCCCGGGAATCCCCACAGGGTGCGCATTTTTTTCCAGGAACTGGGAGACGGCCACCTCATTCAGTTCGGCAAGATGCTCAGTGATGACGAACACCTCCTGAAAGACTTTCGCCGGGTGTTTTACCTCTCTTTTGCAGTCATGCTGCTGGCCGGCATCCTTATCGGATTTTATGCCGCCAAAAATGCCCTGAGCGGCATTCAACGGGTCCGCCGTGGTGCCGACCAGATGAGTCGGGGCGATCTGTCGCAACGCATCGTCCTGCGTGGCGGCAGTGAGGAGATAAGGAATCTGACCCATTCCTTCAACCGCATGCAGGATCGAATTCAATCCCTGTTCGGCGAGCTGCAGAACGTCACCAACAATGTAGCCCACGATCTGCGCAGCCCCGTAACCCGCATGCGCGGTCTGGCGGAGACCTCCCTCACCGGAGATCAAAACATTGAGGAATATCGCGATATGGCAGGAGCGGTTGTTGAAGAGTGCGACCGACTGGTCGGCACCATCAACATCATGCTGGAAATCGCCGCGACCGACGCCGGGCTGCGACCCCTGGCCCACGATCCTGTCGATATGAAGGAAATGGTTCTGGATGTGGCGGAATTGTATTCCTCCGTCGCCCAGGACAAGGAGATCACGTTGACCACCAGGGTTCCCGAAGCGCCCCTGATAGTGCGTGGCGATCGGAGTTGCTTGCAGCGTGCGCTGGCCAATTTGCTGGACAACGCCATCAAATTTACCCAACAGGGCGGAGCCGTGGAGGTTTTAAGCTTCGTTGAGAATGGGAGCCTGGTTGTAGCGATAGCCGATAACGGCCCGGGTATCCCGGCAGAGGATTTGCCCCGCATCTACGATCGGTTTTTCAGGGGAGACCAAAGCCGTTCCACACCAGGAAACGGCCTTGGTCTGAGCCTGGTTCAATCGATTGTTCACGCACATGGCGGGGAGATTTCCGTCTCCAGCGTGGTCAACGGAGGGACACAGGCGAAGCTTTCGCTTCCCATGCATGGCATGGAAACGGCAAACAAGTTCTGAATCTCGACCTGCTCCCAATAAATTCCCAAGCCCTGCCAGCTTGATCTACAGGGCCCTTTTTGGGCCTCGCGGGACGCGAAACGGGGCAGTGCTGGCCAACAACCAAACTACGAATATGGGCGACGCTAGCGGCAATGGAGGCGATTTGATCCTCGTCATGGCCGGCGCCGCAATCCTGTCCGGAAATGGTCGGGACCTTCCAGCCGAGACCGCCTTTTGCGCGACAGGCGCGGCCGGCTGCCATAAATATATTCCATGGATTTTTTGACGCGAATGCTGTATGGATCCGCTATGCAGAAACTTTCCGTATGGCGCGGTTGTCTTCAAAAAAGGGTGCGGTGTCGTAACCAAATATGAAACGCGTCGATCCGCACAAAAGCCGGCTTCGAAGGTTCCTCTGGTTCTGGCTTTTGTTGGCACTTTTCTGCACTGGCTGCCCGACCGGAGACCTCTGGAACGGATCGTTCCAAACCACCGATTCCCTGTCCGCTCCCGATATCGTCCCGGAAATCGTCGCTACCACGGGACAGCCGTCCCCGCCAAATAACCAGCCGCTCACCCCGCCTCAGCCGGTTCTTCCCAACTTCATCCGTTGTTTCCCCTCACCCTGCTGTTCCCGGGTCCGTCGCGAAAACCAGGACCGCCCTGCGCTTCCTGCCGTCGTCCATTTCTCGCCTGTTCTGCCCCGACCACCCCCTTGCGTCTGAGCCCGCCAAACACAACCTCCCATTGGCAATAACCTGAATGCAGCCAGGAGTTTGGCTCGGTTGCAGAGGTTGTTTTTACGGCTTTTCACGCCATGGTTACGGCCTCTCGGCGTACCGGGCGCGCATGGCAGGTCCGGGTGCGCCGAGGTGCAGGCCTATCGTTTTGCCACAGGAAAGGCAGGTACGCATCATGCAAATAGTCAAACCTGAAACGAATATTGACTTCGTCGGCCGAAACCGGTTGGCGATTTGCGTCTCTCTGATCATCATCCTGGCCGGACTTGTCTCCCTGGTCGCCAAGGGCGGATTCAAGTACGGCATCGACTTCGCCGGCGGAACCCTGATCCAGGTCCAGTTCAGCCAAAAAACGGAAGCTGCCGAGATTCGACAGGCTTTGCAGGGATTGCCGCTGGGCTCTTTTACCGTGCAGCAAATCGGCAATGATGCCAACGAGTTTTTGATCAGGGCGCAGCAAACCGATGGGGAACTGCAACCCATGGCCCAAGCGGTGGATTTGGCCCTGCAATCTGCCTTCGGCAAGGGCAAAGTGGAACTCCGCCGCACCGAGATGGTGGGTTCTCAAGTCGGTCGAGATCTGAAGAAAAATGGGCTGTTAGCCCTTGTTTATGCCATCGGCGGCACCCTGCTCTATATTTCCTGGCGCTTTGAATTCCGCTTTGCCGTTGGTGCGGTCGTGGCCTTGATGCATGACGTACTCATAACCCTTGGATTCTTTTCTCTTTTCAACAGGGAGCTCGATCTGACCAGCATTGCAGCCTTTTTGACCATCATCGGCTATTCTTTGAACGACACCATCGTCATCTATGATCGTATCCGTGAGAACCGCAGCCACAATCCGGCAGAGGGTTTTGCCGGGCTGGTGAACCGGAGCCTCAATGAAACCCTTTCCCGGACCATTCTCACTTCAGGAACGACCCTTCTGGTGGTTGCAGCTCTGTTTTTTTTCGGCGGAACCGTTATCAACAACTTTGCTTTCGCCATGCTGATCGGAATTATTGCCGGTACTTACTCCTCGGTTTTCGTGGCGAGCGCCTTGGTTTTGTGGTGGGAAAAACATGTTCCGCAGAAACCGGAATAAAAATATGCAATCCTTTCCTCCCCATCACCCAATGACAAGGAATGCCCCCATGAATAACGGCCCCGAAACAAGAGTGTGGCATGCCCTTTCCGCGACGGAGGCCCTATCCGCTCTGGCTTCCGATGCCGTCCTGGGTCTGTCCTCGGAAGAAGCCGGCGCACGACTGGCCCGCCTTGGCGAAAATCGGCTGCGAGAGGCGGTTCCGCGCCCCCTTTGGCGCAAATTTCTGGATCAATTCAAAAGTTTGCTGGTCATGGTTCTGCTGCTTGCTGCCGTGCTGTCCCTGGGTATCGGAGCGGCCAAGGACGCGGTCGTCATCCTCATCGTCGTAGTGCTGAACGCAACCCTCGGTTTTTACCAGGAACACCGGGCCGAGCAGACCCTGACGGCATTGAAAGGCATGTTGGCGACACGCGCCCGGGTCCGGCGAGATGGCCGAATGCACGAATTGGACGCGACACTGCTGGTGCCGGGCGATATCGTCCTGCTCGAAGCGGGGGAACGGGTGCCGGCCGACGGTCGATTGGTTGAGGGACACAGCCTGGAGGTCCAAGAATCGGCTCTAACCGGAGAATCCCATGCCGTAGGGAAGTCGAACGCGGCCCTGCATCAGGAAACACTGGCCCTGGGTGACCGCAACAACATGTTGTTCATGAATACGGTGGTGACCCGCGGCCGGGGCACGATGCTGGTCACCGACACCGGCATGCATACGGCCATGGGCGGTCTGGCCGACATGATCGCCCAGGCGCCGGAATCACCAACCCCGCTTCAGAAGCAGCTCGACGTCCTCGGCAAACGCCTGGCCGCCATTGCCGGGGCCGTGGTCCTGGTCATTTTCACCCTCGTCATGGCGCGCGGGGCGAATTGGATGGATGCGGCCATGACTTCGGTAGCCCTTGCCGTCGCGGCGGTGCCCGAAGGACTGCCGGCGGTGGTGACTGTGACTCTGGCCGTCGGCATGTGGCGCATGGGCCGCAAACGGGCCATCCTGAAAAAACTGGCGGCCGTGGAGACGCTGGGCTCGACCACGGTCATCTGCACCGACAAGACGGGAACCCTCACCCTCAACCAGATGACGGCGCGCGCGGGCTGGTGCGCCGGGCATCGCTTTGCGGTCACCGGCCAGGGTTACGGACTCGAAGGCAGTATATCGGGTTGCGACCGCCAACTCCTGACGCCATTGCTGCTGGCGGCGGCCTTGTGCAACGAATCGCGGGTGCGCGATGGCCGGCTCATCGGCGATCCGACGGAAGGGGCCCTCTACGTTCTGGCCGAGAAAGGCGGCCTCGATCCTCTGGTCGAACAGCACCGCCACCCTCGAATCGCCGAGATCCCCTTTGATTCGGAACACAAGTTCATGGCCACCTTTCATCATCGGGGTGACATGGTGGACATGTATGTCAAAGGGGCGCCCGATGTACTTTTAAACCATGTCGGGCACTTTCTCACCCATAAAGGTCCGATGCCCCTGGGGGAAGAAGTGCGGACCTCGGTCCGCACCGAGAATGAGGCTTTGGCCCAGCAGGCCCTGCGGGTCCTGGCCGTGGCCTGGCGAGAGATCCCCGGGCGGGACTTCGATCCAGCCGACGATCTTTGGCAATGGACCAGGGACTGGACTTTTTTGGGATTGGTCGGCCTCATGGATCCGCCGCGACGGGAAGCGGCACAAGCCATTACCCGGTGCCGTGAGGCGGGCATACAGGTCAAGATGATCACCGGCGATCACAAAGTCACTGCAGCGGCCATCGCCCGCGAACTCGGGCTCCATGGCGAGGTGACGACGGGTGCCGACCTGGACCTCATGACCGATGCGGAACTGCGCCGGGCCCTGCCCCATATTGCGGTTTTCGCACGGGTCGCACCGCAGCACAAGGTGAAGATCGTCAAGGCCCTCAAGGCCGACGGCCACATCACGGCCATGACCGGCGACGGGGTCAACGATGCGCCGGCCCTCAAGGCGGCAGACATTGGCATCGCCATGGGCATCACCGGCAGCGCGGTGGCCAAGGAGGCAGCGACGCTGGTCCTGACGGATGACAATTTCGCCACGATTGTCCATGCCGTGGAGGAGGGGCGACTGATCTATGACAACATCCTCAAGTTCGTACGCTTTCAGCTGTCCACCAACATTGCCGCCATTCTCACGGTCCTCAGTGCCACCTTGCTGGGCCTGCCGGTCCCTTTCAACGCCATTCAACTGCTTTGGATCAACATTATCATGGACGGACCGCCGGCCATGACCCTGGGGGTCGAACCCGCCCGCCCCGGATTGATGGGGGAACCGCCCCGCACACCGGGCACCCAGATCCTTCCCGCCGGACGCCTCCTGAGGTTGATGTTTTATGGCCTCATCATGATGGCCGGCACCCTGGCGGTGTTTGTGCGCAGTCTGCACCGGGGCGATTCGGCCTACGCCGTCACCATGGCTTTCACGACCTTTGTGTTGTTCCAGTTTTTTAACGTCTTTAACGCTCGGGCAGAACATCAAACCACTTTCAACGCCAACTTTCTGCGCAACCGCAAGCTCTGGCTCGCCCTGGGTGGTGTTGTCCTGCTGCAGGGTGTGGTCGTCCACTGGCCCATGGCCCAGCTGATATTCGGAACCACAGCCTTGTCTGCTGCCGATTGGCTGGTAGCGACCACGGCGGCATCCAGCGTTTTGCTGCTGGACGAGATGCGAAAGCTGATCTGCCGAGTCCTTGGCCAAGGCAAGCCAAACGACCGGACCGAATCGCCAGGGGATTGAATCGCTCGGCGGGCCGCCTGCGCCATTGCCCACGGGACACCACCTCTGGCGAGAAGGTCCCTGGACCATTTTGGGAATGGCTGGAAAAATGGCGCAATTTTTATTTGACTCTCAAGCTATACCATGGTTAGATTGCTTGAAAATCAAACCAAATCTTCAAAAAGGCGCGCCATGGCAGATCAGAGACAGGTTGAGCTTTCGCAAATCCTCATTGAGCTGTATGACAAAATCTCCTCCTGGGAGCAGGAAGTGGTCCGGAAAAGCGGCCTGTCGACGGCCCAGATGCATGCGGTGGAAATTATCGGCCACCACGAACGGCTGCGCATGAAAGAGCTGGCCGAAAAGATGGGCATTACCACCGGCACCCTGACCGTCATGGTTGACCGGCTGGAAAGAGACGGCCTGGTCGCCCGTCAGCCTCATCCCACGGACCGCCGTTCCTATGTCATTGTTCTTACCGAACTTGGGCGCGAACAGTTCGAAGAGCACCACCAGATGCATTGTCTGCTTACCGCCGAGATCACGGCGTCCTTCGGCGACGATGAACTGGACAGCCTGAAAGGGTATCTGGAACGTCTGGTTCAACAGTTCTAAACCAACTTCCTACGATGAGAAGGCGGGGAGAAAAGTTTCCTGATATCGTCATGCTCCGCGCCTAGATTGAAAATGACAACCATTAACATTTTCCGGCGCCGCAATCTGGCCGGCCGTTCGGGACAGGAGCCTCTTATGAGTTTTCTCAAGGCAGTAAGGGCAGACGAGGAAAAACGGACCATGATTCTGACCGCGATTTCCGGCCTTTTCCTCTTGTTGAGCATCGCCACCGACCTTACCCTGATGGGGCTGGATCCCGCCTGGGGCGCCATTCTCATCTCAGGTGCACCGGTCATCGTAAACAGCTTTCGCAAACTTGTCTTTCACGGAAATGTCCGGGCCGGTCTGCTTATTTCCATTGCCGTCATCGCCTGCGTGGCGGTCGGGGAGCTGTTTGCGGCCGGGGAAGTCGTGTTCATCATGGCCATCGGGGAACTCCTCGAAGATTACACCGTAAGGCGCTCCAAGGCCGGTCTGAAATCCCTGATGGACATGAAGCCTGCCACGGCCCGCGTGCAACGGGGAGGCGAATATGCCCTTATCGATGCCAGGGAAGTCGTGGCAGGCGACATGGTCCGCATCAACGCAGGCGAAAGCATTCCTGTCGATGGTGTGGTCGTCGAAGGGGCAACCAGCGTCGATCAGGCACTCATGACCGGAGAATCCGTTCCGGTGGACAAGGCCGCGGGCGATGAGGTGTACAGCGCCACCACCAACATGCACGGCAGTATCCTGGTGAGGGCCACCAAGGTGGGGGAAGATTCGTCCATTGCCCGCATGATCGCCATGATCAGCGAAGCCGAGAACAACAAGGCTCCCATCGTCGGCATCATGGACCGTTGGGCCAGCTGCCTGGTTGTTGTGGCGCTGCTGCTCTCCGTCGTCGTCGGCTTCGCCACCGGCGACGTCATCCGCGCCATTACCGTGCTGGTGGTTTTCTGCCCTTGCGCCCTGGTTCTGGCCACCCCGACCGCCATTGCGGCGGGCATCGGCAATGCCACCAAACATGGGGTGATCATCAAGTCGGGGGCGGCTCTGGAGCAGTTGACCCACGTCCGGCGCATCGTTTTCGACAAAACCGGCACCTTGACCCACGGCGAACCGAAGGTCAAGGAGATGTTCCTGGCCGAGGGTTCATCCCTGACGGAAGAGGACTTCCTTCACTTGTGCGCCTCCGTCGAAATGCACTCCGAGCACCCGCTGGGCGTGGCTATCGTCAAAGCCGCCAAGGCTCGGAACATGGATTTGCGCGAGCCGGACAAGTTTGCCGTCCTTCCCGGTCGGGGCGTCGCCGCCATGGTAGGGGGGCAGGAAGTCATCCTGGGAAACAAGTCCATCCTGAACGCCCATGGCTTGTCCCTGGATCCCTGTTTTGCGGACCTGGTTGCCCGGCAGAATGCCTCCGGCCGCAGCGTTGTGCTGATGGCCATGAACCAAAAGGTCGTCGGGGCCCTGACCCTGGCGGACACCTTGCGGCCCGACTCCCAAAGAATTGTCCAACGCCTGGCGGAGTTTGGCAAGCGGATCACCCTGCTGACCGGGGATGCTCAGGCGATTGCCGGGAAGATTTCCCAGGAAGTGGGCATCGACGAATTCCGCGCCGAGCTGCTGCCGGAAGGCAAGCTGCAAGCGATTGAAGAGTATGAGGGCACGGGCGAAAGGGTCTGCATGGTAGGGGACGGGATCAATGATGCGCCGGCCCTGAAGGCCGCGAGTATCGGTATCGCCATGGCGGGTATCGGCAGCGACATTGCGGCCGATTCCGCGGACATCATTCTGGTCAAGGATGAACTTGCCAAGCTGCCTTACCTCATGGCACTGGCGACCTCGGTTTCACAAAAGATAAAGCAGAACATCGTCCTTTCGCTGAGTCTTAATTTCGGCGCCATTGCGCTTGCCGCGATCGGCATCCTCGGGCCGGTAAGCGGCGCCCTGATGCATAATGTCAGCTCCGTGCTGGTGGTATTGAATGCCGCCCTGCTGTTGAAGGGCGTCAAGGAAGGCAAGGAAACCAGAGTTGTCGGCCTGGAGCCGTGCCCAGAATGACAAAGAGGCCGCAATTAACCGTTTTTTATTTTGGAAAACGCAGGGCAATGATTGACAAGGCTTTGTTTGCGGCACTCAGGCTTGCCCTCCTCATTCCTGAACCACCGGTTTTCGCAGTCCAATGACCCGTCCCGAAAGAGATTGACATCCCGCCAGTTTTGGGCTAAATAGATGAACTTCAAACGCTTTCGCCACCCTAGCTCAGCTGGTAGAGCAACTGATTCGTAATCAGTAGGTCGAGGGTTCGAGTCCCTTGGGTGGCTCCACAAAATCAAGGGGTTACGGAAATTGCATCCGTAACCCCTTGGTCGTTTCTGGCTCCATGTCGTTTCAAAGCCGCCGCTCCCGTCAATGCCCGGGCTACCGGTCCTCCCACTCCACAGCGCTGTCAGACCGCCTCGAAAAGACACCTCGGATTAGAAAAATTGACAGGACCTTAGACAGGACATACCATCAGGGTCGGCGTTGGCTTTGACCCCAACACCTTCGGCTGAATGGAATGAACGGCAGTTCAGCGAGCGGCGGCTTAGCAGCGCCCCCTACCCCGTTTTGGCAAGGAGAGAAAGTCATGAAAACATGGATCGTGACCCTTTGCCTGGCCCTGTTTGCCACCGTCGCCCAAGCCAACAGCATGCGCTGCGGCAACCGACTGGTGACCCCGGGCGATACCAAGAGCAGCGTCCTGAGCAAATGCGGCGAGCCGAGCTTCCGCGATGTGGTGGGTGTTGAGCGTACCCGCGACCGCTCCACCAGCACGTCGGTCATCGTGGAGGAATGGTCCTATTCCCAAGGCCAGGGTCGATTGCAAAAGACCGTCGTGTTTCACGGCAACCGGGTGGTGCGGATTCGCTCCGGAAGCCGGGAATAATTCCTCATCTCCCCGGCCCCACCATCCTCATCCCTTCCTTTGACCCGAAGGAGACTTACCCTCCTTCCGAAAACAGGCGTTTGCCACTGCTGCCGCTGCGCAGCATGACGGCAAACTCCTCGGCCGGTACCGGCGGGCTGAACAGATACCCCTGGAAGCCGCCGCAGCCGCAATTGATGAGGAAATCGAGCTGCTCCCGGGTTTCCACCCCCTCGGCGATGGAGGTCAGGCCGAGGCTGTTGGCGATGGCAACGATACTGGCGGCGACGGCGGCGGCACTCTGATCGCCGGGCACGTCGTGAATGAAGGAACCGTCGATTTTCAGGCAGTCGACGGGAAACCGCCGCAGGTAGTTGAGGGAGGAATAACCGGTACCGAAATCATCCAGGGCCAGGCGGATCCCCAAAGTTTTGAGCTGCTGCATGATGGCAGCGGCAATGGGCGGATCGTGCATGATCATGCTCTCCGTCAACTCCAGTTCCAGCAGGTCAGGCTCAACCCCCGCCTCGCCAAGGACACGGCGCACCGCAGCGGCCAGGTCCGCCTTGCGAAACTGCCGGGCCGAAAGATTGACGGCCACCGGCAGGGCTTCCAAGCCTTCCCTCTGCCATGCGGCGATCTGCCGACAGACTTCCGTCAACACCCAGTCGCCGATGGGCAGAATCATGCCGGTTTCCTCGGCCAGCGGTATGAATCGGCCGGGCGCGATCATGCCCCGGGTGGGGTGCAGCCAGCGCAGCAGCGCCTCGGAGCCGACGATGCGGCCGGTGGCCAATTCAACCTTCGGCTGATAGTAGAGCAGCAACTCCCGACGTTCCAGGGCGCGTCGCAGATCGGCCTCCAGCTCCATGGTTTCGCGACTGCGCAATCCCATCGCCGGGGAATAGAAGCGGCAGCAGTTGCCCTCCTCCTTGGCCCGGTACATGGCGATATCCGCATGGCGGATGAGGTTTTCGCTGTCGGTTCCGTCTCGAGGATAGACCCCGATGCCAAGACTGCCGGTGATGGTGATTTCCCGGCCGCCCAGATCGCAGGGCTGGGCCAGACGGCTCAGAATCTTTTCCGCCACCGGCTGCACATCCTTCTCCTCGGCGACCTCGGCCAGCAAAATGACGAATTCGTCGCCGCCGAGGCGGGCCACGGTATCGGCTTCACGCACCGATTCACACAGCCGCCTGGCCACCTGTTTCAGCAACTCATCCCCCATGTTGTGGCCGAGGCTGTCGTTGATGAGCTTGAAGCGGTCCAGGTCGATGAGCAGCACCGCGACAATACGTTGGGAGCGATGGGCAAAGTGGATGGACTGTTCGAGGCGGTCACGCAGCAGAACCCGATTCGCCAAACCGGTCAGCACGTCGTGGGTGGCCAGGTATTCAAGGCGGGCGGCATTCTTTTTCTGCTCGCTGATATCCTTGTGGATGCCCAGCATGCGCAGGGGTTGCCCCAGGGAATCCCGTTCCAGCAACTCCCCGGCCGAATGAATCCATTTCCACTGTCCGCTGCGGGTGCGCATGCGGAATTCCTGCGAATAGTCCTGACGTTGTCCGCGGATATATTCGCCGTAGACGGCCAGGGCCTGGTCACGGTCGTCGGGATGCAACTGGGTCACCCAGTCGTCAAAGTTGGTCCGGTACTCGCCGGGTTCATACTCCAGCATCCGGGCATATTCGTCGCTGACGGTAATGGCTCCGGTGCTGATGTTGAAATCGTAGATACCGGTGTGGGCGGCGGCCAAGGCCAGGCGCAGACGTTCTTCGCTTTCCTTCAGCTCCCTGGAGGTCTGCTCGCGGCGTTGACGGATATTGATGAGCAGGCCGAGAACGGTGGTCGCCAGAGGATAAATGGCGAGTACCGGCAGGGTGATGACGCGAAGAACCTGGAAAGCGGTCTCCCGCGGCAGGATGAACATCAGAGCCAGCATCACGACATGCACCAAAAGCCCGAACAGGTACAGTTCAGGCCCCGACACCAGCCCCCTGTCCCGGCCACGAAAGCGACTCCAGGCCATGCCCAGCAGACCGGAGGCGAAAATCACCGCGATGCCCGGGGCGGTCGCCGCACCCCCTTGAAAAAACCGCAAAGTGGCGGTCATCAGCATGGCCACGGTGGTCGGTATCGCGCCAAAATACAGGCCGGCGATGCCGAGAATGACCGATCGCGTATCGAAGATGATGCCCGGCACGTAATGCCAGGGTGACAGCATGACGATCATGCCGAGCACCCCGAGCAGAAAGCCGGTCAGAATCTTTTCGGACAGGCTTTCCCGATCCTGATACCGTATCGTGAGCAGGTCGTAGACGAAAGCAGCGGCGATGAGCAGGGCGGCACTGTGCATCAACCCTTCGAAGGCCGTTTTGGACATGATTCCTCATCCGATGCGAAATGGCGGCAAGACAGGGGCGCCTTGCCCCAAATCGGTGTTACCCAAGTGAATTCCCCCGGTCACTGGGTCCTTTCCCGCCGGAGCAACTCAGACAGCCGTCAGAGCCCTGCATGATATCAGAACGGCCTTGCGGGATTAAGTCAAATATCCATAAACCAGCCGCCAGCAAGGAGAAATTAATCGCGAGCTTCGTGCCAGGCCCTTCGACCCGCCCCCTACCCCAAAAACCGCCGCAGTCGCGCCGCGTGCAATACCAGGTCGGTCATCTGAGCCGGTTCGAGCTGCTCGCCGCAGCGACGCAGGCGCTCGACGATTGCCAGATGCTCGGCGTGCGGCGGTGCCTCATAGCCCGCCTGCAGCAGCGCGGTGCGGAGTTCCGGCGTCATCAATGGGCCGTCAAAGTCGGCGTAGCAGAGGGCCTCCATGATCTTGATGTCGAAGGAGGGGTAAACCTTCCGGATGAAAGCCAGATCGTCCCGATTCAGGGTCTCAAAAGCGATAAGTTCCGGTGGCAAGCCCAGGGAATAGAGGGCACATGTAAAGGAAATGGCCCGAGGCAGGGTAACCCCTTTCATTTCCCTGGCGTACCCGAACAGGCCGATGTGCAGCTTGCGGGCCCGTCGCGCCGGAATGCTGCGGGCCATGCGGTTGATCTGCGGCGCCAGTTCGACAATCCGGCGCCGATAAGCCTCGCTGTAGCCCTGGATGATGGTCAGGGACCGCTCCGCATCGATGGCCTGGGCCGGCCCGATGACACGGTTTTTCAGATACTCGCAGGCCGCGTGCACCTGCTGGGGAGGATAATCGTACTTGAACGCCGATTGGATGGTGAAGGTCACCACACTCGGGTATTCCTTCCCGACCCGCTCTACGGTCAAGGGCGACAATCCGCCACGGAAAGGCGCCGACCCCATGCCGAGGATGGGATGCAGACGCACCCCGATGCGCGCCGACAGTTCATCAAAGCGGGCCAGGGCGATCTTATTGGACAGGGCGGCGGACACCAGGCCATAGTTCATGGCCGTATCGGAACGGGCCAGGAATACCCGCTGATCGGCGACCTCCTTGTCAGCCAGATACTCGCCGAGGATGTCGGCCGCCTTGAGCATGCTGGCGAGATCTTCGAACAGCGGGATCACCTGAATGGTCGAGGGCCGAAATTCACCGATCCACTCGGAGATGGTGATGTCGTCATTGCGGAAACGGGCCTGCTGTCGACCGACGATAAAATCGACATAGTAGCGGTAGATACGGTCGACACAGCGTGCCGAGGTGGTCATGGGCAGGATCACCTCGTAAATGGGAGAGATGTCCCGCCCATAGAACAGGCGCGCCGCATCGTAGGAGCGGGGAATGCTCTCCAGAGTCTCGAGCAGCACTTTCGCTTCGGCAACTTCCACGGTCGGATTCGGTACCCGCAAAGTCAGGCGCAGACTTTCTCCGATGGGCTGCCGGCGGAAAAAATCCTCATAAAAGGTCAACAGCTTCTTGACGACGTAGGTATCGATTTCCTTGCCTTCCACATCCCACATCTGCTCATCGCAGCCCAGATGCGAATAGGCATAATAGGCCTCGCGGATTTCATCCTCCCCGGCCAGGACCGCCGAGGAAGCGAAAAAAGGCACCGAAGCGTTGTCCGGGTGCTGGGTACTCATGCAACGGGGAATCGAAATCATTTCCTGCTCCTTGCCAAAATTCGGGTTTGTTTCCGGCGCAGCCTGCCTGCAGGGTCACCTCGCCCACTCGCCTTGGCCCATTATACACCGTATCGCCATCCTATGAGGTTTTACCAACGGCGAATTTTTTATTGCCAAAGATGACCAAAAGAGTTATATTTGAATTGCGAGAAAGACAACCCCAACATGGCAGCCTTTTGGCGCGCCGGATTTCCCTCCTGACGGCGCGTCTTTTTTTGCCCGTTTTCCTACAGGCACACGACGTTGCCATGCGGGCAGCGCATGCTATACTGAAATCACTGGATTTTCACGACCAGGAAAATCGACTTGATAGCCGAAAATCCCCCGAATTCGAGGCCTGCCACATAGGCATTCCGCTTAATAGCGGAGAATCGTGATGGAATTCGGGTACCGCCATCACGAACAGACGCATCTTACATCAAGGGAGGAACCAATGCCGAAACAACTGGAAATCTACAAATGTGACGCCTGCGGAAATATTGTCGAGGTCACCCATGGCGGCGCCGGGGATCTGGTCTGCTGTGGCGAACCCATGAAATTGATGGTCGAAAACACGGTCGACGCCGCCAAGGAAAAGCACGTCCCCGTCATCGACAAAACCATGACCGGTTTCAAGGTCGAGGTCGGCAGCGTGGCCCACCCCATGGAGGAAAAACACTACATCGAGTGGATTGAGCTGTTGGTGGACGGCAAGGTCTATCGCCAATATCTGAAGCCGGGCGACAAGCCGGAAGCCAAGTTCTGTGTTTCCGGCTCTCCCGGCACCGCCAAAGCACTGGTCTGCGCCGCCGGCCAGCATCCGGATGCGGAGGTTTGCACTCCGACCACCGCGGTCATTGCCCGGGAATATTGCAACCTGCATGGTCTCTGGACGGCGAAATTCTGACCATAGGTCACTATTGCCGTTTATGGTGCAAAAGGCGGGACTTATGTCCCGCCTTTTGCTTTTTCATGCCAAAAAAAAATGCCGGCCGCAGAAGCGGCCGGCCACGGGCGGGAAACAGCCTGGCGCGAAGGGATGGCGGGATGGGCACCAAGCCGGAAGGATCTTATTAAAACCGGAAACGGATATTGGCGTCGGTGCGGAATACGTCGTCGCCTTTGCCGGTGCTGGACAGGGCATCCCAGGCATCGCCGGCAACCAGATAGCCGGCATTGATTTCAGCGGTCAGCCCTTTCATGATCTGATAACCGGCACCCAGTACGAACTCGTGGCCGACTTCATCGCCGCTGCCCTGTGCCGTCACGATATCCTCCGCCGTGTTGTGCCAGAGATAGCGCGCCGACACCCAAGCCTTTTTGGACAACTCATGGCGCGCTCCGGCGTAAAGCAGGGCATAGCCTTTGTCGAACAGATACGGGGACTGGCTGAAAGAGTTGTCATCGGCCAGGTTGTCGAAGATGATCACCGAACCGAACATGCCGGTTCCGACATCGATGACGTCGAAGTTCTTCAGCTTGCCATCGGCGTTGTTTTTGTCGCCCGATGCATACATGCCGCCCAGGGTGAAGGTGGTCTTGTCCAGTTTGTAATCAAGCTGGCCATGCACCAGGTAACCTTCCCGATCGAGCTTCTCCGTCGGCGTCTTCAATTCACCGGTCAGATAGATGCCGGTCAACTGGCCGGCCAGGTTGTTCCATTTACCCTTGCCGGTCAATCCCAGCCAGAGTTGCTGATCCTGCGCGGTAACCGTTGCCCCGGTGCCGCCGGACAGGTTGGTCAATACCCGCAGCGGCTCCTGGCCCTGCTCCAGGTAAACCACAAAGCCGTTGAGGCTGCTGCCGTTGGAGAAATTGTAGGTCAGATCGCCCACATAAGCATTGTCGTACTTGTTTTTGTCGCTGCCGCCGGTACCCTTGCCCACATCGTCCCGGAACCAGCCCGCGCTGTAGGCCCAATTGCCGTCCTTGCGCATCCATTTGGCACCGGGTGCATTGTCCGACCACAACAGGGGATTGTAGCCGACGGGCTGCAGACCGACAATCAGGCGCGAGGCGGGATCAAAGGGCACCTCGATGTCCGTATAAGCCCACATCAATTCGAAATTGTTCTTGTCCCCGCCGAAGGGCAGGTTCGAATCGCCAAATTTGCTGCTGCCGAACTCGAAGCCGACCACGCCCTTGACCTTCTTGTCGTCGTCGGACACGTTCAGGCTCATGCGATACTTGATCTCGCCGAAAAAATCACTGTCGTTGGGATTTTTTTTGGTGTCGGGAACGGTCACTCCCGACAGGGCATGGTTGTTGCCGCCGAAACCGACATACTTCTCCGTATCCCTGGAGGTTCGCGCCGACGTATCCGCCTGAGTGCTGTAGGAAAAACGGTTGTTGAGATCGCCATGCCACTCCACATTGAGGGCCATGGCCGGAGCGGCAACGGCCACGGTGGCCAATGCGGCCAGCAAAACACGTCCTGTCTTCACGGTTGGTTCTCCTTTCGTGCATAGTAATGGGATAAAATCAAGGCAGCGCCACCTCCGGAACTGCCCGTAAAATGTGAGGGCAGTCTGGCCCGGAACTGTTAGCCTCCGGTTACCGTCCCGCTATTTTTTTGTTGCCGCGCCGCCGCCCATCATGAAAACCCTCCTCTTTCGTACGTAAAAACGGCCCGCCCCAAAAGGCCCTTGCATTTTTTTTGGGGGCGTGATAAAAAGTGCCCTCGTTGCTTGAAACCAATCAAATCGGGATGTAGCGCAGCCTGGTAGCGCACCTGCTTCGGGAGCAGGGGGCCGGAGGTTCGAATCCTCTCATCCCGACCATTCACATTCAACAGAAGCGGCTGCGGCCGCTTTTGCTGTCCTTGGAGGCATGATGCTCGCCCTGCTTCTGGCGATGATTGCCGCTTACCTGATCGGTGCCATTCCTTCCGGTGTGGTCCTGACCCGCCTGGCGGGATCCGAAGATATCCGCAAAGTCGGCAGCGGCAACATCGGTGCGACCAACGTCTATCGCGTCGCCGGCCGCAAATTGGGCCTGCTGACCCTGATCGGCGATGTCCTCAAGGGGGTGCTGCCGGTACTGGCAGCCCAGTGGTTGCATTTTTCCGACGGCCAGGTAGGATTAATCGCGGCGGCCGCATTTACGGGCCATTGTTTTCCCGTTTACCTCGGCTTCAAGGGCGGCAAAGGCGTGGCTACCGCCCTGGGCATTTTTCTGGTCATTTCTCCCTTGGCTGCCCTTGGGGCGGCCGCCGTTTTCGGCCTGTTGGTCTGGAAATGGCGCTATATCTCCCTGGGCTCCATCTGCGCCGCCGCCGCAATGCCCGTCCTGGTTTTCTTCATCAACCGCAGCCTGCCCCTGGTGGCCGCCACGTTGTTCATCAGCGCCGTGGTGATTTTTCGCCACCAACAGAACATCAGCCGGCTGCTGGCCGGAAGCGAAAACCGCTTCAAGGCCTGACTTCCCGCGCCCGGGGCCGGCAGAGTGCTGACCGACCGCCTGTGACGTCCTCGGGAAAGCCCGGAACATCCACAATGAAAAAACATTTTTCCCCCTGGTGGAAAATTGCCCTGCCGATTCTGTCGCTGCTGGCGGTTTTCGGCCTGCCCTTCAGCCTCTTTCTCGTGCACCCCGTTCAGCCCGACGAGCCCACCATTTTTGTCGTTCCGGAAGGAGCGTCCTTTTCCACCGTCGCCCGGCAACTGGAATCACACGGTATCGTCAGCAGTTCCTTCAACATGAAATTGCTGGCACGGCTGCGCCGCGACACCCTGCGGGTGCAGGCCGGCGAATACAATTTTGCCGCGCCGTCCCGGCCCGGCCGGGTTCTGGATCGACTGGTGGCCGGCGACATGTATCGCCTGCGCCTGACGATCCCGGAGGGCATGACCCTGCAGCAGATCGGCCAACGGCTGAAACACCTCGGCTACAAGGATTATGAGGGGTTTCTCCAGGCCGCCCGGACCGAGGAGACGGTCAAGGAACTCGGCATCGAAGCCGGTAACCTGGAAGGCTACCTGTTTCCTGAAACCTATGCCTTCGGCCCCAATCTGTCGAGCCGCCACCTGATTCGTTTCATGGTGGCCGAACTGAATCGCCGCCTGACCCCGGAAATCGAAGCGCAGGCCGCCGAATTGGGACTGTCCCGGCATGAACTTATCACCCTGGCCTCCATCATTCAAAAAGAGGCCGGCAGTGAAAAGGAAATGCCATTGATTTCAGCCGTGTTTCACAATCGGCTGCGCAAGGGCATGCGCCTGCAGGCCGACCCGACGGTCATCTACGGCCTGGAGAATTTCCGCGGCAACCTGACCCGCAGCCACCTGCGGCAACCGACTCCCTACAACACCTATACCAATTTCGGTCTGCCGCCCGGCCCCATCGCCAATCCCGGCAGCGCGGCCCTGCACGCCGCCGCCAATCCGGCGGAGGTGAATTATCTTTATTTCGTCGCCCGGGGGGACGGCCTGCACCAGTTTTCGCGCACCCTGCGTGAGCACAACCAGGCTGTGCAGCGTTATTTGCGCAATTTGCGCCAGCGCAACACCAAGCCCGCCGATCAGGCAACGGAACCGGACGAACTGGAAGCCTCCTCAACGGCCAAGCCTGCCGGGCCGGAACCTCAGGCGGTCCTGGCGGCCCACAATTCCGCGGCCATCATCTCTGACTGACCGGGCCGAGACGCCGCAAAAAGAAAAGCCGGGGGCAGCGGATAATCCGCTGCCCCCGGCTTTTTGGTTGCTCTTCCAACGCTCCCCTACTTGCCCAGCAACCCCCGTACCGCAGTCAACAGATCGGCGGGCAACAGCACGGTTTTGGCGTTGCCCGAGACGGCCATCTTGTGCAACGCCTGGACATACTGTTCACCCAGCAGATAGGTGGCCGGCAACTGGTTGCTGCCGATGGCGGCGGTGACCCGTTCAATGGCCTCGCGGGTGGCGTCGGCGAGGATCTTCTTGGCCTCGGCATCACGCTTCGACGCCTCGAGTTTGCCTTCCGCCTCGCGGATGGCCGCTTCCTTGGCGCCTTCCGCGGTCAGGATGGCGGCGGTTTTCTTGCCCTCCGCCTCGGAGATGGTGGCGCGCCGGGTGCGCTCGGCGGCGGCCTGCTGCTCCATGGCCGACTGCATGGTCATGGACGGTTTGATGTCCTGGATTTCCACCGTCTTGACGACAATGCCCCAGGCACCCACATCATCGGAAATGGATTCCTTCAACCGTGCCTTGATCAGATCCCGGGAACTGAGAGCGTCGTCCAGGTTCATTTCGCCGACGATGCTGCGCAGGGAGGTCTGCACCAGGTTGGTGATGGCGATGCGGTAGTTGTCGATGCCGTAAACGGCCTTGGGCGGATCCACGATGGTGATAAAGGCGATGGCGTTGGTCATGATCACCGCATTGTCCTTGGTGATCACCTCCTGACCGGGGATATCGAGGGAAATGTCCTTGGTCAAAACCCGGTAGGCGATGCTGTCGACATAGGGAACAATGAAATTGAGCCCCGGATTGAGCGTCGCATGGTATTTGCCCAGGCGCTGCACGACATACTTGTAGCCCTGCGGGACGATACGCACCCCCAGAAAAATGGTCAGCAACACCAGGAACATCAGAATGCCGGTAAGAACGGGAACCATATCCAATCTCCTTTTGAATAAGATATTACCAAACACACCTCACGGCCCGTTACCGCCCATGAGACTTAGAAGTCAGCAGCGCCGTCGCACCCGCAGCACGTGTCCCTCGATATCCAGCACCACCGCTTCATCGCCGACAGTCAGAGGTTCGGCAGCGATGCAGGGCCACTCCTCGGCCCCCAGCAGGGGAACCACGAAACGGATCAGGCCCTTGCCCAAGGGGGGCGCGACAGGACGCACGATGATGCCCGTTTCACCGATGATGGCGTCCTTGGCCATGCCGGCCTTGGTGCGATCCGCGCTGCGCGGCCGCCACCAGCGAAACCAGAGTACGGTCCAAAACACGGAAGTCACGGCCCACAACAGCAATTGACCCGAGACGGGCAACTCCGGCCAGGCGACCAGTGCCAGGCCGACACAGCCGGCACCGAGTCCGAACCAGAAGATGGTGAAGGACGGCAACAACAATTCCAAGGCCATCAGCAACAATCCGAAAGTCAGCCAGTGCCACCACAGCAATTCCACCCTTGCCCCCTCTCCGGCCCCCGTTCAGGCTGCCTGGCAAAGAATTACCCGCTACCCAGTTATGATTCGATGCGGTTGATGAATACCTCCCGCGGCCGGCTGGTGCCGTCCGAAGGCCCGACGATGCCCTCCTGCTCCATCTTTTCAATCATGCGGGCGGCCCGGTTGTAACCGACCCGCAACCGCCGCTGCAGCATGGAGATGGAGGCCTGGCGCGTTTCGGCGACCAAGGCCAGGGCCTCGTCCCATTTTTCATCCAACTCGTCGCCGTCGTCGCCCCCGCCCTCGGCGGCCGGCGGCGCTTCCAGAATGGAAACATCGTACTCGGGCTTTCCTTGGCGGGCGAGAAAATCGACCACCCGCTTGACCTCGGTTTCCGAGACGAAGGCGCCATGCACGCGCTGCAGAGCGCCGGTGCCGGGCGGCAGGTACAGCATGTCGCCCATGCCGAGCAGGCTTTCCGCCCCCATCTGGTCGAGGATGGTGCGCGAGTCGATGCGGGAAAAGACCTTGAAGGAAACCCGGGTCGGAAAGTTGGCCTTGATCAGGCCGGTGATGACATCGACACTGGGCCGCTGGGTGGCAAGAATGAGATGGATGCCGGCGGCCCGCGCCATTTGCGCCAGCCGGGCAATGGACTCTTCGATTTCCCGCCCGGCGACCATCATCAAATCCGCCAATTCGTCGACAATGACCACGATGCGCGGCAGGTGCTCATGCTCCAGTTCTTCCTGATCCTCGACCACTTCAGCCATCGGCAGGGCGGCCTCGCCGGCATCCTCCGGCACGGCTTCCCGGCGCGACGCCGCCGCGCCCTTTTTCAGTTCCTCGGCGATGCGCTGGTTATAGCCGTCGATGTTGCGCACCTCCTTGTCGGCCATGAGCCGATAGCGGCGTTCCATTTCCCGCACGGCCCAGTTGAAGGCCAGGGCCGCCTTCTTGGGATTGGTCACCACCGGCAGCAGCAGGTGGGGCACGCCCTCGTAGATGGACAGTTCCAGCATTTTCGGGTCGATAAGGATGATGCGCACGTCCTGCGGCGCCGCGTAATAGAGCAGCGACAGGATCATGGTGTTGATGGAGACCGACTTGCCGCTGCCGGTCGCGCCGGCCACCAGCAGATGGGGCATCTTGGCCAAATCCGCCACCACCGTATGGCCGAAGATATCCTTGCCCAGGGCCATGGGCAGCCGTCCCGAGCAGCGCTGAAAGGCATCCGAAGCCATGATTTCCTTCAGATAGACCGTTTCCCGGTCGCTGTTGGGGATTTCGATACCGACCACCCCCCGGCCCGGAATCGGCGCCACGATGCGAATCGCGATGGCCGACAGGGCCATGGCCAGGTCATCGGCCAGACCGGCGATTTTATTGACCTTGACACCGGGCGCCGGAGAAAATTCGTACATGGTCACCACCGGCCCGGGTTTGACCTCCGTCACCTCCCCCTGCACGCCGAAATCCCGCAGCTTGGTTTCCAGGATGCGGGCATTGGCGGTCAGCTTCTGCCGATCGATGGGAAGCGCCTCTTCGCCCTCGTGGTCGAGCAAGGCCAGGGGCGGTTTCTGGTATTGGCCGCCGGCCTGCAGGAACTCGAAGGCCTCCTGGATTTCGGTTTCATCCGCGCGGCGCTTTTTGCGTTCGGGCGACTGCGGAGGCTTGTTCGGCGGAGCTTGGGGCGCAATCACCGGCACCTGCCGGATGGCTTCCCGGTTCTCGACCCCGGCAGCCACTTCTTCCGGAGTAACGGCACGCTGCGCCAGGAGCTCCTGCCACCAGATGCTCAACCTCTGCCGCTGGCCGTTCAACACCTGGACCAGGGAAAGACGCAGGGCGGCCATGGCGGAGACCACCAGCAGCACCAGCAACAGGATGGCGGTGCCGACGGGATTGAAGGCTTTTACCAGCAGGTCCGTCAGCATCCGACCCGCCGCGCCGCCGGCTTCGCCGATATGCTCGCCGAACCAGGAAACATCGCCCAACACCAAGGCCAGCAATCCGTCCAGCGCCAGCAGCATGGCCAGGAAATAAGCCAGCCGGCGCGGAGCAAACCGGCCGCCGCGCTGGGTGAACCGCCGCCAGGCCAGCACGAAACAGCCGACGGGCAGCAGCAGAGCCGGCAGGCCGAACAGCTGCCAGATCAAATCGGCGGCATGGGCGCCTACCGAACCGCCGAGATTACGCACCGTAGTCGGCTGCAGGTTGTTGTTGAATGAGGGATCGGCATTGCTGTAGGAAGCCAGAGCCAGGGCCAGAAACAGGCCGCAGGCGAGCCAGAACACCCCGATGATTTCGGTTTTGAGGCGTTCTCTGAAATCGGATTTTTCTTCCTTTTTTGCTTCCTTCTTCATGGCAGTCCTTGTGCCTTCCGGACTTCGCAAGGCATCGCCCCGATGTTCCGATTACAGCGAAAGAGCGAAAAACGTACCGCCGACCAGCCAGCAGTATAGCGCAAATGCGACCAGCCGTTTGCGGCGCACCACCGCCAGCAGCATATGGATGGAGATCATGCCGACCAGAAACGCCACACCGGCGCCGGCCAGGTAGGCCGGCAGGGTGCCGGGCGGCAACCCAGACAATTCGCGCAGGGAAAGCAAGGTCGCTCCCGCCACCGCCGGCAGGGCCAGCAGGAAGGAGAAACGGGCGGCGGTTTCGCCGGCCACACCGAGCAGCAGCAGCACGGCAATTGTTGAACCGGAGCGGGAAATGCCCGGCAGCAGGGCCGCCCCCTGCACCAAGCCGACCAACAGGGCATCGCGCAGGGTCAGATCGGCCTCCCGGCGGCCGTCACCGCGAAACCGCTCCGAAATGAACAGCAGAAAACCAGTCACCAGCAGCATGAGGCTGGTGACGGTCAGATTGTCAAACAGGGCTTCGACATGGTCCTTGAACAGCAGACCGATGATGGCCGTAGGTACGCTGCCCGCGGCCAACAACAGGAGCAAGCGCCGGTCCGGACATGATTCGGCGGCGGGACGAAAGGGCGATGACGCAATCAACAGACATTCCCGGCGAAAATAAACCATGACCGCCGCCATGGTGCCGGCATGCAGCAGCACATCGAACACCACGCCCGGCTGGGCGAAGCCGGGCAGCATGGTCTGGGCGATGACCAGGTGCCCCGAGGAGGAAACCGGCAGAAATTCGGTAAGACCCTGTAGAATACCGAGCAAAATGGCGTTCAGCGTGTCCATGAAAAATGTACTCCTTGGGGATTAAAAGCAGGCTGAAGATGGAAGGCTGAAGACTGAAGGAAAATCCAAATCAGCACATCGTCAGGAGCCTTGGGCGGTCGTCAGTCGTCAGTCGTCAGCCTTCAGCCTTCAGCCTTCAGCCTTCAGCCTTCAGCCTTCAGTCTTCAGTCTTCAGCCTTCAGTCTTCAGCCTTCAGTCTTCAGTCCTCAGCCTTCAGCCTTCAGTCTTCAGTCTATTGCTCCAACACTACGGGCAGGATGAGTGGGCGCCGCTCTACGGTGCGGTTGAAAAACCGCTTCAGACAGCGCTGCATCAGCAGCCGCAGTTCCTCGGCATCGCTGCGCTGATCGGGGCTGCAATCCTGCAACTGGTTCTGCAAGGCATTGCGTGCCGCCGCCAGCAGGCCGCCGTTTTCTCCGGGCCCGCTGACGCCGCGGGACAACAGCTCCGGACCGTAAACAATTTCGCCGGCGGCGGCATTGATGCCCAGCAGCACCACGATCAGGCCGTGGTTGGCCAGGTGCCGGCGATCCCGCAATTCCATGGGACCCACATCACCGATGCCCAGACCATCCACCAGAACACGGCCGGTCGGCACCCGTTCCTCGGTGCGCAACGCCTCCGCGGACACCACCAACGGCACCCCGTTTTCCAGAACCACCGCATCGTCCTGCGCCACGTTCACCGATCGAGCCAGTTGCGCATGCTTGACCAGGTGGCGGTATTCCCCGTGCACCGGAACGAAAAACCGCGGCCGCGTCAGGTCCAGCACCTGTTGCAATTCGTCCCGCCCGGCATGCCCGGAGACATGCACTTCGCTGGTGGTCTCATAAAAGACTTCGGTGCCGCGCCGGTACAGTTGGTTGATGAGATGATAGATGGCTTTCTCGTTGCCGGGTATGAATTTGCTCGACAGAATGACCGTATCGCCCGGCTCCAAAGGCAGAGGCTTGAAATCGGCCATGGCCATGCGCACCAGGGTGCTCAAGGGCTCCCCCTGACTGCCGGTGGTGATGACCGCCAGCCGATGGCGGGGCAGTTCCCGGGCGGTGCGTACATCCACCAGCACCTCGTCGGGAATCTGCAAATACCCCAAATCACGCGCGATGGCGGTATTGGTCTCCATGCTGCGCCCGATGATCAGGACCTTGCGGCCGCAGGCCATGGCGGCCTCAACCGCCTGCTGGATGCGATGGATATTGGAGGCAAAGGCGGCGAGGATGACCCGGCCCCGGGCCTGGGGCATCAACTGGGCGAAGGCGGTCCCCACCTCCCGTTCTGAGAGGGTGTGACCACGGTTTTCGACATTGGTGGAATCGGACAGCAACAGCAGAACGCCCTCCTCGCCATATTCGGCCAGGCGCTCCAGATCCGTTTGCCGGCCGTCGACGGGCGTCGGATCAAGTTTGAAATCGCCGGTATGCACCACCCAGCCGGCATCGGTGCGGAGGGCCACGCCGACACCGTCGACGATGGAATGGGCGACCCGAAACAACTCCACCTGAAAGGCACCCAGGTGAAAAATCCGCCGCGGTTCCACCGGGTTCAGAATCGCCTTGCCGAGGAGATCGTGTTCGGCCAGTCGGCTGCGCAACAGCCCCAAGGTCAGCGGAGTACCATAAACGGGGGGAAATCCAAGTTGTTCCAGCAGGTAGGGAACCGCACCGATATGATCCTCGTGGCCGTGGGTCAGAACCAGGCCGCGCAGGCGATGTTCCTGGCCTTGCAGGGCGGTAATGTCGGGAATGACCACATCGATGCCGGGCATATGGGCCTCGGGGAACATGAGGCCGCAGTCGATGAGCAGCAGCTCTCGCTGGTACTCGACCACCATCATGTTCAGGCCGATTTCGCCCAGTCCGCCCAACGCCAGCAGGCGCAGAGCACCCTCCTCCAGCCCGGCGCTCAGGCCCGGCCCCGTGCTGCGGTTCATGCCTCGGCCGCCCCCTCGAGGGTCGCCAGCATGTCGGCGCGCACCTGTTCCAGCAGCACCTGGCGATCCTGCGTCGGACGCCCCGCCGTCGGCACCGCCGGCAGAATTTCGACTCGGATGGCGCCGCCCCGAATCCAGCAGCTTTTTTTCGCCATGATGTCGCGGCTGCCATGAATGGCTACCGGCACGATGGGCACCTGGGCCTGCAGGGCGAGGGTGAAACTACCGGTCTTGAAGGCGCCCAAACTTCCATCGGGTGAACGGGTGCCTTCCGGGAAAATAAGCACCGAGGTGCCTTGGGAGATGCGCTCGATGGCGATCTTCATGCTCTCCACGCTTTTGCGGCGGTTCGAGCGGTCCACGGCGATATACCCGGCACGGCGCATGGCCAAACCGAACAGAGGGATGCGGAACAGTTCCTCCTTGGCCAGCCAGCGGAATTGTCCGGGCAAACCGGCGAACAGGGCCAGGATATCGAAGTTGCTCTGGTGGTTGGGCATGTAGATCACGGCCCCCTGCCGCGGCAGGTGCTGCCGGCCCTCGATGCGCAGACTCACCCCGGCCAGGCTTAGGGAAATGCGGGCCCAAAACCGGGCATAACTGTGCAGCCAGTCGGCGCGGAGCAGGGACAGAGGCAGGCCGGTGGCGATGACGAACAGGGTCCAGGGTACAAAGGTGATGACGAACAAGGCCGTGCGTAGCATGATTGACTCCCGGTGATTTCTTTAATCCGGCCAGTTTACGCAAGGAGCCCGAGGGGAGTCAAACCTTTTTCCAAAAGCCCTTTACAGCCCCCATCTTTTTCGCTAGACTCGCAAAAAATTTAAATTTTTCGTAACTGTTCAGCACGGGGGCTCGGGGCGCCCTCCCCGAGTGTGTCTGGCGCCCGGATGGCAACCGTCAAGCCCCAGGGATGGGTTCATGCGGCCCTCGGAGTGGGCGGCGCGAGACCCTGCTCCACGCTGCTGAATAGGTACAATTTTTCAAGGGAGGATGTCCCATGTCGGTGAACAAAGTCATTCTGGTCGGCAACCTCGGCAAAGATCCGGAGTTGCGTTATACCGCCTCGGGAACCGCCGTGGCCAACTTCAGCCTTGCCACCACCGAGCGCTACAAGGATCGGGAGGGCCAGACCCAGGAAAAGACGGAATGGCACAACATCGTCGCCTGGCGGCAGCTGGCGGAAATCTGCGGCAAGTACCTGCAAAAAGGCAAGCAGGTCTACATTGAAGGCCGCATCCAGACCCGCTCCTACGATGACAAGGATGGCAACAAACGCTATATCACCGAAATCGTCGCCGATCAGATGCAGATGCTCGGCCGGGTCGGGGACGAAAACAGCGGTGGCGGCGCGCCGCGCCGCGAACCCCGGCAGGAACGCCCACAGCAAAGCCGCGTTCAGGAAACCACCTACGAAGAACCGCCGTTCAACCCCGACGACGATATTCCCTTCTAAAAAACACCTTTTTTAATTTTGTAGAAATAGAAGCCTCAAACCTTGTTTTTCCAAAGGATTGGGGCTTTTTTTGCAGCTCGCCGACGGCGACGGACTGCGCCTACCTGCCTTCTTCGGCCTTTTCCAAACCTTCGACCACCCTTACCTCCAACCGCCCGCCCCTGAAATGCAGATCATGTTGCGAAAAGGGGATTTCGATACCGTGCTGGGCGAACTTGTCGTAAATGGCAAAATTCAGGGCACTGACCAACTGGCCCTTGCGATGCACCAGGGTGGAACTCCAGGCACGCAGCTCAAAATGCAGCCCGCTGTCGCCGAATTCCGTCAACCGCACCGCCGGCGGCGGGTCGCTGCGCACGTTCGAATTCTCCGCCGCCACCTCCAGCAACAGCTTTTGCACCAGGGGCGCGTCGCTGCCGTAGGCCACGGACACCGGGATGCGAAAGCGCACCAGGTTCTCATTGTGGCTCCAGTTGACGACGTTTTCGACGATGAACTTGGAATTCGGCACGATAATGGAGATGTTGTCGTTGGTCACCACGGTGGTGCTGCGACCGCCGATATGCACCACATCCCCTTCCACATTGCCCACCTCGACCCGATCCCCCACCTTGATGGGGCGCTCGAAAAGGATGATCAGCCCGCTGATGAAATTGCTGACAATATTCTGCAGACCGAACCCCAGGCCGATACCGACCGCGCCGGCCAGCACGTTGAGAGCGGTAAGATCGATGCCCGCAGTCTGCAGAATCACGACCAGGCCGATCACCAGCAGCAGGTAGCGCACGATGGAACCGGTTGCCTGCCTGACCCCCAGATCCATGCGCGTCTTGGCCAACGCCTCTTCAACCAGCCATTTGCGCAACTTGCCGCTGAGGAAAAAGAGTAGATAGACGAATACGAAGAGATAAATAATGGTCCACAGGGTAACGGGGGTCGTCCCCAGGGCAAAGAGCTGGGTATTCAGAATATCCTTGAAGCCTTGGAACCACAGGTTGAGGGTACGCATTTCAGCCTCCCGGCGACATACCATGGAAATGGATGGGTTGAATCAGGCGTCTTTTGAAAATATAGACGGGATGGCGTGAAAGTCATCCTTAGCCGCCTCGATATCGGGCTTACCGAATGCCGGTGGCAAGGTGGCCACCGGTCGGAGCCTCTCCGCGCCATTGACAAACAGGGCAACGATGTTAGAAGGAAAAAAGAAGGGCGGCAGGCGGCAGGCACAAAGCATCTGTCCCGGACATTCGTTCAAGCGGCTTCTGGCAACGGGGAGGACGAAAATGGGTTGGATCATCACGTTGATCATCGGTGGCATCGTCGGTTGGCTGGCGAGCATTCTTATGAAGACCAATGCCCAGATGGGCATCCTTGCCAACGTGGCTGTGGGGGTGGTGGGCTCCATGCTGGGCTTCTGGCTGGCGGGTGTGCTGGGCATCGCCGCCACGGGGGGCATTCTGCGCTTCCTCATCGCAGTGGCCGGCGCGGTGTTGTTGATCTTCATCCTGCGCAAGATCGGAGTTTTTCAGAAACGATGAAGGCCGAGTCCGTCAGGTTCCGGGATACGGGACCGTGGCGGATTTGTCTTGACAAGGATGGTGTTCCGGCTAAAATCATAACCGTTTTGGTTATACATATCCCCGACAAACAAGGAGACCGACATGGCTATCTGGAAATGTGAAAAGTGCGGACATGAAAAAGAGGGTCGCTGCAAACCCAAAAAATGCCCCGCGTGCGAAGGGGCCGGCAGCTTCGTCAAGAAGGACTGATACGACCTGCGGCATCCGTCCCGTCCTGCGCCAGGCTCGGCAACTTGCCGTACCTGGCGTTTATTTTCAATCCTCAGAAACTGGCCCGCAGGCCGGCGTAAAAACCCCTCCCGCTGATGCGGGCGCCGCCTTCGGCGACGCTGGTTTCCATGCTGCTGTTGAACAGGTTGAAAACCTCGGCGATGAGAGTCAGGCCGTAGCGGCCGTGCCTGACCGCATCCACCTCGACGGTGAGATCCGTCACCAACCCGCCGGCAATGCTGCCCTTTTTGTAGGCGTCGGAATAGCCGCCGTCTGCATTGATCCATTGGCTGCTGGTGCGATCGTTGCGACCGGAGGTGGTGCCGTAGGGGGTATCGTCGCTGATGCGGGCGTCGACCAACAGCCCTTTGGCATTATCGCGCCAACGGGTCACGGACTGCAGACGCAGACGATCGCCGAAGAAATTGCTGCCCACTGTCAACGCCAGGACCAGGGGTGCATTGAAATCCTCGGCGGGAATGCCGGAGCGGGAGATGTAGGAGCCGTTGTAGAAGACCTTATCGTAGTTGTAAAGGAATCCGTTGGAAAGGCTGTCGACGAAAATCTGTGAGAAGTAGCTGCCGTTGAAGGTTTGGGTCCGCGACTTGGTGGCGCTCAGGGCGAAAACATGGTGCCCGAAGCCCGCGGTTCGCCACTCCCGGCCCAAGGTGAAGGTCAGCCCGTCAAAACTGCTGCGGCCATTATTGGTCAGATAATAGGTGGTATTGTCCTCGGTCTGGCTGATGATTTGATCCTGGTGCTTGCGATGGACAAATTCGAGACTGTAATCGAATCCGGCCACGGTTCCGGCCACCCCGCCCATCAGTTCATCGGAATAGGGCGTATCCAAACCGTCGCTGCGGTAGTTTTTGGCCGCCTGATTCGAAAAGGTCGTCACTTCGCTGCCGCCAAATAACACCCTGGTCTGACTTTGGGAATATGGGCGATGTCTTCTGAAGGCGTAGCCCCGCAGTTGTTGCCCATAATAGCGATTCGCGCCGCCAATTATGCGAAATTCTCCCGTGCCCAAGACGTCAACTTCCAATTTGAAGCGCGGCGCCACATCCAGGTTTTCGGAAAAACTGTCGTAATCGACACGCATGCCGGGGGTGAGCATCAGGCGCCGCCAAACCATCTCGCCCTGCAGATAAGTCCCGTAGCTGCTCATGTGTTGGGCCTGAGTGACTTCAGGGTAATTGGCAATGGTGCGGGTGCTGATCAGGGTGCTCGGCAGCGGCACCGCCACCGGACGGGCAAGAACCAGAGTATCCGAGGTTGCCGCCTCGTTCCAGGAATCGGTGTGCCGGTGAGCGAATTCCAGCCCCAAGGCATAGTGCCAACGCACATTGCCATGACGCAGGGGATTGGACTTGAAACTGGCGGCAGTCTGGATCTCCTTGGTGGTGATGTCCGCATCGCCAACGCCGCCACGCTGATCGTTCTGGCTGCTGTCTCCCAGATTCGTCAGGCTCTCGCGAAGAGTGCCGGCGCTGTCGCGGCTGAAGCCGTGTCGGGCAAAGGCGACTTTGGTATCCAGCAACCCGGGCTGCATCCGGTATTCGGCCTGACCGGCGAAACGCCAGGAACGATTTTCGATCTTCCAATCGCTGTCCGGCCAACTTCTGCGCCAGCGCAGTTCTTCGTAGGGCGCGTAGGTGGCGTCCAGCTTGATGTCCAGCGCCGCGGTGGGCGTCAGCAGCAGGCGGGCGAAATAGTTGTCATTGCCGCGCCGCTGGTCATCATCCAGAGTCAAACCGCTGCGCAACGACCGCTTCAGGGGAATGCGGGATTGCCTTCGAGACGCCGACAGCAGAATGGCGGCATTATCGGTCAGCGGGCCTTCGGCAGTGACGGCGGCCTGGTAGATGGAAAAGCGCGGCTGATTATCGGGCAGTTCCGATTCCTGGTCGACATCGCGCAGCTTGAACCAGCCATCTTCGGTATAGCGCCCAGACACCGTGAAATACCAGCGGTCGGCACGCGGATCGCGCAGTTTGGCGTCCACCGCCCCGCCCAGGAAGCCGCCGAATTCCGCCGGCACATTGCTGGAATGGACGGTGATGGACTCCACCAGGTGGGTGTCGTAAAAGATGGTCGAATCGCCGCCGCCCACCATCAGGTCGTTGGGTCCGGCGGAATCGTCGAAACCCGACGGATTGAGGGTGTTGGTGACGTTCATGCCGTCGATGAGAAAATTGTTTTCGTAGGGCTTGGCACCGAAGATGGAAATCCTGGGAGGGGCGATTTCTCCCAAAGTACGGCTGGACTGACGTTCGTTGCTGAACTGCACCTGGGACATGCCCTTGAGGGCCTCGGTGATGGAACCGGTGGCGGAGGGCATCATCTCCAGTTCCCGGCCGGCCACGGTGTTTTTGTCCGAACCGATGCGCGTCGCCTGCACCACCACCGGCTCGACCCGGTAGCCCGACCCTTCCTCTTCCTCGGCATCGCCGAAACGCGCCTCGTCCAAGGCAATAAGCGCCGGCGGCACACCGCCGTCGGACGACCAGGCCGTCCCCGTCAGGCGACCGGAAGCCAGCAGAAATACCAGAACGAGAAAACGCTTCATCCCAACCACCCCTGGAGCCGACACTCTGCTGCAAAGGCTGACAGAATACTGACTTCAGGGTCGAAACACAACCTTAAGAAGTCGCCAGGGCAGATCCGAGCCTACCCCGGCATATATGCCGGTCACATCTATAATGCCGTTTTTCAAAAAATACATTTATCTGTTCCGGGTAAAATTTGTCCACACACCGCTGAAAAACGTGCCCTTTTTGTTGTAATGGGAAAGAACTGCCGACGATACCGTCCATCCTCTCAACCACCGAAAGCGAGCCTGGTGCTTGACACGGGAAGCTTTTCCAGCCAAAGCACCGCCAGGGCAGGTGCCCCGAAAACTCCGACCAAGCCGCATTCCCAGTAGTGCAAAGAGGTCCTTTTCCAACGCCCGAGGGCGACCAACAACAGCAGACAAAACAGGTTGCCGCCGGCCGCCAGCCCCACAAACCGCGGAGGCTCCAGACGCAGGTGATCAAAGGTGCGGGTGCCGTCCTGCTGCGTCAAGCGCCAGGGGAGAAGCAGGGAGGCGAACTGCTCCCGACGCCGCAGCGCCCGGATATCGTCCGGCTCCAGAGGCTGCGCATATTCCCGATGGATGGCAAAGTCGGGGGTCATGGCCCGTCCCAGACTACCGCCGTAGTTATCCCTCGCATCCTGGCTGATGACGTATTTGCCGATGGCGTCGGCCCACAGAGTGAAACTGGTCACATCGGCATCGAAGCCGGCAACGGGTATGGGGTGCAAAGACAGATCCTTCTGCATGACAGCGTAAACCTTCCCCTCGGTGATGACGAAGCCGAGCATTTCCCGGCGCCGGCTTTCCGCCACCACCAGGCCCCGCACGGGTCCTGCCTCCAGAATTCCGCCCGGACGGCAGACCGGCGCCCCATGGACCATCTTGAGCTGAAACAGGCGATTGCGGGCATCGACCAACAGGTAGCCTTCGTCATAATCCTTGCGGGGATCGGGATTGCCGGCCAATGCTTGCACCGGATACTCAAAGCCGGCCTCGCGCAGGGCCGCGGTGAAGCGCCGGCTCTTTTCGCGGTCGACACGGCCGGCCTGGGGAACGATAAACTCCAACTCGTGGCGGGCGGCGGTCAGACGGAAGAAATCCGTCGGCAGCTCCAGCTTGGCCCCCTCCGGTTCGCTTTCCAACAACAGGTGCAGGCGGGGCTCCGGCGCATTCCAGTCGCGCGGATGGAAGGTCAGGTACTGCCAACTGTTGCGGACCTGCTCCGGAGTCAGGCGGAGGCCCTGAATGGTGTCCGGAAAGGCGTTCCACTTCAGCAGGCTGTCCGCATGCAGGGTCGGCAGGGCGAAAAACATCTGCCTGCGGCTCAGCGGCGTGCCGTCTTCCAGTTCGATGCGGCTGCGGTCCGTGCCCACCGGGCCGACAACCTTGTCGGGGAATTGTTTTGAGATGACGAATTGTTCATGGACCGGGCTGTAGAAGAGCTTGTGGCGCACCAGCTTGGGCGCCGCCATGCGCCAGTACAGATTGGGCAGTACCGCACACAGGGACAGGATGAACAGCAGCAGACTGGCGGCGCGGGCCCAGCGGTAGCCGAGCCGCTGGTCGGGTGCGCTCATGAAGCGCAGGCAGGCGAAAAAGACCAAAGCGAGGAACAGCAGTACCAGCAGGGCATGGGAACCGAGACTGGGCGCCTGCAAACCGTAGCCGGTCGGACGGCCCATGAAACCATACATGGCAAAGCAGGAGAGCAAGACAAAGCCGCGCACGACCAAACCGTCATGGTAGAAAAACGCCGCGGTCCCCAGGTAGCACACCAGGCTGAGCAGGCTCCAGGTCGCCAAGGTCAGGAGCACCGGCGTGATGATGTCGACCGGCACCCGAAAAATCAGCAGATTGCCGGCCAGGGCCAGATGGGCCCCCAGGTTGGTCAGCAGCATGAGCCCCAGCCCACAGGCCAGGGTCATGCCGGCCAATCCTTCGGGATGGACGGGAGTATGAAACAGCAGGCGCAGGCGCTTGCCCTGCACCTCCGGCCAGATCTGCAAAAAGGCCAGCAGAGCGCCGGCCAGGAACAGCACCCGAAAACCGCCGAAGAACATCGGCTCCTTGCTCAGCAGGGTCAGGATCAGACCGAAACTGCCGTGAGACCGCTGAATGGCCTTCAGAATGAGGAAGCTGTCCGCTGCGGCATAGAGCAGCAACAGGGGCAGGAGCCAGACACCGAGACGCAATTTGATGCGTTCTTTCAGCAACAATGCATGCAGGGGTGGGTGCATAATCATTCGGTCAGTACTTTCCGGTCAAGCCGATAAAGGCATCTTCAAAATTCATCGGGATTTGCTGCAGGGTTTCGTGCGGAACGCCGCAGTCTTGTAAATGGGCGGACAACCTCTCCCCGGACAGGAAGCCATGCACGATGGTTTGCTCACGGGCGTGTTCCAGACGCACCAACAGTTCGCCCGCCGCAAGCCCTTCCGAGGCGGGGGACCGCTCAAAACTGAAGCACTTGAAATTATCCATGAAGGCCTGTTTGCTGCCCGATACGCAGATGCGGCCCTGATCGAGGATGATGAGGTTGTCGATGATGGGATCCAGTTCCTGGACGACATGGGAGGTGATCAGGATGGTGGTGCCATACCTCTGCACATAATCCCCCAAAAATTCGATGAACAGCCGCCGATAGCCCACATCGAGCCCCATGCTGTAATCGTCGAGGATCATCAGATCGGGCCGCTGCGCCACGATGAGCCCCAGTACCACCTGCGAACGCTGGCCGCAGGACATGCGGGCCAGCTTGCGGTCGGGCGGCACCTGAAGCCGACTCACCAGTTCCATGAAGATATCCCGCTCCCACTTCGGATAAAACGCGGCATAATAGCGTTCGAGTTCGGCGACGGACATGAAGTCATATTGGATAAACCGCTCATGCAGCAGACCGATGCGGCGGCGCGTCGGCGGCGACAGGACATGACTGGCCTCCCCCAGCACCCGGCAATGGCCGCCCGTCGGGCGTAAAAACCCCATCAGAATGTCGATGGTGGTGGTTTTGCCGGCGCCGTTTTTACCCAACAGCCCGAATACGCCGCCCGCCTCCACGGTGAAGGAAAGGTCGTGCAACACGTCCTTTTCGCCATAGGCGTGCCGCAGGTTTTGACATTCGATGATCATACTCATGGTTCTTTGGACTCTCCTTGGATCGGTTCGGTCACCTGCAGCACCGCCAGGTTTTCATCCCTGAAAACAACGCGCGCCTCCCCATTGAGGTCCTCCACCGTGATGGAATCCAGAACGTCGGCCGCTTCGGCGGTCCACTGCAGGTGGGGATGCTGGTTGCGGGCCATGGCATTCAGCAGATGGATATAGGTGCGATTCTCGGTTCTGGATTTCTCCCAGTTGCGCCGCATGGGCAGGCGTTGGCGCTCGAGTTGTTCCGCCGTGACCCCGTGGGCCGCCACCTTCGCCACCTCCTTTTCCACCACCTCGCGCAACCGGGCAAGATGGTCGGGCCGGGTGGCGATGCGAACCAGGAAGAATCCATGGCCATTGTCCTCCGTATAGCGATAGAACATGTCCGGCGCATACACCATGCCCAGGTCCTCCCGCACCCGCACCCGTAGGCGCTCCCTGATGACGGCCGCCAACAGGCGGCGGACGGCCAGGGCCTTGCGGTCGCCGACATCCTCCAGGCGGCGCAGCCAGGCCAGGCGCAACTCGGCCTGACCGAGCTCGGCCTCGACCTGAAGGGTTTTCTGCCGATGGGCCGGCGCGGGAAAACTCGGAACATGGGCATAATCCGCCGGCACGGCAGCCGGGTAGGTCACCTCTTCGGCGCCGAAGAAACGGGCAACAAGAGCCTCCGCCTCCTCGGGAGAAAAATCCCCCACTACGTTCAACACCGGATCGCCGCCCCGATGCAGGGCCTGCAAATGCCGGCGCAGGACCGTCAACTCCTGCTCGCGGGCCATGGCTTCGGTCAAGGGCCGGGTGCGCAATCCATCGCCATAAAAAAACCGGGCGCTTTCATCCTCCGCCACCGAGGGCACGTCCCGCCCCCGTTTGAGATCCGCCATGGCCAGCGTCTTAAGCAGGTTTTCCAGGTCTTCCCGGGCTATCTCCGGCTCCCGGTACTGGGTCCACATGGCTTCCAGCATGCCCGCCAGATCGGCCGTTTCCCCTTCGCTGGAAATGATGGTCGCATGCCGGGCCAACCGACTGCCGGCGCCGGCCCCCGTCGCCCGTTGCAGGCGCAAGGCATCCAAGGCGCTGAGGCGGCCGAATCCGGATTGCGCGTCGGTCATGAAAGCCAGGCGGGCGGCGACGAACTGGTCGTCGGTCACGCCGCTGTGCCCGCCGCCGAGATGCAAGTCCAGGGCAACCCGCCCCTGCTGAAAGGGCGTGGGCAACAGGCGCACCCGCAGGCCGTTGGCGAAGTCCAGTTCATGCAGCAGCAAGTCCGTACCCGGAACCGGTAGCGAACGGCGCGCCGCGACCCGGCCGGCCACGGCCGGAACGTCCAGATAGGGAAACCCCACGGCGTCCGGATCGACCGGCGCGACCATGGCACGCTGCCGGCCGTCACGCCACATGTCGAGCAACTTCTGGTCCGCGTCGGGCCCCAGGTCGGCATTGCCCGTTACCGCGACAAGCCGGTGTTCGGTCTGCCACATGCCCGAAAAAGCGGCATGCAAATCCGCTGCCGTGACCTCCTGCAACAGCGGACGGTAATACTCGAGGGCCTGGCCGGCGGATTGGAGCACCTGGTTGCTGTTCACTCCATGAACGACGGCCTTCACCACTTGGTCATGAAGCAGGTTCCCTTCGTTGCGGGCCCGGGTTTCAAAACCACGCATCCACTCGGTCCGCAGCTGCTCCACCTCCTCGGCCAGAAAGCCATGCTCCAGGACGCGGGACAACTCATCCTGCAAAACCCGGAAGGTCTCCGGCCAGTTCGGCGCCGGGCAGACGCCGACCACATGCAGGGAGGGCAGCAGGTTGTAAGCCCGGCTGTTTTGGACCACGCCCCGCAGAAAGGGTGCACGGCCGTCGGCCACCATCTGCTGCAGCCGCCGGGACAGAATGCCCGCCGCCATGCTGTTGTGCAGCCACTGCCGCCGGGATTCCGGCGTATCGTCCTGCCAGACCCGGGGATGCAGGGCGCTCAAACGGACAAAGGTGCTTTCCGCTTCGTAGAAATCGTGAAAGGGAACCGTTCCGTTCAGCCCGACATCGCCCCAGGAGGCCAACGCCCTTCTAGGTGCCTGCGCCTGGAAGTCCTGGAAAGCTTCCCGGATGCGCTCCTCGACTGCTGCCGGATCCAGATCCCCGACCACCACCAGGACCATCAATTCCGGCCGATACCAGGCGCGATAAAAATCCCGAAGGGTTTCGGGACTGACAGTCTTGATGATGTGTTCCTCTCCGATGGGCGTCTGGTTGAAGCGGGTTCCGGCATACAGCTTTTTACGCAGACGGCCGGCGGCCCGGTTGTCGATGGAATCCCGGGCGGCTTTTTCCGCCAGAATGACGCCCCGCTCCCTTTCCACTTGAGTCGGTTGGATATCGAGGCCGTCAGCCACATCCCGCAAAAACTGCAGGGCGGTATGGAAGTTATCCGAGTCTCCGCCGGCAATATTCAGTTTGTAGACGGTTTCCTGCGGCCCGGTATGGGCATTCAGATCCTGGCCGAAGGCCATGCCGTTGTGCTGGAAAAAGGGAATCAGCTCGCCCGGCGCGAAATGCCGGGAACCGTTGAAGGCCATGTGCTCCAAAAAATGCGCCACACCGAGTTCGTGCGCCTGCTCCATGAGAGAACCGACCTGGACATTCAGATGCAGGGCCACCCGGCCTTCCGGTTTACGGTTGGGCAGAATCACGTAGCGAAAGCCGTTGGGCAGGCGCCCGAAGACCGCTTTTTCGTGGGGGACGAGGGAGCTTGCTTCATGGGCCCAGCGTCCATCCAGCCACCAGGCTTCCCTGATAGGCGGCATGGGACGCGCCGGGCACAACATACAACCTGCCAGCAACTGCAGGGACAGCAAGACCAGCACAGCAATACGGAACATTATCCGAAAACTCCGCGTGAGGCTTTACGACAAATCCGCTCCGACCATCCAATTATTGCAAACCGTTCGTCGGCATTTCGGCAGAACATAGATTAGCACCAACTTACAATTATCACAAGACCATATTAATGGCCTGGCAAAAAGTCCCGGTCGAGACGGTTTTGTCGGGAATCGAATCGGTATGTCGTTAAATTCACGGCGCTCGGCCGAAGCATCAGGGAATAACGAGTCGATTTTGCGATAGCACTAAGAAAAGGAAAGGAGGCGGACCAGACAAAAAAATGGGCCGGCACTGCCGTGGCAGACCAGCCCGAGCGCCGCAAATGCGACCTCACATATGTTAGGAGGAGGAGAAAGGCCACTATGGGATTGTTGTGGCCGGGAGGATGATGTCTTGTGTAAAGGCGTTTTGAGCGGCTTGGTCAGCGCCAAAAACATCCTGTTATCAACATGCGGCGAGTCTACCATCCGGAGTTATTTTTAGTCAATCCAAAAAACGCAGAAACCCCTAAAAACCAAAAACAACCTAAAATGACCAAAAACAACCCACCAATCATCCTGCTCCAGATCTCAGGGAAAGTCGGCTCCTTTCGGAGCCTCGCTTTTCCCATAATTCTTTTTTAAATTACGTAAAACAAAAAAATTCCGTAAACATTTTATTTTTCAATTATTTCTATAGCATGATTGCAAATTGTCAACCTGCTCCAACAAAAATTTGCCTTTCAAAAAAAACCATATTATACTGTTCAAAATAACTGCGGCATTCGGGCCCTTCTTGCAACGGCCCGGCTTTGCATGTTCAAAGGCATTTCCCGCCATCACCAGGAGCGCTTTTCGCGCCCGCCGGTACCAACCGTATCCCTGTTTTGCCGCAGACCGTTTAGCCTTGGCACATCATTTCGCAACCCTTTCCGGCAACCGAAAAAATCCGGTTGACGGGAAACCTGTCTGCATTTTTCGCCGCCGATGCAGCAGGACGCAAGGAGGCCCCATGAACAAACCTAAATACATCGCCAAGCTGGAGAACGTACCACAGTTCCGTGAACTCCCCCAGGAACAACAGGCCGCCCTGCTGGCGGTCACCCGCCGCTACGCCTTCCGCTCCAACGAGTATTATCAATCCCTGATCGACTGGAACGATCCGGAAGATCCCATTCGCCGCATCGTCTTTCCTTGTGAAGATGAATTGGAAGCCTGGGGCCAATTGGACGCATCAGGGGAGCACCACTACGCCCGGGTTCCGGGCTTGGAACACAAATACCCCGACACCGCCGTCCTGCTGGCCAGCGACGTGTGCGGCGCCTTGTGCCGCTTCTGCTTCCGAAAGCGTTTGTTCATGGCTGACAATGAGGAGGTGGCGCGGGACATTTCGGCAGGGCTGGACTACATTCGCCAACATCCGGAAATCAACAATGTGCTGGTGACGGGCGGCGATCCGCTGCTGCTGTCGACCCGGCGACTGCGTGAAATCCTGGTGCAATTGCGCGCCATCGATCATGTGCGCATCATTCGCCTCGGCAGCAAGATGCCGGCTTTCAACCCCTACCGCTTCCTCGACGACCCGGAACTGCTGGAAGTTCTGCGCACCCATAGCCACCAAGACAGCCGCCTTTATCTCATGGCGCAATTCAATCATCCCCGGGAACTGACCGAACCGGCCCGCCGGGCCATGGCTCTGGTGCAGCAGAGCGGCGTGATGGTCATGAATCAGACCCCGTTGATTCGCGGCGTCAACGATGATGCCGAGGTGCTGGGCGAGTTGCTCAACACCCTGTCCTACCTGGGTATCGCCCCCTATTACGTTTTCCAATGCCGTCCGACGGAAGGCAATGCCACCTATACCCTGCCGGTTGAAGAGGGCTATCAGATTTTTGCCAATGCGCTGGTCGCATGCTCGGGCCTGGCGCGCCGCTGCCGTTATGTCATGTCCCATGCCAGCGGCAAGATCGAGGTGGCGGGACTGACCAAGGACCATGTCCATTTCCGCTACCATCGCCCGGCCAATCCCGATGAAAACCTGGCCCGACTGCTGGTCTGCGCCCGCAACCCCGAGGCCTACTGGCTCGATGATTACCGCGAAGCCGCAGCCCTGCTGGCGCAAAAAACCCTGCCGGCCTACGGCAAGTGCGGCTATCCGGGCAACGCCAAACCGACCTCCAAGGCGCCCCTGCGCGCCCTGTCCCACAGCAAGAAGTCAACGCCAAAATGATCGCCAGACCCCGCCCCAGCTGAACACTTGGGCGGGGTCGGACGTATCCCGCAACAGGGCGTTCAACTTGTCGCGCAACCTGGGGCTGCAGCGGGCGCGCAGTAGCACCAGATCGACCAGCCAGGGCCGGGTCATCCAGCGCTCGGCGCGCAGATAGCCATCGGTATGCAACTCCGCCAGGAGCCGCAACTGCCGGGGATAGTCCTCCAGGCCGGCAAAATCGCCGGTGCCGAGGGCGTCCGCCAACAGTCTTCCCGCCAGCAGGCCACACTGCATGGCCTGCCCCACCCCCTCGCCGGTGAAGGGTGAGGTGGTTCCGATAACTTCACCGACACCCAGCAAACCGCCCGGCGCCACGGCGCGGGCCTGCTCCCAGCCACTGTACAGCAGGGCGCCACGCAGGGGGCTGACGATATCGCCGGTTTCCAGCAGGCGGCGGGCTAAATCAAAATTCCGCAAAAAGCGGTCGAAGGCCTGACGCAAATGGATCCGCCCCTTGTGCCGCAGGGGACGAAACAGCCCGCAGCCGACATTGAACAGGCCCGGCTCCACAGGAAATATCCAGGCATAACCGGGCAGAATGTCCCGAGCGAAAGCCACCACCAACCGCTCCAGAGGCAAGCCGGAGCGGACATAGCAGCGCATGGCCACGCCGCTCGGCGACTGCGGCGGCACCAATTGCAGGCGGCGGGCCAAACGGACCTGGCTCCCCGTGGCAACCAGACAGGAACGGGCACGCAGGATGCGTGCCTCGCCTTGCAACAGAATCTCATGCCCGGCATGGCGACCGGCATGACGCACCTCGATGGCCGTCCCGCAGGCGAACACCGCCCCCTGGCGCACCGCCTGGCGCGCCAGCAGATCGTCGAGCAATCGGCGGCGCAGCAGGACATATTCTTCCGGCAGTTCCACCTCAACCCCCGCCGGACTGACCACCGACAGCGTCCCGATGGTACGCCCGAGGCGGCGCACCTCTTCTTGCATGCCCAGATGTTCCAGCGCCCGCAAGGCCCGAGCGGTCAAGGCATCCCCGCACACCTTCTCCCGCGGGAAGCTGTACCGGTCGAGCAGCAGCACCCGGCAACCCCTGCGGGCCAGCTCAATGGCCGCGGCGCTGCCTCCAGGGCCGGCACCGATGACCACCACATCCCAGTCCTCATCAACCATTTCGGCCACGGACACCTGATTATGGGACGTTGCCGGAATGGTTGAACCAGGTTCTGTCATGACCTCTCCTTCTGCCGGGGGGATTCATCCGCTCCTTACGGAGATATACCTGTCACGGCCTTCCCGTTGCCGCTCTGTCCGCAATGAAACACCGAGGGGAACATGGCCATTTGCCAATTCTAGCAGATCCCCGACGCCGGATACATTCCCGATTGGCCAGGACAAGGCCGTCACCCTGCTATTCCTTTTGAAATAACAGAGACTCTTTTCTATAATTGGGCAAACCCCTGCTACGTGCCTCGGGAGGCTCCATGGCCACTACCAAAAAGATCTTCGTTGCCGCCACCGGCCAGCAAAACGGCAAGACCACCACCAGCATTTCCCTGTTACACATGGCGCGAAAAAAATACCGGCGGGTCGGCTTCATCAAGCCCCTGGGTCCGAAGCCGACCATCTACAATGGACGCTGGGTGGATCTGGACGCGGCTCTGATGGCGAAAATCTACGGACTCGACGAGGATCTGGACTTCATGTCGCCGGTGGTTCTGCAGGCGCGAACCACCCGCAACCTGCTGGACGGAAAGATATCCGCGGCTTCACTGCTGGAGAAAATCCGCCAAGCCACGGCCGAACTGGAAAGGCGTTGCGACTTTTTGATCATTGAAGGCGCCGGGCACAGCGGCGTCGGCTCGGTGCTGGGACTGAACAACCCTTTTGTCGCAGCCACCCTCGGCGCCCCCATGATCATGGTCTCCGGAGCGGGCATCGGCAAAGTGGTGGACAACGTCCATCTCAACTATGCCCTGTGCCGCCAGGAAGGGGCCGACCTGCGCCTGGTCATGGCCAACAAACTGCTCCCGGACAAACGGGAAAAAACCCTGCGCTACCTGCAGCTGGCCTTTCAAGGCATGCCCTTCAAAGTGGCCGCCGGGTTCAATTACTCACCCATCCTGGCCAACCCGACCATGAAACATATCGCCAGCCTGTTCAATCTCTACCTGAAGGGGGATCGGGACGCCGAGCTGCGCATCATTCACCACGTGCAACTGGGCGCGGCATCGACCCAAAGGGTGGCGGATTTGCTGGATGACGCAACCCTGCTCATCGTGACCAGCACCCGCAACGAATTGCTGGTCACCCTGGCGGCGCTCTACAACATCCCGGAATACCGCCACAAGATTGCCGGGTTGTTGATTCCGGGTTCCTATCCCATTTCCAAAGTCACCCAGCAGATCCTGGATCGCAGCAATATTCCTTACCTGCGGGCGGAAAACTTCAGCAGCACCAGGGTTTTTTCGGCCATTGAAAATGATGTTGCGAAAATCTATCCGGAAGACACGGAGAAGATCAGCCTGCTGCAGTCCCTGGCCGAAACCGCCATCGACTTCGACGCCATCGATGCCATGTTCTGACCGGCAATGGCCATGCGTCATCCGCGGCGCGGATGATGGCTGAATGCGCCATGCCGGCCCCCTTGGAGGGCCTTTTGGATAGAGCCGGATCCTGGACTTTTTCTGCTTTGCATCGGGGTGTCGAATTGTTATGGTTCTAGCCTCTTCCGGACAGACAGGAAACCCATGACCCCAGAGGATCTGCAACAATTGCTGACCGCGGTCCGCAACGGTCATCTGACCGTCGAGGCCGGCCTGAACCGCCTGGCTACCCTGCCCTTCGAAAGGGCCGGCGAAGCGCTGGTCGACCACCACCGGGCGCTGCGACAGGGGGTTCCTGAAATCGTTTTCGGCGAGGGCAAAACCCTTACCCAACTGCAGGAGATTGTTGGGACCCTGTTGGCCAACGGCAGCAACGCCATCCTTACTCGGGTTGGAGAGCATTTGGCGGCGGCACTGCAAAAAGACTTTCCAGTCGGCGAATACGACCCCGTCGGCCGCATCTTTTCGGTGATTCAACAGCCGGCGACGGAGCCCCATGGGGGGCTGGTCCTGGTGGCCAGTGCCGGAACCTCCGATCTGCCCGTCGCCCGCGAAGCGGCCACCGTCGCCCGCCTGCTCGGCAACCCGGTGGAGGAACTGCCGGACGTCGGTGTCGCCGGCCTGCACCGGTTGCTGGCGCACTTGGAATTGTTGCGGCGGGCGGCGGTCATCATCGCCATTGCCGGCATGGAGGGCGCCCTGCCCTCGGTCATCGGCGGACTGGTCGCGGCGCCGGTCATCGCCGTGCCCACCTCCGTCGGCTATGGTACGGCCATGGGCGGCCTGACCGCCCTGTTCGCCATGCTCAATACCTGCGCCAGCGGTGTCACGGTGGTCAATATCGATAACGGTTTCGGGGCCGCCTTCGCCGCGACCCGCATCAATCGCCGGGCTCAAAAATGAAAACCCTGTATCTGGATACCTTTGCCGGCATGGCGGGAGACATGTTTCTGGGATTGCTGGTGGATCTCGGCGTTCCGCTGGCGGATCTGGAAGCGCAACTGCGGTGTCTGCCCCTGACCGGCTACCACCTGACGGCAACCCGCGAGCAGCGGCAGGGCATCGCCGCCACCAAGGTCAGGGTGCACTGCCAACCCCAGCACCAGCATCGCACCTGGCGGGATATCGATGCCATGTTGGCGGCCGGCGAGTTGCCCGGTCCGGTTGCAGACCTGGCTCGGCGCATCTTTCGCCGCCTGGGAACCGCGGAAGCCGCCGTCCACGGTATCGACCTGGATGCGGTCCATTTTCATGAAGTCGGCGCCCTGGACGCCATCATCGACATCGTCGGCGCCGCCATCGGCCTGCAGGCCCTGGCACCGCAACAGGTGCTGTGCGCGCCGCTGCCCATGACCCGCGGCACGGTGCGCTGTGCCCATGGCATCTTGCCTCTGCCGGCGCCGGCCACCCTGCAACTCCTGTGCGGCCTGCCGACGGTCGGCGATCCCGCCGCCGTGGAACTGGTGACCCCGACCGGGGCCGCCATCGCCGCCGAAATCGCCCGTTTTGCGCCCCTGCCGGCCATGACCATGGAGGCGGTCGGCTACGGTGCCGGCGAGCGCCACATGGACGATCGCCCCAACCTGTTGCGCGGCATCCTCGGCACCACCGCGGACCCCTGGGAGGGCGAAACCGATCGCATCACCCAACTGGACAGCCACCTGGACGATGCCAACCCCGAATGGCTGGGCGCCCTGATGGAGGATCTGTTCCAGGCCGGGGCCTTGGACGTGACCTTTGCGCCGCTGCAGATGAAAAAGAACCGGCCCGGTGTACGTTTGACCGTCCTGGCGCCGCCTGCCCTGGCCGCCCCCCTGGCCCGCCTCGTACTGTGCGCCAGCAGTGCCACCGGCGTCCGCTGCCAGGACACCCTGCGCCTGAAACTGCGACGCAAAACCGCCACCGTGGCGACGCCCCTCGGCCCGGCCCGGGTCAAGCTGTTTTTCGATGGCGGCACCCTGCTGCGTATCGCCCCGGAATTCGAGGACTGCCGGCGGCTGGCCAAAACCTCCGGCCGTCCCCTCACCGGCATCTACCAACTGGTCGAACAAGCGGCATGGGCCGATGCGACCGTTACGGAGCTCTGAACCCATGCGTCGATTCATCCTGTTGCTGGCCACCAACGGCGGCCTCGGCTACCTGCCCCGGGCGCCAGGAACCTGGGGCACCCTGGCCGGTATTCCCGCCTTCGCCCTGTTGGCCGCCATGCCGGCGGAACTATACCTGCTTACCTGGACCGCCCTGCTGCTGCTGTCCTGTTGGGTGGCCGATGGCGCCGGGCGCATCTTCGGCGTGGTCGATGACGGCCGCATCGTCATCGATGAACTGGTCGGCTACCTGGTGACCGTCGCCCTGCTGCCCTTTTCCTGGCACAACGCCTTGGCCGGCTTCGTCTTTTTCCGGGTGTTCGACATCGTCAAGCTGCCGCCGGCGCGATATTTCGATCAACAAATGAAAAACGGCATCGGTGTCGTCATGGATGATGTCGTAGCCGGCCTGTATGGCGCCCTGGCCCTGCGCCTGTGGCTGCAATTCCTTGGCACACTCGGCTGAATTTGATGGAGGGAACCATGAGTCTCAACCTTGCCGTCCTGACCACCGGCGACGAACTGATCAACGGTGAAATGGCCGATACCAACACCATGCGCATCGCCCAGGTGCTCGGCGGCCACGGCTATCTGCTGCGCGAAGCGCGCTCCGTCGGCGATGACGAAGGAGAAATCATGCAGGCCCTGCGCGACCTGGCCGGACGGCGCCAGGCGATCATCGTCACCGGCGGCCTCGGCCCGACGGAGGATGATCTTACCGCCCGTGCCGCCGCCAAGGCCTTCGACCGGCGCCTGGCCCTCAACGATGAAGCCTTGCGGCAGATCCGGGAATTTTTCCGGCAGCGCCGCCAGGAGATGCATCCCCGCAATGAAAAGCAGGCCTTGCTGCCGCAAAAGGCGCAACTGATACCCAATCCCCTCGGCACTGCCGTCGGCTTCCAGATGCGCTGCGGCAACTGCGAACTGTTTTTTCTGCCCGGCGTCCCGGTAGAAATGGCCGCCATGCTGGAGGCCACGGTCCTGCCGCGCCTTGATGCCTTGAGCGGTGGCGTACCGCCGCGCCAGGAACGCATCCTCAAGGTGTTCGGCCTTTCCGAGCCCAAGGTCGAAGAGCGCTTTAACGGCCACCCCCTGCCGACAGGTGTCTGCCTCGGGTTCGGCGTCGAATACCCCTTCGTGTTGGTCAAATTGCGGGCCGGCGGCCCGGAGGCCGAAGACCTGCTCGACAAAGCCGAACTGCACGCCCGCCGGCAGTTGGCTCCCTACGTGTTCGGAACCGGCCAGGAAACCCTGGCCGGCAATGTCGGACGCATGCTGACCGATGCCGGATTGACCCTGGCCCTGGCGGAATCCTGTACCGGCGGGATGGTCAGTCAACTGCTGACGGACATTCCGGGCGCCTCGGCGTTTCTGGAACGGGCGGCCGTGACCTACAGCAACCGGGCCAAGCAGGACTGGCTGCTGGTCCCGGCGGACCTGCTGGCCAGGGAGGGTGCGGTCAGCCAGGGATGTGCCCTGGCCATGGCGCACGGGGTGCGGGAAGCCGCCGGCAGCGATATCGGCCTGGCCATCACCGGCATTGCCGGACCGACCGGGGGCAGCGCCGACAAACCCGTCGGCACGGTATTTTTGGCCATGGCGGCGCCGGGCGAAGAAAAGGTCCAGGGTTATCGGTTCAACGGTTCCCGGGATAAAATCCGCCTGATGGCCGCCAGCATGGCCCTCGAATGGCTGCGCCGCTATCTCTGCGCCGTGCAAGAGGAGGTCCACTGATGCCCGACGGCGCCCCCGGCCACGGTTCTGCCGGAAGGATTCGGGCGTTTATCGCCATGCCGTTGCCGCAGCCGTTTCTGGACTGGGTGGCCAACCTGACTGCGGCCTTGGGGCGCGTCCGGCCTGCGATCCGTTGGGCACGCCCCGAAAGCCTGCACCTGACCTTGGCCTTCCTCGGCGAAATTCCTGAAGAAGAGCTTGAAAAGCTGGGGAAGGCTATGCTATCGATAGGAGATTCATTTGCCCCCCTGACGGTGCGCGCCGGCGGCCTGGGGGCTTTTCCCGGACCGAACCGGCCGCGGGTGGTTTGGCTCGGCCTGCAGGGCGGTCAATCCCTGGCTGCCCTGCAAGCCGCCCTGACCCGGGAATTGCGGCAACGGGACCTTGCCTGGGACGATAAACCCTTCAAGCCGCATCTGACCCTGGCCCGACTGCGGCAGAGCGAACCGCAGTTGATGACGGCCCTGCAATCCTTGCCGGCCGGCTACCCCGGTTCGTTGCTGCTGGACCGCCTGGTGCTGTACGAAAGCCGCCTGACCCCGCAGGGCGCCGTTCACCTGCCGCGCCGGACCGTCATGCTCTCCGGGTCCGCACCGGGGCAAAACCTGTGAAGGATGGCCGCAACCCCATTTCACTCCAAAGGATGATGAGACCATGACCGACAATAATCGCGAACGCGCCATCGACCTGGCCATGGGCCAGATCGAAAAACAGTTCGGCAAAGGCAGCATCATGCGCCTGGGGGAAGATGCCATCGTTCCGGACATCGAAACCATTCCCACCGGTGCCCTGAGCCTCGACATCGCCCTTGGCGTGGGCGGGGTGCCGCGCGGCCGCATCATCGAGATCTACGGCCCGGAGTCTTCCGGCAAGACCACCCTGGCCCTGCATATCGTCGCTGAAGCGCAGAAGAAGGGCGGCATCGCCGCTTTCGTCGACGCCGAGCACGCCCTCGACATTCACTATGCCCGCAAACTCGGCGTGCGCACCGACGATTTGCTGGTCTCCCAGCCCGACACCGGGGAACAGGCCCTGGAGATCACCGAGGTGCTGGTGCGCAGCGGGGCCATCGACATCCTGGTCATCGATTCGGTGGCGGCCCTGGTGCCCCGGGCCGAAATCGAAGGGGAAATGGGCGATGCCCATGTCGGCCTGCAGGCGCGCCTCATGTCCCAGGCCCTGCGCAAACTCACCGGCACCATCAGCAAATCGCGTTGCTGCGTGATCTTCATCAACCAGATCCGCATGAAGATCGGCGTCATGTTCGGCAACCCGGAGACCACCACCGGCGGCAATGCCCTGAAGTTCTACTCCTCGGTCCGCATGGATATCCGCAAGATCGCCACTCTCAAACAGGGTCAGGACGTCATCGGCAGCCGCACCCGGGTCAAGGTGGTGAAGAACAAGGTGGCGCCGCCCTTCAAAGAAGCGGAATTCGACATCATGTACGGCGAGGGCATTTCCCGGGAAGGCGATGTGCTGGATCTGGCGGCGGCCAACGACATCGTCGAAAAAAGCGGGGCCTGGTATTCCTTCGCCGGCGAACGCATCGGCCAGGGCCGGGAGAACGCCAAGCAGTTTTTGCGCGAACATCCGGAAACCTGCCGGGCCATTGAACAACGGTTGCTGGAACACGTCGGTTTGAAGAGCGCTCCGGTTGCCGTGGAAGAGGCGGAATGACATGGAACTGAATGAAATCCTGACCGTTGCTCTCAAGGCCAAGGCGTCGGATATTCATATCAAGTCGGGCCTGCCGCCGGTCTACCGCATCGACGGCGTGCTGCGTCCCCTGCCCAAGGCCGACCGACTGGATGCCGACACGGTGCGCAACATGGCTTACGGCATCATGGGCCCGCGCCGTCAAAAGCAGTACGAGGAGACCCACGAGGTCGACATGGCTTACGGCGTCCCCGGCATGGGGCGTTTCCGGGTCAACATCTTTTCCCAGCGCGGCTCGGCGAGCATGGTGTTCCGCGTCATCCCCTTCAGCTGCCCGAGCCTGGACGAGCTCAATCTGCCGCCGGTAATCAAGAAGATCGCCATGGAACCGCGCGGCCTGGTGCTGGTCACGGGCGCCACCGGCTCGGGGAAATCGACCACTCTGGCGGCCATGATCGATTTCATCAACAGCCAGCGCACCGAACATATCATCACCGTCGAGGACCCCATCGAGTTTCTGCATCGCGACAAGAAATGCATCATCAACCAGCGCGAGGTCGGCAGTGACACGGACAGCTTTCCGGCGGCTCTGAAACACGCCCTGCGCCAGGATCCGGACGTTATTCTGGTCGGCGAAATGCGCGACCTGGAAACGGTGGAAACCGCCTTGCACGCCGCGGAAACCGGCCATTTGGTGCTGGCCACCCTGCACACCATCGATGCACCGGAGTCCATCAACCGTATCGTGTCGGTGTTTCCACCCCATCAGCACCGCCAGATCCGCTCCCAGCTGTCCGGCATCCTGCGGGCGGTCATCTCCCAGCGCCTGGTGCCGCGAGCCGACGGCAAAGGGCGGGTCCCGGCGGTGGAGGTCATGATTTCCACCGCCCGCACCCGGGATCTCATCGACGACAAGGAAAAAACCAAGCTGTTGCGGGATGCCATCCAGCAGGGCTTCGTGTCCTACGGCATGCAGACCTTCGACCAGTCCCTGATGGGCCTGTACCGCAACGAGTTGATTACCTTCGACGAGGCCATTCGCCAGAGCTCCAACCCCGACGATTTCAAACTCAAGGCGTCGGGCATCTCGTCGACCTCGGACCTCAGCTGGGACGATTTTGGCAAATCCGCCGAAGACGAACAACCGGCCGACGCGCCAGGTTAAAGGCGCGCCGGCCGGCGCCTGGGAGCAGGCCCTGCGCCTCCTGGCGGTGCGCGATCGCAGCGAAGCGGAGTTGGCCGGGCGCCTGCGCCGGCAGCGGCACAGTGAAGCGGACATTCTGGCTGCGCTGGAGCGGTGCCGGGAATACGGCTACCTGGATGACCGCCGCTTTGCCCGCCAGCGGGCCCGCCAGCTGCTGAACGACGGCCGGGCCGTCGGTGCGGCCCTGCTGGCGGACCTGCGCAACCGTCAGGTCGAAGAGGCCGTGGCTCGCGAAGTTCTGGAAGAGTTGCAGGACGAATTCGACCCTCGGGAACTGCTGCGGCAAATCTGCCGGCGGCGCTTTCCCGGCTTCGACTTCCAAACCGCCGATGAGCGTCAGCGCCGGCGGGTTTTTCAGTACCTGGCGCGACGCGGTTTCGCCCCCGCTTTGCTGTACCAATATTTCCAGGAAGAAAGGTAACAACAGGCCCATGCTCACCGGAAACCAGATCCGCACCCGCTTTCTCCAATATTTCGAGAAACACGGCCACACCGTCGTACCCTCCTCGCCGCTGATTCCCCATCAGGATCCGACCCTTCTGTTCATCAATGCCGGCATGAACCAGTTCAAGGATGTTTTTCTCGGTCGCGAGAAACGCGATTACGTTCGTGCCGCATCGGCCCAAAAGTGCGTGCGCGCCGGCGGCAAACACAACGATCTGGAAAATGTCGGTCAGACCGCACGGCACCACACCTTTTTCGAGATGCTCGGCAATTTCAGCTTCGGCGATTATTTCAAGGATCAGGCCATCGCCTTCGCCTGGGAATTTCTGACCGTGGAAATGGGCCTGCCCAAAGACCGGCTCTGGGTCACCGTATTTCGCGAAGACGATGAAGCCTACAATATCTGGCGGGATCGCATCGGCGTGCCGGTGGAACGCATCGTGCGCATGGGTGAAAAGGATAACTTCTGGTCCATGGGCGATACCGGCCCCTGCGGCCCCTGCTCCGAAATTCTCATCGACCAGGGCGACAGCATGTCCTGCGGCACCGCGTGCGGGATCGGCGACTGCGACTGCGACCGTTTTCTGGAGCTCTGGAACCTGGTTTTCATGCAGTTCGATCGCGCTGCCGACGGCACCCTGACCCTGCTGCCCAAGCCCTCCATCGACACCGGCATGGGCCTGGAGCGCATCACCGCCGTCATGCAGGGAGTGCAGAGCAACTACGACTGCGACCTGCTGCGCGGCATCATCGGCCATGTGGAGACACTCTCGGGCAAACGCTACGGTGACGATGCCGCTCACGACATGTCCATGCGTGTGATTGCCGACCACAGCCGCGCCACCGCCTTTCTCATTGCCGACGGTGTGTTGCCCAGCAACGAGGGGCGCGGCTACGTCCTGCGGCGCATCATGCGCCGGGCCGCCCGCCACGCCAAGATGCTCGGTTTCGCCGAACCGGTGCTGTACCGCACCGCCACCTACGTTCTGCAATCCATGGCCGAAGCCTATCCGGAACCGGCCCAGCGCACCGACTACGTGGCGAAAATCGTCAAACTCGAGGAAGAGCGTTTCATCCAGACCCTGGACAACGGCCTGCGCATCCTGACCGAGGAGGTCGAGCGTCTCAAGGCGGCCGGCGCCGGCGTCCTGCCGGGCGACATCGCCTTCAAGCTCTACGACACCTTCGGCTTCCCTCTGGATTTGACGGCCGACATCCTGCGCGGCGAAAACGTCACCATCGATGAAGACGGTTTCGAGGCCTGCATGGAGGAACAGCGCCAGAAGGCCCGCGAGCACTGGAAGGGCTCCGGCGAGGAGGCGGTAGCCGCCGTCTATCGGCAACTGGTCGAAGAGGGCCGTCGTACCCGCTTTTCGGGCTATGAGCAACTGACCGGACAGGGCGAGGTGCTCGCCATTCTCCTGGACGGGCAACCGGTTTCCAGCGCACCGGCCGGCGCCCGGGTCGAGATCGTGACCTCGGCCACGCCCTTTTACGGCGAATCGGGGGGCCAGACCGGCGATCGCGGCACCCTCGCCACCGCCGAGGCCCAGGTTGAGGTCTCCGACACCCGCAAACCCCTGCCGGAATTGTTGGTCCATATCGGCGTCATCACCGCCGGCACCTTGCGCACCGGCGCCACGGCGACCCTGACCGTGGATGGCGAGCGGCGCCAGGCCACGGTTCTGAACCATACCGCCACTCACCTGCTGCAGACCGCCCTCATCGAGGTGCTCGGCGATCACGTCAAGCAGGCAGGCTCCCTGGTCACGCCGGAACGGTTGCGTTTCGACTTCATCCATTTCTCCGCCCTGAGCGCCGAGGAACTGGAGCAGGTCGAAAACCTGGTCAATCTGCGCATCCGGGAAAATGCCGCCGTCGAAACCGGAGAAATGTCCCACGAGGAAGCCGTCGCCGCCGGCGCCACCGCCCTGTTCGGCGAGAAGTACGGCGACCGCGTCCGGGTGGTGCGGGTCGGTGATATCAGCATGGAATTGTGCGGCGGCACTCATGCCAGGGCTGCGGGCGACATCGGCCTGTTCAAGATTCTCCAGGAAACGGGCATTGCCGCCGGCGTGCGCCGCATCGAAGCGGTGACCGGCGTCCGCGCCCTGGAAGTGGTACGCGACCAGGAGCGCACCCTGGATCATCTGGCCGCCCTGATCAAGACCGACCGGCCGCAACTGGAACTGCGCCTGCGCAAACTGTTGGAACGTCAGAAGGAACTGGAACGCGAACTGGAATCCCTGCACGGCCGGCTGAACGCGGATCAGGCCGGCAACCTGCTGCGGCAGCAGGTCAAGGTGGCCGACGTTCCGGTGGTCTGCGCCCGGGTCGACAACCTGGACGGCAAGGCCCTGCGCGAACTGGCCGACCAGGTGCGCGATCGTCTGCCGTCGGGCATCGTGGTGCTGGGCAGCGCCCACGACGGCAAGGCCGGTCTGTTGGTGGGCGTCAGCAAGGATCTGACCAAACGCCTGCAGGCCGGAGCTTTGATCAAAGAGTTGGCCGCCATGGTCGGCGGCGGTGGCGGCGGACGCCCGGACCTCGCCCAGGCCGGCGGCAGCCGTCCGGAGCAACTGGATGCCGCCCTGGCGGCGGTTCCCGCGCTGATCGAACAAGCCCTGCAGAACTGAACGCCAGCGTAACAGGAGCAATACATGAAAGGCCATCTCATCCACAGCGTGGAACAGGCGGAGTATCCCCATCCGCAACACGAGCGTTTTTTTCTCCGCGACCTGGTCCTGGCCGGGGACAATCCGGATCTGTCCCTGCATCGCGGCCGGGTGGAAGCCGGCGGCGAAATCCGGCTGCACTGTCACGAGGGGCGGACGGAGACCTTCTACCTGCTGCGGGGCGAGGCGCTGTGCACCATCGACGGCCAGGAGCACCGCTGCGGTCCCGGTTCCTGCATCGTGGCACCGCCGGGGTTGCAGCACGGCCTGAAAAACATCGGCGACGAACCGGTCGAACTGCTGGCCATCTTTTCCCCGCCGTTGAAGTAGCTGCTCCATCTTCCGTGCAGTTCGACGCCCCTCGTGAGGGAACGCCCCCCCGCCCGGGGGCGACGTACAGGTTTTGTTCCGCGAAATATGCCGCCCCAGGGCGGCATTTTGCATTTTTTTTTACCACCCGGTGTGCTAACATAAGCCCTATTTTTCCGCCCTTTTCTGAGAGCGACAACGCCATGGAACTACGCGGCACCACCATCGTCTGCGTGCGCCGGAACGATGCCGTGGGCATGGCCGGCGATGGCCAGGTGACCCTCGGCAACACGGTCATGAAGCATGGCGCCCGCAAGATCCGCCGCATGTATGACGGCCGGGTCCTGGCGGGCTTCGCCGGCAGCACCGCCGATGCGTTCACCTTGTTTGAAAAATTCGAAGCCAAGCTGCAGGAGGCGCGCGGCAACCTGCCCAAAGCCGCCGTGGCGTTGGCCAAGGAATGGCGCACCGACCAAATCCTGCGCAAACTCGAGGCGCTGCTCATCGTCGCCGATGCGACGAATACCCTGGTTTTGTCCGGGGCCGGCGACGTCATCGAACCGGATGACGGCATTGCCGCCATCGGCTCCGGCGGCCCCTTCGCCCTGGCTGCCGCCCGGGCTCTGGCCGGCCATTCCAGCCTGCCGGCGCGCGAACTGGCCGAAGAGGCGCTGCGCATCGCCAGCGGAATCTGCATCTATACCAACGACCGGATCGTTGCGGAGAGCCTGCCTTGAGCAACTTCACGCCCCGCGAAATCGTGTCCGAACTGGACCGCTACATCATCGGCCAGAGAGCCGCCAAGCGCGCCGTCGCGGTGGCCCTGCGCAATCGCTGGCGTCGCCAGCAGGTGGCGCCGGAACTGCGCGACGAAATCGCGCCGAAAAACATCATCATGATCGGCCCCACCGGGGTCGGTAAGACGGAAATCGCCCGCCGCTTGGCGAAATTGGCCCAGGCGCCCTTCATCAAGGTCGAGGCGAGCAAATTCACCGAGGTCGGCTACGTCGGACGGGATGTGGAAAGCATGGTCCGCGACCTGGTCGATCTGGCCATCATCATGGTCCGCGAAGAAGAGGCGCAGCAGGTCCGCATCAAGGCGGAAGACTTGGCGGAAGAGCGCCTGCTGGATCTGCTGCTACCCGCGACGCCCCATGCGGAGGAAGCCGGCGATCGCAGTGCCGCCGCCGGCGAGGGGGGCACCCGGGAAAAACTGCGCAAGCTGCTGCGCCTGGGCAGCCTGGACGATCGCACGGTAGAGATCGAGACCCAGGTAACGAAAATGCCCATGATGGAGATTTTCACTCCCCAGGGCACCGAGGAGATGGGCATCAACATCAAGGAGATGTTCGGCAACCTGTTTCCCAAGCAGTCCAAACGGCGCCGCATCAAAGTCGCCGAAGCGCGCCGGATCCTCATCGATCAGGAAGCCGAGCGCCTGGTGGACATGGACAAGGTCAACACCCTGGCCCGGGAGCGGGTGGAGCAGAGCGGCATCATCTTCATCGATGAGATCGACAAGGTGGCGGGCAGCCAGGGCCGGCAGGGCCCGGATGTCTCCCGGGAGGGGGTGCAGCGCGACATCCTGCCCATCGTCGAGGGCAGCACCGTCAACACCAAGTACGGACCGGTGAAGACGGATCATATCCTGTTCATCGCCGCCGGCGCCTTCCACATCGCCAAACCTTCGGATCTGATTCCGGAGCTGCAGGGTCGGTTTCCCATCCGGGTGGAACTGGAAAGTCTCGGCGAGGAAGAATTTTTCCGGATCCTGACGGAGCCGAAAAACGCCCTCATCCGTCAGTACCAGGCGCTGCTGGCCACCGAAGGCATCCAGCTCGAATTCAGCCCCGAGGCAATCCGCGAACTGGCCTGCATCGCCACCCAGGTCAATGACCGCACGGAAAACATCGGCGCGCGCCGCCTGCATACGGTCATGGAGAAACTGTTGGAACAGCTTTCCTTCGACGCCCCGGAACATCGCGAGCGTCGGATTGCCATCGATGTCGCCTTTGTGCGCGAACAGTTGGCCGACATTGCCCGGGACGAGGACCTGTCCCGTTATATTCTCTGACAGGAATGATTACGCCCATGGAAGAACTGATCAAAAAGGCCAACATCCTGATGGAGGCGCTGCCCTACCTCCAGCGCTTTGCCAACCGCACCATCGTCATCAAGTACGGTGGTCACGCCATGGTCGACGAGCGCCTCAAGCGGGAGTTCGCCCGCGACGTGGTGCTGCTCAAATATATCGGCCTCAACCCGGTCATCGTCCACGGCGGGGGGCCGCAGATCGGCGAAGTGCTCAAGGCCATGGGCAAGGAGTCCCGATTCGTGCAGGGCATGCGCGTCACCGATCAGGCGACCATGGATGTGGTGGAGATGGTGCTGGGCGGCAAGGTCAACAAAGAGATCGTCGCCAACATCAACCAACATGACGGCCGCGCGGTCGGCCTGAGCGGCAAGGACGGACGCCTGATCGTGGCCCGCAAGATGGAAATGACCGCCCTCAACCCCGATACCCTGACGCCGGAGATCATCGATGTCGGGCTGGTCGGCGAGGTCGAGCAGATCCATCCGGAAATCATCCGGACCCTGGAGGACAGCGGTTTCATTCCGGTCATCGCACCGGTCGGCGTCGGTCTGGGAGGGGAAACCTACAACATCAACGCCGACCTGGTGGCCGGCCGCATCGCCGGGGCCCTCAAGGCCGAGAAACTGATCCTGCTGACGGACGTGGAGGGGGTCAAGGACAAGGACGGCCGGCTGATATCGACCATCGACACCCAACGCGTACCGGATCTCATCAACGACGGCACCATCTTCGGCGGCATGATTCCCAAGCTCAACTGCTGCATCGATGCCATCAGCGAAGGGGTGCATACGGCACACATCATCGACGGGCGCGTGGAACATGCCTGTCTGCTGGAAATTTTCACCGATCGCGGCATCGGCACCGCCGTGGGGAGGTTTGCATAATGACATCGCAAGACTGGATTGCCCGGGGAGACCAACATATCGCCCGCACCTATGCCCGCTATCCGCTGGTGGCCGTCAAGGGCGAGGGCTGCCGGTTGTGGGACGCGGACGGCAAATGCTATCTGGATTTTCTGGCCGGGGTGGCGGTCAACAACCTCGGCCACTGCCATCCCAAGGTGGTGGCGGCCCTGCAGGAGCAGGCCGCCCGGCTGCTGCACTGCTCCAACTACTTTCACATCCCCAGTCAGATCGAACTGGCCGAACTGCTCTGCGAGCATTCCTTCGGCGACCGGGTGTTCTTCTGCAACAGCGGCGCCGAGGCCAACGAAGCGGCCATGAAGCTGGTGCGCAAATACAGCGCCGAGCGTTTCGGCGCCGATCGCTTCGAGGTCATTACCGCTCTGGCCTCCTTTCACGGCCGCACCATCGGCACCATCAGCGCCACCGGTCAGGACAAGGTCAAGGTCGGCTTTGCGCCCATGGTGCCCGGCTTCCGCTACGTGCCCTTCGGCGATGCCGCGGCCCTGCGCGCCGCCGTCAACGAGCACACCTGTGCCGTGCTGCTGGAACCGGTACAGGGCGAAGGCGGCGTCAACGTGCCGCCCTCCGGTTACCTGGCCGAAGTACGGCGCATCTGCAATGAATGCAACCTGTTGCTGGTCTACGACGAGGTCCAGGTCGGTTGCGGTCGTACCGGCGAATTGTTCGCCTACCAGCATGAGGGGGTGGCACCGGATATCATGACTCTGGCCAAGGCTTTGGCCGGCGGTCCGCCCATCGGTGCCATGGTCGCCACCGAACCGGTGGCGGAATATTTCGGACCCGGCAGCCACGGTTCGACCTTCGGCGGCAACCCCTTGATGACCACCGCGGCCCTGGCAGCCATGCGCGCCCTTATCGAAGACGGCGTACTGGAAAATTGCCGGGCCATGGGCGACTACCTGCGCCGGCGATTGGAGGAGCGGCGCCAACGCTTCCCCTTCATCAAGGAAGTGCGTGGTCGCGGCCTGATTCTCGGCATGGAACTGAGCATTTCCGGCGGCGACATCGTCCAGCAGGCCCTGCAACAGGGATTGCTCATCAACTGTACGGCCGGCACGGTACTGCGCTTCCTGCCGCCGTTAACCGTCACCCAGGCCGAGATCGACGAAGCGCTGGCCATTCTGGACGCCATTTTGGACCGCATCTGATGAATCGGCGTGGCATTCGACATGCCACGTTCCGGCATCATTTTTATCAGGAGGATTGACCGTGAAAAAGGATTTCCTGTGCCTGGCCGACTGGAGCCGGGAAGAGCTCGAACAGATTTTCGAACTCACCCGCGAGTTGAAGGCGAAGCAGAAACAAGGCAAGAAGCACCGCCTGCTCAAGGGCAAAACCCTGGGCATGATCTTCGAAAAAAGCTCCACCCGCACCCGCGTGTCCTTTGAAGTCGGCATGTACCAGTTGGGCGGCCACGCCCTGTTTCTGTCCTCCGGCACCACCCAGATGGGCCGCGGGGAACCCATCAAGGACACCGGCCGGGTCATGTCGCGTTACGTCGACGGCATCATGATTCGCACCTTTTCCCAGGAAAGCGTGGAGGAACTGGCCCGCTGGTCCAGCATTCCGGTCATCAACGGCCTGACGGACCTGTACCATCCCTGCCAGGTCATGGCCGACCTGTTCACCGTTATCGAGCACAAGGAAAATTATCGGGATCTGATCTACTGCTGGATCGGGGACGGCAACAACATGGCCAACAGCTGGATCAATGCCGCGGCGGTGTTCGGATTCGAATTGCGGGTGGCAACACCCGAAGCTTACCGGCCGGACGCTTCCGTTATGGAGCGGGCGGCAAAGCTCGGAGCCCGCATCAGTTACCACAACGACCCGCTGGAAGCGGCCCGCGGCGCGCAGGTGTTGAATACCGACGTCTGGGCCAGCATGGGCCAGGAAGCGGAACAGGCGCGGCGCATGGAGGCCTTTGCCGGGTTCCAGATCAACGCTGCGGTCATTGCCGCAGCCGATCCGGAGTGCATCATCCTGCATTGCCTGCCGGCCCACCGCGGCGAGGAAATTACCGACGAGGCCATCGAAAGCCATCATTCCGTGGTGTTCGACGAAGCCGAGAACCGTCTCCATGTCCAGAAGGCCATCATGGCGACACTGATGGCCCGCGAGTAGACCACGGTCATGGTCCTTACCTGCCCCCACTGCGGTTTCAGCCAAGACGTGCCGGACGAGAGCATTCCTGCCGGCACCAACCGGGCCACCTGCCCCTGCTGCGGCCAAGCGTTCCGTCTGCAGGCCACGGAACCATCGGCGCCGGATACCGCGACGACGACCGGCACTCCGGACAGGCCGCCGGCATCCGATTCGCAGGTGCGCAATCCCTCTCAGGGAGGGCCCGGGCTGACCACCGTCAGCCATCCGCCCTATGCCGGGTTCTGGCTGCGGGTGGCGGCGGCCATGATCGATGCCATCCTGGTGGGCATTGCCAAGGTGACCTTGTCCGTGCTGTTGGGCGGAGTCAGCGGTGTGTTCAACAGTGTCTGGCAGGTGCCCGCCGCCATGCCCGGCCTGCTGCTCACCTGGCTGTTCAGTTCCGCCATCGGCATGGCCTACTATGTTGTGTTTACCGGCAGTTGCGGGCAGACGCCGGGCAAGATGGCGCTCTACATCAAGGTCGTGCGCAGCGACGGCAGCGACATGACCTATGGCCGTGCCGCCCTCCGCGAAGTACCCGGCAAATTTCTGTCCGGCATCCTGCTCGGCATCGGCTACCTGATGGTGGTGTTCGACGAACGCAAACAGGGCCTCCACGACAAGCTGGCGGATAGCTGCGTGATCCGCATCTGACCGGTGGTCGGGCAGGGACTCACACCACCTTCGCATTACGCTGTACCGCGCATACCGGCACGGCGTCATTCATCATATTGAACAAGGAGTTGACTTCATGTCGAAAAAGGGCGCTGTAAAAAAGGCGATACTGGCCTATTCCGGAGGGTTGGACACCTCCATCATCGTTCGTTGGCTCATCGAAGAATACGGCTGCGAGGTCGTATGCTTTGCCGCCGATGTCGGCCAAGGCAAGGAACTCGACGGCATCCCCGAAAAGGCCCGCAATACCGGCGCCAGCAAATGTTATGTCGAAGATCTGCGCGAGGAATTCGCACGCGATTTTGTCTTTCCCATGTTCCGCGCCAATGCCGTCTATGAAGGCCGCTACTTCCTGGGAACCTCCATCGCCCGACCGCTCATCGCCAAAAAGCAGATGGAAATCGCCTTGGCGGAAGAGGCGGATGCCGTTTCCCACGGCGCTACCGGCAAAGGCAATGATCAGGTCCGCTTCGAGCTGACCTATTTCCATTTCAAACCGGACATCAAGATCATTGCTCCCTGGCGTGAATGGACTCTGAACAGCCGCGAGTCCCTGGTCGCCTATGCCGAGAAACATGGCATTCCGGTACCGGTCACCAAAGCCCGGCCCTACAGCAGCGACCGCAACCTGCTGCATATCTCCTTTGAGGGCGGCATCCTGGAAGATCCCTGGGCCGAGCCGCCGGAAGACATGTACCTGCTGTCCGTCAATCCGGAACAGGCTCCCGACCAGCCGGAATATGTGGAGATCGAGTTCCACCGCGGCAACCCGGTAGCCATTAACGGCGAGGCCCTGTCGCCGGCCCAGTTGCTGGCGCATCTCAACGCCCTGGGCGGCAAACACGGCATCGGTCGGGCCGACATCATGGAAAACCGTTTTGTCGGCATGAAGAGCCGGGGCGTGTATGAAACCCCGGGCGGCACCATTCTCGAGGAAGCCCACCGCGGTGTGGAACAGATTACCATGGACCGCGAGGTGCTCAATCTGCGTGACTCTCTGATCCCGCGCTACGCCACCATGGTCTACAACGGCTACTGGTTCGCACCGGAGCGGGAAGCCCTGCAGACCCTCATCGACCAAACCCAGCAGACCGTCAACGGCGTCGCCCGGGTCAAACTCTTCAAAGGGCACTGCCGGGTGGTCGGGCGCAAATCCGATACGGACAGCCTGTTCGACCCGGAAGTCGCTACCTTCGAGGCGGATCAGGTTTACAACCAGGCCGATGCCGAAGGCTTCATCCGCCTCAATGCCCTGCGTCTGCGCATTCGCAGCCAGATGATGAAAAAGCGCGGCTGCTGATTCGCGCCCTCTCGATCGCCGGCCCGGCTTTCATTGGAAAGCCGGGCCGTTCGCCGCAACCACCGCACATTACGGAGCACGTTGAATCATGAGCAAAAAGCCCTGGGCCGGCCGCTTCACCCAACCCACCGATGCCTTTGTCGAGGCCTTCACCGCCAGCATCGATTTCGATCAACGCCTCTACCGTTATGATATCCAGGGTTCCATGGCCCACGCCCGCATGCTGGCCCGGCAAGGCATCATCGCCGCGGATGAGGCAGAGACCATCATCGCCGGGTTGGAAGGCATTCTGGCTGACATCGAGCAGGGCCGGTTCGAGTTTTCCGTGGGCCTGGAAGACATCCACATGAACATCGAAGCGCGGCTCATCGAGCGCATCGGATCCGTCGGCGGCAAACTGCATACCGCGCGCTCCCGCAACGATCAGGTGGCGCTGGACGTGCGGCTGTACCTGCGCGACGAAGTTCGGGCCGTGGCCGACCACCTGGCGGATGTCCAGCAGGCCCTCCTCGACCAGGCGGAGGCCAACCTCGGCGTCATCATGCCGGGTTACACCCACCTGCAGACCGCCCAGCCAATTCTTTTCGCCCATCACATGATGGCCTACTATGAAATGCTGCAGCGCGATGCCGGGCGGCTCCGGGACCTGGCTGAACGGCTCAACATCATGCCCTTGGGGGCCGGCGCCCTGGCCGGGACCACGTTTCCCATCGATCGGGAGTATGTCGCCGAGCAACTTGGATTTTCGGGCGTGACCCGCAACAGCCTGGACTCGGTTTCAGACCGGGATTTCGCCCTGGAGTTCTGCAGCGCCGGCGCCATCATCATGATGCACCTGTCGCGCCTGGCCGAGGAACTGATCCTCTGGTCCAGTGCCGACTTCGCCTTCATAGAACTGTCGGACGGTTTCTGTACCGGCAGCTCCATCATGCCGCAGAAAAAAAATCCGGATGTCCCGGAACTGGTGCGCGGCAAAACCGGGCGGGTCTACGGCAACCTCATGAGCCTGCTGACCGTCATGAAAGCCCTGCCCTTGGCCTACAACAAAGATATGCAGGAAGACAAGGAACCCCTGTTCGATACCATCGACACGGTCAAGGGCAGCCTGAAAATTTTCTCCGCCATGATCGCCGAGATGAAAGTCCGGGCGGAAGCCATGCGACTGGCGGCGGCCAAAGGCTTCTCCACCGCGACGGATGTCGCCGATTACGTGGTGCGCAAGGGCATCCCCTTTCGCGATGCCCACGAAATCGTCGGCAAAACCGTGCGCTACTGTCTGGAGCGGAACAAACTCATCGAAGAACTGTCCCTGGACGAGTTCCGGTCCTTCAGCCCGGCCATCGAGGAGGACATTTTCGCTCACATCACCCTGGAGGCTTCCGTGGACGCCCGGCGCGCCACCGGCGGCACGGCTAGAGAAGCGGTCGCCCGGGAAATCGCGCGGGCCAGGCAGGAACGGGCCCACCGGTCAAGGAACTGATTGCCATGAACCCGTCGCGTTGCTGGAAAATCGCCGTGTTGCTGCTTCTCGCCCTGCCCCTGGCCGCCGGCTGCGGTCGCAAGGGACCGGTACGTCCTCAGCGCCAACCTTTGCCTGCCGCACCGGAACAACTGGTGCTGCGCCAGCAGGGGGACCAAGTGCTGCTGAGTTGGTCGGCGCCGCGGGCCAACCAGGACGGATCCCTGCTGACGGACCTGGCCGGCTTCCGCATCCTGCGCATGACCTATGATCCGACGGAGGACTGCCCCGATTGCCGTGACACCTCGGTGGTCCTGCGTCAAATCGACTTGGAGTACCTGCGGGAGACGCAATTCATGGCCGGTCGCTACTTCAGCACCGATACGGGATTGACCGCGGGCCAGGGCTACCAGTACCGCATTGTGCCTTTCAATCGCTGGGGCCAGGACGGGGCGTCCGTCGTGGAGCGCATTGCCCTGGTCGCGGTGCCTCCCGCTCCCGAAGGACTGCAGGCGCAGGGACTCAACGGCCAGTTGCAACTGACCTGGGCCCCGGTGACCAACCTGCCGACAGGTATGGAATTGCTCGGCTACAATGTTTACCGACGCCGTCCCGGGCGCCCCTTTGTTACGGCTCCTCTGAACCGGGCGCCGCTGAGCGAAGTCGGGTTTGAAGACCGCGACGCGGAACCGGGCATCACCTACCTGTATGCCGTTCGCAGCCTGGTCCGCCAGCAGGACCGGGAAGTGGAAAGCAACCTGTCTCGGGCGGTGGTGGCCACCCCCTGAATCGCGGCATTTTGACATTCAAGGTCGGCTGTGTTAGCGTTGAAACCTTAATTACCTTCTGAAATCAAAGTCTTCCATGAACTGAAACGACAGGAGAAATTGGCATGAACCACTTTCAATACCAAGGCAACGATCTGTACTGCGAGCAGGTCGCGGTCAGAAAAATTGCCGAGCAGGTCGGCACCCCGTTTTATCTTTACTCTCACGCCACCCTCAGCCACCATTTGGCGACGTTCACCGCCGCCTTCGCCTCGGTACCACACCTGGTCTGCTATTCCATTAAATCCAACAGCAACCTGGCGGTCCTGAAGACCTTCGTGAACGGCGGCGCCGGATTCGATATCGTCTCCGGCGGCGAACTGTTCCGCGCCCAGCAGGTCGGCTGCGATCCGCGCAAGATCGTCTATTCCGGCGTTGGGAAAACCGAGCAGGAAATCGCGGCCGCCCTGGAAGCGGACATCCTGATGTTCAATGTCGAATCGACCCAGGAACTGGAGACCATCAACCGCGTCGCCGGTCAGTTGGGCAAGAAGGCGGGCATCGCCATCCGCGTCAATCCGGACGTCGATCCGCAGACCCATCCCTATATTTCCACCGGCATGAAAAAGGCCAAGTTCGGCATCAACATTGCGCGCGCCCTGGAGGACTACCGGCATGCGGCACAACTGCCGCACCTCGAAGTCATCGGCGTCGACTGCCATATCGGCAGCCAGCTGACCAAACTCTCGCCTTTCGTCGATGCCATCGCCAAGGTCCGGGAACTGGTGGAATCTCTGCAGCAAGAGGGTTTTGCCATCCGCTATCTGGATCTCGGCGGCGGACTCGGCATTACCTACAAGGACGAAGAGCCGCCCAGCCCCGCCGACTACGCCCAGGCCATCATCGCCGCCACCCGCGGGTTGAATCTGACCCTGATTTTCGAGCCGGGCCGGGTTCTGACCGGTAATGCCGGCATTCTGGTGACCAAGGTGTTGTATGTAAAACATGGAGAAGCCAAGAACTTCGTCATCGTCGATGCGGCCATGAACGACCTGACCCGCCCCACCCTGTACGGTTCCTACCAGGGTATCGAAGCGGTGGAGCGCTCCACCACCGGCACCATGCTGGCCGATGTAGTCGGCCCCATCTGTGAGTCCGGAGATTTCCTCGCTCAGGATCGGGAAGTTCCGGATTTTGGGCAGGGCGATTTGGTGGCCGTCACCTCGGCCGGCGCTTATGGTTTTACCATGAGTTCCAACTACAACAGTCGTTGCCGGGTCCCGGAAATCATGGTCAAAGGCGACCAGATCCTGGTGGTGCGCGAGCGCGAGTCCTTCGCCGACCTGATTCGGGGCGAACAAATACCCGCCGGACTGTAAACCCCATCTTGCCGCCTGCCGCCGGCCTGTCACGGCGGCAGCGGCGCCCTCAATTCACGGGAGGCCCCTATCATGTTTCAAGGATCCATGGTTGCCATTATCACCCCCTTCCAGGAGGACGGGCGATGGGACGAGGATGCCTTTCGCCAACTCGTCGAGTTTCAGATTGCGAACGGCACCGATGTAATCGTTCCGGTCGGCACGACCGGAGAATCCGCGACCCTCGACCATGGGGAGCACAGCCAGGTTATTCGTGCCTGCGTCGAGCAGGTCAACAAGCGTGTTCCGGTCCTGGCCGGCACCGGTTCCAACTCGACCACCGAAGCCATCGAACTGACCCGTCAGGCCAAGCAGATCGGTGCCGACGGCGTATTGCTTATTTCACCCTATTACAACAAGCCCACCCAAGAGGGCCTTTACCAGCATTTCAAGGCCATCGCCGAGCAGGTGAGCATCCCCCAGGTACTGTATAACGTCCCGGGTCGCACCGGCATGAACATGACCGCCGCCACCACGGTGCGCCTGGCCGAAATTCCCCATATCATCGGCATCAAGGAAGCCTCCGGGGATCTCACCCAGGCCAGCGAGATCATCGCCAAGGCGGGCGACAAAATCGATGTGTTCTCCGGCGACGATTTCCTCACCCTGCCCTTGATGGCTTGCGGCGGCAAAGGGGTCATTTCGGTAACCGCCAACATCATGCCGGCTCAGGTCAAGGCCATGGTCGTGGCCATCCGCGAAAGTCGCTGGGAAGACGCTCGCCGGATCCATCTGCAGTTGCTGGAAGTGCACCAGACCATGTTCATCGAGTCCAATCCCGCCCCGGTCAAGACCGCCGCGGCCCTGATGGGCAAATGCGGCCCGCATCTGCGCCTGCCGCTGGTGCCCCTGCAGCCCGAAAACCTGGCGAAACTGACCGAGGTTCTCCAACGTCACGGCCTGCTGGACAGCTAGCGGAAGACGACCAACAAATAGGGAGGAACCATGATCCGCATTGCAGTCAACGGTGCAGCCGGACGTATGGGCGGCCGTCTGATCGCCGCCATTCAGGAAACCGAGGGTTTGCAGCTTACCGGCGCCCTGGAGCACCACACCCATGACCGACTCGGCCAGGATGCCGGCAGCCTGGCGGGCTGCGGGCCTCTCGGCGTAATCGTGTGCGCTGATCGAGACCGGGTTTTGCAGGCAGCCGACATCCTCATCGATTTCACCTTCCCCGAGGTATCGCTGCAAAACCTGGCTGCCTGCGCTCGTCTGGGCAAGGCCATCGTCATCGGGTCCACCGGCTTTACCCCGGAACAACGGACCCAGGTTGAAGGATTCGCTCAAACCGTTCCGGTGGTGCTGGCACCCAACATGAGCGTCGGCGTCAATGCCTGCTTCAAGATCCTCAAGGACGCGGCCAAGGTACTGGGGGACGGTTTCGATGTCGAAATCGTCGAACTGCATCATAACAAGAAAAAGGACGCGCCGAGCGGCACCGCCGTGCGCATGGGTGAGATCGTCGCCGATGCCCTCGGCCGCGATTATCAGGCCAGTGCGGTCTATCATCGCGAAGGGATGTGCGGTGCCCGCACCCATGACGAAATCGGCATGCAGACTGTCCGCGGCGGAGATATCGTCGGCGAGCATACGGTCTATTTCATCGGCATGGGGGAGCGCATCGAAATCACGCATCGCGCCATGAGCCGCGACATGTTTGCCCGGGGCGCCATGCGGGCCGCACTATGGCTCGCCGGGCAAGCGCCCGGCCTCTACGATATGCAGGATATTCTCGGCCTGAAGTAAACTCGCACCTGTCATCCCGGTGTCTATGTAGACAATTAAGGAGAACTCTGTGGCACGTATCAACGACAACTATCTCAAGCTCAAAGCCGGCTATCTGTTTCCGGAAATCGGCCGGCGGGTCAAAGCCTTCGCCCAAGCCAATCCCGCTGCGAAAATCATCCGTCTCGGCATCGGTGACGTCACCCAACCCCTGCCTCCGGCCCTCCTCAAGGCCTTTCATCAGGCCGTGGACGATCTGGCCGGCAAGGAATCCTTCATGGGGTACGGTCCGGAACAGGGCTACGAATTCCTTATCGATACCCTCATCGAAAAATCCTACCGGCCGCTGGGTGTCGACCTGAAAACCTCCGAGGTCTTCATTTCCGACGGCAGCAAGTGTGACTGTGCCAATATCCTCGACATCTTCGCTCTGGACAACACGGTCGCCATCTGTGATCCGGTGTACCCGGTTTACAACGATACCAACGTCATGATCGGCCGCACCGGCGAAGCCGACGAGCAGGGCTACTACCAGGGCATGGTCTATTTGCCCTGCACCGAGGAGAACGGCTTCACCCCGGCCATTCCCACGGAAAAGATGGATATCGTCTACCTGTGCTATCCGAACAATCCCACCGGTGCCGTGGCCAGTCGTGAAGACCTCAAGAAATGGGTGGATTACGCCCTGGCCAACGACACCATCATTCTGTTCGATGCCGCCTATGAAGCGTTCATCACCGAACCTGGCATTCCCCACTCCATCTACGAAATCGAGGGCGCCAAGCGTTGCGCCATCGAATTCCGCAGCTTTTCCAAGACCGCCGGCTTCACCGGCGTGCGTTGCGCGTTGACCGTGGTGCCCGAAGAAGTGATGGCTCGGACCGCCGACGGCGAGGTCTATTCCCTCAACAAACTTTGGAACCGTCGTCAATCAACCAAATTCAACGGCGTTTCCTACCCGGTTCAAAAGGCCGCTGCGGCGGTCTATTCCGATGAGGGCTGGCCTCAGGTCAAGCAGATCATCGACTATTACATGGAGAATGCCCGCCTGATTCGCGAGGGCCTGCAGAAGGCCGGTATGACCGTCTATGGCGGCGTCAACGCACCCTATATCTGGCTGAAAACGCCGACCGGGCTGAGCAGTTGGCAATTTTTCGACCAACTGCTGACCGAATGCCACGTCGTCGGCACACCTGGCAGCGGCTTTGGACCAAGCGGCGAAGGCTTCTTCCGTCTTTCCGCCTTCGGCGATCGCGTCCAAGTCATCGAGGCCATCGGCCGGATTCAATCCAAACTTGCTTGATGCCAAAGGGGCGGTCGATGAACCGCCCCTTTTTTCGTCCGCGAGTCCGGATTCGCTCCGCCTCACTTTCACCGCAAATAATCCTTTCCCCGGCTCGCAACCATTGTTATCCTGAGGCTGATGCCGCCCGTGCGGCACCTCATCACACCATCACTGTAGGACTGAACTGCCGCACCACCTCCGGAAAATGGACTCAATGCTCGCCCATGGCAAGTTTTCAGCGCTATTGGATATCCTTCGCAGGGAAGACCTGATCGCCATCGCTTTTTCCGGGGGCATCGATTCCACTCTGCTGCTCAAAGCCGCACTTGATACCCTGGGGCCCAGCCGGGTGCTTGCCGTTACCGTTGTCTCTCCCTTGCTGCCGAGCTTTGATCGCAAACGCTCCCAAATGCTGACCAAACAGCTTGGCAGTCGCCAAGTGTTGGTGCCTTGCGCCGTATTGCAGAACCAGGATGTGGTTCGCAATGACGCCCAGCGCTGCTATTATTGCAAGCGCCTGCTCTTTTCCAAGGCTTTGCAGGCGGCCCGCGAACACGGCATCCACAGTCTGCATGACGGCAGCAACGGCGATGATGACCAGGATTATCGCCCAGGCCGCCGGGCGGCGAACGAATTGGCCATTCGGTCGCCTTTGCTGGAGGCGGGGTTGACCAAACTTGAAATCCGGCATCTCGCCAAAACACTGAAATTGCCAAACTGGAACCAGCCGGCCGACTCTTGCCTGGCAACCCGGATTGTCGCGGGCATGCCCATCACCCTGGAGCGTTTGAACCAGGTCGAAGTTTGTGAAGAGGCATTGCGGAAGAACGGCTTCATCGGCAGTCGGGCACGTCATCACGGGGATTTGGTGCGCCTGGAAGTAAGCCGCCGGGACTTTCAGCGCCTGCTCAAGGAACCGGTTCGAACAACACTCCTGGCTGCTTGCAATGCGGCGGGATTTCGTTTTGTCACGCTGGATTTGGCTGGCTACCGGATGGGCAGCCAAAACCTTCCCGAAGCTCTAACTCCGGGTGAAGCATCCTTTTCCTGATGCCAGCGTCATTGGCGAAAAAGGACCATGCCGAGGGTTGCAAATCCACTTTCAACTCAATAGCCCCTGCCGGAAAATGGAAATGTTAGGGCCTGCCGACCACCGAAACATCCTCAGATTGTGTTCCACCATCCTGCTCGGCCTGCTGCTGTTGTCCCGCACCAGCCTCGCCGAAACAGGTACTCTCACCGCCCGGGTGTTGTGGGTGTACGATGCCGACACTATCCACGTCGCCGGCATTGGTCCGGTTCGCCTGCGGGGCATCGACGCGCCGGAAAGGCAACCGGATCATCGCGATCGATTTTTCCTCAAACTGGGGATTGATTCGATCAGGCTCCGGCCGATGCACGCCGTTGGCAAGGAATTCCTCGAGGAGCTAATAAAGGGGCAAGAAGTCTCCCTCCTCGTGGAGGCGCCGGCCAGGGACAGATACGGGCGCCTTTTGGCCTACGTGGTGATGCCGGATGGTCGACTTGCCAACCGGGTACTTTTGGAGAAAGGCCTAGCAATTGTGTATCGCCATTTTGATTTTCAGCTTAAAATGGATTTCCTTCAAATTGAGCGTCAGGCGCGCCGCAAGGCTGTTGGATTATGGGAATCTTCCGTCCCACTGGACGGAAAAACTCTCCCAATCCCAATAGACTCCCATCCATAAACAACATGGTGTTGAACATGTCAAATATCAGAGATGATTTTCGATATATCCGCTGTCTTCTTCCAGAAGATGAAGCCCGAATCAAAAAAATTCCCTTTTTGAATATCGATACAGTCCTGGTTCCATCACCCTTCATCCTTGAAAAATCTCTGGATATCGATTACCGCCATAGTTACGTCTGGGATGAAGAGGGGGAAATACTTGGTTATTTTTTAATTTATTCAAATCCCTCTCGACAACGCTATCATCTTTATCAACAGGTCACCAGTCCTTTTGGCAGAGGAAAAGGCATTGGCTCGGCGTTCATCGAAACTCTTGCCAGTGATCTTCCAGATGATGCTTATGTTTACCTTTTTGTATGGGAGAAACTGATATCAACCATAGAATTTTTTTCGAATAAAGGCTTCAAGGTTGACGAAAAAATCGTCAACAAAAAGATGAAGTTTTTAAAGATGTCTGCCCTTGCGAAAACCATTCGTGAAAAATGCCTTAAGGTTAAAGAAACGTCGCATTCCATCGCCGACGAATTGGGCAAGGTTCGTCATGACGTGAAAAAGTCCTTAAAAGTTTTATTCGATATGACATCGATATTATCGGTGGACAATTACAACAAGGTGGTTGAAGACATCAATCGGGAAACGACAGCCCTATTAAACACGTTGAATCTTTACGAAGATCGCCTACTCGACACGCATAATGTCAACATCAAGGAACTGATCACCGACAGGCTAATTCCTTTTATTGAATCCGCCAAGGTCCCATGTGAAATAAGGATTAACCTGGGCCCGAAAATTTCTCCTGTGGTCGGCAACTATTTAAAATTCAGTCGAGCCTTAATCAACCTCGCTTCCAATTCCATTGATGCCATCGATGAAGCTGAACGCAAAGGGATCATCATCATTGATCTGAGGGACAACAACGATTATGTGCGACTGACCATTCAGGACAATGGCATTGGTATCAACGAAGAAAGGTTAAGAGTTGACAAAGATTTTCTTCCGGACTTTGTCGGAAAGACTACAAAAAAGGATAATGCAGGAGAAGGGCTGGGTACAATTCAGATTTTCTCAACATTTGGCGCCAACAATATAAAGGTTGAAAGCCGCAAAAATCATTTCACACGTTGGATAATCAACCTGAAAAAAAGCACAACCAGCAACACTATTTACTTATCAAATAAAGAGTCGGCGTTTATAGAGTTGTTAAAAAAGACCGAAAAAATTGGCATTAGCGTCAATAGTCCAAGAACCCAAGTCGCTATTTTTATTTGGCAGCTGCGACAAATGGAAATTTTTAGCTATGACCTGATATACCAGTTCGCCCAATATAACAATGTCAGAGATATTTTCAGAAATATGTTGAGCTATCGCTTTGGCACCAAAAAACATCTGGAACTCGAAACCGATTTGAACAAGTGTCGAATCGAAAACCAAATTATCAAGACCTGGCTTTTGGCAATCACGAAAAGGATCAAGAGAAATGAGAGGTTTTTGAAGAAAAATTTTGACTTCGATGAATATAAGGGCATGCTTTTCAAAAGCTACGGACAAGCACTGAACTATAATATCATATTCACTTTGGATCCGGAAAATGGACACTTCTTTGCAACTGATAGAAAACTTGCCGAGCATATGGATTTTGTTCCTTACCTCGGCAAATCGTCGGACCAGCTGCTGCGCGGAGAATTTATCGGCGATGTAAAGAACCTGGCCAGCCCCATCTGCCTGGGCGTCTGGACCGCCGACAATCCCGACGACCTTCGGGACAAATTGCTTCTGCTCCAGAAGGGTGCAGAAAAGTTGTTGGAAATGGGCCTAAAAGAGGACAAGGGGTTATCGTTTTACAACATCACCCACAACCGTTGCAGCCAGGATCTGGACACCACGAAGTCGACCACCCTCGGCAGGATGGCATCCATGTCCATATCGGAACTGGAGCGGTTGCTTGTCACCCTGGATGATTCGGAGGCGGGCTTTACCATTTTCGCCGACTGAT
>NZ_JAFCIY020000045.1 GCF_020194955.2 Desulfuromonas sp. CSMB_57 | reverse complement strand
ACAGCGTGGACAGCGTGGACAGCGTGGACAGCGTGGCTGGGGGGCCAGCCCCGACGGCCGTGCCCGCCGCGGCTGCGGCACCGCAGTGTACCCTGCAGGAGGTCGGCAATCGCACCACCCGGCAGCCCCTGTCGCCTCTGCGCCGGACCATCGCCGCCCGGCTGGTCGCCGCGCGCCAGCAGAGCGCGCCCCTGACCACCTTCGGGGAGGCGGATCTGTCCCGGGTTCAGGAACTGCGCCGGCGTCATCGCGACGGCTTTCAGCAGCGCCATGGGGTGCGCTTAGGGCTGACCTCCTTTTTCGTCAAGGCGGCGGTGGAAGCCCTCAAGGAGTATCCCCTCGTCAACGCCCGCATCGAGGAGCAGGACATCGTGCTGCAGCACTTTTACGATATCGGCATCGCCATCGGCAGCGGCCAGGGCCTGGTGGTGCCGGTGCTGCGCGATGCCGATGGCATGAGTTTCGCCGCCATCGAGAAGGCCATTGACGATTTTTCCGCCCGGGCCGAAAGCGGCCGGTTGCAGTTGGCCGAATTGCAGGGCGGCACCTTCACCATCAGCAACGGCGGGGTCTACGGCTCCCTGCTGAGCACGCCCCTGATCAACCCGCCGCAATGCGCGGTGCTGGGACTGCATGCCATTCAGCCGCGGCCCGTGGTGCGCGACGAAGCCATCGTCGTCCGGCCCATGATGTATCTGGCCTTGAGCTATGATCACCGGCTGATCGACGGTCGTGAAGCGGTGGGGTTCCTGGCGCGGATCCGGGAACTCATCGAGGATCCGGATGAACTGCTGCTGGAAGCGGGATAAGCAGAATCGACCAAGCCAGGCAGGAAAAGGGACCGGCCCATGAGCCGATCCCCTTGGAATTATTTACACGACAGCTTCGCTCTTGGTGACGGCTTCGGCCTTGACCCGGTCGAGTAGTTCCGCCAGGACCGGTTTGACGTCCTCCCGCAAGGCTCCCGCGACCACCATGAACAGCAGGTCGTCGCCCGGTTGCAGGCGACCTTCGCAGGCTTCGATGATGACGCGGAAGATGCCCGGCTTCTGCTCGTACTCCCGGCGCAGGGCCTCAATGCGATTCTGATCGACCTTTACCTCAACGGCCGTCACCTCCCGACCGTCGGCCCGCGACCAGCCGCGTACCACGCCGTTGTGAATCAGCATCATGCCTACGTTTTCGGTAAACCCCGGTTCGGCCTTGAGCCGGGCAATGGTCTGGGTGATATCCATGTGGATCCCTCCTGTTTGATAACCTCAAGAACGGCCAAGGATACCGGCAAGACCCGGGTTGCTACAACCTCTTTTTGCTCAGCCCGGCCGCGGCGGGCCGGAGGGCAGGGAGCGCTGTTGCCGGCAATGGGTGCAATCGGCGTCGTCCAGGCATTCCAGGTAGCGCTGCGACTGCATGGCCGCCATGCAGCCGGAACCGGCGGCAACGATGGCCTGGCGGAAATAGAAATCCTGCACGTCGCCGGCGGCGAATACCCCGGGGACGCTGGTTTCCGTGCCGTTGCGGGTGATGATGTAGCCCCAATCGTCCAACTCCAGCTGGTCCTTGAACAACCGGGTGTTGGGCACATGGCCGATGGCGACGAACAGGCCGTCACAAGGAAAATCTTCTTCCCGATCGTCGGGCAGATGTTTGAGGCGCACCCCATGTACACCCTGTTTGGGATCGCCGAGGATGGCGCTGACGACGCTGTTCCAGCGAAAAGCGATCTTGGGATGTTCCTTGGCCCGGGCCTGCAGGGGGGGCGAAGCGCGCAGCTCGTCGCGCCGATGGACCACGGTCACGCGAGTGCAGAATCGCGCCAGAAACAAGGCCTCCTCCATGGCGGTATCGCCGCCGCCGACCACCACCACTTCCTTGCCTCGATAGAAAAAGCCGTCGCAGGTGGCACAGACCGAGACCCCGCGGCCATACATCTCCCGTTCGTTGGGCAGACCCAGCAGGCGCGGTGAGGAGCCGGTGCAGATAATCAGGCTGCGGCACTGGAAAAGTTCACCGTCAATCCAGATTTTCAGCGGCCGGCCGGTCAGATCGACCCGGGATACTTCGCCTTCCATGAATTGGGCGCCGAAGCGTGCCGCCTGGCTGCGCATCATTTCCATCAGCTCCGGACCGTCGACGCCTTCCGGAAAGCCGGGAAAATTTTCCACCAGGGTGGTCCCGGTAAGCTGACCGCCGGGCTGCATGCCGCTGATCAGCAGCGGGCAGCAGTTGCTGCGCGAGGTATAGATGGCGGCGGTGTAACCGGCCGGGCCGGCACCGAGTATGATCTGATCATGAACGTTTTCCCGAATCGGCATGGCAAGGCTCCTTGGCAGGGTGCAGAGACCGTGGTTTAAGACGGCCACCTTCAAAAAAGGCCCGGCAGGGTCATTCCGTGGCCACCGGCGGCGCGGTCTGTACGCCGGCCGGAACGATTTTCACGAACCGGTGGCGGCGCTCTTCCCGCAGTTGCCCCACCCAGGCGGCTTCCTCGTTCTGGTGAGAATAGAGCAACTCCCGGTGGTAGGCGGTGAGCAACTCCCGCAGAGCTTCGTCGTCCTGGTCCTCCAGCGCCCGGATTTCTACCTGGGCGGCGCGCGCCAGACGACGGTGCAGCGCCTCGACGTTCATGCCCATGGTGTCGTCCAGATGGCAAAAGAGGATGCCGCCGGTCATTCCCGAGCACAGCCAGGGGCCGGGATCGCCCAGCACCACCACGCGACCGGCGGTCATGTATTCGCAGGCGAATCCCTTGATGTTGGCGCGCCCGGCCAGGTTGCCGGCGCGGTCGTCCAGGGGCTGCCGGATGCGGCCTCCCAACACCACGTCGGCGCCGGACAGGCGCACGCAGGCGCGACTGTCGGCATCTCCCTGGATGAGGAACAGGCCGCCCTGAGCGCCGTAGGCCAGCCCCTTGCCGACGGCGCCGCCGACCCGGTAGCCATGGCGGTTTTCACCCTTGAGGATGACGATTTTCCCGCCCCGGGCGCCTTTGCCCACGCCGTCCTGGGCGCTGCCCTCGACCCGCAGGTTGATGCGGCCGATGTTGAAGGCCGCGAGGCCGTTGCCGGGGATGGCATTGCGGCGGAAATGCAGCAGCACGCGTTTGTCGCTGCCGGGCCGTTCTTCGGCTGCCAGGCGGGTCATGGTGCCGGCCAGGTAGGTGCCGATGGCCCGATCGCTGCTGGTCGCCCCGTGATCCTCGTAGCGGATGCGGCTTTCCGGGCCGTCGAAGGCCTCGGTGACCAGGCTGGAGATGAGGGAGGTCAGGTAGTTGAGGGGCTTGCGGATGATACGCACGTCACTCGAGGTGCGCGGCGCCCGGGCCGGGGGGACCGGCTTGAGCAATTCGCCCAGGTCGAGATGGTCGTGGCCGCGGCTCTGCACCAGCAGTTCGGCGCGGCCCACCAGGTCCTGGGATCGGCGGAAGCCGAGGCGCGCGGTGATGGCGCGGATTTCTTCGCCCAGGGCCCGGAAGAAGGTGGTTTCGTAGATGATGCCGTTTTCCAGCACCCGCGGCACGAATCGTTTCAGGCCCCGCGCCCGGGCCTCCTCGAAGGTTTCCAGCTGGGTGGCGATGCCGACATGGCAGGTACCCAGATGGCAGCTGCGGCAGGCGGTGCAGCCGATGATCACCATGGGCAGGGTACCGAAACCGACCCGGTTGGCGCCCAGCAGCAGCATCTGCACCACGTCGCGGCCGGTGTGCATGCCGCCGTCGGCCCAGATTTCCACCTGGTGGCGCAGTCCCGCTGCAACCAGGGCCCGGTGCGCTTCTCGGACGCCGATTTCGGCCGGCAGGCCGACAAACTTGATGGCGTGCCGCCGGGCGGCGCCGGTGCCGCCGTCGTAGCCGCTGATGGTGATGATGTCGGCCCCGGCCTTGGCGATGCCCATGGCGATGGTGCCGATGCCGGCCACCGCCGGTACCTTGACGGCGATGCGGGCGCGGGGATTGGCGGTGCGCAGTTCTTCGATGATCTGGGCCAGGTCCTCGATGGAATAGATGTCGTGATTGTTGGAGGGGGAAATGAGGGTGACACCGACGGCGGCGTTACGCGCCGCAGCGATCTTGGCCGTGACCTTGAAGCCCGGCAGATGCCCGCCCTCGCCCGGCTTGGCCCCCTGGCCGACCTTGATTTCCAGAATGTCCGCCGAATTGAGGAGGTCCATGTGGACGCCGAAACGGCCCGACGCCACCTGCTGACCACGGTTGTGGCGGTAATGGCCGAGCATGTCGGGCAACTCCCCGCCCTCGCCGTTCATGCAGACAATGTTGAGGCGCCTGGCGGCCTCGGCGTAGATGCGGAACGGGGTTTCCCCCTGGGAGCCGAAGCTCATGGCGGAAAAGATGATGGGCAGGTCGTGGCTGCCGACGCCGGCATCGACGTCCCGCGGATCGACGGTCAGGGCCTCGGGAAAATCAAAATCCAGCAGGTGGCGGATGGCCAGGGGATGCTCTTCCTTGAACTGGCGGATGAGTCGTGCCAGATCCGCATAGTTCTCCTCCATCTTGGCCACCGCCGAGACCATTTTCCAGATGCGCGGGTAGAGGCGGAACTGGCCGACCACCGGCTGCGGCCGATGGCTGCGTGCCACCCGGCAGCGCTCCCGGCCGTCCTCGTCGAGACGGGCAAAGGTCAGACCGCCCTGCTGAGAGCCGCAGAAGTTGGCGACGCCGAACACCTCGGCCAATTCCGGAGCCAGGCCGATGGCGGCGAAGTGCCGCCCGTAACCGCCGATCTCGTGGATGCCCATGGTCGACATGACCTTCTCCAAGCCCTTGGCCAGCACCCCCAGCAGATGTTCCGTGCCGTTGGCGTGTTCCGCGGCCAGTTCCCACATCAGATAGGGACAGAGGGCGTCGGCGCCCATGCCGAAAGCGAAGATCAGATCGTGCAGGTTGCGCAGGGCCCCGGAGCGGACCACCAGGGAGGTCTGCCGGCGCAGGCTCTCGCCGTTGCCGCTGCGATGGTGGAGCAGGGAGCGGTGCAGCCAGGCCAGGGCCAGCAGGGGGTCGAGGAAACCGTGGGCCGGAGTGAAGGCCTGGGTGTCATCCAGCAAGAGCAGGGCGGCGCCGCCGTTGACCGCGCTCAGGGCCTCTCGTTCCAAGCGTGCCAGGGCCTCGCGGACCGTTTCCTCGCGGCGCAAGGCACAGGACAGCCGCCGAAAACGGTGCCGTCCGCCGGAGAACTGTCCGAGCAAAGTCTCCAGGCTGGTGGTGCCGAAACGGTTGGCGACCCTATCATCGTCGGCATCGGGACCGAGCCGGCGGCCGCCGGTCAGCAGGGGCACGTCGAGGGATATGGCCTGGCGCCGCCGTCCGCCCAGGGTCGGGCAACCGCCCAGGTAGACCCGGGTGGAAAAGTGCTCCGCTTCCCGCTCCCGGTCGATGGCCGGGTTGGTCACCACCGCCACCTGTTCCTTGAAAAAGTCGGCCAGGTTCTGACGCGTGGTGGCCAGGGCCGCCAGGGGGCCGTCATAGCCGAGGGAGGAGATGGGGTCCTGGGCTTTTTCGGCCATTTCCCGCAGATTGCGCAGATCGCTGCTTTTCCAGGCCAGGGCCGAGAGCAGGTTGTCCCGCAGCAGCCCGCTGGAACGGGTAAACAGAGCTGTTTCCGTGACGGGCTTTGGCTGCAGGGCGACGGCGGAGTGCAACTGACGGGCCTGGGTCGCCAGGGCCGTGCGCCGGCGGAAGCGCCGGTGCGCCTCGCGGCGCAGTTCCCCATGGTCGAACACCCGGGCCGGCTTGCGGTAGGGAATATGAAGCCCGAGTTTCTCCCCGGGCGCCAGGGGTTTGGGATCCGAGAGGATTTCCTCCTGCGGCACCACCCCGACTTCGGAGGAGATGAAGTATTCCCGTTCCGTCTCGCCGAACCACAGGGGGCGCAGGCCCATGGCGTCGACGCTGAACACCATCTGCTCGCCGGCGCGGGCGATAACCGCCGCCGGACCCTGGGCGCTGGCGGGGAAGAAGCGCCGGAAAAAGCGGTACAGCAGCTGCCGGTCGTCCGGCATGCGGTCCATGACGCTGAAGATGGGCGGAAAAACCATCTCCATGGCCTCGAACAGGCTCAGTTCGAAATGGTGCAGCAGGCCCTCCAGCAACCGATTGAGGTCCTGCGAATCGCTGCCGCCGGGGGGCAGGGCGATGCCCAGCAGGTGCGCTTCTTCCCGCAGTCGTTCGATGGTGTTGATCTCGCCGTTGTGGCCGAGCAGACTGAAAGGCTGGGCGCGCAGCACCGTCGGCAGGGTGTTGGTGGAAAAGCGGCTGTGGCCGATGGTGGCCGCGGACAGGAAATCGCGACGCTTCAGATCGGCGTGGTAGCGGGCCAGGATTTCCGGCGCGCCATGCACCTTGTAGGCGGCGGTACGGGTCGACAGGGAGGCGACCTGCACCGGGAACTCCCCTTCCAGGGCGACGTTCAGGTCATAAAGCAATGCGCCGCTGCGGGCGGCATCGGGCACCGTCAGGGCAATCTGCCAGAAGAAGGGTTCACTGGCCCGGGCGCTGGCCGAGAGAATCTCGCTGCGTACCGGCGCCGGTCGTTCCACCAGAAGCCGGCAATGGTTGTCCTGCAGCCGTTGCAGAATGCGCCGACGGAGTTCGCTTTGGGGGTCCGAGGCCTCCGCCGGGAGCAGCAGGTGGCCGACGGCGAATTCGGGCAGTTCCGCCATCTCCGGGCGGAAGCCGGCCTCGCCCAGGGTTTCCTGCCAAAGCAGGCGGGGAATGTCGGTCAACACGCCGCAGCCATCCCCTTCGCCACCGATGCCGCCGGCACGGTGGCCCATCTTGATTAACGCCTCGATGGTGCGCTGCAGGTTGCCGTGGGTGGGCTGGCCGTGCTTCTTGGCAAATCCGATAATGGCACAGGCATCGCGTTCGGCATCGGCCAGGGTCGGCGCGACGGAGGTGGCAACGGTCATGGTCTCTCCTTGACGGGTTCAGCGGGGCTGAACAGGCAAAATCCGGGGCCTTCGATGATCGCGGGCGGATCCGGTGGTCTGCGGCTACTCCCCAACAATAATAGCCTAAGACCGGCGCGGTTCAATAAAAACGGGACGGACACCATGTGTCCGTCCCGTTGGTCAAGTGCGCCGGATTATTGGCTTCCGGGTTGTTGGGCGATGGCAGCAAGACACCGGGCTTAGATGAGCGCCAGCAACGTCTGGATGGCCTTGTCGATGCCCACGGCGGCCTCGGCGATGCCGGCCGCCAGCATGTAGGCCGGCGTGGACACCAGCTTGTTCTTTTCGTCCACCACCACCTCTTCGGCGCCGCAGTTCACGTGCTCGCAGCCCATGACCGCCAGGGCCGCGGCGGTATCCGCGTCGTTGCCGATGGTCAGGCGCGGACGGCGATCGCCGAGAATGCGGGCCAGCACCGCCGGGGCGATGCAGATGCCGGCCACCGGCTTGCCGGCATCCACCATGGCCCTGACCAGTCGCTCGACCTCCTGGTGGACGCTGCAGGCGGCGCCTTTGGTCGCGAAGTCGCTTAAATTCTTGGCCGCACCGTAACCGCCGGGCAATACCAGGGCGTCGATTTCGTGAATCTGCACCGTGGCGATGTCGACGATTTTGCCGCGGGCGATGCGGGCCGCTTCCACCAGGACATTGCGACCTTCCCGCTCCTCGGTCTGGCCGCTGAAATGGTTGACCACCTGGACCTGACCCATGTCCGGAGCCATGCAGACCGCTTCGGCTCCGACCCGGTCGATGGCCAGCAGGGTGATGACCGCTTCATGAATTTCACTGCCGTCGTAGACGCCACAACCGGAAAGCAGTACGCCTATCTTTTTCATGGGCTGATCTCCTTTGTCGATGTGCGCGGGCGGGGCACTTAGTCCTTGGAATAAAGCACCGCCACGGCCCGTGCCGGTCCGCTGCCGAGGGCGATAAAACCGTGGGGTTCGTTGGAATCGTAATACAGGGAATCCCCCGGGCCCACGGTCATGACCTGGGTACCGTAATGGAACTCCACCTGCCCTTCGAGAATGTACAGAAACTCCTCGCCATCGTGATTGACCAGCAATTCGTCATGCCAGGGCTGAACCTGGAAATCGATGAGGAAGGGTTCGAGATTGCGCTGCTTCTTGCCGTAAGCCAGGGACAGATAGTGGTACGGGCTCTGGCGGCGTCCGCGGAGGGCGGCCCCGCTTTGTGCCCGCTGGCCTTCGCCGGCGCGCACCAGCACGCACTTTTCGGCGCTGCTCTCTTCCTGGAAAAAGGTGTGCAGACCCACCTTGAGGGCCTTCGCGATGCGCAGCAGGGTGGCCAGCGGGGGGATGACCTGCTCGTTCTCGACCTGGGACAGCAGGGGCTTGGACAGTCCGGTGGCCTCGGACAGGTTTTGCAGGGTCATGCGCCGCTCCTGGCGCAGACGGCGGATTTTAAGACCGATGAGCAGGTCTTTGACTTCCTCGCGAATATCCGGCATTGGATCTTTACCTCACTGTTTTTACAGCAATTTTCTACCTTGACCGGGTAGTCAAGTCAAGCCAATTCTGGTTTTGGGCCGGGATTGGCCGGCACTCCCGGCGCCGAGAACGATTTTCCTTTATAATTGACCATGCAGGCTGCTGCAAGCGGCAGTCGGTAATTTATGCCTTTTTCTCTGTGCAAAGGAGGCCCAGATGAAAGCCAACCTCAAGCAAGCCCGGGAGGTCGCCGGCCGGGATCCGCAACTGTCTGCCTTTGAGATTACCATCGCCGGACCGGAACTGCACCTCTCCAAGGGCGGAGAATGTTTCGCCCGGCTGATCCCCACGGACCGGCCCGAACAGTGGCGCATGGAGTATTTCGCCCATCGCGAACGCTGGGAGCATATCCATTTCGCCGGGACCCTGGAGGAATGCCTGGATTTTCTGGCGGAAAACCCTCATTACCTGTTCTGGGAAGGCTGAACCGCCTCGCGCCCCGGCCCCAGGGGTGCTGCGGGCCGATTGCGCTTTGGCCCCAACTGTGTTAAGGGAAGGCGTGCCCGTCGTCCGCCTCAGCTCGGCTGCCTGGCACAATTCATCCCCTGCCTGCCCAAGGATATCGCATGTTTCGTCGCCAGGATTTGCTGCTGCTTTTGATCACCTTCTCGTCCATGGCCGCGGGGGTGTTTGTGCCGCAATGGGCCGAACCCCTGAAATACGCGCCCATGGGCTTTGTCATGTTTTTGCTGTTTCTGTCGTTTTTGACCATCGATCTGGGCCGGCTGGTCGGTCATGCCCGGCAGGCACCGTGGCCGACGATCCGCCTGCTGGTGGCCAAGCTGGTGGCACTGCCCCTGATTTCCTGGCTGCTGTTTCGCCTTTTTTGGCCGCGCTATGCCCTGGCGGCGCTGATCATGGGCGGAGCCTCGTCGGCGGTGTTGTCGCCCTTCATGGCGGCCCTGCTGGCGGCCGACGTGGTGCTGACCGCGGCGGTGGTGATCCTCTCCTCCCTGGCGCTGCCTTTTACCCTGCCACCCCTGGTGGCGCTGCTGTCCGGGGAGGTCATGGAGGTGGATCTGGCCGCCATGATCCGGATGCTGGCCATGATGATCTTCATCCCGGCCCTGATGGGGCGCGCCTGGGCCCGCTGGCTGCCGGGGCCGACGCGCTGGTTGAGCGGTCGCACCCTGCCCCTGTCCATGCTCTCCATCGCCGTCACCAATGTCGGTGTTTTTTCCCGCTACTCCGGCTATTTCCGCGACAATCCGGGCCTGGCCCTGGAGGCCTGGCTGGCCGGCTGCCTGCTGACTGCCGTGATCATGGCCCTCGGCTTGCTGGTCTTTCGGCGTCAGGCTCCCCCCTTCCGCACCACCGCCATGGTCTGCACCGTGTTCCCCAACTACATCCTCATCCTGGCCTTCAGCAGCCAGTTTTTCGGACCGGTGGAAGCGACCTTCGCCGCCACCTACAGCATTCCCTTCTTTCTGCAACTGCTGCCGCTGCGCAAGTTTCTGACCGTGGAGTGAAAATCCAACGCGGTTGGGTGGAGCTGGGTCAAGCCGGCGGCGACGGCAGCACTTTTTCCATGCGGCAATAAAAGGTCCGGCTCGAAGGGGTGGCCGTGACGGCGTTGCGCCGATGATCGTCGGTCAGATCGTTGAGATTGCCCGCCGGGTCCGTTTCCCCCCAGCCCCAGCCGATGAGCAGGGCGCCGACCGGCACGCCGTCCCAGATGCGAGCTTTGAGCCGTAGCTCGCCCCTTGGAGTGCTGATCCGCAGCAGGTCGCCGTCGACAATGCACTGTTGCACGGCATCCTGGGGATGGATGTCCACCCGGCCTTCCGGCTCGTCGTTCAGCAGGTCGGGGATGCGGTGAAACTGGGAATGGGTGAAACGACCGGAGCGGGGACCGCTGATGCCGATCCAGGGCAGTTCCGCCGCCTGATCGGCGAAGCCGATGGGATCCGCCGGCCAGCCATCGTCGTAGGGAACGCCCGCATGCCCGGCTTCAGCCAGGCGGGCGGAAAAGAGCTCCACCTTGCCGGACGGGGTGGCAAAACCCCGCTGCAGAAATTTCTGAAAGGCCGTCTCGGCGACGCTGAGGCCTTCCGGATGACGGCGCAGGTCGGCAACGGTGATGCCGGCCGGTTGCAGTTGTTCGTCGATGGCTTCTTCCACGGTTGTCCAGGGGAACTCCCGTTCCAGGCCCAGGCGCCGGGCCAGTTCGAAGATAATCCACCAATCGGGGCGGCTGTCGCCGATGGGCGGCAGGATCTGATCCTGCAGCACCACACGGTTGTGGCGTAGGGCGGCACGGTTGAGCTGGGTTTTTTCAAAGCAGCCGCAGGCCGGCAGCACCACGTCGGCGAAGGCGGCCGTGCGGGTCAAAAACGGGTCGATGACGACCAGGCATTGGACCTTGGCCAGGGCCTCGCGTACCCGACCGGAATCGGCCATGGTCACGGCGGGATTGCCCGACTGCACCACCAGCATGCGCACCGGATAGGGGCGGCCGTCGAGGATTGCGTCCGGGATGCAGGATTGGGCATGCAGACCCCAGTTGGAGTGAAAGCGGTTGAACAGCGGGTAGGCGCTGGTTATGGGCGCCCGCTCCGCCGGCAGGCGCTCCCGCAGTTGCAGGTTGCGGGTCGGGACGGGTTGCGGCAACAGGTCGCCGCCGGGTCGGTCGAGATTGCCGGTCAGGGCGCGCAGCAGGCACACGGCGCGGGTGTCCTGGAAGACCTGCAGCTGCATGTCCAGGCCGTTGCCGTCGATGATGCAGGCCGGGGCGGTGGTGGCGTACATGCGGGCCGCGGCGCGGATGTCCTCGGCCCGCAGCCACAGTGCCTCGGCGACCGCCTCCGGAGTGAAGGACGCGGCGGTACGGCGCAAGTCCTCCAGACCCAAGGTCCAGTCGCGCACGAAGGCGGCATCGTGCAGGTCGTTAGCCAGGATCTCGTGGATCATGGCCATGGCCAGCAAACCGTCGTGGCCGGGCTTGATTGGCAGCCAGAGATCGGCACGCTCCGCCAGGCCGGTGCGCACCGGATCGACCACAATGAGTTTGGTGCCCTGCCGGCAGGCTTCGAGGATGGCGTCGCAAGCCGGCGGGTTGGTGTTCATGTCGTTTTTGCCCCAGACCAGGATGCAGCGCGCGTCCCGCGCCTGGGGCAGGGTCATGGCCCCGTAGGTATAGGTGTGGGCCATCTCCCGCGCCACATGGCAGACCGAGCCGTTGCCGATGGTGTTGGGCGAGCCGAAGGCATTCATCAACCGGTTGACATAATCCCAGGGGGCACCCCAGTCCGCCGCCATGCCACGCAGCCAGCAGACGGATTCGGCGCCATGTCGGGACCGGAAATGCCGGAACCGCTCCGCAACCCAATCCAGAGCCTCGTTCCAGTCGACCTCCCGCCAGGTTCCGTCCCGACGGCCCCCGGCCCGCAGCAGGGGACGCCGCAGGCGCTCGGGGGCATGGGTGATGCGGGCCGCCGCCGCCAGTTTCGGGCAGGGCCACTGCTGCTCCGGCGGGAGCGGGGATCGGCGTCGTGCCGCCAGCAGGCGGTTGTCGGACACCTCGACTTCCACCGGACAACAGGAGGAACAGAGACGACAGACGGTGTTTCGTTTCATGCCGGGTCCTTTCCCTGGTGGGCCGAGGCGGCGAGGCTTGCGGCCTCAGCGGCCGGCCTTGACATAGCAACTGCGAATCAACTCGAAATGGTTGCTGTGGGTGCGGATTTTCCACCATACGTGGCCCTGCCCGGCGATGCGCCAGGCGGGTTGCAGATGTTGGTCCCGACCCGCCAACAATTCGCACACATTGTCCAGACCTCGGCCGGCATAGGGCGCTGCCGGTTTGCCCCCCAGCCAATCCGCTTCGGACGCCGCGTCGGTGGACCAGGAAAAGGGGTCGGAGAGGAGCAGTTGCGCCCCCTCGGCCCGCGCCACCCGGTTCATTTCCCGCAGGTGTTGCAGGGGCAGGGGAACCTTGTCGATGAGATTGAGGGATGCCAGGCTGGCGAAGCCGGCACCGCGAAACGGCAGGGCCAGGGCGTCGCCGACGATGAATTCCACTCCTTCCCGTGACCAGGTTTCGGGCAGAATCACGGTGACGGGTTCTGTCAGGAGGCCTTCCAGGCGCAGGTCGAAGGTTTTGCGGCCGGTTTGCAGCAACTCCCGGGCGGTGCGGATGAAGGCCACGGAGTTGTCGATACCCACCACCCGTTCGCAAAACCGGGACATTTCAAAGCTCATGCGGCCGACGGCCGATCCCAGGTCGAGGCCCGTACCGCAACTATCCCGCAGCAACTCGGCCCAGGCGCGGTAGGCGTCCGAAGCTTCCGGATCCGGCAACAGATCCCCGTAATGACTCCACAGATAGGAGGACAGCACCGACGCGGTTTCGTACTTGGATTCCGGCCGCGGCCCTGATCGGTGCGGTTCAAGAAAGGCGATGCCCGAGCAAATGGGATAATGGGCGCCGCAGGCAGAGCAGGTCAGCCGGCCTTCCAGGATGTCGTCTCGCTGCCGGTCATCAACCCGAGCCCGTAACGAGTGCTCGGCGGGCAGGCAGGCAGGGCAGATCAACAGGTCGAGCAGCCATTCTTTCATTCCGAACCCTCCAAAAGGATGATGAATGGAGGACGCCTGCCCTGCCGTCTGAGAGGCGTCCCCCTGTTCTGTCAATCTTACACGACGGAGCCGTTTGTCAACGTCCGGCAAGGTGGCGGGCATTCACCGCCGTCGGGAAAAAGTCCTTTGACATTCCTTTCCCGCCCATGGATGATGAGACTGATTCGTTCATAATGCCACTGCATCCACATCAGGAAAGGGATCGACATGACGGAATTCAACAATGTAACGGTGGTCAAGAAGGCCAATATCTATTTTGACGGCAAAGTCACCAGCCGCAGCGTGCTGTTTGCCGACGGATCCAAAAAGACCCTGGGCATCATGCTGCCCGGCGAGTACGAATTTGGTACGGAGGCGGCGGAGATCATGGAAATTCTGGCCGGCGAAATGGACGTATTGCTGCCGGGCGGCAAAAGCTGGCAGACGTTTGCGGCCGGACAGCAGTTCGAAGTTCCGGCGGGTGCCAAGTTTTCCCTGCGGGTGCCGGTGGTCGTGGACTATTGCTGTTCGTACCTGGTCTGAATGAAACGTACCGAATCCGCGTTTTTTCGGGCAGAGACACTATTCCGTCTTTGCCGGGGAAGGAGTCATGACTGAATTTTTCAGTGCCGCGGCCCTGCTGTTCATGCTGTTGAATCCCTTTTTGCTGGTGGTGTATCTGCTCGACGTGTTCGAAAAACTGCCGGCGGCGACCTTTGCCCGGGTGGTGGTCCGGGCCGGCTTGATCAGTTCCGCGGTGTTTGCCGTGGCCGCCCTGCTCGGGGATATGCTGTTTCGCGAGGTGTTGCAGGCGGAATTCGCTTCTTTCCAAGTTTTCGGCGGGGTGGTTTTTCTGCTCATTGGCCTGCGTTTCGTGTTCGAAGGCAACGCCGCCATCCAGGGTCTGCGCGGCGAGTCGCGGTACATCGCCGGGGCCATCGCCATGCCGCTGATGATCGGTCCCGGCACCATCGGCGCCTGCATCGTCATCGGCCAGCGCCTGACTCCGTTGCGGGCCGTGCTGGCCATCCTGGCCACGGTCACCCTCAGTGTCACGGTGATGATGCTGTTGAAGCGGCTGCATGATTTCGTGCGCCAGCGCAATGAGGAAATCGTCCAACGCTACATCGACATCGCCGGCCGCATCACGGCCCTGGTGGTGGGTACCTTTGCCATCGAGATGATTATGCACGGGCTGTTGGCCTGGAAGGACGCCATGGGCTGAAACGTTTCCGGTTTGCGGGCTGTGTCGACGCAGGGGGATCTTTCCCTTGAGGAGCGGGGACAAACATGTTATTTTCAGCGAGTTTGCATTCAAAATGACCTATGAGGTGGCCAGCATGAACGACATCACGCGCAGCAAAATCCTTGGCAGCGGCCGATACGTTCCCGAGCGCATCCTGACCAATGCCGATCTGGAAAAAATCGTCGATACCACCGACGAATGGATACTGGAACGCTCCGGCATTCGTGAGCGGCACATCGTCGAGCCGGGCACACCCCTGTCGCACCTGGCCGCCGAGGCGAGCCGGATCGCCATCCAGGATGCCGGACTGAAGAGCGAGGATATCGACGTCATCATCCTGGCCACGGTCACCGGCGACATGAAATTTCCCGCCACGGCCTGTTTCATCCAGCGCCTTATCGGGGCGGACAACGCGGCGGCCTTTGACGTATCCGCGGCCTGCTCCGGGTTCCTGTACGCTCTGCAGTTGGCCGACAGCCTGATTCGCACCGGCACCTATCGCCATGCCCTGGTGGTGGGCGGCGAAATCCTCACTTCCATGGTCAACTGGGAGGATCGCAATACCTGCGTGCTGTTTGGCGACGGCGCCGGGGCCGTGGTGCTCGGCCCCTCCACGGATGAGGCCGGAATCCTGTCGACCTTCCTGGGCAGCGACGGCACCTACAGCGATCTGCTGTACAACCCCGGCTGCGGCTGCATCAACCCGCCGACGGTGGAAAATGTTTCAGAAAAGCTTCACACTCTGCGCATGGAAGGCCGCGAGGTGTTCCGGCACGCGGTGGTGGCCATGAGCCGGGCCATGAAGGAGGCCCTCAAGCGGGCCGACCTGGCGGTGAAGGATCTGGACCTGGTCATATCCCATCAGGCCAATCTGCGCATCATCGAAGCCTTGGGCAAGCGCCTGAGCCTCACGGAGGCTCAGACCTACGTCAATGTCGATCGTTACGGCAATACCTCGGCGGCGTCCATCCCCATCGCGTTTGACGAGGCCCGCCGGGACGGGCGCATCGGTCCCGGCTCCCTGGTCGGCCTGGTCACCTTTGGTGCCGGCTTTACCTGGGCCGGAGGGGTGATAAGGCTGTAATGCCCATAGGCCAAAATTTTTCGCTGGTTTGATCCATTAAAAAACCCCGCCTCCTCCAAGGAGACGGGGTTTTTGCATCAACAAATCAGACCCGGAATCAGAAGGGCAGCCCACCGAAGTGGCCCATCAGGGCATAGCCGGGGTAGATGAGGCAGATCAGAGCCAGGATGATCAGCATCCAGCCGACAATTTTGCCGGACAGTTTGCCGTAGCAGTTGAGGAACACGGCCAGGCACAGGATGACGAAGGTGATGAACATGAAGAACAGATAGCCGCTGCCGATGATCAGGGCAATGAGCAGACAGACGAGGCCGACCACGGCCGCGCCCCAGCCGACGGTGCGCATATCCGAAACGCCGGCCAGCAGGGCATGGGAAACTTGCAGGTAGAGCATGCCGAATACGAACAGGGCCGAAGCGGTCAGCAGGTCGGCCTGGGCCGCCTGGTAAAACGCGCCGATGAGCGTCAGGATGCCGGCCAGGCCGGTAACAAAGCCGCTCGATTTGGCGTCGCCCTGACCCAGGAAAAGCATGCCCAGGGGAATCCACATCATGCTGATCATGACCAGAAGTGCAGGTGTCATCGAATCTTCCTCCCTTTTAATCCGTTGTTGAACAACGAAGTTTACTCCCTGGCGAGCCAGGGAATGCCACATATGCGCCTGCCGTGGATTACATCGCGCCCCGATCCCGATGATCGTCGCGCGTTACATGCGACTCGCCCCCATACTATCCTCGTTCGCAGCATGTGCTGCGCCGATAGACTTTTCGGCAAGTCGCCCGCTCCCCAACTGTAACCACACATTACAGCCGCATTGCGGTGCCGCTCGGTGCCGGTGAATCTCCTACCCGGTGGAGACCCTGCGGCGCGGCCGGGGAACAGGTTGATTGGCAAAGAACTGGCAGGCTGCCTTATCCACCCCATTTGTGCTGACAGCATCAGGCTGATGCAACAGCTTTCGAAAAAATCAAACTTTAAAAATGGTCATGATCCCAAAGGTTTCTTTTCCTGGAGAGAAACCCGAAAAGTCTGCACCGGTGGTTCGGATGGAGCAAATAAACAGCTGTTCTACTCGTACGCAAATACAGTGCCAGCGTCTTCTCGGCCAGCAATGCTCTGCGCGTTACCCTGCTTAATGAGGATGAAGCGCCCGATTGAGCCATATCTCCTCTGTCCGAATGTTCAAGTTTGGCTCTCTTTGTAACAAAATTTAAGTGACTGTTCTATTTTGTGGCTATGGTGGTCGGCCCTGACCACACCTTTGGCGCCGGCATTTCAGGTGGCTCGCACCATTTTGGCCGCTCGGAACCTAGAATAGCACAAGCAAAAATTTTTTCAGGCTCCCGTGACGATTTTTCGCTCCTTGCCAATCCTGGGGGTTTTCTGATGGACTCCAGGGGTATTTCACATTGGCCTGCCACGGGTCCTGTGTTATAGTCCTGGTATTCCTGATGTTATCGGTAACACCGCAAGGATGGAGCTTTGCATGCGAAAATGGCTGTGGATTCTGCTGCCGGCCGCGGCCGTGATACTCGGCTGCGCCATGTTCACCACCTGGAAAGCCATCCCGCCTCCCGGGGGTTGCGATCAGTGCCATACCCTGCCCATCTCCGCCAACTGGCAGGTGACCGTCAGCCCGGTGATCCTGGGCGATGAAACGGGGCGCTACCATTGGCAGCGGGAAACCTCCGTGCTGCCGGCGGAAGAGGCGCCCATCCAGCAGCAGAAGCTGGTGGATGAGCCTTGTTTCCGTTGTCATAAGAGCCCCAGTCGGGCCCATACCGAGCGCCTCGGACGTTTTCATCACTGACCGGTGCCCTGCTGCGCCGAAGTTTCATATCTTGCAACGATGGGATCGGGGACCCTGGACCGCCATGGACAGGGTCTTTGCCGTTGCGGATTTTATCCGGGCGGCTCTTCTTGGACCGGCCTGAGGATTTCCCCCGATCACGGCTGCGGAGGTTCGCATGTTCCGTCATACCAAGATCATCGCCACCGTAGGCCCTTCCTGTGAGAGCCGGGAACAGTTGGCGGCCCTGCTGCAGGCCGGGGCGGAGGTCTTCCGGCTCAATTTCTCCCACGGCAACCGCCAGGACAAGGCCGTGGTGATCCAACGCCTTCGCGATCTCAGCCGCGAGCGGCAACTGCCGTTGGCCATTCTCGGGGATTTGCAGGGACCGAAGATCCGCGTCGGCACCCTGCGGGGCGGCGAATTGCTGCTGACCTCGGGGCAGACCGTGGTGCTGACCACCGCCGAGGTCGTCGGCGAGGAGGATGTGGTGCCGGTGCGCTATCCGCACCTGTCCGACGAGGCGACAGTCGGAGCCCGCATCCTTCTGGATGACGGTCTGCTGGAATTGGAGGTCGAGGCGGTGCAGGCCGGGCAGGTTCGATGCCGCGTTCTTGTCGGCGGCCTGCTGCGGGACCGCAAGGGGGTCAATCTGCCGGGAGGCGGACAGGCGGCCCCGGCCATTACCGAGCAGGATCGGGAAGATGCCCTGTTCTGTGTTCGGGAGGGCGTGGATTACCTGGCCCTCTCCTTTGTCCGGAGGGCGGCGGATGTCCTGGAATTGAAGCAGTTGCTGCTTGATGCCGGCGCCGCTCTGCCGGTCATTGCCAAAATCGAAAAGCCCCAGGCGGTGGAGGATTTTGCGGCCATTCTCGAAGCTGCCGATGGCATCATGGTGGCCCGTGGCGATTTGGGCGTGGAGGTCAGCCCGGAACAGGTGCCGCTGATCCAGAAGCGGATCATTCGGCAATGCCAGGCGGCCGGCAAACCGGTCATCACCGCCACCCAGATGCTGGAGAGCATGATTGTCAATCCCCGGCCGACCCGGGCCGAAACCTCCGACGTGGCCAATGCCATTCTGGATGGCACCGATGCCGTGATGCTCTCCGGCGAAACGGCGGTGGGGCGATATCCGGCCGCGGCCGTGGCCATGATGGATCGGGTGGCACACAGCGTCGAGAGCGATCCGGCTTTGCGGGGACAACTGTTCAATACCTTTTTTGCCACCGACGGGCCGCGCAGCCTGGCCGACGCCATCGGCGAAGCGGCCTGCCGCACGGCGGAGATCATCGGCGCGGCCGCCATCCTCGCCTTTACCCAGACCGGTTCGACGGCGGCCATGGTATCCCGCTTTCGGCCGGGCATTCCCGTCTACGCAGTGACGCCGTCCCGTTCGGTGCGGCGGCGATTGGCCCTCTATTCGGGAATACGCTCCATCCGGGTCGATTTTGCCGGCGATACGGAGTCGCAGATTCACTCCCTGGAAGAAGCGGTGCTGGCGGCCGGGGTATTGCAGAAGGGCGATCTGGTGGTGATTACCATGGGCAGTCCCGTGGCCGCCCACGGCACCACCAATCTGATGAAGGTTCATCGCCTGGGCACGGGCGATTTTTACGAAGTTCATTGAAAATCGGTCGGCTCGGCCGGTCGAAAAAGAGGTGCGGATGAGCAAGCAAGCAGTGGTTCTATATAGCGGTGGGCTGGATTCGACCACCTGCCTGGCCGAGGCCCGGGCGGCGGGGTTCGCGCCCTATGCCCTGAGCTTTTCCTATGGCCAACGCCATACCCTGGAGTTGGCCAAGGCCCGAGAGTATGCGCCGCGCATCGGCGCCGCCGAGCACCTGGTGCTGGATATCGACCTGCGCCAGTTCGGCGGCAGCGCCCTGACGGCGGATATGGAGGTTCCCAAGGGACGTGAACTGGATGACCGGATTCCCGTCACCTATGTGCCGGCCCGCAATACCATCTTCCTGTCCCTGGCCCTGGGCTGGGCCGAGGTGCTGGGCGCCTTCGACATCTTCATCGGCGTCAATGCCCTGGATTATTCCGGTTATCCCGATTGCCGGCCGGAATTCATCGCCGCTTTCGAAAACCTGGCCAACCTGGCGACCCGGGCCGGGGTCGAAGGCCACGACCGGTTTCGCATTCATGCCCCGCTGCTGCATCTGACCAAGGCCCAAATCATCCGCCGCGGGCTCGAGCTGGGCGTAGACTACGCCCTGACCCATTCCTGCTACGACCCGACGCCGGAAGGTCTGGCCTGTGGCGCCTGCGATTCCTGCCAACTGCGTCTCAAAGGCTTTGCCGAGGTCGGGATCGAAGATCCCGTGCCCTATGCCGGGGGGAGACGCTCATGAGCGACATGCGGGACATGCAGATGGAGCGGGATACCCGCAACATCGCCATTGACCAGGTCGGGGTCAAGGACATCCATTACCCCATCGTGGTCATGGACAAGAGCAAGGTCGAGCAGCATACTGTAGCGCGCATCAACATGTACGTGGATCTGCCCCATCATTTCAAGGGCACCCACATGAGCCGCTTCATCGAGATCCTCAACCAGTACCGCGGCGAAATCACCATCCGCAACATGGGCAGCATCCTGCAGGAGATGAAGGATCGCCTGGAGGCGACCTGTGCCCACATCGAGCTGGAATTTCCCTATTTCATCGAGAAGGAAGCGCCCGTATCCCGGGCCCGCAGCCTGATGGAATACCGTTGCCGGCTGCGCGGCACCCTGGCCCAACGGCGGGATTTCGTTCTCGCCATCGAGGTGCCGGTCACCGCTCTGTGTCCCTGTTCCCGGGAGATCAGCGAGCGCGGCGCCCACAATCAGCGCAGCGCCGTGCGGGTCGAGGTCCGCATGCGCAAGTTCCTTTGGATCGAGGACCTTATCAGCTGGGTGGAGGCCTGCGGCAGCGCCCCGGTATATTCGCTCCTCAAACGCGAGGACGAAAAGGCGGTGACCGAGCAGGCCTACGACAACCCCATGTTCGTCGAGGATATCGTGCGGGCGGTCACGGAAAAGCTCAAATCCATCGAGGAGATCGTCTGGTTCCGGGTGGAATGCGAGAACTTTGAGTCGATCCACAACCATTCGGCCTATGCCATGGTCGAATACCCGCCCCCTCTGCCGGGAGAGCCGGAGGCCGACAGCGATCCGGCCGGCGTGCCCGGCGGCCGTTGACGGCGCGAGTTTCTGATTCCAGCGCTGCATTATGGTTTCCCTGCGGAATTACTTTTCTTCCCTGCCCGGTGCCGGACGCGGTCCGTTGCGCTGCGCCAAGACGGTTGACTTGCAATCGCCGATAAATGATAATCGCCGGGTAATTTCCGTCGCATAAACAGGGAGGTGCCGTTTTGGAAATGATTACGAGCGTTGGACTGGTGGTCAAGCTGGTCCTGCTCTTGCTAGTTTATTTTTCCGTCGTATCCTGGGCCATCATCTTCTACAAGGTGCGGGTCATCCGTCGGGCGACCCGGGACTCGGAAGCGTTTCTGCAGTTCTTCTGGAACAAGCGGCGGTTCGATGCCATCAGTCAGGGCCTGAAGCATTACCCGGGCTCCCCTCTGGCGGTGCTGTTTCGCGACGGCTATCAGGAACTGCAGCGCGACCAGCGCACCCGCAACGGTGACGAGGGGCCGGTGCTGACGGCGGAGTTGGGCAAGGCGGAGAACGTCGCCCGGGCCCTGCGACGCGCCACCACGCAGGAAACCGCGCGGCTGGAAAAGTATCTCACCTTTTTGGCCACCACCAGTTCCACGGCGCCCTTCATCGGCCTGTTCGGCACCGTCTGGGGGCTGATGAGCGCCTTTCACAGCATCGGTAAAACCGGCAGCGCCTCCCTGGCGGTAGTGGCGCCGGGCATCTCCGAGGCCCTGGTGACCACCGCCATCGGCTTGGTGGCGGCCATCCCGGCGGTCATGGCCTACAACCATTTCCTCAACAAGGTCAACGTGTTGATCGGTGAAATGGACAACTTCTGCCAGGAGTTCCTGAACATCGTCGATCGCATGCTGCGGAGGCCCTGATGGAGATCGGGCAGCGTAACCGCAAGCCGGGCAGCACCCTGGCTCAGATCAATGTCACCCCGCTGGTGGATGTGGCCCTGGTGCTGCTGATCATCTTCATGGTGACCGCGCCCATGCTGACTCAGGGGGTCGAGGTCAAGTTGCCCGAGGTGGCGGATTCGCCCGGCCTGCAGGCCGCCAAGGAACCGCTGGTGGTCACCGTGCAGCAGGACGGCGCCATCAGCATCGGCGATACCCAGGTGCCGAGTCCGGACAAACTGATGCCGGTGCTGCAGCAGATCATGCTTGGTCGCGAAGAGCAGGAAGTGTTTCTCGAAGCGGACCGCAATGTGCCCTACGGGCGGGTGGTGCAGGTCATGGCCGCCATCAAGGGCGCCGGCATCGAAAAGCTGGGCATGGTTTCCCAACTTCCCGAAACCGACGGCCGGCGCCGCTAGCCGGCGCCGACGGCGTCGGAAGGAACCTCATGGTTGATCCCGCTCCCCATTTCCCGCGCCAATTCTTTCGCCCCGAACCGCGCTTCAGCAACCTGCTGCTGCTGTCCGTCGGCCTGCACGTGGGGCTGGCCATTTTGTTTTCCGGCCGCCTCATGCCGCGGCCGGAAGTGGAACGGCCGCCGATCTATTATGTCGATCTCAGCCAGTTGCCGGTGGCCAATCCCCAGGCGGGGCGGCCCGATGGCGGCGGCGTCAGGCAGGCCAGACCGACTCCGCCAAAGCCACCCTCTACTCAGCCCCAGCCGGAACCGGCTCCGGTGAAAACCGCGGCGCCGGCTTTGAAACCACAACCAACCGTCTCCCGGACCGCCCCGGTCAAGGAGGCCCCGGCCAAGACCAAGGAAACCTCGGCCCCCGCCAAGGGCGATGCCGCCGCGGATCAGAAACATCTGCAGCAGACCATGGAGCGCCTGCGGCGCGACCAGGAGCGGGCGGCGGTGGCCGAGCGCATCGCCGGGCTGGCGGGTACCGGACGCAGCGACGCGCCTCTGGGGATGCCGGATGGTACCGGCAATCAGACCGGCGTCAGCCAGGCCCTGTGGCTGCAGGAATTGCTGAAATCCAACTGGAGCCTGGGCAGATATCAGGTGCTGCGGCGCGATCTCGAAGCCCAGGTGCGGGTCAGTTATGATGCGCAAGGCAGACTGATCGACTACCGGTTCCTGGAGGATTCGGGCGATGCGACCTTTGACGAGTCGGTGCGACGTGCCATCCTCAAGTCCCGGGAACTGCCCTTTCAGCCCGGCCAGCGTCTGGACATCCCGGTAATTTTCAACCTCAAGGACCTGATGGAGTGACCTCATGCGCTATTTGCTGTTCGCCCTCCTGACCCTGTGCGCCGTTTCGGCCCCGGCGGTGGCGGCCCCCATCGAAATCCGCGCTCCCGGCCAGCAGACCATCTCCCTGGCCCTGACCTCCTTTCTGCCCCAGGGCGGCCCCGTGGCGGCCGACATCGCTCGCGAAATCAACGAAGTGCTGACCTTCGATCTGGAACTGACCGGACTGTTCAGTTTTGTCGATCCGGCGGCCTTCCTCAGCGACGCCCAGCGCCTGGGGCTGAACAGCGCCGAGGTGGACTTCAACCAGTGGCAGTTGCTCGGCAGCGAAGTGGTCATCAAGGGCGCCTATCGCATGGAAGGCGGCCAACTGATCCTGGAGGCGCGGTTGTTCGATGTCGTCAACCGGCGCATGCTGACCGGTCGCCGTTTTGTCGGGACCCGCCAGGATCTGCGGCGCATGACCCACCGCTTTGTCGACCAGGTACTCAAGGATCTGACCGGCAAGGCCGGGCCTTTCGACAGCCGCATCGCCTATATCAGCAATGCCAGCGGCCACAAGGAACTCTATCTGATGGAGGTCGACGGCCACAATGCGGTGCGGTTGACCAACCATCGCGGCATCGTCCTGAACCCCGATTTCGCTCCGGGGGGCCGGGAGTTGCTGTTCACCTCCTACAAGGCCGGAAATCCCGATCTGTACCGCAAGGACATTGCTTCCGGCCGGGAAGTCCCCCTTTCCGCGCGCCCCGGCCTCAATATCAGCGGGCGCTACAGTCCCGACGGCCGCCAGGTGGCCGCCACGCTCTCCCATGTCGGGAATCCAGAGTTGTTTCTGCTCGGCACGGACGGCAGCCTGGGGCGGCGTCTGACCGATCACTGGGGGATCGATGTCGATGCCAGTTGGAGTCCGAAGGGGGATCAGATCGCCTTTGTCTCCGATCGCCTGGGCAATCCCCACATATTTATCGTCGGGGTCGGCGGCGGTGCGCCGCGCCGTCTGACCCTGAACGGACGCTACAATGCCACGCCCGCCTGGAGTCCCGACGGCGATCGCATCGCTTTCAGTCGCATGGAAGGCAGCCAGTTCGATATCTACACCATCAAGCCCGATGGCAGCGATGAACGGCGTCTTACCTTCGGCCCCGGCACCAAGGAGCATCCGCGCTGGAGTCCGGACGGACGCTTTCTGGTCTATTCCTCCGACCAGGGGGGCAGCAACGCCATTTACATCATGCGCGCGGACGGCACCGGAAACCGGCGCATTTCGGCGGGCGGCGGCAGTTGCCAGCATCCGGCCTGGTCCGGGCCCTGGTAACAAGGCCCCAGCTCGGTCCGATGCCGCAGGCGGCCTGTCGTGAGGGGGCGGCAGGGCCACCGGGCAAGGGGTAAGCGGTTGTTTTTTTCCAAGCCTTCAGTATAATGATGCCAGTCCACCTCCCTGAAGCAGGATCGGGTCGGCACGGCTTTCCCCCGCCGCTGCTTCTTTTCGCTGCCTATCGGGGCCGGGTTTTTGCAATGTTGTCAACCGTTGGTAACGCACATCAAAAAAGGAGTGGCAAACATGAAAAAAGGATTTAAAGGCTTCCGTGCACAGTGGTTTGTTTTGCTGGCCTTGGTGGCTCTGCTGGCTTCCGGCTGCGCAGCCTGCCGGGTCAAGCCCGATGAAACGGCCGCCCCGGCTGCCGCTGCGGCGCCGGCTGTTGCCGAGACCATGCCCGTGACCGAGCAGGCCATGGGCCCCGGCTATGGCGTGGCGGCCGTGGACGAAAGCGCCGCCGCCGATCAGGCTGCCGCCGCCGCTCAGGTCGCAACCCTGGAGCGCATCCACTTCGGCTTCGATCGTTTTGACCTGTCCGCCGAAGCCCAGGCGATTCTGGCCAATAACGCCACTTGGATTAAAGCCAACCCCGCCGCCAAGGTACAGATCGAAGGGCACTGCGATGAACGCGGTTCCGATGAATACAACCTGGCCCTGGGCGAGCGGCGTGCCCTGGCCGCCAAGAACTATCTGGTGTCCCTCGGCGTTCCCGCCGATCGCCTGAGCGTCATCTCCTATGGCGAAGAGCGGCCCCTGGATCCGGCCCGGACCGAAGCGGCTTATGCCCTGAATCGCCGCGCCGAGTTCGTGACCCGCTAATTTCCCATCCATGCACCCCAAGGCAGGGCCGGTAACAGACGTACCGGCCCTGCCGTCTTTACAAGGACATGCTGCCGTGAAAATCGTTAAAGTCGCCCTTCCCGGCCTGGCTCTGATGGCCATACTGGCCGGTTGTATTCCCTCCCAGCGGCAATTGGCCGTGGAGCGGGATCTGGACGAAATGAAACGGCGCCTGGCCGCCACCGAGCGCAGCCTGGTTGCCCAGCAGAATGAACGGAGCGGGGAGATGCAGCAGCGCCTGGACGATTTCGCCCGCCGCCAGGCCGAGCAGCAGGCCGGGCTGGACAGCCTGCGCATGGAGATGCAGACCCTCGGCGGCCGGTTTGAAGATCTCAACCGGGATGGCCGCGAACTGCGCGACGAACTGGCCCTGGTGCGAGACGATCTGGGGCTGAAAATTGCAGCCCTGGAACGTCAGGGAGGTGCCCCGGCAGCAACGGCTGCCCCGACCACCGGCATCGTGCCGCCTCAGCAGCCGGAGGCCTTTTACCTGCAGGGGGTGGACCTGATCCGGAAACAGGGAAAGCCGATGGAGGGACGCCGGCAACTACAGGATTTCCTGCAGAAGCACCCCGGCCATGCTCTGGCTCCGGACGCGGCCTTCTGGATTGGGGAATCCTATTTTGTCCAGAAGCAATACGAGCAGGCCATTCTGCAGTACCAGGATGTGATCCAGAAGCATGGCGAACATCCGCGCGCCGCTTCCGCGCTTTATAAGCAGGGCTTATCCTTCGATGCCCTAGGCGATCGGCAGAGCGCTCGTGTCCTTTTGCAGAAGCTGGTCGATACCTTTCCCATGGCCGAGGAGACCAAGCAGGCTCGGGAAAAACTCAAAACCCTCGGCCGTTAGTCCGGTGTTGCCGAGCACTGAGTTTTTTCAGATAGTAATCAACGGAAAAAGGCGGCCTTCAGGCCGCCTTTTTCCGTTTTGGGCTGTTTTTCAGGCCAGGGTTTCATACCAGCCGGAATGCTGCGGCAGAAACACGTTGTCGATGATATGGATTAGGCCGTTGGTGCATTCAATGTTCCCTTCGACGATGTGCGCATTATCGATCATGACGTTGTTTTCGTCGAAATAGACGGACAGGCTTTTGCCCTGTTCGGTGAGCAGGGTATCGACGATGACCACATCCAACTCGCGGGTATGGCGTTGTTCCGAAACCAGGTGATAGCGCAGGATCTCCGTCAACCGGGGTCGGTCGACCAGCAACTCCTCCAGGTTGAGACGATCGAAGGCGGCATCGGAAGGCGCGAAAAAGGTGTGCGGCCCGGTCATGGTCAAGCGTTCCTCCAGGCCGGCAATTTCCAGGGCTCGCCGTAAAATCCGCAGGGAGGGGTTGGCGGCGATGGTCTCCAGCATGTTGTGCATGAAAATTCCTTTCTGAATGAAATTCTAAGTAACTTTTGAAGTGTATAGCAACCTGGGCCATTTTCCAGGCCCTCGCGCAAATTCCAGGATTTCACATAGAGGTCGTCATCATTGAGTATCCATAACGGTTCAGCACAGGGCTCGGGGCAACTTTTCGAGGGTGACTGGCACCCGGATGGCAACCATCAAGTCCCTTGCATGGGTTCATGCGGCCCTCGGACTGGGGCGAGCCTCTGCTCCACGATGCTGAATGGTTACGAGTATCCTTAGGGTCACCGGTCTTGTTTCTGACGGGCATTTCGGGATAAGGTGGCTGCATGGCCCGATTCGTACTCAAATCCACTTATCAGCCTCAGGGGGATCAACCGCAGGCCATTGCCGAACTGGTGGACGGCTTGGGGCGGGGGGATTCCCATCAGGTACTGCTGGGCGTGACCGGTTCCGGCAAAACCTTCACCATGGCCAACGTGGTGGCACAGGTGCAGCGGCCAACCTTGGTACTGGCTCACAACAAGACCCTGGCTGCGCAGTTGTATGGTGAATTCAAGGAACTGTTTCCCGACAACGCCGTCGAATACTTTGTATCCTATTACGATTACTATCAACCGGAAGCCTACGTGCCGAGTACGGATACCTTCATCGAGAAGGATTCGGCCATCAATGAGGAAATCGACAAGCTGCGTCACAGCGCCACCCGCAGCCTGTTGTGCCGCCGCGATGTGCTCATCGTGGCATCCGTTTCATGCATCTACGGTCTCGGTTCGCCCGAAGCCTATTACGGCATGCTCATATCCCTGGAAACCGGGATGGAACTGGGACGCAACGACCTGTTGCGGCGCCTGGTGGAAATCCAGTACACCCGCAACGATGTGGATTTCCATCGCGGCACATTTCGGGTGCGCGGCGATACGGTGGAGATCTTCCCGGCCTACGAGGAGAAACGGGCTTTGCGGATTGAATTTTTCGGCGACGAGATCGAAGCCATCAAGGAGATCGATCCCCTGCGCGGTCAGGTACTGGATAGTCTGCCGCGCACCGCCGTCTTCCCCGCCAGTCACTACGTGGCCACGCGGCCGACCCTGGATCGGGCCATCCGTGAAATCCAGGACGAACTGCGCGAACGCATCACCTGGTTCCGCGGGCAGAACATGCTGCTGGAAGCCCAACGCATCGAACAACGCACTCTGTTCGACATCGAGATGATCGAGGAGATGGGTTATTGCCAGGGCATCGAGAATTATTCGCGCTTTTTGGACGGCCGGGCGCCGGGCACCCCACCCGCGACTCTGTTCGATTATTTCCCCGACGATGCCCTGCTGTTCATCGACGAGTCCCATGTCACCGTATCGCAACTGGGGGCCATGTATCGCGGCGATCGGTCCCGCAAGGAAACCCTGGTGCGTTACGGCTTTCGGCTGCCTTCGGCTCTGGACAACCGACCCCTGACCTTCGAGGAATTTCAAGCCAAGGGGATCCAGACAGTCTATGTATCGGCCACGCCGGCCGAGTATGAGCTGACCCAGGCCGGCGGCGTGGTGGTGGAACAAATCGTCCGGCCCACCGGCCTGCTCGATCCGCCCATCGAGGTGCGCCCGGCCCGGGTTCAGGTCGACGATCTCATCGATGAAATTCGTCGTGCGGTGGCTGCGGAGGAACGGGTGCTGGTCACCACCTTGACCAAGCGCATGGCCGAGGAACTCACCAACTACCTGGCGGAGATCGGCATTCGGGTGCGTTATCTGCATTCGGATATCGACACGGTGCAGCGCATGCAGATTATTCGCGATTTGCGCCAGGGTCTGTTCGATGTGCTGGTCGGCATCAACCTGTTGCGCGAGGGGCTGGATATTCCGGAGGTGGCCCTGGTCGCCATTTTGGATGCCGACAAGGAGGGCTTTCTCCGCTCTGAGCGTTCTCTGATCCAGACCTGCGGTCGGGCGGCGCGCAACGTGGCCGGCCGTGTCATCATGTATGCCGACCAGATCACCCGCTCCATGCGCGCCTGCATCGATGAAACGGAACGCCGCCGGACGGCACAGCTGGAGTTCAACGCGACCCATGGCATCACCCCCCAATCGGTTAAAAAGTCCCTGCGTTCCATCCTCGAGGATCTGTCCCAGCACGATTATGTCCAACTGCCGCAGGTTGCCGAAGAACTGACCGCCTACGGCGATGCCAATGCCCTGCGTCGGGACATCGAGGCCGTTCGACAGGAGATGTTGCGCGCTGCCGCCGGACTGGAGTTCGAGCGGGCCGCCCAATTGCGCGATCGCATGTTGGAGTTGGAAAAACAGGAACTGCTCTGGCGGGAAGGGGATTGAGGCCGGATGGAAAGGTGGAGGCCGGGGCTCAAAAACAGCTCATCAGGGGCGAACATGCCAGGCGAGCCCAGACATGGTTGACCAGCAGGCAAAAGGCGACCACCATGGCGATGATGAGCAGTGCGACAAAGGGCGTGCGATCCATGCCGGACTCCCGGAATGCGGGCCGGACTCCCCGAGGAGCAAAAAAGAGGCGACAGCGACGGCTATCAGAGTAGACGACGCTCATTTTCCGCTCTCGAGAATGGAAATGCAAGAGAATTTTTTAATTTTTAATGAAAAATGATACTTTTGCAGCAAGAGGCCCGTCGCCCTCAGGGCAGGGTTGCCAGATCTTCGGCGGCAATAAGCGTTTCCATAAGTTGGTTGATGGCGTAGAAGGTGCCGAGAAAGGTCTGGCCACCTTCGCTGTAGGGTTCATCGTCAATCATGAGCATATAGCTGCCCTCGTCGATATCGCGGACGATGACGTAGGTGTGGGCGGCGGTCATGCGACTGTAAACGGCCATCAGATCCATGCGTCCCTCCTATGTATCCGTTGGTCAATTCCTCCCCCGGCGGGTGTCGCGTCCGGGGCCGGACGCGGTGCTGCCATGCCGGCAGCTATCCCCAGTATACATAGCGGTGGCAAAAGAGCGAGGTGCGGACCGGATAACCCCCCTGGCCCTGGCAGACAGGGTTGGTCAGGTACGCAGTTTGTAGCCGCGACCGATGAGCAATGCCGCCCAACCGAACAGGGTCAGGGCCAGCAGGCTGGTAACGGCAAAGGCTTGCAGCAGGGGCACATCCCCGACGCCGAGAATGGCCTGGCGAAAGCCGTCGATGAGATACAGCAGCGGATTGAAACGGGACAAGCGGGCCCACAGGGGCGGCAGAATGGAGACGGGATAGAAGACTCCGCCCAGGTAGATGAGGGGCAGGATCAGGAAGTTGTTGAACATGGAAAGGGCATCCATGGTGTTGGCATGGATGGCGGCAATCAGGCCGAATTGGGCGAACAGGAAACTGGCCATGGCCGCCATCAGCAGGGCGGCGAGGGGATGGCTCCAAGGCAGGTCGACGAACAGGGTGGAAATGCCCCAGACGGCGGACCCGACCAGCAAGCCGCGCAGCATGGCCGCCAGGGTATAGGCCAGGATGAACTGCCAGCCGGTGATGGGTGTGACCAACAGATCGACGAAGTTGCCGAGATAACGGGAAATGAACACCGACGACGAGGTGTTGGCGAAACTGTTGCTGATGACTCCCATGAGCACCAGGCCGGGCACTACGAACTGGGCATAACTGAACCCTTCAACCACTGAAAGGCGCTCGCCGAGGGTGGCGCCGAACACGAACAGATACAATGAGGCGGTGACAATGGGCGCCAACAGCGTTTGAAAGGAAACCCGCAGGAATCGCAGGACCTCCTTTTTCAACAGAGTGATGAAGGGCAGCCAGGGTACGAAGCTTGGCGGTTGGCGCAATGGCGCGATCATTGACGGCCTCCGGGGTCGGACCGCTGCTGAGAGCCGGTCAAGGTGATGAAGACCTCCTCCAGTCCCGGCCGCGGCATTTCCAGATCGCGAACCGGCAGGCCCAGGCCGCACAATTTGGGTAACAGGGCGCCGATGCCGCCCTCCTTGGGCAGTTCAAGGCACAGGGTTTGGCCGTTTTCCCGCAGAGTCGCTCCAAAATCGGTCAATTCCGCGGGCGGCTTGGACAGGGGCGTTGCCAGATGCACGATCACCTGGCGTTGTTGGATGCGGGCCAGCAACTGTTTGGTCCGATCCAGGGCCACCAGGTCGCCCCGGTTCATGATGGCGATACGGTCGCACATCTGCTCGGCTTCTTCCAGGTAGTGGGTCGTCAGCAGGATGGTGGTTCCTTCCCGGTTGATTTCCCGGACGAACTGCCAGAGGGCGCGGCGCAATTCGACGTCGACACCGGCCGTCGGTTCGTCCAGGATCAGGAGCCGCGGTTTGTGGATCAGGGCCTTGGCGACCATGAAGCGCCGTTTCATGCCGCCGGAAAGCTTGTTCATGGGTTTGTGCAGATGCGGTCCCAGGCCAAGTCTTTCAATGAGCAATTGGCGCCAGATTTCGTCGCGCGGCACGCCGTAGAAGCCGGCGTGGATCTTCAGCGCCCGGTCGATGGTGAAAAAGTTGTCGGTGACGATTTCCTGGTGCATGACGCCGGTGATGCGCCGCGTGGTGCGGTAGTCATGGCGGTTGTCGTGCCCGAAGATTTTGACCGTGCCGTGGTCGATGCGGCAGACGCCGCTGATCATGTTGATGGTGGTACTTTTGCCCGCGCCGTTGGGTCCCAACAGCCCGAAAATCTCCCCCGGGGCGATGGTCAGGGACAGATCCCGCACCGCCACCGTAGTCCCGAAACGCTTTTGCAGATGTTGGATTTCCAGGGCAGGTGTCATTTTCTCAACATTCCAACCATGAACCCCTTCTGGTTTGTCTCGGGTTGTCCCAGTTCACAGCGGCGAGGTTTGGTCCTGCGGGCGGACCAGAAACCGTGCCACCAGGATGCCGATCTCGTAAAGCACCATGAAAGGAATGGCCAGGGCGGTCTGGGAAACGATGTCGGGCGGCGACAGCACGCCGCCAACGATGAATGCCGCCAACAGGGCATAGCGGCGCCGGGCGGCGAGCCAGCGATGGTCGATTATCCCCATCCGGGCGAGAAAATATACCACGATGGGCAGTTCGAAGACCAGGCCGAAAGCGGTCAGCAATTGGCAGGACAGGGACAGGTAGGAAGCCATGGAGAGCATCGGTTGGATTTCCCCGGTCACGGTTCCGTAACCGATGAGGAAACGGAAAATCTGGGGGAAAACATAGCCGAAGCCGAACCACACGCCGAGGCCGAAACAGCAGCAACTGGCCAGGACGAAAGGCAGGGCATGCCGGCGCTCCCGTCCTTCCAAGGCCGGTACCACGAAGGCCCAGGCCTGCCACAGGATCACCGGCAGTGCCAGAATCGCGCCGCCCAGGGCCGCGACTTTGAGATAGGTGACGAAGGGCTCGGTGGCGTGTATGAACACCAGTTCACGATGACGGGGCAGGGCCGCCAGCAGCGGTGCCGCCAGCATGTGAAACAGGGGCCGGGCGAAGGCATAGCAGACGGCGAAACCGGACAGCCAGGTGCACGCGCAGACCAGGAGGCGTCTTCGCAGTTCCTCGAGGTGGCCGGTGAGGGACAGGTCAGCCATCGCAGGACGGCAAATCGTCACCTTTGCGGTTCTCGCCCTGGTCCTGGTCGCAGTTCGGTAGGGTCCGGTCCGATGCGGCGGGCGGCACCTCCGTGGTTGCATCGTCGTGGATTTCCCGGGTGGCGCGTTTGAACTCGGCCAGGCCCTTGCCTAAAGCCCGGGCCAGTTCCGGGAGACGCCGGGGGCCCAGCACAATCAGCGCCAGGGCCAGGATCAGCAGCAGTTCCGTGGGGCCAAGATTAAACATGGTAACACCTTGTGGTAATGGATAAATTTGTCATAGCGGTCAACCATAGCGGGAATCGGCGCCTCTGTCAAGCCCGGGGAGCGGGATAACGGTTTGACAAATAAGGCCTTTTGCACTATCATCTCGGCCACTTATAACAGCGTTTATCCTCCGGAGGAAGACCTGATCATGAACCAGCAACAGCTCAAACAGCAAATTCGCCAGTTGGCAGAGGAGCGCAACGCCCTGCTCATGGCCCATTTCTACCAGCGCGACGAGATCCAGGAAATCGCCCATGTGGCCGGAGACTCCCTGGCCATGGCCATGGAAGCGGCGCGCACCGAACGGCAGGTGATCGTGCTGTGCGGGGTGCACTTCATGGCGGAAAGCGCGGCCATTCTCGCTCCGGAAAAAACCGTTCTGCTGCCGCGGCCCGATGCCGGTTGCCCCATGGCCGACATGGTGACGGCGGACCAGTTGCGCGCCATGAAAGCCCGGCTTCCCGGGCGGCCGGTGGTCAGCTATGTCAACACCAGCGCCGCCGTCAAGGCCGAGAGCGACATCTGCTGTACCAGCGCCAATGCGGTGCGAGTGGTCAACTCCCTGGCCGAGGACGAAGTCATTCTGGTTCCGGATCGCAACCTGGGGCGCTATATCGCCGCCCATACGGATAAAAAATGCCATTTTTGGGAAGGTTATTGCCCCTTTCACGACCAGTTGCCGGAAGAGGACGTACTGGCGGCCAAGGAGGCCCACCCTGACGCCCTGTTTCTGGCTCACCCCGAGTGTCGTCCGCAAATCCTGCGAATGGCCGACCATGTCGCGTCGACCAGCGGTATGATCGACTTTGTGCGCAACAGTCCGGTGCGAAAGTTTATTCTCGGCACGGAAATGGGGATCCTTTACCGCCTGCGCAAGGAAAATCCGGACAAGGAATTCATTCTGCCCAACTCCCTGCTGCGTTGCCCGACCATGAAGGACATTACCCTGGAAGATGTCCTGCGGAGCCTGGAAACCCTGGCTCCGCGCATCGTGGTGCCCGAGGATGTTGCCCGTCGGGCGCGGGTGGCCTTGGACCGCATGCTGGCGGTACCGCGTGACTGAACTGCCAAATTCTCGATGAGCGGGGGCACCCAGGTGTGCCCCCACTTTTTTTGCCCATGACCACTGCGCCATCCACATCCGAACTGTATCCTCTCAGCAGCGATTTTGCCGCCGCCGTCACTCCGCTGCCACGGGCCGAAGTCCATGGTCTGACGGGCAGTTGCGGTGCTTTTCTGGCGGCACGGCTGCTTGGCGCCGGTCCCGGTCCCCTCATCGTGCTGGCCCCGGATCAGAAACAGGCCGATCGGTTTGCCGCCGACCTGGCTTTTTTCGCCGGCCCCGGCGCGGCCATCCACCTGCTGCCCCATTGGGAGTTGCGTCCCTATGAAGCCCTGCTGCCGCATCCCGAAGTTGAGGCCACCCGGCTGGCGACTCTGGCTGCCGCCGCGACCGGCCAGGTTGACGCCGTGGTGCTTACGGTCGGCGCCGCGCTGCAGCGGGTCATGCCACGCCGGGTACTGGCCGAACACCTGCAGGTTCTGCAGAGCGGCGAGGAATATGACCGCGATGCCTTGCTGCGGCAACTGGTGGAGATGGGATACCATGCCGTGCCCCTGGTGGAGGATCCGGGCACCTTCGCCGTTCGTGGCGATCTCCTCGATCTGTTTCCTCCCAGCCAACCGCAGCCCTTGCGCCTGGATTTTTTCGGCGACCTGCTGGAACGCATCCGGCCCTTCGATGCCGCCACCCAGCGCTCGGCCGAGACCGCCCTGGCGCAATTGCCATTGCTGCCGGCCCGCGAAATGCTGCTGTCCGGCGCAACCCTGGAAACTTTCGCTCACGGCCTGAAAGAGCGGGCCGACCAACTCGGTCTGCCCCGTGCCCAGCGCGATGCCATTCTCGAAGAGGCCCGGGACGGCTTGCTGGCTCCCGGGCACTGCTTTCTGATGCCCCTCTGCTACGGGGCCCTGGACAGTATTTTCGACTATGTGCCCGAGGGGCGTTGGCTGTTCCTCGATCCGCCCGCCATCGAGCAGGAGATGGATCGTCTGGAAGGGGAAGTGGTCACCGGCGAGGGTCGCATGGCCGACCGTGGCGAGCTCTACCTGCCGGGTGCGGCCCTTTACCTTTCCGCCCGGGAGTTCGAGGCGCAGCTGGCGTGCCGGCCGCGTATCGATGTGCTCTCCCTGCGCCTCTACCATCTCTCCGAGCGTCCGGTGCTGGTTTTTCGCAGCGAAGCCAATGCCGACCTGCGTGCCGATAAACATCCGGCCGAAGGCGGCCCGGCAGCCCGTCTGGCCGCGGCGTTCCGGGCCTGGCAGCAGGAAGGCTGGCGTTTGCTATTGGTTTGTCATCAGCCGGGACAGGCAGCCCGTCTCCAGGATTTGTTCCTGGGCCGCGGTCTGAACCTGCCCGTCGAGCCGGCGGCCCGTCTTGCCTCCCTGGCCCCGGGCCAGGCGGTCATTGCCTTGGGCGATCTGTCGGCGGGATTCCGGTTGCCCGAGGAGCGTCTGGCGGTCATTACCGAAGAGGAGATCTTCGGTCCTCGCGCCCGTCGACGCAGCGCCACCGCCGAGGCCCGGGCGCGAGCGCGGCTTTCCTCCCTGGCAGAACTGCGGGATGGCGACCTGGTGGTGCATACGGATCACGGCATCGGCCGCTTTCAGGGTCTGCTGCATCTGGAACTGCAGGGCGTCGAAGGGGATTTTCTGCACCTGGAATATGCCGGGGGAGACCGGCTGTACCTGCCGGTGGACCGCATCGAAAAGGTGCAGAAGTATGTCGGCGCCGAAGGCCAGACGCCGCGCCTCGATCGCATGGGCGGCGGGGCCTGGGAAAAAGCCAAGCTGCGTGCCAGGGCGGCGGTGGAGGAACTGGCCCGCGATCTGCTGCAGATCTACGCGCGGCGGCAGATGCACGAAGGCTTTGTCTATTCGCCGCCCGACGCACTGTTCCGGGAATTCGAGGCCGCCTTCCCTTACGAGGAGACCCCCGACCAGCTCGCGGCCATCAACGAGGTGTTGGCGGACATGCAGTCGCCGCAAGCCATGGACCGCCTGATCTGCGGCGATGTCGGTTACGGCAAGACCGAGGTGGCCATCCGCGCCGCGCTGAAGGCGGTGCTGGACGGCAAGCAGGTGGCGGTTCTGGTGCCCACCACCCTGCTGGCCCGGCAGCACTGTCAAACCTTCCGCGAGCGTTTCAGCAATCTCCCCGTTACCGTGGAAATGCTGTCGCGCCTGGTCACCACCGGCGAGCAGAAACGGATTCTGCAGCGGGCCGCGGAGGGCAAGGTCGATGTCCTCATCGGTACCCACCGCCTGTTGCAGCGCGATGTGCGGTTTCGCGACCTGGGTCTGCTGATTGTCGACGAAGAGCAGCGGTTCGGCGTGACTCACAAGGAGCGGTTGAAAAAGCTGCGGGCCGAGGTGGATCTGCTGACCCTGACCGCCACACCCATCCCCCGCACCCTGCATATGGGTTTGCTGGGATTGCGCGACCTGTCGGTAATCGATACGCCGCCGGTGGATCGGCAGGCGATCCGGACCTATGTGACGCGCTTCGACGACGACCTGGTGAGGGAGGCGATCCTGCGCGAATTACGGCGCGGCGGCCAGGTTTTTTTCGTCCATAACCGGGTGCAGAACATCGATGCCATGGCCGAATTTCTGCGGCAACTGGTGCCGGAGGCCAAAATCGCCGTCGGTCATGGTCAGATGCCGGAAAAAGACCTCGAACAGGTGATGCTCGATTTTGTCGAAGGGCGCAGCAACGTGCTGGTGTGCAGCACCATCATCGAGAACGGCCTCGACATCCCGCGGGCCAATACCATCATCGTGAATCGCGCCGACTGTTTCGGCCTGTCCCAGCTCTATCAGTTGCGCGGCCGGGTCGGCCGGTCACACCAGCGGGCCTATGCCTATCTGTTGATTCCCGGAGAAGGCACCCTGACCCACGAGGCCCGGGAGCGATTGCGGGTACTGCAGGAACTGACCGAACTCGGCGCCGGTTTCCGCATTGCCAGCCATGACCTGGAACTGCGCGGCGCCGGAGATCTCCTCGGGCCCAAGCAATCGGGACAAATTGCCGCCATCGGTTTCGAGTTGTACACCGAGTTGCTGGAAGAGACCATCGCCGAGCTCAAGGGCCAGGAACGGGAAAATCGCATAGATCCCGAAATCCGCCTCGGCCTGTCGGCTTTCCTGCCCGAAAAATATCTGCCCGATCCCAACCAGCGGCTGGTGTTTTACAAGCAGTTGGCAGCGGCCGACGAGCAGCAGACCCTCGATGATCTGGCCGACGAGTTGGCCGATCGCTTCGGTGCGCTGCCGGAGCCGACCCTGCGGTTGCTGGAGCTCATGTCTTTGCGGGTCCTGATGAAGCAGTTGCGCATCGTCACCGCGGATTTCGACGGCAGCAACCTAATCTTCGCCTTCCGGGAAGATACGCCGGCGGCAGCAGAAAAGATGGTCGCCCTGTTGGCCCAGGATGCCAAAAAATATCATTTTTCTCCCGATTACCGGTTGGCCGTCCGCCTCGGACGACAGCCTGGCGAGACCCTTCTGGCCGAAGCCAAAAAAGCGTTGCACAGCCTATTTTAGCGTGTTACCGTTTCGCCTTCCGGCCGGGAAGGTAACGCTTTTGCCGAACCGGTAGCGGAACCCGGAATCGCATCGGACTATTTCTCCCCTTTTGAGGACGCGCCTTATGAAACGAATTCTGGTCATGGTTGCCGCCCTGGTACTGCTGGGCACTTACCCCTTGTCGGCCGAAACCGTTAGCCGGATTGCCGCCATCGTCAACCAGGAAATCATTACCACCGCTCAGCTGGATCGGGAAATGCGGGAGCTGTTGGCGCAGGCGCCGCCGGATCGAGAGCCTGCCGCCGAACAACTGCCGGCTTTGCGTCGGCAACTGCTGCAGAAGATGATCGAGGACACCCTGATTCAGCAGCGGGTCGCCGCTCTGGGGATTGAGGTGACGGATGAAGAGGTCAGCCAGGCCATCGAAGATGTGCAGCGGCAGAACAACATCGACCGCCCGCAACTCGAGCAGGCTCTGGCCGCTCAGGGACTGAGCTTCCAGGCTTACCGAGAGCAGATGCGCAGCCAGTTGCTGAACTTCAAGTTGGTGAACCGGGAAATCCGGCGCAAAATCGAAGTGACCAACCAGGAATTGCGCGATTACTACCAGGCCCATCAGGATCAATACCGCACCGCACCCTATAAGCGCCTCAGCCGGATTACCTTCAACCTGCCGAGCGATGCCGGGCCCGCCCGCATCGGGGCGGTGCGCGCCAAGGCCGAGGAGGCCCTGCAGCGCCTGCGGAGCGGCGAAACTCCTCAGCAGTTGCTGGAGCGCCTGAACGCTGCCGATCCCAACATCGAGGGCGGCGACATGGGCACCTTTACCCCTGGAACCCTGACCCCGCCTTTCAGCACGGCGGTCGACAATCTGGCTGCCGGCCAGTACTCGGAGGTGATCGAGACCAGTCTCGGCTTTCATATACTGCGAGTCGACGAGCGCAGTGCCGGAGAGATGCGCAGCTTCGACAGTGTCCGGGAGGAAATCCGCAGGCAGTTGATGGAGGCCAAGCGCGAAGAGGCCATCAACGAATGGGCTGAAAGTCTGCAAAAGAATGCCGATATCGAAATTCGGCTGTAACGGATAAAAGTGGAGAGAGCGCGGTTGTTGTTCAGTCGCTCGGTTCGAATTTGTAGCCGACCCCGTAAACGGAACGGATGAGGTCGGTTTCCGGGGCGATGGTCTGGATCTTCTTGCGCAGTTTTTTGATGTGGCTGTCAATGGTGCGATCGCAGACGATGCGCTGGTCGGCGTAAATGCGTTCCATGAGCTGGTCCCGGGAGAAAATCCGCCCGGGATGCGCCGCCAGGTGCTGCAGCAACTTGAATTCCACCGCCGTCAGGGACAGTTCCTGGCCGTTCAGGGTGGCGCCCAGGGTCTCTTCGGCCAGGCACAGGCCGGCGGCCCGCAGGCCTTGGCGGCCGTCGGTGCGGCGCAGCACGGCTTTTACCCGGGCCACCACTTCGCGGGGGCTGTAGGGCTTGCAGATATAGTCGTCGGCGCCCAGCTCCAGGCCGAGCAGGCGATCGATCTCTTCGATGCGGGCCGTGACCATGATGATGGGGACGGTGGAAAAGGAGCGAATCTCCTTGCAGATTTCCATGCCATCCCGACCGGGCAGCATGAGGTCGAGGAGAATCAGTGACGGTTGCCGCTCGCGCACCCAGCCGACCACCTCCCGGCCATCGGTCATGCAGTGGCTGCCGAAACCCGCCTGTGCCAGATAATCGCGCAGCAACCCCGCCAGACGCTCTTCATCCTCCACGATCAAAATCACCTGTTCCATACTATCAACCTCGTCGTTGATTGAACGGACCTCGGTCCGTTCATCCGGTGGATTTTAGCACTGGCAGGTCGACGCTGAGCCACAATCCACCCAAGGGTGAGTGGCGGGGGACGATGCTGCCTTGGTGCGCCTCAACGATGCTCTGACAGAGGGCCAGGCCCAGGCCGGCACCGCCATGGGCCCGACTGCGCGAAGATTCGACTCGATACAGGCGTTCGAACAGGCGGCTCAAATCCATGTCGGCGACACCGGGGGCGGAATCCTGGAAATCAATCACCGCCCGTCCCTCGCCGGTGGTCAGCGTGATGCGCAGGCTGCCGCCGGGATCGGTATAGCGCAAGGAATTCTCGAGCAGATTGGCAAATAGCTGATGCAGGCGTTCGGCATCGGCCTGCACCATGACCGGCTGTGCCGGAAGGTCGCAATCCAGCTGCAGTTGGCGGGCCCCGATTTCGGTTTGAAACGAATCGACTGCCTGCGTCAGAATTCGAGCCAGATCCACCGGCTGTTTGCGGTAATTTAGACCGCCGATGTCCGCCAGGGACAGTTCGTACAGGTCGTTGATCAATCGACCAAGGCGCATGACCTCGCCATGCAGGGTCTCGATGGTTTGCGGCGTCACTTCCCGCACGCCATCCTGGACCGCCTCCAGTTCGCCGCGCAGGACCGCCAGCGGGGTGCGCAGTTCATGGGAGATGTCGGCCACCCAGCGCCGGCGCAACTTTTCGTTGCGGGCCAGGGTGTCGGCCAGGGCATTGAAATCCCGGGCCAGTTGGCCCAATTCGTCGGCACTGGTGACCGGTACCCGGATCTCGTAAGCTCCGGCGGCCAACCCATGGGTTGCGTTGGCCAGAACGGTGATGCGTTGCACCAGGCGCCGGGACAGGGGCAGGGACAGCAGGGCGGCCGCAGCGGCCACCAACAATGCGATAAGGGCGCTGGAGCGGCGCTGTTCCTCGGCGAAGCGCTGCTGGTGGACGTCGATGATGATGCGCGGCGGTGTCACGCCCAGGTACCCGATGGTGCGATGGTTCAGGAGCAAAGGCCGATATTTGAGGGGCGGCGCCTCCGGTCCACCGAACAGCACCTGGCGCTTTTCGTCCAGGAGAACCACCCGCCATTCGAACATCTGCCGCATGCGGCGCGGAAGGCCGGGGGGCGGCCGAAAGTCGCGCGGCGGCCGCTCGGCCAGCCAGCGTTCGAGCTGTTCCCGATGGTGGGGCGGCATCCGCCGGTCGGGGCGCGAAGCCGCCACCAACTGCAGCCAGGTGACGGGATCGTCGCGCAGAAAATCCCAGCTGCCATGCTGGCGGTAGGCGCCTTCCAGGGAGTCCGCCAGCCGTTCCAGGCGTTCCCCTTCCACCGTATCCACGTAGCGCAGCAGGCTGCGGTCAAAGCTGGCCTTCATGATGAAATACATGCTGGCCACGACACTGCAGGTCGCCAGCAGAAAGGCCAGGAACAAGCGGTTTCTGATACTGAGGAACATGGCGGCTCCGAATCATGCGGGTTCAAGAAGGTCCCGCGCCTGTCTATCTAGTACCATATCTTTTCCGCCCGGCGCCACCGTTGGCGCAGCATGCTCGCGGTTTTCCTTATTTCTTCCATTTTTCCTGCATATTCATGGGGTAAAAGAATAACCATGGTTGGCCGTCAGCCTCGAGAGAGGGGCACAACCAACATGTTGCCAGGCGGCTGGAGCTTCGCAAACCGCGCGGCGGGACCGGAATCCGGGACTGCCGCCAGCTAAAGGAGAATCGTCATGAAAAAACGCGTTATCACATCGTTGCTGGTTGGGGCCATGGTATTGGGAGTCGGGTTTTCGGCCAGCGCCCAGCCGTGGCGCAAGGGCGGATCGTGCGAAGGGCCGCGCATGGCCCGCCGAGCCGACCGGCAACCGGGTGCAGGGCGCCATTGGCAGCGCATGGCCGAGGTGCTGGAGTTGACTGAAAAGCAGCAGGCGGATATGGAACAGCTGTTCAAGGCCGGCCGCCAACAGGCCGAGCCCCTGCAAGAGCAACTGCGGACGGTTCGCCAGGAGCTGCGGCAGGCCCAGGCGCCGCAGTCCTTCGATGAAAAGGCTCTGCGTGGCCTGGCGAAAAAGGAAGCCGATATCCGCACCGAGCTGCTCATCAATCGGGCCCGGACCCAAAGCCGTATTCATGCGCTACTGACTCCGGAACAGAAGAAAACCGCAGAGCTGATGCACAGGCTGCACCGCATGCACCGTGCCGAGTGTAAAGGGCGTCCTGGCCGCCGGCCGGGTGGTTGGGGGTTGCAGGCCGAGCCCGCTCCGGTGCCTAAATAGTTGCCGTCCTGCTTCCGGACCTGGCCATGGCGCCAGGTCCGGAAGTATTTCAAGGAGGGAAAATTGCAGTAACGGGACGCGAAATTCTTTTCGCGGATGCGCTACGGTTGCAAAAATAGCTTGTCTTTTCTCCAAAAAACTGTATGATGCCCCATTCAAGCGTCAACGCTCCAGCGGAAACTCCCATTAACAGCCGGTTCTGAGCCGGTTGCCAGCTCCCGCGTTACAGGTCACTGACCCTCCTCTGCATCCAGTCCTCCTGGGAAATTGCTGCAGCATATCCGGTTGGCGACGAAGCGTTCGTGCTATGCGTGTGCCATGGCCGCAGTGCTATGTGGGACAATTGTCTGTCCTGCCGGTCAGCACTCCACTCCAGATTTGCTTCAGCAGCGAGCCGGGTTGTTCCGGTCGCGGGGGAAAGGGCCCCGCGAAGGCGGAAGGCCGGCGTTCGCCCTGCGAGCGCAGGAAACCATCATGACTTTTGCAGAACTCAATCTTTCCGCCCCCATTCTCAAGGCCGTAGCCGATTGCGGCTACGCCGTACCGACTCCCATCCAGGCGCAAGCCATCCCGGAAGCCCTGGCCGGGCGCGATCTCATTGGCAGCGCCGGGACCGGTACCGGCAAAACAGCGGCTTTCGTCATCCCGGCCCTGGAACGCCTGCAGCCGCCGACCCGGGGTCGCAAGGGCGCACCGCGCGTGCTGATTCTGGCTCCGACCCGTGAACTGGCCGGACAGGTGCTCGAAGCGGCCCGCACCTATGGTCGTTACGTGAAACTGCGGACCGCCGTACTGCTGGGCGGCATGCCCTATCGCAGCCAGTTCCAGGCCTTGGCCCAGCCCCTGGATCTGATTGTCGCGACGCCCGGTCGTCTCATCGATCACATGGAGCGGGGCAGTGTCGATCTGTCTGGGCTGGAAGTTCTGGTTCTGGACGAAGCCGATCGCATGCTCGACCTGGGTTTCAAGGACGATATGGAAAAAATCGTCGCCGCGTCGCCGGTCCAGCGTCAGACCATGCTCTTTACCGCGACCATGAACCAGACCATGGCGCAATTGGCCAATAAGTGGCTGCGCGAACCGGTTCGGATCGATGTCCCGTCCACCGCCAAGCAGGGCGCCAGCATCGAGCAGCGCCTGCACGTGGCCGACAACCTGCAGCACAAGCAGCGCCTGCTGGCTCACTTGGCCACGGATCCGGCCCTGCAGCAGGCCATCATCTTTTCCGCCACCAAGCGGGATGCGGATACCTTGGCCCGCGAATTGTCCAGCCAGGGCCATCGGGCCGCCGCTCTGCATGGCGATATGAACCAAGGGGCGCGCAATCGCACCCTGCAGGATCTGCGTCGTGGCCGCATCAAGCTGCTGGTGGCCACCGATGTGGCTGCCCGCGGTATCGATATCAGCGGAATCAGCCATGTCATCAACTTCGATCTGCCCAAATTCGCCGAAGATTACGTCCACCGCATCGGCCGGACCGGCCGCGCCGGAGCCACGGGAATTGCCATCTCCTTTGTGTCCGGATCGGATCTGGGGGCGCTGAAGCGTATTCAGCACTATATCGGCCGGACCCTGCCCCGCCATGAAATTCCGGGGCTGGAACCGACCCGGCCTCTGGCCGCCGATGCCGGCCGGGACAAGCGACGCAGCGGACCTCCGCGCAACCGACCGGCACGTTCCGCCGGGCGACCGGAGGTGAAGGGGGGGGCGGGCAAGGGCCGACGACCCCAGCAAGCCGCCACCAGCCGGATTCGCTGATACCAGATCTGCACCACGGGCCGAAGCGCTGAAAATGCCTTCGGCCCATTTTTTTTGCGGCTCCTTGTCTCGTTTTTGTGAAAGGGTTGAAGGGCGCACGCCGGTTGCTAAGCTTGATAGGCAAAAGCCTTGCGGGCGGCGGCCGGTTGCGGGGTTGATGCCGTTGGCGGCATGGGTCTGCGGCCTTCGCCGCCCTCCATACCAAACCACGGGAGGTTTATGATGGCCAAGAAAGAAAAGAAGCCGGAAGACAAGGATCTGCTGGTTCCGGAACGGGCCGAGGTGGTCTCGCCCTTCGAAGACATGGAGCGCTGGTTCGGGGATTTTTTCAATCGTCCCGTGTTCCCGCCCATGTGGCCGTTCCGCTGGCGCGGCGAGGGGGCAGGGGGCATGTCGCCATCGGTGGATATCTATGAAGAGCCGGATGCGGTGGTGGTCAAGGCGGAGCTGCCGGGCATCGGCAAGGAAGATATCGAGGTGAACATCAGCAACAATGTGGTCACCATCACCGGAGAGAAGAAGGCGGAAGAAAAGGTCGAAAAATCGGATTATTATCGCCTGGAACGCTCCTACGGACGTTTTTCACGTTCCCTGCGGCTCCCGGGTGAGGTCCTGTCGGAGCAGGCCAAGGCCAACTTCAAGGATGGAGTCCTGGAAATCCGGGTGCCGAAAACCGAGGAATCCAAGCAGAAAAAGCGTAAAATCGAAATCGAATGATGGGGCGGGCCGGCATTCGCTGCCGACTTTCCCCGGGCCGTTTTTCGCTATCGACCTGAAAGTAGCAGGTCTGCAGCAGCTGCCAAGTCCTCTACGGTTGACGCCTCCGGCCGGGCGATGCGTTTTTCATCGCCCGGCCGAAATTTTCCGGAACGAACCAGCATGGCCTGCAGGCCCGCAGCCAGAGCTCCGTTGATGTCCATCTCGACATCATCTCCGATCATCACCGCCGCCTCCGGCGGGCAATCCAGGTCAGCCAGCGCGGCCCGGAAAAATTCCGGGGCCGGTTTGCCCAGGACCAAGGCCCGGGTGCCGGCGGCATACTCCAGGGCGGCCAGGAATGGTCCGGCATCGAGCTGCAGGCCGTTTTCACCCTGAAAGTAGCGCCCTTTGCCCGTTGCGAGGAGCGGAGCACCTTGAAGCAGCAGCTGGAACGCACGGTTCAGGCGGGGATAAGTAAAATGTTCCGCGGCAAAACCGACTACCACCGCATTGGGATCACCTGTCTGCAGGCCGGCGAATTCTTCTTCCAGGTCGGGATGCACCAAGAGGAAGGGCCGCAGGTGCAAGTCGGCCAGGTGCCGGACTACCGCCATCGGGGCGGTGAACAGCTCGGTGGGGTTGACGGGCAGATCCAGCCCGTTGAGAATGTCGAGCAACTGCCTACGACTGCGGCTGGAGGTGTTGCTGACGAAGCGCACCTGCAAACCGGCCCGCCGCAGGCGGAGGACGGCTTCCACGGCACCGGGCAGGGCTCGGTGGGCGATGTGCAGGGTGCCGCTGAGATCGATCAGAACCGCTCGAAGCATGAAGCTCCCCAATCCTGCTTGAACAAGTGATGCTATCCCGAACCGTGGGACCCTTCTGGCCGCGGCCGTCGAATTATTCGCATACCCCTTCGTCGGCGAAGGCCGGGCAGCCCGGAGCGGTCGGCAGCCCGGGCCATTGCCAGCTTCCGGGGGCCGGCGTTTGCGGTCGCGGTCGACTTTGGATGGGACCGGGGGCGATGATCTTCGGCACCTCGGCCGAACCCATGCGGGCCAGCATCATCTTGTTGGACCAAAGACCCAGTCGGATGCGCCAGCCCAGCTGCATGGGCGCCTTGTCCGTTTGGTCGGGGGTTGCAGCGGAAAACATTTCCTCCAGGCTGCTGCGGAGGGTATCGGTCTCGCCCGGACGCAGTGTTGCCAGGGCGCGAGCCAGGGGGGCGAGATCGGCGGCGGATTTGGCGACCGGAAAAAGAGCGATGGTGGTCGGCTCGGCCACCTCGAGGAGTTGCTCCACCGCCTCCCGGCAGGCCGGGCAGTTGGGCGAGAAGTATACCTTGATGGCAGCAGTCGGCGAGCCCCACATGGTCCAGGGGCGGAAGGCCACCTCCTTGATGGTGGCCAAACCGACGACCAGGAAAAAGGTCAGCCAAACCAGTCCGGTGCCCAGCAGCCAGGATTTGCGCAGGGACGGCATGCCAAGCAGACCCAACCCGGCAACGGCGCCCATCAGCAGGGCAACGACCATACAGCTGGCACAGGGCCAGAACAGGTACTGGTAGACCAGGAACAGGGTATCCAGAGCCAGGGCAGAGAACAGTGCCAGTGCCAGCAAAGGCTGCAGAAATCTGAGGCTGATCACCGCCAGCAAGGCCAGGAACCCCGCCGCGCCGAGGATATAAAAGGGAATGCCGAACAGACCGTAGCCCTGGTAAATCCGGCAGCCTTGGGTGACACACAGCAGATCGGCGCCAAAGGCGTTGGCCAGGCAAAAGAGACTGCCCAGCAGGCAAAGGCATTGCATGGCCGGCCGGCACCAATGCGGTCCGGCGGTAATCCAGGACATGGTGAGACTCCTCTGTGCAAATTGTTAATTCTTTTTGCGCCGTACTCTAATCCTAAATGGACTATCAGGCAAGGGGCGCGAGGCACAGGGTTACCACTTTGTCGAAAAAAGGTGCGCGGCAAGTTCAGCGGTGCAGGGAGTGAAGAAAATCTTCGGTCATGGCTTCGATTTCCGGCAAAATCGTCGCCAGTTTCTGCTGCGCCAGCAGCATCGATTCCTGCATCAGCAGTGGCTGCTTTTTCAACATGCTCTGGCCCGCCGGCGATTTGCAGAAAGCGATAATCGCTTCCAGTTCTTCGGTGGTGTAAAAACGCGCGAATAGTTGAATGTAGTCGGGTTCCAACTGCTCCCAGCTCAGGGCGGCAAAGATTTTTTGGTTGGCCAGCTGCTGGAATTCCTGCACCCGGGCCCGCTCCGCCTCCGGAATGTGCAGGTCTTCCAGTTGGGCCGCCTGCAGTTGCTGGATCTGGGCAATAATCTGATCCATCATCTGGCGCGTATCGGTGAGTCGCAGCATCTCTCGAGCCAGGTCCTCCCGGCTTGCGGCCAGACTCGGTCCACTGAGAAGCAGCAGCCAGGCGCTGAGGAACAGGAGCAGTTTTTTCATGATGGGTTCTCCTTGGGAAGAAGGTTGGGTTGCAGGTCGGGCCGCATGGCGGAGCACAGGCCCAGCAACAGTTTAACCGTGGAAAAATAGATAAGCAAACCGGTAATATCCACCACCGGCGGCAAGGTGGGGAAAAGAATCTTTGCCCCTCCTTGCCGCCCAGGCTATACTACGGCAGTTATGATTTTTCCCAAGACCCCGCTTTTTCGGAGCTGAGATGAACCGGTCACCCCATAAAGGTTCGGCTGCGCTGCAGGGGCGTCCCGACAGAGCCCTTCCCGCAGCCCTGCTGCTGCATGTCTGCTGCGCGCCCTGTGCCGGCGGGATTCTCCAAGACCTGCTCAAGGCCGCGGTGGTGGTGACGCTTTGGTTCGACAACAGCAATATTCATCCGCGCAGCGAATATGCGCGGCGTCTGGAAGAAATGCGCCGTTTCGCCGATCGTTTGGGGGTTCCCCTCCTGTGTGCAGACTACCAGCCGAGCATTTGGCTGGCGGCGATGAAAGGGTTGGAGGACTGCCCGGAGCGGGGTGAACGTTGCGACCTCTGCTTTCGAATGCGATTGGAAAATTCGGCCGGTCTGGCGGCCCGCCTGGGTTTTTCGGCCTTTGCCACCACTCTCGGCATTTCGCGCTGGAAAATCCTGGAACAGGTCAATGCCGCGGGACGGGCCGCCGCCGCAGGGCAACCCGGGGTTTCCTTCCTGCCTGCCAACTGGCGCAAAGGCGGCGGTGCCCAACGCATGGTCGAAGTGGCGCGGCAGGAGGATTTTTATCAGCAGGAATACTGCGGTTGCCGCTTCAGTCTGCGCGACGGCAACGCGTGGCGGCTGGCCCAAGGCAGGCCGCCGATAGCCTGTGATGCGGAGGCTTTGTCGGGCTGATTCGCGACCGGGATCTCGCGGCGACGGCGGGCGTCAGCCGCGTCCGGCGGCGACGGCGCAGCCCAGGGCGCCGTTGTGCTGGGGGTGGGGCGGGACGATGAGTTCGGCGCGGGTGATGTCTCGCAGCAGAATCACAAATGCCGTATTTCGCGCTACGCCGCCGGTCAGCACCAAAGTGTCCTGGGGAAAACGCGCCAGCATCGGCCCGACCCGTTTGATCAGGGTTTGGTTGACCCCGGCGCACAGGCTTTCCAGGGAATGCCCTTCGATGATCTTGCCGATCAGTTCGCTCTCGCCGAAGATGCCGCAGGTGGCGTCCAGGGCAACCGGATGCTGGTGATGCCGGGCCAGTTCCTCCAGGGAGATGTCGAGGACCTGGGCCATGTTTTCCAGGTAGCGGCCGGAAGAAGCGGCGCATTTGTCGTTCATAATGAAATCCATGAGGATGCCGTTTTCCAACCGTGCCACCTTGGTGTCCTGGCCGCCCAGATCAAGCAGGGTGAAGGTCTCCAGGCCGGTCTGGAACCGGGCGCCCTCGATGTGCGCCTGGATTTCCGGGATGACCCGGGCCCCGACCAGATCGATGGTATTGCGGCCGTAGCCGGTCACCACCAGGGGCGTGGTGCACCACTGCTCCGTAGAGAGCAGGCCGAGTTCCTCAAAACGCAGACGCAGTTGGCCGTCCCGGCGGCTGGCATAGCGCTTGTAGAAGGGGATGGTGTCAAAGGCGTGCAGCCACAACAGGCGCTCGCCGTCCAGGGCGGCCAGTTTGACCTGGCGACTGCCGAGATCGATGCCGATGCCGGTCATCGCCGCCGCCCTTTCAGCAACTCCACGAAACCCTCCAGCCGGATGCGGGTCCGCGCATCCAGGGGCCCGGGACGATCCCCCTCCAGAGTCAGTATGGGCAGGGGGGCCAGCCGTTGCCGGACGATCAGATCTTCAATCTGGCGGAAGCAGAAGGACTGGACATAATGGATCACGCCATCGATGCGACGGCGGGCAATTTCTTCCTCGATGTCCGCCAGCCGGGTAAAGATGTCGTAGGGGTAGGTGTAACGCCGGTACTGATCGATCAGGGACTCGGCGGCATAGGGCATGGAGAACTGGCGCTGGGTTTCATTGAAAACCACCCGTGCTCCGAGACTTTCCAGGGTAGCATAAAGGTCGGTGAATATGGGTGGCACGCCGATGTAGGCCAGGCGCAAACCTGCCTTCAGGGGCGGCCGTCGGCGCGCCTCGTCCAGAAAGACCGCGGCTTGTCCCGCAAAGGTTTCTGGATCGCCGTTCAGGTCTGATGTGCTGACCTGCCAGAGGTGATTTTCCTGGCCGGTGACCAAATCCTCCTGCCAGGTCAGGCGATCGATTTCATGGACCAGTCGACGCACCCGGTTCAGTTCGCGCCAGGCGCGATTCGTCTGCTCAGGGCTGACGCCGAAATGATCGGCCAGCTTGGCGATTTCGTGAGCCAGGGTGGCCGAGGAGCGGTCATAGGGGTAGGCGAACGGGATGGTGGTGACGCCCTGCAGTTGCAGTACCTCCATCAGGGCCTTGGTATTGGAACAGTCGCCTTCCGTGACGGCGACGATTTCCTCGATGCCGGCGCGGCGGGCGACGCTGTACAGGCCCTTGATCCAGCCGCAGCAATTGCGCGGAAAACCAGCCAGTTCCGCCTCGTCGAGGAGACTCTGGCAGGCAGGATCGCTGATGAAGAGGTTGTTCAGATCAACGGGGCGCCGTCCGGCGGCGATGATGATTTCCAGGGGAACGGTAGTGGTGAATCCAACCATAAAACGTTTTCAGGCTTTCAGTCGTGTTTGATAAAAAGAAAATAGATCATGACGAAAATCAGCACCAGGCCGCCGGCTACAAAAACCAGCACCGGTTCACTGCCGACCCGATCGATGGCCGGGTTCTTCTGCAGGGAGTAGTCGACCAGGCAGGCAAAGGCCAGGGCCGCCAGAACCGTCAGCACCAGGGCCTGGCGGCGCAGGCTCAGGGCCACGATGGTGAACAGGGCCAGGCCGGCCAGGAACCAACGGTTGTAGAGCAGATCGCCCAGGTTGATTTCCTGCAGCAGGGCGACGATACGCTCGGTGCGGAACGGTTCGAGATATTCCCGGACAGCATTCATATCCATGGGCGGTCGTCCTTTTCCTTGGCAGGGTGGCGAAAAAGCCCATCCATGGGTTGGTAGAGGGGTTTTTCCAGCCCTTGAGATGGCCCTGGCGAAGGGTGCCGTAAACGAGTTTTCAATCATAGCAGATTCTCATTCTGAAACAAAGGGGCAAAATGGTGATGGTTCTTGACTTGCCGGACATTTTGCCCCTAGTATTACCAATTTAATTCCGCTTCCATGGCTGAATTGGAGGCGCAAGGCCCTTCGCCACGACTGCTGAATGGTTTTTCGAGGGGACACAAACCTGGAACACGGACGGGGTGTACGTTGTCGGAACGCAGTATCGGGGTTTTTGATTCAGGGGTCGGTGGTCTGACCGTTCTCAAACAGATTTTGCAGTTGCTGCCCGGCGAACAATTGCTGTACCTGGGAGATACGGCCCGGGTGCCCTACGGCAGCAAAAGCCCCGCTACGGTGCGGCGCTATGCCCTGGAAGCGGCAGCATTTCTGGTTCATCACCAGGTCAAGATGCTGGTCGTGGCGTGCAATACCGCCTCTTCTGTGGCCCTTGACGAACTGGCCGAGCGGTTTCGCCTGCCGGTCATCGGCGTCATCGAGCCCGGCGCCCGCCGCGCGGTGAGTCTCACTCGCAACGGACGGATCGGTGTTATTGGTACCGAGGGGACCATCAAGAGCCAAGCTTATACCCGGGCCATCCAGTCCCTGGATCCATGTGTCGAGGTCTTCGCCGCCGCCTGTCCCCTGTTTGTTCCCCTGGTCGAAGAGGGCTGGCTCGAACATCAGGTTACCCGCCTGACCGCCCGCGAATATCTGCAACCGCTGCTGAACCGCAATATCGATACTCTGGTGCTGGGTTGCACCCATTACCCTTTGTTGAAGGGGGTGTTGCAGGAGGTTCTCGGCGAGCAGGTGCAGCTAATCGATTCTGCTGAAGCAACCGCCTTGACGGTGGCTGAATGCCTGCGGGCCGAAAACCGGTTGCGGGTGGTCGAACCGTCTCGCGCCCGGTTTTTTGTTACCGACGTGCCGGAGCGTTTTCAACGGGTCGGCGGAGCCTTTCTCGGCACCGCCCTGAATGAGGTCGAGCAGGTGGTTCTGGACTGACGATGACGGCCCGATGCGGGGCCCTCACGGTAAGGAGCCTGAAGCGATGAATAAAATCCATCCCATGCGGTTGGCCGTGGTGGCCGGGTTGCTGCTGTTGGTGCTGCTGCTGGCCCTGCTTGCCCGGCACCTCTGGCTGAGCTACCGGGCGGCACGGCCGGTGGCACCTCAGGAGCAAGCGGTGCCGGTGCGCCGCGAAGCCGTGCTATATTTTGCCCATCCGGAAGGAACCGGCCTGATCGCCGAGGCGCGGGACCTGCCCCAATGCACGGAACTGGAAGTCTGTCTGACGCAGTTGGTGGAAGCCCTGATCGCGGGACCGCGCGGCAATCTGGTGCCCCTGTTTCCGCCCCGGACCGTGGTGCGCTCCGTCCAGGTGGCGGAAGGGATTGCCACGGTCGATTTCAGCCGGGAGCTGGCTGCGGATCATCCCGGCGGCAGCATGACGGAACTGCTCACCGTCTATGCCTTGGCGGATACCCTGGCCGTCAACTACCCTCATGTCCGCCAGGTGCGCATCATGCTGGAAGGTCAACCGGTGGAAACCCTCAAAGGCCATATCGATCTGCGCAACCCGGTTGCGGCCGATTTTCGCTATACGCAGTCGCCGGAGAGTCTCGCCCCGGCGAACTCACAGGAGTTGAACTGAGGATGGCTGATTTTACCGCTACCATTCGCGACCGGGTGCTGATACTCGATGGCGCCATGGGCACCATGCTCCAGGAGCGCGGCCTGTCCCCCGGCGGTTGTCCGGAAGAAATGAACCTGACGGCTCCCGAGGTGGTGGAGGCCGTGCATCGGGAATATGCCGAGGCGGGCGCCGATATCATCGTCACCAACAGTTTTGGCGGCAGTCGTCTTAAACTGGACCATTACGGACTGGCGAATCGGGTTTACGAGATCAATGCCCGATCCGTGGAGCTGGCCCGGCGGGCGGCGGGCGCCGGGCGCTTTGTGGCCGCCTCCATGGGGCCCACCGGGTGTTTTCTGCGGCCGGTGGGGGATGCGGATTTCGATGCAATGGTGGCGGTGTTCGGCGAACAGGTCAAAGCCTTTGCCGCGGCCGGCGCCGACCTCGTCACCCTGGAAACCTTTTTGGATATTGCCGAACTGCGGGCCGCGGTCATTGCCTGCCGGGAATTTTCCAGTCTGCCGATCATGGCCCTGATGACCTTCGAGGACCAGGGCCGCAGCGTTCTCGGGACGCCGCCGGAAGCGGCTGCCGTGACCCTGGAAGCCCTGGGCGTCACGGTAGTCGGCTCCAACTGCGGCCTAGGGGTCGACGGCATCTGCCAGGTGCTGGAACGGATGCGCGGCGTCACCTCCCTGCCCCTCATCGCCCAGCCCAACGCCGGTCTGCCGCAGTTGATCGACGGGCAAACCGTGTTTTCGGCCACCCCGGAGGAGATGATCGGCTACCATGACCGCCTGCTGGCCCTGGGCGTCCGGGTTATCGGCGGCTGTTGCGGCACCACCCCGGCCCATATCCGCGCCATGCGCGAGGCCCTGGCCGGCCGCGATCTGCGCTGGACGCCGCCACCGCGGCGCAGCCTTCTGTCCAGTCGCACCGCCGTCACCGAGATTGGCGGCACGGCGCCCTGCGCCATTATCGGTGAACGCATCAATCCGACGGGCAAGAAACTCTATGCCGCGGAACTGCGCGAAGGCAAAACCGCCTATATTCGGCGCGCGGCCCAGGATCAGGTGGCGGCCGGAGCGACTCTGCTGGATCTCAATTGCGGAGCGCCCGGCGTCGACGAACCGGCCGCCCTGGAGCGTGCGGTGCTGGCGGCCGTAGGTGTCACAGGCACGCCCCTGGTGCTCGATTCCTCGGATCCGGCGGCCCTGGAACGGGCCCTCAAGGTGGCCGACGGCAAGGTGCTGATCAACTCCGTTTCGGGCGAGGAGAAGAGCCTGCAGGCGATTCTGCCCCTGGCCCGCAAATACGGCGCTGCGGTCATCGGCCTGGCCCTGGACGGCGGCGGGATTCCCGAGGCGGCCGAGGACCGATTGGCCGTGGCACGGCGCATCCTGGATGCCGCCTGCCATGCCGGTTTGGCCCGGGAAGACGTCGTCATCGACTGCCTGACCCTGACCGTATCCGCCGAGCAGCGGCGAGCCATGGAAACCATCCGCACCCTGCGCCTGGTGCGCGAAGAATTGGGTCTGCCGACGGTGCTCGGGGTCAGCAACATCTCCTTCGGCCTGCCCAGTCGTTCGGTGTTGTCCGCGACCTTCTTCGCCATGGCCCTGGAAGCCGGGCTGAGCGCCGCCATCATCAATCCCCAGGAAGAGCGCATGATGGATGCCTTCCGGGCCGGCATGGTGCTGCTGGGTCGGGATCTGCGCGCGGAGCAATACATCAGCGCCTATGCCGGGCAGGTCCAGGCGCCGACGGCTCCGGTGGCGGCCGGTACCGAGGCCGGTATCCGCGAGCGGTTGAGCGCCGCCGTGATCGAAGGCGACAAGGATGGCATAGCGGGGTTGGTGGAGCAGGCTCTGGCCGAAGGCCTGGACGCGGGGGCCATCAGCAACGAGGGTCTGCTGCCGGGCCTGGAGGAGGTCGGCCGGCGGTTCGCAGAAAACCGCATTTTCCTGCCCCAGGTCATGCAGTCGGCGGAAACCATGCAGACCGCTTTCGGACGACTGAAACTGGAGCTCAAGGGGGCCGGGGTAGTCAGCCTCGGCCGCATTCTCATGGCGACCGTCGAGGGCGACATTCACGACATCGGCAAGAATATCGTCTGCACCCTCCTCGAGAACCACGGTTTCGAGGTCATCGACCTGGGCAAGAACGTGCCGGCCGATCGCATTGTCGAGCAGGCTCGGGCTCTGCAGGTCGATGCCGTCGGTCTGTCGGCCCTTATGACCACCACCATCCAGCAGATGGAAGTGACCATCGAGCGTTTACGGGCGGCCGGGGTCAAGGTTTTCACCATGGTCGGTGGCGCGGTGGTGACCCAGGAGTACGCCGACAGTATCGGCGCCGATCTTTATGCCGCGGATGCTCTGGAAGCTGTCGCCAAGGCCAAGGTCCTGCTGGCTCCGGGTCGGGAGCACACCTGATGGGGACAGAGGCCCAGGCGCCGGGGCGTGTGAGGAACGTAACCATTTCACCTGCGGAGGGGTGACCATGCTGGGCGGATTCAACCACAACTTTCGCCATCAGGGGCAGCTGTTCCACGTTCAGACCGAGGACAGCGGACGGAAGAACCCCCAGATCGTCACCCACCTCTATCACGGCGGCACCATTCTCGCAAGCCAGCGTCAGTCCTATGCCGACCGCCTGCAGGACCCCGATCTGCGCCAGGTGGTGGAACAACTGATGCGGGCACAACACAAGGAAATGTTGCGCCGCCTGCGGGATGGCGAGTTGGACCGCGAGCTGGCGCGCTGCATTCCGGCAGCCGATGACAGCGCCGCGGACACGGCGGCCGCGTCGATGGTTGTCCCCCCGCCTGCCGTGCCGGTGCCCCCCACCGGGCAGCTGGAAGAACTGGTTTTTGCTTACCTGGCCGGCAACGACCGGCGTTATCAATCCCGATGACTGTCGTGACGCCGGCCGGGGAGGCCGCAGTCGTTGCGCTTATGGATGAAAGGAAGCCTGGCAGATGTTGAACGAGCAGACCGTTCGGAGCCTGGAGGCGCAAGCCAAAAGTTTGCGGATGGACATCCTGAAAATGTTGCATGCCTCCCAGTCCGGACATACGGGCGGAAGTTTGTCGGCCATCGACATCATGACCGCTCTTTATTTCCACCATATGCGACATGATGCGCAGCGGCCGGACTGGCCGGAGCGGGACCGTTTCGTGCTGTCCAAGGGGCATGCCGCGCCGGCCCTTTATGCCTGCCTGGCAGCTGCCGGTTATTTTCCGGCCGAGGATCTGGCCACGCTGCGCCGGCTGGGCAGCCACCTGCAGGGCCACCCGGACATGAAAAAGACGCCCGGCGTCGACGTCTGCACCGGTTCCCTCGGCCAGGGCTTGTCCCAAGCCGTCGGTCTGGCCCTGGCGGCGCGCCTCGGCGGCGGCCGCCATCGCGTCTATGCCCTGCTGGGCGATGGCGAACTGCAGGAAGGCCAGATTTGGGAAGCGGTCATGGCCGCCGCCCATTACGGACTCGACAACCTGTGTGTCATCGTCGATCACAATCGATTGCAGATCGACGGCTTTATCGAACAGGTCATGAACGTGACGCCGGTCGGTGACAAGTTTGCCGCTTTCAATTGGCATGTGCTGGAAATCGACGGACATGACATGGCAGCCATCTGCCGGGGCTTGGCCGAAGCCGAGGCGCCGGAACGGCCGACGGTGCTGGTGGCCCATACCGTCAAGGGCAAAGGCGTGTCCATTTTCGAGAACAAGGCCAAATATCATGGCGTTGCGCCCAGCGACGAGGAACTGCGGTTCGCGCTGCAGACCCTTGGTGCCTGATATCTTATCTTTCGCACACCGGCTCAGCCGGTAGGATTGCCGCGGCCATACCGGCTGCGCTCGTCAATGAGGATGTTTGTGAGTGCCATGATTGCAACTCGAGATGCTTACGGTCAGGCCCTGGTGGAACTGGGTCGGTCCGATTCCCGCATTGTCGCCCTGGATGCCGATCTGTCCGGCTCGACCAAAACCGCCCAGTTCGCCAAGGAATTTCCCGACCGGTTCTTCAATGCCGGTATTGCCGAGGCCAACATGGTCGGTATGGCGGCGGGCCTGGCGGCCGGCGGAATGATTCCCTTCGCCTCGACCTTCGCCGTGTTCGCCGCCGGACGGGCCTTCGAACAAATTCGTCAGTCGGTGGCCTATCCGCGTCTGAATGTCAAAATCGTCGCCACCCACGGCGGCATCACCGTCGGCGAAGATGGCGGCTCCCATCAGTCGGTAGAGGATCTGGCCATCATGCGGGCGCTGCCCAACATGACCGTGCTCTGCCCGGCGGACGGCCCGGAAACGGCGGCCGCCATTCGCGCTGCGGCAGCTTTCGACGGGCCGGTATTCGTCCGCCTCGGGCGCGGCAAGGTGCCGGTGATCTTTGCCGAAGCCTGCCCCTTTGCCATCGGCCGCGGCGTGACCCTGCGCGCCGGTGGTGACCTGACCTTCATGGGCACCGGCCTGATGACCGCGGCCGCCCTGGCTGCCGCCGCGTCCCTGGCGGGCGAGGGGATCGATGCCCGGGTGCTGCATTTCGGTACCATCAAGCCCCTCGACCGGGACCTGGTGCTGCAAGCCGGAAGGGAAACCGGCGCGGTGGTTACCGCCGAGGAACATTCCATCATCGGCGGTTTGGGCAGTGCGGTCTGCGAGGTCCTGGCCGAGGGTTGTCCGGTACCCGTCGAGCGTATCGGCATGCCGGACGTGTTCGGTCAGTCGGGGCCGGCCGATGCGCTGCTGGAACATTACGGTCTGACCTCCACCCACCTGGTGGCAGCCGCCCGCCGGGTGTTGGGGCGCAAGGGCTGAGGTGTCGGAAGGCAACCCGCAACAGGGACGGAAACCGAGAGTGGAGCGACGGGCAAAAATTCTGATTGTTGATGAAGATCCGCAGTGGAGCGGGGAACTCGGGGACGGGTTGGCCCGGGCGGGTTACCAGATCCTGCTGGCCGATACGGGGCAGGCAGGGCTGGATCGGTTTGAGGAATTGCAGCCCGATCTGCTGCTGTTGGATCTGCAGTTGCCGGATCTGGACGGCTGGGAAGTGTTCGAGCAGATTCGCGGCATCGACGGCGAAGTGCCGATCATCGTGGTGACCGGCCGCGACTTGCCGGAGCGGGCGGCCTGCGCCCTGCGCAGCGGGCTGGGCGATTATCTGCGCAAGCCGGCGTCCGGCGATGAGGTCCTGCTGGCCGTCAAACGGGCGCTGGCAACGGAAGAGCTCAAGCGCGAGGTGGCACAGCTGCGCTCCCAGAAGGTGGCGCGGACCGGGAAACCGGTCATTGTCGCCCGCAGTCGGGAGATGCGTCAGGTGCTCGCCATGGTGGACAAGGTGGCCGGCAGCGATGCCAGCACCATTTTCATACAGGGGGAAAGCGGCACCGGCAAGGAATTGATTGCCCGGGCCATCCATTGCCAAAGCGCCCGCCGCGACCAGCCCTTCATGGCCATCAACTGCGCCGCCGTGCCGCAGACCTTGCTGGAAAGCGAGTTGCTGGGTCATGAGCGGGGCGCTTTTACCGATGCCAAGGCCCTGAAGAAGGGGCTTTTCGAACTGGCTGACGGCGGTACCGTGTTCCTGGATGAAATCGGCGACATGGACCCGGCCATGCAGGCCAAACTGCTGCGGGTTCTGGAGGAACGCTCGTTCCGCCGGGTCGGCGGCACCCGCGATATCACGGTCGATGTGCGCATCATCTCGGCGACCAACCGCAACCTGCAGCAGGCCATGGAGGAAAAGACCTTTCGTCCCGACCTCTATTACCGCATCGGCGTGATTCCCATTATCCTGCCGCCGCTGCGGGAGCGCCGGGACGATATTCTGCCCCTGGCCGAGCATTTTGTCGCCCAGTTCAGCACCGAATTCGGCAAGCAGGTCCGCGGCATTTCCAAGATGGCCCAGAAAATTCTCCTGGAATATGCCTGGCCGGGCAATATCCGGGAACTGAAAAATGCCGTCGAACGAGCCATCATTCTCGAATGCGAGGATATGCTGCTGGTGGAACATCTGCCGCGGGAACTGATCGGCCAGTCGGTCGGCGGTAATTTCGGGCCGCTCAATTTCCAGCTGCCGCCGGACGGTATCGACATCGAAGAGGTGGAGCGGGAACTGATCCGGCAGGCCCTGGAGATGGCCGAGGGCAACCAGTCGCGGGCCGCACGGTTGCTGCGCCTCGGTGTCGACGCTTTTCGCTATCGCATGAAAAAGTTCGGCTTCATGTAACGCCGCAGATCGTCTCAGGCTTCCGCCAAGGCCTCCAGAATGGTGCGGCAGAATGCCGGCAGGTCCTCGGGGCGACGCGAGGTGACCAGGTTGCCGTCCCGCACCACTTCCCGGTCGACATAGCGGCCGCCGGCATTGACCAGGTCATCGCGGATGGCGAAAAAGCCGGTCACCGTTTTGTCCCGGACGACATCCGCCGACGCCAGCATCCAGCCGCCATGACAGATGGCGGCCACCACCCGCCCGGCCTGGGCCGCCTGGCGCACCAGGGCGACCAAGGGCGCAAAACGCCGCATCCGGTCGGGAGCATAGCCCCCCGGAATGATGACGGCATCGAAATCCTCGCCTCGTACCTCGTCCATGGCAGTGTCGGCCGTAGCCGGGTAGCCGTGCTTGGAACGGTATTCCTGGTGCCGGGGACCGACGATTTGGACTCGGGCGCCGGCCTCGCGCAGCCGCAATACGGGATACCAGAGTTCCAGGTCCTCGTAGAGATCCTCCACCAGCACTGCAACGCGTTTTTCCTGGATCGACATTTCTGCCTCCTTTCCTTGTTGCTCCACCCGATCAGGGTGCTTCCCGGTCCACCCCATATTCTTGGATATAACGGTCCACCGCCACCTTGCGGGCGGTATTGCGTGAACTCATGTAACGAACCGTGCCGAAGATGGGTCGTTCCGGACCCCAGGGCCGGTCGAAGCGTCCCAGGCACCAGGCGATGCCGCTGTAGGAGTTGGGGTCGCCGCCATCCAGGGCCAAGCGGTTGTTGAGATCGATCATGACTTCCAGGGCCTGGTGCGGATCGGGACTCCATTCCAGGATCTTCTTGCCCCACAGCATGCGCAGGTAATTGTGGATCTGTCCTTCCCGCAGCAATTGCCCCTGGGCCGCGCTCCACAGCCCATCGGCAGTACGGCCCGCCGCCAGGGCCTCCGGCGAGTAAAGTTCCGGACGAGGGTCCCGGGCATGCTTTTGCAGGGTCTGCCTCGCCCATGGGGGCAGGGCGTCAAACCGGTCATAGTCGTCGTGATGCTGGGTGTAATTGTAGCCCAGTTCCCGCCAGGTCACCAGTTGGTCCAGAAAAGCTTCGGCGTTGCCGCTCAGCCCCCACCAGCCGCTGCGCCGACCGCGACTGTCAGGGGCGAGGCGGTCCGGGCTCCACTGTTCCCGGGTCAGCAGGCGCAGGACGATTTCGTGACTGGAGATGTGTCCCCACCTAAGGTGGGCCGAAAGACCGCTGGTGACCGCTGCTTGCGGCTGGTTGCGCAGGGACTGGTAGGCATCCAGTCCCTGCCCGAGAAAGCCTTCAAGCAACTGGTCGGCGGCGTCGGCGCCACCTCTGGTGGCGACGGGTGGTATCTGCTGGTCGATGGGCAGGGACGCCATGGCCCGCTCATCGCCGGCCAGCAGCGTCGCTGCAGCCGCCGGCCAGTTTTCCGCCAGGGATGCCGGCAACGGGTCCGACACGGCCAGCCCGGCCTCGTCCAGGGGATCCGCGGCAGGCGGGCTCAGCAGGTGGGGCAGCAATTCGCGCTGCAGAAAGCGTCGAAAGGCATAGGCGCTGGGAAAATCATGCTCCGTGGCCCGCAGCGGCAGCAGTCCGCAGCTGTCCACCGCTTCGCAGCGCACGGCTAGATGGGCGGCGGTCCGGACCAGCAGTTGCCGGTGCCAGCGCAGGGGATATTCGTCGGTGACCACCAGGCAGGCGGCCCCGCCCCATTCCCGCAGCAGGGCGGGGATCTGCCCGCGACGGTCTTCAACAAAGGGATGATAGATGACCGGCTTGGTGGCCAACCGTCGGGCATTGTCGGCCATGCCCTGCAGGGCGAAACGGTGCAGGCGCAGGTTGGCCCAGGGATAATCGCAGGACAGGGTCTCCAGAATGACCAAGGGCCTGGCCAGGCGCCGCGCCCAATCCGCGGCATGCTCCAGGCCATGGTTCCAGCCGCAGCGTCGCGCCGCATTCATCCAGTACAACACAAAAGCGCCATCCGCGTGGATGGGCCCGGCGTTCAGGGCGCGCCGGCGCAAAAGAGAAACCTGGTTCATGCCAAATCCTTTCGGCCGGGGTGGAAGCTTCGCGGCAATAACCGATTGCCGGTCTATCCGTTGCTGCTGACATGCATGACCAGCCACAGCCACGCGGCGCAACAGACCAGGCTGAGGAGGGTAACGGGAATGCCGATGCGGGCATGATCGCGCCAGCCGATGGGGCTGCCCAGGCGGGCTGCCTGGTCCACCACGATGATGTTGGCGATGCTGCCCACCACCAGCAGGTTGCCGGCCAAGGTGCTGGACAGGGCCAGGATGGGTCCCGCCAGGGGATGGCCGGCGGCGGGTAGCAGCAGCATGACCGCCGGCACGTTGGAGACCAGGTTGGAGAGACCGGCGGTGAGCAGAAACAGCCAATGGGGCCGGCCCACATGCAAGCCCCCCTCGGCCAGGTCGGCCAGTAATCGGGTCGGGAGACCGGTCGCCGCCAGGGCCTGGTTGATGACGAACAAGCCCATGAAGAGCAGCAGCAGTTGCCAATCGACCAGAGCCAGCAGGCGACCGGAGGCGGTGCTGCGACTGGTCAACAGCAGGGCGGCGGCGGCCAGGACCACCAACTCCCGTGGCCAGGCCGTCCCCAGAAAGGCGCCGGTCACCAGCAGCAGCACCAGCAGACCTTTGCCGGTCTGCCAGGAACTGAAGGGCGGTGCCTGCACGGCGCCGGTCGGAAGCTCCAGGTGCCAGCAACCGCGATATCCACGAGCGATAATCCACCAGGTGGCCGCCAAGCCCAGGGCCACCGGAACAGCGGCGATGCCCAGATACCCGACAAAGGACAACTGCAGGGCCTGGCCGATAAGGATGTTCTGGGGATTGCCGATGAGGGTGGCGGCCGAGCCGATATTGGCGGCGCAGGCCAGGGCCAGGAGATAGGGGCGGGGGTTGAGGGCCCGCCGGGTGCAGCCTTCAACCAGAATCGGTGCCATGGCCAGGCAGACGATATCGTTGACCAGCAACGCCGACAGTGCTCCTGCGACGATGATGAGCACCGCCAGCAGGCGTTGCGGCCCCAAGGAGGCCGCGGCCATGCCCCGGGTCAGGCGGGTGTAAAAGCCCCCCAGGCGCAACTGTGCCGACAGGATCATGAGGCCGAACAGCAGGGCCATGGTCGGCAGATCAACTGCTGCCCAGGCCTGATTCAGATCCAAACGGCCGGTGATGATCAGCAGCAAAGCGCCGAGCAGTGCCAAGCCGGCGCGATCCAGAGCCAAGCCGGGCAAGCCGCCTAGGATCATGCCGAGATAGACCAGAATGAAAGTAACCAGAACCAGCCAATCCATAACCCCATTCACTCACAGTCAGCGTTTAAAAACCGCAGCCAGGCAGCCGCACCGGCGCCTGGGAAAAATTGCGCGTTTTTTCCTTCAGAGCCAATTTTTGCGGCGGAAAAAGATCATCATGCCGCCGGCCATGCCCAGCATGAGCAGCAGCAGTACAGGATAGCTCCAAGGCCAATGCAGCTCCGGCATGAATTCGAAGTTCATGCCGTAGACGCCGGCGACGAAGGTGAGGGGAATGAAAATGGTGGCGATGATGGTCAACACTTTCATGATTTCATTCATGCGGTTGCTGATACTGGACAGATAAAGATCCAGCAGCCCGGAGAGAATGTCGCGAAAAGTTTCGATGGTATCGATGATCTGAACGGTATGGTCGTGGATGTCGCGCAGGTAGAGCGCGGTACTGTTCTGGACCAGGGGCGGGCCGAGACGTTGCAGGCCGCCGATGATTTCCCGCAGGGGCCAGACCGCCTTGCGCAGCAGGATCATTTCCCGTTTGAAATGGTGGATTTGCGAGAGGGTTTCCGGGGTGGGCCGATTGATGACTTCGTCTTCGAGCCATTCAATCTGCTCGCCGAGGTTTTCCAGGATGGCAAAATAGCTGTCGACCACGGCATCCAAAAGGGCGTAGGCCAGGTAATCGGAACCCATTTTGCGGAGCCGGCCCTTGTTGTTGCGCAGCCGTTGGCGCACCCCGTCGAAGACGTCGCCCCGCTGTTCCTGGAAGGAGAGCACAAAGCCCGGTCCCAGGACCAGGCTGACCTGTTCCAGGCGGATGTTGACCTGCTCGGCATCGTAATGCAGCATTTTCAGAACCACGAACAGATAGTTGTCGAATTCTTCCAGTTTGGGACGGTGGGTGGTGTTGACGATATCTTCCGGAACCAGCGGGTGCAGGTTGAACAGGGCAGCGACTTGCTGCAGCAGGTCCGTCTCGTGGACTCCGTCGAAATTGATCCAGCTGACGGAAGGGCTGTGGAGAAAGGTGCGACAATCCTCAGGATTGTCCAAAATCTGTTCACAAAGGTGGTCAGGACCATAATCTATGAGCTGGAGTTGCACCTCAAAGGGGTGCTTTTCTCCTATATGGAGCAGGGTTCCGGGGGGCAAGCCGGCCTTGTGAGAGGTCTTGGGCAGCAGCTTTCGACGCACCGGTTTTTGGTGGTTTCGATCTGAAGGGGGGCGAGGTCTTCGTTTTCCCGGCTTGCTCATGAATTCTCCTCCGGTCGCTTTTGCCGTGACGGGTTTCTGTTAGAATGTACCCTAATACGCCGGGGTCGGAAATATATCTTTTTGCATTCGGCGGCGACACGGCATATTCCTTGCCGCCCGTTGCAGGCGGCCGCAAAGAAAGGCAGGATATGGAAAAGATTCGGCTCGGCATCAGCGCCTGTCTGCTCGGCGCCAATGTGCGCTACGACGGTGGTCATCAACTGGATCGCTTCCTGCGCGACACCCTTGGCCGCTATGTCGATTGGGTGCCGGTCTGTCCCGAAGTGGAAATGGGGCTGCCCATCCCCCGGCCGACCCTGCGACTGGTGGGCGAGCCGGGCGCCCAGCGACTGGTTTTCTCCGGGAGCGGCGAGGATGTGACGGATGCCATGACACGTTGGGCGCAAACACGCCTGGCCGAACTCGAGCAGGAAGGGTTGTGCGGTTTTGTTTTCAAAGGGCGTTCGCCGAGCAGCGGCATGGCCCGGGTCAAACTCTACGATCGCAACGGCATTCCCAACAAGAACGGCGTGGGCCTGTTCGCGGGCCTGTTCATGGAGCATTTTCCGCTGCTGCCGGTTGAGGAGGACGGTCGTTTGAACGATCCGCGGCTGCGGGAAAATTTCATTGAAGCGATCTTTACTTTCCAGCGTTGGCGGCAGATGTTAAGCATCAGTCCGGCCGCTGCGCATCTGGTCGACTTTCATGCCCGGCATAAATATTTGTTGATGAGCCATAACGTGGAACTGGCGCGGCAGATGGGCAAGCTGGTGGCGCGGGCCGGGCAATTGACTGGGACGGAGTTGTTTCCGGAATACCAGCAGCTGCTCATGAAGGCGATTCGGCAACTACCCAGCGTCGCCAAACATGTCAATGTTCTGCAGCATTTGATGGGGTATTTCAAAAAGCATCTGGAGGCGGACGAAAAGCAGGAAATGCTGGAACTGATCGAGCAATATCGCCACGGCCAGGTCCCCATCAACATTCCCATCACCCTGATCAACCATTTCGTTCGCAAATACCGTCCGCCCTACCTGGCTGAACAGTTGTACCTGCACCCGCATCCCATGGAACTGCATCTGCGCACCGGGCGATGAAGGCGGTTGCGGGAGCGTCTGCCGGGTGGACACAGTCCCTTAGACGGACTCGCCGGTTGGCAGTGACCCTGGTCCGTTTGTGCGGCAACCCGAGAAAAGGAGTCGGCCATGTTTCCGGCACTCAATCCCCTGGTTCTCAGTCTGCGCGAGTCCGCGACCCTGGCTATTAACCGCAAGGCCCTGGAATTGCGACGCAAAGGCCAAACCATCTTCCATTTCGGTTTTGGCCAGTCGCCATTTCCGGTGCCCGAGTCCTTGCAGGAGGCGTTGCGTCGCAACGTCCACCAGAAAGACTATCTGCCGACCCGCGGACTGCCCGAGTTGTGCCGGGCGGTGGCGAGTTTTTACCGCCGGGAATTCAATTTCGACTATTCGGCCGAGGATGTCTGCATCGGGCCCGGCAGCAAGGAACTGATCTTCCAGACCATCTACCTAGTGGAGGGGCCGCTGTTGGTGCCGGCGCCGAGCTGGGTCAGTTACGGCCCGCAGGCGGCCTTGCGCGGCAAGGGAATCGTGCCCATTGCCACGCAACGGGAAAACGGTTATCGGCTGCAGGCGGATGAACTGGACCGGGCCTGCCACAGCCTTGGCCAGTGCCAGAAGCTGTTGATACTCAACAATCCCAACAATCCCACCGGCGGCTTTTACAAGCAGAGCGAAATGGAGGAGCTGGCGGAGATCTGCCGCGCCTACCAGGTGCTGGTGATCTCCGATGAAATCTACGCCATGCTTAATTTCACCGACCGCTCCCACGCCAGCATGGCTCATTACTATCCGGAAGGCACCATCGTATCGGGCGGATTGTCCAAGTCCTTTGCGGCCGGCGGCTACCGTTTGGGAGTGCTGCTGGTGCCCAAGCCGTTGCGGCTGGTCCTGGAGGCCTTGCAGTCGGTCATCAGCGAGACCTTCAGCGCCGTCAGCGCCCCCATCCAGTATGCGGCCCTGGAAGCCTACGGCAATTTCGAGGCCGTGCGCCCCTTTGTCCGCCGCACCTGTGACATTCACCGGTATGTGTGCGAATATGTGTACCAACGGTTGCTAACCATGGGCCTCAACTGCCCGCGTCCGGAGGGAGCGTTTTATCTGTTTCCCGATTTTCAGAACCAGCGCGATCGACTGCGGAAAAAGGGCATCCTTACCGGCCAGAGGCTGTGTGACGAACTGCTGCAGCAGGTTCATGTGGCCGTGTTGCCGGGGGTCGATTTTTATTTGGCCGCTACCGCCCTGGGCGTGCGGGTGGCGCCGGTCGATTATGACGGCGCGGCAGCGCTGCAATCCTGGCCGGGGTCGGCGGCCATGACCGATGAACTGGCGGGGCAACTGTTTCCGCGTATTATCGCCGGTTGCCATCGACTGGAGGATTACCTGTTGACGCTGTGACAGGCAGAGCGTTTGCGCGCTCCGGCAACGTGAACTTGTCCGCTCGACCGGGAAGGGGATAATCATGACTTTGGCTGAATTACAAAAAGCTGTTCGAGTCCTCGAGCTCGGACAGAGAGCTACCTTGCGGGAGGTCAAGGCCGGCTACCGCAGGCTGGTCAAACGCTGCCACCCCGATGCCGGCGGGCAGGATCCGGAGCGAATTCGGCAACTGAATGCTGCTTACCGCTTGGTGTTGCAATATCTGGCCGATTATCGCTACTGCTTCGGTCCCGAGGAATTTTTCGAACAGGTCCCGGAAGAACGCCTGCGGGCCCAGTTTCAGGACGATCCGGTCTGGGGCCGGGATGGGACCGGTGCGGCTGAAGGCTGACCCGCATCCCCTTCTGGTTGGAAATCTTGAATCCTAAAAAGGAGGCCGTGATGCAGCGCCATTCGGTTCCTTTCGTACCCCTGGAAGTACTCCATCCCCGCTCTCTGAAACATCTGGCCCATTCCCTGCAGGCCCTGGTGCGTGGCCGTTTGTGGTTGCAGGTGCTTATCGGCATGACGGCGGGGGTGGCGGTCGGGGTCTTGCTGGGGCCCTCCGTCGGCTGGCTGGATCCGGCTTCCGCCGCCACCCTCGGCGACTGGCTGGCCCTGCCGGGTCGGTTGTTTCTGGCCCTGATCCAGATGATCGTCATCCCCCTGGTGTTTGCCTCCATTATTCGCGGCCTGGCTGCCACGGAAGATTTTGAACAGTTACGCCGCATGGGCAGTCGCGCCGTAGGTTTTTTTCTCGCCATCACCGCCCTTTCCATCGTTATCGGCCTGCTGGTGGCCAGCCTGGTGCAACCGGGCCGGTTTGTCGACAGCCAGACCCTGCCGTTGCCGCGCCCCGCCCCGGCCGTTGCGGCAGAGGCGCGGGACCTGGTCGATTTGCGGGATCTGCCACAGATGGTGATCACGTTGTTGCCCGCCAATCCGCTTTCTTCCATGGCAGAAAGCAACATGCTGCAGGTGGTTGTGTTCGCCATGGTGGTGGGTGTCGCCTTGGTCATGCTGCCGCCGCAGCAATCCAAGCCTCTGCTGGAACTGCTTGGCTCCCTGCAGGCGGTCTGCATGACGGTGGTGCGTTGGGCCATGCTGCTGGCGCCGGTGGCGGTCTTCGGACTGCTCGCCCAGCTGACCGCCAAACTGGGGCTGGATGCCCTGCTGGGCATGGCTGTTTACGTGGCGACGGTACTGCTGGGGTTGCTGGTACTGTTTGCGGTCTACATGCTCCTGCTGCTGCTTCTGGCCCGGCGTTCACCGCTGGTGTTTCTCAAGGCGGTGCGAGAGGTGCTGCTGCTGGCCTTCTCCACTTCCAGTTCCGCGGCCGTCATGCCCCTGTCCATCAAAACCGCCGAGGATCGTTTGGCAGTGCGGCCCTCCGTGGCGCAGTTCGTGATTCCCCTGGGCGCCACCATCAACATGAATGGCACGGCTCTCTATCAGGGCGTGGCGGCCCTGTTCCTGGCCCAGGTCTACGGCATCGATATCACCTTGCCGGGCATGGCCTTGATTGTGGTGACCGCCGTCGGCGCTTCCATCGGGGCGCCCGCCACCCCCGGTGTGGGCATCGTCGTGCTGTCCATGGTGCTGGGTTCCGTCGGGATTCCGCCGTCCGGCATTGCCCTGATCATGGGCGTGGACCGGATCCTCGACATGTGTCGCACCGCCATCAATGTGGCCGGCGATCTGGTCGCGGCCCTGGTGCTGGATCGGTGGGTGGGCGGCAAGGTCAGCGCCGAGGAACAACGGGCCGCCGAGGCTGAGCGCGAGCGATTGCGGGCCCGCACCGGGGAGGATGTCATCGCCGATCCCATCCTTTGACATGGCAGCTTCGGTTTTGCGTCAAAAGCAGGTTTTTCGACGGAGAAGCCCTGTCGGCGGCTTTGGATGCGGTATACTATTGGCCGAGCACCCCAACCCAACCTTCCTTTCTCCGGACCCTGGCCGTCAAAAGGAGAGCCTGCCATGACCGCCAAAAAACAGTTACGCATAGCAACCCGGAACTCCGGGTTCATCGACCCGGAAAATATCGATTCCTATATTGCGGCGGGCGGCTATCAGGCCCTGGCCCAATGTCTGGACGGCATGACGCCGGCCGAGGTGATCGCGGAAGTGACCAACAGCGGTCTGCGCGGTCGCGGCGGCGCCGGTTTTCCCACCGGGGTAAAATGGGGCTTCGCCGCCAAATACCAGGGGGACCGCCGCTATGTGGTCTGCAATGCCGATGAGGGCGATCCGGGAGCCTTCATGGACCGCGCCGTTCTGGAAGGGGACCCCCATACGGTCCTGGAGGGCATGATCATCGCCGGTTATGCCATCGGCGGCAGCCAGGGAGTGGTTTATATTCGCGCCGAATATCCCCTGGCCATCAAGCGCCTGCGGCGCGCCATCGAACAGGCGCGGGATTACGGTTTCCTTGGTAGCAACATTCTCGGCAGCACCTTCGATTTCGACGTGGAACTCAAATACGGCGCCGGCGCCTTTGTCTGCGGCGAGGAAACCGCACTCATCCGCTCCATCGAAGGCAATCGCGGCGAGCCCTATACCAAGCCGCCGTTTCCGGCTGAAGCCGGCTATTGGGGGCAGCCGACGGTGGTCAACAATGTAGAAACCCTGGCCAACATCCCGGCCATCATTGTCAAGGGCGGGGAATGGTTCAACGGCATCGGTTCTTCAACGGCCAAAGGCACCAAGGTTTTCTCTCTGGTGGGCAAGATCACCAATGTTGGTTTGATTGAAGTGCCCATGGGCATCACCCTGAGGGAAATCATCTTCGATATCGGCGGCGGCTGCCCCCACGGCAAGGCGTTCAAGGCGGTGCAGACCGGCGGGCCGTCGGGCGGGGTACTGACCTACAAGGATCTGGATGCGCCCATCGACTATGAAAACCTCGCTGCGCGGGAATCGATCATGGGCTCGGGCGGCATGATCGTCATGGATGAAGATGCCTGTATGGTCGCCATCGCCAAATTTTTCCTCGATTTCACCATGGATGAGAGTTGCGGCAAGTGCACGCCTTGCCGCATCGGTTCCAAGCGTCTTTGGGAAATCCTCGAACGCATCACCCAAGGGCAGGGAGTGGTAGAGGATATCGAAAGGCTGGCCACTCTGGCTCGTCAGATCAAGGATACCGCCCTGTGCGGCCTGGGTCAGACCATGCCGAACCCGGTGTTGTCGACCCTGCGGGTATTCGAGGACGAGTATTTGGCCCATGTGGTGGAAAAACGCTGTCCGGCCGGGGTCTGCAAGGCGCTGCTGCAGTACGTCATCCTGCCCGAAAAGTGCGTCGGTTGCACCCTCTGCGCCAAGGTCTGTCCCGTGGAGTGCATCAGCGGCAAACCCAAGGAGGTGTATGTCATCGACCAGACCCGGTGCATCAAATGCGGTCTCTGCATGGAAAAATGCAAGTTTGACGCGATTGCACAAAAATGACTCCGGATCGTTTCCTGGGCATGCCTTGACGGTGGTGCCCCTTGCCATTGTCACCGGGGATGCTATTGTTGAACCATGAGGTCGCTTCTGAGCATCTCCGCAGTCTCCTCAATTTTTGGCGCGCCCGGTTTTTCCCTCCTGACCGGCGCGCATTTTTTTGCGGTGGGAGGGCCGACACGCTGGTTGTGTCTCAGCCGATACGCTCATCGAGGGCCTGGCAGGGGCATGGGCGGTTGCCGGTTGACGCCCAGAAAAGCAGAATTTTGCTCCGATTATTTACTTGCAAGGGGTCCAAAACCCTGTTATAACTACCAAGGTTTCCGGTCCGAACGGGCGCCCGCGGAAGGCTGGCGGATGGGCCCGGACGACCTTTGTTGAATTGAGCATATGGCTCATTCGAACCCTGTTGCGCGTGGCTGTACGGATTCCTTCGTCACCAATCGCTGCGCATGGGGCGGCCCCTTGCATCTTCGGATTAATCGAACCCAAAATGGTCCCGGATTGCCTGCTTTGTTTCGGGCGTGGGGCCATTTCACGCGTGTTGTCTGGAAGTCGGGTAAGGTGAGTGTTCAACACACAACTAGGAGGATCAGGTATGTCAGTAGAACAGAAGATCAATGATTTGGTAGCGCGGGCACGTAAGGCAGCGGACATAACCAAGAACTTCACCCAGGAGCAGGTCGACAAGATTTGCGCCGCCATGGACGCCGCCAGCGTCGCCAACGAAGTGAAGCTCGGCGAGATGGCTGTTGAAGAGACCGGCATCGGCCGCGCCGACCACAAAGCCATCAAAAACCATCTCGGCGCCCACGTTGTCTACGAGTACTTCAAGGACAAGAAGTCCGTCGGCGTTATCGACGAGAAGGAAGGCGTGAAGTACATTGCCGAGCCCTTCGGTGTTCTGGCTGCCGCCACTCCGACCACCAACCCGACGTCCACCGTCATGTTCAAGTCCTTGATCGCGATGAA
>NZ_JAFCIY020000024.1 GCF_020194955.2 Desulfuromonas sp. CSMB_57 | reverse complement strand
TTCTGCTCCTCGATGAGCCGACCTCCAACATGGACAAGGCCAGCATCGAGGCCTTTGATGACCTGCTCCCCACCCTTCTTGAGAAAGACATGACCATCATTCAGGCCACCCACTCCCCGGACCAGCCCAAACGACTGGGTAGTCAAATCCTGCCCATGGCTTTCGGCCGCCTGGTTTCGCCTCCGTAATCGCGCAACTTGAAAGAAAAACCGTTGCCCGGTTGATTTGCCATGGCGATGCCAAGCCCGGCACGATCTAGTAGTCTATGGGTAACTGTGCACAGAAGGGACTCGGGGCGCCTACGACGAGGGTGTCGGGCGCCCGGATCGTACCCATCAAGCCCCAGGGATGGATTAATGCGGCCCTCCGCGTGAGGAACGCGAGGCTCCCCTAGACGGGTGCTGAATCGTTACGACCATCGCCAAACCTCCGACTTATTTTTAGTATAAGACAACTTTTACAACCATTTGTTTGATGTAAACAAACCCATTCCGGCCTTTATAAAAACATCGTTCTAACTCTTCTTGACGCTCTCGCTGAAACTTGCTATACCGGCGAAACTCCCGCCTTCCACCGCGCGCTCCGCGCCCTGGCTCATGTGCCTTGAAATTGCTTTTTCGGCCATTGCGGCCTCATATTTCTTTCTTGATGGAGGACCAACCCATGTATCGAAGGCTCCCTGCTGTCCTGCCGGCCCTGCTGGCCATGGTGCTGCTGGCCACGCCGGCCCGGGCGGAAATCGATTTTTTCGGCACCGCCAAAATCAAACCCACCTTCTACACCGATTTCGACTTTCAGAGCGGCAAAACCGACCGCGCCATCATCAATGAAGGCGGCCTTACGGGCGGCGAGCATGTCCGTGCCGAACTGCGCCTGGGCTGGAAAGCCTCCGGCGATGCCTGGTCCGTGAAGATGATCGCCGAAGCGGATGTCATCATGACCAAGGACAGTGCCGACCGCTCCTATTACACCGGCGCCGAGGATATCGAAGGCCGGCCCAATTCCGGCGGCGAATTCGGCATCGAACGCGTCGAATTACTGTACCGCTTCTTCCCTTGGCTGGAACTGCAGACTGGCTGGGATATCCGCGCCCTGGACATCAAGACCGGCGGCCTGCTGTTCGGCGACGATCATCCCTTCATCGGCTTCCGCGGCAACCTGGCTCCCAAACTGCAATACGAAGCCCTGTACCTGCCCATCCAGAATCGCGGCAATCTGCCGCGCAAAGATGATGTCGACAAAATCCTGCGCAGTTCCACCGAAGACGACTGGCGGGTCTATTCCCTTAAACTGACCCAGGATCTGGCCGGTGCGCCGGAGGCCCTGCCGCAGCAGGCCTGGCTGGGCAACAAAGAGGGCAGGGGACCGCTGCAGGTCTCCGTCAGCCCCTTCTATGCCTACAGCGACAACGACTCCAAAGACGCTCAGATCCACTATTTCGGCATGGAGGCCATCGGCCAGGTCGGCTGGTTCCGACCCAGCTTCGAGGTCGTGGCGGCGGAAGGCGAATTCGACAACGGCCGCGACATCTCATCCTGGGCCATGTTTGCCGGACTGGAAATGGGTCTGCACAAAGCCTTTACCCCCTACCTGGCCTTCCGCTACGCTCAAGGGGACAATAACGCCGCCGACAACAAGGTCAAGGGCTGGGTCGGCATCACCGACATCGGCCGTTTCACACCCCTGATGGGCATGGACGGCAATATTCTCGGTGAGGATATGGGCCAGAGCTACGGCGCCACCTTGTACTCCTACTCACCGGAGCGCGCCCTTGGAACCAATCGCTACGGCGGCATCGGCAACGGCGGCAGCGGCGACAATCCCGGCCAGAAACTGTTGGCCGTCGGCGCCCGTGGCGACTTGTCCCAGTGGGTCAAGAACCTCATGTACAAGAGCCAGGCCTTTTTCATCTGGTATGACGAGACCAACAACCTGACCAACGTTCGCAACCCCGGCAGGAAGGTGGACAGCTATGCCGGCACGACCTTCGATCTGCAGTTGATGTACGCCTTCTCGAAAAATTTCAGCGTCGACTACATCTTTTCGACCTTTATTCCCGGCGATGGCATCAAGGACCAGTTCGGCGACGATCCGGCCTTCGTCAACTGCCTGACCCTGGCTTGGAGTTACTAAGAGCAGGCCGAAGGCTGAAGGCTGAAGGATTCGGGACGGGAGAGACTTGCATGAAGAAATGCCCGCATATCATCATTCTTATTCTTTTGCTGCTGGCCACGACCGGATGGACGGCCATGGCCGGCAACTGGCCGAAAATAGCCGCGGCCCTGCAGCGTTGGCAGGGCCCGAAGGAGCTGCTTTTGCGCAGCCCGGAGGCGGATCCCCTGGCCTCGGCGCCGCTCCGCGAAATCCTGGAGATGGCTCTGGAACAGGGCTATGCCGTGCGCCTGAAAGAGCAGGGCACAGGCCCCGGCGCCGCCCTGATCCTGGAATTGCAGTCCGAGGGGGAGCGCCGGCAGGCGGTTTTGACGCGGGCCGGGGATGGGGCCATTCTGGCCCTGGAGCGCCATCCGGCCGATCCCCCGCCGACGCCGGTGGCGGTCGCTCCTGCCTCCGTGGCCACGGCTGCCGCAGCGGTGGTCGTTCCTCCGGCGCCGGTTGCGGCAGCGCTCCCCACACCGGTCGCTGTCCCGGATCCTGGGGACCTGGCGCCGGGACCGGTTGCATTGCGGGATCGGCCCCGCAGCCTGGCACTGCTCGGCGGCGGGCCGGCCACCGGGGTTGAACTGCTGTTGCAGACCGATGAGGGTCTGCAGCGGGTGAATCTCCACGGTATCGACCTCCAACCTCTCAGTCGTACCACCCTCCCGGTCGGTGGTCTGCGGGCGCTCTACCTGGATGGGAGTAAAGACGAAAGCACCCAGACCCTGACCCTTTTGGGGGTCTGGGCCGAGGATCGTCGCGGCATTTATGAAGGGACCGATTCCTGGCCCCATAGCTGGCTGTTAGCGATTGACGGCGACAACCTGGCGTTGCATGCCGGCCCGCCTAAAGCCTTTGTCCGCCTTGCCGGAGGCCGGGGCCAAATGCAGGTGCGCGGCACCCATCGCCTGCTCGACGGGCCGGTTTTACCCCTATCCCTCCAGGGCCGGGCCTGGCGGCAGGCAACATCCCCGTTACCCTGGGGTGGGGGTGACCTGTTCGAGACCACACCCATCAACGACCGCCACGGCCTGCGTTGGCGCCCGGACGGGTCTCTGCAACTGGTTGTCATGGCTACCGAACACCCGGTGACCGGCGGCGTGCTTCTCCAGGACCTGGGGGAGTTCCATGGCCCGCGCCTGGCGGTACGCCTGGCCAACCCGGAATACCGTGCCGGCATGGGCAAGGAAGACGTGGTGCGGGAGCGTTGGCAGGCCCTGCCGCCACGGATAACCGTTCAGGCCGATGGCAGCGCCTTCACCATCCAGCGCGGCCGTTCGGCGGGTCTGCCCCTGCTGGGCAAGCCTTCAGGCCAGGATCGGCTGGTACACTTGGCCTGGACCGGTCAGAGACTGGTCATGCAGCAGCCCTTTGCCGGCGTGGATGCCCATATCCTTGACTTTACCCTGATCACGGAAGGGAACCGGGTCACCGCCGCCGTCCTGCTGCTCAACGAACGCCCCGATGGCAGCGGCCAGGCCTACCTGCAGTGGGTCCTGCGGCGCTGAGCCCCCGTCTTGAAAAACCGGTTCAATCAGCAAGGGCCTGTGGCGTACTGCCACAGGCCCTTGCTGATGCTTTTATTCCATGAACGGTTTCAGCGCCCTCGGCGACCCCGTCCGTTTTCCTCGTCGAAATAGCGCTGGCGCAATTCCCGACGGCGCTGCTCCCGCTGGTCTTCAGGCAACTGCTGCATTTGCTGCATCTCCCGCCGCAAGCGCTGCTGTTCCTCCGGTGGCAGTTCCTGTATGCGGCGGTTCATATTGCGCAATTCCTCCTGCTGCCGGGGCGGCAAATCCTGATATTGTTCCCAGCGTTGCCGCAACCGTTCCTGTTCCGCGGGCGGCAAGGACTGGAACTTCCGGTATCGCTCCTGCAATTCCTGTTGCCCCTGCGGCACAGGGTCCCGGCTGCGGCCCTTGTCGGACCTCGCCCAACTCGCCGGCGCCGCGCACAGCAAAAGCATGGTCAGTATCCCGCTCAACCACCAAACCCGCTTCATTCTCCGTCCTCCTTCGTGTCTAACCTGACCTTGTGCCGTCCCGGCCCCGGATGCCGTCAGCCAACCTGTTTCAGCTCCTGTAACAGATCCAGATTCTGCAGCAAATCCATATTCTGCAGCAGTTCCGGATCTTCCACCATGCCAATTTCGCCGGACGTCCGCCCCATAACGCCGAGGCGCGAATCGGGACCGGTCGGCGGCCAGGCGGCCAGGCTGACGACCAAAGCCGCAGTGGCCACCGCGCCACTCCACAGCCAGAATCGCGGACGCGGGGCCGGCCGGGTGCGGGCGGCAATGCGCGCGCTCAACCAGCCCACCTCCGCAGCGGAAAGCTCGAGAGTCGGACGGGGCAGGCTCGCCAGGCTGTTTTTCAGCTCCGCCAACCGTTGTCGGCAGGCCGGACATTGCCGCAAATGCTCCGTCAAAGCCAGCCGTTCCTTTGGCGCCAGTTCCCGGTAATGAAAAAGCAGCAGCGATTCTTCCTTGATGGTGCAGTCCGGTTGACGTTTCATGGCGTATCCTCTTGCCAGTCGTTCAGGTCCTTGCGCAGCACCTGTACCGCCCGGTGCAGGTGGGCCTTGATAGTTCCTTCGCGCAGGCCCAGCAGGTCGCCGATCTCGCGCAGCGGCAGGCCTTCCTGATGCCGCAGGACAAATACCGCCCGCTGGCGGGCCGATAGCTTACCAAGGGCGACAAACAGCCTTTTCTCCGTTTCCCTGGCCAGTAGCTGATCCCGCGGCGAGGGTGCGGTATCGGCGAAGGTATCCACCGGATCGGGATCTTCTTCATCGCGCCGGAAGAAAAACAGCCGACGCCGCAACCTTTCGCGCCGGAGATGGTCCACCACCAACCGGGACACCACCCGATACAGCCAGGTCATGACCAGGCATTCGCCGCGAAAATTGGGCAGAGACCGATGCAGGCGCAGAAAAGCTTCCTGGGCAATATCCTCGGCCTCGTTCCGGTCGCCGAGCAGACGATAGGCCAGATTGACCACCCGCGGCAGATGATCGCGCACGAGTTTGTCAAAAGCAGCGGTATTGCCTTGTCGGATACGCTCCAGCAATGCCGCTTCCTCTGCCGCCGAGGTGTTTACCTCCCATTCTTCAGGCAGACCATTGGTCTCAATCACCGCAACCCCATTGCTCATGGTTCCATCCTTGCTGTGCCTGGCTGGTTTTGCGTGATAAGACGAACCATCAGGAGAAAGGTTTACTCCCTTTCTCCCAAATGAGGGTTTTTTTTGGTCAGGCAAGCAGCCTCCGTAAGCGTCGCGCCACCTGGGTCGGGGTAAAACCGAAATGGTTCATCAAATCCGCCGCGGGACCGCTGGCCCCATAACCGGTCATGCCCTGCACCTCGCCCGCCATGCCGACATATCTTTCCCAGCCGAAGGGCGACGCGGCCTCGACAGCCAGTCGCGCCCCACAGCATGCCGGCAGCACCTCCTGCCGATACGCCTCCGGCTGGGCTTCGAACAACTCCCAGCAGGGCAGGGAAACCACGCGTGTTCCGATACCCTCGGCCTGCAGCAGTTCTCGGGCGGCCAGCGCCAAGGGCACCTCGGCGCCGCTGGCCAGCAGAATGCCCTGCAGCGGACCATCTTCGGGTGCCAGCACGTAGCCGCCGCGCAGCAAGCCTTCTGCCGGCGCCAGAAGGGTGCGATCCAATACCGGCAGCGCCTGCCGCGACAGCACCAGGGCGGTAGGGCCGCGGCGATTGGCCAGGGCGGCGCGCCAGGCCTGGGCGGTTTCATTGGCGTCGCAGGGCCGGATCACCGTCAGATTGGGCACCGCCCGCAGGCAGGCCAGGTGCTCGACGGGCTGGTGAGTGGGACCGTCCTCGCCCAGCCCGATGCTGTCGTGGGTGAAAACATAGATGGGAGCCAGCCCCATCATGGCCGCCAAACGCATGGGCGGCCGCATGTAATCGGAAAATACCAGGAAGGTGCCGCCGAAGGGCAGCAGGCCCGGCGTGTGGGCCAGGCCGTTGAGGATGGCGCCCATGGCGTGTTCGCGGACCCCGAAATGGATGTTCCGACCGCTGCCGCCGGGGGTGAAGGCCGCCTCGCCTTGGAGCCAGGTATTGTTGGACGGTGCCAAATCGGCGGAACCTCCCAGCAACAGGGGCAGCACAGGTCGCAAAGCATTGAGCACCCGACCGCTGGCCTGGCGCGTGGCCATGGCGCCATCGGCAGGGGTAAAGGACGGCAGGGCCTGCTCCCAACCATCCGGCAGCGGGTTCTCCGGACGCCAGCCGTGATCCAGGATAGCGCTGCGTTCCTGCCATTGGCGCTGCCAGTCGGCTTCCAGGGCCGCACCTCGCTCCCGAGCCGCGCCCAGATGCTGGCGCACCCCTTCGGGTACCACGAAAGCCGCCTCCGGATCCCTTCCGAAGCCCTGTTTGGTCAGGCGCAGTTCCTCCGCCCCGAGGGGCGCCCCATGGGCATCGGCGCTGTCCTGCTTGTTCGGCGCGCCGAACCCGATATGGGTCCGGGCGATGATCAGGGAAGGGCGGGGGTCGCTCTTGGCCCGTTCCAACGCGGCATTCATTTGCCCCAGGTTTTCCCCTTCCACCCGCAGCACCTGCCAGCCGTAGGCCAGAAACCGGGTTGCGGTCTCCTCGCTGGTGGCCAGGGCGGTATCCCCTTCGATGGTGATGTGGTTGTCGAGAAAGACGGTGATGAGGTTGCCGAGACGCAGGTGTCCGGCCAGGGAGGCGGCTTCCGACGCCACGCCCTCCATCAAATCGCCGTCCGAGCACAGGGTATAGATTCGATAGTCGAACAGGACCGCATCGACCTGCTGCGCCAGAAAACGCCCCCCCATGGCCATGCCCACGGCAACGGACAGGCCTTGTCCCAAGGGCCCGGTGGTGGTCTCCACGCCGGGGGTATGACCGAACTCGGGATGCCCCGGCGTTTTGCTGCCGAGTTGCCGAAAGGCCCTGAGATCATCCAGGGACAGGCCGTAGCCGGTCAGGTGCAGCATGCTGTAGAGGAGCATGGAGGCATGGCCGCAGGACAGTACAAAACGATCCCGCCCCGGCCATTCCGGGTTGAGGGGATTGTAGCGCAGGTGGCGGGTAAACAGCAGGTAGGCGAGGGGAGCTGCCTCCATGGGGGTCCCGGGATGTCCGGACCGGGCCAGTTCAACGGCATCGGCCGCCAGCAGACGAATGGTATCGATGGATTCCCGGGCCAGATCGGTGGCCGGCAAAGCTTCACTCATTGCGTTCCTCCTCGGGCGGTGACTGGGTCGACGCCGTTATCTTTTCGGTTGCAAGGAACCAGTAAATCCCTTGATGCGACAGATCCTTTTTGAGCATGGAATAATCAGTTAGCGGTTCCCACAAGGAAAGTCCGGGAGCTCCGCCAGTACGGCATCATAACCGCAGTGCGCTCGTAGAGTCTTCAACTGCTCCGGCCTGTTGTCAGACCAATTCCGGAGCAAGCGTTCCGCCAGCGACCCGCCGCTTTTGGCCATCTCCGTGACCGGCCGGAGAAAGTCTTCGTCATGACTGGCCTGAGCCGCGCAGCGCGCCTGTCGCTGAAGCCCTTCGCGAGCCAGCGACAGGGCCTCCAGAGCCACCTCCCGCAGAGTATGCCGGCCGACCGGGGTTCGCAGTCCGAGGCGCCAGGACTGCCGGTAGACGGCTTCCCGGTCAACCCCGTCGAGGCCGTGAAACAATCGCCGATAGCACTGCCGGCCTTCATCGTCGTACAGCAGCCCTTTGGCCAGGGCCGCTACCGACATGGCCATCCCTGGCGGCAGAGTGTCCGCCGAACGCAGCTCGATCTGCGGCCGCAGGCGAACTTCGGGAAACAGGGTGGAAAGATGCAGGTCCCAATCGGCCAAGGTGGGATGATAATCTTCGAAGCCCTCCTTCAGGAATTGGCCGAAGGTCAGACGTCGGCCGGTCAAATCGAGCAACTTCTCATCGCGAAAGATGAAATACATGGGGATCTGCAGGGCATAATCGACGTAAGTGGCGTAGCCGGCACCTTCCGCTTCGAGCTGCGGAATGAGACCGCAGCGATCTCTGTCGGTCCGGGACCAAATTTCCCCGCGGGTGGAAAGAAAGCCGCTGGGCCGCCCCTCCAGCAGCGGTGAGTTGGCAAACAGGGCATACAGCAGGGGAGCCATCAGCTGCCCGGTTCGCAGCTTGTCGATGCAATCGACTTCATCGCTGAAATCGAGGTTGACCTGTAAGCCGGCACTCTGTTTCATCATGCGCTGACCCATGTCGCCGGTGCGGGCCATGTAGCGACGCATGATGTCGTAGCGATGCTTGGGCAACCATTGGATATCGTTCAAGGGGGTAAAGGGTTGCACGCCCAGGCCCAGAAACATGAGGCCGAGGGGACGGCCGGCGCTGACAATCCGTTCCACGTGAGCATGAAAATCCCGCGCCGAACAGTGTAAATCGGGGCACAGCCGTCCGGACAGTTCCAGTTGGCCGCCCGGTTCCAGGGTCACCGAAGAGTTGGGACCCAGCAAAGCAATAAGGTGCCCATTTTCCCGTACGGGTGACCAGTCGCCGCTCTGAGCCAGAATCTCCAGCAGTTTTTCGATGCGCGGAAAAACCGCGGCCTCGCCACTCTCGGCATCGACCACCAGCTTTTCCACTTCCATGCCGAGCCCCCATTGCTCGCGAGGGCGGGCCCCGCCGGCCAGGTAGGCGATGAGATCGTCGCGCGAAGCAACGGCTTGATGGAGTTGGCGTTTTATCAAGGTGGTCATGGACCGTCCTTTGGTTCCAGGGCCTGCATCTCAAAATCGGCCTCCGTCACCATGCATCCATGGGCCGGAGCGCATTGCCATAGTGGTGCCATGAGGTATCTCGCATCAGAAGGCAACCAACACCGCGATATTATACTCTACGGCATCTGCCATTCACAGGCAACCTCTGCCATTTTCAAGCATTACCGGCAGTTGCTACAGCTTGCCATGCGGCCCCCTTCGGAGCTATCATTCCCGGAAGATTTCTCTTTTCGGAGGCCTTTCGTGGTAGACTTCACCGACATCGCCATCGGCGGGGAGAGTTTTGAGCTGCAACTCGAGGAAATCCGCGTCGCACCCGATTCCATCCTGGTCGGAAAAACCCTGATTGCCGCCGGCATCCGCCGTGAATGGGGCGTCATGATTATCGCCATTAAAAAACATAGCGGCCAAATGCTGTTCAACCCACCCTCGGATACGGCTTTCGCGGCGGAGGATATCCTCATCACCCTTGGCGAGCAGCCTGCCACACAACGATTGGAGCGGGTCGCGGCAGGAGGTACCGTCCATGTCTGAACGTCTGCACGTGCATGTCCCTTTCAGCCTCCTCGAAAAACATCTGCCCCTGCTGCTGGAACGGGGCCTGCAGCCGGAAATCGCCCTGAAATGGCCGGATCTCGTGGGAGACCACCGCTCTACGGCGGCCCGGGCGGCGCAGCGTTTGGCTGCTGCCGGCCTGCGGGTCACGGTCCACGGGCCGTTCATGGATCTCAATCCGGGGGCATTGGAGCCCATGGTAAGACAAGCCACCATGGAACGCTTCCGGCAGACTCTGGCCATGGCCGAGTGGCTGGAGGCCCGGCTGGTGGTGTTTCATCCCGGGTATGAATTCTGGCGTTACGGGGGCCGCAGCGAGTTGTGGGTGGAGGCCTGTCGGGAGTTCTGGCCGCCCCTCATCGAGCAGGCGGCGGCGCAGGATTGCCCCATGGTGCTGGAAAACATTTTCGAGGAGCATCCGGAGACCCTGAAGGATCTCCTGGACGCCTTTGCCTCACCCTGGCTCGGACACTGTTTCGATATCGGGCACTGGCGGTTGTTCGGCAAGGTCACCATGGCGGATTGGTTTCACGCCCTTGGGCCGCATCTGCGCCACCTGCATCTGCATGACAACTGCGGTGATCGCGATGCCCATCTGGCCATCGGCGAAGGCAATATCGACTTCGCGGAACTGGCTCGGCTGCTGCCCTGTTTGCCGGAAACCCCTTGCATGACACTGGAAATTCATGACTGCCCGGCCCTGCTGCGGTGCCTGGACAATTTTCCACCATCACTCCGGATCTGATTCGGATCGCCCGAGCAAAGTCGCCGGGCAGAGGCCGGACCGGCCGAAGCGTCGCCGCAAATGATCCATGGCTGCATCCAGGGCCGCCTGCCGGTGGCTGCCTTGGGCGTTAAAAAGGTCCAAGGGCTCCAGGCCGACGTGCGAAAGCTGGCTGACGGTGATCCCCAGCAGGCGCACCGGACGCCGGCCGGCTTCAGTCTTATGCAGCAATTCCAGGGCGCCTCGAAAGAGGCATGGGCCATGATCCACGGCTTCAGCGCTGGTGGTGGATCGGGTCACGGTGGAGAAGTCCGCGTAGCGCACCTTGATGGTCAGGGTGCGACCGACCAAGCCTTTATGGCGCAGGCGCGCCGCCACCCGATCGCTCAAATCCAGCAGAACATGTCGCAAATCGTCCCGGTCTACCAAATCCCGCTCAAAAGTATCTTCGCAGCCGACGGACTTGACCGCATGCCCTCTCTCCACCGGTCTGTTGTCCCACCCCCGAGCCAGATCGTACAGTTTTCCCCCGGTGGCGCCATACAGGCGCTCCAAGGTCGGCCGCGCCAGCCTTCTCAAATCGGCAACAGTGGTCAATCCTTGTCGGTTCAGCTGCCGCAACAGCACCGGCCCCACGCCCCACAGGCGCTGCAGGGGCAATCCCAACAGAAAGTCATCCGGATCTTCCGGCACTACGAATAATCCATCCGGTTTGGCCTGTTCGCTGGCCAGTTTGGCCAGGAACTTATTGGCGGCTACCCCGGCGCTTACCGCCAGCCCTGTTTCACTGCGCACTGCGGCCCGAATTTGTTCCGCAATGCACCGACCGTCCCCAAATAGTCGGCGACTGCCCGTCACATCCAAAAAGGCTTCGTCCACGGACAGAGGTTCAATCAGATCGGTATAGTGGGAAAAAATGTCAAAAACATGTCTGGATAGCTCCTGGTAGCGAGCCATGCGTACCGGCAGCAGAATTGCGGCTGGACACAATCGCAACGCCTGACTGACAGGCATGGCCGAACGCACGCCATAACTCCGGGCCTCGTAGGAGCAGGCACAGACGACACCCCGGCCGTTTCGACCGCCGACCAGAACCGGTTTGCCACGCAGTTCAGGTCGATCCAGCTGTTCGACGCTGGCATAAAAGGCGTCCAGATCCAGATGCAGAATGGTCCTGGGGGTGGGCTGAAATGGCCCTTTGGCTGCAGTTCTCACAGAAACCGCCGGGATCAAGGTTTGGTGGGCCGGGAAACAGGGGCGGCCGGGATACGAAATTTAGCCAGCAGAAAACCGTAACAGCGCTCCACCAAATCGACAACTATTTGAATTTGTTATCTTCTAATGAATTGTCCGCTAATCAGGGATTGATGCCCAGCTTCTGTAACAAGCGATCCAGATCTTCTGCGGAATAGTAACTGATTTCGATGCGCCCGCCACGTCGCTTGCTGGTAATCTTCACCTGGGTCCCCAGTGCCCGTTTGAGGTCATCGGCCAGGGCCAGCAGATCCGGGTCGACCTGTTTCCTTGGTGACAACGGCTGCATGCCGACCTGCTTCAGTTTTTTGACCAAGGCTTCCGTTTGGCGCACCGACAATGCCTTGGCAACAATCTGTTTGCGTGCCTGTTGCAGCAAAGGTTCCTGCTCCAGGGCCAGCAACGCCCTGGCATGGCCCATGGAAAGAATTCCGCCGATCAAATCCTCTCGGACATCCTCGGGCAGTCGCAGCAGGCGGAGGGAATTGGTGATGGTGGATCGATCCTTTCCGACCCGGGCAGCCACATCCTCCTGGGTTAAATCGAAAGCCCGAATCAGGCTCTGGTAGGCTGCGGCCTCCTCGATGGGGTTGAGATTCTCCCGCTGAATGTTTTCGATGAGAGCCATTTCTACGGCCGCGTCCTCGGTGGCTTCCTGAATCACCACCGGCACCTTTTTCAGGCCGGCGCGCTGGGCGGCCCGCCAGCGCCGCTCCCCGGCGATGATCTGGTAATGATCCTCCAGCCGTCGCACCACAAGGGGCTGGATTATGCCACGAGACTGGATGGAAGCGACCAGTTCGGCCAACTTGCCGTCGTCGAAACGCTTGCGCGGCTGGTTATGATGGGGGCGCAATTCCTCGATGGGACAGAGAAAAAAACGGGGAGGATCGTCCTTTATGGCGGAATCCAGCAGGGCGCCGACGCCTTTGCCGAGAACGGAACGTTTTACCATGTCAACCACCTGCGCTGAGAATTTCCCGGGCGAGATCCAGGTAGGCCTCCGCTCCGCGGGAGGAAATATCGTACAGAACGGCCGGCAAGCCGTGGCTTGGCGCCTCGGACAGCCGCACGTTTCGCGGAATGACGGTCTTGAATACTCGGCCGGGAAAATGCCGCAGGATCTCTTCGCTTACCTGGTGGGAAAGATTGTTGCGACGATCGAACATAGTCAACAGGATGCCGCGCAGACTCAAGGAAGGGTTCAAGTCCTGCTGGATCAATTTGATGGTGCGGGTCAACTGGGTCAAACCCTCCATGGCGTAATATTCACACTGGAGGGGCACCAGTACGGAGTTCGCCGCGGTCAGGGCATTGACGGTCAGTAACCCCAAAGAAGGCGGGCAATCGATGAGAATAAAATCATAACGGCTCCGCAACTCCTGCAAGGCTGACTTGAGGCGCCTTTCGCGGCCATCTTCGGCAATCAATTCAATTTCGGCGCCGATCAAATCGGTGTTGGCCGGCATCACCTCCAGGTATTGCAATGGCCCCGGCAAGACGATTTCGTCAGCGGTTGCCTGTCTGAGGAGGGCATGATAAGTGGTTCGAGTCAGGCTGTCGCGGCTGATGCCGAGGCCACTGCTGCTGTTTCCCTGGGGATCCAGATCCACCAGCAACACGCGTTTTTCCGCCACCGCCAGGGATGCGGCCAGGTTGATGGCCGTGGTCGTTTTTCCTACCCCCCCTTTTTGATTGGCAATGGCTATAATTTGCGCCATTTTCCACCACCTCCTCGTGCGACCTTGACCCGGATGGCCATTTTCGGCGATCAGGCAAGGCTTACGAATTGATCCGGCCCCGCCAAAAAAACCTCAACCACTTGTTTTTCTTATGGTTTAACCCAATTCAACATCAACAACACTGAAACCGGCTGTGTTTTTCTTGGAGACTAACATACTTGCCATATCAGACCAAAGCCTTTTCCCAACGGGTCGGACGGGATAAGGCTTTGTTGCATAACGTGGTCTGGTATTGACACGGCCCGACAGAGCCGAACTGAAAGAGTGGTTAGCGGTGGAGCGGGTCAACTAGGGGGATTTGGCGGGCCCACTAGGAGCCTCGCAACCAGATCAGGGTTCTGGCTGCGCCGGAGTGCGGCAGGCGCAGCTTGATCAATCGCTCAACGCGCCAACCTTCCTTTTCAATTTTCGAAGCCGCCTGCTGCAACTCGGCTTCACCCTCACTGCCTTTCATGGCAAGCAGGAGACCGTTCTTGGCCAAAAATGGTCTGGACATATCCATCAAGCGATCGAGCGCCGTCAAGGCACGGGCCACTGCCACATCAAACTGGCCTGCCATTGTGGCGATTCCTGCGGCATCTTCAAGACGCCACGCCTTGGCGGTAAAGTCATTCAGCTTCAGACACCGGACCACATGCTGCTGGAAACCGATTTTTTTCTGATGGCTGTCCAGGGAGACCACCTTCAAATCGGGACGGGCCAACTTCAGGGGCAAGCCGGGGAATCCGGCTCCGGAACCCATATCCAGCAGGCGCTCAACACCCGACAGCCAGGGCAAGGGCGTCAGAGAATCCAACAGATGCTTTTCCAGGGCCTCGGCAGGCTCTGTAATGGCCGTCAGGTTGATTTTTTTGTTCCAACGCAACAACTCTTCCAAAAGCCAAACCAGGTCCGACAGTGCCTCCTCCGGAACCGACAGACCCATTGTCGCCAAGGCTTTTTTCAGATTTTCGATGGCTGCCATTTCAGCCCCTTCGCAGCAGCACGGACAGAATGGCGACCGCCGCTGGTGTCACTCCGGGGATACGGGCGGCCTGCCCCAGATTGACCGGTTGTACCCGCATCAACTTCTCGCGAACCTCGGCGGACAACCCTGACACTTTTCCAAAATCAAAATCTTTCGGAAAAGGAACCTCCTCGGTGCGACGAAATCTTTCAACTTCTTCCAATTGTCGCTGAATATAACCTTCGTATTTTACGGCGACCTCCAACTGCTCCTTGGCCTCCCGGGAAAGAGCCGTCAGCGGTGGGGACAAGAACAAAAGGTCGTCGAGCGTCAATTCAGGACGCCGCAGCAACACCTCCAGGGTCAGGGCATTTTTCAGACTCCCCAAACCCAATCCTTCGACGGCCTCCGATTCCCCGGGAGCGACTCGTCGGGTGCGCAGTTCATGGAGCCCCCTCTCCATTTCTTCGACTTTGGCCTGGTACCGACTCCATCGCTCGGGACCGATCAGGCTTAATTGGTAGCCGATGGGCGTCAGCCGCAGATCGGCGTTATCCTCCCTGAGCAGCAATCGGTATTCGGCTCGCGAGGTAAACATGCGATAGGGCTCCCGAGTCCCCAAGGTAACCAAATCGTCTATCATCACCCCCATATAGGCCTGATCCCGGCGCAGAATCAAGGGCGCTTTCTCAAGGACCCGATTGGCGGCGTTAATCCCAGCCAAAAGCCCCTGAGCCGCGGCCTCTTCATATCCGGAGGTGCCGTTGATCTGGCCGGCATGGTACAGACCCGTAATAGCCTTGGTCTCCAAAGTCGGCTGCAAGTCGATGGGGTCCACATAATCGTATTCAATGGCATAGCCCGGCCTGGTCAATTCCACCCGCTCCAACCCAGGTATGGTCCGCAGAAAAGCCTGTTGAACTTCCGCAGGCAGGGAAGTCGATACCCCGTTGGGATAGACCTCCGTGGTTCCCAAGCCTTCCGGTTCAAGAAAAACCTGATGCGAATCCTTTTCCGGGAAACGATTGACCTTGTCCTCGATGGAGGGGCAATAGCGCGGACCGACACCCTCTATCACCCCCTGAAACAAGGGCGATCGATCCAGTCCGCCCCGAATCAGGTCATGGGTGCGGGGATTAGTGCCCGTCAGGTAACACGGCACCTGGCGATTGGTAATCCGTTCGGTATCCAGAGAAAAAGGACGCGGAGAATCGTCTCCGTACTGGGGTTCCAAGCCGCCATAATCGATGGTCCGTCCATCCAGGCGAGCCGGGGTCCCGGTTTTGAGGCGGCCAACCCGCAAACCCAGCACTCGCAACTGATCGGACAATCCCTCCGAAGGCGGCTCCCCTGCTCGACCGCCGGGATAGTGCTTCAACCCCACATGGATCAAACCGCGCATAAAGGTGCCCGTTGTGAGAACCACCGACGGGGCCTTAAAATGCAGACCCTCCCGAGTTACCACCCCCTCAACCCGAGTGCCGTCGAGCAACAATCGGACCACCGCACCTTGTTTGATATCCAATCTTTCTTGGCCTTCCAGAGACTGTTTCATCCGCCACTGGTAGAGACGGCGATCTGCCTGTGCCCGGGAGGCACGCACCGCCGGCCCCTTCTTGGTATTCAGAATTCGAAACTGAATTCCGGCCGCATCTGTGATACGCGCCATTTCGCCACCCAGGGCGTCAATCTCCCTTACCAAGTGACCTTTCGCCAAACCCCCTATGGCCGGGTTGCAAGACATCTGCGCGACGTTTTCCAAACTCAGAGTCAACAGCAAGGTTGAACAGCCCATCCGTGCGGCAGCCAGAGCCGCCTCGCATCCGGCATGCCCTGCCCCGACAACAATGACCTGATATTTTTTTCCATAGGTAGACATGGTTTTTCCTGGCATTCAACACGGGCCCCTATCGGCACCACGTTTCACGTGAAACACAAAGCAACGTCGCCAAATATTTCGTGTCAATTTTATATTTTTAAATTTTTAATAAGAAGATCCGCTATTGATAAGAATTTGTATTGGCACCAAACAATCATTGATAATCTATCATTGGGTATATATTGAAAATGAACCCACCCCGTATAAATTAATATGGGACTATTTACCAATACAAAAGCGGGAAAAAATCAGTTCCAGAACGTCCTCCGGGGTGGTCTCCCCGGTAATTTCACCCAGAGCCACAAGCGCCTGCCGAAGCTCCAGCGCTGCACAATCCGCGGATACTGCCATCCTGATGGCCGCGATGAAATCCTGAACTTTGCCGTGAGCGCGCAACAGGGCCTGACGGTGGCGACGATCGCTGAGCATGGCAGTTTCGCGACCCTGATCCCCGCAAGCACCGAAGCGTTGCAGTATCTGCTCTTGCAAGGCATCCAGGCCCAGATTGTCATGCACCGAAATGTGAACCGCCGGCAAGCCTGCAAAATCCTCGGGAAGGGGAATGGCAGGGCGATCGCATTTGTTGATCACCAGCAAGATTTCTCGGTCGGAACAGAAATCCAGAGCCATGCGGTCATCGTCAGTAAGCGGAGCACTGCCATCAACGACCAGCAACACTAAATCAGCTCCGGCCAGCTTGGCCCTGGCGCGTCGAACCCCTTCGGTTTCAACAGGATCGGAGGTGGCTCGAACTCCGGCCGTATCCACCAACCGCAAGGGAAGGCCGCCGAGGACCAGATTCTCCTCAATGGTATCACGCGTAGTGCCGGGAATATCGGTGACTATGGTGCGTGCCTCACCTAGCAGGGCATTCATCAGCGAGCTTTTGCCCACATTGGGCCGGCCAAAGATAAGGATATTGAGCCCTTCACGAAGAATCCGGCCGGCGTCAAAGGAAGCCAGCAAGGCCTCCATGTCACCAACAATATCCATGGCCTGGGCCGCCAATCGCGGACCGTCAGCCAGCAACAGATCCTCCTCGGGAAAGTCGATCCCCGCTTCAACTTCGGCCAACAGATGCACCAGGCCCTCCCTGAAGTGGGTCAGTCGCCGATACAAACTCCCGTCCATTTGAGCCAGAGCCTGATGGCAGGCGGCCTCGGACCGAGCCCGAATCACATCTATCACCGCTTCAGCGCGGGTCAGATCGATGCGGCCATTGAGAAAGGCCCGCAGGGTGAATTCTCCCGGTTGCGCAAGCCGCGCACCGGCGCCCACCAGCAGATCCAGAATCTGGCGTACCACGAGATTGCCGCCATGGCAGTGGATTTCTGCCACATCCTGTCGGGTGTAGGAACGCGGTCCTTTCATCAACACCGCCATCACCTCGTCAACTGGTTCTCCCGTGGTATTGACGATATGCCCGTAATAGAGCTGATGGGAGGACAGGGCCTTGCGTTTGCCGGCGGGACGAAAAATATGCCCAAGCAAGGATTCAGATTGGCCACCGGACAGCCTGATAATAGCAACGCCGCCTTCTCCAGGCGGCGTAACCGGGGCCACTATCGTGTCATGTTCGGCAAAGGGCAGGCTCATAGGCAGCGCTTGTGAAGAAAAGGGAATGACCCAAAATTATCAGGAGGCAGCAACTGCTTTCTTGCCGCCGCGGTTGATGTACCATTGCTGCAAAATGGTCAGAACATTATTGACCAGCCAGTAAATAACCAACCCCGAAGGAAAATTCAAAAACATAAAGGTAAATACCAGGGGCAAAAACATGAAAATTTTCGCCTGTTGGGGATCCATGGTGCTGGGACTCATTTTTTGCTGCAAAAACATGGTCCCCCCCATGATTATAGGGGTGATGTAATAGGGATCTTTGGCGGATAAATCGGCAATCCAGAACATGAAAGGTTCATGGCGCAGTTCAATAGCCTCGAGCAACACCCGATACAGGGCGAAAAACACCGGAATCTGCACGAACATCGGCAGACACCCACCCATGGGATTGACCCGCTTGCTGCGATAAAGCTCCATAATTTCCCGATTCATGCGTTCCTTGTCATCTTTGAACTTTTCACGCAAGGCCTGCATTTCCGGTTGCAGTTTCTGCATGTCCCGCATGGACTTATAACTTTTATGTGTCAGGGGCCAGAAAATCAGTTTAATCAAAGCGGTCAGCATGATAATCGCAAAACCGTAGTTACGAATCAGGTTGCCGTGAAAAAATTTCAAGACGGCCAACAGAGGCTTCGCCAAAATATTGAAGAAACCGAAATTAACGGCCTTTTCCAAGTCATGTCCAACTTTCCCCAAAACCTCGAGATCCTTCGGCCCAAAAAAAACCTGGTAGGAAAACTCGCGAGATTTCCCGGGGGCCAAAGAAAAACCGGACGACAAAAGTCGATTGGCGATGCGGTTATCGACCATTTCCAGCACGACCTGTTCGCCGTTGCGCTCCAGCGGTATTAAAGAAGCAATAAAATATTTATCCTCAAAAGCGGTCCAGGCGACGCCATTGTCGATCCGAACCGGCCCTTGCTGGAGTTCCTTGTCCTTGAACTTTTTGACCTTGCCTTCAATCAGCATACTGGGTCCGACGAAACTGCGGCCGGCCTGCTCGGCATGTTGTTCATCCCAGGGTTGCTCCAAAGTCAACACAATTTGGCCCTGGCGTTCCTGCTCCGAACTGTTGTGGATCCGGACCTGCAGTCCAAAATCGTACCGGTCCCCGGCAAAGGAGAAAATCTTTTCCACCACGCTGCCATCCGGACCGCGGGCGGAAAAAACCAGTTGCGCCTCGTCGCCGGTGCCCACCCGCAGCACGTCTTCGGCAAGGTTGGTGGTGAAGCGCAATCCCTCGCTGAACTGCCAATCGCCTTGGCCGTGCAGATTCAGGGTGGGTTGTCCCAAATCGGGATCGACCAGCGACACAGGACCAGAACCGGCCTCACGGCTCTCTCTAAAACCTTTCAATTGCAGGGACTTAAGGTTCGCCCCGGCGGTGGAAAACACCGCTTGAAATTTATCCGTTTCAACCACGATATCACGAATGACCGCCGCCGTATCGGGAGCCGGGTCAAACGCGGCAGCCGGAGCGCTCGCTGCGACGGGCGCCGCATCGGATACTTGAGAAATCGCTGTGGCCGGGGTCACCTCGGGAGAGGAGGGGGCGGAAGAAGGAGACTGAAAAAGATTGAATCCGGCCCACACCATGACCATCAGCACAAGAGCCAGAAGAACGTTTTTATTTTCCATGGAAATACTCCGTCAGATTCCGGATCCCTGTAAAAACCTCTTAAACAGGGTCATAACCCCCGGGATGAAAAGGATGGCAGCGCCCAAGACGCCCGAAGATCTTCAGCAGCCCCTTGATGACTCCGTACTTGATGATAGCCTGGCGGGCATATTCTGAACAGGAAGGATGGAAACGGCAGGAAGGGACCATGAGAGGTGAAATAAACCTCTGGTAACCGCGAACCAAACCAATCAAGATTGTATCAATCATGACGTTTGGCCTGACAAGCGGGAAGAAATAAGGCACCCCAGTTCATCACGCACTTGGGCATAGCAAAGCTCGCCGGCACCCTGTTTCGCCACAATCGAAATCACCTGGCCGTCGGCAAAGCTGTTGCGATGGAGACGAAAAAATTCGCGCAACAATCTTTTGATGCGGTTACGCTGAACAGCCCCGCCGACCTTGCGGCTGGCAGTGATACCCAACCTGGCGGGGCCATTCTGCTGTTTTAATACATAAACGATGAAATGCGGCGTGTGCCGCCGCCTACCGCCGTTACGCGCTGCCTGGAAATCTCGTCGATGAGAAATGCGACAAGACCTGGGAAACCTGTTACCCGAACCGTTTCCAGAAGGGTCATCCATTCCGTTTACTTGCTCGGTATGGTTACCACCAGGCGCTTACGCCCTCTGGCGCGACGACGACGGATGACCGCCTGGCCGTTTTTGTTTTGCATGCGGGCACGAAAGCCATGGGTTCTCTTGCGACGGATACGACTCGGTTGATAAGTACGTTTGGACATTTTCCACAACTCCCGGAAGTTGGATTCTCAGCCATTTTCCTAGTGATTTTCAGCGAAACGCATTATTAAACACGTTGCCCAAAACTTGTCAAGCAATAATCTTGTACCCCCGGGGTGGCAAAGCCCTCGGCCGCAGCCGCGAGAAACTAAAAAAACCTTGCAAAGGTCGCCAGCCTCTGCTAGTTTTTAGGCGTTGATTTTTAATGTTTTCAAGTCGCAAAATACCCGTCGAATCAGGCAAATCAGGCTTATCCACATCTGTCGACAAACTTGTGGATAAGCTCCGCGGCCCTTTCCCGCAGAAATTCCACAACAATTTCAACAGCAACTGAATCCATGGATCCTCTCTGGCAAAAAACCTTGGCGCACCTTGAACAAACCCTGACGCCGCAGCATTTCTCCACTTGGATCAAACCGATCCATTTTGCCGGCGTAAGTGACGAATGCGTGCATCTGGAGGTCCCCAACCGCTTCGTCCTGGATTGGGTAAAGAACCATTATTATCGGGCGATCCAGGAATGCATGTCGAACATCGCCGGCATCCCTTATCAATTACGCCTGTCGATCAAGAAAGAAGTGTCAAAAACAGTGGTGCCGCGCAGAAAAGAAGAGGAATTGCAGAAGACCGCACCTCAAGTTACCGCAGCACCTCCTGCCGGGAATCCCGACCCACAGAGAAACAATGTCATAAATTTGAATATTCGGTATACCTTCGAATCATTTGTTCTCGGTTCGTCCAATCAATTTGCCAGTGCCGCAGCCATGGCCGTCGCCAACAACCCGGCAACCACATATAACCCGCTGTTTATCTATGGCGGGGTAGGTTTAGGAAAAACCCACCTGGTCAACGCCATCGGCAATGCGATTCTGAAAAACAACCCTGAAATGAAGGTTTGTTACTATACTTCAGAAAAATTTATGAATGAACTGATAAATTCCTTGCGCTATGCAAAGATGGATGAATTCAGAAACAAGTTCAGATCGATGGATGTTCTTTTAATCGACGATGTTCAATTTATTGCTGGAAAGGAACGCACACAGGAAGAGTTTTTCCATACCTTCAACGCATTGTATGATTCACATAAACAAATTGTTGTGACCTCGGACAAGTTCCCCAAGGAAATACCCGGTCTCGAAGAGCGCCTCCGTTCCAGATTTGAATGGGGCCTGATTGCGGACATTCAAGCGCCGGATATGGAAACCAAACAAGCCATCCTGCGCATGAAAGCGGAGCAAAACGGCATAGATCTTCCCCGAGAAGTGGCAATGTTTCTAGCCAGCGCCGTCAGCAGCAACATTCGGGAACTGGAGGGATATCTGATTCGAATCGGAGCCTTCGCCAGTCTGACCGCAACGCCTATTACCCTGGCCATGGCCCAAGAAGTCCTCAAGGACATCATGGTTGAGAAGCGTCGGGAGTTGACCGTCGAAGAGATCCAGAAACTGGTCGCCACCCATTTTTCGGTCAAGGTTTCCGACCTGAAGTCGGCCAAAAGAATGAAGGCCTTGGTATTGCCCAGACAGATTGCCATGTACCTCTCACGACAACTGACCTCCTGTTCATACCCGGAAATTGGCGAGAGATTCGGAGGCAAGGACCATTCAACCATCATTCATGCCATCAAGAAAATAGAGAAAAACATGGAGGACGACTTTCAATTGCGAACCACAATAACCAGCCTCAAAAAAGACCTCTCAGGCTGATTGGATCCAGCGGATCAAAAAAATACCGAATCATCCCATACGCGCCAATCGCAAAGTTGACAAAAACAGAGCGCCCCTGGGTTTTTATCAACCTGATTTGATCAGGATCGAGCCTAAGGGCAACCTGTGCAGAAACCGGTAATAAATAGCCTGTCTGGAGCACCGAACACGGATATCCACAAATCGACCAATTTTGCCAACAACCATATCTGCCCTTCTAGACCGGATGGAAGTATATAATTTTTAACAAATTTTTTAATATATCCACAAATTCACAGGCATTACTATTACTGCTATAAAAGATCTAAAAACCTAATAGAAAAAGATTCCTGTTAACAGGGGGGGAAAATGCACTTTTCCATTGAGAAGGAAATATTTCTTAAAGGTCTTTCACGAGTTCAGGGAATTGTCGAGAAAAAAAATACCATACCTATTTTATCAAATGTCCTGCTGCATGCGGATGGAAGCCATCTGCAAATAACTGCAACGGACTTAGAAGTCGGCATGCAGGCAACCTATCCGGCTTCGGTAACCAAACCCGGCCGCATAACCGTACCTGCAAAAAAACTGTTCGAAATCATTAAGGAGCTTCCTGAAAGCGAAATTTTTTTTACAGCCAAAGACAATAGTTGGATTGAAATTCGATGTGGTAAATCGATCTTTAATATCGTCGGTCTTTCAGCAGATGAATTTCCGTTTTTCCCAAGTATTGAAGAAGATGATTTTATTGTTATAGAAAGTCATAAGATAAAAGAACTTATTGAAAAGACCGTATTTTCAATGTCGACAGATGAAACAAAATATAATCTGAACGGTATTTTTATAAAAATAATTGAAGAAGATGGCACCAAAAAAATTCGTTTTGTTGCCACAGACGGTCACCGTCTTTCTTTAAAGGATACTCCTTTCGAAGGAATAGCCGCAGAAAATCTGGAAAAGGGTGTCATTTTTCCTAAAAAAGGAGTTATAGAGCTCAGGAAAATGGCCGATGAAGCAGATGGTCCAATACATCTTGGATTTATGGACAATAATGCTGTTTTGAAAAAAAATAATTCCATAATAATTATGAGAATTGTTGACGGAGAATTCCCGGATTACAATAGGGTGATTCCTAAAAACAATAATTTAAATTCTATCATAGATAGAAATAATTTTTTACATGCTTTACGGAGAATGTCTATTTTATCCAGCGAGAAATCTAAAGGCGTTAAAATCGATTTTAAGACCGACTTTTTAGAATTATCATCTTCAAATCCGGATTTAGGCGATGCACGTGAAGATTTATCCGCAGAGTATGATGGGGAAGATGTTTCCATTGGTTTTAATGCTCGCTATCTGATTGATATTCTCTCTTCCTTGGATAGTGAAAAAATCTGTTTTTCGGTGAAGGATCAGTTGTCTCCCGGTTTAATAAAATCAGTTTCAGATAATGAATACCTGGCAGTGATTATGCCCATGAGATTATGACGAAAATTGCAGCCAAAGGCTGTATTTATGTATTTAAAAAGACTAAAATTATTCAACTTTAGAAATATTGCTGGAGCAGATATTGGAGTTTCACCGGGATTCAACATTTTTTTGGGAGACAATGCTCAAGGAAAAACCAATACGCTGGAAGCCATCTATCTGTTGGGGCATTTGAAAAGTTTTCGCAGGGTCGGCAATATGGAGATGATCGGTCCATGCGAATTACGCAGCAGGATACATGGTGAATTTTTTTGTCAGGATATGCTCACCAGGTTGGAATTGACACTGGGGCGGGAAACGAAAACCATACTTCTCGACGGCAAAATACCTGAACACGCCGGAGCTATTTTTTCCCGTTATTCATCGGTTTTGTTTTCCCCCGAAGAAGTGGGCATTGTCAAAGGCAGTCCTGCGGGGCGAAGGGCTATGCTCGACCGGGCCATTTGCCAAACCGATCCGTTGTTTCTCGATCGGGCTCGTGCTTTTCAGCGTTGCCTGAAGCAGCGCAATGCTTTATTGAAAAACATCGCCCAAGTTTCAACAACGGTATTGGATAGTTGGAACGAAGAATTCATAAAAACCGGGGCCAGGATCCGTTTTGATCGCCATCGCTATCTTCAACGCCTGGTGCCCAGGCTGAAGGACGCCTACCGACATATTGCCAACGGTCTCGAAACGGCGGATCTCATCTATCCGATCGAAGGCCATTCTCAGGAATCCTACGAGGATGGACTACGCCGGGACATGCAGCAACTTCGCACCCGTGAAACACAGTACGGCGTATCCTTGGCAGGTCCCCACCGCGATGATCCGATTTTTCTGGTCAACGAGCGGCCGCTGGCGCAATATGGGTCCCAAGGTCAGCAGCGCTCCTTCATGCTGGCCTTCAAAACCGCCCAAGTTCTGGATCTTGAAGCCGCTTGCGGCAGAAGTCCTCTGCTGTTACTGGACGATATGACTAGTGAACTGGACCAGCATCGCCAGGCTTTTTTCTTTCAATTTCTCCAAGACAGAACCAGCCAGGTTTTTGTCACTGCGACGGAAATCGGGTTGCTGCGCCTTGAAGGATTGAAGGAGTTGCGCATCTTCCATGTTGAGAATGGCGTGCTGCGTGATAATTAATGTGATTTTAGAAGGATAACGACATGGGAAGCAGTGAAAAGGAATATGGTGCGGACAGCATCAAAGTTTTGGAAGGTCTATCGGCAGTAAGAAAAAGACCGGCCATGTATATCGGCTCTACGGGCAGCCTGGGTTTGCATCATCTCGTTTATGAAGTGGTGGACAATTCCATCGATGAGGCGCTGGGGGGCTATTGTGACGAAATCAATATCGTCATCCATTTGGATGGTTCCGTGACCGTAGAGGACAATGGCCGCGGCATACCGGTTGATATGCACCCCACTCAGAATGTGTCCGCCGCGGAAGTTGTCATGACGGTCCTGCATGCCGGCGGCAAGTTCGATGGGGCCTCCTACAAGGTGTCCGGCGGCTTGCACGGGGTCGGGGTCTCGGTGGTGAATGCTCTGTCGCACCGACTGGAACTGGAAATACGCCGGAAAGGACATATCTATCGGCAAAGTTATCAGCGCGGCGTACCGGACGCACCGCTGCACGAAGATGGCACCACGGCCAAAAAAGGGACCCGCATCACCTTTTGGCCGGATCCCGAGATATTTGAAACCACGGAATTTTCCTTCGAGATCCTGTCACGCCGCCTACGTGAGTTGGCATTTTTAAATGGCGGCGTCCAGATTCATATTCTGGATGAACGCAGCGAAAAAAGACATGATTTTCATTACGAAGGCGGTATTGTCTCCTTTGTTCAGTACCTGAACCGGGCCAAGACCCCTTTGCATCCGGAACCCATCTTCATCAGCGGTGAGCGGGAAGGTGTCGGTATCGAAATCGCCGTGCAGTACAACGATGGGTACGATGAGCAGTTATTTTCCTTTGCCAACAATATCAATACCCACGAGGGTGGGACCCATCTGATCGGCTTCAAGGCAGCGTTGACACGGACCATGAACAGCTATGCGACCGCCAATAATCTGCTGAAGAACATCAAGACCACCATCTCCGGAGAAGATCTGCGCGAAGGCATGGCGGCGGTGATTTCCGTCAAGGTGCCCGAACCGCAGTTCGAAGGCCAGACCAAAACCAAACTGGGAAATTCGGAAATCAAGGGCTATGTCGAAACCTTAGTCAACGAAAAACTGGCGACTTATCTGGAAGAAAATCCTCAGGTGGCGAAACGCATTCTGGAAAAAGGCATCGATGCGGCCCGCGCCCGGGAGGCGGCCCGCAAGGCCCGCGATCTGACGCGTCGCAAGGGGGCGCTGGATGGCCTTGCCCTGCCCGGCAAATTGGCCGATTGCCAGGAAAAGGATCCGGCCCTGTGCGAAATCTACCTGGTCGAGGGCGACAGCGCCGGTGGTAGCGCCAAGCAGGGACGTGATCGCCGCTTTCAGGCCATCCTGCCTCTGAAGGGCAAGATCCTGAATGTCGAAAAAGCCCGTTTCGACAAGATGCTGACCTCCAACGAGGTGCGGACCCTGATTACCGCCATGGGTACCGGCATCGGCAAGGGCGATTTTGATGTCAGCAAACTGCGCTATCATCGCGTCATCATCATGACCGATGCCGACGTCGACGGATCCCATATCCGAACCCTGTTGTTGACTTTCTTTTTCCGGCAAATGCCTGAGTTGATCGAACGGGGTCACCTCTACATTGCCCAGCCGCCGCTGTACAAAGCCAAGAAGGGCAAGCAGGAACGGTATCTCAAGGATGAAAACGCCCTGACGGAATATCTGCTCAACGAGGGGGTTGATGGCTGTGTCGTGCAACTGGAACACAGCGGCAAGGTTTTGCGGGGTAACCAAATTATTCCGACCCTCAACCGGGTTGTAGAATACAATCAACTGTTTGCGAAGATGGTTCATAAAGGCGTCAATCGGGAGGTCCTGAAGGTATTTGTCCAAGGCAAGGTGCGCAACGGCTTCGAGGACATGCTCGATCTCTCGCCCTTGTTGGAAAGGCTGCAGGCATCGGAACCCCGCGCCACCTATCAACTGTTGAGTGATCCGGACCGTATCCTGTTTACCTTCGGTAATGTGCGGGCGCGCATCGATCGTGCGGTGCTGGAGGTCTTGTCGTCCCACGAGTATCAGTTGCTGTTGCAGGCCTATGGCAAGGTCGAGGAGGTGTTCGGCGGTCAGAGCGCAACCATCAGCGTCGAGGGGCAACCTGACAACATTGCGTCCGATTACCAGGAAATGCTGATGTTCTTCCAGGAGCGGGCCCGCAAGGGGCAGTATGTTCAGCGCTACAAAGGCTTGGGCGAGATGAATCCGGATCAGCTCTGGGAAACCACCATGGATCCGGAAAAACGCGTCCTGCTACAGGTCAAGGTCGATGATGCCGTTGAAGCCAACCAGATCTTTACCATCCTGATGGGAGATCAGGTTGAACCGCGGCGAGAATTCATCGAAAACAACGCTTTGAACGTATCCAACCTGGATATTTAACCCTGCCCTTTGGGCCGCTGGTGGAAAATATAGCGGGACCGCGGACCCGCGGAGGATTTATTCATGCTTTCGGAACAGAACAAAATACCTGTCAACATTGAGGACGAACTACGCAAATCCTATATGGATTACGCCATGAGCGTAATCATCGGCCGCGCCTTGCCGGATGTCCGGGACGGGCTCAAGCCGGTGCATCGCCGGGTTCTGTATGCCATGCACGAACTGGGCAACGATTACAACAAACCCTACAAAAAATCGGCGCGTGTGGTCGGCGATGTCATCGGTAAGTTTCATCCCCATGGCGATACCGCCGTGTACGACACCATCGTCCGTCTGGCCCAGGATTTTTCCATGCGCTATCCATTGGTGGACGGCCAGGGCAATTTCGGTTCGCTGGATGGAGACAGTGCCGCCGCCATGCGTTATACCGAAATCCGAATGGCGCGCCTGGCCCATGAATTGCTGGCGGATCTGGATAAGGAAACGGTGGATTTCGGGCCCAATTATGACGATTCCTTGCAGGAACCCCTGGTTCTGCCCGCCAAGTTTCCAAATTTGCTGGTCAACGGCTCGGAGGGGATTGCCGTCGGCATGGCCACCAAGATCCCGCCGCACAACCTTGGCGAAGTCATCGATGCGCTGGTTGCCATCATCGATGACCCGACCATTCATATCGATGAACTGATGGCTCTCATTCCGGGTCCTGATTTTCCCACTGCAGGCTTTATTCTCGGCCGGGAAGGCATTCGCCAGGCTTATGAAACCGGGCGCGGCATCATCCAGATGCGGGCCCGGGTATTGGTCGAAAAGGATCGCCGGACCGGACGGGAACGCATCGTGGTGACGGAAATTCCCTACCAGGTCAACAAGGCCCGCCTCATCGAAAAAATCGCCGAGTTGGTCAAGGATCGGAAGTTGGAAGGGATCTCCGATCTGCGCGACGAGTCGGACCGCGACGGTATCCGCGTGGTGGTGGAACTGAAAAAGGAAACCATTCCTCAGGTGACCATCAACCAGCTTTACAAGATGACACCGATGCAGAGTTCCTTCGGCATCATCATGCTGGCCATCGTCAATGGTCAACCCCGGGTATTGACCCTGCGTGAGGTATTGGACCGCTTTCTGGATCACCGCAAGGACGTGGTCATCCGGCGCTGTATCTTCGAACTGCGCAAGGCCGAGGAGCGGGCCCATATCCTGGAAGGATTCAAGATCGCCCTGGATAACCTCGACGAGGTCATTGCCATCATCAAAGGGGCCGCCAATCCGCGCGAGGCCAAGGAGGCGCTCATTGCCCGCTTCGGTTTTTCCGAGCGACAGGCCCAGGCAATCCTGGAGTTGCGCCTCCACCGCCTGACCGGCATGGAGCGTGAGAAGATCCTGGCCGAATACCGGGACATCCTGGCCCTCATCGAGCGCCTCAAGGAAATCCTGGCCAGCGAGGTCGAGATTTTCAACATCATCAAGCAGGAGTTGCTGGATATCCGGGAGCGGTTCGCCAATCCGCGGCGCACGGAAATCATCGGTCAGGTCGGCGAATTGTCCCTCGAAGACCTCATCGTGGATGAGGACATGGTGGTGACCGTCTCCCATGCCGGCTATATCAAGCGCAACGCGGTTTCCCTCTACCGGGCCCAACGCCGCGGCGGCAAGGGGGTCACCGGCATGCGGCCGAAGGAGGAGGATTTCGTCGAACAGCTGTTCGTGGCTTCGACCCATGCCTATATCCTGGTGTTTACCGATGCCGGCAAGGTGTATTGGCTCAAGGTCCACGAAATCCCCCAGGGCGGACGGGCTGCGCGCGGCAAGGCGATTGTCAACCTGCTGCAACTGGCCAGCGGCGAAACGGTCACCAGCATCCTGGCAGTGAAGGATTTCAGCGAGGGAAAATTCATTGTTACCGCCACCAAGAACGGCATCGTCAAGAAAACCGATCTCATGGCTTATGCCAATCCTCGGGCCGGCGGCATCATCGCCCTGACCATCGACGAGGGTGATCGGCTGGTATCCACCCGACTCACCGACGGCAGCATGGATCTGCTGCTGGCCAGCCGCAACGGCCAGGCCATCCGCTTCTCCGAGGCCGAAGCGCGGCCCATGGGCCGCACTTCGCGCGGTGTGCGCGGCATGCAGCTGGAGGCCGGAGATGAAGTTATCGGTATGGAAGTGGTTTCCGATACCACGGCTGCGACCTTGGTGACGGTCACCGAAAACGGCTATGGCAAACGAACCTCCTTGGAGGAGTATCGCCAGCAGGGGCGCGGCGGTAAGGGCATCATCACCATCAAGACATCGGATCGTAACGGCAAGGTGGTGGATATCAAGCTCATCAACGATGACTACGATTTGATGTTCATTACCGATGGCGGCAAGGTGTTGCGCACCCGGGTGGCCGACCTGTCCATTATCGGACGCAATACCCAAGGGGTGCGGCTGATGGTGCTGGAAAGCGGGGAACGCATCGTCGCCGTGGCCAAGCTGGCGGAAAAGGATGAGGAAAACGGCGTGGATGATGTGCCGGAGGAGGTCGATGAAGAATTGTCGGCCGAAGAGATCGAGCCGGACGGAGACGACCAGATCTGACCCGTGGTTCTGAACGATCCGAGGTTTTTGCCGCTAGGTTTTTAACCGGCCTTCTTTTATAATGCCCGGCATGACACCGGGCCGGCTGTTGGCAGGGTGACCGTTGCCGGCGGGATCTTGATGGTCCCACGGGAAAAAGGAACCTCGTTCAAAAGCTGTTCCTGTCAATGGTTTGGGTTGGGGCCCCATCGGTTCGCAAAACGGCTGCCAGTCGGTGCGTTATTGTTTTCGGCGGGAGGCTGATTTCCACATCGGGAGGATGCATGAAAATCGGAGTCATTGGGGCGGGGGCCTGGGGAACGACCCTGGCCGACTTGCTGGCCAAAAAGGGTCATGCCGTGACCCTGTGGGCCTATGAGGCGGATCTGGTCGAGCGCATGCGGCAAAACCGCAAGAACGATCTCTACCTGTCCGGTTTCACTCTGGACGACAAGCTTGATTTTACTCATGACGTGGCCGAGGTGACTTCCGGCAAGGAATTGCTGGTGCTGGTGGCTCCGTCGCAGGTCATGCGCCATGTGGTACGCCAGGCCGAACCTCACATCGCACCGGGCACCATTCTGGTTTCGGCCGCCAAGGGAATTGAGAACGACTCTCTGCTGCCCATGTCCGAAGTTCTGCGGGAAATTCTTCCGGCGGAAAAATTCCGTTGCCTGGCCTTCCTGTCAGGCCCGACCTTTGCCAGGGAGGTAGCCGCGGAGATGCCGACGGCCGTAACCGTGGCGGCGGCTGATGAAGCGGTGGCGCGCCAAGTGCAGGAGCTATTTAGCTGCCACTACTTCCGGGTCTATCGCAGCGGCGACGTCATCGGCGTCGAGTTGGGCGGGGCCCTGAAAAACGTCATTGCCGTGGCGGCAGGCATCTGCGATGGGCTGGGTTACGGCTACAATGCCCGGGCGGCCCTGATCAGTCGCGGGCTGGTGGAGATGACCCGTATCGGTGTCGCCATGGGCGCCCAGGAAAAGACCTTTCATGGTTTGTCCGGCATGGGCGATCTGGTGCTGACCTGCACCGGCGACCTGTCCCGCAATCGCACCGTCGGCCTGGAATTGGGGCGCGGTCGTAAGTTGGAGGATGTTCTCTCCGGCATGCGCGTGGTTGCCGAGGGCCTGAAAACCGCCCTGTCGGCCTATCAGTTGGCGGCGAAGCTGGGAGTGGAAACGCCGATTATCAACGAGATGTACCGGATTCTTTACGAAGCAAAACCGCCGCGGTCGGCGGTTCTGGATCTCATGAACCGCCAGTTAAAGGCGGAACAGGACTGACCGGACGCATGCCGGCACCGGAGGCGCCATGTACGCCATCCGTGTAATGACCTACAACCTGCACCGTTGGCAGGGCGTCGATGGCAAGATTGAACCGCACCGCGTGCTGGAGGTGGTGAGTCGTGCCGCACCCGACATCCTGGCGCTTCAGGAGGCCGAATGCGACGCCGGCGACCAGCAGCTGGCTTGCCTGGCGGAGCGGCTGGCCATGTACCGTTACGGGCCCTTTGCGGCCGGAGGCACCGCCTTCCTGTCCTACTATCCCCTCAACGATCTGCAGATTGTGGCCCGCGAGGGGGGAGCCTTTCTTCGTGCCGACGCCCATGTAGCGGGTCGGTTGCTGCACCTGTGCAATGTTCAATGCCGGGGCAGCGCCGTGGAGCGGCGCCGACAGCTCTTGGCCCTGCAGGACCCGCAATTGCTGGGTCGGTTCAGCAGCGGTTGCCCCCTTCTGATCCTGGGGGATTTTGGCGACCGCCGCTGGGGCGGTGCCTCTCTGCCCGTTGGCGGTACCGTGTTGCGCTTGGCCCGGCGCCCCTTCTGGCCGGCCACCTTTCCGGCTTCCTGGCCCCTTTGGGCCCCGGACCGGGCCTATCTGGGCGGACAATTGCAGATCATCGATGTTCGCATCTATCGCGGACGCCAGGCTCGCTGTGCTTCAACCCATCTGCCCCTGCTGTACACCTTGCGGCTGTTCGATCCCCGCAACTATGCCCGCTCGCCTCTCATCGGCCGTCGATCCATGGAAATCGTTCCGGGTTGCCACTGAGGGTCTTTGGGAGGCTCTCGCCGGTTGTCTTCGACTCCCGCCATGGACTGCTATCTCCCGTCGCCAAGGGAGTTGGGCGGTTTGTGGATAACTCTGTGGAAAAAGTGGATAACCCGGTTTTAGGCGGAGGTGAACCGTGCCTGAGAAGGCGACTACGAGGCAGATGATCCGGGTGCTGGAGATTCTTGCAGATACCTATCCCGAGGCTCGCTGTGCCCTGCACTTTGACGGGCCATGGCAATTGCTGGTGGCCACCATCCTGTCGGCGCAATGTACCGATCGCCAGGTGAATCTGGTGACCGGTCCGCTGTTTCAGCGCTTTCCCAACCCGGACGCCATGGCCGGCGCCGACCAAGGGGAGTTGGAAAACCTGATTCGCAGCACCGGATTTTTCCGCAACAAGGCGGCGAATCTGATTGCCTGTGCCGCGGCCCTGCTGCAGCGGCATGCCGGTCAGGTCCCGGAGCGGATGGAGGATCTGGTGGCACTGCCGGGAGTCGGGCGCAAGACCGCCAATGTGGTTCTGGGCAACGCCTTTTCCGTGCCCGGTCTGGCCGTCGATACCCATGTGCGGCGGGTATCGTGGCGTTTGGGGTGGACCAAGCAAACGGATCCGGTGCGTATCGAGCAGGACCTTTGCCCTCGGCTGCCGACCGAGCGCTGGACCATGGCCAGCCATCTGCTGATTCACCATGGCCGCGCGATCTGCCGCGCCTCCCGTCCTGCCTGCCATTCTTGTCCGGTGCTGGCCCTGTGTCCCCGCACGGGCGTCGCCTGACGGATTCCCTCAGTTTTCCTCTTCCAGATCCAGTTGATAGAAATCCATGCTCCGTGGCTGCTCGACCTGGTCGGCAAAACGGGTCGGTGCCGTGCCCGGAGCAAAGGCTTCGATGGTGACATCGGCCCGATCCTCGGGCGCGAGCAGTCCGCTGGCCCGGTCGATGGGCCGAAATTCGATGCTGTCCGGGATATGGAAGGACTGTGGAGCCATATGGCGCACGGCCCTCTGCATGAAATCCAACCACGCCGGCGCCGCGGCCCGGGCACCCGTTTCGCCATATCCCAGGGAGCGTTCCTGATCGTAACCGACCCAGGACAGGGCCACCAATTGCGGGGTAAAGCCAACGAACCAGGCATCCTTGAGGTCGTTGGTGGTGCCGGTCTTGGCCGCCACCGGCCGGGCCAGGGATTTGGCGATTTGACCGGTTCCCTCCTGGACGACGCTTTCCATCAGGTTGGTGATGAGAAAGGCGGTTTCCGGCGAGATGACCCGTTCCGGAGACAGCCGGATCCATTGTTGATCGCGGCCGGGACCACCGGGAAAATCAGCCGGATCGATGGATTCCAGCACCCGGCCGGTGCGATCCACCACCTTGGTGACATAAACGGGATTGACCCGTACCCCGCCATTGGCAAAAGCGCAATAGGCGGTCGCCAACTCCAGCGGCGATACCGCCGAGGACCCCAGGGCCAAGGTGAGGTCGTTGTTCAGGGGCGACTGGATGCCCAGTTTACGCGCATAGCCGATGGCATACCGGACCCCGATATCCTGCAGCATTTTGACCGTTACCACATTGTTGGAGTGGGTCAGAGCCTGGCGCACGGTCAAAGGACCACGGAAGGTGCCGTCATAATTTTTCGGGCTCCATTCCCGGCCGCCCCCCGGAAAACTGACGGGAGTGTCCATGACGATGGTCGCCGGAGTATAGCCCTTGTCCAACGCCGCGGCGTAGATGAGCGGTTTAAAGGCGGAACCCGGCAATCGCCGCGCCTGAATGGCTCGATTGAACTGGCTGTGCCGAAAATCGTAGCCGCCCACCATGGCCTTGACCTGGCCGTTGTTCGGATCCAGGGCTACCAGAGCCGCTTGGGCTTCGGGAACCTGTTCCAGAGCCAAAACCAGATGCTGCCCTTCCACCTTGCTGACCCGCAACAGCAGCACCGAGCCGACCGGCATCTGCAGGCGGCCCCGGCCGCGCTGGGTTTGGGCCGGCTGGCCTCGCGGCACGACGGTCAACTGGCCGAGCCAATCGCGGGAGGACAGGGGAATGCTGCCGGTAAAACGGCCGACCCGCACCAGCAGGCGATTCTGCTCCTGGCCGGTCAGTACCCCTTCGATCAGGCTGCCCGGCGCCGGCGGTTGCTCGATGGTGGCTTCCTGGCGAGCCACAAAGATGTTTTGTTCCCCGGCGCTGAGGGTGCGCAGCGGGCCGCGAAATCCCCAGCGGCGGTCGTGGCGGCGCAGATTGGACTGCACCGCCTCCTGGGCCGCCTGCTGCATTTCGACATTCATGGTGGTGTAGACTTTGAGTCCGCCGTAGGTCAGGGCCTGCGCGCCGTAGCGTTCTTCGATATAGCGGCGCACCTGCTCGGTAAAATAATCGGAGCCGGCCACTTGGCGGGCCGGGCGCGGCTGAATCTTGATGGTCTCCCGATCCGCGGCGGCGGCCATTTCCTCCGTGATAAACCCTTCCTTGACCATCCGGGCCAAGACGTAGCGCTGGCGTTCCTTGGCGGCCGGATAATTGCGGTAGGGCGAATAGCGGCTGGGAGCCTGGGGCAGGCCGCCGAGCATGGCGCACTCCGCCAGGGTCAACTGGTTGACATTTTTGCCGAAATAGTTTTCCGCCGCCGCCTGCACACCGTAGGCGCCGTGCCCGAGGTAGATCTGGTTCAGGTACAGGTAGAGAATATCCTCCTTGGCCAGTTTCTTCTCGATGCGCCAGGCCAGGATGGCCTCTTTGAACTTGCGGGAAAATTTGCGTTCGGGGGTCAGCAGCAGGCTTTTGGCGACCTGCTGGGTAATGGTGCTGCCGCCCTGCCGGATACCGCCGGCCAGGATATTTTTCATGGCGGCGCGCAGAATGGAGAGCAAATCGATGCCGGGATGCCGATAGAAATTGGCGTCTTCCGCAGCGACGAAGGACTGCAGTAGCAGCTCGGGCATGCTGTTGACCGGTACCAGGATGCGCCGCTCCTGGGCGAATTCGGCGAGCACCGTTCCGTCGTCGGCGAACACTTGGGTGACGATGGGTGGATGATAGTCGGCCAGGGTGTCCACCTTGGGCAGGCTGGCGGCCACCCACAGATAACCGGCCAGCAGCAGGGCACAGCCGGTCACCAGCAGACCGGCCAGAGACCAGAGAATAATGGGGATGATTTGTTTGCTGTTCATAGTAGTAAACTCAGGCTCCCTTCCAGAATGGGGCTGTTTATACCACAAAATCCCCCATAGGAACAGAGGGCTTGCCGAGGATATTGACTTTGGCCTGTACCTGTGCTAACCAGATCCATCTGTCTTCAGGAGGTAGTTATGCAACCCAGCCAGCAGGGCACCAGGTGTGCAGCAAGCCCGCGGCGAGCTCGCCGCGCAGCGGCCGTAAGCCGCCCCGGGGCTCATCGTCTTGCCGCCTGAAGACCGGTTCGGGCATCAGCAGTGAGGCCATGGGCTTGTTGCCCGTGGCTTTTTTCTTTTTTGGCCGGCCAGGCCAGTGGCGGATCAACGGGGAAGGGTAGGGAGAAGGGCATGCGCAACGACATCGTACACATCGGCGCCGGAGAATTGACCTACGAAATACGGGCTATCGTCGAGATTGCCGATACCCTGCAGCGGATGGGTATCAAGACCAACATGGAAAATATCGGTGATCCCATTGCCAAGGGAGAAAAAATTCCGCGCTGGATCAAAAAAGTGGTAGCCGATCTGGTCATGGAGGATTGTACCTACGGCTATTGCCCGACCCGCGGGGTGCTGGAAACCCGCGAATTCCTGGCAGAGCAGACCAACCTGCGCGGCAAAGCCCAGATTCGTCCCGACGATATCCTGTTTTTCAACGGTCTCGGCGACGCCATCCAGAAGGTGTACGGTTTCCTGCGCCGGGAATCCCGGGTTATCGGACCGTCGCCGACCTATTCCACCCATTCCTCGGCCGAAGCGGCCCATGCCGGCACCCGCCCTATCTCCTATCGCCTCGACCCGGATAATCACTGGTACCCCGATTTGGATGATCTGCGTCTGTCGGTTAAATACAATCCAGCCATCGCCGGCATCCTGATCATCAATCCCGACAATCCCACCGGAGCGGTCTATCCGGAGCGCATTCTGCGGGAGATGATCGCCATCGCCAAGGAATACGACCTGTTCGTCATCTGCGATGAGGTGTATCATAACCTGGTGTTCAACGGCCAGTCGACCAAACCCCTGAGCGATATCATCGGCGATGTTCCCGGCATGGCACTGCGCGGCATCAGCAAGGAAGTTCCCTGGCCGGGGGCACGCTGCGGCTGGATGGAGGTCTACAACGCCGACAAGGACCCCATGTTCCAGCGCTATGTGCAAAGCATACTGAACGCCAAGATGGTCGAAGTCTGCTCCACCACTTTGCCGCAGAAGGCCATTCCCCGTCTGCTGGCCCATCCGGAATACCGGGCCTACCTGGAGGAACGCAAAGCCCGTTACGAACGGGCCTCGAACATCGCCTACGAGGTTCTCAAGGAGGTGCCGGGCATCAAGGCCAACCGCACCAACGGTGCCTTTTACATGAGTGTGGTGATCAACCGCGAACTGCTTACCCACCGGCAGACCCTGCCCATTGCCAATGAGGACGTGCGCAACCTGGTCGAGGGGTTGGTCAACCAGCCGGGGATTTCCCTGGACAAGCGATTCGTTTATTATCTCCTGGCGTCCACCGGTATTTGCGTGGTGCCCCTGTCGTCCTTCTGCACCCCGGAACAGGGTTTCCGCATCACCCTTCTGGAGCGGGACGAGCAGGAATTCACGCGTATATTCCAGACCATCGCGGCCAACATTACGACCTATCTGAATTCCTGACCGGAACGGCTTGGCGCCTCATGCGGGCAGATGGCAGGGGACAGGAGGGACAAGGATTGACGGTATTGCTTGCCGAGGTCGAAGCGGCCAACCTGCTGCCCATCGATGTCGATTCCCTGTTTCTGGGCGGTTCCTGCCCCTGTGATTTGTTTCGACGCCTGCAGGGCGGGGAATATGTGCTGTTTGCCGCCCAGGGCCATGAATTTGATGGCGACAGCCGAATTCGCCTGAAGCAGTTCGGTACGGAGGTTCTGTATATCCGTCGCGAGGCGGCGACATCCTACAGCCGTTTCCTCAAGGAGTCCCTGACGCGTCTGATTCGCGATCCATCCATCTCCGCCGCCGCCAAGGCCCAGGCGGTGCAGGTGGCCTGCCGCGAGGTTCTGCGCCGTATCTGCGAGGAACCGCGGGCGGCCTTCGTCAGTCAGGCCAGCGAAATCATTGCGCCGACGGTGGAACTCATCGTGGCCAGCGACGAGGCCGCCCGACATCTGGTGCGGCTGACCTCCTTCGACCATGCCACCTATGTCCATTCGACCAATGTCGGCATTTTTGCCCTGGCCCTGGCCCGTCTTTTTTTCGGCGAGGACCCGCAGCACGATCTGCACCGCCTGGGAGCCGGCTTTTTTCTGCACGATCTGGGCAAATGCCTGGTACCCCTCGAAATTCTCAACAAGCCCGGGGCGTTGACGGCGGCGGAACGGCAAATCATGAATCGGCATGTCGAAGACGGTTTCCGGTTGCTGGAGGAAAGTCACATGCTGACCGACGAGGTGCGCACCATCGTGTTGCAACATCATGAGCGGGATAATGGCAGCGGTTATCCCTATGGCATGACCGGCCCGGACATCCATCCCTACGCCCGCATCTGCCGCTTGGCGGATATCTATGAAGCCCTGACGTCGAATCGCCCCTATCATACCCGGCGCAGCACCTTCGAGGCCCTGAAGTTCATGCGGGAAACGGTCGTGGCCGATGTCGACGAGCAGTTGTTCGGTCACTTCGTGCGTCTTTTCATGTAGCCTTGTGTTTGCCATCGGGATGGTTGCCATGCCTGAAGATCGCCCGCGCCTGATTCGCTCCATCGGTTTTTTGTCCGGTCTCGGCATCAGTATGGTTGCCGCCTCTCTCATCGGCCTGGCCATGGGGTACTACCTGGATCGCCGACTCGGCACGGCCCCGTGGATGACGCTCTTGTTTCTCTTTTTCGGCATCGCTGCCGGATTCCGCAACCTTTTTATACTGACCCGCCGCGAGCTGGAGCGCCAGCGTCGTGAGGAGCAGGACCAGGATCCAAATCCCGCCCCATAAACCTTGCCCCGTCGTTTTCTATACAAGCCCATGCGGGATGCTATACTGGAAGAAGAGCCGCAATACTCTTTTTCAAGGGGGCAACTATGCAAAAAGACTCCAGAAAATTTGGTATCAGCGATAAACGAGGGCGGGCCGAAACCAGTTCCGATCCCTATCTGCAGGGCGAAGGGTTGCCGGAACCGGCGGTCTGCGCAGGGTGCCAGGCGATTTACCGCAAAAAACGCTGGTATCGGGACGCGGCTGAATATGAGGTGCTGGCCAGGGATGCCGAAGTCCGCAAGGTGACCTGTCCGGCCTGCCGCAAGATGGAGGATCGTTATCCGGAAGGCTATGTCACCTTGCGTGGAGAGTATCTCTGGCGCCACGAGGAGGAAATCCGTAATCTGCTGCAGAATGAAGAGAGCAAGGCCATGGCCAAGAATCCGTTGGAGCGGATCATGCGCATGGAGCGGGAGGGGGAAGCACTGATCATCGAGACCACGGAGGAAAAACTGGCCGAGCACCTGGGTCGGGCCATGAACAAAGCCCATCAGGGCGAACTGGATATCGCCTGGGACGACAAGCATGCCATCTGCCGGGTCTGTTGGCAGCGCGAGGTATGAGACATGGCCGCTTCGGATCGGCAGCCCGGCGAATGTGACGGGTCTGCGGTCGGTGGGGATCGGCCACCGGACCGAGACGGTTTCCGGTTGCTGGAACATACCGCCGACATGGGCATCGAAGCGACGGCGGCCAGCCGGGAGGCGTTGTTCGTCCAGGCGGCGCGCGGCCTGCTGGCGGTACTGGGGGGCGGTCCGGGCCCGGGCGCGGTGGAACAGGTCGTGCCCATGGAACTGGATTGCGACGATCTGGAAGAGTTGCTGGTTTGGTGGCTGAACGAAGTGCTGCACTTGGTGCAGGGTCGCGGCAGGTGGCCACAGGCTATTTTGCTGGAAAAGGTGGAGGATGGCAGCCTGCGCGGCCGGATTGCGGTGCGCGGCATGACGGATCAACAGGACCGTCCGCAGCGCGAGGTCAAGGCGGTCACCTACCATCAGCTCTGTGTGCGGCGGACCCGGCAGGGATGGCTCGCGCGGGTCTACCTCGACCTGTGACCTCCGGCGGCCGCAGGCATTCGGGAGACAAGAGGCCATGAGCGTTCCGGTTCAGCAGATTGATGCCTGCCGCTGGCGCATCCCTCGGGAAGGCGCCATGCGGACCGAAGGCTTGGTGTACGCCAGTGCCGCCATGATGGAAGTGCTGCGCCGTGAGCAGGCCTTGGAGCAGGTACGCAACGTTGCCATGCTGCCGGGCATCGTCGGGCCGTCCCTGGGCATGCCCGACATCCATTGGGGATACGGATTTCCCATCGGCGGTGTCGCCGCCTTCGATGCGGACCAGGGGGTGGTTTCCCCCGGGGGGGTAGGTTACGATATCAACTGCGGCGTGCGCCTGCTGCGCTCGCAGCTGGAGGTGGCCGACATTCGGCCGCGCCTGACGGAACTGGCCGATACCTTGCTGCGCAACGTCCCGTCGGGGGTCGGTTCCCATCGCCGCGATCTGCGCCTGACCGTGGCCGAAGAGCACAAGGTGCTGCGCGAAGGAGCCGCCTGGGTGGTGCGCCGCGGTTTGGGCCGGGAGGAGGATCTCCGGCATATCGAGCAGGGCGGATGCATTGAAGGCGCCGATCCCGACCTGCTGTCGGAGCGGGCCCTGGAGCGCGGCCGCGATCAGCTCGGCACCCTGGGTTCCGGCAACCATTTCCTGGAAGTCCAGGTCGTCGACACCATCATCGACGGGCCCGCGGCCGAGGTCCTGGGGTTGTTTCCCGGGCAGGTCACGGTCACCATTCATACCGGCAGCCGCGGACTCGGCTACCAGGTATGTGACGACTACCTGCGTGTCATGCTGCGAGCCGCGGCCAAGTACGGTATCAGCCTGCCCGATCGACAGCTGTGCTGTGCGCCCCTGTCCAGTCCGGAGGGCCGCCAGTATCTGGCGGCCATGGCCTGTGCCGCCAACTTCGCCTTTGCCAACCGGCAGCTGATCACGGCCTGGGTGCGCGAATCCTTCGAGCAGGTGCTTGGCCGCAGTGCCGGGGCCCTGCAGCTGTCGGTCATTTACGATGTCTGCCACAATATCGCCAAGTGGGAGCAGCACCAGGTGGCCGGTGCCATGCGGCGCCTGTGCGTGCATCGCAAGGGGGCGACGCGGGCCTTCCCGCCCGGTCATCCGGAAGTGCCGGCCGCCTATCGGGCCATCGGTCAACCGGTGCTCATCCCCGGCGACATGGGGCGCTATTCCTACGTCCTGCTTGGTACCGCGGCGGCCTACGCGGAAACCTTCGGTTCCACCTGTCATGGGGCCGGCCGGGTGCTGTCCCGCCATGCCGCCAAGCACCTGGCCCGCGGCCGCAACATCTTCACGGAACTGGCAGCCCGGGGCATTGTGCTGCGGGCCGCCGGGCGCGATACCGTGGCCGAGGAAATTTCCGAAGCTTACAAGGACGTCGCCGAGGTGGTGGGAGTGGTGCAACAGGCCGGCATCGGCCGGGTGGTGGCACGCCTGCGGCCGCTGGCGGTGGTCAAGGGGTGAGAGGCATGCGGACCGGTGATCCGGCAGGGAACTGATTTACCGGGTGTCGGCTTCGGAGCGGCGAATCACCACCTCGGCCTCTTCCTGCCGGCTCAGATAGACCCGCAACGCGGCGCGCAAGGCGCCCACCGCCAGGTTGGAACAGTGCATCTTGCCGGGCGGCAGGCCGTCCAGAGCTTCCGCCACCTGCTCTTCGGTGAGTTGCAGGGCCGCTTCGATGGTGCGGCCGATGGCCAGTTCGCTGGTCACCGAAGCGGTGGCGATGGCGGCGGCGCAACCGAGGACCTTGTATTTCATATCCCGAATCACGTTTCCTTCCACCCGCAGGAAAATCAACAGACAGTCGCCACAGGCCGGGTCGCCATACTGGACGGCGACGCTGGCCTCCTCCAGGTAGCCGACGTTGCGTGGGTTGCAGAAGTGCTCCATGACTTTCAGGCTGTACACGGCAATCCTCCGGATCGGGTGACGGTCGACGGATTCTAGCTGTCGCCTGCCTGGGCGTCAAGCCTCGGCCAAGGCCATGGTGACCCAGAAGGCGTGCCGCGAAGGGTACGGGATAACTTTCCTTCCGCTCCCGTCTCACTTATAATAGCCTGCCTTGCCGACAGGATCATCCATGGACCAGAGTTTTACAGCCCGGGCTGCCGCTTTTCTGCGTCAGGCCATCGCCGAAGCCGGCGGTCAGGAGGTTTTTTTTCTCGGCCGCACCGATGCCGATCTGCGTGTCGTCGAGGCGCGGGTGCTGGCGCGGGGCAATGAGCAGGCGGTGCCCGCCATTCTGCAGGAGTGCCGTTACGGCGACGTGGTGATTCACAATCATCCCGGCGGCCGGTTACGGCCCTCCGCCGCCGATTTGGATATTGCCGGCCGGCTCGGCGCCCAGGGCGTCGGCTTTCTGATTGTGGATAACCCTGTGGAAAGTGTGTATAGGGTGGTGGAGCCCTTCTCTCCGCGCCGGGCGCAGCACCTTGAACCCCAGGCCATCGCCGCCATTCTCGGCCCCACGGGAGTGGTCGCCCGCACCCTCCCCGGCTACGAGGAGCGTCCCGAGCAGCTGCGCATGGCCCTGGCGGTGGGCGAAGCCCTGAATGGTGATCGGGTGACGGTCATCGAGGCCGGCACCGGCACCGGCAAGAGCCTGGCCTATCTGGTGCCGGCCATTCTCTGGGCCCTGGCCAACGAAGAACGGCTGGTGGTATCGACCAACACCATCAACCTCCAGGAGCAGCTGATCCGCAAGGATCTGCCCTTCCTGCAGCGTGCCACCGGTCTCAAGTTCCGGGCGGTTCTGGTCAAGGGTCGGAACAACTATTTTTGTCACCGGCGCGCCGAGGGAGCGCGGCTGGAGCCGGACCTGTTCGATCCCGAACTCAACGCCGAACTCGCTGCCTTGCTGGAATGGGGCGCACGCAGCCAGGTCGGCTCGCGCGAGGACCTGCCGGTGCCGCCGCGGCGGGAAGTCTGGGAAGAGGTGCAGTGCGAGGTCGACCAGTGTGCCCGGGTGCGCTGTCCCCATTACAGCGCCTGCTTTTTCCACAAGGCCCGGCGCCATGCCGCCCAGGCCGACCTGCTGGTGGTCAACCATGCCCTGTTGCTGTCGGATCTGGCATTGCGCCGGCAGACGGACAACTATACGGCCGCCGCCGTGCTGCCGCCCTTCGATCGGGTGATTCTCGACGAGGCCCATCACCTGGAAGACGTTGCCACCCATTACTTCGCCACCCAGGTCAGCCGCTTTACCTTCGGCCGCCTGCTCGGCAAGCTGCGCCATCCGCGCAAGCCGGACAAAGGCGCCTTGCCGCGGTTGCTGGCCCTGCTGGCCAAGGAGTTGCCCGACAGCGAAGATGTCTTGTACCGGCGCCTCTACGAGCGCCTGGAAACGACCCTGGTCCTTCGCCAGCAGCTGTTCGATCAGGCCCCACAACTGCTGGAAAGCCTGGGCCAGGAGCTGCTCGAACATCTCGGCCGGAAGGCCGGCCGGGAAGACCTGCGGCTGCGGGTGGTGCCGGATTTGCGGGCCGGAGAATTCTGGCAGAGCGCCGTGGAGCGGCTGCGCCGCCTGACCGCCGGCATCGGCGAGCTGGCCGGGGCGCTGCAGGCCCTGCTGCTGGACTGCGAACGTGCGCCTGAGGCGGTGGCTGAAAAATTGGCCTCGCCCCTGACGGATTTGCGCGGCCTTATCGGCCGTTTGGCCGGTATCGGTGCCGATCTGGCGCTCTTCATCCACGAGGATGAAGGTACCTGCGCCTGGTTCGAGGTGGGGGAGGCCCGCATCGGCCGCGGTCGCGGGCTGCTCACCCGGCTCTGTACCGCACCTCTGGAGGTGGCCGGCGAACTCAAAGAGGGACTCTATGATCGCTTTCGCAGCGTGGTACTCACCAGCGCCACCCTGACCGTCGGCGAGTCCTTCGCCTATCTGGCCGGTCGGGTCGGCCTGGATCGCATCGAGCCGGGTCGGATGCACGAACTGCTGCTTCACTCCCCCTTTGATTTCGCTCGGCAGGCGCTGCTGGTGGTGCCGACGGACATCCCGGAGCCGGGGCGCGCCGGCTATCCGGAGATGGTGCGTGATCTGACCGAGCAGGCAGTGCTGGCGGCGGGCGGCCGTTCCTTTGTGCTGTTCACCGCCTACGGTCTGCTGCACCAGGTCCATGGGCAACTGGCCCCGATCCTCGGCGCCCGGGGTTATCCCTGCCTGCGCCAGGGCGAGGAAAATCGCCACGGCCTGTTGAAGAAATTCGCCGCCGATCCGGCCAGCGTGCTGTTTGCCACCGATTCCTTCTGGGAAGGGGTGGATGTGCCCGGCCGTGCCCTGGAGCAGGTGATCATCACCCGCCTGCCCTTCAAGGTGCCGACAGAACCGGTTTTGGCGGCCCGCGCCGAGGCCATCGCCGCCCGCGGCGGCGATCCCTTCATGGCCTACACCGTGCCGCAGGCGGTCATCAAGTTCAAACAGGGCTTCGGCCGCCTGATCCGCCATCGTGCCGATCGCGGCGTGGTGCTGATCCTTGATGCACGGGTGGTGAAAAAAGGCTATGGGCGCATGTTTCTGCGCTCCCTGCCCGAGGTGCCGTTGGTGGCGGCGCCGACGCTCGAGGCTCTGCGGCGGCTGGAGGCCTTTCTCGCCGGCTCGGAGGACGTTTTTCCAGCCGGGTTGCCGGCGGAAGGCTGACGGTCCCACCCACGCTGTTTCTGAGGCTGCGACGCGCAACCGGCCCATGTGGGTCAGATCAGGCCAAGCACGGCTTGGGATGGCGTGGCAGGCACGGTTGTCGCAGAAGTCTGCATGAATAATTCGGGTTTGGCTTGCAGGCAAGCCTGCGGCATGCTAGAAGACGAAGGATCGGGCCGTTGCAGGGAGTGGCTCCGGCACAATCCGCAGAGGAGGATCAAGGCCATGATTATCGTAACCGGTGGCGCCGGTTTTATCGGCGGCAATATTCTTCAGGCCCTCAATGCCAGAGGGCGTACCGACATCCTGGTGGTGGACGATCTGCAGGACGGAACCAAATTCGCCAATTTGGCCGATGCCCGTATTGCGGACTATCTGGACAAGGACGAGTTTCTGCAGCGGGTCCGTTCCGGCGACGAGTTCGGCGGGGTCGAAGCGATTCTGCATCAGGGCGCCTGCTCCACCACCACGGAATGGGACGGCCGTTACATGATGGCCAACAACTACGGCTATTCCAAGGATCTGCTGCATTACTGTCTGACGCGCCGGATTCCCTTCATCTATGCCTCCAGCGCGGCGACCTATGGCGGCGGCCAGGTGTTTCGCGAAGAACCGGAATTCGATCGACCGCTGAACGTCTACGGCTATTCCAAAGCCCTGTTCGATCAGTATGTTCGCCGGTTGATGCCGAAAGCCTGCAGCCAGGTGGCCGGTTTTCGCTACTTCAATGTCTACGGACCGCGTGAGCAGCACAAGGGCAGCATGGCCAGCGTCGCTTTTCACATGCGCAACCAGTTGTTGACCGAAGGGGTGGTCAAGCTCTTCGAAGGCTGTGACGGCTATGGCGACGGCGAGCAACGGCGGGACTTCGTCTATGTGGACGACGTGGTAAAGGTCAACCTGTGGTTCCTCGATCACCCCGAGGTATCGGGCCTGTTCAATGTCGGCACCGGTCGCAGCCAGCCTTTCAACGATGTCGCCCGCGCGGTGCTGGCCGCTCACGACGAGGGCGAACTGCGCTACATTCCCTTCCCCGAACATCTCAAGGGGCGCTACCAGAGCTTTACCGAAGCCGATGTGAGCCGCTTGCGGGCGGCGGGTTACACCGATCCCTTTTTGCCCGTCGAGGAGGGCGTGGCGCGATACATGGCATGGCTGCAGCAACGCTGAGCGGCCGAAGGCCGGCTGCGGACCTGGAGGCGGCAGGGCTTGGAAAGAGATCCGGAAGGCGGACGGCAGATGCCCGATAAATGGAACAACATCTGGCAGCAACGGGCGGACCAGCCCCTCTCTGCCGACGCTTGGCTGCGCCGGGCCCTGCCCCTGCTGCCACCGGGACGGGCGCTTGACGTGGCCTGCGGCCGGGGACGCAATGCGCTGTTCATGGCTGAGCGGGGGTATGACGTCACCGCCGTGGACGATTCTGTCGAAGCCCTGGCGCAGGTGCTGGAGGTCGCGCGCAGCAGACATCTGAACATCGCCCTGCGACAGATGGATCTGGAGCGGACCTGCCGCCTGCCCGGCAGTGGCTATGATGTCGTGATGCAGTTTTTCTACCTGCAGCGCTCCCTGCTGCCGGCCTTGCGGCAGGCGGTCCGTCCCGGCGGTGTCGCCATCCTGCGCACCTTCAGCCTGGCCGGCCCCTTTCCCGGCGGGCCCGGCAATCCCGCCTTCGCCCTGGCCCCCGGGGAGTTGCTGCAAATGTTTGCCGGCTGGCAGGTGCTGCTGCATGAAGAAGGTCTGGAGCAGTCCCATCGGGGCGGCAGCCTGGCCGGGATTGTCGCGCGCCGGCCTCTGGATGATCCGGCATGTGCCTGATTGTCCTGGCTTGGCGGCAGCATCCGGACTTTTCCCTGGTGCTGGCGGCCAACCGTGACGAAAGCTTTCAGCGGCCTGCCGCTGCGGCCGCCTTCTGGCCCCGGGAACCGCACATCCTGGCCGGGCGCGATCTGCAGGCTGGGGGAACCTGGCTCGGGGTGACCCGCTGCGGTCGTTTCGCTGCTTTGAGCAATGTACGGGAGGCGGCCGCGCCTGGCGGTCCGTCGCGGGGCGGGTTGGTGAGCGCTTTTTTGCGCGGCAAGGCCTCGCCGGCGGATTACCTGGCCGGCGTCGCCCGGCATGGCATGCAGTTTGCCGGTTTCAACCTGCTGGCGGGCGATGGGCGCCAGTTGGGCTATTGCTCCAACCGGGATGGTGCACCGCGCCTGCTCGCGCCCGGGATATACGGTCTCAGCAACCATCTGCTCGATACCCCCTGGAGCAAGGTCCAGCGGGCCAAGGACCTGCTCGCCCCGCTGCTGGCCAGGCCCGAACCGCGACCCGAGGACTTTTGGGCCTTGCTGTCCGACCGCTGGCAGCCGCCGAAGGAGCAACTGCCGAAAACCGGCCTCGATGGGGACCGGGAACGGCGATTTTCCTCCATTTTCGTGCCAGGCGGCGACTACGGTACCCGGTGTTCGACGGTGCTGTTGATGGGCCGCGACGGGCGGGTCCGTTTTGTGGAACGGCGCTTCGACGCCAAGGGGGAGTGTGCGGGTGAAGCGCGGTATGTCTTTGCCCTCCAGCCGCGACAGGGAGAATGACCGGTATGAAATTGCCACGCCAGAGATCATCCATTCCCTTTCCGGGCCCGGAGAACCCCTTGGATCCCCTGGCCCGGGACTTGCCGCTGCCGACCGAGTTGCCGCTGCTGCCGGTTCAGGACGCGGTGGTCTTCCCGCACATGATTTTGCCCCTGGTGATTGGCCGCCGGCGCTCGCAGACGGCCGTCGATGAAGCCCTGGAAGGGGATCGGCTGGTTTTTCTCGTCGCCCAGAAGGAAGCGGGGGAGGACGATCCCGAGGTCGGAGATCTCTTCCGGGTCGGAACCGTGGGCATGATCATGCGGCTGGTCAAGCTGCCCGATGGCCGCAGCAAGATTCTGGTGCAGGGTCTGGCCAGGGCCCGCCTGCAACGCTTCCTGGCTACCGATCCCTGTTTCCGGGTGCAGGTGACGCCTGTGGCCCTTGCGGCGCCGGGCTCCGAACCCACCACGGAAGTGCAGGCGTTGATGCGCGCAGTGCGCGAGCAACTGGCTGAAATGCAGGATCTGGGACGGGTGCTGTCCGACGATGCCCTGACGGCCATCGAGAATGTGGCGGAACCCGGAACCCTGGCCGATCTGGCGGCCTGCAACATGGGTCTCGGTGTGCCTCAGGTTCAGGAATTGCTGGAGGTGATCGATCCCCTGGAGCGTTTGCACCAGGTGCAGACGCTGCTCATGCGGGAACTGGACCTGCTCCTGGTACAGCAGCGCATTCAGCATCAGGCCCGGGAGGAGATGGGCAAATCCCAGCGGGAGTACTACCTGCGCGAGCAGTTGCGGGCCATCCAGTCCGAACTGGGGGAGAACGACGCCAAGCTCGACGATCTGCGGGAGTTGCAGGCGCGCCTCGATGAGGCTCGGCTGCCGGACGAAGCCCGGCAGGAGGTGGACAAGCAGTTGCGGCGGCTGGAACAGATGCCCGCCGAAGCGGCGGAATATTCCATGCTGCGGACCTATCTGGACTGGCTGGTGGATTTGCCCTGGAGTCGGACCACCCGCGACAGTCTCGATCTGGCGGAGGCCCGGCGCATCCTCGATGAGGATCATCACGATCTGGAGCGGGTCAAGGAACGGATCCTCGAATTTCTTGCGGTGCGCAAGCTGAAGCAGCAGGCAAAAGGTCCGGTGCTATGCTTCGTCGGGCCGCCGGGGGTCGGCAAGACCAGCCTCGGTCGCTCCATCGCCCGCGCCCTGGGACGCACCTTCGTCCGGATTTCCCTGGGCGGAGTGCGGGACGAAGCCGAGATCCGCGGCCATCGTCGCACCTATGTCGGCGCCCTGCCGGGCCGCATCATCCAGGGCATGAAGCAGGCCGGGACCGCCAATCCGGTTTTCATGCTGGATGAACTGGACAAGGTCGGCGGCGCCGATTTCCGCGGCGATCCCTCCGCCGCCCTGCTGGAACTGCTCGATCCGGAACAGAATCACGCCTTTTCCGATCATTACATCCATTTGCCCTTCGATCTTTCCCGGGTCATGTTCATCGCCACCGCCAATGTCCTCGACCCGATTCCGGCTGCGCTCAAGGATCGCCTGGAGGTGATCCGCCTGGCCGGTTACACCAGCGAGGAAAAGCTGGCCATCGCCCGGCGCTTTTTGCTGCCCCGGCAAAGGCAGGACTGCGGTCTGGCCGAGGAGTGCTTGAGCCTGTCCGACAACGCCCTGGCAGCCATCATCAGCGACTATACGGCAGAAGCCGGCTTGCGCAATCTGGAGCGGGAACTGGGCCGCATCTGCCGCCAGGTCGCCCGTCGGGTCGCCGAGGGCGACAGTCGGCCGGTGCAACTGGGCAAGGCGCAGATTGCCGGCTATCTCGGGCCGCCGCGCCACTATGCCGACGTCCTGCCGGAGGCACCGCAGATCGGGGTGGCGACCGGTTTGGCCTGGACTGAAGCCGGGGGCGAGACCTTGACCATCGAAGTCGGCACCATGCCGGGCAGCGGCCAGCTGCACCTGACCGGCCAACTCGGCGACGTGATGAAGGAGAGCGCTCAGGCCGCCCTGTCCTACGCCCGCTCTCATGCCCTGGAGTTGGGTATCGATCCGGCCTTCTACCAGCAGCGCGATATCCACATCCACGTGCCGGCCGGGGCGATTCCCAAGGATGGACCGAGCGCCGGGGTGACCATGGCCACCGCCCTGATTTCCGCCTTGACCCGACGGCCGGTCGATGGTCGGGTGGCCATGACCGGTGAAATTACCCTGCGCGGCCGGGTGCTGCCGGTCGGCGGCATCAAGGAGAAGCTGTTGGCCGCGGTGCGGATGCGCCTGCGTTGCGTGCTGCTGCCGCGTCGCAACCAGGCCGATCTGGCCGAAATTCCCGCCGCTTTGCGCCGCAAGGTGCACATCGAGCTGGTCGAGAGCATGGATCAGGTGCTGTCGGCGGCACTGGAGCCCGCACCATGAAACTGGCGGAACTGGGGGAATTCGGTTTTATCGAGCGGATTCGGGCCGCGGCCCGCAGCGAAGCATCGGTACGCTGCGGCATCGGTGACGATTGCGCGGCCGTGACGGTGCCTGCAGGTCATCTGTTGCTGACCACCACCGACCTGCTCATCGAAGGGGTGCACTTTCAGCTGGCCTGGAGCGATATGCGGACCCTGGGGCGCAAGAGCGTCACCGTCAATGTCAGCGATGTCGCTGCCATGGGCGGCCAACCGCGGCACCTTTACCTGGGCCTGGGCATTCCCGCCGCCATGGAGGTGGCGGATCTGGAACAGTTCATCGAGGGTTTTCTGGAGGCGGCCCGGGAATACGATACGGTTCTCATCGGCGGCGACACCTGTCGCTCTTCCGGGCCTCTACTCATCAGCGTCACCGCTGAAGGATCCGTGGCCCCCGAGCAGATGGTGCGCCGGGCCGGTGCCCGGGCCGGTGATGTTCTGGTCGTGTCCGGAACCCTGGGCGACAGCGCTCTGGCCCTGCGCCATCTGGCCGCGGGCCGGCCGCAGCAGCCCATGCTGGCGGCCCGACACCACGATCCGACCGCCCGGGTGGCGTTGGGCCGAGCCCTGGCTGAAACCGGCCTGGCGACGGCCATGATCGATGTTTCCGATGGCCTGCTGGCGGACTTGGGGCACATCCTGACGGCCTCGGGGGTCGGGGCCGTGGTCCGGGAAGCCTGCCTGCCGCTGTCGGAACCCTTCCGCCAGGCCTTGGCCGGGGATCCGTCCTTGCTGGATCTGGCCCTGGCCGGCGGCGAGGATTACGAATTGTTGTTCAGCGTTCCGGTAGAGCGGTGCAAGGCCCTGGCGGAACTGTCCGCCCGGGTCGGAGTACCGTTGACCCGCATCGGCACGGTTGAGCCGTCGCACCGGGGGCTTCTGATTCAGGATGCGGCCGGACATTGCCGAAAGGCGTCAGCCTCCGGATTCAACCATTTTCGCCACGGCTCGGGCTGACGAGCGCGCCGGCCGTTCACGGAGGATCCGGCTTGGCCGCCAGTCGGCCACTGCGGGCATCCGGACGACAACCAAGGAGCTGTTCGATGCGCGTTGAAATCACCTACAAGTTCGTCATCGGTTTCATCATCGTGATTGCCGCCACGGTGGCTCTCAACATTCTGCTGCCCCAGTTGCATCTGGTACCGGCCTATCTGGAACAGACCCTGGCCACGGCTTGCGCCATTCTGGTGGGGTTGCTGCTGGGATGGGGCTTTTCCAAGGCCTTTTCAGCCAACATCCTGGTTCTGAAGGAAGCCGCCGGACGCCTCAGTGCCGGCGACTTGTCCCGCACTGTGGAATTGCCCAACAACCGGTTTCAGGACGAAACGGAGGAACTGGCCGAATCCCTCAATCGGGTCGTGGACAATCTGCGGGAGCTGGTCGGTTACATCCGCACCTCCTCCACCAGGGTGGCCGAATCGGCCCACGGGTTGTCGGCGACCTCCGAGGAAATGACCGCTTCCGCCCACGAGGTGGCCGGCGCGGTAGAGCTCATCAGCCACGGCGCGGAAACCCAGGCGGCCATGACCGAGCGCAGCTCCGAGCATATTCGCGAACTGGCTTCGTCCATCGAGCGGGTCGCCGAGACGGCTCGCACCACGGCGGTCTCGGCGGACGAGATGGCCCGCACCGCCCAGGGCGGCGGCCGTACGGTCGCTCAGGCCATGGAACAGCTGGCGCGCATGCTGGATGGCGTCGAACAGCAGAGCCAGCAGATGTTGACCTTTACCGGCCGGGTTCAGAAGATCGGCCGCATCGCCGAGTTTATTACCAACATTTCCCAGAAAACCAACCTGCTGGCCCTCAACGCCTCCATCGAAGCGGCCCGTGCCGGAGAATACGGGAGGGGTTTTACCGTGGTGGCCGAGGAGATCTGCAAGCTGGCGGACAGCGCCGAGCGTTCTACGGCGGAGATTACGGCCCAGATCGAAACCCTGCGCGAGGAAAGCCAGCAGGTGCAGGTTCTGCTCAAGGAACGCGCCCAGGAGATGACTGCCGGCCGCGCCGCCGTGGACCAGACCGGCAATGCCTTCCGGGAAATCATCGAGACGGCTCTGGCCACCCAGGAACGGGCTTTGGCCATCAGCCGCCTGTCTTCGGATCAGACCGCGGCGGCCGGGTCCATGGTCGGAGTCATCGAGGAAATCGCCCGGGTGGTGACGGAAAATGCCGCGGCCAGCCAGCAGGCCTCGGCAGCCACGGTGCAGCAGTCCGGGGCCATGGAGGAACTGGCCCGGTCGGCGCAAGAACTCACTGCCTTGGCGGAGGAACTGATGGATCGGGTCAGCCAGTTTCGTCTCGCCGCGCCCCAGTCCTGACCATGTCCCAGGCTCTGCTGTTGAGTGCCGGCCGGCGCCTGGTAGGGTTTGAACTGGGGCAGCTGGGAGAGATCGTGCAGGATCGCCGGGTGCAGGCCCTGCCTATGGCCCCACCGGGTTTCATCGGTGCCGTCAGTGTTCAGGGAGAAGTGTTGCCGGTCATCGAGCTGGCCACTCTGCTCGGTGAGCAGCCTACGGTCCATGACCGGCGCCTGGTGGTTGTCTCCGCACCGCAGCTCGCGGTAGCCCTGGCTGTCGGGGCCGTACACGGTCTGTGCAGCCTGACTCTCGCGGCGCAACCGCTGGCCGGCACCCTGGCCGGAAATTGGGAGGGGCGGGTCTTCCCCACCACCCGCGGCATAGCGGTGCTCCTCGATGTTGCCCGGTTGCGCCGGTCCCTGGATGAATGCCTGGCCGCCGCCACCTGGCGAGGGCGCGCATGACGGCGGCCTCCTTCACCTTGCCTCCCGGTTATCGGGAGCTGTTTCTCAGCGAAGCCGGCGAGCACCTGAACGCCATGGCCAGGCAGTTGCTGGTGCTGGAAGAAACACCGCAAAACCTGGAGGAGCTTAATGCGCTGTTCCGGGCGGTGCATTCCCTGAAGGGCATGGCGGCCACCATGGGCTACGACAGGATGGCGGCACTGGCCCATCGCCTGGAAGATGTACTGGCCCGGTTTCGGCGGGAGGGCCGACTGCCGGCAGCTGCCATCGAGCAGTTGCGGGCGGGACAGGCTGTGCTGGAGAAGCGGCTCGAGGACATCGCCGCCGGTCGGCCGGAGAGCTCCGGCGAGGCGCTGGACTGCGGGCCGGCGGCGGAGCCTGCAACGCCGGCCGGCCGCAGCCTGGTGCCCGGGGGCGGCCTGTACGAGCTTACTGTGGTTCCTGCCGAATCCGGCTCCGTGGCCCTGTCCCACTGGCTTTGGCTGGTCAACGAACTCATGCGGCTCGGCACCCTGCTGAGCTGCCGGCCGGCGCCCGAGGAATTGGCGGCAGACCGGCTGCCGGCCAGACTGGAGGCGCGTTGGCGCTGCCCGTTGGCCGTCGAGGAGGCGACCGCGCGTTTGGTAAACGTTGCCGGCCCTCTGCACGTCGAATTAGCGTTGACCTCGCCGCCGGCTGTTACCCTCCGTCCCGGCAGGGCGCAGGAGGGCAACCGGGTACGGGTGTCGGCAGCCCTGCTGGATCGTCTGGTTAATCTTACCGGCGAGCTGGTCACCATGCGGCATGGTCTGCGGACGGCCTTGGGCAAGGGATCCCTGGAGGCGCTGACAGAGGAACTGGAGCAGTTCGACGGGTTGCTGGATCAGTTGCGCCAGGAGGTGCTGAGTGCGCGCATGGTGGCCCTGTCGACGGTTACCGAGCGTTTGCCCCACCTGGTCCAGTCCCTGGCCCGGGCCGCCGGCAAGCACATCGTCCTGCGGTTGAGCGGCACCGAAGAGCGACTTGACCGGGCAATTCTCGAGGCCGTCGTGGTCCCCTTGGAACATGCGGTGCGCAATGCCATCGATCACGGCATCGAAAGCAGTGGCACCATCCAGGTGCGTGCCGTACGCCAGAGCGGCCAGTTGTTGCTGGAGGTGGCGGATGACGGCCGCGGCATGGACCGGGAGGCCATCCGCCGCCGGGCGGTGGCCGATGGCTTCCTGACGGCGTCCGACGCGGCGCGTCTGTCGCCCGAGGAAGCCCTGATGCTGGTCTGCCGCCCGGGTTTTTCCACCGCCTCCCGGGTTACGGCCAGTTCCGGGCGGGGCGTTGGAATGGATGCCGTCCGGCAGGGCGTGGAACAACTGGGGGGGCACTTGGAACTGGAGTCCCGGCCCGGCGCGGGAACCTGTGTGCGCATGGTGCTGCCCCGAACCGTTGCCATCGCGCCGGTGTTGCTGGTAAGCTGTGGCGGTGAGCCGGTCGGGTTTCCCGTCACCCGTATCCTCAGCACCCTGGAACCGGATCCCGGGCAGCTGCGGCGGGGCGAGGCCGGCTGGGTGGCTTGCCTGGCGGAAGAGGAATTGCCCTTGATCGGTCTCCATGTTCTGCTCGGCCGGCCGGCAGACTGGCCGAGCCACCCGGCGGTGGTGGTCGTCAACCGGCACGGCCGGCGTCTCGGCCTGGTGGTGGAAGCGCTTCTCGGCCAGCAGGATGTGTTCATCAAACCGCTGCGCTACCCTCTGGATCAGCTGCCGGGACTGTGCGGGGCGACGCAACTCGGCGATGGGCGTATCGCCTTTTTACTCGAACCTCAGACCCTGCTCGATGCAGGGTCCGGTACGGTCGGCTTGCCGACCAGGGAGCGATAATGATGCAAAAAACAATCTGGATAGCCCTGTGCGGCCTGATGCTGTTGGTCTGCCCGGTCTGGGCCAACGGCACCGAAGTGCCCCTGGCCAATGTGGTCCGGGCTCTGGAAGCCCCGTTTCGGGCCAATGGGGCATCGGCGATCCGGGATTTCGAGGGCGATTTCGAACAGGAGGCCTACCTGAGTTCTCTGGACCAGCTGCAGACCGCCTCCGGCCAGGTGGCGGTACGCTTTGGCGGCAAAACCGGCCTGACCCGCTTCCGTTGGGAATATCGGCGTCCGGAGCCGCAGTTGATCATCTCCGACGGCCGTATGGTCTGGGTTCACCTGCCCCAGAACCGGCAGGTGATGGAGTCGGAGCTGCCCCAGAACGGCGCCGCGGCCACCAGCGACAATCCCCTGCTGTTTCTCACCGGGCTGGGCAACCTCGAACGCCATTTTGAGATTGCCTGGGCCCAGCCGCGACGCTCCGCCGAGGGGCACTATCGGCTGCAGCTGAAGCCGCGCCAGCCGTCGGCGCTGCTGGAAAAGCTGTTGCTCGAAGTCGATCGGCAGTCCGTGGAGAGCAAGAACGGGGCGTTGCGCTATCCGGTGCGTGCCGCGACCCTGATGGGCGGCGACGGCAACCGCACCACCATCCGGTTTCGCAATATTCGCCTCAACCGCGGGCCGGCGGACTCCCTGTTCAAGTTCGTGGCGCCGCCCGGCACCGAAATCCTGCGGCCCGGGCGCGAAGACTTCGGTTTCTGATCCGGGCGAGAGGGAAGGGCGGAAGCCCATTTTACATAGTCACAGTACATCGGAGAGAGGATCGATGCCAAGTTTCGACATTGTTTCCAAAGTGGATATGCAGGAGATTGACAATGCCGTCAACCAAGCCTTAAAGGAGATCGAGCAGCGCTACGATTTCAAGGGTACCCATAACGAGATCAACCTGGAAAAGGACGCCATCGTTTTGCTCGGCGCCGACGACTACAAGCTGGATGCGGTGATCGAGGTGCTCAAGGGCAAGCTGGTGCGTCGCAACGTGTCCCCGAAATGCCTCGATTATGGCAAGAAGGAACCGGCTTCAGGGGGTGCGGTGCGGCAGCGGGTCGGCATCGTGCAGGGGATTTCCAAAGACAAGGGCAAGGATATCGTCAAGCTCGTCAAAGACAGCAAACTCAAGGTCCAGGCCCAGATCATGGAGGACCAGGTGCGGGTGACGGGCAAGAAGATCGACGATCTGCAGGAGGTCATCCAATTGCTCAAGGGCCAGGATCTCGGCATCGAACTGCAATTCGTCAACATGCGGTCCTAAGCCGCCGGCAGCAAGTTACCGGCCCGGTGACGGGCGTTTTTTCAGGAGGTCAATTGGGTAAGCGTAAAGTAAGCATGATCAGCCTCGGTTGTGCCAAGAACCTGGTGGATGCCGAGGTGATGCTGGGCTATCTGCCGGTGGATCGCTATGAAATCACCACCGAGGAAAACGAAGCGGAAATCATTGTCGTCAATACCTGTGCGTTCATCAGTGACGCCAAAGAGGAATCGGTTGAAACCATCCTCGAGGCTGCGGAACACAAGAAAACCGGCCAATGCCGGCTGCTGGTGGTCACCGGCTGTCTGCCCCAGCGCTATGTGGACGATCTGGCCGGCGAGTTGCCGGAAGTCGATCTGTTCATCGGCACCGGCGATGTGCCGCGCCTGACCGAGCTCATCGAGGCCCTGGAACGCGGCGAGTCGGTCCGCCAGTCCGTCGGCCTGCCCCAGTATCTGTACGACCACACCACGCCACGGGTCAAATCCTCGCCCTTCTACTCCACCTACGTCAAGATCGCCGAAGGCTGCAGCAACTTCTGCTCCTACTGCGTCATTCCCCAGCTGCGCGGTCCCCTGCGCTCGCGCAGTATCGACTCGGTGGTGGCCGAGGTGCGGCGATTGGTGGACGAAGGGGTCCAGGAGATCAATCTCATCGCCCAGGACATCACCGCCTTCGGCAACGACCGCCACGACGGCGCGCGCCTTGAAGGCCTGCTGCGGGAACTGGTCAAGATCGACGGCCTGCAGTGGCTCAGGCTGCTCTACGCCTATCCCGACGGCGTCACCGAGGATCTGGTGGAACTGGTGGCGAGGGAGGAGAAGATCTGCAGCTATCTCGACATCCCTTTGCAGCATATCGACGACGGCGTCCTGGCGCTCATGAATCGCCGGGTCGACGAGCCCACCATCCGCTCCCTGGTCGGGCGACTGCGTGATAAAATCCCCGATCTGACCTTGCGCACCTCCTTCATCGTCGGCTTTCCCGGCGAGACGGAAGAGCAGTTCGCCCGCCTGCTGGCCTTCGTCGAAGAGGGCCACTTCGATCGGGTCGGCGTGTTCTGTTATTCCCGCGAGGAAGGCACCCCCGCCGCGGTGCTGCCCAACCAGGTACCGGAGCGAGTCAAGCAAAGCCGCTACCGCAAGCTGATGAAGGCTCAGCAGCGGGTCTCCTTCCGCCGCAACCGCGCCCTCATCGGTCAGGTGGTGCCAGTGCTGGTCGAAGGTTACAGCGAAGAAACGGAATTGCTCCTCAGCGGCCGCAGTATTCGGCAGGCGCCCGATGTTGACGGTCAGGTCTACATCACCGCCGGCCAGGCGGATGTCGGCAGCATCGTGCCCCTGCGCATTACCGACTCGTCCGAATATGATCTCATTGGTGAGATTGTTGGTTCCGATGGGGAGGTGCTGGTCGGGGCTGAAGGGTAGGGGGAAACGGCGGCTTTAAAGCCCCCTTTGCGGAACGGTCGCGATCGAGAGGGGATCGCTCCGCAATTCCCCACCAAAATCAAAACGCCCCGGAAACATGCTCCGGGGCGTTTTGCATTGAATCAACTCTTTGTGATTTCCCGTCGTGGGAATCTGTGACGGATTATCCGGACTGAATAATCCATGGGATAGCAAATTTTAGTTGGATAAGAATTCCCCCATTTGGCCCGGCGGATCAGAGACTGTCATAACGTCTTCCTCCTTTTCCATCCAAATGCCTCTTTTGCGTCTGAGGTAGTTAAACTATACCACAAAATTTTTTCCAGGACAGAGGAGATCTTTAGGAAATGCCCTCTTGATTTGCCGGAGCTTTTGCAGTATGTCATCATCCGCAGGGTGGCCGGGTGCGACCTCGCTCGCTACGACGCCCGGCACGGATAGCCTTATTGGGGAGCTACGGGGTATGCAAAGTTCACTTAAAAAAATGGATATTACATGCATTTTTAGACGGCTTTTCATTCTTTCGCTGTTTTTGCTGGGCAGCATGGCGAGGGTTTGTGCCGCCGTGCCGCCGTCCTCCATCAACCTCTGTGTCGAGACTTCATCCTCCGAGCTCGCTACCGTTATCAACCAGGCTCTGCCCAAGGATCTCTATAAAGGGCAGGGTGGGTTGGGCGTCTCCGTGGCAGTGCTTCGGAATGGCCCGGTGGCGGTTTCGGCGTCGGATGACTTTGTGCATCTCACGGTGCCCGTGCAGCTGACCTTCAGCAATGCCCTCTATGAAAGCTACCCGCTCCGGGCCGGGTTGAGGTTCAAGGCCAGGGTGAAGGTCACACCGGACTGGCGCCTCAAGACCGAGCTGTACTATACCGGTTTGTCGGACAGCCTGGTGGACACCCTCAAGCTCGGGCCCTTGTCCCTGAAACCGAAAGGCATGGTAGAGAGCGTCTCGGAGCCGGTGCAAAGACTTATGGCGCCGATCCTGGACGCCAAGATAAACGACGCTGTTCAACTGCGTGCCAAGGTGGCGCCGCTCTGGCGGAATGCCTTCTCCCCGATACAGGTCAGTCAGGAATTCAGCACCTGGCTGAAGCTGACCCCGGAAAAAATCGTCATGAGTCCCCTGTCGACGGCCAACAACGCCATTCGTTTGGCCATGGGTGTAGTGACCGGTGCCGAGATCGTTGTCGGGCCGAAGCCGGCCGCCACGGCGGTGAAGCCGTTGCCGCCGGTGCAGCTGCTGACGGCTTTCGACAAGAGTTTTCACATTCAGCTGGCCACCAACATCTTTCTGGCCGATCTCGTGACCGCCCTCAACCCGGTGTTGTTGGAGCAAACATTTGGTGACGACAAGAAAATTACCATAAAGGATTTCAAGCTTAAGGGGGAGGAGGGACGCTTGGTGGTGGCACTGAGCACGGCCGGGGATTTCAAAGGAGAACTGACGCTGTTTGCGAAGCCGGTGTACAACCCGCAGAACAATACTCTGACGTTTGAAAATGTCGATTTCGATACCAAAAAGACGGGATGGTTGATCAGTGCCGGCAGCTGGTTGTTCAGCAGTCCGATTCGCAGGACCATCAAGACCAAGCTCGATGCCGCTGTCGCCGAGCAATTGGAGCAGGCCCGCCTTAAGGCCTCCTCGGCCTTGTCCGGTCTGCAAATCGTCGAACATGTGAAATTAACCGGTGCCGTGAAATCCTTGTCCCTGGGCGAGGCAAGGGTGTTGAACGATCGGTTGTCAATCCAGGTTGTCGCCCGGGGCGAGTCGAGTATCATCCTGAATTGAATGGAATGGTCGTTTGCTGAGAAACAAAGCCCTGAGATACTGACTACTTGTGTATCGTGTGGTTGGTCGTGTCAAGAATTTCCGGCCCTTTTGGTCGCTGGCTGCGTTCCGTCTTCTCGGATTAACTCTGCTAGGCCTGCGGCGGCGCGCCTTGCCGGCAACCAAAATTTCTCAGAATTTCTTGACACGACTAAACGCATGTAACCCTAGGATACTCCACCGTACCATGCGATCATTTTATCCGGTCTCGGAATCAGGACCCCACTGAATGCGGTTAAGCAGGTCCTGAACGGCTATATCCTTGCATTTTAAAAATGGTATAAATCTAATAATAAAAATTTACCTGTCAGGGAGGAAAGAAAACAACTATAATCACAGTGCCGGCCTTAGTAGCAGACGGGAAAATGAACCGGCAAACCCAAGCTTGCCATTTCAAAGGCTGCGGCATAGGGTGATAACTGCACCGTATTGCAGGTTTCCAATATACTGTTTTTTCCGTTTCGAATTTCGCGGTAAAGTGCCCCTATAATTTGGCTTGGGATAAACCCCAACCCGGGTTGCCATCCTGGAACCTTTGGAAGGCTATTGACCGCTTGCGAACAGGTCCTGGCCTTTTCCATCATTTCACTGAGGATCCGAACGGAATCTTCATTGATTTCCCAGTGCCTCGCCTTTTCCCCGAAAACCTTCATCAAAACGAACTTCAGCTCACGCTTTTCAATGTCTGTCAACATTTCAATGCCCTCCTGATGGTTCTCTTATTGAGCCAATAATGTTTAAAAAATAATTTAAATCAAATCCAATTGTCCTTATTACAGAAAAAGATTCTGGTTCATTTTCATTTACTATTACCGCAAGACTACCAATTTGCGATGGGACATATTGATCGGTGGATGAATGGTAATAAGCGGTTACGTTGCCATTTTTTGCAACATATACAGGAACATTTTTGCGAAAATAGGTTAATTTCGACTTCATAGCCCACTGCCATACCTCTGGGCAATTTTTCAATTCATCTTTTGGGGTTTTAGTAAAAATTGCATGGGCTATGTCCTTTAGTTCCATACAATGATCCGCCGGGAAATTATCAATTGTCTTTTTGGAGATTGTTTCGATTGTAATAGTTGCTTTTTTATTATGATATGAAAAAATTAAAAGATTATTTATGTAATAAATTTTTTCAAAATCTGAGGGTATAAAAAGAGACAAGCCAGTTCTGTCTTGTAAGGGAAATGTTTTTTCCGTTGAGAAGTCAGGCCACTGCGCAACCGGTTGGGCAATGAGAAAAGACCATTCCTGATTGCAGGCAATGGCATGGTTAGCCAATGACCAGGGCAATAAAAAAAACAAGGGGAAAAAAAAGACAATTTTTAAAGATATTAACATTTTTTTTGAAAACATAAATGACGCCCCTTTCATTGCTTTCTTAATCAAAGCCCAAAAGTCCTGCAATTCTTAGAGTGCAGTAGATGCTAGCCTCGGGACCACTAGCGAAAAGCCTTCTGAACGCAACCCCGGCGGGATTTACCCTAAAATGAAAATTTAAAAAATATATTAAAAGATAATGAATATGGACAAATGCTATATTAGGTGGTCCTTGTTTGGGAGTCAACATAAAAATTTAATTTGTAAATGCTTTTTATGCACAGTGTTGGCATTGGCTGTCTTTCTTTGGTTTAAAAGAATTCGGCTCATCCACATGCACAAGAGGTCGATCTGGAAAAAACTTTCGGGATGAGTTTATATGCGAGTTTGGGGCGGATGCTGGAAGGTTGTGAGGATAGCCTACCACGCTGTCTAACCATGGTCCGGGATTTGCCTTTGCCGGCGACGGTGCTACCCTTGTGCAAGGCACTCCATTTCTCTCTTGGGTAAATGGGTGGTACCGCATTCCTGCCAGGGAGGCCGTGATGAAGACCCAAGTGGACGAAATCGCGCCCGATCTTTTCCGCATCTCGACCTATATCGCCAAGTACGATCTCCAGTTCAACCAGTTCCTGGTGCGGGACGACGAACCGCTGCTGTTCCATACCGGAATGCAGGGCATGTTCGAACTGGTGCGCGCGGCGGTGGCAAAAATCATCGATCCCGCAACCCTGCGCTGGATCGGCTTCAGCCACTTCGAGGCCGATGAGTGTGGCTCCCTGAATGCATGGCTGTCCCTGGCCCCGCAGGCGCAGGCCCTTTGCGGTATTATTGGAGCAACCATCAACATCAACGACTTCACCGGGCACCGGGCGCAGGTGTTGGGTGAAGGGGAGGTGCTGGTTACCGGTCGCAACCGTTATCGATTGCTGGAAACACCCCAGGTGCCCCATGGCTGGGATGCAAGTCTGTTATTCGAGGAGACCGGCGCGACCCTTTTCTGCTCCGACTTGTTACTCCAGAACGGCAATGTCGAACCTGTCACGGCGACCGATGTCCTGGCCAGGGCCAGGGAAACCCTGCTGCACTTCGAAGCGGGCCCTTTGGCCCATTCCACCCCCTATACGATCAGAACGGAAGGCACTCTGCGGCGTCTGGCGGACCTCGCGCCCCGGCGGCTTGCCGTCATGCACGGTTCAACCTTCGTCGGTGACGGCGGAGGCGCTCTGCGCAACCTGGCGGTTGTGTTGAAAGAAGTGCTGGCCTGCTGATCCCGCGTTGGTCGGGCTCTGCAAGGTGAGAGAGTGGTGGAAACGGCGGGTGATTTAATTCGATAGACCTGGCGATGAGGAGCGGCTATGAACAGAACATGCAATATGGCGTTGACCGCGCTGTTGACGGTCGGCCTGGTTGTGACCGGCAATGGCTGCGACCGTAACCGGAATGCCTCTTCGGCGGAGCCCGGCGCCGGCAAGAACGGTGCGCCAATGCTGAGCCGCACGGTGCTTATGTCAGGCCTCAGCAACCCCTGGGACATGGCCTTCACCCCCGACGGCGCCATGCTGTTCACCGAAAAGTGCCGGGGACTTTCCGTGCGCCGCGCCGACGGTTCGATCAAACGCCTGTTCGGTGCGCCCGGCGCCGCCGTGGTGGCCGACGATTTTTTCTGCCGCGGCCAGAGTGGCATGCACGGCGTCGCCGTCGATCCGGACTTTGCCCGTAACCGCTTGCTCTACGTCTACATGCCATCCAAAGCCAGCAGCCCGGAGACCAACCGGGTGGTGCGTCTTGCTGTCGCCGGCGACTACTCCACGGTCAGCGATCGGACCGATATCGTCACTGACATTTCGTTCAAGCACCGGGCCAACCGCTGGGGCGGTTCAGGCGCCCACAGTGGCGGACGGCTCCGCTTCAGCCCCTTCGACGGCTACCTCTATGTGACCACGGGGGACAACCACAACGGTCCCCTGCCGCAGGATCTGAGCCGGCTGGGCGGCAAGGTATTGCGCATCGACGGCCACGGTGCGGCGGCGCCGGGCAATCGGACTCAGGCCGGCGGCGATCCGCGGATCTTCACCTACGGCCATCGCAACGTGCAGGGGATCGCCTTTCATCCCGCCACCGGGCAGCCCTTTGCCTGCGAACACGGTCCCGGTCACAACGACGAAGTCACGCCCTTGATTGCCGGCGGCAACGGCGGCTGGGATCCGAAGCCGGAGCCCGGTGTTGCCTGCGCCAGTGACTATTGCGGGTACATCTCCAACAAGCCCGACGGCACCCCGACGCCGATGACCGATCTCGCCAAGTTCCCGGATGCCATGCGTCCATCCTGGAACAACGACGGTCAATCGGAAGGCATGGGGCCCTGCACCTTCCTGAACGGAGCCGGCTGGCAGGAATGGGATGGCCGGTTGGCGGTCGGTTTTTTACGCGGCGCCCGCATCGAACTCCTGCAACTGGACGCCACCGGCATGACGGTCGGCACTACGACCGTCGCCGGCATCCCGTCGGAACGCCTGCGCAGCCTGGTTCAGGGGCCGGACGGAGCGCTGTACGTGGCCACCGACGGCGGGGTCATTTGGCAGCTGGCCCCACAGCCTTAACCCATATCAGGCCCTGCCGCGACGGACCGTTGGATCCGTGCCTTCCTGGGCCTGGGCAGGGCTTTGTTGGCGGATGTGGTTGCAGAGCGCCATCAGGTCGGGCAGGCGCAGGGACAGGAACTGCAGGCCGAAACCGGTCGGCAGGCGCGGATTGACCGGGTTCTCGGCGCTGTTGATCCAGGAGACGCAGGCCTGACAGCGGATGGGATCGACGGTATTCGGCAGGTGAAATTCGACGAACAGCGGCTGGTCGATGGCCAGTTTCGACGCACTGTGGATGAACATGCCGCCCGGGCCGAGATTGGAGATGGGCCCTTCCTGCAGCCGGTTGGGATCGCTGCCGTAGCAGGCCGTCAACCGCACCTCGACGCGCGGGAAGGAGCGGTAGGTCAGGCCGAGGATGCGCCGGGCGCTGGACAGCAGCAGGTGACGGGTCAAGGGCTTGAAAAGGATGTCGGAACAGCGTGCCTTAAGGCAGCGGTTGAGGGCTTCCTGGTTGCCCGACGGCACGATCAGCACGACCGGGATGGCGCGCAGGCGCGGATCACTGTTGACCCGCCGACAGCATTCGTCACCGGGAAGTTCTTCCTGATCGATGTCGATGAAGGCAAGATTGGGTTGTTGACGCTGAATCAGATTCCAGGCCTCCTGGCCGCTGCAGGCCACCAGCAGGGCAAATCCCTCCTTTTCAGCAAAATGTTCATCCGGCGCCAGGATCGGCACCAGGTCACGATGAATCAGTACTTTGGGATAGGCCGCCATGAAAACTCCGGAAAGGGCCGGCCCGACTGCCGGCCTGGCAACCGGACGGCAGTACCGGAACCAGGCCGGCAGGGGCAATGAGCAAGCCCATTAAAACTAATGCTCTAAAACAATGTCGTCAAGAAATATTGACAGGCCGGCCACAGTGGCACCGAAAAATTGTTCCAAGGCCGCTGTGGCGCCCTCAGCCGTGGACATGGTGGGCGACGTCGCCGCCGGTTAGAAACGCGTCCATCGGTTTGCCGTCGACATAATCCTGCCAGAAGGGTGAAATATCCCGCAGGCGCTGGATGATGGGCGGCAGTACGTCGATGACCACATCCACATCCTCCTCCGTGTTGTAAATGCTCAGGCTGAAGCGGATGGAGCCGTGGGCGGCGGTGAAGGGCACCCCCATGGCCCGCAGCACGTGGGACGGCTGCAGGGAGCCGCTGGTACAGGCCGAACCCGATGAGGCGCACACCCCTTCGTCGCTGAGCAGCATGAGGATTGATTCACCCTCGATATATTCAAAGCTCAGGTTGGTGGTGTTGGGCAGCCGGTGCTGCCGGTCGCCGTTGACGATGGTGTTGGGGATGCGCTCCAGCAACGCGGTTTCCAGGCGATCGCGCAGGGCCCGGACCCGGGTGTTTTCCTCCTCGAGATGGGCCAGGCAGAACTCGGCGGCATGACCCAGTCCGATGATGTAGGGCACGTTTTCCGTGCCGCCGCGGCGGCCCGCTTCCTGGTGGCCGCCGACCACAAAGGGCGCGAAGCGCGTGCCTTTGCGGATATAGAGGGCGCCTATCCCCTTGGGGGCGTGGAGCTTGTGGCCCGACAGGGACAGCATGTCGATGGGGCTGCGGCCCATGTCCATGGGGATCTTGCCCACCGCCTGTACGGCATCCGTGTGGAAGGGGATGCCGCGTTCCCTGACGATGGCGGCGATCTCGTCGATGGGGAAAATAACCCCCGTTTCATTGTTGGCTGTCATGATGCTGACCAGTGCCGTGTCTTCCGTCAGAACGTGACGGAGTTCTTCCAGATCCAGTTGGCCCTGGCCATCGACCTTGAGCTCGGTAATGCGGTAACCGCGCGCCTGCAAGTGATGGGCGACATTCAGTACCGCCGGATGTTCGACCCGGGAGATGACCAGGTGTTTTTTCTCCGGATAGGAATAGAGGGTGCCCATAATGGCGGCGTTGTCGCTTTCAGTGCCGCAACTGGTGAAGACGATTTCCGAGGGATGGGCGCCGATGAGGGCCGCGACCTGTTCCCGGGCCGTTTTTAGATGTCGGGCGACCTGCCCGCCGAAAAAGTGCATGCTCGAAGGATTGCCGTACAGATCGGCAAAAAAGGGCAGCATGGCCTCGAGCACTTCCGGTGCCGTGCGGGTGGTGGCATTGTTGTCCAGATAGATGGTTTTCACGGCTTCACCTCCTCGACTTCGAGGTCGGGGCTGACGAATTCACGCAACTTGGCCTCGACGAAGTGCTTGAGGGTAAAACTCGACTGAGGACAGAAGGAGCAGGTGCCGCGCAGCGCCACCAGCACCTTGTCGCCGTCGATGTCGATGAGTTCCAGATCGCCGCCGTCGGAGCGGATGGGCGGCAAAATTTCTCGCTCCAGAGTTTCCTGGATGAGGCGGATTTTCTGCAGGTTGGAGAGCTTCTTGCCGGCCGCTACCCGCTGCTCGGCCGGTTCGGGCGGTTGCTTGCCCCACAGTCCTTCCAGGATGTGGGCGATTTTCGGATGGCAGGCCTGGCAGCCGCCGCCGGCCTTGGTGTAGTCGGTCACTTCCTCGATGGTGGTGAGGCGGTTTTCCCTGGCCACCCGCTCGATTTCCCGATCGGTGACGCCGAAGCATTTGCAGACGATTTCGAAATCTTCCTTCACCACCGCCTCACCCCGGTAGTTGGCTATGGCCGCCTCCAAGGCTTCCTTGCCCATCACCGAACAGTGCATCTTTTCCTCCGGCAGGCCGCCGAGGAATTCCGCCAAATCCTGATTGCTGATTTTCTCCGCTTCTTCCAGGGTTTTCCCCTTGGCCAGTTCCGTCAGGGCCGACGAGGAAGCGATGGCGCTGGCGCAGCCGAAGGTCTTGAATTTGATATCCTGGATGCGCCCCTGTTCGTCCAGTTTAAAGGTCAGGCGCAGGGCGTCGCCGCAGGCCAGCGAGCCGACCTCGCCGACACCGTCGGGATTTTCAACCTCGCCGACGTTGCGCGGGTTCAGAAAGTGGTCCTTGACTTTATCGGTATAATCCCACATCGATTCCTCCTCGGTTGGCTGGTGCCGGCCAAGCCGGCCACGCATTTCTAACAGTTTAAATTTGTTCCGCCTGTTGTCAAAGGCCGGCCGACAGGTTTGGTCTTCGGCCGGGGGCCGGTTCCGGGCATCTCGGACGAAGCTCCTGCCCGAACCCTGCCAGGCACGGTAAGGAAAAAAGACATTTTATGTCGTTGATGAACGCCGTGTTGTGCTGCTATGGTATGGCAACCAGGAACATGGAGCAGCCAGGGCCAGGCGGTTATGGCAGCAGGTTCGGGATTCTGAAGGGTGCCGGTTCCAGCGTTGGTTCGACGACATGGTACATTTATACGGAGAGGGTTTTCAGTTCGACAGCCGCAGAGGGCATTGGCGGCCGGGAAAAACCCGGTCCTCGGTACCCCTTGCACATTTCAATAAGGTTGCCGCAATCCATCAAGCCCCAGGAAAGGAGCAAGCATGAACAAGGAGGATTTCATTCTTTTCAGCGGCGGCGCCAATGGCGCAGAAGCTGAATTCGGTGCCAACGCCGAGTGTTTCGGCATCGAGGAGGTGAATTTTACCTTTGCCGGCCACAGCATTACCCGGCAAAGAGGCGTGCGGGTACTGAACCACGAAGAACTCAAGCAAGGCGATGTCAGCCTGGAGTATGTGTCCCGGCTGATGAATCGTCGTTACACCGACAGCCTGAAGATTCGCAAAATTTTGCAGAGCATCTGGTACCAGATCAACAATGCCCAGGAAATCTTCGTTGTCGGCGAGATTCTGCCCGACCAGACCGTCAAGGGCGGAACCGGCTGGGGGGCTGAATTCGCCAAACTATGCAACAAGACCCTGTATGTGTTCGACCAGAAGCAGGATGGCTGGTTCAAGTGGACCCAGGCGGAATGGCAGGCGTTGGGAGCGAAGCCGCCGATTATCAGCGAAAAACACTTTGCCGGCACCGGCACTCGTTTTCTGCAGGAGAACGGCCGCCAGGCGATTGCGGCACTCTTCAAAAGGTCCTTCGCCTGAAACGGTGACCGGATTTTTCTGGCCGTTCCTTTTGGAACGGCCTTTTTTCTGCCATCAGAACTGGCCCGTTAGGGAAGGAGTTATGGCGCGAATCTTTGCAGATATAGTGAGGAAGGTACGGGACGGCGAGTGCTTGAATCGGGATGAATTAATCAGTCTGCTGGACCTGCCGCCCGATGCTCCGGAAAGTTTTCAGATCATGGCGGAAGCCAACCGGGTTTCCAAGGAACTGACCGGCAACCGGGCCGAAATCCACGCCCAGTTCGCTCTCAATCTGGGCCCCTGTGCCAAGGATTGCCAGTTTTGCTCCTTTGCCGCCTGTCATGGCATTTTTGACCGGGCGACGGAGCTGACCGCCGACCAGGCCGTGACGCAGGCCCGCCGGTTCGAGGCGGAGGGCGCCAATGCCATTTTCGTCATGACTACGGCCGCCTGGCCGCTGGCTGCCATCCTGGAAATTGCGGCGGAACTGCGCCGCCAGTTGCTGCCGACAACGCCCCTGGTCGCCAATGTCGGAGATCAGACGGCAGCCGGTGCCCGACGGCTGCGCGAGGCGGGGTTTGCCGGCGTCTATCACGCCCTGCGATTGCGGGAAGGCATCGACACTCGCTTGTCGCCGGAGGAGCGGCGTCGCAGCATCCGATATTTTCAGGAGGCGGGATTGCAGGTCGGCACCTGTGTCGAGCCCATCGGCCCGGAGCACAGTAATGAGGAACTGGCTGAGATGATTCAATTTACCGCAACTATAGGGCCGGTGTTCAGCGGCGCGGCGCGGCGCATTGCCATTCCCGGCACCTCCCTGGCCCGCCACGGCATGATCAGCGAGATGCGCATGGCCCAGATCGTTGCGGTAACGCGCCTCGGCGTGCCGCGCAGCGTGGCGGGCAATTGCACCCACGAACCCTGCACCCTGGGGGCCGCGGCCGGTGCCAATCTGTTCTGGGCCGAGGCCGGTGCCAATCCCCGGGATACCCGGGAGCGTACCGAAGAGGGTCGCGGTACGAACGTGGCCGAGTGTTGCCGGCTGTTCGGCGAGGCAGGTTGGCAGTGTCTGGAAGGGCCTTCTCAGTTTTACCGGACTTGAGGGGCGCTCCTGTGAGTCGGACCGCCTATCGGCACGGCATGGCTCAGAGATTCTGCAGCCCGTACTTTTTGATTTTCCGGTGCAGGGTGTTACGGGCGATGCCGAGGGCGCGAGCCGTTTCCGTGATGTTCCAGCGGTATTGGTGCAGGGTACGCTGAATCGAGGCGGCCTCCGAGTCTCGCAGGGCCTCCGTGCCCATGGAGGTAATGCCCCGCTTGCGCATCACGCTCTGCAGGTTGCTTTCCAGGCCCCGCAGGGAGTGCAGCAATTGGGTGATGTCGCCGTCGGAAAGCTTTTCAAGGAATTCCGGGTTGGCGTAATGTTCCCAGAAAGAGTCCAGGGAACAGGGGCGTGATTCCGTCACCAGTGACGGCGGCGGATCGTTGCGCACCTCGAGGCGTTGCGGGCGCGGCTTGGCGGCGGCCAGCTTGCCGGAGAAATGTTCCGGCAAAATAACGTTGCCCTCGCACAGGGCCACCGCCTGGCGCAGGGTGTTGGACAGCTCGCGGATATTGCCCGGCCAATCATAGTCGCAGAGCAGATCGATGATGTCCTTGGACATATTGATGGCTGGGTTGAACTGTTTGACAAAGTACCGCGCCAGCATCGGAATGTCTTCGCGACGTTCGCGCAGGGGCGGGATTTCCAGTTTGACCACGTTCAGGCGGTAGAACAAGTCTTCACGAAATTCGCGGCGCAGCATGGCCTGTTCGAGATCGACGTTGGAGGCGGAAACCACCCGAACATCGCAGTGGATCTGTTTTTCGCCGCCCAGACGCATGAACTCGCCCGTTTCCAGCACCCGCAGCAGTTTTACCTGGATGGCCAGGCTGGCTTCGCCGACCTCGTCCAGAAACAGCGTTCCCTTGTCAGCCAGTTCGAAAATGCCGCGGCGCAGATTGCCGGCGCCGGTGAAGGAGCCGCGCTCGTGGCCGAACAGCTCCGATTCCAGCAGGTTGTCCGATAGTGCACCGCAGTTGATGGGGATGAACATCTGGTCCCGGCGCTGCGAGGCCGCGTGGACGAAACGGGCCAGGACCTCCTTGCCGGTGCCTGTTTCACCATGGATCAGGACACTGATGTCCTTGGCGGCAATCTTGTAGGCCAAGGATGTCAGGCGTTTCATTTCCGGCGAGGCCCCGACCTGGAAACCGATGGATTTGGCCAGGCTGCTCCACTCCTGCTCGTCGTCGTGCTTCTCCTCACAACTCAGGGCGGTGGCCTTCTCCACCAGGCTTTCAATGAGCTTGATGTCGTCGAAGGGTTTTTCCAGGTATTCGTAAGCGCCCAACTGCATGGCCCGGACCGCCGTTTTGATGGTGCTGAATCCGGTCATGATAATGACTTCGCAGGCCGGCTGGCGGGCCTTGATGTGTTTCAGCAGGGTCAGTCCGTCCGTATCGGGCAGCTTCAAATCGACCATGGCGACATTGAAGCTGCTGCACTCCAGGGCCCGCAGGGTCTCCGCCTCATTGCCCGCGGTCACCGTCCGGTAGCCTTTGCGGGTCAGCAGGCGCCGGAAAAAGGTGCAGACGGATTCCTCGTCATCGATGATCAGAACACTTACCTTGCTCAAGACAACACCACCTTTTTGGGACAGAATCTGAAAACAGGCCGTCGTGGCACTGGAACGGAAGGCCCTGGAGACCGCCGATCAGTCGCGCTCGGCGCATCGTTTTAACCCGTTTCCAATGTATCAGGAAAATGACGGCGGCGCCAGGATCGAAACCGGGGCGAGATTTTTGGGCGGCTCCAGCGGCAGGAGCAGGGCAAAGGTGCTGCCCTCGCCATGCACGCTTTCCACCTCGATGGATCCGCCATGGGCCTCGACGATGCCGAGGCTGACGGACAGGCCCAATCCGGTGCCCTTGGTTTCTTCCTTGCTGGTAAAAAACGGGGTGAAGACCCGTTGCAGATTTTTTGCAGGGATGCCGACGCCATTGTCCCGCACGGCGACCACCAGCCAAACTTTGTCGTCCACCTCTTTCAAAAAGGAACGGACCTCGATGAGCTTGTCGCGCTCGATGCCGGCCAGGGCGTCCCGGGCGTTGATCAAGAGGTTGGTCAGGACCTGCTGCAACTGGCGGCCATTGGCCATGATGAACGGCAGATCGGGGCTCAGATGCTTGCTGATGGTGATCTGGTTGCGGTCGATCTGATAATGAATCAGGTGCAGCACCCGCTCGATCTCCTGATTGATATCCGTTTCCGCCTGGGGCAGATGGTCCTGGCGCGAGAAGGTCAGCAGATTCTGGATGATGCGCTTGCAGCGCAAACCGCACTGGACGATGTCTTCCAAAGGTTCGCGCAGCTCAGCGTCTTCATGGAGTTCGCGGTGAATCAGTTGGGCGGTACCGATAATCACAGTCATGGGACTGTTGAGCTCATGGGCCACTCCTGCCGCCATTTCGCCGATGGCCGCCAAGCGTGCCGAATGCATGAGTTTGGCTTCCATGTTGGTCTTCTGGGTGACATCCTTGATGATGTGCGTAATGGCGGTCAGGCGCTGATTCTCGTCCATGACCGGATAATAGGCGATATCGAGTACCTGGCCGGAATCGGTTTCCAGGCGCTTATAGATGGGCCGCGGGTCGGTTTTCAGCGTCGCCATGGGGCATTCTTCACAGGGCGCGCTGCGACCGTAAAGCCGCGCATAACACTTGTTGGCGTGGTACTCCCTGCTTTGCAGGTCCTCGCCGGGAGCAAACATTTCGGGAATGCGGCGGCCGTTGTCAAGGAGGATGTTGTAGTCCGGATCCAGCAGCAAAATGGGGTCGGTGACCGCCTTGAAGGTGGCCTCCCAGCCTTGCTGGGCGCGGGAGACCTCTTTGTAGAGCCGTGAATTCTGCATGCTGATGGTTAAATGATCGGCCAGGTGCTGCAAAAAGCCCACTTCGGCCTTCTGGTAGGCTGCCGGCCGGCTACTGCCCACCAGCAACAGCCCACTGACGGTGGCACGGATGAACAGGGGAGCTACGGCCAGGGACTGGAGGCCCGGATTCAGCTGCGGATTGTGCTGGAAAAAGGCATCCGTTTCGCGCAGTTGCGACAAGACCCCGGCCTGGCCGCTGCGGATGGTGTCCCAGAGGCGGGATTCGGACGGGACGCTGGGCAGGGTACCGGCCGGTTTCGGCATGGCAGCGCGCAGCAGCAGCTTCTGATCCCGGAGCATGGCCAGGCCCAGGAAGTCGCAGGGCAGGGCCTGGTGCAATTGCCGGTAGGCCCGTTCGATCATGTCTGCGGTGGACATGTCCAGATGGATGTCGCGAGACAGCTGGTGCAGGATTTCCAGACGGATGTTTTGTTTGAGAATCTCGGCGTTACGTTGCTTCAGCTCTACATAGTAGTTGAGCTTGGAGGAATTTACGCCGGTCAGATCTTCGATGAGGGTCTTTTTGTCAAGCATGGTTGTCCCAATTCGGGCTGCCTTGCCGCCGGAGCCATCCCCGTTCTAAAAGGCTTTTTCGAAAATCCGCTGGATGTCGACGAGATCGGCATGCCGGGGATTGGTGACCAGGCAGGCGTCGTTCAGGGCGTTCCGGCTCAGGGTGCGGAGACTTTCCGCCTGCAGGCCTACGGCGGAGAGGTTTCTGCCCAAGCGTATGTCACAGGCCAGTTGCCGCACCGCGTTGATCGCCCGTTCCGCCAGAGTTTCGGGCGGCCCGGCCGCCAGCACCTCCGGCCCCATGGCGCGGGCGATTTCCTCGTATTTTGCACGGCAGGCGGGAAGGTTGAATTCCATGACATGGGGCAACAGCATGGCATTGGTCTCGCCGTGATGGGTATCCAGCAGGCCATCCACCTGGTGGGTCATGGCATGGCCGGCACCGAGAATGGCATTGGAAAAGGCGATGCCGGCATTCAGGCTGGCCATGGCCATGTGGGTGTTGGCTTCCAGGTCCTGGCGATGGAAGACGCAACGGTGCAGGTAGCCGAAAATCAGGCGGATGGCGTTGAGGGCGTGGATGTCGGTAAGGGGCGTGGCGGCCAGAGAGACGTAGGATTCGATGGCATGGGACAGGGCGTCCATGCCGGTGGCGGCCGCCAAACGGGGCGACTTGGTGGTCAGCAGCTCCGGATCGATGATGGCGATGTCCGGGATCAGTGACTTGGAGATGATGGACATCTTCAGGCGTCGCTGATGATCGACGATGATGGCGAACTGGCTGACTTCCGAGCCGGTACCGGCAGTGGTGGGGGCGATGACCATGGGCGGCAGCGGCAGGTGGATTTTATTGATGCCTTCGAAATCCCGCAGGGTGCCGCCATTGGTGGCCAGCATGGCGATGGCTTTGGCGGTGTCGGCGGGACTGCCGCCGCCCACCACCACCAGGGCATCACAGCCCGAGCGGAGGTAGTGCGAGACCCCCTCGGCGACCTCGAAATCCTTGGGATTGGAGGTAATGTCCGAAAAAATCTCGAAATCCAGGCCGGCCGCCCGCAGGTAATGAAGCGCCTGGTCGACCCAGCCGGCTTCCATGACGCCCCGATCCGTCACCACGAACACCTTGGACGCACCGCTGCGCGCGGCACTTTCGCCGATCTGGCTCAAGGCGCCCTGACCGAAAATGATTTCGGGGGTGACGAACTTCCTGATGTTCACCGAGGTTTCCTTGCAGAAATCGTTCATGAGCCCCCTCGCCGAAAAATCCCGCGAACGGGGCCGACCACAGCCTCCATCTGACCCGGACAATAATGTTTACAATATAATAAAAGCATCATGGGAGTCAAAGCAAGTTTTCTTCAGCCTTCCAGCATGGTTGCCTGGTGGCTCAAAAAGTGGATCCTGACCGTCTCCCCGGCTGCGAAGCGATCTTTGTCTTCAGGCAGCAGGGCCAGTGCGTCGGCCCGGACCATGGTCTTGAGGATGCCGGTATTCTGATCCCCGGCACAACTTGCGAAATAGCGGCCGTCGCGCAGTTCGACGCTGACCCGCTGAAAATTGAGGACGCCCAGGCGTTTTTTGTCGAGATTGGTGGTCAGGGTCGCCTCGAACAGCGGCTTGATGATTCTCGTATGGCCCATCATTTTTAGCAGCGCCGGGCGTACCAATTCCTCGAAGGTGATCATGGTGGAAACCGGATTGCCCGGCAGGCTGAAAATGGGTTTGCCGTCCCGTACGGCAAAGGAGGTCGGCCGTCCCGGCTTGATATCGACCTTGCAGAAAAGGTTGCGTGCCCCCAGTTCTTCAAGCACCGGTCGGACGAAATCCCGGTCCCCGGTGGAGACTCCGGCCGAGGTGATGAGGGCGTCGGCCTTGAGCCCTTCGGTAAGCTTTTCCAGATGATCTTCCCGTGTATCCAGGGCGATGCCTAGGATATCGGGGATGCCGCCGATTTCCTTGATGGCGGCATGCAGAGCCAAAGTGTTGCTGTTGATGATTTTATCTTCACTAAAGACTTCACCAAGCTCCGCCAACTCGTCCCCGGTCGCCAGAATGGCGATGCGGGCCCGCCTGAAGACCGGAACAAAAACCTTGCCATAGGAGGCCAGCATGCCGATCTCTGCGGGCCGCAGCAGGGATCCGCGCGGCAGAATGCATTCGCCGCAGCGCACATCCTCACCCATGAAGCGGACGTGGGCATTTTGGGCAACCGGGTTGATAATGCGCACCCCGTCGGCCGACGCTTCCGTCTCCTCCACCGGCACCACGGCGTCGGCACCCGGAGGCAGGGGGGCGCCGGTCATAATCTTGATGGCGCAGCCGGGCGCAACTTCCTCGACGGACCGGGCACCGGCCGGCAGGAAGCCGGTCACCCTCAGCACGCTCGGCTGCCGGCAATCCTGGCTGCGCACGGCATAGCCGTCCATGGCCGAATTGGTCCAGCGCGGCATGTCCCACGGAGCCAGGATATCCTCAGCCAATACACGATTGTCGGCTTCGGTGAGGATGACTTTTTCAATACCCAGTGGGGCAATGTGTTCGAGGATCAGCTGGCGTGCTTCTTCAAAACGCGGCATCTCGGATTATACCTCCTGCCGCCTGACCATCGTGCCTTGGCCGACGCGGCTGTGCGCACGGCAAACGACCGTCAGGTCGGCGATTGACGGGGGTCGCACGCGCCAAGGGGAGCGCGTGACCCGTTTGGAAAAATATAGAACGACGTATTAAAAGAAAAAAATCGTCCTCGCCCTGCAAAAAAGAAATTCCGTGCTATGCTCAATCCCGTAGCCGAAATGAGAGGCGGTGATGGCCCTCGGTTGTGGGCTGCGGCTGCCTTGGAAAGCAGGGAACCCTTCCTGCCCGCGCAAGCGGAGTTGGCCAAGGAGCAAAGCGGGGAGTGAGGGGGCGTGAATCGGCCTGCCTGGTCTCCGGCAAACTTGGAAAATTCCCTTTGCGGGTCGGTCATTGAAAACCGAATCTGTTTCGAAACCCTGTTCGAAACCGAGGTGGAGACTTCGGCATGGACCTCCTTGGGCTGAAACCAACCCGAGACCAGGGCCTGGACGGCGCTCCCGGAAGATCTGTCGAACTGGGGAAACCTACTATAATATCAATGTTTTTTCAACAAAAAAGGAGCGGCTCCATCCCCTTGACTGGAACGCAGTTTGATGTTGGTCGGCTGTGTCAAAGTGTAACAGGGGCTGCTGCTACAAAATGTAACAATACGCACCTTAATGGATTGCAGGGTCTTGTCTCGGAGTGTTGGTACGGTGGTTTTGGCGAATGGAATGAGTGTGCCGAGGATGTTGTCTACGGAAAAAATTAACTCTGTTCTGTTTTTATAAAGAGGGCTTTTCGGCGAAGGCTGTGGCAGTTATCGGGGTTTGAGGGCGGTTTTTTGAGGAAATTGGCCATGTTTTCTTTGGCGAAGAATGGGTCCAAAGGGAACTGGCATTCAAATTGCTATCTTTACGGACTACCTTGCCAGGGCTTTGATAAACAGTGTTTTGCAACGCTGTGCGCCATACGGTAAAGCGCTGGATTCATCAAAGGGTAACCATCGGAAGGGAGGTGACCGCAGGAACAGGATATTGAGTTTATGAAGTGAGTCACAGATGTCGTAGTACCTATTGGTGGGTGAGTACAAAACTCAAACAGTTCTTATGAGGAGGATTTATCATGCCCGTTGTCAATCTCGCAGATACCACTTTCGGCTTTTTCATTCCCAGCGTTACCCTGATCGGTCCGGGTTGCTCCAAAGAAGTCGGCGCCAAAGCCAAAGAACTGGGCGCTAAAAAAGCCATGATCGTTACCGACGCCGGCCTGGCAAAGCTGGGCGTGGCCGACAAGATCGGCGGGTACCTGAAGGAAGCCGGCGTGGATGTCGTTATCTATGACGGCGCCGAGCCCAACCCGACTGACAAAAACGTCCATGACGGCGTGAAGGTTTTCAAAGATAACGGCTGTGACTTCCTCATCTCCCTGGGCGGCGGCTCCTCCCATGACTGCGGCAAGGGTATCGGCCTGGTTTGCGCCGGCGGCGGCAACATCCGCGACTATGAAGGCATCAACAAGAGCAGCGTACCTCTGACCCCGTTGATCTCCATCAACACCACCGCGGGTACCGCTTCCGAAATGACCCGTTTCTGCATCATCACCAACACCGATACCCACGTGAAGATGGCTATCGTTGACTGGCGCTGCACTCCGCAGGTGGCTATTGACGACCCCGTGCTGATGATCGGCAAGCCGCCCGCACTGACCGCTGCTACCGGTATGGACGCCCTGACCCACGCCGTGGAAGCCTATGTGTCCACCATCGCCACCCCGATCACCGACGCCTGCGCTGAAAAAGCCATCCGTCTGATCGCTCAGTGGCTGCGTCCGGCTGTTGCGCTGGGCTCCAACATCGCTGCTCGCGATGCCATGTGCTTCGCCCAGTATCTGGCCGGTATGGCGTTCAACAACGCCTCCCTCGGTTATGTTCACTCCATGGCTCACCAGCTGGGCG
>NZ_JAFCIY020000046.1 GCF_020194955.2 Desulfuromonas sp. CSMB_57 | reverse complement strand
GATTATCCTTCGGGTCGGTAAATTCAATGGGCGCCCAAGCCGGATCGTGCGTCACCCGAATCACCGAATGGCTGCGCAGCCAGGCCCGTTCTTCCTCTGTGAGGGGCAGTTGGGCTGCGCCGAAAGAAGGAGCTTGTCCGTCCGCCTCGAGCGCGATTATGCTGCGGTCCTTGGCTTCCGTTGGTCTGGCTGACTTCTGCCCGAAGGCAGAGCTGCCAAACAGCAGTGCCGTCGCTGCCGCCAGGGCCAAGACGGCAAGCCGGATCCGAATTTTTTGCGACCCGTCAGGCTTGATTATCATGTCTTATTTCCTTGACCCGACCTGCAGACGGTATCCCCGCAGAACCACAAAGCGCCAAGGGCAAGCAGGGCTTGAAATGGCGGGCCATGGGCGTTTGCAGTAGAAGTCTTCAAGGAATTAGGTTAAAAATTAAAGCAGCACAATTGTTGCGCTAAAACCTTATCAAGTCAAAGGATTTCTATCGCAAGGAGTAAGCAGAGCATGGTTGGCATTGGGGCCTGTAATATGGGGGCGTGACTAATTCAAGTCTTTGATATTTTAATCAAATTTCTGACAATTGCCCCTTTCAATCCGGTTAAGGGCCGACTTCAGGGGGCAAATGGAAAAATAAGCGGGATCAACACGAGACTCAGCAGCATGACGATCAGG
>NZ_JAFCIY020000014.1 GCF_020194955.2 Desulfuromonas sp. CSMB_57 | reverse complement strand
ATATTTATTGATGGTAATAACGTATCCCGCAGAAGGAAGTCAAGCCTCCTCTGGTCTGCAGGCCAGGCAGGATCTTGCAGGGCAGGTCGGTATCAGGGGGATCTGGATCCGGTCTTTTTGCGCCGGGGCAGTCCGGGGGCGGTGTTTATTTGTCAATCAACGCAAGTAACGCTTAGGTGGCTTCCACCATTTTCCCCCTCTTTTGGTCGCAATGCTGACGCCGGCACGACGCAAATTTACGTGCCTGACGACTTCGGCGCCACTGTGCTTCGCAGGACGATTCAAGTTGAAATAGTTTGATTTCCACGTCTCGAGCAAGTTGTTGACTGCTTCGGAAGGAACCCTGTTGCTGGTCATTTCCCCGGTTTTCCTGCTATGCCCGCAACCTCGCCGGTCGCTTGAATCGTGAATATTAAACGACTATTTCATGTTATGATTCACTCCTCCGTTCGCATTGAGAACCTAACAGACAAAGCCAACCGCCAATGAGCCAATCAAGTCCCCGTTGCCGGCCAATATGAAAGACAGCCTGGATCTGATTTTTTCTGTACTGAAATACCGTCCATTTGGTAGATTTTGTGCGATGCAATGGCGGGTCGGTTTGGTACGGTATTTTGGACGATCGAATTGCTGGAGGGTCATTATGAATAGGCATAACGTCACCTTCGACAAATTGGGGTGTTTTTTGCACTTAGGTACGCTGCGGTGACGAGAGCAATTGCATCA
>NZ_JAFCIY020000013.1 GCF_020194955.2 Desulfuromonas sp. CSMB_57 | reverse complement strand
GAAACCGGCGATGAGCAGACCGGCGGCGATCTTCAGGGGCGGACCCGGCACGGTGAACTTGGCGAACACGTAGCCACCCAGCACGCCGGCGGCGCCCCAGGCGGTCAGCACAAAGCCGTACACCTTGCCGATGTAGGTCGGGCCGAAGGAGTCGGCGGCAAAGGCCGGCATAACGGCGAAGCCGCCGCCCAGACCCGCCAGCAGGTAGCAGGCGATGACGGTGAACACGAAGGTGCTGGTCACCGCGGGCAGGTAGAAATACAGGGCCGCCTGGGTGGCGAACAGGCACAGGAAAACGTTTTTACGGCCGATCTTGTCGGACATGGCGGACCAGAACAGACGGCCCAGACCGTTGAAGATGGAGGCCGTGGCCAGCACGCCGCCGCCGAGAACGGCCAGCTGCGCCGGGTCTTCAATGCCGCGGGCGACGCGGAACACGTCCTGGGCCATGGGGGAAAGTTTGGACAGCAGGCCCATGCCGGCGCTGACGTTCAAAAACAGCATGGTCCAGATCATGTACCACTGGGGAGTCTTTTTGGCTTCCGCCCAGGCGAAGGAGTCGGCGGCGGAAACGGTGGTGGCGGAAGGGGTAAAGCCGTCGGGCAGCCAGCCGGCCGGCGGAACCGCCAGAATCAGGGCGGCCAGGGCATTCAATACCAGGTAGACCACACCGAGAAGCATCAGGGCCGAAACCACGCCCATGCTGTTGATCAGGCCGGGAACCAGTTTGCCGATGAAGAAGGAACCGAGACCGAAGCCCATGACCGAAAG
>NZ_JAFCIY020000044.1 GCF_020194955.2 Desulfuromonas sp. CSMB_57 | reverse complement strand
TGGCTGCCGCCACTCCGACCACCAACCCGACGTCCACCGTCATGTTCAAGTCCTTGATCGCGATGAAGTCCCGCAACGTGATCATCTTCGCATTCCATCCCCGCGCCCAAAAGTGCAGCGCCGAAGCCGCGCGGATCATGCGCGACGCGGCCGTCAGCGCCGGTGCTCCGGCTGACTGCATCCAGTGGATTGAAGAACCTTCCATCGAAGGCACCAACCTGCTGTTCAAACACCCGGGCATCAACCTGATTCTGGCCACCGGCGGCAACGCCATGGTCAAATCCGCCTACAGCTCCGGCCACCCGGCCATCGGCGTCGGTGCCGGCAACACCCCGGTATTCGTTTCCAAGTCCGCCAACCTTTCTGTTGCGGTCAACAACGTCATCGCTTCCAAGACCTTCGACAACGGCACCATTTGCTCTTCCGACCAGTCCATGATCTTCGACGACAAGGCAACGGCCGATAAAGCTGTCCAGATGTTGATCGAACGTGGTGCTTATCTTGTTAAACCGGAAGAAAAGGCCAAACTCGAAGCAGTTATGTTCGACAAGGAACGCGGCGTTCCGGCCATGGCCATCGTTGGCAAGTCGCCTCAAGCCATCGGCAAACTGGCCGGGATCAATGTTCCCGATGATGCCAAGCTGCTGCTGGTGCCCCTGACCACCATCGGTCCCGAAGACTGGTTCAGCCATGAGAAACTGTCCCCGGTGCTCGGCTATATTGCCTTCAACAGCACCGATGAAGCCATCGAAGCCGCCAAAACCCAGCTGCGCTGGGGCGGCGCCGGCCA
>NZ_JAFCIY020000087.1 GCF_020194955.2 Desulfuromonas sp. CSMB_57 | reverse complement strand
ACAGTCCGCCAAGTGGTGCCATTGACAGACCTATAAACAGGTGCTATTAGTGGACTACATGGAGGTGTGAATATGAGGGTTAAATTTTCCGAAGATATTGTCCCCCTGTCCGAAATGAAGATAAATCCGGGGAAAATCGTTAAACGCACCAATGAGTCCCATCGTCCGGTCTTGTTGACCAGTCGCGGTCGTGGTGTTGCGGTCATGCAATCTCTCGACGATTTTGAGAGTGCTGAAGAGGAAAAAGCATTCATGCGTGGAGTGGTTGAAGGGTTTAATGATTTGGACAATAAGCGTGAGATCAGCCTTGAAGCTGCAAAAGCACGTTTGGGCCTGAAGTAGACATGCCCGATAAAATTATCATCACAATCACTGAGTCCGCAGTCCGTGACCTGGAGGCTATTCGAGAATATTATCAGGAACAGGAGGTCCCGGAGGTTGGCGAGCGATTTATTAAAGAGATCATCTCTTCGGTTGAAAAACTGGTTATTCATCCTGATCGTGGACGAGTTGTTCCCGAGTTTGACAATCCTCACGTGAGAGAATTGATCCATTCTCCATTCCGAATTGTTTACCGTCGATACAAGGAAAAGATAAGTGTTGTTCGAGTGTGGCGGAGTGAACGGTTAATGCGGTTGCCATGAATAGTAAGTGCTTTTTTGGGACGAGCAAAGAAAGTAGGCCAGCTGCCGGCCGGGACCGGCGAACTTGGTTTCTGGTTTTGGATTTTATAGTTACCAAGGTCAAAGACAAGACCGCGGGTCGCGTCCCGCAGGACGCCTTACTTTTTATCCAAGCGG
>NZ_JAFCIY020000003.1 GCF_020194955.2 Desulfuromonas sp. CSMB_57 | reverse complement strand
GGGACTCGAACCCGCGACCTCCGGCGTGACAGGCCGGCGTTGTAACCGACTCTACTACAGCCCCGCAACTTGCTGCTTGACAGCGTGATTTTAATGGTGGGCGAAACAGGGCTCGAACCTGTGACCCTCGGCTTGTAAGGCCGATGCTCTCCCAGCTGAGCTATTCGCCCATATTTGATGGCGGGGCTGACGGGACTCGAACCCGCGACCTCCGGCGTGACAGGCCGGCGTTGTAACCGACTCTACTACAGCCCCGCATGGGATTGACTGGAATATGTAATGCCGAAATAACCTTCAGGACCTACTCAGCAGCATCGGAAGGGCATGTCCAGCTTGGCCTCGCCGTCTCAGTTGACAGCGTCCTTCAAAGCTTTGCCGGCCTTGAATTTGGGCACCTTGGATGCGGGGATTTCGATCTCTTTTCCGGTCTGAGGATTCTGGCCGGTACGAGCGGCCCGTTCGCCGATGCTGAAGGTACCGAACCCAACCAGAGCAACCTTGTCGCCAGCTTGCAATGCCTCGGTGACCACGTCCGTGAAGGCCTTAAGAGCTTTTTCGCAATCGGCCTTGCTCAATCCGGCTTTATCCGCCATTGCATTAACGAGATCGGCTTTGGTCACAACATACCTCCACTAGTGAAAAAATTGAATGCCCCGCTGAAGTGCGATACTTATAACAGAGATGGAAAAAAGGTGTCAAGAGATTATTTTCCCTGATTTTAGTGCCGAACCGCATCATCCGAATTGCGTCCCGCGGTCGTCCCCAAAGCTTTCGACGCAAGGCCGGCGGCCTCTGGAAATGCCGCTGCAAGCACTTGATCCATATGAGAAACCGGGATAACAGTCAAGGCATCCAGAATGCTCCGCGGGACGTCTTCAAGGTTCTTCTCGTTCTCGGCCGGAATGATCACGCGGCCGATTCCGGCGCGCCTGGCGGCCAGCAGTTTCTCCTTTAGTCCGCCGATGGCCAGCACTCTGCCGCGCAGGGTAATTTCTCCCGTCATGGCCAAATCCCTGGCCACCGGCCGACCGGTAAGAGCCGAAGCCAGGGCGGTGGCCATGGTAATGCCGGCCGACGGTCCATCCTTGGGAATGGCACCCTCGGGAACATGGATATGGACATCGAGTTTTTGGTAAAAGTCCTTTTCGAGCTCCAGTTCCTGCCAACGCGAGCGCACGTAGCTCAGAGCGGCCTGGGCACTCTCCTTCATCACCTCGCCGAGCTTGCCGGTCACCGTCAACTTTCCGGGTCCAGGCAGTACCGTGGTTTCGATGGTCAATAATTCGCCACCGACCTCGGTCCACGCCAGCCCCGTTGCCAAACCGGCGTAATCCAGCTCTTCCCGGGTCCCGTGGGTAAACCGAGGCACCCCCAGAAATTCACGCACCAAACCTTCATCCACCTGAAAAACCACGGACTTCTTGCCGGCACCGACCACCTTCCGAGCGATCTTGCGGCAGACGTTGGCAATCTCGCGTTCCAGACCGCGGACGCCGGCCTCACGGGTATATTGGCGGATGATCTGTTGCACGGCGGCATCATTGAAGAGTACCTGCGAAGGCTTCAAACCGTGGGTTTCCAACTGCTTGTCGACCAGGTAGCGTTGGGCGATATGCAGCTTTTCGTCCTCCGTATAGCCTTCGATGCGAATGACTTCCATGCGATCCAGCAGCGGTCGGGCGATGCCGTGCAGGCTGTTGGCGGTGGCGATGAACATCACATCGGAGAGATCGTAGTCCACTTCCAGATAATGGTCCACAAAGGTGCAGTTTTGTTCCGGATCCAACACCTCCAGCAGGGCCGAGGACGGGTCACCGCGGAAGTCGCTGCTCACCTTGTCGATTTCATCCAGCAGAAAGACCGGGTTCTTAACCCCGACCTTGCGCATGTTCTGCACGATCCGACCCGGCATGGCGCCGATATAAGTCCGGCGATGTCCACGGATTTCGGCCTCGTCACGCATGCCACCCAAAGAAATGCGGGAGAATTTGCGTCCCAGGGCGCGGGCGATGGAACGCCCCAGGGAAGTCTTGCCAACCCCCGGCGGGCCGACCAGGCACAGGATGGGGCCCTTGATTTTCTTGACCAGCGCCTGCACCGCCAGATATTCCAGGATGCGTTCCTTGACCTTTTCCAGCCCGTAATGATCCGCGTTGAGGATCGTTTCGGCATGGTCCAGATCGCGGCGGTCACGGGATTTTTTGCTCCAAGGCAACTCGGCCAACCACTCCAGATAGTTGCGTACGACAGTGGCTTCGGCGGAACTTGGCGACATAAGTTTCAGCTTGCGAAGTTCGGTACCGGCCTTCTTTTTGGCTTCAACGCTGAGCGCCGCCTTGTCGAGCCGTTCTTCAAGTTCGCGCAGTTCATTGCGGAATTCATCGCCCTCGCCCAGTTCCTTCTGGATGGCCCGCATCTGCTCGTTGAGGTAATATTCCTTTTGGCTGCGCTCCATCTGCCCCTTGACACGGCTGCGGATCTTCTTTTCGATCTGCAGGATCTCCACTTCGCGGGCGATGAGGACAACCAGGGATTCCAGGCGTTCCACCGGATTGAGCATGCTGAGCAGATCATGTTTTTCAGACACTTTCAGTCCCAGATGGGCACTGATGGTATCAGACAAACGACCGGGCTCCAGAATGCCGAGCACCGATGCAGCCACTTCCGCGGGAATCTTCTTGCTCAGGTTGACATAAGCTTCAAACAATTCGTTGACGCTGCGCATCAAGGCTTCGAGATCCGGCGACCCGGCCACCTCGGCCTCGGCAAGGGGCGTCACTCCGGCAAAGTAGCCCTCTTCCGAGGGCAGCCACTCATCAATCCGTCCCCGCTCCCTGCCCTCCACCAGTACCTTCAGGGTACCGTCGGGCAACTTGAGCAACTGCACGATCTGACCAAGGGTCCCGATTTCGTAAACATCCCCCAGGGACGGTTCGTCGACCTGGGGATCTTTCTGGGTGGCAAGAAAGATGGTCCGGTCCCCATTCATGGCCGACTCGAGAGCCTGAATGGAATGGCTCCGGGCCACGAACAGAGGCGTCACCATGTAAGGAAAAATGACGATGTCGCGCAAAGGCAGCAACGGAATCCCGCTGCTGCCCGTATTGATATCCTGCATAGGTCTATTATTTACCGATCTGTTTGAGGTGGAGCGCCGGTTGCCGCTGTTCCTTCGGCAAACACTGAACTGCCCTAGGCCGTTTCAGCGCAATCGTAGAGAATGATAGGCTTGCCGTTTTTAAGGATGACATCCTCGTTGATCACAACCTCCTTCACCCGATCCTGGGAAGGAATGTCGTACATGACATCCAACATGGCGGTTTCTATGATGGAACGCAACCCACGCGCACCGGTTTTACGCTTCAGGGCTTCCTTGGCCAACGCCACAAGCGCTCCGTCGGTAAACTTGAGATTGACCTTTTCCATTTCGAACAGCTTCTGATACTGCTTGACCAAGGCGTTTTTCGGTTCCTGGAGAATTCGCACCAAGGCTTCCTCATCCAGCTCCTCAAGGGTGGCCACCACCGGCAATCGTCCGACAAACTCCGGAATCAGACCGAACTTGATCAGATCCATCGGCTCCACGCGGCTGAGCACTTCACCGACATCCTGGTTTTTGCGCGAACGGACTTCGGCGCCGAACCCCATGCTCTTGGCGACGCAACGCTGGTTGATGATATGCTCCAACCCGGAAAACGCCCCGCCACAGATGAACAGAATGTTGGCCGTATCGACCTTGAGGAATTCCTGCTGCGGATGCTTGCGCCCGCCTTTGGGAGGAACGCTGGCCATGGTGCCTTCGATGATTTTCAGCAGCGCCTGCTGTACACCTTCGCCGGAAACATCCCGGGTAATCGACGGACTGTCCGATTTACGCGCGATTTTATCCACTTCATCGATGTAAATGATGCCCTTCTGGGCCTTTTCGAGGTCATAGTCGGCGGCCTGCAACAAATTGAGGATGATGTTTTCCACATCCTCACCGACATAGCCCGCCTCCGTCAGGTTGGTGGCGTCGGCGATGGCGAAAGGCACGTTGAGCAGACGGGCCAAGGTCTGGGCAAGCAGGGTTTTGCCGCTGCCCGTCGGCCCCAGCAAAAGAATATTGCTCTTTTGGATTTCAACACCGGAATCGCTGCGCCCCGCGGAAATCCGCTTGTAATGATTGTAGACTGCGACCGAAAGGGTCTTTTTCGCCCGCTCCTGGCCGATCACGTACTCATCCAGGACTTCCTTGATTTCCGCCGGACGGGGGAGCCGATCGGTGCCGACGTTCTCGTCCTCCAGCTTGGCCTCTTCGGCAATGATATCCTTGCACAACTCGATGCATTCATCGCAGATGTAGACCGCCGGACCGGCAATCAGTTTCTTGACGTCATCCTGTCCCTTGCCACAGAATGAGCAGGTCAGATACCCGGATTTTCCATCGTTGGTACTCACGCAATCGCCTCCACGCTAATAGCCGTTCTCCGCTTGGGCGGTTCCGAGTGCCAGGAACCAAGCCTCCTGCACCCCTCTTCCACCTCGCAACGGAAACCCGCCTGACTGACTGGAAAAGTCCAGGTCTCGGCAGGATCTAGGTTTTTCTCCTTACCATGTCATCAACGATACCATACTTTTTCGCCTCGTCGCTACCCATGAAAAAATCCCGCTCCGTATCGGCGGCGATCTTTTCCAGCGATTGGCCGGTATGATGGGCCAGAATCTCGTTCAGAGTGGCCCGCAGGCGCAGGATTTCCTGCGCATGAATATTGATGTCCGTGGCCTGCCCCTGAAAACCGCCCCAGGGTTGATGAATCATGATTCGCGCATTCGGCAGGGCAAAGCGTTTCCCGGGCGCTCCCGCCGCCAGCAGCACGGCCCCCATGCTGGCTGCCTGCCCCACACAGATGGTGGAAACGGGGCATTTGACATATTGCATGGTATCGTAAATAGCCATCCCCGCCGTGACCGATCCGCCCGGCGAATTGATATAGATGAAGATCTCCTTTTCCGGATCTTCCGATTCAAGAAAAAGCAGTTGGGCAATGATCAGATTGGCGATCTGGTCGTCGACACCGCCACCCAGGAAAATGATGCGATCCTTGAGCAGTCGGGAAAAAATATCATAGGCGCGTTCACCGCGACCGGTCTGTTCGACCACCATGGGGATGAGGCTCATGCCGCTATTCCTTTCTGAAGCCTATGGCCGGCAGGCAGGATACTGCCTGCCGGAAACCGATCAGAGTTGATCCTTGGCCACCACCTGGATGTTGGCCTTGCCGGTCAGGAAATAAATGACTTTTTCTTCCGCCAGTTGGGAAACCAGGGCACGGCGGCGGGACTCGTCGGCATAGAAATTCATGACCACCTCTTTGGGCGCGCCGGTCTGCTGAACGATTTCATCCAGCTTCTCCCGAATCTCATCTTCATCGACTTTCAGATTTTCCTGCAGCGCAATGGCTTCCAGCAACAGGCTGCCCTTGACCTGCTTAACGGCGATATCCCGGTAGATCTTCCTGAAGGAGGCCGGGTCAAGACCCATGTCCTTGAGGCTCATGCCTTGGGACTGCATGCGCTGCTGCAGGTTTTCCAGCATGTGTTCCAGTTGCGTTTCCACCATGCTTTCCGGCAGTTCGAAGGGATTGCGCTCCACCAGTGCGTCGATCAACCGATCCCGGAAATCCTTTTCGATGCGGTCATTTTCCTGAGCGACGTGACTTTCCCGAATTTTCTCCTTGAGATCATCCAGGGTCACCAACCCCATCTCTTTGGCAAAGTCGTCATTCAACTCCGGCAGCACCCGTTCCTTGATTTCCTTCAGGGTGACCTGAAACACCGCCGGCTTGCCGGCCAGCTCCTTGTTACCGTAATCGGACGGAAAAGTGACGTCGATGGCGCGCTGTTCTCCGCGCCTCATCCCCACAACCTTGTCCTCGAAACCGGGAATGAAGGTGCCGGAGCCCAGTTCCAACTGATGATCTTCGGCGCTGCCACGTTCAAACGCCTGCCCATCGATGAAGCCTTCGAAGTCGATCACGACAAGGTCGCCGGTTTGACACAGTTCGCGCTCACAGACCTGCAGTTTACCGGCGCTTTTGCGCAATTCGTCGAGACGCTCGGTGACGGCCTCATCGCCGCCGGCGGCCAGTTCCTTTTTCAACTCAAGCCCCAGATAGTCTTTGACCTGAACATCGGGCCGCACCTCGACCTGTGCTTCATAGCTAAAGGGTTGACCCTGCTCGAGAGAACTGCTTTCGACAATTTCAGGATTGGAAACCGCAAGAATCTTGTGTTCAGCCAACGCCTTGAAATAGGTATCGTTGATCAAACGCTCGAGAACTTCGCCCTGCATCCGGGGACCGTAATGCTTTTCCAGGATGGCCCGCGGCACCTTGCCGGAACGAAACCCCGGAACCTTGGCCGTTTTGGCCAGATTCTTGTATGCCTTCCCGAATTCGGCATCAACCGTTTCGACGGGCACGTCCACAAACAGTTTCTTCTTGATGCTGCTGAGTTCTTCGACCTTGATGTTCATCCTGCTACCTCGCGAAAGTAAATTATAGATTATCGGTCGTGACCGGCATCCATCGCCCGCCAGTTTTGAACCAGGCTGAATTGCCGGTACCGGAAACCCCGAACCGGACACGGCTCAGCCGAGGGAATTGGTGCGAGAGGGGGGATTCGAACCCCCACGGTTGCCCGCTGGATCCTAAGTCCAGTGCGTCTGCCAGTTCCGCCACTCTCGCCCAAAAAGGAAAGCTCAAGACATGCCTTATGGATATGAAGAGCCTGGCCCACAATCCGCAGACTCGACCCGGCAAAGGGGCGCCGAGCTTCAGTCATTTAAACGAAAAGCCATTTAAACAAAAAGCCCGTCAATCGTCAACCGGACAGACCCATAGGGCCACGGTTTACCTGATGACGGGCAATTACGGTTTAAATGGGGTGAGTGAAGGGGCTCGAACCCTCGACAACTGGAGCCACAATCCAGCGCTCTACCAACTGAGCTACACCCACCATGAGAAAGCGGCGGAATCTTACTGAACCACCCGCCTCTTGTCAACCCTAAATTTCTCAACTGCGTCCAGGGCATGATTATCGCCCGTGCGTCGCCTCATCCCGGTTCCAACTTGAAATCACGCCCGATCAATGTGCAGGCCGTATTAACCATCCTGAGGACCGGGGTTCGAGGAATATATGTCATGGTCATGAGCAAGTCAACAGTAAATCAATACCCAAATCCCGGTTGCATCGGCAAATCCTTAAAATGGCCGGCGGGAATTTAAACCTTGATATACCTCTTCGTAATTTCTATAATTTCAGATTAAGTTTTCAACCAGGAGCCGCCATCCCGGTTTTTCGGTTCGAGGTTTGCTCTCAAGAAGCACCGCCAAGGAACAGAGCCCGGGCCAGAACGATGGCCCCTGACAGCCCGATTTTTCCACGCACCGAAGCCGGTCACGCGCCTCCATACGGATCTCGACATGTCACTGTTTATCAGCTTCGAAGGGGTGGAAGGCAGCGGCAAGACCACTCAGATCCATCTGCTGGCCGATCACCTGAAAAGCCTGGGCAGAAGCTGTGTGGTCACCCGCGAACCGGGGGGCTGTCCCATTGCCGACCAAATCCGTCACATCCTGTTGCATCCGGCCAGCCGCGGCCTGGTTCCCATGGCCGAACTGCTGCTTTACGCCGCGGCCCGCGCTCAACACGTCGAGGAGATCATCAAGCCGGCCCTGAGCGCCGGCCACATTGTGCTTTGCGACCGGTATCTGGACGCAACCCTGGCCTACCAGGGATATGGTCGCGGGCTTGATTTGGACCTCATCGAACAGCTCAACCTGCTGGCCGCCGGCACTGTACGGCCCCACGCCACCATCCTTCTCGACCTGCCCTGCCGACAGGGACTGCAGCGTGCCCGGCAGCGCAACAGTCACAGCGAGGGTCCGGACGAGGACCGCTTCGAACAAGAGTCCCTGCGGTTTCATCAGCGGGTACAGGACGGCTATCTCCAGCTGGCCCGCAAAGAATCCGAGCGGTTTCATGTCGTCAGCGCCGAAGGCGAACCGCAGGACATTGCCCGGCGCATCCGCCAGGTGGTCGACGGACTGCTCCTGCCTCGGAGGTTGCCGTGAGCTTCTCCCGCATTCTGGGTCACGACCGACAAAAGGAGTTGCTCCAGCGGGCCATCGACACCCATCGCCTGCCCCATGCCTACCTGTTCGAGGGGCCGGAAGGCATTGGTAAGCGCCTGGTTGCCCTGGCCTTGACCAAGCGATTGTTCTGCGAGACCGGACAGGGTTGCTGCAACTGTCCGGCCTGCCGCAAAATCGAACACCACAATCATCCCGACCTGCACCTGCTGGAACCGGACGGCCAATTCATCAAAATTGAACAGATCCGCGGTATCCAGAAGGAATTGTCTTTTCGTCCCCTCGAGGCGCCGCGCAAGGTCTGCCTCATCGACGGCGCGGAACGGTTGAATCCGGCGGCCGGCAACGCCCTGCTCAAGACCCTGGAGGAGCCGCGGCCGGAAACCTTGCTGATCCTGCTCAGCGCGGCCCCCGAAGCGGTGCTGCCAACCATCCGTTCGCGTTGTCAGCGGCTGCCCTTCAACCGGTTGCCGCGAGCCAGACTGCAGGAGGTGCTGGCGGACCAACTGAATATGGAGGAGGAGGAAGCCCATATCCTGACCGCCCTGGCCGACGGCAGCTTTAAAAAGGCTCTTGGCAAGGATCGGGAACTGTTCCTCAAACGCCGTCGCCAACTGCTCAAAACCCTGGCCGGCCTGTCTCCCAACAGCATTCTGCCCCTCCTCGACCTGGCCCGGCAAATGGCCGAAGACAAGGAGCATTTGACCGAGCAACTGGAAATTTTACTGGCCTTTTATCGCGACCAACTGTTGTTGCACCATGGCCGAAACAGCGACGATCTGGTCAATATCGACCTTTTGGAACTGCTGGAACGCATGGCCGAACGCCATCCCGTTGCGGCGCTGCTACACAAACTGGAAGCCCTGTTTGCTGCTCGCCGACAGTTGGACCGCAACGTCAACCGGCAATTAGCCATGGAAGTGCTGCTGCTGAAACTGGTGGCCTGATGATAGTGGCAAAGAAACCTTGACAAATGCCCGAAAACCCGCAACATGCCCATTACGGCGGGATTTGGCAGGCAGGGCCGGAGCCGCCGGAACACTGGAAACAAAAATTCATCCATCACTTTAAATATCAACGAATAAAGAAGATATATGCCACGTATCGTATCCATAAAATTCCGGACTGCCGGAAAACATTATGATTTCAACGCTCTGGACCTGGAACTGCGGCCGGGCCAACAGGTGGTGGTCGAAACCGACCGCGGGCGTGCCTTGGGCACCGTCGTGACGGAACCCGTCGAAGCTGACCATCAGGGCGGTGGGGACAACCTCAAGAGCGTCCTGCGCATCGCCACCGAACAAGACCTGGAAATGGGCCGGGCTTCCACCGAACGGGAAAAGGATGCCTTCCGTTTCTGCCTGGAACGCATCCAGTCCCGCCGGATGGAAATGAAGCTGGTGCGGGCCGAATACCTGTTCGATGCTTCAAAAATCATTTTCTACTTTACCGCCGACGGCCGGGTCGATTTTCGTGACTTGGTCAAGGATTTGGCCCATCACTTTCATACCCGCATCGAGATGCGGCAGATAGGGGTGCGCGACGAAGCCAAGCTCATTGGCGGCATCGGCGTTTGCGGCCGGGCGCTCTGCTGCTGCTCCTTTCTGACCAACTTTGCCCCCGTATCGGTCAAAATGGCCAAGGAACAGGGACTGGCTCTCAATCCCAACAAAATTTCCGGCCAATGCGGGCGCCTGCTGTGCTGTCTCAATTACGAGTACGAGACCTACCTGTCCCTCAAGGAAGGCATGCCCAAATGCGGCCGCAGAGTCAGGGTGGGCGATGAGGAAGGTGAGGTGACGGCCCAAAACGTGCTGACCCGCAAGGTGACCGTAAGACTGGCCAGCAACCGTTCCATCGAGGCTCCGGTTGGGGAACTGACCTTGCTCAGTCCGGCGGAAGTGGAACGCGCCGATGCGGAAAAAGCCCAGCTCAAACAGCCGAAGGCCGCTGAATCGGAACGACCGGCGGGGCGCCGGGAGCGTCCACCCCGTCGAACCGCAGCTCCGGATATGCCGCAGGAAAGCCAGTCCCCTCGCAAAAAACGCGACCGAACCGAACCCGTCGTTCCTCAGGCTCCCCCGTCGGCCGCCGTTCCGGGACGCCCGAAACGAAAAAGCCGTGGCCGGCGTCGTCCGGCGAAATCCCCCGCCGCAGGAGATACCAATGAGTAAATGCTTTTATGTTTCGACACCTATTTATTATGTGAATGATGTCCCGCATATTGGCCATGCCTACACGACCGTCGCCTGTGATGTTCTGGCGCGCTTCAAAAAATCCCGCGGGCATCAGGTGTTTTTCCTGACAGGTACCGACGAACACGGGCAGAAGGTCGAAAAAGCGGCTGTGGCCAAAGGTGAAACCCCTCTGGAACTGGCCGACCGCGTGGTCAAGCGCTTTCAGTCCCTGTGGGAAAAACTCAACATCGAGCCGACGGATTTCATCCGCACCTCCCAGGAGCGGCACAAAAAAGGGGTTATTGCCCTATTCCGAAAACTCTATGAGTCCGGCGACATTTATCTCGGCGAATATGAAGACTGGTATTGCACCCCCTGCGAGACTTTCTGGACGGAGACCCAACTGCTGGACGGTTGCTGTCCGGATTGCGGCCGACCGACGGACAAACTCAAAGAGGAATCCTATTTTTTCCGCATGAGCCGTTTCCAGGATGCGCTGCTGCAGCACATCGAAGCCAATCCGGACTTCATTCAGCCGCGCACCCGCCGCAACGAAATCCTCAATTTCGTCCGGGAAGGACTGCGCGATCTCTCCATTTCCCGCACCTCCTTTTCCTGGGGCATTCCCGTCCCTGAAAACGACCGCCATGTCATCTACGTCTGGTTCGATGCCCTGACCAATTACATCACCGCCCTGGGCTATCCCGATCATCCGGAAAAGGGCTTCCAGGACTTCTGGCCGGCCGACGTGCACGTCATCGGCAAGGATATTCTGCGTTTCCATACCGTTTACTGGCCGACCTTCCTGATGGCCGCCGGCCTGCCGCTGCCGAAAAAGGTCTTCGCCCACGGCTGGTGGACCGTCGAAGGCCAAAAGATGAGCAAAAGCCTGCAGAATGTGGTCGAACCGAACATGCTCATCGATAAATACGGCGTCGACGCCATCCGTTATTTCCTGCTGCGGGAGGTCCCCTTCGGCCTTGACGGCGACTTTTCCCATTCGGCCCTGGTGCATCGCATCAACTCCGATCTGGCCAACGATCTCGGCAACCTGGTCAGCCGCTCGACCGCCATGGTGGGAAAATATTTCGACGGGGTTCTGCCCGCGCCCAGCCACCCGCGCCCCGAGGATGCCCCCCTACTGCAAGCCTACGCCGCAATGCCGGCCAAGGTCGACGAACTGATGAACGAACTGGCCTTCAATAAAGCCTTGCAGGCCATCTGGGAACTGGTCGGCCTGGCCAACAAATATATCGATGACAGTGCCCCCTGGGCCCTGGCCAAACAGCCGGACCAGCAGGATCGTCTCGGCACGGTACTGTATAACCTCTGCGAAGGCCTGCGTCTCATTGGCCGGCAGGTCGCCCCTTTCATGCCGGATACCGGGGAAAAAATTCTCGACATCCTGGGCTGCGCAGCGGGGGATGCCCCATTGCAACCGGGTACCTCCATCACCAAGGCCGCCCCCCTGTTCCCGCGCATCGAATCGGAATAAGGTCTGCGTCCCCAACCTCTGCCTGCCGCAAAAATTTTCCCCTCTCCCGTCTCGGGAGAGGGGCTGTCAACTGCGAGTTTCCTGACATGTCCGAAACCCTGCCGCCCTTGATCGATACCCATGCGCACCTCGACAGCAGCCAGTTCCGCAATGATCTGGCCGAGGTCCTGGCGCGCGCCGAACAGCAGAGCATCACTGCCATGCTCACCGTTGGTTGCGACTTGGCCAGTTCCCGCGCCGGCGCGGCCCTGGCCACGGCCCACGACGGCGTGTATGCGTCCGTCGGCATCCATCCTCACGACGCGGCCCAGGTCAATCCCGGCAGCCTCGCCGAACTGGCCGAAATGGCCCGCTCCAATCCCAAGGTCGTCGCCATCGGCGAAACGGGCCTGGATTTTTACCGGGATCGCTGCCCCAGGCCGGTGCAGATGGAAGCCTTTCGGGCCCAGATCCGCCTCGCCCGGCAATTGCGACTCCCCCTGATCATTCATGACCGGGATGCCCATCAGGATATTCTGGACGTGCTGCGAGAAGAAGGTGCCGACCAGGTCGGCGGCGTGCTGCATTGCTTTAGCGGCGATCTGGCCATGGCCCGGGAATGTCTTGAGCTGGGCTTTTACCTTTCCTTCAGCGGGACCCTGACCTATCCTCGCAACGACGCGCTGCGGGAGGTGGCGAAAGCGGTTCCCACGGAACGCCTGCTGCTGGAAACGGACTGCCCTTACCTGGCGCCGCAGGAACATCGCGGGCGGCGCAACGAACCGGCCCTGATGCGCCCCACCGCCGAAGCTCTGGCGGCCCTCAAGGGCCTGACTCTGGGCGATATTTCGCGCATCACCCTGCTCAACACTTTTCGTCTGTTCGGCTTCGGGGCCCCCGACATGAGCACCAAGATCGCCTACCGAATCCGCGATGCCCTGTATCTGAACATCACCAACCGGTGCAGCAACACCTGCGTCTTTTGCGCCAAATTCAGGGATTTTGCCGTCAAGGGCCATCTCCTGCAACTCGATCGCGAGCCCTCGGCGGCCGAGATCAAACGCGCCGTCGGCGAACGGCCCGACCAGTACGAAGAGGTGGTCTTTTGCGGCTACGGCGAATCGCTGCTGCGCCTGGACACCGTCAAGGAGGTCGCGGCCTGGTTGCAGACACAGGGAGTCAAGGTTCGCGTCAACACGGACGGACTGGCCAACCTGGTTTACGGCCGGAACATCCTGCCGGAACTGGCCGGTCTGGTGAATGCCGTCTCCGTTTCCCTCAATGCCCCGGATGCCGTCCTGTACCAGAAACTTTGTCAATCCCGATTCGGCGAGGCCGGCTATCAGGCGGTCAAGGATTTCATCCGGGAGGCCAGGCAGTATATCCCTTCGGTAACCGCCAGCGTGGTGGCCATGCCGGAGGTGGACATCGAGGCCTGCCGGCGCATCGCCGAAGAGGAACTCGGCGTCCGGTTCCGAGTCCGACCGTATAATGAAGTGGGATGAAAATCAGGCTGAAGGCTGAAGGCTGAAGGCTGAAGGCTGAAGGC
>NZ_JAFCIY020000094.1 GCF_020194955.2 Desulfuromonas sp. CSMB_57 | reverse complement strand
TGGATAAAAAGTAAGGCGTCCTGCGGGACGCGACCCGCGGTCTTGTCTTTGACCTTGGTAACCATCATGTTGAGATGGAGGATTTCCATATAGCCGAGGGAATCCTTGAGCCGGATGCCGGGGCTTTGGATGCGATCTCCGATGTCACCGCAAAAGAATCTCCGAATATGAAGACCCTATTGCCCCTGCCCTACTCTGACCCAACCAGTCCGCCCCTGCTCTACTCGTAATGCGTCCAGAGACGGATAATCTTGACCACACGCTCTTCAAGGTAGACTTGGTAGACCAAGCGATGTTGGATATTGATGCGTCTGGAATAGGCGCCGGAGAGGTCTCCGACAAGCTTTTCGAAAGGAGGGGGGTTCTGAAACGGATTGTCCCGGAGGGTTTCAAGAATAGCTTCAGCCTTGGGCTTTAAACCGGATGCGGCGAGTTTGCGAGCATCCTTCTGAGCCTGATTGGTAAAGACCACACGCCAACTCACCAGTCAAGTTCCTCTTCGCAAGCATCCGGCGGAGTGGTCAACCCCTCACGGATCGATTCCCTCATACCGGGGATGGAAATAAGATAAAGGGTTTCCTGCACCGCTCTCCAATCTTCTTCCGAAAGCAAGACGGCATTGTGGCGCTTGCCAGTGAGAATGACAGGTTCGTGGGTTTCCGCAGCCTCATCGACGAGACGGTAAAGGTTTTCACGGGCTTTACTGATAGTGAGAGATTTCATGGGGTGCCTCCTTTTGAAGGGCTCGGAATAAAACCGTACGCCATTTCGTACGCAAAGTCAACCCACGATCAGTCAACAAGTCACCCACGTCCCCTCTGGGGTCGAAAACCAAGTTCGCCGGTCCCGGCCGGCAGCCGGCCTACTTTCTTTGCTCGTCCAATAGAAAGTAGGCAAAGAAA
>NZ_JAFCIY020000063.1 GCF_020194955.2 Desulfuromonas sp. CSMB_57 | reverse complement strand
CGCGGCCTGGAAACCCAGCGGCAATACCAGGCGCCGGAGCAGACCCCCCGCGACGCCCTCACCCTCAAGCAGAGCTACGACGCCTGCGGTCGACTGACGCGCCAGCTGGTCGGGCGGGACAGACAACTCGCCGTCCACGACAAACTGGCCCAGGTCTCCCGCCGCTACCGCTGGGACCAATCCGGCCGGCTGGTCGGCGTCCAGGACAGCCGGCGCGGCAGCCACAGCTGCCACTACGACCCCCGCGACCAGATCGAGCAGATCACCCGCCACACCGGCCTGAACACCCAGACCATCGAGCATTACCGCTACGACGCCCTGCTGAACCTGACCCAGAGCAACGGCCGGGCCCATCGCTACGAAGGCGGCACCGTCCGATCCATCGGCAACAGCAGCTACCGCTACGACATCCGTGGTCGGGTCATCGAAAAACGACTGGCCCGCAACGGCTTCCGCCCCAAAACCTGGCGCTACACTTGGGACGACTTCGACCGTCTCATGCAAACCCACACCCCGGATGGCAGCGTATGGCACTACACCTACGACGCCTTCGGCCGAAGAATCCGCAAAGAATGCATCAAGCCCGGAGACAGAAGCACCCGGCAGGCGACCCGGTACCTCTGGCAAGGCGCCACCCTGGCCGAAGAACACAGAACAAACGGCCATACCAACGAAATCAGCCGCTGGCACTTCGAGCCGGGCACCTTCCACCCCGTCGCCAAAGAGACGATTTCCGCCGCCGGGGAGGGAGCCTTCCATCCCCTGGTCACCGACCACCTCGGCACCCCCAAGGAACTGTTCGACACCGAAGGCAACATCCTCTGGCAGGCCGAGCATGAACTCTGGGGCAAGGCAGCCATCACCGCCAAAACCGGCAGCAACTGCCTGCCCATCGTCGATTGCAGTCTGAGATTTCAGAACCAGTGGGA
>NZ_JAFCIY020000059.1 GCF_020194955.2 Desulfuromonas sp. CSMB_57 | reverse complement strand
GGATTCGTGTCGGAACGGTGGACGCTTTCCCGTCGGAACCGTGGCCGGATTCGTCCGGAATACGCAGTGAACGCCACCCGGAGCTCAGAGAGATCGCCACCATTTTCAACCGGATGATGGACGAACTGAAGGAACACCTTCGCAAGGAAGAGGAAAGCTTTTTCCCGGCCATCAAACGCCTCTCTGCGACTCAGAAGGAAGCCGTTTCCCCCGGGGAACTGGACGTCATTCGCGACGATCTGACAAAATTGCGCACTGAACATGAAGCCGTGGGCGATATGCTCCATGCCATCAGGCGCCTCTCTCTGGATTTTCAAATCCCGGCAGATGCCTGCAATACCTACACCGTAGCCTATCGAGGCCTGGCAGAGTTCGAGAATGACCTCCATCAGCATGTACACCTGGAAAACAACATTCTTTTCCCCAAGGTGCAACAACTTTTGGCATGAAAGGTTGGCTCTGCGTCCCAGCAAAAGCTTGGTGCGATACTTTTACGAGCATTTTTATGGCTGGCTGCTTCCGGTTTCGGGAACCGGATTCAGCCAGACGGGCAGCTTATGGAAATCCGGATCAAGCGTGTTTACGCTTCAATCGGAGACGATGGCCTCCGAATTCTGGTGGATCGTCTCTGGCCCCGCGGGTTGAGCAAAGAGCAGGTCCATGCGGATTTATGGCTCAGAGAAGTTGCACCGAGCACCGAACTGCGCAAGTGGTTCGGCCATGCACCCGATCGATGGGAGGAATTCAAAAAGCGCTATAGCTGCGAGTTGCGAGAGAACCCTGAGGTCAGACATCTTCTTGACCTGGCAAACGAAGGAAAAATTACCCTGCTTTTTTCCGCACGGGACATCAAACATAATCATGCCCGCGCCCTGATGGATTATTTGCATGGCGAGGCCGACGTTGGCGCTCCCAGGATTGGCTCTGATAATGGTGCGGGCACAGAGGGGGGATGATCTTCACGCTGCCGAAGGATTTAAA
>NZ_JAFCIY020000066.1 GCF_020194955.2 Desulfuromonas sp. CSMB_57 | reverse complement strand
CAGCATGGGATTACAGCGCAGACCGGAAACAACGCACATGTATAAGGCTGTGCGCACGATAGGGCGGCCGCCCCAGATGTGGCGCTGCCCTTTTCTTTTTCCGCTGTCGCAATTAAAGGGGGCGACACCTGCCAATGCTGCTATTTGACGGCGATTGAGTCGTCCGAGTTCGGGTAGCAAGGCCATCAGAGTCGCGGCACCTACTGAACCAATACCAGGGACACTTTCCAGAAGAGTATCCAGTTCACGCCAAGTCTCAGAGTTCTGGATCATCTCTTTCAATTCTTGGTCCATGTCATCAAGTTGGGTTTGCAGCCACTGGATGTGAATTTGAATGTGGCCTCGGGCCGGGTTGGTACGAGTTACATGTAGCCGGTTTTTTTCAGCGCTGAGCATCTCTTTCATGGCAAAACGACGCTTGACAAGTTCTCCCATCACAATTTGTTCAATTGCAGGAGCCTCCTGGATTTTAGGCTGAACGGCTTTGGCAAAATGAGCCAACAAGACCGAATCGATACGGTCTGTTTTGGCCAATTGTCCCATGGCTTTTGCGAAATTGTGTACTTGGCGGGCATTGACCAAAGCGGCCGGCAAATCGTGGGTAAGCAATGCAAATAGGAGGTCCTGTTCATAACCGCCACTTGCTTCCATCACGATAAGTTTGGGAGCCAAGCCTTCAAATAAGTTGATAATCGAGGAAAAACTGTCGAGAGAATTCGGATATCCAAAAACCTCTCCAGTTTCATGAACCGCGATATCCAAGCGCTCCTTGGAAATATCGATACCGATGTGACATCCTGTTTTTTCTTCCATGATGCACCTCTTAATCAGTACAGGCTCTTACTTGCGCGGATACGAGCTTGGAAGCTCTGGCAACCCTACGAGCTAAAGACCAAAAGGAGTTGGCGACCATGCTTTTTGTCGGTCTCGTAACCTGTAGCAAAACGGACTGCCAACTCCTGAGGTGGTAAGGTGCTTATGGTTCAATTATACAAGTAAGCAAAAA
>NZ_JAFCIY020000093.1 GCF_020194955.2 Desulfuromonas sp. CSMB_57 | reverse complement strand
CCGGCAGCCGGGTGACTTTCTTTGCTCGCCCAAAGAAAGTAACCAAAGAAAGGGCGTAAGACCGGCTAACGCCCTATGGCATGCGCGGGGAAACGGTGTGATTTCGGACCGTTAGCGCATTGAACAGGGAGCGCGTCTTCGATGTTCGCTCTTGCCCACGGTGGCGATGCGCCAGCGGCACTGCCCCCCTGTTACCAACACCGGCGCTGCTGGGTGGACGGAAATCTAGAACTCGGAAGCACCCCTTCCCACTTCAGGTTTTCTTGCAAGTTAGACTTGCCGGACAAATCAACAACGTCCCCGCGAAGTCTCCCTCGCGCGAAGTCCCCTTTCTCAGTCTCCACCGGGATAGAGGCGGTGTGCCTCAAACACCGTCAAAACTTCGATAGTTCCTTCATGAATTCGGTAGACAATCCGGTAATTCGCCTCCACCAGTTCTCTGAAACCGCTCTTGGGCACTTCCGGCACTCGACGACCCGCATGAGGATGCTCTTGGAGCATGTCCGTTCGAGCGATGAGTTTTTCAATCAGTTGGACAGCAACTATCGGATCATCTTGCGCGATGAAGTCTTCAATCTCGGTCAGACATACCAGGGCGTGCTCTGTCCAGACAACCTTCATCGCGAGTTTCTCTGCTCCCGGGCAGAGGCCAGCCTTCTCTGCAGTTCCTCGGTATCCATGACCCGCCCCCCTTGGGCATCGGCCATTCCCGCCGCCAGAGACTCAAAAAACCGCTGCTGATCCCTCATTCGATCATATTCGACAGGGGAAAGCAGCACACCGGCCGGACGACCATGCTGAGTGATAACTACAGGTCCGTCCAACTTTTTCAGATAACGTGCGGCGTGGGCTTTGAACTCTCCGAGAGGAACAACCCCTTCGGAGACGCGGATATCTTTCATATTGATTCCTCCTTGCGTAATTGTAAAAATTTAGCTTGAATTCAATCTGAATTCAAGTCTGATTTCCGTATCGAAAAAGGACATAAAATGCTTTGGCCTGAGGATTGCGAACATTTTACTATCCACGTCAAAATCGACAAACCAGGTTCGCCGGTCCCGGCCGGCAGCCGGGTGACTTTCTTTGCTCGCCCAAAGAAAGTAACCA
>NZ_JAFCIY020000036.1 GCF_020194955.2 Desulfuromonas sp. CSMB_57 | reverse complement strand
GCTACGCCCGCATTCTCAAGGTGGCCCGCACCATCGCGGATCTGGCGGGCGAGGACGGCATCCGCCAGCCCCACCTGGCCGAGGCGATTCAGTACCGGAGTCTGGATCGGAAGGCCTGAAAACATTCGATATCGATGCTTCTGGCCTCGTTGTTCAATGTGCTTGCTCTGGGTGCCCCGTTTTACTGATACTCTCCAGGAACATGGCCCCTGCCTCCAGCATCACGGTTGAAGCGAACACCGAGGCGTATTGCAGGGAGTGCCTGTAGGTTGCGGAGATAGCTACGCTGCATTGCCTTTCCGCTGTTATTACATTCGCAAACCACCATCTTCCACTTCTGCAGTCCCGATCCCCAAGGTCGGCTCGATCTGACCGGGGTACAGATTCTGAAACAGATATCCGGCAAAATGGATTGGCAGGCCCAGTCGGACCGGGCCTTTGGGCATGTCGGACATCAGCAGGCCTTCCTCGAGCAGTTGGGAAAGTACCTGACGCCCGGTGCGTTCGGCCAGGCCGGAAACCCGAATCATGTCGCCTCGGGGAGCCTCGCCCCTGGTCAGGGCTTCCACGAGCATGTGAGTCGCCTCCACTTTCAAGGGATGGCCTCCCGGCCTTGGCGGAGGAATGAGTTTCTCGGAGCGCAGGCGAACATACCCGCCGATCCGGTCCCTTAGTCCATCGAGATCAAGCAGGCCCCGCATATACTTGACTTGGTCGAGGCATGTTTCGAGGAAAAACCGGCAGAAGGCGATCAATCCCTCCCGGGACAGGGTGCCGCGACCGTCCAGGTCATTGCGTCGGGGAGCATCGGCAAAACTCAAGGCAGCCATATAGTCGTCCCGGCGTCGCGCCAAGCCCCGGCTGATGTTCCACAGGCCGTATCCGGCAAGAGGGATCTGCTTGAGGTAGGCGTCCGTGAACAGCCTTGCAGTGCGGCCGTTGCCGTCCAGAAAGGGATGGATCCACATGAGGCGGTGATGGCCGGCGGCAGCGGCTATGAGGGGCGTTACGCCGTGATGTCTTGAAAGATCATAGAAGGCCTCGAAACGATCGAGAAACAAACCGACCGTTTCGTGAGGAGGGCCCACATGCCTCCCCACTTCGATTTCCCTGGTCCGCAATTGGCCTCCATGAACTCGAATACGTTCCGTTCCCTCCTTATTGGTCACCCACTTGAATTCTTCTGGCAGCTCTTTATAAACCTCCTCGTGAATCCAGCAGATGAATTCCCGACAGGCCGGGCTGAATTTCGGTTTCCCGCCGAGAGCCTTGTCGATTTTTTTCTGGCAGGCGATATGGGCCAAACTTTCCTGCTGAAGTTCCCTTTTTGCGGGGTCCCGGGAATACTCCTGCTGCATGGCCCGTTCGATTTCCACCGGATGAGTGCTGTGTCCCTCAATGAGGTTGGAATAGTAGCTATTGACGATCCGCAACAGGCCGGCAACAGCTTCCTGGGTGATCCGGTGCAACTGGCCGCCTAAAGCAGAGGACTGGGCAACTACCTCTCGAGCCATGTCTTCCAAGGCGTCTCGTTTGTCGGGAAGAAGCGGTTCCATCAAATGGGCTCCGAGTGTCATAGCCGTTTCCTTTTTGCCGAAATTAGTGCCGATCTAATAGGGTGTTTAACTATATAATAATTTTAAAGAAAATAAAATGGTAGTCCCAATTTAACGGTTTTTTTTGCCGATGCTACTGCCGATCTTTGGATTCCACCGATTAGCTTTATGTCAAACCCCTCCAGCAGAAACTCACCCTCGCCGAGTTGATGCAGGCTGTCCGGGCCTTGGGCTGATAACCCGGCAGTCTTTTCCAGGTGTTTTTTTGTCGAAGGCTGGCCTTTATCCGAAATCCGGTAGACCCTTGCAGGATACGGGGCGAATTCAAATCGGAAACGGGTCAGTTATGTCAAAGAGCTATTATTCTCAGAAACTTACGGCATTATGCAATTTTTGAACCGGACAGTAGTGATAAAAATTTTAAACAGGATCCGCGTATATTCATGAAGTCTCCAAAAACTGTTCAATCTCCTCCCGATTGCGTCGACAGGGGGTATGCCTGCCGCTCAGCCAATCGGCCAGCTGCTCTGGGTCGCGGCCCATCTCGGTTCCAAGTTCCTCGAATGTTAAGCCGTTGACCTGCTTGTACCAGGCCAATTGTTCCAGGGGATTTTCGGGGCAGGGGATGGGATTGAACCCGAGGAAGTTGATAACCCGGGGAAGGTAACGCCAGTCGATGCTCCAGCCGTGCTCCCAGTTCCAGATGGTGGAGGCCGTGACACCTATTTGCTCTGCGATATCTTTCTGATACAGTCCGAGTTCAAGTCGGCGACGGCGCAGGTGGTCGCCAAGGGTGACGGGTTCACCGGAAAATTCTGGAAAAGTTTGAATTTTCAGGGGAATTTCGATTTTGAGGGCGGGCTGGGATGCTTCAGAAAAGTAGGAAAAGGTGCACGCATCCCTGTCCCTGCGGCTATCTCGGCGACTCCCTGCACCAATGTTCCTGCACGCCGATCATGATCCAGCGCTATCGCTCCCGATTGTCCGGGCCGCTGCTGGACCGCATCGATCTGCACGTCGAGGTGCCGCGGGTGGCCCACAAGGAATTGGCCGGCAGCACACCGGCCGAACCCTCCTCCGCCATCCGCGTTCGGGTGGAGGCGGTGCATGAGATCCAGCGTCGCCGTCTGGCACCCTTCGGCCTCTACACCAACAGCCAGATGCAGGCCCGCCACATCAAACAGTTCTGCCGTCCCGACGCCGCCGGCGAAAAGCTGTTGGAAATGGTCGTCGACCGCCTCGGCATGTCGGCGCGCAGCTACGCCCGCATTCTCAAGGTGGCCCGCACCATCGCGGATCTGGCGGGCGAGGACGGCATCCGCCAACCCCATCTGGCCGAGGCGATTCAGTACCGGAGTCTGGATCGGAAGGCCTGAAAACCTTTGCTGTCCCGCTGCCCAAATCGCCGGAAGCCCAGAAGGCCCACAAGAAGATCGCCATCCATTGACGGAACATTTTTAGATCGTTCTTTTTGGGGTTCCAGGGCCGCTGAAGGACAGACCGCCTTCAGCGGCCGAAATTTTGTCTGGAGCTTACTGTAAAAACCGATTCCCGTTCGGGAAGATATCTCTTGTGTTTTCCCTCATGCATGTCTATTCTTACCGAAAGGGAAGATTTCTTATCTGGAGCTGCTATGAACGAAAGCAAATTACCGTACGGGAAGATTTCTGGCCCGGAGCAGCTCGGCTCCCTGATCCGCCAGGAGCGAAAGGGGCAGGGGATTACCCAGGAAGACCTCTCGGCCCTGGCCGGGGTGGGGCCGCGCCTCATCGGCGAAATCGAGCGGGGCAAGCCGACCGCTGAGATCGGCAAGGTTTTCCAACTGCTGTCCAGCCTTGGCTTGGTCCTCTCTATCCAGTCCCGCACCTCAAAAGATTGGCGGGAATAGGCCATGGCAATCCCTGAGCAGCTTGAAGTCTTTCTGGGGCTCCGCCACGCCGGGACGCTGAGTCGGGAGAATGGACGGCTCGCCTTTCGGTACCATCGGCACTGGCTGGATGATCCCGCCAGTCACCCCCTGTCCCTCTCGCTGCCTTTGCGCGCGACGCCGTTTGCCGACGGAGAAACCCGGACCTGGTTCGGCAACCTGCTGCCGGAGGGGGACTTTCTCAATGCCGTCGCCCGCAGTCTGGGCCGTAGCACCGGCGATGTCTTCGGCCTGCTCGTCGATCTGGGCGGGGAGTGCGCCGGCGCGGTCAGCCTGCTGCCGCCGGGCCAGTCTCCACTGATGGCAGGCCGTTATCTGCGGCTTAGCGAAGATGAACTCTACGCCCTAGTCTCCGCCTCTCCACCCCCTGCCTTGCTGGCCGGAGAGACGGGCGTGCGCCTCTCCCTGGCCGGGGCGCAGAACAAGGTGCCGGTCTACGTCGATGAAACCGGCATTCACAAGGCGACCGGCACCTTGGCCACCACCCATATCCTCAAGCCTCCGATCCGTGCCGCCATCGCCCTGCCGCACACGGTGGTGAACGAAGCCTTCTGCATACAGCTGGCCGGCAAGCTGGGCCTGGTCGTGCCCAAGGCGCAGGTGCACGCGGTCCGGGATCGAAGCTTTTACCTGGTGGAGCGCTTCGACCGCCGCCCTAGTCAGGGACGCATCGAGCGCCTGCACCAGGAGGACTTCTGCCAGGCGCTGGGGGTCGAGGCCAACCTCAAGTACGAGGAGAGCGGTGGGCCGTCGCTCGCTGACATCTGGCGTCTTCTGCGAAACCACAGCGCGGCACCGGCCGTGGACGGCCTACAGCTGCTGCGGTGGGTCGGTTTCAATTTCCTGGTCGGCAACGCTGATGCCCATGGCAAGAACATCGCTCTGCTCTACGGCGAAGACGGAAGCGTGCGTCTGGCGCCTTTTTACGATCTGCTTTGCACCGCCGTCTATCCAGACCTCGACCAGCGCCTGGCCTTGCGATTGGGCGGCGAGCGGCGTCCGGAGCGGTTGCAGCGCCGCCACTGGGAAAAGTTGGCCGAGGAATTGAAGATCGCACCCCGGGCGATATTCGGTGAACTGGAACGGCTGACCCGGACCATTGAAAAGACGGCAGAAGCTCTTGCCGTGGAATTCACCGAGCTTTACGGCTGCGCCGAGACCATGAACGCCATGCTGGAGGTCATCCGCGGTCGCAGCGGCCGGGCCTGGGCCTTTCTCGGCGGCCGACCAAATTGAATCCGGTTCGCAGAGTTCATCAGGGTCGTTTGACGCCGCGCAACACTTGGCGCAGGTTATTTTCCCACCCTTTTGGTCTTTGGCCTTTCTGAGTTGCTCAGGGTTTGCGCGCTTGGAAGAGACCTCGATCCAGGGTGCCGCAGGGCGTGAAGTTGTTGAAGGCAGTGAGGTGGATGGCGAGGATTACGGTCAACGCGGTGCCGGAAAAAATGGCGATCATGATGGCGATCTGGTATTTGATGGCCGTCATGGGATTGCCGCCGCCTAGAATCACGCCGGTCATCATGCCGGGCAGGGAAACCAGGCCGATGGTGGAAATACTGGCCACGGTCGGGGCCAGCGCCGCCCGGCAGGCGTCGCGGGCAAAAGGGTGCAGGGCTTCCTTCAGGCTTGCGCCCTGGGCCAGAGAGAGGAGGTAGGCTTTTTCATTCTGGCGCAGGGACTCGTAAAAAGTGCGGAGGCCGATGATGTCGGCCTGCAGGCAGTTGCCGAGAATCATCCCGCAGAGCGGGACAAGGTACTGGGCGTCCAGGGCCGCCGAGCCCTCCAATACCAGGAATACGAAAAACAGCAGCGGCACCAGGGTTCCGGTAAGCAGAGCCAGAAACAGCCCGCCGGCGAGTCTGCTCAGGCGCAGGCGGCAGCCACGGGCGATGGAAAGGTCGGCAACCCCGATCATGACCAGGGCCCAGGCACCCGTCACCCAGAGACTGTTCAGGTCGAATATGACTTGCAGGTAGAAGCCCACAAAAAGCAGTTGCAGGGTCATGCGGGTTACGGCAACCAGGGTCTGGCTCAACATGGACAGTCGCAGCCAGAGGATGATGGCCAGCGGAAGGGCAAGAAGCAGATACCCGGCGGCCAGGCGCCAGGCGCCGATATCGATAATGCTCATGAGGCGGACTCCCCGTGGGTATTGGAAAGATCGAAAAGCTCATCGGAACAACCCATCCACTCCTGATCATGGGATACGGACAGAACGGTCAGCGCTTCGCGGGCCTTCAGCAGTTCGATGACGGCCAGCTTGGCGGCCGGATCCAGGGCCGAGGAGGCCTCGTCGAGAAGCAGGATCTCCCGGTCGAGCAGCAGCGCCGACAGCAGTGCGATGCGCTGCTTCTCCCCTCCCGATAGGGTCGAAATCTCCTTGTCGAGCAGCGTGTGGGGCAGCAGGAGACGATCCAGGAGTGTCGGCGCGTCGGCCAGATTGTTCCGCAGATGGCGGTTGCTGCTGAAGGTAAAAGGGTGCTCCAGAAAGTCGCGTACCCGGCCCGCCGCCATTTCGGGTTCCTGGGCCACATACGCCATGCGGGTGCGGAGTTGCCAGATGGAAGCGGCGGTAAGTTCCCGGCCAAATATGCGGATGGTGCCGTCCGCGGCGGGGACAAAACCCAGCAGACAGCGCAGCAGTGTCGACTTGCCACAGCCCGAACGGCCGACCAAGGTCATCTTGCGCCCTGGCAGCAGACGCAGGCAGAGGCCCGAGAGGATTCTGTTTCCGTCAATATTGACGGTGAGGTTGTCGATATCAATCGCCGGTATGGTCAATGAAAAAACTCCCTGTCATGGTTTCGATTGGCAATGAGTCGTGCCGGCGGCTAAAACCCGTCCTGCAACTCCCGACACAATTCCTCGACCTGTGATCTGACCAAGGTCAGTACCTCCCGGCCCTGCTCGGTGAGAAAATAGCTGCGCGGAGCCTTTGGTCCCCGTGCCGAATCGACCTCGCTGCGCAGCCAGCCATGCCCCTCCATCCGTTTGAGCATCGGGTAGAGGGTTCCCGGGCTGACCTCGTAGCCGTGTCGGCACAGTTCCCTGAGCATCCATTGTCCCACCACCGGCCCTTCGGCTGCGTGGTGCAGGATGTGAATTTTCCAGAAACCGAGCAGGATTTCCTTGTTGACCGCAGCCATGTCGGGATACTGTAATTTCATAACGAAAAACGTATACGATTTTCGTAATAGAGTCAACCCTTCATTTCCAATCCAGCGTTGGTATCTGTAGCAACGCTCAAAGCATTTTCGGATTGACAGTGTATCTACCTACTGATAGGTTTGTTGCCATGAACGATACGCGGACCAAAATTCTTGATGTTGCCGAAGACCTCATCCAGCGGGTGGGCCTCAACGCCATGAGTTACCAGCATATCAGCGACAGTGTTGGGATTCGCAAGGCCAGCATTCATCATCATTTTCCGAAAAAGGAAAACCTGGTTGACGAACTGCTGCGGCGCTGCCAGGTTTCCTACGGAGATCATTATCAGAAAATCGTCGAATCCGCGGGCAGTGCTCCGGGAAAATTGCGACAGTTGGCAGGGGTTTTTGAAGATGGCCTGAAGAATCAGAAACTCTGTCTGGTCGGTACCATCAGTGCCGATCTGAACACGCTTGGGAATGGGTCGTGCCTCATTCTCGAAGACACGATTCAGCATACGGTGGATATTTTTTCCGTTGCCTTCAAACAGGGGCTCGCGGAAGGGACATTGTCCTTCTCCGGCAAGGTCGAGGACACGGCCTATGCTTTTTTCACGTTTTTGTTAGGAACGCAGATTGCCGCCCGGGCGCATGGGGGAGTCAATGCCTTTCGGCGGGCGACGGAGGCCTTGATCTCCTGCTGGGAGACATGACAAAAAAATTTTTCTTTTCTGTCTACCAACTGATAGGTAGTCTTGCGGATGGCCCTCAAAGGGATAACCTGTTACCGAGATGAAAAAAGGGTTTTTTTCACCACAACCAAGGGAGGCAGTCATGACAGGGAAAACCGTTACCGAAGGCAATGAGAACCTGAATCCCACCCAGGAATTTATCGCATTGGAAGTCGAAAAAACCGCGGACAAACAATTCGTGCGAAAGATCGTCACCCGCTCCGTGGACGATCTTCCCGACGGGGATCTGCTGGTTAGGGTTCATTATTCCTCCCTCAATTACAAGGATGCCCTTTCGGCCACCGGGCATCCGGGGGTCACCAGGCAATTCCCCCACACGCCAGGTATCGATGCCGCCGGAGAAGTGGTTGCGACTGGCAGTGCCCGGTTTTCGCCGGGCGATCAGGTGGTGATTACCGGCTACGATCTGGGGATGGAAACCGACGGCGGATGGGGTCAGTTCATTCGTATTCCTGCGGCATGGGCGATTCCTCTGCCCGCCGGGCTGACCCTTTGGGAGGCTATGGCCCTTGGCACCGCCGGACTGACCGCAGGCCTTTCGGTATTGAAACTGACCGAGGCCGGCGTGCGGCCGGGAGATGGCGAGGTGCTGGTTACCGGTGCAAGCGGCGGTGTGGGTAGTCTGGCGGTATCGATCCTGGCCCGGGCCGGCTATCGGGTGGTTGCCGCCACCGGCAAGGCGGAGGCTGAAGGCTATCTGCGCGCTTTGGGGGCGTCGGAGGTCGTTTCGCGCCAGCAGGTGGTTGATGGCGTTGAGCGCCCGATGATGAAGGAACGCTGGGCCGGAGCGGTGGATGTGGTCGGTGGCGAAACCCTGGTGGCGGCCGTCAAGTCGACCCGTTATGGCGGCGCGGTCACCTGTTGTGGATTGGTGAGTTCCGTTGATCTAACCATGAACGTGTATCCCTTCATCCTTCGAGGAGTGAGCCTGATCGGCATCGATTCGGTCCATTGCCCGATCGATCTGCGGTTGCGGGTTTGGGGGAAGTTGGCCGGTGAATGGAAGCCGGAACAGTTGGCGGACCTGGTCGAAGAGGTATCCCTGGCGGATATGGAGAGCCGGATTCAGCAGATTCTTGCAGGCGGCATAAGCGGGCGAGTGGTGGTAAGATTGTTTTAAAAAACACCAAGTCAAGGAAGGGTGTGGTCAGGTTAAGGCAGGTCTTTTCTTTTCATTCGTGTAGAAGTGCTGGAAATGGGCGATGCGGGAGCCCGAGTGGCTTCTGAAGGCGAAATCAAAACAGTCCTGGTCAGATCATCAGGTTCATTTGGCCATCGGTGTCAAGCCCAGTCACACACCTGCCGATGCGATAAAACGCCAATATGCCTTTGACATTCTCGGCGATGCCGCCACCGTAGGAAAATTGTTGGACGGCATGACCAATGCGTTCGAGGCTGCCTACAGAATCTGAGCCAGCCTGCCTGTAGGATTTGGGGGAAAGGTCGGCAGCATATTACAGCGTTGGAGTTGAGCATTGCCTGTTCATACAGGAGACCAAAGTAACAAAAACTCTTGGTTTGTAATATGCTGCCTTTCTTATTAAGTAGTGCTGGAAACATTTGGCATGGAAAGTATTAAAAATTGAAAAATCTATTTATGCATTTTAAGGTGTTCTTTCCATTGCTCCGGAGAAGTGAGGTCCACGCCACAGGTCGAGCATCTGATCAAGGGAGCTGCCTTATGCTCGGGGTGCTCCTGCATGTGTTGTTTCAGGCCTGCAGCGGAAGTAAAAACCACTCCACAGGTGGCACATTGGATCAAAGGGGTACTCGATTTGGTAAATTCATGTTCAGGATGTTCGGCCATGTGTTCGACCGCCGCTGCCCTGGAGGTGAATTCCACCCCGCAAGTGGCACATTTGATTAAGACTTTTTCGCTTCCCTGGTCGTGGGCATGGTCATGCCTGGCCATCGGCGTTGTATGACAGCCGTACACGAACAATGCCGCAACAAAAAATGCTGCTAAAATAAGTCTGGACATTTTAATTCCTCCCCTTGAGTTGCTGGAACCTGTAAGTGCTCTCTCTGGCCGATGGAAAAGCTTTGTAGGAATGGTTCTTGGTAAACTTATCACCTCCTCTTAATGGGCTTCTTCGAAAGGTGGTAATGGGTATGCATGGCTGGTACAATTGAAAATCATTTGCCTGATGTTTGAATTCTTACAGGTAATGGCCTATTTTCAATGGCCCGACAGGTTATTTTTTTAATCATTCTTATTTAGGGGAGAAAAAATCTATGCGGCTCACTGCCCGGATTGCGTTGATTGGATGCTTGCTGCTTGCAGTCCATGTTGTTCCTGCCGCGGCATATCTGGCTCCCGGTGAACCGGCTCCCGATGTGGCATTGACGGATTTGACCGGCAAACGCATGCGACTTTCCAGCTTTAGAGGACGGAACCTTGTCCTCGTTTTTGGCGCAACCTGGTGCCCGGCTTGCAAAGCCCAAGTCGACGACCTGCTGCAAACCCAATCCTTGCTGAAAAAAAAGCAGATAACGGTTCTGACAATCTTTCTGGACGACAAGCCCAGGCATATCAAGAAGTATGTTGCCGGGAAACGGTTTCCGGTGCCTTTTCATGCTTTCCCTGATAACGGGCAGGCCCAGAAGGCTTATCGGATTTTCGTTGTTCCGCGCGTCATCATTATCGATCCCGATTTCAAAGTCGTCTATGACGGCATGCAGTTGTCCTCCAAGGATTTGAACGAAAAATTCGCAGTCTTGCCTGAAAAGGCCAAAGGAATTGAGTGATCGAGCCAGCTTCTTGGTCTCGCTAACGCTGGCCAATCTCACCAAAGCCATGGCCGAAGTCAACGAGACCAAGAAGCGACCCGCAGGGTGCTCTCTGAAAAAGAGGTTGCCAAGTGGATCGAGCAGGCCACAACTTTGCCGCGAATGCTGGAATACTGATACGATCGGCTATCGTGGGGGGCTCGCCCCCTCTCACGTTTAGGAATGACGGCGATATTCGGCGGCGTTTTGCTTCTCTTTCCGCGCGCTTTGGGCGCATCCGCGGTTGTGTCTCGCGAAATCGTCGTCGAAGGTGTCGAACGTCCGATGATGAAAAAGCGCTGAGCCTGCAGCGGCGGGTTGAAGGCCTATCCGGACACGAACCCGGCCCGGGACGCGGGCAAAAGAATTCAATAGTCCATTGCTTTATGCGTAAACAAGGAGTAGAGTGTGCGGCGGTCTGAAGTTTTCGCGCTGTACGGACCGTTTTTATCCACCCTTATTGGAGTTGCAGATGGACGAAGGCAGTAGTTACGGCTTCTGGCCGCAACACCCTAAGATCTCTCAGTCCGCTTTCGCCCTAACAGGGATTCCGCTGCTTTTGAACCTTTCCGCCTGAATCGGTCCTGGTTCGTCTTCGGAATTCCGCTTTGCGCGGGAGCAAATTTCCGGAGGTGACTATGGAACTTTCCCCTCAGATCCACACCGAAATCCTGAATCTTATTGGCAGTGGCGACCGGCAGGCGTTGCGCGAATGGTGCGTCGCCTGGCATCCCGCCGATCTTGCCTCCTTGTTGACCGAAATGGAGCCGGCGGATGCCGGAAAGGTTCTGGATGCTCTCAAGCCTGAGCAATATGCTCTTGTCTTGGCTCATCTGGAGCCGGAAAACCAGGTCGAATTCGCGGCTCTGCTGTCCAACGACCGGTTGGCCCGTATCATCTCGCACATGGATGCGGACGACCGTGTCGACTTCATCCAGTTGCTTCCCGAAGAACAGCGCGAAAAAATTCTGCATTTGCTGGCGCAGGCCGAGCGTGAGGACATCCGCAAACTCGGTTCCTATGAGAAGGGCACCGCGGGTGCGGTGATGACTTCGGAATATGCCACCCTGAGTCCGGACCTGATGGTTCGCCAGGCACTGGACAAGCTCAGGCTTGAGGCTCCTGACAAGGAAACCATCTATTATGCTTATGTCATCGATGCCCAGCGCCGCCTGCTTGGTCTCGTTTCCCTGAAATCCCTGATTCTGGCGCGTCCCGACACTCGTATCGAGGACATCATGTATCGGGAGCTGATTACCGCCAAGGTCGAAGACGATCAGGAGGAAGTGGCCAGGAAAATGGCCAAATACGACCTCATCGCCATCCCGGTTACCAACGGCAACGAGGCGTTGGTCGGCATCGTCACTTTCGACGACGCCCAGGATGTTGCCGAAGCTGAAGCGACGATTGACTTTCACCGCATGGGCGGCTCCGCCTCCCTGATGAACACCAGTCTGCGCGAGGCGGGAATCGGGTTTCTGGTAGCCAAGCGGCTGCCGTGGCTGTTGGTGCTGGTCTTTATGAACATCTTCTCCGGCGCAGGCATCGCTTATTTCGAGGATACCATCGCGGCAGCCGTCGCTCTCGTCTTCTTTCTCCCCTTGCTTATCGACAGCGGTGGCAACGCCGGCTCGCAGTCGGCGACTCTCATGGTGCGCGCCCTTGCCGTCGGCGACGTCCGTCTGAAGGACTGGCTGGGCCTGCTCACCAAGGAGGTTGGCGTCGCCCTCGGCATCGGCCTGTGCATGGGTGCCGCCGTTTCCCTCATCGGCATGTTCCGCGGCGGACCCGACATCGCCGTCGTGGTGTCTATAACAATGGTGGCGGTGGTCCTCGTCGGCAGTCTTATCGGCATGTCCCTGCCGTTCCTTCTCACCCGCCTGCGCCTCGATCCGGCTACCGCCAGCGCTCCGCTGATCACTTCGCTTGCGGACATGGCAGGGGTTATCATCTACTTCAGCATCGCCACCTGGTATCTCGGGCTGCAATAAGGTCTTTGCAGCAGGCCGTGGCCGGTGCCATCCGTTCTTGCGCGCCCCTTTGCAAAAGGGGGCGCGAAAACCGTTCTTTTTTCGGCCTTCAGTCATCCTCCGCCTGCCGGTTTCAACTTCTCTGACGGATATCTGACGGTACCTTCACCTTCTCTTTGTTTGCTCAGCTTTGCACTGTGATGGCGGCACGGAGGGAGGGCATCAGACCTTCCGGTTCGTCCCGCCTCATGCCACGAAGCCGACCCATTCCACATTCAGGGTCGCCACGCCGAATTCCTCTTCGACCTTGCCCTTGAGCAGATAGGGCCGGTGGCGGGTGAGCTGGCGGCAGAAGCGCTCGTAGGCGCGGGGGAAGAAGGTGACGTCGAAGAGGGCCGTGGTGTCTTCGAAGGAAACGAATTCCATGGGCCGGCCGTCCTTGTCCTGCACCGTTTTGCCCGTCACCCACCAGCCGACCATGGTCACGTAGCGGCCCGCCCATTGCCGGAGCTGGTTGGCCGGCACCGGCTTGAGGCGAGCAAGTTCCCGGCGGTGCAGCAGCAGGGGGTGGCAGGAGAGCAGCATCCCCAGGCATTCCCGCTCCTGGCGCAGTATCGTCTCGTTGTCGTACGCCGGCGCGTCGGGTACGGCGACCGGCTCCGCGAACAGCAGGCCGCCGCCGTCGCAATCATGGCGGTCGGCCAGCAGCTGCCAGAGCAGGGTCGGCCGCCTTTCCCGGCCTTCCAGGACGTCGAAGCAGCCCGCCTTGATCAGCAGCATGACGTCGGCGCTCGCCATCCGCACCCGTCGTAGAAAATCCCGGAAGTCGACAAACGGCCCGCCTTCGCGGCGGGTCCGCAGCAGCAGATCCAGGGCCTGGCGGCCGAGGCCCTGGATCTGCATCAGGCCGACTCGCAGGTTATGGCCCTGCCCGGTGTAGGGTGCATCGCTGGCGTTGATATCGGGGGGCAACACCCGCAGGCCCAGGCGCCGGGCTTCGGAGAGGTAGGCGAAGGGGGCGTAGTAGCCGCCCCCGTTGGCGATGACCGCCGCCATGAACTCGGCCGGATAGTTGGCCTTTAGCCAGGCCGACTTGCAGCTGACCAGGGCGTAGGAGGCCGAGTGAGGCTTGCAGAAGGAGTAGCCGGCGAAGGAGAGGATTTGGGCCCAGACCTCCGCCAGGGTGTCCTCCGGGATCTCTTTGGCTTTGCCACCGGCCAGAAACATCTGCCGATAGTCGGCGAGCTTCTTCTCCTTGTGCTTCTTGCTGAGGATCTTGCGCAGTTGATCCCCCTCGAAGGCGGAAAAATCCGCCAACGCCATGGCCACCTGGGTGATCTGTTCCTGGTAGATGGCGATGCCGTAGGTTTCGGCGAGGACCTCGTCCAGCAGAGGATGCAGGCAGTTCCAGCTTTGCCCCCGCATGCGGGCGACGAACTCGCGGATGAAGGTGTTGGCGGCGGGCCGGATGATGGAGGAGGCCATGATCAGATGCTCGAACAGATCGGCCCCGGCGGTGGCCTCTTCATCGTCGAACATCCTTTTCAGCAACTGCCGGGTGGCCGGCGACTCGATGTAGAAGCAGCCCATGGTCTCGCCGGCGCGCAGCAGCTTGCGGGTCGCGGCGTCATCCAAGGGCTGCCAGGAGGCGTAGTCGATGTCGCGGCCGGTATTCTTTCTGACCGCCTCCAGGGCGTCGCGGATGACGGCCAGGGAACGGTTGCCGAGGATGTCGATCTTCACCAACCCGGCGGCCTCGGCCTGCTCCTTTTCCCACTGGATGACCGGCAGCCCTTTGGCGGACACCTCCACCGGCACGTAACGGCGCAATTCGTCGGGCACCACCACCAGCCCACCGCAGTGCAGGGACAGGTGGCGCAGTTGGCCCCTGAGGCGCTGCGCCAGGTGCAGCACCCGCTGCCAGTCCTCGTTCAGGGCTTCACCGCGAAACAGGGGGTGCGTGCGCACCGCGCCGGCCGTCTGATCGGCCTTCCAATAGCCGGAAATGCGCTCGGTGACGGCCCTGATCTCCGCCTCGGGCAGGCCGAAGACCTTGGCCACTTCGCGCAGGGCGGCGCGGCCCTTGAAGCCGACCTGATTGGCGACCATGGCCGCTCGGTGGGCGCCGTAGCGGGCCAGGGCGAAATCCAGTACGGCATCCCGCTCGTCCCAGGGAAAGTCGATGTCGATGTCCGGCGGATCGACGCGACCGGGATTCAGAAAACGCTCGAAGAACAGGTTGTGGCGAATGGGGTCGACGTGGGTGATGCCCAGACAGTAGGCGACCAGGGAGGCGGCGGCGCTGCCCCGGCCGCAGGTGCGGGGCGACTGGCGGGCGATCTCCTCCACCACCAGGAAGTAGTGGGCGAAGCCCTTGTCGCGGATGATGGCCAGTTCCTTGTGCAGCCGGGCCGCCACCGTCGCATCGATGCGGCCGTAGCGCCGGCGGGCGCCATCGTCGGCGCGGCGCTGCAGCACTGCGAAGGCTTCCTCTTCGGCCAGGCCGCGAAAGGCGGGAAAGATGGTGGCGGAGAAATCCCAGTCGGTCCGGCACTGGCCGGCGATGCGGGCGGCGTTCTCCATGGCTTCCGGACAGTGGGGAAAGTGATGGATGAGTTTTTCCGGCGACTGCAGAATATCGACGTCGGTCGCGGTCTCTCCGGGTTTCAGGCGCGAGAGCTTGGTGTTCAGGGCCACCGCCCGCAGCACCCGATGCAGGTCCAGGTCCTGCTCCGTCAGCAGGGTCGCCCGGCTGGTGGCCACCGGCGGCAGTCGCAGTTGGCGGGCCAGGGCCAGGGCCCGGTGCATCCCGTGGCCGGGGGAGAGCTCGACGAACAGCCCCTCCGGCGACGGGCGGCGTAGGGGGGCGAGCACCGCCGCATGGTCCGTGATGATGAACAGGCCCCGGCGGTAGCGGGCCAGGGCCGTGGGCAGGTCGAAGTCGCTGCGGCAGTGCAGTTCGGAGAGCAGCCGGCAGAGATTGCCGTAACCCTCGGCGTCCCGCGCCAGCAGCACCGCCCGGTGCTCGCCGGCCAGGGCCTCGGCGCCGATGATGGGGGCGAGACCCGCCGCCCGGGCCGCCTCCAGAAACCGGGGGATGCCGTACAGGCCGTTGCGGTCGGTCAGAGCCAGGCGCCGCAGCCCCATGGCCCGGGCGGCGGCGCACAATTCCTCCACCCCGTGCACGCCCCAGCCGGGCGAGAAGCTGGAATGGACATGCAGCGCGACGAAATCGGTCATGGTCCCTCCAGGCTGCGGCCCCAGCGCAGGGCGCCCATGCCGTAGCGCTCGCGCAGCCGGTCGAGGGCCTGCTGCAGGGTCGCGGCAACAGGCGGCGCGGCGGGGGCGGCGGGGGCGGCGGTGAACAGATCCAGCTGTCGCGGTCCGCTCTCCAGTCGGGCGCAGTCCAGCCGCAGGCCCTTGAGGCGCACCCGCCGCCGGCAGCTCTTCAGGAACAGTTCCTCGGCGGCGGCCAGCAGGGGCAGATCCAGGTCGTGGGGCAGAGGCAGCCGCGCCGTGCCCCGTTCGGTGACGCCGTCGGCGTACATCAGGGTCAGGGTCAGTTGCCGGGTCTGGCGGCCGAGGCGGCGCAGCCGCCGCCCGCAGTCCTCCACCAGGCGGCACAGGGCCGCCAGCAGCGCGCTGTCGTCGTTGTCCGCCGCCGTCAGATAGGTTTCCTCGCCGAGGCACGGGGCGCGCTGCGGCGGCCGCACCGGGGAGGGATCGATGCCGCAGGCCCGCTGGTGCAGCAGGGGGGCGAAGGGGCCGAGGGCCAGGCGCAGCTGGGCGACGGAGAGAGCGGCAACCTCTTCGACCCGGCGCAGGTTGAGATCCTGCAGCAGCTGCCGGGAGCGGGCCGGGCCGACTCCGGGCAGCACGGCCACGGGCAGGGGGCCGATGAAATGACGTTCGCTGCCCCGCAGGATGTCGCAGACCCCCGGTTGCTCCAGGTAGCCGGCGGCGATGCGCGACACCAACTTGTTGCCGGCCACCCCGACGCTTCCGGCCAGGCGCAGGTCCCGGCCCAGTTCCCGCTCCAGGCGGGCCGCCGCATCCCGCCCCGGGCCGAGCAGACGGCGGCTGCCGGTCAGATCCAGAAACAGCCGGCCGGGCGCGGCCGGTTCCAACAGCGGCGAAAAGCGTCCGGCCAACTCCTGCAGCGCCCGCATGCCGCGGGCCATCTGCCGCGGCTCGGGCGGCAGCAAAATCAGGGCCGGGCAGCAGCGCCGCGCCCGATAAACGGCCATACCTTCGCAGATTCCTTCGGCACGCGCCTCCGCCGAGACGCACTGCAGCAGGGCCCGTTCCGAATTCCCGGGGGCCACCGCCACCGGGCGCCGGCGCAGGTCCGGGTCCGAGACCCGGGCCAGGGCGATGGCGAAGGCGGGAATGGCCAGGTGCAGGATGTCCCGTTCCATGGGGTCAGGCACAGTGGCGGATGACGCCCACCACCACCCCCTCGATGCGAAAACTCTCCTCGTCCTCGACCCGGATCGGCGCCATGGCCGGGTTGGCCGGATGCAGTTCGATATACCGCCCCTTGCGGTAAAAGCGCTTGACCGTGGCCTCGTCGCGGATCAGCGCCACCACCATCTGGCCGTTATCGGCCTGGGCCTGCTTGCGTACCACCACGTAGTCGCCGTCCAGGATGCCGTCGCCGATCATGGACTCCCCCTGCACCCGCAGGACGAAGTTGTGCCCCGCGCCGAGCATGGAGGCCGGCACCTCGATGCTGTCGGGGGTCTCGACCGCTTCGATGGGCCTGCCGGCGGCCACCAGCCCCGCCAGGGGCAGTTCGCAGCCGTTGCCGTGGGGCCGCAACACCTGCAGGCCGCGCCGGGCATTCCAGGGCTTGGTCAGAAAGCCTTCGCGCTCGAGGCGCACCAGGTAATTCTGCACTGTGCCCAAAGAGCGGAAGCCGAAGGCCCGGGCGATTTCCTGCTGGGCCGGTGGATAGCCTTCGCGGGCGGTGAACGCTTCAATGAAATCCAGGATTTTTTTCTGTTTCGGGGTCAGGGTGCCCATGGCCGTCTCCGTCGGATCGATGACTGATATGGATTAAGGATATGCGCAGGTTTTGCGTAAGTCAAGAGGGGATAGCGCGACTGACCGCTTGTTGGAATGAATCCGTTTTTGCGGGCATCTCTTTCGGACTGCGGCACACCGGATTGACAAAACTCACGACAAATTTTACATTAAGCTGCTATCGTGAAATGAGCAGGTCTCCCCAGTTCCCTGTGCCGGTGACGCGTGCCAGGCGGGAGGAGGAGCGACAGGACGGGTATGCGGCTTGAATCTGTGACGAGATGGGTGTGCTGCGGCGGGATCGCGCTGCTGCTGGCCGGTTGCCACCCCGGTTTCCGCCTCGTGCGCACGGCGGAACTCGAGGGGTTGGAGCAGCAGGCCCGGGCGGGGCAGGTGCAGGTCGCGATGCTGCTCGAGGAGCAGGCGGCCCTGCGACAGGCATTGCAGCGCTCTCAGGAGGAAATTTTGCCTCTGGTGCAGGGGCTGAAGGACTGGTCGGAACGGCCTCCCGCGCCGGTTGAGTGTCTGTTGCCGGAAGATTCCGCCCCAGCCTGCAGCCTTTCGGACCATGAGGGACAGTCCCTGCCCGCGGTGTCGTCTTCGGACAAAAAGGTCATCGGTGCGGTGGAGGACGTGTTGGTGAGGCCGCCGGGCATTATCCTGCCGGCGCGCATCGACACCGGCGCCGCGACCTCATCCCTGGATGCCCGGAACCTGCAGCGCTTCGAGCGCGATGGCAAGCCCTGGGTGCGGTTTGAGGTGCAGATGCCGGAAAGCGGCCAGAAGGCGCAACTGGAAAGGCCCATTGTCCGCCAGGTGCGCATCGTTCAGGCCGGCCGGGCGGAAGGCGAACGCCGGCCGGTGGTGGAACTCCAAATTACCCTTGGCGGCATGGTGCAAACCGCTCAGTTCACCCTTTCCAGCAGGACCCACCTGGAATATCCGCTGCTCATCGGCCGCAATGTGCTCCGCGATGTCATGGTGGTGGATGTCGGCAGGAAGCGGAGCGTCCGCCCCCGTACCGGCGAGGCGGCCCCATGACATGGGTGCAACGCCATCCGGTCTCGTGTGCCGCTCTGCTGTTGCTGCTGCTGGCTTTGGGCGTGGCAACCTGGCGTTATACGCGTTTCCGCGTTCCCTTGCGGCCGGGGGAACAGGCGGAGGTGTGGTTTGTCGAGGCGCGGATCGATTTCGAAGCCGAGGGCGTGCCGGTAACGGTCAGCCTGGATCTGCCCGATGCGCCGCCCGGCTTTCGCATCGCCATGGAACAATCGGCCTCGCCCGGCTATGGTTTTGCCGTGGTTGAAGAGCAGGGCGAGCGTCGCGGGGAGTGGACCATTCGGACCGCGCGGGGTCCGCAGACCCTCTATTACAAGGTGCAGATTATCCCTGAAACTCAGGGCCGGGAGGCTGCGGTCGCCCCGCCGGCAGTAGCAGCACCGGTTTACCGGGATGAGGCGGAAGCCACGGCGGCGGCCCAATTGCTGGCGGCGGCGCAGGCCACCTCGAGTGGTCCGGCAAGCCTGGCCCGTGAACTCCTGCGGCTGCTGGCCGCCGCCGAGCCGGGACAGAATGCCGCCCTGCTGCTCACTTCCCGGTCGCCCGCTGCCGGCCTGGATCTGCTGTTGCGCCAGGCCGGCGTACCGACCCGTCTGTCCCTGGGATTGAATTTGGAGGATGGCCGGCGCCGACAGGAGCTGATTCCCATCATCGAGGTTTTTACCGGCCAAAGGTGGCAGGTGTTCGACCTCGCCGGCGGCAGGCAGGGGCTTCCCGAGCATCTGCTGCTCTGGCATCGCGGCAGCCGTTCCCTCCTGGATGTTACGGGGGGCCGCGATTCGCGGGTGGGTTTTTCCATGCTGCGTCAAGCCGTCCCGGCCCTGGCCCTGGCTCGCCAGCAGATGGGGGTGGCGGGACTGGCGCAGTTCGACATCCATCATCTGCCCGTGGAAGAGCAGGGCATGCTCAAGCTGTTGCTGCTGCTGCCGGTCGGGGTGCTGGTGGTGGTCTTCATGCGCCTTTTGGTCGGTCTGCGCACGGCGGGTACTTTCATGCCCGTGTTGCTGGCCGTCGCCTTCCTGCAAAGCGCCCTGCTCCCGGGATTGGCCAGTTTCGTTGCTATCGTGGCGTTGGGTCTGGTGCTGCGTGGCTGCCTGGAGCGGTTCAACCTGCTGTTGGTGGCGCGCATTGCGGCCCTGGTGATAGCGGTGATTTTTCTTATCTGTTTGCTGAGCGTGGTCGGTTACCGCCTTGGCCTCAACACCGGCATGACCCTGACCTTCTTTCCCATGGTCATCATCGCCTGGACCATCGAACGCATGTCCGTGCTCTGGGAAGAGGAAGGGGCGCGCGAGGTGCTGAGCCAGGGGGGCGGCAGCCTGCTGGTCGCCCTGATCGCCTACGGGTTGATGAGCTGCGCTCCGGTTCGGCACCTCAGCTTCAATTATCCGGAACTGAACCTGGTCCCCCTGGCCCTGATCCTGCTGCTGGGGCAGTATACCGGTTACCGCCTGCTGGAACTGCGGCGCTTCCGGTTTTTTGTGGAGCGGCCCCTTTGATGTGGATATCGCCGTTGCAGCTGGCCCGGCTCGGCATCCAGGGCATGAACGGCCGCAATCTGGCCATCATCGGCCGTTACAACGACCGCCGCCTGTTCCCGCTGGTGGATGACAAGCTGCAGACCAAGCTGCTGGCTCGGGAACACGGTATTCCCACCCCCCATCTGCGCTTCGTGTTTCGCCAGCAGCATGAAATCCGCAACCTCGAAAAATACCTTGCGGATCTGCCGTCCTTTGCCATCAAGCCGGCCCGCGGCTCGGGGGGCAAGGGCATCCTGATCATCCGCCGGCATGGCCAGGGAAAGTTCATCAAGTCCAGCGGCGGGATCCTGGACCTGCCGGCCCTTCGTCGGCACCTGTCCAACATCCTGGCCGGCCTGTTCACCCTTTCCGGCGCCCCCGATGCCGCCTTCATCGAAGATCTCATCGAGTTGGACAGCCGTTTTGCCGGTTATTCCCATGAGGGAATTCCCGACCTGCGTATCATTGTATTTCGGGGTTATCCGATTATGGCCATGCTGCGTCTGGCCACCCACGCTTCGGACGGCAAAGCCAACCTGCACCAGGGTGCAGTCGGCGTCGGCTTGGACTTGGCGACAGGGCGGGCTCTGAAGGCGATCCAGTTCAACCGCCCGGTGCAGGTGCATCCGGACACCGGAAGGCCCTTGCGGGAGCTCCATATCGACGGTTGGCGGGATATCCTGCTGCTGGCGGCGCGCTGCTATGAAATGACGGGCCTCGGCTACCTGGGGGCTGATATCGTCCTCGATGGTGTCCGCGGGCCGTTGCTGCTGGAACTCAACGCCCGTCCCGGTCTCGCCATCCAGGCTGCCAACGGCCAGGGGCTGCGGCCACGTCTGGGTCATCTGGAAACGCGGGCCGCGGTGCCCTGCATGCCCGAGGAGCGGGTGCTGTACGCCATCAAGGCTTTTGCTGTTCCTTTGCAGCAGAAGCGGTTTGATCGGCCTTCCGTCAGCTTGCAACCGTCCGTGTGACGGCGGTTAAAATGCCTTTTGCGGAGACCGCAGGCGGATTTGGGCAGCAATCTATCGCTTTTGGAAGCGTTGCCGCAGTTCTTCCGCCTGATCGGGGTGGAGCTGCAGGAATTCCACGCCGAGACCCGGAATGCTCGGCTTCTTGCCCCAGGGGTTGACGCGGCGGATTATGATTTTGATGGGTGTCGGGTCGGACAGTTCCAGCAATTGCAGCCAGGCATGTTGCTGATTTTCCCAGTGGTCGTCGAAGGTGACCAGAAAACATCCGCCGAGGGAAATGTCGAGGGTCACGGTACGTTCGAGCTGGTCCGGCGGAAACTCGCTGTCCCGAGAGAGCAGGCCGTTGAGATGGATCGCATGGCGTCTGCTGGCGCGGAATGCGCGGGGTGGGTGGTTGCGGCATACATGCTCGAGAAAGTAGCGCAGGGGGTGATCCCCGGCAAGGGATTTGCCGAACACCAGTCCGCGGATACGGGCGGCACCGGCATCCCAGCGCACCCGCAGGGTCGGATAGGCTTCGGCAATTTCCTGGAGCAGGAGTTTCTCCTCCGGATTCGCCCGGACCGCCGTGAGCACGTCGATGACCACGCCATTGAAGGGCCGCTGCAGCAGGGTCTGCTTCAATTCCGTAAAATTACCGGCCGTTTCACAATCGGCGCCCAATTCTTCGAGGGCTCGGCGGTAAATGGCCAGGGTTGGCGGATGACGGTCGAATATCAAAACATGGCTCATGCAGGGAGATCCATTCGGCTTTTGCGGGTCGACTGCACCAGGCGACCCGCCAGGATGGGGGGCAAACGGGAAACCATTAAAGCGATTGTAACAGAAAACCGTTTTCTTAATTGGGATAATGGCCAAACCGGGTATGCTTAACCCGGATCAGGCGTTAAGCCGTTCGCATCGCCTGAAAACCATCCGGGATGGGAGCCCCATGCGCAGCTTGTCCTTGTTACTGCCATTTCTTAAAAAGTATCGGCGGCTCCTCCTCATCGGGCTGGGCTGGCTCCTGGTGACGGATCTGCTGGGACTGCTGGCACCCTGGTTGCTCAAGGTGGGCATCGACGAGGTTCAGGCCGGCAACGGCCGCGGATTGGTCACGGCCGGCATGCTGCTGACGGTGGTGGCGCTGCTGCGCTATGGAACCCGCACCCGCTCGCGCCATCACTTTCTGAATACCGCCTGTTACCTGGAAAATGATTTGCGGCGGCAACTGCTGGCCCGCCTGCTGGAGCAGGACGGGCCGTTTTTCGATCGCTTTCGCACCGGCGATTTGCTGTCACGATTTAGCAACGATATCGGCAATTTGCGTACCCTGGCCGGATTCGGCATGATGATTTTCATCAACACCCTGATGGTCTATGCCATGACCCTGGTGGTGTTGTTGGGCCTGTCTCCAGGCCTGACTCTGGTGGCACTGCTCCCTTATCCGTTGTTGTTGCTGTTGACCCGCTACCTTTCCGAGCGATTGATGACGGCCTCGGCGGCAGTGCAACGGAGGCTGGGACAGGTCAGCGAGGCCCTGGAAGAGGGCGTCAGCGGCCAGGCCGTGATTCGCAGCTATGGCCTGCTGGAGCAGCGCAGCGCCTGTTTCGACACCCTCAATCAGAAATACCTGACCGCCAGCCTGGTGCTGGCCCGGTTGCGCAACGCCATCGGGCCGAGCATGGCCCTCATCGCCCCGTTGAGTACCCTGCTGATCTTTTATTTCGGCGGCCGCCGGGTCATCGCCCAGCAGCTGTCCCTCGGGGAACTGGTGGCCTTCAGCGCCTATCTGGCGCAGTTGGCCATGCCGACCCTGATGCTCGGCTGGATTCTCGGCTTGGTACAGCGCGGCGCCGCCAGTGCCGAGCGCCTGTCCGATATCCTGCATCTCGCACCAGCACCGCGGGCTCTGCCGGTGGCTCATCCGGAGCGGGCGCCGGCGGTGTGTTTCCGGGGCCTGAAGTTTGCCTATGGCGACCAGCCGGTGCTGCGGGGCGTAGCGGCCCAGGTTGCTGCCGGCACCCTGATCGGCGTCACCGGTCCGACGGGCTGTGGCAAAACCACCCTGCTGCGTCTGCTGGCCGGTCTTTATCCGGCACCGGCGGGCCAGGTGCTGGTCGACGGTCAGGACCTGGCCCGCCTCGACCGGAACGCCCATCGTCGGCGGGTGGTCATGGTGCCCCAGGAGGGCCGGCTGTTTTCCGGCACCCTGCGGGAAAATCTTTTGTATGCCGTGCCGGATGGGGATGACATCCTGCTGCAGCGCCTGGCCGCCATCGTCGGCCTGCAGGCGGAGGTGGCCGGTTTTGCACAAAACTACGAAACCCGGGTCGGCGAGGGCGGACAGGCCCTGTCCGGCGGTCAGCGGCAGCGGATCTGCCTGGCTCGGGCATTGGCCAGAGAGGGCGCTCTGTGGCTGCTGGACGATCCCTTCAGTCATCTCGATGCCGCCACCGCGCAGAAGGTGTGGCACAACGTGCGGCCCCTGATGGCAGGTAAAACCGTTTTCCTGGTGACCAGCCGGGCGGCCCTGTTGGCGACGGTGGATCAGATCCTGGTGCTGGAGGACGGACACCTGGTGGAAGTGGGTTCCCATGCCGTCCTGCTGGCCGCCGGCGGGGTATACGCGCGCATTATGGAACAGGAACGGCTGCAGCGGGAACTGGAGGGTCTGGCATGAAGCGCGGCATGTTCGACCTGGATGAGATGACGGGACGGCATCTGGACTGGGCCCTGTTCCGTCGTTTCCTGCGCCTGCTGGGCCCCTCTCGGGGCCTGGCCGTTGCGGCCATGGCCCTGTTGCCAGTGGCCACGGCGGCGCGCCTGGTGCAGCCCTTGTTGATCAAACTGGCCATCGATCATCATATCGTCCCGGGACGGATGTCCGGTCTGGGCAGGTTGGCGTTGCTGTTGCTGGCGGCGGCCTGCGTTGAAAGCCTGATCGGATTCTGGCAGGGCTACCTGGCCCAGGGGGTTGGTCAGCAGGTGGCCGCCGATTTGCGTCGGCGCGGTTTCCGGCATTTGCTGCAGCTGCCGGTGGCCTGGTTCGACCGGCACCCCTCCGGTCGCCTGGTGACGCGCCTGACCAGTGACGTGGAAAATATCGGCGAACTGTTCGGTTCCGGGGTGGCGGCGTCCTTCGGCGAGGTCGTGGCCCTGCTGCTGGTGGTTGCGGCCATGTTCTGGCTGAGTCCGGCCCTGACCTTGGTGGCGTTTGCTCTGCTGCCCTTGCTGGGGGTGGTGCTGCTGTTGTTCCGGCGTCGCATGCGCCAGGCCATGCGCCAGGTGCGGGCCCGCTTGGCCGGGCTCAACGGCTATCTGGCGGAACGCATCGCGGGGGTGGGCACGGTGCGCCTGTTCGGTCAGGAGCAGCGCACCCTGCAGGAGTTCGACCTGTTGCAGGAGGATTACCGCATCAGCAATTTCGCGTCCATCCGCTGGGATGTATTTCTCTTCAGCGCCATGGAGACGCTGGCCGCCCTGGCCATCGCCGGGGTCCTGTGGGCCGGCGGGGTATCGGTTTTGCGGAGCGCGGTGACCTTCGGCACCCTGGTGGCCTTCCTGGAATACGTGCAGCGATTTTTCGCGCCATTGCGCAAGCTGAGCGGACAATATTCCCTGCTGCAGACCAGCAACGCATCCTTGGAGCGCATTTTCGAGCTGCTCGATCAGCCGACCGAGGTGCCTGGCGATACGATGATGAACGACGGCGCGGGGGCGGTGCGCTTCGACGGCGTGGCCTTCTCCTACGATGGCCGGGAACCGGTGCTGAAGGATATCGACCTGGCCATCGCGCCGGGTGAAATGATCGGCATTGTCGGTGATACGGGCAGCGGCAAGACCACCCTGGGCCGGCTCTTGTTACGCTTCTACCCGCCAAGCGCGGGTCAGATTCTGCTCGATGGCCGGGATCTTGTCAAACTGGATCCGGTGGCGGTCCGGCGCCGCATCGGCTGGGTATCCCAGGATCCCTTTCTGTTCGCCGGGACGGTGCGCGAGAATCTCGATCCCCTGTGGCGCCTGTCCGATGCAGGGTTGCAGTCCTTGCTGGAACGTTGCGGCGCCTGGCAGACGGTGGCGCGAGTGGGGGGGCTCCAGGGCGTCTTGCAGGAACGCGGCCGCAACCTGTCGGCGGGAGAGCGCCAGCTCCTTTGCCTGGCTCGCGCCCTGGCGGCGGAACCTGCCATTCTGCTGTTCGACGAGGCGACCAGCCGCTTGGATCCGGTCACGGAGCAACTGGTGCAGCAGACTATGGAACGGGTCCGGCAGGGCCGGACCCTGTTGGTCATCGCGCACCGGCTGCGGTCCGTGCAGGGTGCCGATCGCATCGTCCTGCTGCATCGGGGCCGCATCCGGGAGATCGGCACCCACGAGCAACTGCTGGCGCAAAACGGCCGCTACGCCCGCCTCTGGCAACTGCAGCAACTGACCTTCGACGAACCATCGGCTCTGCCGCCCTGATCGCCTTTTTCCGCTGTCGCCTGCCTTCAGCGCAGGGTTTCGGCCAGGTAGTCGCGGAAACGCTGCCAGGATTTCTCGTCGGCATCCCGACGGTAATGGTCGCTGTCGAAGACGGTGAAACCGTGGGGGGCGCCGCCGTAGGTGATCATTTCGTGACGGACGCCGGCTTTTTCCAGTTCCACCGCCAGGGCGGCGAAATGATCCATGGTCACGCTGCTGTCGGCGGTGCCGTGCAGAATCAGAAGGCTGCCGCGGGTGCGGCCGTAATCCTGACCAGCCGGGGTGGTGAGCCCGCCGTGGAAAGACACGAAGCCTTTCAGATCCGTTCCCGAACGGGCCAGTTCCAGCACCGCAGCGCCGCCGAAACAGTAGCCCATGGCGACGGCGTTATCGACCTTCCCGCCTTGCTGTTCGGCGGTATCCAAAGCCCTTTGCAGCAGTGCGCGCAGGCGTGCCCGGTCCTGGTAAAGGGCGTTGGTCAGGCGGCGCCGGTCTTCCAGCGCTGTCGGCCGGAGGCCCTGACCGAACAGGTCGGCGGCAAAAACGGCGTAGCCCATGCTCGCCAGCATCTCCGCCCGCTGCACTTCGTAGTCGTTGAGTCCGTCCCAGTCGTGGATCAGCAGCACCAGCGGCGCCCCCGGCGCGGGACTGACAAAGAAGCCCTCAAAACGTTCCTCGGCGAAGCTGTAGGTGACCGCCTGACCGGCGGCGCCGGCCTTGGTGGCGAGCAAGAGCAGGGTGCAGAACAGCAGGACGGATTTCATGACGTTTCTCCTTTGTTTGCCGTGGGCGTTTGGTGTCAGGGTGCTCCACCGCATGGAGGTGGCAGGTAGCGCAGAGCCATTGCGAGTCGACGCCGAAAACCGCCAGTTGCCTGGAAGCCGGCCAATGCCTGCGGTATCCTTTGGCCGATCAGCCGGTTCGCGGCGGTTCATCCTTGGGGCCCACCCAGAAAAAGGGATTGTGGGCTACCTCCCAAAGATATCCCTCGGGATCGGCGAAGTAGCCTGAGTACCCACCCCAGAAGGTCTTTTGGGCCGGTTTGATCAACCGGCCGCCGGCCGCAACGGCCAGGGCCAGGATTTCATCCACGGCCGTCTCCGAATCGACGTTGTGGGCCAGGCTAAAACCGCAGAAGCCGCTGCCCGCGGGCGAAACTCCGGCGTCCTCGGCCAGGGCCTCGCGTCCGTACAGCCCCAGCCAACTGCCGTTGAGGGTGAAAAACGCCACCTCGGGCGGGGATTCCATCCTCGGCAACCCCAGTCCCTGCTCATAGAACCGGATGGCTGTCGCCAAGTTCCGGACCCCGAGGGTTATCATGCTGATGCGTGGTTGCATTGCTTTTGCCTCCCGTGTTTTCTGTTGATTCCGGCAAACGATTGCCAGGTGCCGGCACTGGGCCTGCGGTCGCCGTCTCAGGCCAACAGTCGCACCGTCAGGAACAGTCCGAGCATGGCGAAGCTCAGGGCCATCTTGGCCGCCAGTCCCAGGGCCAGGCCGATGACGGCGCCGACCCCGGCCCGGCTGGCGGCCTGCAGGTCCTTGCGGGCGGTGAGTTCGCCGGTTACCGCACCCAGGAACGGTCCCAGCAGGATGCCCGGCAGTCCGAAGAACAAACCCGCCAGGGCACCGATGGCGGCGCCGGCGGCAGCCCGCCGCGTGGCGCCGAACTGTCTGGCGCCAAAAGCCCCGGCGGCAAAATCGGCCAATGTCGCGAGAATGGCCAGACCGCCCAGCAGGAACAGGGTGGCGGTGCCGACGTAGACGAATCGCTCCGCCCAGGCGGCGCAGAACAGCCCGGCAAACACCAGGGGCGGGCCCGGCAGGGCGGGCAGCAACAGGCCCGCCAAACCCGCCAGGAGCAGGATTGCGGCCAGCAGCCAAAGTACCAAGGTCATTTTTCCCTTCCCAAGAGCAGGGTGGTGCCGGCCGGAGGGTTGCGAAAAACGGGCCAGGCAGCCTTGTCTTTGCATCGCTTCCAGCCAGCCTGCTCCCTTTTCCTTTCTGCAAATATAACATGGACAAGCTTTTATCGTCGGCAGGTGGTGATCTGCGTGTGAAAAGCGTAAAATTGAAACGATGTCGCTTTATAACTCATCCACCGCGGGGAGTTGCATCCATGGTCCTGAAGTTTTTTTCGCTCTGGCTACTGGTTCTCGGCCTGCTCGCCTGCGCCGCCACGCCGTCGCCGCCGGAACATCTCGACCCGGAGTTTGCCTCCGTGGCTCCATGCAAAGTGGTGCTGTCGGGAGTTTCCTTCGACAAACGCTATCAACCTGCGCCGCAAAGCGACCTGAGTCGGTTATTGCTCGCTCGGTTGCAGCGGGCCTTGGCCGACCAAGGCTACCAAGTGCTGCCTCCCCGGCAGCAGCCGGCCGGCCCGGAACGATTTGCGGCGTTGACCCGGTTGCCTGCGGAACGGTTGCTGGAGTTGGCCGGTTCCGATGGCGATGCGGTATTGGCGGTGCATGTGGACTTTTTGTTTCAAAGCGAAAATTACCGGGAGCGCAATCCGCCGCCGTTGTTCGAAATTGCTGCCGAGGCACGCCTGGTTGCCTTAAGGGATGGGCGCGAACTGTGGCGGGACAAGGCCGGCAGTCTGGTCGGCGGCGGCGCCGCTGGACCGCTGCCGGATCCGGTCCTGGACCGCCTGCAGGGCGTTGACCTGCTGGTGGCGAGGCTGCTACGCTCCTTGCCGCCCGCCGACCTAAAATGTCCTTAATTGTTGTTCTGCTCAGGGTGTGTTTGTGCGGCAAGCTATCCGAACGAACATGGAATCCGATATGCGCATTGCAATATCCGCCAAATCTTTTTCTGGAGGCGCCCTGGTGGCCGGATTGGTTCTGATGCTTTTTATCGGTACCGCCTGCAGCCGGCTCTACGACCGCGTCGGCGGGCATTTCTCCGGTCCGCCCGGTGCATTGCAAGACCATCTGTCCCCTGCCGCTCGGCGTTTGGTCGAGACGGCATTTTCGGGGTTGGATGCGCGGCGCCTGGCTGATGTCCATGTGCATGTTCTGGGGGTTGACGGCGATGGCACGGGGGCCTCGATCAATCCCACCGCCCGCTCCTGGCGGCACCCGATACGCCGCGCCCAGTTCAGGGTCTACCTGAGCGCAGCCGGAGTCACGGACGGAGGAGAGACGGCGCGGCTCTATGTCGAGCGCCTGCTGGAGTTGATTGAAGCTCAGCCGGTGCGGAGCCGTTATTTCCTGTATGCCATGGATCATCACTATCGCGACGATGGCTCCATCGATGCGGCTCGGACCCCTTTTTATGTACCCAACCGTTATGTGTCCGAACTGGCGGCGCAATGGCCGGAATATTTCGTTCCGGTGGTTTCCATCCATCCCCATCGCCCGGATGCCCTGGCGGCCCTCGACCGCTGGGCGGCTCGGGGGGTGCGCTTCGTCAAGTGGCTGCCCAATTCCATGGGCATCGACCCCGGCAGCGAGCAGTTGACACCCTTTTATCGCAAACTGGTGGAGAAGGACATGGTGCTGCTGGTGCATACCGGCCGGGAACTGGCGGTGCCGACCGGCGGACGGCAGCACTTCGGCAATCCCCTGCGGTTGCGGCTGCCCCTCGAACTGGGGGTGACGGTAGTGGCCCTGCACTGCGCCAGCGACGGCCGGGATCGCGATCTCGATCATCCCCGGCAACCCCGGGTGCCCAGTTTCGAACTGCTGCTGCGCCTGTTGGACGAACCCCGCTACCGGGACCGGCTGTACGGTGAGATTTCCTCTGTCACCTTTTTCAACCACTTATCCCTAGCCCTTGAAACTCTCCTGTCCCGCCCCGATCTGCACCACCGCCTGGTGAACGGCAGCGATTATCCGCTGCCGGGCATCAACCTGCTCATCATGACCGGGAGGCTGGCGCGCCTGGGGTTCATCACGCAGGACGAGCGACAGGCTCTGAACGAGATATACCGTTACAACCCCCTGCTGTTCGACTTCGTGGTGAAACGCACCGTCCGCCATCCCCGGTCGGGCCAAAAGTTCTCCAAAGAAGTTTTTTTGCTGCCGCCGGGACTGCAGCCTCGGCCAGAGCCGGACTTTCCGCTATAATGCTTCATCCGGAGTAACGGTTGACGAAAGCGTCTCGTCGCGTCTGCCCCGAGGGTGTCTGGCTTCCGCCAAGACCCAGGGACGACTCAGGACCATGTGTTTTTTTCAAGGAGAGTGAAGATGAGTGTCAAGGTAGCGATAAACGGCTATGGCCGTATCGGGCGACTGGTTCTGACCGCCATGTACGAGCAGGGCTTGATTGGAACGGCAGTGGATATGGTCGCCTTGGTGGATCTGAGCGCGGATGCCAGTTATTTTGCCTATCGGACCCGTTACGATTCCGTGCATGGCCGGTTTCCCGGCCAGGTGGAGACGGCCCGCAGCAATCCAAGCCTGGAGCGGGACGATGTGTTGATCGTCAACGGCGATGAAATTCTCTGCCTGGAGGCGCCGAAATCCCCGGACCAGTTGCCTTGGAAGGAGTTGGGGGTTGAATATGTCATCGATGCCACAGGCCTGTTTACCAGTATGGAAAAGGCCTCTCTGCATCTTCAGGCCGGGGCCCGCAAGGTCATCGTCACGGCGCCGGGCAAGGGGGGCATGCAGACCATAGTCATGGGCGTCAACGAGGATCAGTATGATTCCGCCGCCCATCATGTGGTGTCCATGGCGTCCTGCACCACCAACTGCCTGGCGCCCCTGGTGCATGTGCTGTTGCGGGAAGGCATCGGTCTGGAGCAGGGGCTGATGAGCACCATCCATGCCTATACGGCCACCCAGGAAACGGTGGACAGCGCTTCCCGCAAAGACTGGCGGGGCGGTCGGGCGGCGGCCATCAACATCATCCCCTCCACCACCGGGGCGGCCCGGGCGGTGGGCGAGGTCATCCCGGCGGTGAAGGGCAAGCTGACCGGCATGGCCTTTCGGGTGCCGATTCCCGATGTCTCCGTGGTCGACCTGACCCTTCGTACCGCCCGCGAGACGTCCATCGAGGAGATCGACAGCCTGATGAAGGCGGCCTCCGAGACCTACCTCAAGGGGATTCTGGAATATGAGACGGAAGAGCTGGTATCCTCCGATTTTCTGCATTCCTGCAGCTCATCCATTTACGACTCCCCCGCCACTCTGCACAACAACCTGCCCGAGGAAAAGCGGTTTTTCAAACTAATTTCCTGGTACGACAACGAATGGGGCTATTCGCACCGGGTGGTCGATATGCTGCGCCACATGATGAATTGTGCCGATTGAGGCGTTAAGCAAAAAGGCCGGGCTGCCTGAACAGGCGCCCGGCCGGGTGGGGCAGGCAGGATGGAGGTTTAAAAAAGGCGCCGTGCGCCGAGAAATTTGCGGACAAATTCCGGCATGTCCAGTCGGGCGATACGGATGGTCTGGTTGGGGCGGGGGGCGTGGATGAATTTGCCGTCGCCGATATAGATGCCGACGTGATTGACCCGCTGGTTTCTGCCGAAGAACACCAGGTCACCCTTGGCCAATTCGTTCCGCCCGATTTTTTTGCCACGGTGAAATTGTTCGGCCGAGGTGCGCGGTAGGTGGATGCCGACCAGGGAAAAGACCTTGCGCACGAAGCCGCTGCAGTCCATGCCGGTCTCGGCGTTAGTGCCGCCGCGTTTGTAGGGGACCCCGATATAGCGTTCCGCCGTCTGGACCGCCAGCATCCCGAGCCCGTCGGCCCCCAGAGGGTCGCTGGCCAGTTCGGCCAGGTCGCTGGCCGCAGAACCGACTTTGGCCGGAGCATCGGCGGCGGTGCAGAGGCCCGCCTGAGCGGCCGGAACGGCTTCCTGGCGGCAGCTGGCTTCAGTCTCCGTCGCAATTTGGGCTGTTTCGGAAGCCGGTACGCCTTGGCTTCTGAGCACCAGGAAAGATGGAATGATGCGTCGGGACTTCAGGGCTTCGGCCTCTTTGCGGGCTTCGGCCCGGGAGGCAAACTGACCCACCCGGACGGTGAAGTTGCCCGTACCGTTGGCCACGACAAAGGCATCCAGGGATTGCTGCTGCAGACGTTCGGCCGCTTTGTCGGCGGCCTCCCTGCGGGCGAAGGCGGCGGTTTGAATGGTAAAGAAAGCTTCGTCGGTGGCCGGGGCAGGGGCCGCCCACAGGGGTGCGGCCAGCACAGCGACCGCCGCCCAGCCCAGCAGCAGCCGCTTCATCCCTCTTTTCAACATACCAAAACCCCCTTGGCGGTATAGGTCGGAGGGGAACGCCGCAGCGGCCGTGCCGACCAGGGTGGGTTATCGCCGGTGCTGCCAGAGGTGTCCCGATGGTTGGGGAGGGGCAGGTGCCAGCAAAAAGAAGTGGGCAGATTCTATCCGAATACGGCAAAAAAAGCAAGGCTCGGGCTGCCATCGCGCTGAAAAAAGATGGCAACGATGAAGGCCGGAAACCTGGCTTTATGGCTGCCTGCCTCGATTTCGATGGGCAGATTTTTTCCCTCACTGTATTGGCTAAAATCCTGTTTTAAAAAATTGGAAAAATCATTACATTGAGAAAGGAGTGGTGCTTGCCTGCCATACGTCGGCCCCTGATAAAAGGAAAACTAAAACGAGCATAATAATCCAGGTGGATAAAAATGGCTCTCATTAAAAATTCAGGCACTAGTTTTTTGGTGAGCGGCAATATTGGATATGGAGGCAGATGTGTCTCTTCCTGATGGAACAAAAAAGAATAATATTGGCTTGTGTTCAGAAATATTTGGTATGAATTTGCCAAGTCATCCAGAAAGACATTCATTGACCAGTTGTATTTTAGAGTTGATTCCCGATCCTGCTTTCATTAAAAATATTGACGGAAAATATCAAGGCTGTAATGCGTTGTTTGAAAAATTTTTTGGTAAATCTTCTTCGGAAATTAAAAATAAAACTGACTATGACCTGTTTCTTCCCACAATTGCTCAAGTTTTTTCTCATAATCATAAACATATTATTCGTAAAAGTTTGCTTAATTATAGTTTCGAAACTCAAATCGTATGTCATCAGTCCCATTCCAGAGATGTCATAGTCGAGGTCAAAACGGTCCGTTTTGATGGCGGTTCAGTATCTATAGTTGGAGTTATTAAAGATGTAACGGCTCTCAAAAAGGCAGAAACGGCACTTTGCGAACGCAGGGACTTGCTGCACCGTATTACCGACAATATGTTGGATCTGGTCAGTGAAGCCGATCTGCATGGATTTTTCCGCTATCTTTCCCCTTCTCATGGACCGATTTTGGGTTTTGCACCAGAGGAATTGATAGGTTCCTTCCTTTATGACCTGATGCATCCGGATGATTTGGAACGCATGCGGAACACTTTTCAAGTGACTCTGCCCGCACTCAAAAGCGTGCGCGCCGAATTTCGTTATCGCCATGCCGACGGGCATTATATTTGGTTGGATACCATTGCCAAAGGCACCACCGACAGATTTGGTCGAATCAACGGCGCCGTTTTTGCCAGTCGCGATGTAACCGAGCATGTTCGGGCCGAAAAAGCTCTGCGCAACAGCGAAGAACACTTGCGGCGCATCACGGACAACATGCCGGCCCTGGTCAGTACCGCTGACCGGTACGGTGTTTTCACCTATCTCAGTCCTTCCCATCGGGGGATTCTGGGGTTCGATCCCGAGGCGCTGGTCGGGACCTGTCTCTGGGATTGGATGCATCCCGAGGATATGGAGCGCATGCGGGAGGCATTTCAGGTCACCTTGCCCGCCCAAAAAAAGGTGCGCGCCGAATTTCGCTACCGCCATATCGACGGGCATTACATCTGGCTCGAAACGGTGGCCAAATGCACCATGGACGGATTGCAAGTTACGGGCTCGATTTTCGCCAGCCGCGACATCACAGAGCGGCGTCGGGCCGAAATCGCCCTGCGTGAGGTCAACCAGACCCTGCAGGCGACCATTCAGGCCTCCCCGCTGGCCATTTTTGTCCTGGATCGGAACGGATGCATCCAACTCTGGAATCCTGCTGCTCAACAGATGTTCGGCTGGGCCGAGGAGGAGGTGTTGGGGCAATACTATCGACTGGTTCCCGACGGGCTGGACCCCGAGTTTCGGGAAAACCTGGCGCGCATGAACCGGGGCGAGAAATTTCACGGGCAGGAAACCCGCCGCCGCCGGAAAGATGGAACCCTGCTTGATATCAGTTTCTCCACCGCGCCCTTATACGATCAAGGAGGTGAGATTATCGGTACCGTCGGCATTTTAGCCGATATCACCGAGCGCAAACGCACCGAAGTTGCTCTAAGAGAGAGTGAGGAACTCTTCCGGCAGATCTTCGAGCAGCATGAAGACCCGGCCTTTTTGCTCGATCCCGAGACGCTGGCCATCCTCGACGTCAATGCCGTAGGGGTGCGGCTCTACGGTTACAGCAAAGAGGACCTGCGGGCCGGCGGCCTTGAGTTGCTCATGAAGCCGGAGACGCGGGCATTGTTTGCCCAGAAACTTGCGTGCGAGCAGAATGCTTTATGCGACGATGCACCGTGGCGACATGTTTCGCCCCTAAACACCACAGACAGTCGCGGTATTACCGTGATGGCTGCGTTTCGCGGCCGTTTGTTGCGTTCCAGAGGACAAGACTATCTTTACGGAACGTTTCGCGATATCACCGAAAAACTTCGCATTCGCAAGGAGCGCAGCGAATTGCAGGCCAAATTGATCCAGGCCAACAAAATGACCGCCATCGGTACCCTGGCTTCAGGAATCGCTCACGAAATCAACAACCCGAACAATTATCTTCTTGCCAATGCTCAGTTTCTGGAAGGGGCCTGGCCCGATATCTGCCACATCCTCGAAGATCATGCCGACCATCAACCTGATCTGACGATTGGCGGCTTGCCTGTTCAGGAGGCTCTCGAGGATATTCCTCAATTGCTGCAAAGTCTTGTCGAAGGGTCCCGGCGCATTAAAAATATCGTCGCCAGTCTCAAGGATTTTTCCCGGCAGGATGACGAATCCATGCGGCGTCCTTTTGAAATCAACCGAGTAATCAAGGCCGCACTGGTTATCCTGGCTAACAAGATCAAGAAGAGTACGGATCATTTTTCTTGCCAACTGTCGGCGGAACTCCCCCAGGTCGTGGGCCACTATCAGAAGATTGAACAGGTCGTCATCAATCTGCTCATCAACGCTCTGCAATCCCTGCCCGATCGGCGTGCGGGCGTATTTCTTTCCACCTCACTGCAGGAATTGCCGCGCTGTGTAATCATCAAGATTCGCGATCAGGGTATAGGCATTCCCGAGGAAATTCGGGGCCGTATTCTGGATCCCTTTTTCACCACCAAGCACAAGTCCGGCGGCACCGGACTCGGCCTGTCCATCTGCTATGCGATCATCAATGATCACAAGGGCACCATGGATTTCGATTCCGAGACGGGGGTTGGGACGACGGTGACGGTGACGCTGCCGGTTGCTTAATCGCTCTGCCGTGGCGGCAGGTCGCCCCAAGGGAACTTCGGGTCATAACTTTTTCCACAACCTTGCAAGGCTGGCTTGCAAGGCGAAAAGGCAGAACCCGCCCTGTTGGAAAGCGGCCATAATCCGGGTAAACTGGAAAACTGCCCGGATAAAGTTACGGTGGCATCGGACGAAATCGTCCCTGTGCTGCCTGACGCTGCAATATTCATTGCTTTTGCAAGGTATCCTTTTCCCGTCTGAAAAACTCGCTTCTGCGCCCGTACCTTGGTCGCTGCCCTCCCTCAAGACCCTGCTCCCCTTGCATCCCCAAGAGCGCCAAAAATAAGCTTCATAAAAAATATTTCGTAATAAATACGATATTTTAGAAGATTTTTCGGCGCTGGCATATGGCTTGCTCTCAGAATGCTTTCCTGTCGGATCTCCGGTCAAAGCCGGATATCAAAACAAAAACAGCTGCCAAGGATAAGCAAATGTCAACATCGACCGTACATCGCATTCTCGCCATCAATCCAGGATCCACATCGACCAAGGTTGCCCTGTTCGAGAACGAGGCCTTGCTCCTGCAGGATACGCTGCGCTACGACACGGAAGACCTGGTGTCCTTTGACCATGTGCCCGATCAGTATTGCTTCCGGCGGGACACGGTGCTGCAGTGGCTGGAAAAAAACCGCATCGAAGTGTCGGGACTGGACGCCGTCGTCGGTCGGGGCGGCCTTTTCGGCCCCCTTGAGAGTGGAACCTATGCCGTCAATCAGGCCATGCTGAAGGAAATGCGGGCCATCGGTCCCCGCCAGCACGCCAGTAATCTGGGCGTGTTGATCGCTGACGAAATCGCCGGAATGGCCGACGCCCAGGCATTCACCGTCGATCCCGTTACCGTCGATGAGATGGATGATGTCGCCCGGTATTCGGGCCTTGCGCAAATCCAGCGGCAGAGCATCGCCCATGCCCTGAATATCAAGGCGGTGGCGCGGCGGGCGGCGGCCGATCACTTTGCCGAGTATCGAGAGCTCAATCTGGTCATCGCCCACCTTGGCGGCGGGGTCTCCGTCACCGCCCATCGGCAGGGGCGCATGGTCGATGTCAGCGGCGCTCTCGACGCCGGTCCCTTTTCTCCGGAGCGCAGCGGTTCCCTGCCGCTGCTGGAGGTGGTGGAACTGTGTTGCGCCGGTAACTTCACCCCGGAACAGATCAAGAAAAAGCTCATCGGACAAGGCGGGCTGGTTTCCTACCTGGGGACCAATTCGGCTATCGAGGTTGGCCGGCGCATCGCCGGCGGGGATAGCGAAGCCCTGGAGGTGGCGCAAGCCATGGCCTACCAGGTCGCCAAGGAAATCGGTGCCATGGCGACGGTGCTCAATGGCGCTGTCGACGCCATCCTTCTTACCGGCGGAGTGGCGCACTGGAGCGACATGGTCGATTGGATCCGCGACCGGGTCGGATTTATTGCCACGGTTTGGGTCTATCCCGGTGAAGACGAGATGCTGGCCCTGGTTGAAGGCGCTCTACGGGTCCTCCGGGGGGGCGAGGAGGCCCGGCAGTATGTTCCGAAATGATGGTTGCGGGGGTGTCCCCGGGAACTGTGTTGCATAGCGAGCCGCGGCAGAAAGCTCATCATTCAAAACCAATATCAGGAGGTTATCCGTATGAAAACCGTACCAGCCATGCATCTGAGCAAGGAACCGTCCACCGGGCCGATGGAGGTTCTCTGTGCCATCCCCGACGCGACGGCCAATCCGGCACCCCTGGGCCTGTTCGGCTTCGGCCTGACTACCATGCTGGTCAATCTGCACATCGTCGGATTGTTTCCCACCGACAGCATGATTCTGGCCATGGGCATCTTCTACGGCGGCTGCGCCCAGATCCTTGCAGGCATTATGGAGTGGCGAAAAAACAACACCTTCGCCACCACCGTGTTCACATCCTATGGCCTTTTCTGGCTCAGCTTCATCGGTCTGATGGCGTTGCCGAAACTCGGTATCGGTCAGGCCCCCGGAATCCCTTCCATGGTTGCCTACCTGGTGATCTGGGGTTCGTTCACCTCAGCCATGTTTGTGGGAACCTTCCGACTTAATCGGGCGCTGCAGATCACCTTTTTTCTCGCCATCCTGCTTTTTTTCGGGCTGGCCCTCGGCGAGGCGTTGGACAGCCACAGCATCAAAGGGGCCATTGGGTTCGTGGGGATCTTGTGCGGCCTTTGTGCGGCCTATACCGGACTGGCCCAGGTACTCAACGAGCTTTACCGTCGCAATGTTCTGCCCCTTGGCCCAGTGATTCGATAACTTCATGACCGCATGAAATCAAACAGGTATGAACAAAGGTGTAGAGAAAAATGGATTTTTACAGGTTTTTTGATTCGACGACCAAAGCCATTATTGTGCTGGAAGGCTTATCCGGACGACCAGTGCCGGAAATATGTCAGGAATACAGGATTCGGGAAGAGCAATATCGGTGCTGGATGAAATTTTTTCTGCAAAACTCTCCCAAAGTATTTGATTGGGATTTTGAAGATCGCTATAGCTGTGGCGCAGGAGCACAAGGCATGAACTGATATGCTTTTCATGGCTTGAAAAATTGAGAATATGGCCAAGGAATAGATGCCGTTTCCCGGCCGTCTCAGACAACCGAGTTTGCCGATCTTTTATGTCTGACGCGGTCGCTGACTGCGAGCCCCCGGTTCTTCGGGCAGGAACCGGGGCTTTTCATTCCAGTCCCACATCAGGACGCGAGCAGTTCAGATGTCCTGCCAGTGACGGATTTGTTGCACCTCCTTGTATCCGGAAAACCTATTAAAAATTCGATAAATATATGAAATAAAATGAGTTTTTTAAGTTTGATGAAATGGCATGGTCGCTGCTGATTGAAGGCCGTATCAGTAAATGGTCCGGCGGATGGCTGTCGTAAATGGATTGATTTTTGATTCCAGTGAGGAAAACAACATGGACCTGATTGCCGATATCAAGGAAAAAGCCCGTCGACAGATGAGAACCATCGTGTTGCCGGAAAGTTATGATGATCGCATGCTGCTGGCTGCCGCGCAGCTTGCCGCCGAGGGACTGGCCCGTATCGTTCTGCTCGGTGACCCCGAATCCCTGAGGAGCAGGGCCGCGGCGATGGGCGCGGATCTGAGCCGGACAACCCTCCTGTCTCCCGCCGCCAGTCCCCGGTTGCAGGAGTATGTCGATGAGCTGGTGGCCCTGCGTCGCCACAAGGGGCTTGCCGCGGACGACGCCCGCAAACAGCTGCTGGCCCTTGACCAGCTGTATTTTGCGGCCATGATGGTACGCACAGGACAGGCCGACGGTGCTGTGGCGGGAGCCTTCAACAGTACCGGCGACGTGTTGCGCGCGGCTTTGCAGGTGGTGGGTACCGTCCCCGGCATCCGTACCGTCTCTTCCGTGATGCTGATGGTGACCCCGAATCCGGAATTGGGCGAAAACGGCACCCTGCTGTTCGCCGATTGCGTGGTCAATCCCCGCCCCGATGCGCAGGCCCTGGCTGAAATCGCCGTCACCACGGCGCGCAGCTGCCGCAGCCTGCTCGGGGTGGAAGCGCGCGCTGCCATGCTGTCCTTCTCCACCATGGGCAGCGCCGGCCATGAAGAAGTGGACCGGATCCGACAGGCCGCGGATATGGCCCGAGCGATGGCGCCGGATCTGCTCATCGATGGCGAAATGCAGTTGGATGCGGCCCTGGTGCCCGGTGTGGCGGCCCAGAAAGCACCGGATTCGCTGGTTGCCGGCCGTGCCAACACCTTGATATTTCCTGACCTCAATGCGGGCAATATCGGCTATAAACTGACTGAGCGGATTGCCGGGGCCAAAGTGGCCGGCCTGATGGTGCAGGGTCTGGCCAAACCGTTCAACGATATGTCGCGCGGTTGTACGGTGGAGGATATTGTCAGCACGGTGGCCATGACCGCCGTTCAGGCGCAAGGCTGAATCTGCGAAGGTCCGAAGCCGGCGTGGTATGCTGGCCAAATTCGACCATCACAGGTATATTGCTTTTGATGCCGGCGATGGCCGGAAAACATGATGTCTTAAATAGCCCTCTTCTTTTTCTGGAAGGCGAGGAAAGCATGTTGCCTGCGTGCGATAATCTGTCCGTTTTGCTGGTCGACGATGAACCCAATATCCTGCTCGGTTCCCGCACCACCTTGCGCAGTGCCGGAATCCGCGAAGTTGAAACGTGCGATGACAGCCGCCTGGTTATGCCGCTGCTGGCCAAGCGTAATTTTGGGGTGATTGTTCTAGATCTCTTTATGCCGCATGTTTCCGGACTGGAACTGCTGATGGAGATTGCTCGAAAATATCCCCATATTCCGGTATTGGTCATGACCGCCAGCGATGAACTGGATCTAGCGGTGCAATGCATGAAGGCCGGGGCCCATGATTACCTGGTAAAACCCGTGGATAGAACCCGCTTCATCACCAGTGTGCAGCGCACCCTTGAATTGTGCAGTCTGCGCAATGAGGTCCATCTGCTCAAGGAACACCTGCTTTCCGACCAACTGGAACATCCTGAAGTTTTTGCGCCGATCATCACCAGCAGTAAGAAGATGATGGCCATTTTCCGTTATATGGAGGTTGTGGCCCGTTCCAGGCAGCCCATCCTCATTACCGGGGAGACCGGTGTTGGCAAGGAAATGTTTGCCTCGGCCATCCACAAACTCAGCGTTCTGCCTGGTAAGTTGGTGTGTGTCAATGTCGCCGGTTTGGATGACAACCTGTTTTCGGATACTCTGTTCGGGCATGAGCGGGGCGCGTTTACCGGGGCCGAGCGCCCACGGGCGGGGCTGATTTCACAGGCTGCGGGCGGTACGCTGTTTCTGGATGAATTCGGCGATTTGAAGGAAGCTTCCCAGGTCAAGCTGTTGCGTTTGCTGCAGGAGGGGGAGTATTACCCCATTGGCTCGGATGTGCCGCGTAAAAGCGATGCCCGAGTGGTGGTTGCGACCAACAAAAATTTGCAGCAGATGATGGCCAAGGAACGCTTTCGCAGCGACCTTTACTACCGGCTATGCGCTCACCATGTCCATATTCCGCCGTTGCGGGAGCGAAAAGAGGATATCCCCTTTCTGCTCGAGTACTTTATGAGCCAGGCGGCCCGGGAATTTCAAAAGAAACCGCCGGTATCCAATCCGGAACTGCTGCGCCTCCTCAGCACTTATGCCTTTCCCGGGAATGTGCGGGAACTGCAAGCGATGATCTTTGATGCCGTGGCCCGGCATCAATCCGGTATTCTTTCCATGGACAGCATTAAAAACATCATCTGCCGCGAGCACGTGAAGCAGACACCCGGCGTTGATCCGGACCTGCCCGACGGAGAGCGACTGCGAAATTTTTTCGGGCGTTTTCCCACCCTCAAAGAAGTCGATGTCTTGCTGGTATCCGCAGCGATGAATCTTGCCAAGGGCAACCAGGGGATTGCCTCCAACCTCCTGGGCATTTCGCGTCAGGCCCTCAACCAGCGCTTGAAGCGGCAAGCGGGGCACGGCTAAGGCTGGTGCTGCCAAGTAAGCCAAATTTTGAATTCGGTCCTCTGCCAGGCCCAAATAAATCCTTTTCTGCGTTTTCCGTGGGACACTAGGCTGAAAATTCGAAACTACTCTGCTCCGCATAAACCCATCTTGCATTTCATCAATTTTTCTTTCATCCCAAGCCAACCTTCTCTGACCTTGCCTTTTGCCTGGCCATTATAAGTAGAACCCAGTTTTTGTCTTTTGGGCAGGGTGGAACATTGCACCCTCCGGGGGCGAACGTCTCCCGGGTCATATACTTAACATTTCGAAATAACTACCTTTTTTATGTTTACGGTTTTTGGTACGGTCCCTGCTCTGTTCTCCGACAGTGCCGGATTCGGCCAGCGATTTCGAGGTGTCCGAAAACCGGGTTCTATCATTTCATGTCGTCAGCATCGGCATGTATTCAACCCCTCGACGAGGGAAGGAGAGGTGCATTATGGGCGTAATGGCAGAACAGGTTTATGGGTTTTTCATGCCTACCACTTCCTTGCTCGGTAATGGAGCTGTAAAGGAAATTGGCAAGCAGGCGAAAGTGCTTGGCGGCACCAAGGCCCTGATCGTTACCGATGTCGGTCTGGTGAAGCTCGGCATGGTCGATACGGTGAAGGGCTATCTCGAACAGGCCGGCCTGCAGGTGGCGGTCTTCGACGGTGCCGAACCCAACCCTACCGATATCAATGTACGTGACTGTTTGAAAGCGTGGAAAGAGAACGGCTGCGATCTGCTGATTACCTTCGGTGGTGGCAGCTCCCACGACTGCGGCAAAGGCATGGGTATCATGGCTACCAGCGGCGGGGATATTCGCGACTGGGCCGGCATCGATACCCTGCAGGCCGATCTGCCGCCCTATATTTCGATCAATACGACCGCCGGAACCGCCAGTGAAATGACTCGATTCGCGGTCGTCACCAATACCGATACCCACGTTAAGATGATTTTTGCCGATGCCCGCCTGACTGCCGACGTCGCCATCAACGATCCCGCTCTGATGCTCGGCCTGCCGCCGGCGTTGACCGCCGCCACCGGCATGGATGCCCTGACCCATGCCGTTGAAGCCTATGTGACCACGCTGCTGTCCAATCCCATCACCGATGCCTGCGCCATCCAGGCGATAACCCTGATTGGCAAATGGTTGCGCAAGGCGGTGGCCAATGGCTCCGACATGGAAGCCCGCGATGCCATGGCTTACGCCGAGTATCTCGCCGGTATGGCTTTTAACAGCGCCGGCCTCGGCATCGTCCATTCCATGGCCCATCAGCCCGGCAGTCTGCTGGGTAAGCCGCACGGTGTCTGCAACGCCATCTGCCTGCCGGTTGTGTGCGAATTCAACCTTATGGCCAATGCCGAGAAATATGCCAGGGTGGCGGAGTTGCTGGGCGAAGATATCTCGGGCTTGAGCGTCATGGAGGCCGCCGAGAAAGCCGTGGCAGCCATTCGTCGCCTTTCCCGGGACATTGGTATTCCGGCCGGTCTGGCGGAAATAGGGGTCACCGAAAAAGACATACCTTTTATGGCTGAAAATGCCCTTAAGGATGTTTGTACCCTGTTCAACCCCCGCAGCGTCAAGCTCGAGGATATTGTCGGCTTGTATAAAAAGGCCATGTAAGTTCGGCGGGGCGTCGCCAGCGAGGGGCGCCCCGTCTTTCCAGTCCGGGGCGGAGCCTTGGCTTGACGCCGAGGGACCCGGGGGCGGCAGCCGTAAACGGGCGGAAGGGCTGCCGCAGGTGATTTCAATGCATCAATCATTGCCCCGTCTGGGGTATTGGGGAGGCAGGTATATGAAAAAAACCTTACTGATCGGCATTCTGCTGGGCAGCTTCTTTCTGCCCGATCTGGTCGGGGCGACGGACCCCAGGGATTACATCCCGTTGCCGGCCGGCTCTTTCCTGTTCTGCACCTATCTGCAGCACACGACCGGGCACCGCCTGAAGGTCGATGACCAAGTTGTTTCAAGCGATTTCAATCTCAGTCAGAACATCGTCATTTTCCGCCCGGTATATTACACCAATCTGGGGCCTTTCGTGGTCGATCCCCAGGCTTTGATTATTGCCGGGGAAGCCAGCGTGGATGGTGCAGGCGTCGGTGGTAACAGCTTTTCAAGTTCCGGCATCGCCGATCCGGTGCTGCTCATGACCACTTGGTTCGTCAACAACCCGGAAAAACAGCTGTGGTTCGGCTGGACGCCGTACTTTACCCTGCCCATCGGTGAATACAGTAAAAAGCGTGCTCTCAACCTGGGGGCAAACCGCTGGGCCGTGAAAAACGAACTGGGGTTGGTCAAGGGCTTCGGCCCGCTTTACCTGGATCTGGTCGGGCATGTCACCGTCTTTGGCGATAATGACGACTATTGGACCGGGACGGAAATGGTGACTAAAAAACAGGATCCTCTCTACGGCGCTGAAGTGCACGTCAGCTACGACATCACCAAGCGCTGGTGGCTCGGCCTGAGCTATTTCTACAGCAACGGTGGTGAAACCAAGATCGACGGCATCGATCAGCGGGACGATCAGGACAACCATGCCCTGATGTTTACCTCCGCTTTCGGTATCGGCGACAATTACCAGTTGTTGCTGCAATACCGGGATGACTTTTCTGTCAAAAGCGGCATCGAGACCAAGTCGATTCAAGCCCGCTTCGCCTATTTTTTCTGAAAAAATCCTTGCATGATCTAACCCCACCAATCTGCGAGATTTTCCCCTCCCTGGCGGAGGGGATTTTTTTTGGTTCTTCATGTGCTCGGGATCCAGGTTGTCTGGCAAATCATCAGAATAAATCGTCAAATTACAGCTGGTATGGTGGTTGGCGGAAAGACAAAGGCGGAACCTTTCGGTTCCGCCTTTGTCCTGGTGCGCGCTTGTGGGATATGACAGTGCGTCAGTGGGACGCGAGGAAGCGGTTATAAAATGGTTTTCTCCATGGCCCAGACGCCGCAGGGACAGATGCCGGCGCACAGGCCGCAGCCGATGCAGTACTGCTCGTCGGCGACGTATTCGTAGGAGCCGTCAAGTTTTTCCTGGCGGATGATGGCCCCTTCGGGGCAGGTTTCCAGGCACAGGGAGCAGTCGCGGCAGGTGCCGCAGCTGATGCAGCGGTTGGCTTCTTCGCAGGCGTCGGTGACCTTGAAGCGGCCGCGGTTGCGGGCCTGGAAGGACTCCTTGTGGAGTTTCCACTGGGGGATCATCTCGGGCTGTTTCTTGGCGACCAGTTCGCGGCCGCCCAGGAAGTCGTCGATGTACTCGGACACCTCGCGGCCGCTGCCGATGGCATGGGTCAGCAAGCCGGGCTTGATGGTATCGCCCAGGGCGAAAACGCCGGGAGCCTGCTTCGACTGCCAACAGTCGTCGACATTCATCATGCCGCGCTCGGTGAGCCACTCCCGCGGCACGTAGGACAGGTCGGGCCGTTCGCCGATGGCGATAATGACCATGTCCGCCTCGATGAGACGGCCGTCCTTGGTGTGCAGTCCTTGTTCGGAGATGCGCTCGGTGAAGACCGGCCATTCGATGCGACCGCCGAGGCCTTCGAAATGATCGATCTCCTTCTTGTAGGCGGCCGGACGCTGCACGTCGATGGCCGTCACCTGTTGGGCGCCCATGGCGTAGGCGCCGAGGGCCACGTCCATGCCGGCGTTGCCGGCGCCGATGACCACTACCTTGCGGCCGACCTGGGGCTGCCGGCCGGCGTTGATCTCCTTGAGAAAATCGAGGCCCTTGACCAGCCGTTCGTGGCCGGGGAAGGGAATGACCACCGGGTTGTGGGCGCCGGTGGCGATGACCACGGCGTCGTTTTCCCCGCGGATGGCGTCAAAGGCAGCGCGATCGATCTGGTGCCCGGTGCGGATGTCGACGCCGATCTGCTTGATGCGCTCGATTTCGGCGTTGAGCACTTCCCGCGGCAGACGATCCGTGGGGATGACCTGACGCAGCTTGCCGCCGACTTCCTCATCGCCCTCGTAGAGGGTGACGCTGTGACCGCGCAGGGCCAACTGCCAGGCCGCCGAGAGGCCGGCGGGGCCGCCGCCGATGACGGCCACGGTTTTCCCCGTGGCAGGCTGCAGGGCCGGGGCCGCGGCGTCCTGGGACAGGCGGCCGAGTTCCTTCATGGCTACCGGATGGTCGAGATGGCGGCGGCTGCAGGCATCCATGCAGAGATTCGGACAGACCTGGCCGCAGACGCTGGCCGGAAACGGCGAAAAGTTCAACACCAGCTCCAGGGCCTCCTGGGTCTTGCCTTCGCGCAGCAGGCGAATGCGGTCCTGGGTCGGGATGCCCGTCGGGCAGGACGCCTGGCAGGGGGCCGCGTAGGATTTGTTCTGCCAGTGGGGGATTTTCAACCGACCGTCGCCGGTGTTGACGAAGCCCGCCACCAGATCGTAGTCGTCGCTGACCACATCGCCGAAGATGCCGCCTTCCACCCATTTGCCGAGGCGGAATTCGCGCAAAGTGATGCGCTCGACGGTCTGACGCTCCTGGTAGGTCTTGGCGACGATCTTCTTCCACTGGGAAAAATCCGTCAGTTCCGCCAGCAACTGCGACTTGTCGATCTTGCCCAGGAAGACGGGCATGTTGGTGGTGAGAAATTCCCGGTCACCTTCATCGAGATCGAGCAGCCAGACGTCATTGGACAGCCCCTTGACCGGCCCGCGAACGTAGATGGTGCCGCCGACCATGCCGACGCAGCCGCGGTCGCCGAGCACCGATTCAAACTGCTCGCTGTCGACGCCGCATACCACGCCGATGCCGCCGCCCATGAACTCGAAGGAGAAGGAACCGGTGTTTTTCAGGATCCACAACTCCGGCGGCGCATAGGACGGGTCGTGCTTCATCAGCGAGCCGGTGCGGGTGCCGCCGCGGCCGGCGACGTAGATCTTGCCGCTGGCGGCGCAGTGGGCGGTGGTGTCGCCGCCGTCGCCCTTGAGAACCACCGTGGCGCCGGCGTTGAGCCAGCCGACATCGGCCGGCGCCGGACCGTTGATGACGATTTCCGTACCCTCGAGGCCGAAGGCACCGACCCGCTGTCCCGGATTCTGGACCGTGAACTTCAGGGGCGTGCCGTCCGAGGTCCAGAGCGGGCCGCCGATGTCGTGATGGCCCGAGGCCAACACTTCGAATTCGGTCTCTCCCGCTTCCAGGGCGGCATATATCTTCTGCAGCAGTTGCTGGGTGGAGATGCGCTGATTGTTGTCGTCAAAACCTTTGATATAGGCTGCCATGATCTGAAACCTCCTTAGCAGACGTACTGAACCTGCAGGCGATCGGCGACGGCCTTGTCGGTGGAGACCAGGCAGTCGGAACGGCCGACGGGCAGGGAGGAGTTGCCGATGGGGGCCATGAGCTTACGCAGTTCCACGTCCATGGCCAAAAAGTAATTGACGATGTTCTCGGCAACCCGCTCCGGATCGAGGCGTTTGGCCAATACTGGTTCCTGGGTGGTGATGCCGGCCGGGCAAAGTCCGGTGTTGCAGGCATTACAGCGGCCGTGGTCGTTACCGAGGCAGCCGGCCATCTGCAGGATCAGCTTGCCGGTGAAGACGCCGTTGGCGCCGAGGCAGAACATCTTGAAGGCGTCGGCCGCCAGGTTGCCGGTCTTGCCGAGGCCGCCCGCCGCCCACAGGGGAATCTGGCCCTGCCGGCCCTGGGCCACCGCGGCCAGGTAGCAGTCGCGCAGCTTGCTCACCACCGGGTGGCCGGTGTGGTCGAGAGAGATGTCGTGGGCCGCGCCGGTGCCGCCGTCGATGCCGTCGAGGAAAAACCCGCCGACGATGTTGTAGGGGTCGCGCACCAGGTTGTTGAACACCGACACCGAGGTGGCGCTGGCCGCCACCTTGATGGCCACCGGCACGCGGAACTTGAAGGCGGCGTTGAAGGAGAGGAACATCTTCTGCACGCTCTCCTCGATGGAGTACAGACCCTGGTGGTTGGGCGGCGACAGCAGGTCGGTCTTGGGCACGCCGCGAATCGCCTGGATGTGGGACGCCACCTTGGCCGCCATGAGCAGGCCGCCGTCGCCGGGCTTGGCGCCCTGGCCGATTTTGATGAGCACGCCGGCCGGATCCTCGACCATGTGGGGCATGGCCTTGATGATGCGATTCCAGCCGAAGTGGCCGGAAGCGATCTGCAGGATCATGTACTTGAGGTACTTGCTCTTCAGCAGTCGCACCGGCATGCCGCCTTCACCGGAGCACATGCGCACCGGCAGGCCGCATTCCTCGTTGAGGTAGGCGACGGCCATGGCCACCGCTTCCCACATGCGCCAGGAGAGGGCGCCGATGGACATGTCGCCGATGATGACCGGATAGATCCAGCGCACCGGCGGGGTCTGGCCGCTCTGCTCCAGGCGGTTCTCGCCGACCTGTTGGAACGGCAGGCCCTTGGCCGGCAGGATGCGGCCCAGGGGTGCCCGGCAGTCGAAGGTATGACGCTGGGCGTCCAGGCTCGGGTCGGTCATCTGCGAGATGCGGCCGACGCGGATGGTATCCAGGGTGCGGGCCTGGTTTTCCAGGTTGTTGCGGCCGCCGCGTTTCGGGCCGCTGGCCGTTGCCGTCTGATAGACGACGTTGAAACGGGAGTCAGGATTGCGCTCCGCGCGGATGGCGCTGTTGGGGCAGACCCGTTCGCAGACGCCGCAGCCGCGACAGAAATTTTTGATGACATTGCGCTGGGCGATGACCGGCTGGGCCGAAAAGCGGGTTTTCGGTTCCGGGGTTTCGCTTTCGGTGTAGGTGATCCGGCGCCGTTCCATCTTGGGGCCGATGGCTTCGAAGGTGCAGGCCGCGATGCAGGATCCGCACAGGGTGCAGCGAACCGGATCGTAGTGGATCTTCCAGGGCAGATCGTTGCAGGCGAGGTCGTTTATTTTTACTGTTTCCATCTCTGGACCTCCAGGGTGTCGTCGATGACTACGATTTCACGTTCATTGGGGTAGATGTCCGTCTCCCAGTTGCGGTCCGGGAGTACCTCGTTGATGCCGCAGGCTTCGGAAGAGATGACCACCGTGTCCGCATCCCGGCCGACCACCACCGGCCGCAGTTTCTTGGCGTCGCAGCAGGTGAACAGGGTGTTGTCGGGCAGCACGCCGATGATGGTGTTGGGGCCGTTGATTTCCAGGTGCGCCAGGGACTGGCGCATGGCCAGCAACTGCTGCTGATCCTCCCGCTTGACCACGTCCTCGAAGGGCAACGGTGTAATCACGTGCTTGTAGTAGGAGAGCGGCCAGCCGAGTTCCCGGTGCAGGTAGTGCAGGGTGTAGAGAAAGCACTGGGAGTCTGACTCGAAGCCGATGTAGCCCCGGTTCAGGGACTGCTGGAATTCCTTGTTCTTTTGATAGAAGGTGTTCTCGCCGTTGGCCAGCGCGGTGTAGCCCTGCAGGAAGAAGGGATGGGCCGCATAGCGGACGATGGCGTAGTTGGTGTTCTGCCGGCATTGGGCGGTGATCACCTTGGCGGTGAAGTTGTCGTCCGCCTTCCAGAGGTTGAAGAAGGTGCCGATGTCCCGCGGATCGCCGATCTCTTTCAGGGTGATGACGTCCGGCCAGAAGGAGTAGGCGAAGCCGGTCTCGTTCTCCTCCAGGGCGGCCCGCAGCTGCAGGCGGGTGCCGACCAGCAGTTCTTCCTTGACCTTCGGTTCCGCGGTCCGATAGGGCTCCGGATAATCGAAGGTCTGAAACACGTAATTGGGCATGGCCATGATGTCCAGGCCCGGTTTCCGATTGGTGTCCGGTACCCATTGATAGACCCGGCGGAACCCCTTGGCGTGCAGCAGGTCCTCGGCAATTTTCAGGCCGGTATCGGTACAGGCCAGCGACAGGGTGGGCAGATGCTTGTAAGCCTCGAAGATGCCTCCCAGATCCTGCATGACCATGGCGAAACCGGAGTTGTCATGGCCTTCCTGCTGTGATTGCATCAGCAGCAGGGCTTGGCTGGGATGCACGTAGTGGCGACTTTTGATGGCTCCTATGCGACACATGTAATGCAACCTCCTGGTGACGGGTGTAAACGGAATTGGCCGGCCCAAATGGCCCGGATACTACTCTTTAGCAAATTGAATGCCAATATGGAGATGCGTGCCGAGAGTCAGTGTGTTCTTGGTTGCCTGATTTAAAAACTTGTAAAAACAATAATTTATACTTGAATGGCGTGGAGTTGGGGGATCGTCTGGAACGTCTGGGGATGGGCTGGTGGCAGGACGGTCTACACTGAGTGTGTTGTTTGATTACTTAAAAAATTGCCCGGCGCCTCCGGGAGCAGAGGGCCGGGCCAGCACCCGGGGTGGGTAAGGTTTGGTCCGGCTCCGGCCGCCAGGGCCGGCTCGGAGCCGGAATGTTCGTGAACCGACGCGGTGGCTTTGGTTTAGTTAGCGGTGACGTACCTTGCTGGAACCCTGCCCGAACTCCGGGTAGGCCTCCAGGCCCAGTTCGGTGGTGTCCGAACCGGCGTATTCCTCGTCTTCGGAAACCCGAATGCCGACGGTGTACTTCAGGGCCAACCAGACCAGAGAGGTGCACAGGACGACAAAGGCACCGATGGAGGCCACGCCGAGCAGCTGGATGTGGAAGCTGGCTTCCGGATTGGTGAAGGGCACCGCCAGGGTTCCCCAGATGCCGCACACCAGGTGTACCGACAGGGCGCCGACCACGTCATCGATCTTCAGCCGGTCAAAGAAGGGTACGGCCAGCACCGCCAGGCAGCCGCCGACGGCGCCGATGAGGATGGCGCCGAGGGGGGAGGGCGTGACGGGCCCGGCGGTGATGCTCACCAGGCCGGCCAGGGCGCCGTTGAGGGACATGGTCAGGTCGGTTTTTTTGTACAGGATCTGCAGCAGCAGCATGGCGGCAATCAGGCCGCCGCAGGCCCCCATGTTGGTATTGATGTAGACCGTGGACTGTTCAAGGATCGCGTCGACGGTGCCGAGGGCCAGGGCCGAGCCGCCGTTGAAACCGAACCAGCCCATCCAGAGAATGAAGGTGCCGAGGGTGGCCAGGGTGAGATTGGAGCCGGGAATGGCGTTGACGCTGCCGTCCTTGCGATATTTGCCTTTGCGGGCGCCGAGAATGATGGCACCGGTCAGGGCCGACCAGCCGCCGACGGAATGAACGATGCTGGAGCCGGCATAGTCGGCAAAGCCCAGGTTGCTCAACCAGCCGCCGCCCCAGGTCCAGGAGCCCTGGATGGGGTAGATGATGGCGGTCAGTACGGCGCAGAAGGTCAAAAACGGCCAGAGCTTGATGCGCTCGGCAACGGTACCGGAAACCACCGATGCCGCCGTGGCGACGAACACCATCTGGAAAAACCAATCCGACCCGGCGGTGTGGCCGAGGGCGAAATCCCCGCCCTTGGCGGCGGCATCGTCGGCGAACCAGAGGCCGAGTTGGCCGATGAAGCCGCCATCCACCCCGCTATACATGAGGTTGTAGCCGATGAGGTAATAGAGCACGCTGGCGATGGCAAAGATGGCGATGTTTTTCAGGCAGATGATGGCGACGTTCTTGCTCTGCACCAGGCCCGATTCGAGCATGGCGAAGCCGGCGGCCATCCACATGACCAGGACGCCGCTGATCAGAAAGGAGAAGGTGTTGAGGATGAAGGTGACGTCGCTGACCGGAGCCTCTTCGGCCAGGGCCAGGGCGGGCGTGAGAAGCACGGCCATGATGGCAAGTTTCCATATTCTGAACATTGTTTGACCTCGTTGTGAAAGCGTTGAAAAGGTTGGGCGAACCTGGGCACTGATATGGCGGTGGTTCAGTATGATCCGGTTCCGGATCGGCTTCGGGTCGGAATCGGGGGCGACCAGGCCACGGCCCGGCAGGTTGCAGCCAGGGCCGATAGGTGCCGGGACGCCGGGGGGGTGCAAAAAACACAACCGATGCGGGTCATTGCTCAACCTCCGTTGCTCCGTTGCATGGGAATGAAAACCGGACCCGCAGTCATTGCGGCGCCCTGAGACCAATCCATAGGCAAGCACCGTACCAATAATTTATAATTGTGATTTCAGTGTGTTGGGTGGCGGTCAGGGAAAAGATGGAAGGTTTTTGCCTAAAAAAAGGGCAGGGCTGCCTGGGATCCAGGCGAAATGAAGCGGGCCGTCATCGAGGATGACGGCCCGCGGTCATGGTTGGCAGTCGGCAGAACTTGGTGGTCCGAAAACACGGCCGCCGACAGGGGCCGCCGGATTTTTTAGACGGGTTCGATCCAGCCGTGGTTGTCGGCCAGGCGTCCATACTGAATGCCGGTCAGGGTTTCGTACAGTTTCAGGGTGAGGGGGCCGACCTGGTTGTTGTTGATGGTGACGGTGCGGTCCCGGTAGGTCAGTTGGCCGACGGGACTGACCACCGCCGCGGTGCCGGTGCCGAAACTCTCGCTGATGCGGCCGTTGGCGGCGCCGTCGAGGAGTTCGTCCACGCTGAGGGCCCGTTCTTCCACCGCCAGGCCCATTTCCCGGGCCAGGGTCAGGACCGAACGCCGGGTGATGCCGTCGAGGATGGTGCCATGCAGCGGCGAGGTGACCAGGGTGCCGTCCACCACGAAACAGATGTTCATGCTGCCGACTTCCTCGACATAGCGGCGTTCCACGGCATCGAGCCACAGTACCTGGTCGAAGCCGCGTGCCGCCGCTTCCTGGGCGGCCAGCAGGCTGGCGGCATAATTGCCGCCGGTTTTGGCTTCGCCGGTGCCGCCGGGCGCGCTGCGGGTATAGCTGTCCGAGATCCAGATTTTGACCGGTTGGAAGCCGCCCTTGTAATAGGGTCCGACGGGCGACAGGATGACGTAACAGTAGTAGCGGGCGGCGGGCTTGACGCCCAGTACCGCTTCGGTGGCGATCATGGTCGGCCGGATATAGAGACTGGTGCCCTCGCTGCGCGGCACCCAGTCGGCTTCCAGGCGAACCAGGTCCTTGATGGCACGCAGGAAGAAGGCCTCATCGACCTCCGGCATGCACATGCGCCGGGCGCTTTTGTTGAAGCGATGAATATTGTCCGCCGGACGAAACAGGGCGATGCTGCCGTCCTGGCGCCGAAACGCCTTGAGGCCTTCGAAGATCTCCTGGCCGTAGTGCAACACCAGGGCCGCCGGATCGAGGGTGAAGGGACCGTAGGGCTTGATGCGGGCCGAATGCCAGCCTTGGCCGGCATCGTATTCCATGAGGAACATGCGGTCGCTGAACTGGCGGCCGAAAACCAGTTTGGATTCATCGGCGAGGCGCGGTTTCAACGTCTCCAGGGGACAGATTTCGATATCCATGCAAAAGGCCTCCATTCCATGGCAGGATTGCCGAACAATGCTCGATGTTTAGCATAATTAAACAAGGCCTGCAAGGGCTTTTGCCGGGTTTTTGCGCCGTTGCGGCGGCGTCGGATAGGGCCTGGCGATCAGGCGGGAAGGCCGAGAAATTCCAGGGTCGAAGCCAGGGTGCGGTTGACAATCTGCTCGGCGGCGACGCCGGCCTCCTCCAAGGCCTGGAGGGCATCGTCGAAATAGCCGATGCCCTGGGCGATATGGGCGTCGCTGCCGAGGGCGACGGGGGTGCCGAAGCGGGCGCAGAGTCGCGCGATGTGGCGGCAATTGTCGGCACTGCCGGCGCGGCTCATGGAAAAGGAGGAATTGTTCAGTTCCAGGGCGGTGCCGGTAAGGGCGGCATGGCGGGCAATGACTTCGTAGTCGAGGGGATACTCGGGGTTGCCGGGGTGGCAGATGATGTGGGCCCGGCGTTTATCCATCAGGGCGAGAACGGCGCGGGTGTTGTCCCGCATGCCGCGCTGATCGAAACCGCAGGCCGGATGAAAGCCGGCCAGGATCAGTTCCAGTTGATCGAGCATGGTGTCGGGCAGGTCCAATTTGCCGATGGCCACGATGTTGGCCTCAACACCGCGCAGGATGCGAACGCCCCGCAGGTAGGGGGGGATGAAATTCAAGGTCGCGAAATGATAGTAGTGGGGGCCGCCCGGCAGGGCCGGACCGTGATCCGTCATGCCGACGGCTCTGAGGCCCCGTTCGGCGGCCTCCAGGGCGATTTCGTTGATGGTGCTGAAAGCGTGACCGGAGGCCACGGTATGGACATGGAGATCGGCCTCGATGGCGAGCTTTTCGAGCATGTTGGGGTATCCTTTCTTCGGGTCCGGATTCGGTGGCGAATCGCGGATTCGGCGATGTTAGCATACCGGCCGGCGGGTTTCAAATCCCCTCTCCGGGCGGCCGGCAGCGACCGGATTTCGGCCGCGGCCGCGGGCAAGGTTGTTTCCCGGGGAAAGACCATGGTATAAACGCTGACCTTGTAAGCATTTTACCCATGGATGTTACGAAATTATGAAATTAGACCAGTTGTTGCAGCAGGTCGCCCGGCCCTCCCGCTACCTGGGCGGCGAGCGCGGCAGTGTCTGCAAGGATGCGGCGCAGGTCGAGGTGCGTTTTGCCCTCGCCTTTCCCGATGTGTATGAAGTCGGCATGAGCCACATCGGTTTGCCGCTGCTGTATCACCGGCTCAATGCCCTGGCCTGGGTGGCGGCGGAGCGGGTCTACGCACCCTGGCCCGATCTCGAGGCACGCATGCGCGCCGCCGGGTTGCCGCTGGAGACCCTTGAAACCAGTCGCCCCCTGGCCCGGTTCGATGCCGTCGGCTTTACCCTGCAATACGAACTATCCTATACCAATGTGCTCAACATGCTGGATTTGGCGGGCCTGCCGCGCCGCCGTGCGCAGCGCAACGCGGACCATCCGCTGATTGTGGTCGGCGGTCCCGGGGCCTTCAATCCCGAACCCCTGGCCGACTTCATCGATTGTGCCGTGGTCGGTGACGGGGAGGAGGCGGTGGTGGACCTGGCCGAGGCGCTGCGGGTGTCGAAGGCGGCCGGCGAGGATCGGGCCGCTCTCTATCGGCGCCTGGCGGCCATCGAAGGGGTTTACGTGCCGGCCCTGTTCGCCGTCGATTATCAACCGGATGGCCGTCTGGCTGCCATCCGGCCTTTGCGGCCGGGCTACGAGCAGATTCGGCGGCGGGTGGTGGCAGATCTGAATCGCGCCTTCTATCCGACCCGGCCCATCGTCCCCTTCATGAATACGGTTCACGATCGGGTGGCGGTGGAGATTGCCCGCGGCTGTACCCGCGGCTGCCGCTTCTGTCAGGCCGGCTTCATTTCGCGGCCGGTGCGGGAGCGCAATCCGGCAACCATCTCCGACATCATCGCTGCGGCCCTCGGTTGTTCCGGTTATGAAGAAGTTTCCCTGCTCTCCCTGTCGACGGGGGACTACAGCCATATCGGCGAGTTGCTCAAGACGCTCATGGATCGCTACCGCGAACAGCGGGTGGCTCTGTCCCTGCCCAGTCTGCGGGTCGGTTCCCTGACCGGGGAGTTGATGGAGGAGATCCGCAAAGTACGCAAAACCGGCTTCACCCTGGCGCCGGAGGCCGGCAGCGAGCGCCTGCGCCAGGTGGTCAACAAGGGCATCACGGAAGAGGATCTGCTGGCAACGGCGCGTACCGCCTTCGGGCTGGGCTGGCGGCTGATCAAGCTCTATTTCATGATCGGCCTGCCCACGGAAACGGCCCAGGACCGGGCCGCCATCGTCGATCTGGCGGCCCAGGTCAAGCGCGCCGGCAAGGGCAGCGGCGGCGCCGACGTCAATGTTGCCGTCTCGACCTTCGTGCCCAAGCCCCACACCCCCTTCCAGTGGGAGCGGCAGCTGAGCATGGCCGAAACCCTGGCCGAGCAGGAGCGCCTGCGGGAGGCCCTGCGCGGCAAAAAGCTGCGCTTCAAGTGGCACGAAGCACCCATGTCCTTTATCGAAGGGGTTTTCGCCCGCGGCGACCGGCGCCTGGGCGCGGTCCTGGAACGGGCCGTGGAGCTGGGCTGCCGTTTCGACGGCTGGCGCGATCACTTTCGCTTCGATCTCTGGCAGCAGGCCTTCGCCGACTGCGGCCTGGATCCGGACTGGTATCTGCGGCAGCGGCAGCCGGACGAGGTGCTGCCCTGGGATCATATCGACAGCGGCATCCCCAAGGCCTTTTTCCTGGCGGAGCGGGAACGGGCCCTCGCCGGCGTCTATACCCCGGACTGCCGCCACGGCGACTGCGCCGGCTGCGGGGTGTGCGATTTCGAGACCCTGCGACCGCAACTGGCGGTTCCCGATTTCGTTGCTGCGGAGCAGGCGCCGCCGGAGACGGCGGCCGAGCAGCCGGCCAAGGTGCGGCTGTTGGTGAGCAAGGCCGGGGCGGCCCGGTTCGTGAGCCATCTCGAATTTATGACCGTGCTGCATCGGGCCATTCGCCGGGCGGACATTCCGGTGCGGTTTTCGGCCGGCTTTCATCCTGCTCCGCAGGTGTCGTTTCCCGATGCCCTGCCGACCGGAGTGGAAAGCGACGCCGAGGTCATCGACATCAAATTGTCGCGGCCCATGGCTGCCGAGGTATTGGCCGCGGCGCTGAATGCCGAACTGCCGGGAGGCTTTGCCGTTCTGGGCGCCGAGGAGGTGGCCTGGTCGACGCCGGCGCCGTCCTGCTGTATCGCTGCCTCGACCTATCGCATTCAATTGCCGGAAGGGCTCGAACAGGGCCTGGATGACCGTCTGGCGGCTTTTCTGACCGCTGCCGAGGTGCCGGTGGAGCGGCTCAAAAAGGGCCGGTTGCAGACCCTTGACCTGCGCGCCGGGGTGCTGGAGGCGGAGCGCCGCGACGGGGCCTTGTGGCTGACCCTGAGCAAGGGCAGTCCGGTGCCGGTGGCGGCCTGGCTGCTGGCGCTGAATCAGGATGAGGTAGCCCATCTGCCGATACGCAAGCTGTCGGTGCGTTTGCACTGAGCTGCGGCTCGGATGCGAAATCTGGTTTATAATTAGATTCATTGTCTTGCAGACGACCGGGGCAGCGCATGGCTTTAATCCCTTGCCGTCAGGCATTTTCGATTTCTTTGCTGCACAGGGAGGTTTCATGACCAAGGAACTGGTCATCAATACGACGTCCCACGAAACCCGGGTGGCGCTCCTCGAGAACAGCCACATTGCCGAGTTGTACATCGAGCGTACCCGGGAACGGGGGATTGTGGGCAACATTTACAAGGGACGGGTCATTCGGGTCCTGCCCGGCATGCAGGCCGCCTTTGTCGATATCGGCCTGGAAAAAGCGGCTTTTCTTTACGTAGCGGATGTGCTCGATGAAATGAAGGCGGTGGAGCGTTTCGTCGATGAAGGCGACAACGGCGTCCGGTTGCCGGAAGAAGACGGCCGGGAGGTGGCGACCCTGCCGCCCATCGAGAATCTGCTGCAGGAAGGGCAGGAGGTGCTGGTCCAGGTTTCCAAGGAACCCATCGGCACCAAAGGCGCCCGTATCACCTCCCACATCTCCCTGCCGGGAAGGCATCTGGTCTACATGCCGACGGTGGACCACATCGGCATTTCGCGACGCATCGAAAACGAAGAGGAAAAGGAGCGTCTGCGCGGTATTATCGAGGCCATCCGGCCGCCCGGTTCCGGCTTTATCGTCCGCACCGCCTCGGAAGGCAAAAGCGAGGAGGACCTGCGCGCCGATCGCGATTTTCTGGCCGGTCTATGGCAGGACATCACCTCCATCCGGGACAGCAACAAGGCACCCTGCCTGATCTTCTCCGATCTCGATGTGACCAGCAAGGTATTGCGTGACATTCTCACCGAGGACGTGCAGCGCATCGTGGTCGACTCGCGGCGCGAACACGACAAGATCATCCGCTTCATCGAGACCTTCATGCCCCGCCTGCAGTACGCCATCGAACACTACCAGGGGCAGGAACCGGTGTTCGACGCCTTCGGCCTCGAAGTGGAGATCGCCCGCGCCCTGGGCCGCAAGGTTTGGCTGAAAAGCGGTGGCTACATCATCATCGAACAGACCGAGGCCCTGACTGCCATCGACGTCAACACCGGGCGCTTTGTCGGCAAGCACAATCTGGAGGACACCATCCTCAAGACCAACCTGGAAGCGGTACGGGAGGTGGCCTACCAGTTGCGGCTGCGCAACATCGGCGGGCTGATCATCATCGATTTCATCGATATGGAAAAGGAGGCCCACCGCGAAAAGGTGCACATGGCCCTCGAGGAGGCCCTCAAGGGGGATCGCGCCAAGACCAATATCCTGAAGATTTCCGAACTCGGTCTGGTGGAAATGACCCGCAAGCGGGTGCGCGAAAACCTCACCCGGACCCTGTGCGAGCCTTGCCCGTACTGCGAAGGCAAGGGCTACGTCAAGAGTCGGCCGACCATGGTCTATGAAATTTTCCGGGAACTGCGGCGTGAAATTCTCCATCGCGCCGAACGCCAGGTCACGTTGCTGGTGCATCCCGCGGTAGCGGCCCTGATCTGCGACGAGGAGCGGCAGGCGGTGGATGAACTGGAAAGGACCTTCGGCAAGCAGATTGTCATTACCGCCCGCTTCGATTTTCACCAGGAACAGTTCGAGCTGGTTTCCAGCTGAGGTTTTCCCTTGACAGTCGGAAAGTTCCGGATCTATAGTGCGCCTTCGGCGAAAGCCAGATAAAAGGGAAAGTGAGGTGAACGGGTATGTATGCGGTGATCAAGACCGGAGGAAAGCAGTACAAAGTTTCCGAAGGAGACCTGGTGAAGGTCGAAAAGCTCGCAGGTGCGGTTGGTGACACGGTGGAGCTGAACGAGGTCCTCATGGTCGGCGGAGAAGAGGTTAAGATCGGAACACCTCTATTGCCTGGCGCGAAAGTCGTCGCCCGCATTGTCGAGCAGGACAAGGACAAAAAAGTCCTGGTGTTCCACTCCAAGCGGCGCAAGGGCTATCGCAAGACCTACGGACACCGTCAGCCCATCACCCGCCTGAAAATTACAGGCATCGAGGCGTAAGGAGTATCCATCCGGCATTTGCGGATGGACGCAAAGGAGGTTTTCCATGGCTCACAAGAAAGCCGGTGGCAGTTCCAAGAACGGTCGCGACAGCGCCGGCAAACGCCTGGGCGTCAAGCGCTTCGGCGGTCAGCAGGTGACGGCGGGCTCGATCCTGGTGCGGCAGCGCGGCACGACCATTCATCCCGGCAACAATGTCGGGTGCGGTAAGGATTACACCCTGTTCGCCCTCATCGACGGCGTGGTGAAGTTCGAACGCAAAGGCAAGGACAAGAAAAAGGTCAGTGTTTTCGCCGGATAAGACGTTCTCTGCGAACGGCTTTACCGGTTTGTCGACCTGCTTGAGAAAGGCCCGGGGTTCCCTATGGAGAGCTTCGGGCTTTTCTGCTTTTTCTGTCTGCGGCTGAAACGAATAAACGGAATCCATGAAATTTGTCGATGAAGTTAAAATCCATGTGGTCGCCGGTGATGGCGGGCGCGGCTGCCTGTCCTTCCGCCGCGAAAAGTTCATCCCCCTGGGCGGACCCGACGGCGGCGATGGCGGCAACGGCGGTGAGGTCCGATTTCGGGTCGACGAGGGTCTCGGCACCCTGCTGGATCTGCGTTATCAGGTGCACTACAAGGCGGAGCGCGGCGGGCACGGCATGGGCAAGAACCGTCATGGCCGTAACGGCGCCGATCGCGAGATCCGGGTGCCGCCGGGCGTGCTGGTGTACGATGACGCCACGGGGGAACTGCTGGCCGATTTGAAAGAGGCCGGCCAGACCTTCGTGGCGGCCCGTGGCGGTTTGGGCGGACGCGGCAACGCCCGCTTCGTAACCAGTACCAACCGGGCGCCGCGCCATGTGCAGCCGGGGCTCCCGGGGGAGGAGCGCTGGTTGCGGCTGGAACTGAAGCTGCTGGCGGATGTCGGCCTGGTGGGCCTGCCCAATGCCGGCAAATCGACCCTCATCGCGGCGGTATCCGCGGCCCGACCAAAAATAGCCGACTATCCCTTCACCACTCTGGTGCCCAATCTGGGGGTGGTGCGTTACGGCAGTTTCAAGAGTTTCGTCATGGCCGATATCCCGGGCCTCATCGAAGGGGCCAGCGAGGGGCACGGCCTCGGCACCCGTTTTCTGCGCCATGTGGAGCGCACCGACCTGTTCCTGCATCTGCTCGATGTTTCCGAATTGCTGCCGGACCAGGCCCTGGAGCGGTTCGACATGATCAATCAGGAATTGGCCCGGCACAATCCGCAACTGTTGGAGAAACCGCAGTTGGTGGTGCTGACCAAGCTCGATGTCTCCGAGGTGCGCGAGCAGGTGCCGGAGGTGCAGGCGCTGTTTGCCGCTCGCGGCCGGCGTTGCTTTGCCCTCTCGGCGGTGACCGGCGAAGGGGTGAAGGAGCTGGTCCACGTTGTAGGCGAACAGCTGGAGGCCTTGCGGCGCCCGGCGGAAACCTCTTCCGGAACCCCGCCGATGCCTTGACAAGGGCTTTGGCCGGTGACTAGAATCGTACCGGTTTGAGCACTGTTCAACAGCTGTGGAGATGGGTCTTGCGCCCCCACGCCGAGGGCCGCATGAACCCATGCCTGGGGCTTGGCGGTTGCCCTCCGGGCGCCAGGCACCTACGGCGTGGAGGGCACGAGACCTGTTGGCGAACAATTGCCCGGTTTTTTAAACAGCCATTACTGCCAACTCCGAAAAGGAATCGAGGGATGCGCGGGGAACTTCTCGGCTCGGTCAAAAGGGTCGTGGTGAAAGTCGGCAGCGGGGTTATCTTCGGCCAGGACGGGCTTGACCTGGAGGTTATCCGGGCCCTGTCCAAGGACATCTGTACCCTGTGGGACCAAGGCATGGAGGTGGTCCTGGTCTCGTCCGGGGCCGTGGCCACGGGCAAGGGTGCCCTGGGCATCGTCGGCCGGCCGCCGACCATCGTTCTCAAGCAGGCCGCCGCCGCCATCGGCCAGAGTCGCCTGATGCGGGCCTACAAGGAAGCCTTTCAGCCCTACAACCGGGTGGTGGCGCAGATTCTGCTGACCGGGGATGACCTGGCCAACCGGCGCCGGTTTCTCAATGCCCGCAACACCCTCATGACCCTGCTCGAATACCGGGTTACGCCCATCATCAATGAAAACGACACGGTGGTGGTTCAGGAAATCCGCTTCGGCGACAACGACAACCTGTCTGCCCTGATCACCAGCCTGGCGGAGGCCGATCTGCTGGTGATCCTGTCCGACGTCGACGGTCTTTACGACAGCAATCCCAAGACCAACCCCGAGGCGCGCAGACTGTCCCTGGTGGAGCAGGTGACTCCGGAGATCGAAGCCATGGCCGGTGGCGCCGGTTCAATGGTCGGCACCGGCGGCATGGCCACCAAGGTCGAGGCCGCCAAACGCGCCAGTCTCTATGGGGTCGGCACCATCATCGTCAATGGTCGTCTGCCGGAAATCCTGCCGCGCGTTCTGGCCGGCGAGGAGTTGGGGACCTTCTTTCTGCCCGTGCGGCAGCGCCTCAGCTCCCGCAAGCACTGGATTTCTTTCTCCAAGCGCAGTCGCGGCACCCTGCTGGTCGATGAGGGGGCCCGCCGGGCGTTGTTGGACAAGGGCAAAAGTCTGCTGCCTTCCGGCATCAAGGCCATGGAAGGCCATTTCGAACGCGGTGATGCGGTGCGTATCTGCGATGAGCAGAAACGGGAAATCGCCAAAGGCATTGTCGGCTATTCGAGCCAGGAACTGCTCCGTATCATGGGGCACAATTCGGCCGAGATCGAAGCCCTGCTCGGCTACAAGTACGGCGACGAAGTGGTGCATCGGGACAACATGGTGGTGGCGGTACGCTGACCAGCGAGACTGTCGAGCAAACGAACTAAGTCAGCAGCCATGGAGCAGGTTTTCGCGCCCCGGTCAGCGGGGGGGCTCCGAGGCCGTCAAGTGAGCAGTTACAAGGAGACAAACAATGACCCTGCGGGAGGAAATGCTGCAGTTGGCCGGCCAGGCCCGGGACGCGTCGAGAACTCTGGCGCAGCTGTCCACCACCGTCAAGAACGATCTGCTGCGGCGCATGGCCGAGGCCCTGGAGCGGGAAACACCGGCTCTCATCGAGGCCAATGCCAAGGACCTCGCCAACGGCCGCGAAAAAGGCCTGTCCACGGCCATGCTTGATCGGTTGCGCCTCGATGCGGACCGTATCAGGGCCATGGCGGACGGTTTGCGGGAAGTGGCGGAACTGCCCGATCCCGTCGGCGAGATCACCGGCATGTGGCGCCGTCCCAGCGGCATTCAGGTCGGTCGCATGCGCATTCCCCTGGGGGTCATCGGCATCATTTTCGAGTCGCGGCCCAACGTCACCGCCGATGCCGCCGGTCTGTGCCTGAAGAGCGGTAACGCCGTGGTACTGCGCGGCGGCTCCGAGGCGATTCATTCCAACGTCGCCATCGGCGCCATCCTCAAGGGCCAGTTGACGGCCATGGGGCTGCCGGACGGCGCCCTGCAGGTGGTCACCACCACGGATCGGGCGGCGGTGACGGAACTGCTGCAGCTGGAGGAGTACATCGATCTCATCATTCCCCGCGGTGGCGAGGGGCTGATCCGCTTTGTCAGCGAAAACTCCCGCATCCCGGTCATCAAGCACTACAAGGGGGTCTGCCATACCTTCGTCGACGCCGATGCCGACCTCGACATGGCGGAAAAGATCTGCATCAACGCCAAGGTGCAGCGACCGGGGGTATGCAACGCCATGGAAACCCTGCTCGTTCACCGGGCGGCCGCGGCGACCTTCGTGCCGCGCATTGCCGCGACCCTGGCCGCCCTCGGTGTCGAACTGCGCGGTTGCCCGACCACCCGGCAGCATGCCCCGAACATCAAGGCGGCCGTCGAGGAGGATTGGGGCGCCGAATTCCTGGATCTGATCCTGGCGGTCAAGGTGGTCGACGGTCTGGATGAGGCCATCGCCCATATCCAGCGCTACGGCTCCCTGCACACCGAGGTCATCGTCACCCGCGACTATGCCAATTCACAGCGTTTTCTGCGCGAGATCAATTCCAGCGTGGTGATGGTCAATGCCTCGTCGCGTTTTTCCGACGGCAACCAGTTCGGTCTGGGCGCCGAGATCGGCATTTCCACTACCAAGCTGCATTCCTTCGGTCCCATGGGTCTGGAAGATTTGACCACCCGCAAGTTCATCGTCTTCGGGGACGGCCAGGTCCGGGCCTGAGGGTGACCGCCAAGCTCGGCATTCTGGGGGGCACCTTCAACCCCATCCATCTGGCCCATCTGCGGGTGGCTGAAGAGGTGCGTGAACTGTGCGGGCTGGATCGGGTGCTGTTCATCCCGGCGGCCATGCCGCCCCACAAGGCCCTGGCCGACGACATCCCCTTTGCCCATCGGTGCGCCATGGTCCGGGCGGCCATCGCCGACCACCCGCAGTTCGCCGTCAGCGACCTGGAGGCGCGGCGGCCGGGCAAAAGCTATTCGGTGCGTACCCTGGAACTGCTGCGCGAAGAGTATCCGGATGACGAATTCTATTTCATCATCGGCATGGACTCCTACCGTAGCCTGGAGATCTGGAAGGACTATCCGCGGCTGTTCGACTTGGCCAACCTGGTGGTGGCGGCCCGGCCCGGCAGCGCCGGCGATGATCCCTTGCGACTGCTGCCCGTTGTCATCCAGGACCAGTTCTGTTACGATGACCAAGGCGGGCGGTTGCTGCATCGCAGCGGCAACCGGGTGATTTTTCTGAGCGAAACATTCCTCGATATCTCTTCGACCCATATCCGCAAGCTGGTGGCCGCCGGCCGTTCGCTGCGCTATCTGGTGCCGGCCGCCGTGGCCGACTATATCGACAGGCACGGTCTCTACCGTTGCCGTGAAAGGTGCTGAATTTTGCACGCCAAACAAGAAGCTCTGCTCTGTGCCGCCTATGCCCTGGAAAAAAAGGGCTTTGATCTGCGTTTGCTGGATGTGACGGGACTTTCCTCCCTGACCGACTTCGTGCTCATCGTCTCCGGCCGCTCCGACCGCCAAGTGCAGGCCATCGCCGAGTCCATCGAAACCGGCCTGAAAAAGGATCACGAACTGCGCCCCCTGGCGGTGGAGGGTCAGCAGGAAGGGCGCTGGATTCTCCTCGATTACGGGGATGTCATGGTGCATGTCTTTCAGGAGCCGGTGCGGCAGTATTACGATCTGGAAGGGCTCTGGCGACAGGCCCCGGAAGTTTCCATACCGGATGCCGAGCCCGAAACCGGTCGGACCGGGAGGGCATGAAGCTCAGCCTGGTCTGCGTCGGCCGCCTGTCCCTGCCCTATCTGCGCGATGGCGCCGAGGACTATGGGGGGCGCCTGCAGCGCTACCTGCCGATGCGGACGCTGGAGTTGAAGGAGGAGAAGGCGGCCCGGGCCGAGCCGGCCTATCTCCAGGAGCGGGAGGGCCGCCGCATCCTGGATAAGGTTCCGGACGGGGCCTGGGTCATCGCCCTGGACGAACGCGGTCGTTCCTACACCTCGGAAGGGGTTGCCGAGTTGCTGGGCAAGCACATGCTGCAGGGTACCGCCGAACTGGTATTCATTATCGGCGGCGCCTACGGGCTGAGCGACGCCGTCCGGCAGCGGGCCGACCTGGTCTGGTCCCTGTCGAGCCTGACCCTGACCCATCAGATGGCGCGCCTGCTGCTGCTGGAGCAGCTCTATCGGGGCCTGACCATTCTGCGCAATGAACCGTACCATAACCGTTAGCGCGGCGCATGCCGCCCGCTGTCCATAATCCCGGCGCAAGCCGGAGGCGGAGAATCGAGGAGCCGATCATGACCCTGATGGCATTTCTGTTGCTGGTGATCCTGTTTCTGGCCATGTTCATCTTCTTTTTCAACCTCAATCCGGAACAGGTCGCCATCATCTTCTGGCCCGGCCAGGAGGTCACCACCTCCCTGGCGGTTCTGGTGGTGGGCAGCATGCTCCTCGGGTTGCTGATCGGCTATCTGTTTCATCTGTACGGCGCCATCGCCCATCTGCTCAAGGATTGGCGGCGCAGCCGGCGGGAGAAAAAGGCCCGCTCTGTTTCCAGTCTCTACCAGCAGGGCAACGAGCGGATTCTTTCCGGTGACTTCAAAAAAGCCCGGCGGCTGTTGCAGAAGGCGCTGGATCTCGATGCTTCCCGCGTCGAGGTGGTACTGGCCCTGGCCAAACTGTACCGCTTGGAAGGCGCCGCCACGGAGAGCATCAGCTGCCTGCAGAGGGCTCAGAAACTGGCTCCGGACAATCTCGAAGTGCTGTTTCGGCTCGGCGAAGGTTATCTGGCCGGCGGCCAGACGGAAGAGGCGCTCAACGCCTATCGCGGCATTCTGGCCCTCGAAGGCGACAATGCCGAGGCCCTGCGACGGCTGCGGGATCTGCACATGCGCGGCGAGCGCTGGGGCGAAGCCCTCGATCTGCAGCGTCGCATCGTCAAGAAGGCGCCGGAAGCGGTGCTGGCCACGGAATCCGACACCCTCGCCGCGCTGCGTCTCGAGAAAGCCCGCCAAGCCCTTGCGGACAGCCGTTTCGATTCGGCGGCCGCGGAGCTGAAGTCGCTGGTCAAGGAGCGCCCCGACTATGCGCCGGCCCAGGTGCTGCTCGGCGATGCCCTGTGCGGTCTGCAGAACCATGAAGAGGCGGCCACCGTCTGGCAGCAGGGCTACGACCAGTTCGGCCAGGGCGTGTTTCTGTCCCGCCTCGAAGAGCTGGCCCTGGCTGCGGAGGACCCAAGCGGTTTGCTGGCTTTCTACCGGGCAGCAGCGCAGGCGCGGCCGGAGGATTTGCTTTTGCGGCTGTTCTACGGCAAGTTCTGCCTGCGCCTGGAAATGGTCGATGAGGCCTTGGAGCTGTTGAGCGAGATCGAAAAGAGCGGCGCCGACTTTCCCCAGTTGCACCATCTGCTGGCGGAAGTGCATGCCCGGCGCGATCGGCCGGAGATGGCCATTCGCGAGTTCCGCCAGGCCGTTGCGGCCAACGGCCGGCTGGCCTTTGCCTTTGCCTGCGAACGGTGCGGTGTAGAAACCGCCGACTGGCAGGGGCGGTGTCCGGCCTGCGGCGCCTGGGATGCCTGCCGCCTGGCGGGGCGCGAGTTCATCAAGCCGGCGCCGGCGTTGTCGCTGCGCGAGATTCACCATGGAGAAATCGGCGTATGACCAGCCAGGTACCGCGACCTGTTGCTCTGGTCATCCTCGATGGGTGGGGCATCAATCCCTCCTGTTCGCATAACGCCGTCTGTCTGGCCCGTACCCCGCGCCTGGATGGCCTGCTGCAGGACTGGCCCCACACCCGTTTGCGGGCCTCCGGCCTCGATGTCGGCCTGCCCGACGGCCAGATGGGCAACTCCGAGGTCGGCCATCTCAACATCGGGGCCGGGCGCATCGTATACCAGGATTTGACCCGCATCGGTCGCAGCATCGAAGAGGGGGATTTTTTTCGCAATCCGGTTCTGGTCGAAGTCATGGACAAGGTGCGTCGGCGGCAGGGCACATTGCATCTGATGGGACTGCTGTCCGACGGCGGGGTGCATTCCCATCTCAGCCACGTCTTCGCCCTGGTGGAGATGGCCCGGCAGCAAGGCATCGGGGAGTTGTGCATCCATGCTTTTCTGGATGGCCGCGATACCCCGCCGCAGAGCGGTGCCGGCTACCTGGCCGACCTGGAACGGGAACTGGCGCGACAGGGCCTGGGGCGGGTGGTGACGGTCATGGGGCGCTACTGGGCCATGGATCGCGACAACCGCTGGGAACGGGTGAAACGGGCCTATGCCGCCATGGTGCAGGGGGCCGGACCGCAATTTCCCGACAGCGCCGCGGCCATCACCGCAGCCTACCAGGCCGGCCAGACGGACGAGTTTGTCGAACCTTGCCGGGTGGGGGCCGGATCGGAGGGCGGCCTCATCGGGGATGACGACGGCATCATCTTCTTCAACTTCCGCGCCGACCGGGCACGGGAGATCACGCGGGCCCTCACCGAAACCGCGTTTCCCGGCTTTGACCGGCAGCGAAAGCCGCAACTGGCCGGCTTCGTCTGCCTGACGGAATACGACGCCACCTTCGAACTGCCCGTGGCTTTTCCCCCCGAGACCTATCCCAACATTCTCGGCGAGGTCGTGGCCGCAGCCGGGCGCCGGCAATTGCGCATCGCCGAAACCGAGAAATATGCCCACGTCACCTTCTTTTTCAACGGTGGCCGGGAAGCGCCTTTCGCCAACGAGGATCGGGTCCTGATTCCTTCGCCGCGCGAGGTGGCGACCTATGATCTCAAACCGGAGATGAGTGCCCCCGAGGTGGCCGCTGAACTAGTGCGTCGGGTGGAATCGGGCGAATACGATCTGATCATACTGAATTTCGCCAACCCCGACATGGTTGGTCATACGGGGGTCGAGGCGGCGGCGGTGCGGGCCATGGAAACCGTCGATGCCTGCACCGGGCAGGTGGCGGATGCGATATTGGCCGCCGGCGGCTGTCTGCTGATCACGGCCGATCACGGCAATTGCGAACAGATGGTCGATGCCCAGGGCGCGCCCCATACCGCCCATACTTCCAACCCGGTGCCGTTGATCCTGGTCGATCCGACCCGGCGCGAGGCGGTCCTGCGGTCGGGCCGACTGGCCGATTTGGCCCCCACCATCCTGGAGTTGATGGATCTGCCGGCGCCGGCCGAGATGACCGGACGCAGCCTGATCGAAGCCTGATGACGGCGCCGGGCGCCGGATGGCGAGGCTGGATGGCGGCCCTCCAAGGGGAACTGCGCGGCTTCCTCGACTGGTGGCTGCCGCCGGCCTGCCCCCTGTGCGGCCAGGTTCTCAGCGAACGGCCGGTACCTCCCGCCTGCCCTGCCTGTCGTACGGCAATCTCCCCCATCCCATCACCCCGTTGTCCCCTCTGCGAAGAACCTTTTCTGACCGAAGGTGGCAGCGACCATCTCTGCGAAGTCTGCCTGCGTCAGCCTCCGCCTTTCACCTGGTGCCGCAGTCTCGGTTGCTACGAAGATCTGCTCCGCCTGGCCGTGCAGCGGTTCAAATACCAGGAGGCCGTCGGCCTGGACCGTTGTCTGGGGACTCTGCTGGCGGAACGCTTGCGGGCGGCGGTGACCGAGTTTGCGCCCGCGGTGCTGGTACCCGTGCCGTTGCACCGGGAACGCCTGCGGCAACGCACCTACAACCAATCGCTGTTGCTGGCCCGGACTCTGGGACGACGATGGCATCGCCCGGTGGCGGCCCGGTTGCTGGAACGAACCCGGGCGACGCCTTCTCAACAGGGGCTTTCGGCCGAGGAACGTCGCCGCAATCTGCGGGGCGCCTTTGTCGTGCGGCAACCCCTCGACGGGGCCCGAGTGCTGCTCATCGACGATGTGCTGACCACCGGCGCTACCGCCCGGGAGTGTGCCGCCACCCTGCTGCAGGGCGGCGCCGAAGCCGTGGCCGTGGCGGTGCTGGGGCGGGCCCGCCGCCTGCGTTGAAGGACTCGCCCATGGTAGTACAACAGGGTATCGAACGACTTTTCCGGTCCTTGGCCGGATATTACGGGCCACTGCACTGGTGGCCGGCCGACAGTCCCTGGGAAGTGGTCCTCGGCGCCATCCTGACCCAGAACACCGCCTGGCGCAATGTCGAGCAGGCCATCGCCGCGCTGAAGGCGACCATTTCTCTAACCCCCGAAGCTCTTCTGCAACTGCCGCTCGGTCAGCTCGAAGCCTTGATTCGTCCGGCAGGATTCTTTCGTCAGAAGGCCGAGCGTCTGCAATTGTTCGCCCGTTATCTGGTGGAGCGGCATGGCGGAAGTCTTGCGACGCTCCTCGATGGCACCTTGGAGGCGGTACGGGCCGAATTGCTGACCCTCAAGGGAGTGGGTCCGGAAACCGCCGATTCCATCCTGCTCTATGCCGGCGGCCGGCCCTCTTTCGTGATCGACGCCTATACCCGGCGGTTGCTGGGGCGCTTGGGGCTGCTGACCGGCGGCGAGAGCTATGCGGAGATTCGCCATCTGTTCATGAGCCGGTTGCCCGCCGATGCTGACCTGTTCAACGAATACCATGCCCTGATCGTCGAGCATTGCAAGCAGTTCTGCCGCAAACGGCCCCTCTGCGATACCTGCCCCCTCCGCGTCGACTGCCCCCGCTATCTCTGAGCGTTTTTCACCTCATACCCGTTCCTGATGGTCTGCCGGATTGTCAACGGCTCTTCAAAGGCTAAACTTGAGGAAGGACTCCGCTTCGGACTGCTCAGGTGCAGGCAGATTGCTGACACGCGTACGGGAGGAACCGATGAGGCGGCGCAAGACTACCGGCCGGTTACGGATCAAGGCCATGGCGGTCCTGCTGTTGGTCGCAGCGGTGGTCGCCTGTGCTCCCGGCCGCGGCTATGAAGCCCTGCTGGTGCTGGCGGATATTGCCGCCGCCGGAGGGGACAGCCGCCTGCAAAGGCGCACCGCCCCGCCGCAGCGTCGGACCATCGAGTTTGCCGTCGAAGGGCGGGCCTACAACGGTGATCTCTATCTGCCGGCGGCGGTGCGTGCCGGCGTGGTCCTGGTGCCTGGTCTGGCCGAAGGGGGCAAGGATGACCCCCGACTGGTGGCCTTCGCCACCACCTTGGCACGGGCCCGCTTTGCCGTGTTGGTGCCGGATCTGGCCGAACTGCGGCGCCTGCGGGTGTCGCCGGACAACATCATCGAGGTGGCCGACGCATTTTCCTGGTTGAGCGAACAGCCGGAATTATCGCCGGCCGGCCGGGCCGGGCTGGTCGCCTTCAGTTATGCCGCCGGACCGGCCCTGCTGGCCGCCCTCGAGGAGCCCATCCGCGAGCGGGTGCGGTTCATTCTGGCGGTCGGCGGCTACCATGACCTGCGGCGGGTTTTGAAATTCCTGACCACCGGGTTTTATCGGGTAGCCGACGAGGAGCGCTATCGAAAACCGGAGGCTTACGGTCGCTGGGCTTTTCTAATCACCAATGCCGAACATATGTCCGACCCGCGGGATAGGACCCTGGTTGCCAGGTTGGGGGAGCGACGCCAGGCGGATGCCGATGCCCCCGTCGACGACCTGTTGGCCGAACTGACACCGGCCGGTCTGGCTATCTGGAACTTTGTCACCAACACCGATCCCGGGCGCGTTGCACCGCTTTTGGCCGCACTGCCGGAAGAGATTCTCGAGGAAATGACCGCCCTCAACCTGGCCGGCCGTGATATGTCCCGCTTGAGGGCCCAGGTGCTGCTCTTGCACGGCTATGAGGATCCCATGATCCCCTTCAGCGAAAGCCTTGCCCTGGCCGGGGCTTTGCCCGAGGACCGGGTGCAATTGTTTCTGGTGCATGGACTGCAGCATGTGGACATCGAACCCGGTCTGCCGGATCGCTGGCGTCTCTGGCGGGTGGTACGGGCCTTTCTGGCGGCCCGCGACGGGGTGCTGTGAGGCTGCCCAAAAAATCCCGTGGTTGCGGAATTGCGGGTGAAAAATTAAGCAGGTTGGGCAGAGGCGGAAATCGGACCGTATGCGGTGCGACATGCGTCGACACGGGAATTCCTTGTCATCTTTAGGGGTTTGACGGATTTTTTGCGAGTGCATGGGGCAGGCTTCGGCCGTATCCGGTCTGGTGCGTTGCTTGCACCTCGGTTATCCATGGACAATGGATAATCGGAAGGGAGGCGGCATGGCCCGGATCACAATCATGGAAGCGGGGCGCACCTACCCCTGGCTGGCTCACCGGCGGGGAGACTTTGGGCAATGGGTGGCGAACGGCCTGGAGGTCGGCGAGGGAGATTGTCGGCTGGTACCGGCCTGGGACGGTGGCCGGTTGCCCGACATGGACAGTTTGGACGGGGTGGTGATTACCGGTTCCCATGCCATGGTGACGACGCGGGAGCCTTGGAGCGAGCGGTTGGCGGACTGGCTGGCCGGGGCGGTGGCCGGCGGCATTCCGGTGCTGGGCATCTGTTTCGGTCACCAGTTGCTGGCCCATGCCCTGGGCGGCGAGGTCGGTTTCCATCCCGCCGGGCCGGAGGTGGGCACGGTCACCGTGCAGAGCCATCCGGCCGCCCGCACCGATGCCCTGTTCGCCGACCTGCCGCCATACTTCAGGGCCCAGGCTTTCCATTTTCAGACGGTACGAACCCTGCCGCCCGGCGCCCGTCTGCTGGCCGGCAACAATTTCGAGCCCCATCACGCCTTCGCCTATGGCGAAAGTGCCTGGGGGGTACAGTTTCATCCTGAATTCGATGCCGCGGTCATGCGTCTCTACATCGCCACGGAAGCGGCAACTCTGCGCGGGGCCGCTCGCGATCCGGCCGCTCTCCTGGCCGGTGTCCTCGAGACGCCGGTCAGTGCCGGCTTGCTGAAGCGGTTCGCCCGGCTCGTCGCCGAACGCTTCTGACGTCAGTTCTCCAAAGCATCGAAGGCCGGCAGCAGTTGAATGGTTTTGCCGCTGGCCCGGATGACTTCCTCTTCGGAGAGTTTTTTCAGCAGGCGGGAAAAGGTTTCCGGGGTGGTGCCGAGCAGCAGGGCGATTTCCCGTTTGGGCGCCGGCAGAAACACCACGCCGGTATGGTGCTTCTCATTCAGAACCCGCAAATAGCTGATGAAGCGTTGGCGAATGTCGGCGATGGCCAGCTGTTCGACGCGACCCAACAGGTAGCTGAGCCGCTGGGAGAGAATGCTGATCAGCTGCATGGCGAGCCCCGGGGTTTGCTGCAGGCGGGCAAACAGCTGCTGCACGTCGATGAGCAGCAGCTGACAGTCTTCCAGAGCCACGGCGCTCACCGGATAGCGTTTGCGCAGATCGAGAAGCACCTCGGCGAAAAACTCCCCCGGCTGCACGAAGCGGATCACCGCCTCCTTGCCCTCGTCGTTGGCGCGGTACAGTTTGACCCGGCCGGCAGCCAGGAAATGGACCGCGGCACCTTCCTCGCCCTCCAGGAACAGGACCTCTTTCCGCCCCCGCTTCTGTAATACGCTGATGCTGTCGATAAGGGCATGCAGATCCGCATCGGTCTTACCGAAAAAACGCTGCAGGAACAACTCGATGACTTTGCCGCGATCCATAGAGAGCCTTTCGCGCGGGTCCGGCGGGCCGAATGAAAAGCCCGCCACGCCGGGTGGAGGGTTTGGCTACTTGTTGCCGGTCACGGCCTGGGCGATGTTGAAACAGTAGCCGCCGATGCGTTCCAGGTAAGCCATGATGTCGATATACCACAGCCCCGGCTCGATGGCACAGCCCTGTTGCTGCAAACGGTGGATTTTTTCCGTGCGCATGCTGCCGTAGAGCAGGTTGATGCTCGTCTCCAGCTTCAGGGCCTGCTGCATGAAATCTTCCTCGGGGTTCTTCATCCCCTGAATCACCAAGTCGAGAAAAGCGATGATCCTCGCCGTCATTTTTTCCAGATCCTGAATCGATTGGGCGGAAAACACCAGTTTGTGTTCGAACATCTGCTCCGCCAGACGTGCCAGACTTTCCACTGCGTCGCCGATCTTTTCGATATTGTTGGCCATGCGGAAAAAGCCATGGATTTCCAGGGCCGCTTCTTCGTTGATCTCCAGTTGGTAGATGCGAATCAGATAACGGGTGATTTCCTTGCGGGTTTCATCAAGGTGCTCTTCCTGGATTTTGAAACTGGCCAGAGCTTCCGGATCGCGACTTTTGATGCTCGGCACCACCTGTTCCAGGGTTTGGCGGGCGGCTTGGGCCATGCGGATGATTTCGGTGCGTACCTGGGTCAGGGCGGCGATGGGGGACTGGTCGAAGAAGTCGTTGAAGTCGGGCACCTGGGGCAGGGTTTTTGCTTCCGCCTGACGGGGGGAGATGGCTACCGCCATTCTCACCAGCAGGGGCAGGAAGACCAGAAACAGCAGGGCGTTGGTCAGGTTGAACAGGGTGTGACCGTTGGCGATGTAACGGGCCACGTGGATGGCCTCGTTGTTGACCACGGTGCCGACCGCCCCGACGCCGGACCAGCGTGTGACCGTTTCCACGAAGCCGACAAAATAGGGGAAGATGGCCACCATCACGGCCACGCCGATGACATTGAACAGGGTATGGGCGCGAGCCGCCCGATGAGCATCGACGTTGCGGGTGCCGAGGGTCGCCAGTTCGGCGGTGATGGTGGTGCCGATATTTTCACCCAGCACCAGGGCCATGGCGGCGGGAAAGGACAGCAGCCCCTGGGCGGCCAGGGTCATGGTCAGGCCGACGGTGGCCGAGGAGGACTGGACGGCGACGGTCAACAGGGCGCCGGTGACCACGCACAGCAGCAAGCCGCCGGCGGTGCTCGGATCGAAACGGGTGAAATAGGACAGGAAGGTGGGGTCGGAGCGCAGCGGCGCCAGACCGTCCTTCATGGTTTCCATGCCGAGAAACAGCATGCCGAAACCGAAAATGACCTCGCCGACATAGTTGAGTTTTTTTCGTCGGGCGAAAAATTTTAGACATACGCCCAGGGCGATGGCTGGCAGGGACAGGCTCGACAGCTTGAAGGCGATGAGCTGGGAAGTCATGGTGGTGCCGACGTTGGCGCCCAGGATGACGCCGACCGCCTGCTGCAGGGACAACAACCCGGCGCTGACGAAGCCGATGAGCATCACCGTGGTGGCCGAGGAGGACTGCACCATGGCCGTCACCAAGGTGCCGGTGGCGCATCCCACCACGCGGTTGCAGGACAGGGCGCAGAGGATTTTCTTGATGCGGTGGCCGGCCGACATCTGCAGGCCGTCGGTCATGGTCTTCATGCCGACCACGAACAGTCCCAGGCCGCCCAAGGTCTGGGCCAGAATCTTGAGAAAGAACACCGGATACCCTCCTTGCAATAAAGCTTGGCCGCCGGCAACCCATTCGGTTGCGGCAAGGTTCGGTCTAAACAAACCGCCGTATGCTAGCAGACTCCGGAAGGATCGCCAAGGATTGATTGGGAAAGGGGGGCGAATAAAATTCCGTGAAAAATTTTTCCGAAAACAGGCATAATGCCCTATGGGTAATTCAATGCCGATGTTTCCAGGGCTCCATCTGCAGGTTTTTCCGTCCCCGGAGGCTGAATGAACGAATTTTTTGAACTGCCCCATAGGCTGGACTCGGATGGGGACGGCAGCCTCTCCAGGGAGGAACTGTTCCACGCGACCCGGTTCGGCGGGATTTCGTCGGTGGAAGTCGCCGTGGGGAAGATGTCGGCCAGCGGGCTCACCTTAGCCGGGCAGGTGGTCTGGATCTGAGCATTGTTGAGGGGAGGTGTGCGTTTTGAATGAGTGGTCGCCAGATAAAAAGTGGAACCCTTTCAACAGCTACAAGCTTCTGGCGCAAGTCTATCGCTGGCGTCATATTGTGCGCGGCCGGCCTGTTCCGCAACCAGCCCTGGTCACCATCGACCCTATCAACCATTGCAACCTCAAGTGTGACTGGTGCAACGCCGGGTATCTGCTGAAGGAAAACAACGGAATGCTCAGCCGGGATACGCTGATGGCCCTGGCCGATTTCCTGCCAGTCTGGCAGGGTTCGCCGAACTGGCCGGCCGGCGTGGAGGCGGTCTGTATCGCCGGTGGGGGGGAGCCCCTGTTGCATCCGGATATCGGGGCATTTATCGACCGGGTGGTGGCCAACGGGATTGAAGTGGGGGTGGTCACCAACGGGACCCAACTGGAGCGGCACCTGGAACCTCTGTCCAAATGCACCTGGGTCGGCGTTTCGGTGGACGCGGGTACGGCCCTCACCTACCGGCGCCTGAAACAGATGGATTGTTTCGAGGCCGTGTTGGGCAATATCCGGCAACTGACCACATATGCCGCCGGGCCCGGCTGCCGTCTGGGGATGGCCGGCGCCGGTTCCGGGGTCTCCTACAAATACCTTCTGACGCCGGAGAACATGGACGATATCGTTCCCGCCGCGCGGCTGGCCAAGGAGTTGGGGTGTGCAAATTTCCATTTGCGGCCGGCGGGGATTGCCTGGGATAAATTGAGATCCGGTCCGCCAAACCTGTTTCGCAACGAGGAGAATATCCGTCTGCAGGCCGCCTTGGATCTTGTCCGCCCCCTGGAGGACGAAACCTTTGGTGTCTATGGCATTACCCACAAGTTCACCGGCGACCTCAATCCCTGCCATCGTTTCAACCATTGCCATGCCATTTTTATGACCTGCGTGGTGATGCCGCCGAGAGATGAAACCAGAGAACGGTTTCGGTTGGGACTCTGCTGTGATCGGCGCGGCGACCAACGGCTGGAAGCCTTCGGTGTGGGCGGCTCGGTGAGGGAGATCGCGGATTTTTGGGGCAGTGACAGGCACTGGGACCTGTTCGATGCCATCGACCTGAGCGACTGTCCCCGCTGTACCTACCAGCCGCACAATCAGATTATGGAAAGTGTGATTCTGGAAGATCGCATGACCTACAAATTCATCTGAAAAGTCCATGACATGCGCCTTATCCTCGTTGCTCACGGGCTCATCGACCGAACCGGGCACCACTATATGGAAGCCCGCGCTTTCAAGGAGGAGGCCGCCAGGCAAGGCTTGGAGTGCCTGCTCCTGGCCCACCGCGATATCAGTGCCTCGATTCGTGAGGAGTTGGAAGCCCTTCCGCTGTTTCCACATACCCCCTATAAAATATTATTTCGACCACGGTATCTTGGGCCGTTGCGGGACTTCAGACTTTATAGCCGGCAGATGGGCAGAGCGATGACGGGTCTGCCCCCTGGAATAATCTCTTCATCGGACGTGCTGGTCTCCACCCTTACGAAAGCCCGTGACATGCAAGGCCTGGCTTTATGGTTGACCCGGATTCCCCGCGAGCAGCGCCCCTTTGTGGCGATTAATTTCATGATCGACGATATCTCGCGTCCGGGCAACCAAGCAAAAAAGTGGAGGACAAATTTAAAATCCGCGCTGCTCTACCGTTTCGCCTTTTCACGCCTTCGGAAAGTGCTGGGCGCGGATCGGTTCTTGTTGTCTGCCGGCGGAACCACCTTCGCCCAAGCCATGACCCGGGTCCTTGACCACCCGGTGCGGACTCTTCCTCTGCCGGTTCAACATGAGCTTTCCTGCTGTAACGCGAAAAGTTCCGTCCCCGGCAAGTCACCATGGATCGTTTTCCTGGGTCACAGTCAGCAACGTAAAGGCTCGGATTTAATCGGTTTCGTGGTCCCCAAAGTTCTGGAGCGATATCCCGATTGCCGATTTTTCTTGCAAGCCAATCCGGAAAGCTGGGAAAGGCGCTGGCGGGATGAAATCGGTCCCGTCGCCATGGCGCGCGTTCAAATCCATCGCGGAGAAATGAGCCAGGAGGAATATCAAAGCGCCATGAGCAGGGCCGATCTGGTGCTGCTGCCTTATCTTCCCGCAGGGTACGCCTTGCAGACATCGGGGGTGTTCTCCGAAGCCATGGCCATGGGAAAGGTAAGTGTTATTCCTGACGGAACCTGGATGGCGGCCATGGCGCGCAAGCATGGAGGAGGGGCGGTAATGTTTCCAAGGTTTGAAGTGGCCGCAATTGCCGAGGCGAGTTGCCGGGCGTTGCAGGCCCTTCCTGGACTGACCAGGGAGATGGAAGGTATCCGCAGCGCCTGGCGAGAGAGCATGGGCATGAAAGCTTTTTTGCAGCGCATTCTCGATGCCGCTGGACACTCACGCGCCACTATGGCCCATTCGCCGGCTGAAGGTTCACCATGAAATCTCCCACCGACTACATTCAGGCCCTCAATTTGCTGCCTCACCCCGAAGGGGGCTGGTACCGCGAAACCTACCGGGCGGCGGAGACCATTCCGCCGCAGTGTCTACCGGCGCGGTTCGCAGGTGCGCGGTGTTTTGCCACGTCGATCTATTTTCTGCTCACCTCCGAAACCTTTTCGGCCCTGCACCGACTCAAGGCGGACGAAATCTGGCATTTCCATGCCGGCAGTGCCTTGACCGTGCATGTCATCGAGCCGGGCGGCGAACATCGCGTGCTACGCCTCGGCGCCGCCGTCGACCAGGGGGAATCCTTTCAGGCGGTCGTGCCGGCGGGCTGCTGGTTCGGCGCACGGGTTGAGGCGCCGGGCGGTTTCGCCCTGGTCGGCTGCACGGTCGCGCCGGGCTTCGATTTCGCCGATTTTCAGATGGGGAGGCGGAAGGAGCTGATTCGCCAGTATCCGTTGCATAGAGAGCTGATCGAGGCGTTGACCAGGGACCCCGGAGGAGGAGACTAAGGGGGCCGTTCTGCAGCATTCAAGGTTTGAGCTTTGCTGACGCGAACCTTAAGAGGAAAAGCCTTTTGACTAACGTTGAAGCTTTCGCAAATTCGCTTCGTCATGCACGAGTGCTTCAATCCGGCATCCATGGTTTCGAGATTTTACAGGCAGGATTCCCGACCATAAGGGTCTCGGGAATGACTTTTTGCGAAGCCATGAAGGTTGGTCAAGCAGGGTCCATCAGCGACATTGCTCTCGGCATAGCGGCGGACGTCGCGCCACCCAAAAGTTTAGCTGCATACAAAGACTGAATAGGATAAGGAAGATTAGAAATATTGACATTAAAAAAATAAATGGCTAGCTTTGCCTGTTGGGATTTTTATCAATGGCGCGAATGAGCCACGATTCGATGGCGTGGCTTTTACTCAGGTTCGTTAAGGGCATAGCAGTATTGTTGCCGACATTGGGATCTTCAGTGTCTGTGCCAACTCTTTGCACCAGAGGAACATTTGCTCTCCCCACATCTTCCCAGGCAGCAGCAAACCATTCGAAAAAGGGTGAACATGGACAATCCGTTTTTCGATCAACCGATTCTCAATTCCCCCTACGAATATCCCATCAGACATTGGGAGCTCGATGAACAGGGCCAGCCGACCCAGAAGATCATCGAAAAACGCCGTCGCGCGGATTTCATCACGCCGATTCCAAAGCCCAAAAAACGGAAATCAAGTGGGGAACAGCAGGGTTTCGTTTTCGATGAAGGCAAGGGGCTTTCGACTGAGGATCAGCAGTACGACCAGACATCCATCATCAATCGCCTGCGTGAATTGGTCGATCGCTGGCGCATGATCCCGAACCCTGCCCATTGGAAAGTCACTCCCGAAACCGTTCGCTTACTCCAGCACTGGCGGCATCATTCCTTCAACAGCATCCGTCCGTTCTTCTGTCAGGTTGAAGCCATTGAGACGGCGATCTGGCTCACCGAAGTTGCGCCTACCGAAAAAGTGGGCAAAGATTTTCTTGACCATCTGGCCCGGGCCAACCAGGACGCCAACCCCGAGTTGCTGCGTCTGGCGTTGAAGTTGGCTACCGGCGCTGGCAAAACAACCGTCATGGCGATGCTGATCGCCTGGCAGACCATCAATGCGGTCCGACGCCCCAACAGCAAGAAATTCACCCGGGGGTTTCTGATTGTCGCTCCTGGTATCACCATTCGTGATCGCCTGCGGGTTCTGCAACCCAACGACCCGGACAGCTACTACCAGAGTCGCGAGCTTGTCCCCGGCGATATGCTTGGCGACATTGAACGGGCCAAGATCGTCATCACCAACTACCATGCTTTCAAGCTGCGGGAACGTATCGATATTTCCAAGGGCGGCCGGTCGCTTCTGCAGGGTCGCGGCGAGGCCCTCAACACCCTGGAAACCGAAGGGCAGATGCTCCAGCGGGTCATGCCCGAACTGATGGGGTTGAAAAATATCCTCGCCATCAATGATGAAGCGCATCATTGCTATCGGGAAAAGCCCGGCGGGGATGATATCGGTGACTTAAAGGGTGAGGAAAAGAAAGAAGCCGAGAAGAACAACGAAGCGGCCCGGTTGTGGATTTCGGGGCTGGAGATCGTCAACCGCAAGCTGGGGCTGGCACAGGTCATCGATCTGTCGGCAACACCCTTTTTCCTGCGCGGTTCAGGTTATGTCGAGGGGACGCTTTTCCCCTGGACCATGAGCGATTTCTCGCTGATGGATGCCATCGAGTGCGGCATCGTCAAGCTGCCCCGGGTGCCGGTCGCCGACAACATCCCCGGTGAAGAGATGCCGATGTTCCGCAACCTCTGGGAGCACATCGGCCAAAAGATGCCGAAAAAGGGACGTGGCAAAGCCGACACCCTTAATCCGCTCGATCTGCCGCCGCAACTGCAAACCGCTCTCCAGGCGCTCTACGGACATTACGAAAAAACCTTTGACCTGTGGCAGAAAGAGGGGATCAACGTCCCGCCCTGTTTCATCGTCGTCTGCAACAACACCGCCACTTCGAAGCTGGTCTATGACTACATCTCCGGCTTTGAACGGCAGAACAAGGATGGCACCAGCCAGCTCGAATTCGGCCGCCTGCCGCTGTTCCGCAATACCGACGAGCACGGCAATCCCCTCGCCCGGCCGAACACGCTCCTGATCGACAGTGAGCAGCTCGAATCCGGTGAAGCCTTGGATACGAACTTCCGCGAGATGGCCTCCTTCGAGATCGAACGCTTCCGCCGCGAGATCATCGAACGTACCGGCGACCTTCGTCAGGCCGAAAACATCACCGATCAGGATCTGCTGCGTGAGGTCATGAACACCGTAGGCAAGCACGGACGGCTTGGCGGAGCGATCCGCTGCGTCGTCTCGGTTTCCATGCTCACCGAAGGCTGGGACGCCAATACCGTCACCCATGTGCTCGGGGTACGGGCCTTCGGCACGCAACTTCTCTGCGAGCAGGTTATCGGCCGGGCGCTTCGTCGCCAGTCTTATGATTTGAATGAAGAGGGTCTCTTCAACACCGAATATGCCGATGTCCTGGGGATTCCCTTCGATTTCACCGCCAAGCCGGTGATCTCCAAGCCCCAGCCGCCGAGTGAGACCATCCAAGTCAAGGCGGTGCGGCCAGAGCGCGATGCGCTGGAAATACGTTTTCCCCGTGTGGCCGGTTATCGAACCGAACTCCCCGAGACGCGCCTGGCGGCAGATTTCAACGACGAATCCTCGCTTGTGCTGACGCCGGACCTGGTCGGCGCGACGGAGACCCGCAACTCGGGGATTATCGGGGCAACCGTCGATCTTAACCTGGTGCACACCGGTGATATCCGCCCCTCCCAGATCGTCTATGAGCTGACCTCCCATCTGGTGTTGACCAAGTGGCGCGATGCCAATGGCGAACCCCAGTTGAGCCTGTTCGGGCAGCTCAAGCGCATCGCCCGCCAATGGCTGGACAGTTATCTGGATTGCCGGGGCGGCACCTATCCCGCTCAGCTTAAGTACAAGACCCTGGCCGATCTGGCCTGCGACAAGATCACCGCTGCCATCACCCGGCATCATGCCGGTGAAAGTCCGATCAAGGCAGTCCTCGATCCCTACAATCCGGTCGGCTCGACCTGCCACGTCAATTTCAATACCTCCAAGAAGTCCCGCTGGGAGACCGACTCGCGCCGCTGCCATGTCAACTGGGTGGTTCTCGACAGCGACTGGGAGGCGGAGTTCTGCCGGGTCGCCGAAGGTCATCCCAAGGTCAGGGCCTATGTCAAAAACCACAGCCTCGGGCTGGAGGTGCCCTATCGTTACGGCTCCGAAACCCGCAAATACCTGCCCGATTTCATCGTGCAGATCGACGATGGTCGGGGTGAGGACGATCTGCTGAACTTGATCGTCGAGATCAAGGGCTATCGGCGCGAGGATGCCAAGGAGAAAAAATCGACCATGGACACCTACTGGGTGCCGGGCGTCAACAACTTGGGCAATTACGGTCGATGGGCTTTTGCCGAGTTTTGCGAAGTTTACCAGATTGAGTCTGATTTTGAAGCGGAAGTCCAAGGCGCTTTCGATGAAATGATCACGTCCGTTATCAGTTCCGATGCCGTAATCGAAGGAGAATATGCTGCCAGGATTGCGAAAAACATACTCGACTTGCTGACGGCGAAGCCGGATCGAATCTTTCGATTAACGGATATTGACACCGTGGCAAAAACGGGGAGGTGCACGCCCGAGGAGGTTCTAGGGATTTTAGGGCTTCTGTCTCACCCTTCTATTCAAGTGTTGCGAATGGAGCTTCGGTCAGAGAGCCGGGATGGAGCTCAGGTCTCCCCAACGGAATTTATTGGGAAGCTTCGTGATTGGTGGCGAAAAGGAATCATTAGCAAGAATGATTGGGAACGCTGGGCTGAAGATGTCAAAGTCGGATGGGTACGGGTAGCGAAAGGGGATAGGGGTTTATGAGTACCAATACCGATAGTGTAGCTGCCCTTGTGGAAAGAATTCAAAAAAAGGCTCCCGAGTACCTCGACCTTCTGACTGCCGAAACTGACGCTGACTTTGAACAAGCTTTCAACGCTGTCCTGGCGACAGCTGTTTCTTGGATGGAGCGAAACAAAAAGAGCTACCAGACCCTCGATGAAGTCGGTCTTACTAGCGTACTCGCTGCCAGACTTTCAATACCAGGGCTAACCGTTTCACAGGAGTCGCATTCCAACGGGCACGTGGATTTGTTTATCGTTGCGGACCATTGCGTACCGGAGCGTATTAAACTAGGTGAGGCAAAGATTTACGATGGCTATTCATATCATATCGGAGGCTTAAAACAATTGCTCGGCCGTTACACGACCGGCAGAGAAACGCGGGGTCTCCTGATCGTGTATGTGCAAAAAAAGGACATAACTGGTTTGATAAAAAAACTCCGTGGAAGGATGAACACGGAAAGGCCATGTTCTCAGGGAAGGGATACAGCTGATCATGTTTTGAAATGGTCGTTTCTTTCTGAGCATTTTCATTCCTGTGGTGAAAATTTAGAAATAAGCCACATTGGTTGTAACCTCTATGTTGATAATGACGCGACAACAGCGAGCTAGATATGGCGAATAAAACAAAGACATCAAAATCCGTTGAGACCTTGACCCACGACGAGGCAACCCGCAAGAACATCCCCTCGGCCGAACATCAGTCGCTCATGCACGAGGCCGACAAATCGCCTATCCGCGTTGCATACGAGCGCCGCAACCGTGATCTCGATCCGCAACTGGTCTGGCGCGGCAAGGATGAGCGGGACTGGTCGGATCTGGTGGTGCAGGCGCCCCCGCTCTACATCCAGGAGAAGGTGCATCCCAAGGTGCTGATCGATGATCTGCTGCGGCGCACAGTGGCTGATGCCAGAGCCGACGAAGATCAATTTGACCTGTTTGCCGATTTCAACGGTTTGCCCAACGAAGCGGCCAAGACCGAGTTTTATCAGCACGATGCCCACTGGGCCAACCGGATGATTCTGGGGGACAGCTTGCAGGTGATGGCCTCGCTGGCCGAGCGGGAAGGGCTGCGCGGCAAGGTGCAGTGCATCTACTTCGATCCTCCTTACGGCATCAAGTTCAACTCCAATTTTCAATGGTCCACCACCAGTCGCGATGTGAAGGATGGCAAGGTGGATCACATTACCCGCGAACCGGAGCAGGTGAAGGCGTTTCGCGATACCTGGCGCGACGGAATTCATTCGTATCTGACCTACCTGCGGGACCGGTTGACCGTGGCGCGGGACCTGTTGACCGATTCCGGGTCGATCTTTGTGCAGATTGGGGATGAGAATGTGCATCGGGTGCGGGCGGTGATGGATGAGGTTTTTGGGGAAGATAACTTTGTTGCGCAAATCGCTTCCACCAAAACCGCTGGGCAAACGGATTCTCTGCTGCCTGCCCTTTTCGACACTATTCTTTGGTACGCAAAAAGCGCTAATGAAGTCAAATTTCGACGAATATTCAAGAAGAAGGGTGTGGGATTTGACGAGATTGGACAGTATTACCATGTTGAGTTGCCGGACGGTTCACGCCGACGAATGACAGATCGTGAGATTGAGTCTGGAGAGGCTCTCAACATTGGACGTCCCTTCCGCAGCTCTGACATATCTAGCAATAAGCCTTATAGTTTGGGCAGAGTTCCTTTTGAATTTGAAGGCAAGTCTTTCATGCCGCCGAAAGGAAGATATTGGACTCATAGCCCAAATGGGCGAGAGCGGCTGCGCAAAGCGAATCGAATTCTAGCTGTTGGGAAAAGTGCCCGATTTGTTGGATACCTTGAAGATGATTCCGTATCCACTCTTTCAAACCAATGGACTGATACTGGCGTAAGCGGTTTTGCTACAGAAAAGGTTTATGTTGTCCAAACCAGCCCTAAATTGATAGAACGCTGCATCCTTATGGCCACCGACCCCGGTGACCTCGTTCTCGACCCCACCTGTGGTTCCGGAACTACCGCCTATGTTGCAGAACAGTGGGGCCGACGCTGGATTACCATCGACACTTCCCGTGTCGCCTTAACTTTGGCTCGGTCACGCGTCATGGGTGCCCGCTATTCCTATTATCTCCTCGCTGACAGTCCGGAAGGGCAACAGAAAGAAGCCGAAATCACACGAACCGTGCCTTCCAGCAAAGCGACCAATGGCAATATCCGCCACGGCTTCGTTTATGAGCGGGTGCCACATATCACTTTGAAATCGATCGCCAACAATACCGAGATCGATGTCATTTGGGACAAGTTTCAGGAAACGCTCGAGTTGTTGCGTGAACAGTTGAATAAAGCCCAGGGAAAGAGCTGGCAGGAATGGGAAATCACTCGCGAGGCGGAAGCCAAGTGGTCGGACGCATCCAAAAAGCTGCATGCCGACTGGTGGAGTGCGCGCATTGCCCGCCAAAAGGAAATCGACGCCTCCGTCTCCGCCAAGGCCGATCACGAATATCTCTACGACAAGCCCTTCGAGGACATGAAAAAGGTCCGAGTCGCCGGACCTTTCACTGTGGAGAGCCTCTCACCCCACCGGGTGCTGGCTATTGGGGCTGATGACGAGCTGATCGACACCGTAGCCGAAGCTAAAGAAGTATTTGGGCAGGAGCAGGATTTCGTCCAGATGATTCTGGAAAACCTCAAAACCGCCGGGGTGCAGCAGGCACACAAGGAAGACAAGATCAATTTCACCTCCCTTACCCCCTGGCCGGGCGACCTTATTTGTGCCGAAGGACGATTTGAGGATGCCGATGGCGAAAAGCGCGCTGCCATTTTCATCGGCCCCGAATTCGGCACGGTCTCCCGTCCCGATCTGGTCGCCGCCGCCCGCGAAGCCGGTGATGCCGGTTTTGACGTGCTAACCGCCTGCGCGTTCAACTACGACGCCCACTCCTCCGAATTCGACAAGCTCGGTCGCATCCCGGTGCTCAAAGCCCGCATGAACGCCGACCTGCACATGGCCGACGATCTCAAGAATACCGGCAAAGGCAACCTGTTCGTCATCTTCGGGGAGCCGGATATCGATATCTTCGATGTTGCCGACGGACAGATTCAGGTCAAGGTCAACGGGGTCGATGTCTTCCACCCCAACACTGGCGAAGTCCGCAGTGATGGCGCCGAAGGCATCGCCTGCTGGTTCATCGATACCGATTACAACGAAGAAAGCTTCTTTGTTCGCCATGCTTACTTCCTTGGGGCCAACGATCCCTACAAGGCCCTCAAGACCACCCTCAAGGCAGAAATCAACGAAGAGGCCTGGGCCACGTTGAACAGCGACACGTCGCGCCCCTTTGACAAACCGAAGACCGGACGGATTGCGGTGAAGGTGATTAATCACCTTGGGGATGAGGTGATGAAGGTTTTTAGGGTTTAACAGGCTATGCAATTCATCAAGAATGGGCCAGATGTTCCTGAACGCCTCTTACAGGCTCATGAAGACGGACGAGTTGTCTTCTTCTGTGGCGCTGGTATTTCCTGTCCTGCACGCTTGCCTGGGTTTTCGGAACTTGTTGAGAGGCTCTATTCGAGGCTGGGAGCGATACCAGACGCAGTGCAGCAGGGAGCGATCAGGGCAAAGCAGTTCGACACCGCCATTAGTCTGCTGGAAACCGGAATCGTCGGCGGTCGATCCATGGTACGCCGGGCGTTGGCGGGCATTCTCACCCCTGACCTCACAGCTAAGAAGGCAACGGCCAACCATGAGGCACTCCTTACGCTTAGCAAAAGTCGAGAGGGGCGAACACGGCTGATCACCACTAACTTTGATCGATTATTCGAGGAGGTGATTGCCGCCAAAGAACTGAAGGTCGAGCGGTTTAAGGCACCTTTATTGCCGGTTCCAAAAAACCGCTGGGATGGCCTGGTTTACCTGCATGGCCTCATACCTGCGATACTTAGCGACAGCGAATTGGATTGCCTGGTGGTGTCTAGTGGTGATTTCGGACTAGCTTACCTGACTGAGCGCTGGGCTGCACGTTTCGTCAGTGAGTTGTTTCGCAATTACACCGTCTGCTTCATTGGCTATAGCATCAATGACCCAGTCCTTCGCTATATGATGGATGCCCTTGCCGCCGATCGATTACTGGGTGAATCTCACCCGGAGATGTTCGCCTTTGGCAGCTATTCGAATGGCAAGGAAACCGATCGCGCGAACGAGTGGCGGGCGAAGAACGTTACACCTATCCTCTACCGTGAGCACAACCGCCACGCTTACCTGCAAAAGACGTTGCGCGCTTGGGCGGACACTTACCGCGATGGCGTTCAAGGCAAGGAACGCGTAGTCGTAGAGTGTGCGATGGCACGTCCTTTAGCCAGCACGAAACAGGACGATTTCGTCGGCCGCCTGCTTTGGGCACTGAGTGACTCACGGGGCCTGCCTGCCAAGCGATTTGCTGATCTGGTCCCGGTGCCATCACTGGAGTGGCTGGGGCCTTTATGTGAGGAACGTTACCGACAGGCAGATCTTATACGATTCGGCGTGCCACCCAAGTCCACTACTGATGGCAAACTTTCGTTCAGCCTAACCTGCCGGCCTTCTCCTTACGATCTTTCCCCCCGGATGGCTCTAGTTGATATCGGGGCGTGTCGCACCGGCTGGGATGCTGTAATGCGACATATTGCGCGTTGGCTGTTACGCCATCTCGACGACCCTACACTGTTATTGTGGTTAGTTAAACGCGGCGGCCGATTGCATGAAGAACTGATTAGGAATATAGACGACCGTCTGAATGAGCTGGCCAAGTTCGAAAGCGATGGCAATACGGATGAGCTTAACCGTATCCGCACATATTCTCCGAATGCCATCCCGCGCCCCATGATGCGTTCGCTTTGGCGGTTGCTGTTAACTGGGCGTTTGAGGGCGCGGGCACGCAATCTTGATCTCTACGACTGGCAGGTTCGTTTCAATCACGAGGGCCTCACCACCACCTTGCGTTTGGAATTGCGCGAAATTTTTACGCCACGTGTGTTATTGCGAGACCCGATCCGCTGGCCCGGAGAGCATGACGGCGAGGGCGAGCCGCAATTGCTGAAGGACCTCGTCGAATGGGAGATCGTATTGTCCACAGACCACGTGCATTCCAGTTTGCACGATTTGAAGAAGGAGCAGCTCTGGACCGAGGTGCTGCCCGATCTACTGCCCGATTTCAACGCTTTGCTAAAAGACGCGCTGGACTTGATGCAGGAATTGGGCGGAGCGGACGCCGGAAGCGACCGATCATACATGGATCAGCCGTCGATTAGTGAGCATCCGCAGAACAAGGATTTTCGCGACTGGACAGCGCTGATCGAGCTCACCCGTGACGCTTGGCTTGCGACCGCTGCTCGATATCCTGATAAGGCCCGTTTGGTTGCTGAGAGCTGGTGGCAAGTACCGTATCCGCTGTTCAAACGATTAGCGTTTTTTGCTGCAGGGCATGACGACCTCATTTTTCTGCGTAGGCCACTCGACTGGTTATTGGCAGACGATCACTGGTGGCTGTGGTCGGTAGAGACAGAGCGAGAGTCTTTGCGTCTGCTCGTTGTCTTGGCGCCGAAACTGGATACCGCCGATTTTGAGCAACTGGAACAAGCCATACTTGCCGGACCACCGCGTGCCATGTTTATGGACGACATCGAAGATGATCGTTGGACCCAAATCGTGGAGAGGGGAATATGGCTCAGGTTGTCCAAAATTGCCCAGACTGGTACAACTCTGCATCCGCTCGGTGAGGAGAGGCTCCAAGTATTGTCTGCCCAAAACCCAGAATGGAGGTTGGCCGAAGACGAACGTGACGAATTTCCGGTCTGGATGGGTGAGGTACGTTGGGTTGGAGAAGGTGACCCGTGGCGCACGTTTGTCGCTACGCCGCGTCGTCGTCGGGAATTGATCGAGTGGCTCAGGCAGCATCCAAGCACGGACCACTGGCAGGAAGATGATTGGCGGCAGCGTTGCCGCGACCATTTCGCCACTACCGCTTGTGCCATATGTGCCTTGGCCAGGGAAGGCGTATGGTTGACTGATCGTTGGCGTTTGGCTTTGCAGGCCTGGTCGGAAGAAAAACTAATCAAAAGGTCCTGGCGTTATATGAGGGCTTTAATTGCTGATGCCCCCGATCATGTGATCCAGAAGCTCGCCCGAAGTGTCAGTTGGTGGCTAAAGGCCATTGCCGAGACTTTCGAGGGCCATGAGATGGAATTCTTGGCCATTTGCCGACGAATACTGAATCTGTGTGATCTGGACGGCGTTGATACTGAAGATCCTGTCATGCGTGCCATTAATCACCCTGTAGGGCTCGTGGCACAGGCGCTTCTGCTGTGGTGGCATCGTCAGTCGCTCGAAGATGGGCAAGGCCTGCCTAAGGAGCTTAATTGCATTTTTGCCGAGATTTGCGATACGAACGTGGAGAAGTTCAGGCACGGTCGCGTTCTTCTGGCAGTGCATATCGTCACTCTATTTCGCGTGGATTGTACATGGGCCACAAAATACCTTCTGCCGCTTTTTGAATGGCAGCGGTCTGAAGCGGAAGCGCGCGCAGCCTGGGAGGGTTTTCTCTGGTCACCACGTCTCTATCGCCCTCTAATGGAGGCAATTAAGCAACCGTTTCTCGATACAGCTAGACACTATACGGACCTTGGCAAACACGATGGGCAGTATGCTGCCCTGCTGACCTTCGCTGCACTTGACCTTGGGGATACTTTCAGTACAGCAGAACTGGCGCGTGCCACGCGTACTTTGCCTCCAGATGGGCTACTAGAAGCTGCGGAAGCTCTGGTCCGTGGTTTGGAAGGAGCCGGCGACCAGCGCTCCGATTACTGGAAGAACCGCGTGGTGCCGTACCTGCACTCGATATGGCCAAAGTCGCGTGAGCACGTTACCGCATCCTTTGGCGAAAGCTTTGGTCGGTTGTGCATTGCGGCCCAGCAGGACTTTCCACAGGCAGTTACGATGCTTGGTGCCTGGCTTCAGCCGCTAGAACATCCCGATTTCCTGTTGAACCTCTTACACAAAACTGATATCTGCCAAAAGTTCCCGGAACCTGCCTTAGGCTTCCTGGATCGGGTGATTGGCGATCAACCACAATGGGTGCCGAGACGATTTTTAAATGAGAGTTTACGTGCGATCAGCGCCGCTGAACCTCAGATAGTAGGAGACCAAAGATTTCAACGCCTTGCCAATTTTTTGCGTTGCTATGGGCAGGAGTTGACCTGATGCTGTTCCGTATCGCTGATACATTCACTGAAAGTTTGGCCAAGCTAACTGGCGACGAACAAAAGGCGGTAAAGACCACCGCGTTTGACCTGCAACTGAATCCCGCCAATCCGGGATTGAGCTTCCACAAGCTCGACAAGGCCAGAGACAAGAATTTCTGGTCAGTGCGTGTCAGCAGCGATCTGCGCATTATCGTCCACAAGACCAAAGACAGCCTGCTCTTGTGCTATGTCGGCCACCACGACTCCGCCTACAACTGGGCCAGCCGCCGCAAACTCGAAACCCATCCTAAAACCGGTGCCGCCCAGCTCGTTGAAGTCAGAGAAACAATTCAGGAAATCGCGGTACCGGTTTATATGCCGACGGAAGCCCTGACGCCGGTAAAGCCTCTTCTCTTTGCCGGCATCACCGCCGAAACCCTGCTCAGTTATGGGGTGCCGGAAGAATGGCTGGATGACGTGCGTGCCGCCAATGAGGACACGATCCTCGATCTGGCCGATCACCTGCCGAGCGAGGCGGCTGAGGCTCTTCTGGACCTGGCCATCGGCGTCAAGCCGCAGTTGCCTCAGCCGGTTCCTGCTGATATCAGCCCCTTCGATCACCCCGATGCGCAGCGTCGCTTCCGCTTGATGACTAATGTCGAAGAGTTGGAGCAGGCTCTCAATTACCTATGGGAGAAGTGGACGGTTTTTCTCCATCCCGCTCAGCGAGAACTGGTTGAACGAGACTACAGCGGCCCAGCCCGCGTCTCCGGCTCTGCCGGGACCGGGAAGACGATCGTCGCGCTGCACCGGGCCGTTTATCTGACCCGCAATAACCCGGATGCCAGGGTCTTGCTGACAACCTTCTCCGAATCACTGGCCAGCGCTCTGCGCACTAAATTACGACGCCTGATCGGCAACGAACCACGACTGGGAGAACGTCTCGAAGTCCATGCGCTGGATACCATCGGGGAACGACTTTATGGCTTTCTCTTCGGCAAGCCTGAAATCGCCTCACGAGCCGACATCAGCAAATTACTCAAGCAGGCGGCCAGTGAATTCGAAGGCCATAAGTTCACTCAGCGTTTTCTGATCACGGAATGGGAGCAGGTAGTCGATGCCTGGCAGCTTAAGGATTGGGTCTCTTACCGGGATGTGGTGAGGCTCGGCCGCAAAACGCGACTGCCAGAAAGCCACCGTCAGACGCTCTGGGCGATTTTTGAAAAGGTGCAGCAAGAGTTGCATGCACGGGGTCAGGTGACTTACGCGGACATGTTCAGCAAATTGGCCGTTCGACTTGCTGAGAATCACAACCAACCCTTTGATTTTGCGGTCATCGATGAGGCGCAGGATATCAGCGTTGCCCAGTTGCGATTCCTGGCGGCACTGGGGGCGGGAAACGATAACAGCCTGTTTTTCGCCGGAGATCTGGGGCAGAGGATATTCCAGCAGCCGTTTTCCTGGAAATCGCTCGGTGTCGATATCCGGGGCCGCTCTCGCAACCTGCGTATCAACTACCGTACCTCCCATCAAATCCGCATGCAGGCCGATCGCCTGTTGGGACCAGAAGTGGCCGATGTCGACGGCAACGTTGAAGAACGACGCGGCACCATCTCGGTCTTCAATGGTCCCAAACCGATCATTTTGGAATGCGCCTCGGCCGAAGAGGAAATCCAGTCTGTCGCCGACTGGCTTAAAGAGCGGTCAGGTGAAGGTCTCATGCCCCACGAGTTCGGGGTTTTCGTCCGATCAGACAATGAAATGGGAAGAGCCAAAGGCGCGGTTGCCACAGCCGATCTGCCGTATGTGATTCTTGACGAAAAAGCCGAAACGGTCAGCGGACAGGTGTCGATCAGCACCATGCATCTGGCGAAAGGTCTCGAATTCCGCGCTGTGGTGGTCATGGCCTGTGATGACGAGATCATCCCCCTGCAAGAACGCATCGAGACGGTTGCCGATGACGCCGACCTGCAGGAGGTCTACGACACCGAGCGGCATCTACTCTACGTCGCTTGCACCCGGGCACGTGATCATCTGCTGGTAACTAGCGGGGATGTGCCGTCTGAATTTTTGGATGATTTGAGGCTTTGATTTTCTAAAGAGAAAACGCGTGGCATAAGTGGGGCATGCCTTTAATGAAAGAAATCGATACTCAGTTGGGTGGGCGAGTTGGACAAAAAACTGTTGACATTTGACAAGAGTTAACCTAAAGGTAAACTTCTTATGGGTCAGATAACCCGTTCTCTTCTTTTTGAAGGGGCAAAATTTCAACTATTCGAAATAGTCGTTGATGGGCGCCATTTGGTGCAGGAGTTCGTTGATGGACTCTCTGAATCAGAACAGAAGAAGCTGGTTGCTCTCCTCCGCCGCACTGCGGATCATGGTCCCCCAAACAATACTGAACAATTCAAAAAATTGGCTGACGACCTGTTTGAATTCAAATCCTTTCAGGTGCGGATATTTTGCGCATTTCGTGGGAAATCTATTCTGGTTCTGACCCATGGTATAAAGAAGAAAAAGGATAAACACTCTAAACAGGATATGGATAAAGCAAGAGAGCTCTTAAGAGCCCTCGACGGGCGAAAAGGATAATAAGATGAGTAAAAAGACCTGGTTGGAAGAGAAATACGACCTCTGGGCCGAAGATCCTGAGTTTCTGACTGAAGAAAAGATTCTTGACTTCACCGAACGGGTGGTTCTCGAAATGGGAAAAAAGGAGATCACCCGTGCGCAGTTGGCGGACTCTCTTGGCAAAAGCAAAGCCTTTGTCACCAAGTTGCTCAAGGGTGATGCCAACATGACGATTAAAACCATGGTGACCGTGGCGCAAGCACTTGGCTGCAGCCTTCACCTTGACCTTTATCCCAAGGGCTTTTACGCAAAAACCCTGTATGCTAGGGACAGCCGAGGCTTTGAACCTGTGGACTCGACTTACATGGAGGACGGCCAATATGCCTGCGCTGCTTGAAATCGACGAATATTCGATTGATGGTTTCAACTTCCAGGTTAACCCCTCCTTTAATGGGGAGAAGGAATCCCACAATGAGCTGGATGTTGATTTTAACATTGGCAGGGCGACAACCGGAGAGGCCCGGTTTGAAGTTCGTCTTTTTATTAGCCTGAATCAGAAAGACGAGCAGTTCGCTCAGGCGCCTTATCGCATGAATCTGAATGTCGCAGGGTACTTCCATTTTCCCGATGGAACAGAAGAAGACACCATCAAAAAAATGATTGCACCTAATGGGCTTTCAATTCTCTATGGGATTGCCCGGGGCACGGTCTCTCACATGACCGGTTGCAGTCGATTTGGCAAAGTTGTTTTGCCATCTGTCAATTTCATTGAATTGATTAAGGCAAGGGCAGGGGAGGAAAAAGCCAAGCCTTCCAGAAAACGGGCCAAGAAACCGTCAAAAGAATGATTTTCTTTCAAGGCCTGCTTTTCCCGGCACATCGTGGAAGGCGATGTAGTCATAGCCATCTTCCGAGTCGTGGGCAGCATCGTCTGTCCGAAAAACTTGGCTGCGTATTCCGGACGAATCCGGCCACGGTTCCGACGGGAAAGCGTCCACCGTTCCGACACGAATCC
>NZ_JAFCIY020000023.1 GCF_020194955.2 Desulfuromonas sp. CSMB_57 | reverse complement strand
CCGGACCTTACCTTTTCCGGCAGTTCACTGTCAATAAATACCCCGAAGCGGTCAGGATGGAATTCGCCAAGGAAAGCGATGTGGTTCGCTGGGGAAAACGGGTCCGAAACCCGGATGCGATGAACCTGATTCGCGTTGCGGATGTGGAGAAGAGGCTTGCCGAAATCCTGGAAAAATAAGTTCCGTAAGGCTCATCCTTGAGAAGGGGGGAAACGGTCCGCTTTCTCCAATAACAGTCGGGTTGAACCGGCCCGAACCTATAAAGGAATCAAAAAGTTTCCGCACTTTCCCCGTTGAGCAGCGATTTCACCTCCGCCACGGTACGACACACATCGAATACCTGCTCCACCCTCCTGCGGCCATTGCGCCCCAACTCGGCCCGTTGCTCGGGAGCCCGGATCAATTCCTGAAGGGCTGCGAAGAAGGCTTCCCTGTCCCCGGCCGGAACCAGCAGACCGCTGACCTGATCTTGAACCACTTCGGGGGTACTGCTGGCGGCGAAGGCCACCACCGGTGTGGAGGCGGCCATGGCCTCGACCAGCACGTACCCGAAACCCTCCCACAGGGAACAGAGCAGGAAGATATCGATGGCTGCCATGAAGGAGCGGATTTCACTTTGGAAACCGAGAAACACGACCTCCCGGTCCAGGCCCAAAGCGTGACAACGGGCCCGGAGGTCGGCTTCCAGGGGCCCCTTGCCGGCGATGAGCAACCGGCACTTGACCCCGGCGTCTTTCAGCAACCGAACGATCTCAAGCAGAAAGGCCTGGTTCTTCTCATAAGAAAGCCTGCCCGCGTGTCCAAGGACTATCTCCCCTTCCCTTCGCTGATAGATCTGCTGCACGGATTCCCGATCAAAGGCCTCCAGATCGATACCGTTGTAGATAACCCGAATCCGGTCCGCGGGAAACAGATCCGGTTTTCGGGCCAGAACGGTGCGCTTGGTTTCCTCCGAGTTGGCGATGACGTCGGTCACCACCCGGCGAAACAGAAACCGGTTCAGCAATGAAGGTTTTATGGGTATGGCACTGCCTCTTCGATAAACGACTTGGGGAACCCCGGCCAGCCAGGCGCCAACTCCGGCCGCCTTTAAATCGGATGGCAGATTGAGAATGACGGTTGTGATCGCTTCGCGCCGGAAATAACGAACCAATCGCCAGAGCAGCAACGGGTTGAGAAAGCTGAATTTGCCGACGGGAAACTCCGCCACGGGCAAACCCTCGCCTCGGGCTCGATCACCCAGTTCACTGCCTGGAAAGGTGGCCACCTGCACGGCGATATGGTCGCCACCCAGCCGGTGGGCGATATCGAAGTGCCATTTTTCCCCGCCGCCCCAGAATTTGGAGCTATTGAAGAAACAGACTTTTTTCACACGGAGCCCCCGCCACAGTCGGGATGGCATGGACCGGTCCGGCCAGGATGTCCGTCAGGGTTATTCAGCAGCATGGCCGCCGGTCTCCTGCAACAATGAACGGGCCGCGTCAATGACCTCCCCGGCGGTCACCGCCTCCATGCATCGATGATCCGTCGGACAGATCCGTTTGAGACAGGGGGCGCATTCGCAATCATGGCGAACGATGCGAAATGCATCGCCATAGGGATGGGTGGTGGTGTGATCCGTCGGTCCAAAAATAGCGACGATGGGAATGCCCAATGCAGCCGCGACATGCATGGGACCGGAATCGTTGGTCACCACCAGGCGGCATCGGGACAGAACCGCCGTCATCTGCCGAAGGGTGGTTTTGCCGATGAGGTTCAGAACCGGCTGCCGCATGGCCTGCTCGATGTCGCGACCGATCTCCTTTTCACCGGGCCCGCCGGTCAGCACGAGATGCAGCCCGAACTCTTCCGCAAGGCGATCGCCCACCTCGGCAAAGCGACCGGGAATCCATCGTTTTGCGGAACCGTAGGCGGCTCCCGGGTTGACGGCCAACCAGGGACCGCCGGGCAGCATTCCTTTGGCCCATTCCGCTTCATTGGCGGTTACCAGCAACCGTTGGCCGCCATCACCGCCCTGGATGCCGAAGGATTGCAACAGGTGCAGATAGTGTTGGGTGTGATGGCGGCGACTGATTTCCTCGGTGAAGGGCAGAGAATGGGTCAGCAATAAACCGCGTCCGTCGGTGCGATAACCGATCCGCTGGGGAATTCTCGCCAGGGTCGCCAGGATGGCGGCTTCGATGGCCTTCTGAAACAGCACGGCCAGATCGAAACGCTCCCGCCGCAGCATGGCGCCGAAGCGCAACAGGCCTTTGACGCCCCGGTGTGGACCGTTTTTGTCGAACACCAGTACCCGGTCGCAATAGGGATGCGGGTCGAACAGGGGCGCCACAACCGGCTTGGCCACCACGACGATCTCGGCCTCGGGAAAGGTGGCCCGCAACGCACCGAGGGCGGGCGTGGTCATGACGACATCGCCCACCCAGTTGGTGGAGCGTACCATAATGCGCTTGATATCCGTGGAATCCAAGGCCTTCATGATTCTTTCCTGTTGCAATGGTTGGATAGCCTGTACCGAGCAGGGTTCCTGACTAATTCTGACTGCTGTCACCTGATGACTGCGGAAGGTCGAGGCTTTGGGCCTCATCCAACAACAGCACCGGAATGCCGTCGGTGATGGAAAAGAGCAGTCGGCAGGGCCGACACACGAGGCCATTTCCATCCGGGTCAAAGTGAAGGGGTCCATGGCACCCTGGACAGGCCAGGATATCCAGCATTTCTTCGATATGTGGCATTTTCTCCTCCTTGCCCGGAACCAAGGCGTCGAGCAGATCTTCCAAGGCTCCGGGTTCCAGCCAGTCGAGTTCCAGGCCGACCTGGTAGCAGGGCAACGGCAGGGGCAGTCCTGCCAGTTTGACGGCATCCTTTTCCGTGGTCAGCAAATATTCGGCCTGCGGCGCGGCGGCACGCAGTCTTTGCAGATCCGTCGCGTTATAGGCGGCATGGTCCGAAAAGGCCAGGGTCGCACTCAACGACAGACCGGCGGCCGTCAGGCCGGCAAAAAAAGCCTCCGGATCGGCGATCCCGGCAAAGGCAATGCCGCGCCTGGTTTTGAGTTCTGCGAGGGAAACGCGGTGGCCGGACAAACTGACCGCCTCCCCTGCGAGTCGATGCCGGCACCGCAGCACCGGCCCGGGCAGGGGGAGCAAGGGCGTGTCCGGTTCGGCCCGAGTGAGAACGAATAGCTGGCCGCGATGCAGGGCCGACGGGCGTTCCCGCAACAGGCCCGCGGGAAGCACCCGGCCGTTGCCGAAGGGACGGCGGGCATCGAGCAATACGATATCGCAATCGCGGGCCACCGCCAAATGCTGAAAGCCGTCATCCAACAGGACGATTTCAGCCTTCAATGTCTCAACGGCGTGCCGCAGGGCGTGAGCCCGGCGTTGGGCCACTAACACCAGCAGGTCCGGGTTGCGACGCGCCAGCAGCATGGGTTCGTCCCCGCAAAGACTCACGTCCAGCACCGGCCCATGGCCGGCGCTGACCACCCGGACCCCCTTGCCCCGGCTGCCGTAACCGCGACTGACCACGGCCACCCGCCGCCCCTGGCGCAGATAATATCGGGCCAGATAATCCACCAGCGGGGTTTTGCCGGTACCGCCGACGCTGAGATTGCCGATGGAAATCACCGGAACCGGTGCCCGGAAGACACGACACCAGCCCCGGCGGTAGGACCAGGCGCGCACCGCCATCAGGCCGCCATATGCGGCACCGAAACAGGATAATCCCGCCAGCAGGATCTTTTCGAAAAAATTACTGGCGCCCTGCGTCGCCAGGCGTCGGTAAAACAGGCCGAGCCGAGCCATTTCAGTGTCCCACAACCTGACGAATGACGGCCAGAGTCCGTTCTGTGGCCCCCGCATGCAACTTCAAAAGCTCCATGCCGGCCCGGCCCATGACCGAGCGCCGTTGTGGATCGTTGAGAAGTTCGGCAACCACTGCGCCCAGGCTTTGTTGGTCGATCTGAATGCCACCACCGCCGGCGGCCAGCAAACGCGCGATTTCGCGGAAATTTTCCATATGGGGACCGAACAGTGCCGGTTTGCCGACCATGGCTGCTTCGAGCACATTGTGTCCCCCGATGGGCACCAGGCTGCCGCCGACGAATACCAGATTCGCCGCCCGGTAGAGCGATACCAGTTCCCCCAAAGTGTCTACCAGCAATATTTGTCCGGGCTGGAGAATATCCGCTTGATCAATCGGATTACTGCGCAGCAGGACTGAAAAACCGCGCTCATGCAAAACCGTTTGCAATGCCGGGCAACGCTCGATATGACGCGGTGCCAGCACCAGGATCAAATCGGATCGCTGGGTGCAAAGGTCGGCATACACCTCCATGAGCAGTTCTTCTTCGCCGGGGTGGGTGCTGCCGGCCACCCAGACCAGGGACTCGGCGGGCAACCGGAACTCCTGTCGAAGGGCTTCCATGTCCATCTCCGCCAGGCCGTCCGCAGGCATGTCGAACTTGAGATTGCCGGTCACCACAACCCGGTCCCCGGGGGCCCCGAGTTGCAGCAGGCGTTGGGCATCCTCCCGGCTTTGCATGCAAAAGTGTGAGAAGTGGCACAGCAGACGACGCAACAGGGGTTTGGCGATTTGGTAGCGAGGCAAGGAACGATCGGAAATGCGACCATTGACCAGCACCATGGGAATGCCGGCGCGGCAGGCCAGACGTGCCAGATTGGGCCAAAGCTCCGTTTCAACAATCAGAATCAATTCCGGTTGCAGGCAGCGCAATACCCTGTGCACCACCCAGGACATGTCAAATGGAAAATACAGGCACAGATCGATTTCCTTGATATCGCAGGCAATACTGTGGCCCGTTTCCGTGGTGTTGGAGAGCACCAGGGCATGCTCCGGAAAAGAATTCCGCAACGCCCTCAACAGAGGCACGGCGGCCTTGGTCTCACCGACGGAGACGGCGTGCAGCCAGATTACCCGACGCCCCTGCAGCACCTTGAGCCGGTCGGCCTGATAGATCCCCAGACGCTCCCGGATACCTTCCCGGCTTTTCAAGCCGAGGGCCCGTTTTATCCCGTACCAGGGGATCAGGCAAAGGGCCGCGACCACCCAGATCAAATCATAAAGAAGAAACACACAGCACCCGTTTGCCTGCTGAGTTGGAAGGATTGATGGACTTCAGGTGCCGACCATCGCCGCCCTCCCCTTGCCGGGGGTTCGGAAACTCATCGGTCTCGACACCTCTATCCACTCAGGAACGTGAAGCAAACTGCATTTCATAAAGTCGGCGATAAACGCCATCCGCGGCCAGCAATTGCTGGTGAGTGCCTTCCTCGCAGATACGGCCTTTTTCCAATACCACGATCTTGTCGGCGTGCATGACCGTCGACAGGCGATGGGCAATGACAATGGTGGTGCGGTTTTTCATCAGGTTGGCCAGGGCCTGCTGCACCACCGCTTCGCTTTCCGTGTCCAGGGCACTGGTCGCCTCATCCAGCAACAGAATGGGAGCATTGCGCAGAATCGCCCGGGCAATGCAAATCCGCTGCCGCTGACCGCCTGACAGACGCACTCCGCGATCGCCGATGTGCTGGTCATAGCCCTCCGGCAACAAACGAATGAATTCATCCGCATAAGCCAGACGTGCGGCTTCTTCGACGGCAGCATCGGAGGCCTCCGCGGATCCATAGCGGATGTTGTCGCGAATGCTGTCATTGAACAGGTAGGTCTCCTGATCGACCAGGGCGATGTTGCGCCGCAGGCTGTCCATGGTTATCATGCGGATGTCCTGCCCGTCGATGAGAATCCGGCCTTGCTGGGGATCATAAAACCGAGTCAGCAAACCCACCACCGTCGATTTGCCGCCACCGCTGGGCCCCACCAAAGCGACCACCTCGCCCCGGTTGATCCGCAGGTTGAAGTCCTGCAACACCGGTTCGTTCTGGTAAGCGAAACCGACATGGTCAAACCGCACTTCGCCGCGAGCCCGCCCGATGGACACGGCGCCAACGGCATCGTTGATATCCGGCACCTCGTCCAACAGCTCGAAAACCCGCTCCGCGCCACCCATGGCCTGCTGAATCTTGTTGTTCACCTTGATCAGGCGTTTTACCGGGGTATACATCATGACCATGGCCGCCAGAAAGGAGGTCAATTCTCCCTGGGTCATGGTTCCGCTGATGATCCTGTGAATACCGTACCACATTACCGCGCCGATGCCGATGGAAGACAACAATTCGATGGTTGGCGAAGTGACGGAATCATATTTCATCACTTTGCGGATAAAGTGATAGAACCGCTTGTTTTCCCTGACGAAGCGGCTCGCTTCATAGTTCTCGCTGCCGAACGCCTTGATCACCTTTATGCCGGCCAGGGCCTCCTGCAGCACTTTCGTCAAATCCCCCAGCGCTCCCTGGCCGCGGCGCATGTTCTGTTTGATCTTGCGGCCCAAAAAAACCATGGGGATGACGGTCAGGGGGAGGACCAGAAAGGCCAGGGTCGCCAACCGCCAATCGGTGTAAAAAGCCAAGGTCGTCAGCCCGACCAGAGTCAGGCTTTCCCGGGTGCCGTCAACCAGAACGTCCGCCGAGGCACTCTGGAGGGTGCCCACATCGTTCAGGATCCGGGACATCACGTTGCCGGTGGAACTGCGGGAATAATACCCCATGGACAGCGACAGGGAATGGCCGTACAGATCCTTGCGAATATCCTGCACCACCATCTGCCCCGCGGTTTTGATGAAGTATTCCTGCACGAAGCGGCCGAGCCCTTTGACAAAGGCAATCCCGACAATGAACACCGGCACCAGGTTGACCAGGTCCCGAGCCTTGCCGCTGAGCACCTCGTCCACCAGCGGCTTGACCAGCCTGGCCATGGTGACATCCGCACCGGACACCAGCAATGATGCCGCCACCGCCACCAGGATCCGCCCGACATAGGGGCGGGAGTAACGGAACAGACGATGATACAGGCTACGGATGGACTGTTCCACAGTTCTTGACCCTTCTTTTACTCAACTCCGACACCATGGCCGCAACCCGACCCGAGCAACCGCCCTCGCCCATCTGCTCGCGCACCTCTGCGAGGCCTTGACGGATGGATCGTTGGTACGCGTCGTCCCTGAGGATGGCGGCGATTTCCGCGGCGATATTCGCCGGGGTGGCCTGCTCCTGGATGAACTCCCGCACCACCTCCCGGCCGGCGACGATGTTGGCCAGACCGATATGGGGCACGCGGATCAGCCGCCGGCCGATGGCATAGCTCAATGGCGCCAGCTTGTAAACGATGGCCATGGGCGTGCCGGAGAGAGCAATCTGCAGGGTGACCGTGCCGGATACGGTCATAATGGCATCACAGGCGCGGATCACGTCATGGATGTTTTCTTCCATCAACCTGACGGGCAGTTCCGTCGCCGCCAGGCGTCGTTCAATTTCGCCGCGCAGGGAATCGGCCGCCACCGGCAACAGAAACCGGGCATTGGGGAACTGACGTTTCAGTTCCAGGGCGCTCTGCAGCAGAGTGTCGAAAATATATTTCAGTTCGTTGCGGCGACTGCCCGGGAACAGTCCGATGACCGGCCCGACCGGGTCCATGTCCCAGGATCGCAGCAGGGCATCCCGATCCCGGCCGGCCTCGAATTCGTCCAGCAGGGGATGGCCGACATAGTCCACCTCGATATCCTGCCCGCGATAGAGCTCCGGCTCGAAGGGAAAGATGGCCGCCAGCCGATCCACCACCCGGGCGATGCGTTTGACCCGGCCGCGACGCCAGGCCCAGACCTGGGGGCTGACGTAATACAACACCGGCACGCCGGCCTTTTTGGCGCGCGCCGCCAATTGCAGATTGAATTCGGCGAAATCGATCAAAACCAGGACGTCCGGGCGCTCCGGGCCCTTCAAAACACGCGTCAGGCGGCGCAGGGCCCGCCAGATGACCGGCAGATGTCCCACCACCTCCACCAGGCCCATGACCGCCAATTCCTCGCCGGAAATCAGAATCTCGCAGCCCGCTTCGGCCATGCGCGGTCCCCCGACGCCGAAAAAAGCCAGCTCGGGATCCTGCTCACGGGCGGCGTGAATGAGATTGGCTCCGTGCAAATCCCCGGAGGCCTCACCGGTGACGATCAGCGCGCGCCGGGCGGGCGCCGGGTTGCCGCTCATCGTGCCGCCGCGTCGGCAATGGTCCGGCACACCAGGCGGATCTGTTCCGCCGTCAGTTCCGGATACATGGGCAGGGACAGCACTTCCGCCGCCGCCTGTTCGGCGACGGGCAAGGACAGTCCGGCGCAATCCGCGGCAAACACCTCCTGCCGGTGCAGAGGTACGGGATAGTAGATGGCCGAAGCGATGCCGGCGGCACTCAAAGTCTTTTGCAGATCCGCCCGCCGGGGGGCGCGAAGGGTGTATTGATGGAAGACATGACAACCCTTGCCGTCCTCCACCGGGGTGAGCACCGGCGCAGCCTGCAGCAGTTCCGAATACAAGGCGGCGTTACGGCGGCGGGCACGGTTGTAATCGTCGATATGTTTGAGCTTGACCCGCAGTATGGCGGCCTGCATATCGTCCAGACGACTGTTGTAGCCGATGGCCGCATGATAATAACGCTCCCGGCTGCCATGATTGCGCAACATGCGGATTTCCGCCGCCAGATGATCGTCATTGGTGACGATCATGCCGCCGTCGCCATAGCAACCGAGGTTTTTGCTCGGAAAAAAGGAAAAACAGCCGGCATCGCCCCAGGCACCGGTCATGCGACCCTGGTAGACGGCACCGAAGGATTGGGCGCAATCTTCGATCAGCCGCAGACCGTGCCGGTCGCAGATCTGTTTGAGGGGCGCCAGATCGGCGGGCTGCCCGAACAGGTGCACCGGCAAAACCGCGCGGGTACGCGGCCCGACGGCCGCCGCCACGGCATCAACGCAGATATTGAAGGTCTGCGGATCGATGTCGACGAACACCGCCTTGGCCCCGACATAGGCAATCGCCTCCGCCGTGGCAATGAAGGTAAAGGGGGTGGTGATCACCTCGTCGCCGGGCCCGATACCGGCGGCGCGCAAGGCCAGGTGCAAAGCGTCGGTGCCGGAAGCCACGCCGATGGCATGGCGCACTCCGCAATAGGCGGCAATTTCCTGTTCCAAGGCCTCGCCCTGGGGTCCGAGGACAAACTGGCTGCCCTCCAGAACGCTGTCCAGCTGCCGGCGGATTTCCTCCTTCAACGACTGGTACTGGCCACGCAAATCGACCATCGGAATATTCATGATTATCTCTTATCTCCTTGCATCCCAAAAGCAAAGCGAGGACTGCGCAACGCGGACCTCGCCCCATGCCATCCGATTCAACATCGTGCAATCAGCCGGGCCACACTCCACCCAGACGCCGACTGATCTCCAAGGCCACTTCCAGGGCCCGTCGACCGGCTTCGCCGCCCACCACCGGGGGCTGACCATGTCGCACCGCATCGACAAAGGATTCGATTTCGTCACGCAAGACATCGCGCTCCTCGAAATGCCGTTCCTGCATGGTGATACCGGGCAACCCGGGTACCGGCATGCCTTCGCCTTCCTGGCGGCAGACGCTGATGCGGCGTTTCTGGTAATCGATGGAGAAATAGGCGTCGGACTGGAACACCCGTATCTTGCGCATGGCCTCGCGGCTGACCCGACTGGCGGTGACATTGGCCACGCAGCCGTTGACGAACTCCAGGCGGGCATTGGCGATATCCACCTCGCTGGACAGAATCGGCACCCCTACCGCCTGAATTCCCACCAGTTCCGACTGCACCATGTGCAGAATGATGTCGATATCGTGAATCATCAGATCGAGGACCACGTTGACATCCGTGCCCCGGCCGCGAAAGGGCGTCAGGCGATGGGACTCGATGAAACGCGGCTCCTTGAGAACACCCTCCAGGGCGACCACCGCCGGATTGAAGCGTTCCAGGTGACCCACCTGCAGAATGCACTTTTGTTCCCGCGCCAGTTCAATGAGTTCGGTGGCTTCGGCCACCGTTTCGGTGATGGGCTTTTCAACCAACACATGCTTGCCCGCCGCCAGACAGCGCCGGGCGACTTCATGATGAAATCGGGTCGGCACCACCACCGAAACCATATCGACCTGCTCCAACAGCGCCGTCAGCTCGGTGCAGACCGGACAACCCAACTCACTGGCGACCTCGGCCGCCCGCCGGGCATCCGCATCCAAAACACCGACCAGTTCCACACCCTCCAGGGCCGCGAATTTCTGGGCATGAAAACGACCCAGATAGCCGACCCCGACCACGGCCGCCCGCAATCCAGACATGCTCTCCCTCCTAGCGGGCCACGCCCCGTTCGCTGGCCCGGACAAAGTCGGTAAACACCTTAATTTCAGGCGAATCGGGCAATTCCGCGGCGATGCGATCCAAGGCCAGTTCCTGTCGCAGTCCCGATCGAAACAGCAGCCGATAGGCCTGCTTGATGTCCCGCACCAACTCGTCACTGAACTGGCGACGTTTGAGACCAATCTGATTGATGCCGACGGTTTTGGCCCGATCACCCTGGGCGATGGTGTAGGGCGGAATGTCCTGGGCCACCATGGAGCCGCCGCTGATCATAACGTGACAGCCGATGCGGGTGAACTGGTGCACGGCGGACAGCCCCCCCAGAATGGCATGATCGTCCACCCGAACATGGCCGCCCAAGGTAGCGCAATTGGCCATGACCACCCGGTTGCCGACCATGCAGTCATGGCCGACGTGGCAATAAGCCATGAACAGGTTGTCGTCGCCGATAACGGTTTCGCCGCCGCCCCCCTCGGTGCCCCGGTGCAGGGTGACGAATTCACGGATGCGATTGCGATGGCCGATACGCAGCCAGGATTTTTCCCCGTGAAACTTGAGATCCTGGGGATCGGCACCCACCGAGGCGAATTGAAAAATGCGATTGTCCTCGCCGATTTCCGTCCAGCCCTCGATGACGGAGTGCGGCCCGATCCAGGTACCGCGCCCGATGCGCACGTTGGCGCCGATGACGGCAAACGGGCCGATTTCCACTCCTGCTGCAATCTGCGCGTCCTCATGTACTATGGCGGTAGGGTGTATCATGAGTACCTCAGTCTTTGCCGGCAGGCGCAAAAACCGCCTTGAGTTCGGCTTCCGCTACCAGCACGCCATCCACAAAGGCTTTGCCTTCGAAGCAATGCAACCCGCGCCGACAGTTGACCATTTCCAGTTCCAGTCGCAAAACATCGCCGGGCATGACCGGACGGCGAAACCGGGCTTTGTCAATGCCGGTGAAGTAGGGCACCTGATCGTTGCCGTTTTCTGCCGCCAGGGAGGCCACCACGCCGCCCACCTGCGCCATGGCTTCGATGATCAGCACCCCCGGCATGATGGGATGGCCGGGATAATGGCCCTGGAAAAAGGGTTCATTGATGGTCACATTCTTGATCCCGACAGCCCTTTTGCCCGGCTCGAGATCGACGATGCGATCCACCAGCAAAAAGGGATAACGGTGAGGCAGCAGCTTCATGATGGCGAGCGTATCGAGGTTCATGCCCTTACTTTTCCTCCAATTTATTTTCCAACTCCGCCAACTGCCGCTTCAGACGGCTGATGTCGCGGCGCATGTCCGGCAGTTGGGCGAAACTCGCGGAAGCTTTCAGCCAGTCCTTGTGGGCGATGGCCGGTGTTCCGGATACCACCTGCCTGCCGGGCAGAGAATTTATCACCCCGCTCTGGGCGCCGACCATGGTGTGATCGCCGATCTTGATATGGCCGACCACCCCCACCTGACCGCCGAGGGTGCAATGGTTGCCGATGCGGGTGCTGCCGGAAATACCCACCTGCGCCACCACAATGGTATCCTCACCGATCACCACGTTGTGCGCCACCTGCGCCAGGTTGTCGATCTTGCTGCCGCGACCGATGCGGGTTTCGCCCAGAGCGGCCCGATCGATGCAGGTATTGGCGCCGATTTCCACATCGTCCTCGATGACCACGATGCCGACCTGGGGGATCTTGTAATAGGCCCCACCGTCCGGAGCAAACCCGAACCCGTCGGAACCGATGACGGCGCCGGGTTGCAGAATCACCCGATCCCCCAAACGGCACTGCTCCCGCACGATGGCGCCGGCATGCAGGGTGCAATCCGTGCCGACCACCACATCCTCGTACAGCACCACTCCCGGATAAAGAATGCTGCCGCGGCCGACCACGGCGCCGCGACCGACCACGCAACCGGGATGGAGGGTGACCTCCGGGCCGATGTGCGCCTCGGGATCCACCAGCGCCCCGGGCAGGATGCCGCGCGGTTCCGGACGCCGTACGTGCAATGCGGTGAGAATCTTGGCAAAGGCCAAATAGGGATTGTCGCAAAGCAGCAGGGGCACGCCGGGACTTTCGGTACCCGGCTTGGCAATCACCGCCGCCGCCTGTGTGTCCTGCAACCGGGCCAGGTATTTGGGATTGGCGATGAAGGTGATGTCGCCACCTCGGGCGGCGTCGATGGACGCCACCCGATGGATTTCCACCTCGCCATTTCCCGCTACCCGACCGCCGACCAGTTCAGCCAGTTCCGTCAGGGTCGCCATGCCGCCCCCTATTTCCCGTTGGCCTTTTTGGGCAGTTTGTCGTAGGCCTGAATGACCTGGTTGGTCAGATCGATACCGTTGCTGGCATAAAGCAGGGAGTTTTTCTCCACGATAACCGTGTAGCCGCCCTTGTCGCCGATTTCCTTGACGATCTTGCTGAGCCCTTCGAGGATATGCCGGGTGGCCTTGGCATCCTCCTGCTGCAGTTCTTCCTGGGCATCCTTGGCAAACAGCTGGAAGGCGCGCACCTTTTGCTGGTATTCCCGCTCCTTGGCGGCACGCGCGTCGGCGGACAATACCATTTTCTGCTTTTCGAAGTCGTCGTTGAGCTTCTTCAGTTCCGCCTGGCGACTTTCCATGGTTTTCTGGAAATTATCGACCTTGCGCTTGATGCGATCCTTGGCGGCCTTGCCTTCCTGGGTCGAGTTCAGCGCTTGCTGCAAATCAATCACGCCGATCTTGACGTCCGCCGCCATCGCGGGAGCGGTTGCCAATACCAGCATCGTCAGCATAATTCCAAGCATTTTTTTCATGTCAGACTCCTGTCAAGTGAGAGTGGGTGGTTAAAACATCCTGCCAACGGTGAAATCGAACACCGAACTTTCTTCCCAGGGTTTGGGATCGAGATTGTAGCCCCATTCGAAACGCAGCGGACCCATGGGGCTGTTCCAGCGCACCCCGGCACCGACGCTGTAGCGCAGATCGGAGAACATGGACTGCTCCTTGTCCCAGGCATTGCCGATATCGAAAAACACCACCCCTTTGAGCTTCATGTCCCGGATCAGGGGAAAGGTCAATTCGACGTTGGCAAAGGCGGTCTTGTTGCCGCCGTAATAATCTCCGGTATCCGGGTCGCGGGGACCGAGTTCGCGGGTTTTGAAGCCGCGCATGCTGTTGATGCCGCCCAGGTAAAAGCGTTCGTCCAGGGGAATGCGGCGGTCATCCAGATCCTGGATATAGCCGAACCGGCCATGCACGCTGAACACGAATTCGCGGGGCAGGGGATAGAAGTAGCGGTGGTCGAAGATGTATTTGACGAATTTGGCGTCCCCGCCGAGGCCGGCATACTCCACGGACAATTCGGAAATGTGCCCGCGGCTGGGGTCGGGACGGAAGTCGGTGGTGTTGAGAGTCAGGGACGCCGTAACGGAGGAGATGGTACTTTCCCCTGCTTCCTCCTTGATCTGGTTGGAAGCGTCTTCGGCGACATCGTAGATATCCTTCTTCTCATATCGGTAGACAAAGAAGGAGCGCAGATCATCGGTAATGGGCAGACCGAGCTTGATGTTGCCGCCGGTGGCCTCCCGGGTGAAGTCGGTCCATTCCCGTTCCGTCTTGTACACATCGAACCCCAGGGCCAGATCCCGGTCCAGGAAATAGGGGTCCAGCAAACCTACCCGGTAGGTGCTGCTCTTGCCCCCCAGGGAGGCCGCCAGGTCCAGTTTCAGGGCCTTGCCCATGAAATTTTCCTGGGATACGGAACCCTGCAGCAGCAAACCGTCCGCCGAAGAGAAGCCCGCCCCGACACTGAAACTGCCCGTTGGGCGTTCCTTGACATCGATTTCAACGTCCATCAGGTGCTCTTCGGCGCCGCGGCTGGTGGTCAGGTTCACCTCGTCGAAAAAGCCCAGATTGTTGATGCGGCGGCGGCTTTCCTTGATGCCCGTGGCACTGTAGAGGTCGCCCTCGCCGAGTTGCACATGCCGGCGGATGATCTTGTCACGGGTACGGGTGTTTCCGGCAATGCCGATGCGGCCGATGCGAACCCGGCTGCCCTGTTCGATCTCGAAGGTGATATCGACCTTTCGCTGTTGCTCATCCACCTCGGTCAGGGGGGTGACGTTGACGAAGGCATAACCCTGATCGGCATAGAAGTCATTCATTACCAGCAGGTTTTCGCGCAGGGCCAGACGGCTGAACACATCCCCCGGACGCATGCGAACCTTGGCCAACAGTTCCTCGCGACCGATCAGCAGATCACCCTGGACATCCAAGGCGCCGATGAAAAACTGCGGGCCTTCCTCGATTTCAAACAGCAACTCGACGGATTTCTTGTCATCCTTGACGATGACCTGAGGCTGTCTGACGCGGGCCTGGATATAGCCCTTGTTGAAATACTTGTCGGTCAGCAGATCCACGTCCACCTGCGCCATTTCCTCCCGATAGGCGCCGCGCTTGGTCAAAAAGGACAGGAACCATTTTTTCTTGGTCAGCATGGCCTTTTTCAGTTCCCGATCCTTGAAAACCGTATTTCCCTCGAACCGGATATCCGTGACGTAAACCGGCGAACCTTCGGTGATGGTGAAGGTGACGGTCGCCTCCCGCTTGTCGTCGATCTCAACCTTGGTCGCAACTTCCGTCGCATAATAACCGGCCTCCACATAGGCCTTTTTGATGGCCTGGACGCCGTCGCGAAGAAATTGCGGCTGGTAGAAATCGGTGCCCTTGGCCTTGACCAATTCGCCCAGTTTTTCGTTCTTCAGCTCCTTGTTGCCGGAGAAATTGACCTGCCGGAGCAGGGGCCGCTCTTCGACCTGATAAACCAGCCATTGCTGTCCGTCGCGTTCCTGGAGCAGAGCCTTGACGTCGGCGAAGCGACCGGTCTTGAAGATGGCCTGAATGTCCCGATCGATATCCTCGATGGTCAATTCACTACCGGCAGCGGCCGTCAGAATCGCTTCGATATAGGCCCGCTCCACCCGGCGATTGCCTTCAACGACAACCCTGTCCACCTTGTAGGTTTGCGCATATCCGGTGCAGGGCAACATCAGCAGTACCAGGCACAGCAGGCTTACCAGTTTTTTCGGCATAATTCCGAGTCTCCGCCAAGGCTTTGAAAATGCGTCATTATAGAGTAAAGAAAATGCAGGTGTAAACCCATATCTGGACTAATTTTCTATCCCGCAATCCGGCCGTCGGCCATACGAACGACACGGTCCATGCGTCCGGCCAGGGTCGCATCGTGGGTCACGATCAGCAAGGTCAGACCGCGCGCCTCGTGCAGGGTCTGCAGCAGACGATAGATTTCGTCGGAGGTGGCACTGTCGAGATTGCCGGTCGGTTCGTCGGCCAACAGAATCCGCGGTTGCATGACCAAAGCCCGGGCGATGGCCACCCGCTGCTGCTCGCCGCCGGAAAGCTCCCCCGGCTTGTGGGTCAGTCGGTGTTCGAGGCCGACCTCGGCCAGCAGTTCGCGGGCCCCCTGCTCGGCACGGGCCCGCGGCCAACGGCCGATGAGAGCCGGCAGCATGACGTTCTCCAGGGCCGTGAATTCCGGCAGCAGTTGATGGAATTGAAAGACGAAGCCGATGGTGCGGTTGCGGAAGGCGTCCAGCAGACCGCCTTTGAGATCAAAGATCTCCTGGCCTTCGAAATGGACACTGCCTGAACTGGGCCGATCCAGACCGCCGAGAATGTGCATCAGGGTCGTCTTGCCGGCACCGGAAGCCCCGACCACGGCCACCCGCTCCCCGGCCTCGACGGTCAGATCCACCGCTGTCAGCACATCCACCCGGCGGTTGCCGCTGATAAAACTCTTGTGCAGGTTTCTGACCTCGATCAACGCCGCCCCCTATTCATAACGCAAGGCTTCGCCCGGTTCCATCTGAGCGGCGCGCCAGGCAGGATAGACCGTGGCCAGCAGGCAGATGGTCATGGCCACCAGCGCCACGGCCAGCACGTCGTCGGTATGGACCACCGAAGGAAACTGCTGCATGCCGTAAACGGCCTGATCGAAAATTTTCAGACCCAATATTCTTTCCAGCCCCTTGATGATGGGGTCGGCGTGCTTGGCCAAGGTTACCCCGAGGGCGGTGCCGAGACTGGTGCCCAGGGTACCGATGATCAGCCCCTGCAGAATGAAAATCTGCATAATGCTGCGCGGATTGGCGCCCATGGAACGTAGAATGGCGATGTCCTTGTGCTTTTCCATGACCACCATAATCAGGGTGATGGCGATGTTGAAGGCCGCCACCAAAACGATGATGCCCAGAACGATGAACAGGCCGAGCTTTTCCAGTTTCAGGGCGGACAGAAAGGAGCCGAACAGATCTTCCCAGGAACGGGCCAGGTAGGGATAGGGGAAGGTCTGCTGCAGGCGTGCGGCGACGCCGGCGGCCTGATCGAAGGAGGCGAGTTCCACCTCGACCCCGCTGGCCTGGCCGTCCGCGTCGAGGAGATTCTGCGCCTGCTCCAGGGCCACATAGGCGAAATAGGTATCCAGAAAGCCGCCCCGATGCCGGAAAATACCCACCACCCGAAAGGACTTCATCTTGGGAATGAGACCGAAGGGCGTCACGGTGAATTTGGGCGGAATGACATTGAGGGTGTCACCCACCTCGATGCCGAGACTGATGGCCGTATCCAGGCCGATGACGATGCCCGGCGGACCTTCGCCGGCCTCGAACAGGGCCTGCTCCAGATTCACATCGGCCCAGGTCCGGGTCGGCTGGGCCAGGACCTTGTTACCCCGCTCCACCCCCTTGACATTGACCGCCGCCACATTCTGCCTGGACAACAGCATGGCTTCCCGGGAGACGAAGGGCGTCACCGCCGTGGCCTCCGGCACCGCCTCCGCGACCCGGGACACGACCTCGCGGAAGTTCTCGATATTGCCACCCTGCTGCTGAACCAGGACGTGGGGCACGTTGCCCAGAATCTGCTGACGCACCCCGTCATGGAAACCGGTCATGACCGCCAACACGACAATCAGCGCCGCCACCCCGAGGGTGACGCCGGCGATGGAAATGAAGGAGATGACGGAAATGAAGGTCTGCTTGCGCTTGGCCCGCAAATATCGCAGACTGACAAACCACTCGTAGCCCATGAGACTCCATTGCGCAGGGCATGGGGGCGCGCCCCCGCCTTCCCTGCATCGCAGATGCTATTTACTTTCCGGCCGCAACTGGGGAAACAGAATGACGTCGCGAATCGAAGCGGAGTTGGTCAGCAGCATGACCAGACGATCGATGCCGATGCCTTCGCCGGCCGTCGGCGGCAATCCGTATTCCAGGGCGCGGATGTAATCCTCGTCCATGGCGTGAGCTTCCTCGTCGCCCGCTTCCTTCTCGGCAAGTTGCTGCAGGAAACGCCCCTTCTGATCCACCGGATCGTTCAACTCCGAAAAGGCATTGGCCAGTTCCCGGCCGACGATGAACAACTCGAAGCGGTCGACAACCGTCGGGTCCGCATCGTTTTTACGCGACAGGGGCGATACTTCCGTGGGGTACTGGGTGATGAAGGTCGGATGCCATAACTGCGGTTCCGCCACTTCATCAAAAATCTCCGTCAGCAGCTTGCCGTGGCCGATGCCGTCCTCCACTTCCAATCCCAGGCCGCGGGCGTAGGCGCGGGTGGCGGCCGGGTCTTCCAGCACCTCCGCCGCCACCTTACCGTATTGGCAGATGGCCTCCTTGATGGTCAACCGTTTCCAGGGCGGCGTCAGATCCACTTCGCGTTCGCCGTAGGCGAATTTCAGGCTGCCGACCACCTCTTCGGCCACATGGCAAATCAACCGTTCGGTAAAATCCATCAGGGTTTCGTAGGTGGCGTAGGCCTGGTAGAACTCCATCATGGTGAATTCGGGATTGTGCTGGATGGAGATCCCCTCGTTGCGGAAGTTGCGGTTGATTTCGAACACCCGCTCGAAACCGCCGACCACCAGCCGCTTCAAATACAGTTCCGGCGCGATGCGCAGAAACAGATCCATTTTCAGGGTATTGTGATGGGTGACGAAGGGCTTGGCCGTGGCGCCGCCGGCCACCGGATGCATCATGGGCGTCTCGACTTCGAGGAAATCGTGTTCGACCATGAAGTTGCGAATCAGGGTAATGATGCGGCTGCGCTTGGCAAACACCTCGCGCACCTCCGGATTGACCATGAGGTCCAGGTAGCGCTGCCGGTAGCGGGTTTCCACATCCGTCAGACCATGCCACTTTTCCGGCAGCACCTGCAGGGATTTGGTCAGCAGGCGGATGGATTCGGCGCGCAGGGACAGTTCACCGGTCTTGGTACGGAAGGGTTTGCCGGCCACGCCGACCACGTCGCCGATATCGAACTTGCGAAACAGGCGAAAGGTATCCTCGCCGATCTCGTCGCGGCTGACGAACACCTGCAGGCGGCCGCTACGGTCCTGCAATTGAATGAACGCCGCCTTGCCGAAATCGCGCTTGGCCATAATGCGGCCGGCCAGGGAATAATGGTGGTTGATGACCTCGAGGGTGGCGGCATCCTCCCCCTCGTGGGCCTCACGCACCGCCCCGGTGGTGGCGGTGACCTCGAAATCATTGGCAAAGGGATTCACCCCCTGCTGCCGGAATTCTTCCAGCTTGGCCCGGCGCTGCATCAAAATCGCATTCAGATCTTCCATAATTCCTTTCCTTTTCCACCCGGTTCCCGCCGGCGGCGAACCGGCCCCCGCCCGCGAAAACCGGCCCGTCCTTCGCACCTTCAAGGCTGCAATCCAGCCCTTTGCAGAACAAACAAGGCACAGTAAACAAAGGGCTTTGGCAAGTCAAGGGCAAACCCGGACCGCCTCACGGAGGCGGTTATTTGCCGCTCAGCAGGTAAGCCTCGATGAACCCGGACAGCTCACCGTCGAGCACCGCGTCCGTATTACCGGTCTCGAAACCGGTCCGGTGATCCTTGACCATGCGGTAGGGATGCAGCACGTAGGAACGGATTTGACTGCCCCAGGCGATGTCCATCTTTTCACCGGCGATGACCGAGGCCTCCTCCGCCTTTTTGCTGCGCTCCAGTTCATAGAGCCGCGCCTTGAGCTGACCCATGGCCGTGGCCCGGTTCTTATGCTGGGAACGCTCGTTCTGGCAGGAAACCACGATGCCCGTCGGCAGGTGGGTAATGCGAATCGCCGAATCGGTTTTGTTGACGTGCTGGCCGCCGGCGCCGCTGGAGCGGTAGGTATCCACCCGCAGATCCTTTTCGTTGATTTCCACCACGACATCATCGGGTAATTGGGGAAACACGAACACCGAGCAGAAGGAGGTGTGGCGTCGGGCATTGTTGTCGAAGGGTGAAATGCGCACCAGACGATGGATGCCGATTTCCGAGCGCAGCCAACCGTAGGCGAAATCGCCATCGACCGTCAGGGTGGCGTTTTTGAGGCCGCCCTCCTCCCCTTCCTGGAAATCGGTAATCTCGGCCTTGAAACCCTTTTTCTCGAAGAAACGCAGATACATGCGAAGCAGCATATCGGCCCAGTCCTGGGCCTCGAGGCCGCCGGCCCCGGCATTGATGCTGAAAATGGCGTTGCAGGCGTCGTGCTCCCCGGACAACATGCGGGTGAATTCCATCTGCGCCACGCGCTTTTCCAACTCCGGCAGCAGTTCGCGAATTTCGACCAGGGTCGCCTCGTCCTCGCTCTCCTCGCCGAGTTCCGCCAGGACCCGCAGATCATCCAGTTCGGCGGCCGCCCGCTGCCAGCCTTCAACGATCTTCTCCAAACCGGTCCGCTCCTTCAGCAGGTCCTGGGCCCGGTCTCCCTGTTCCCAGAAGCCGGGGCGGGCCATTTCCGCCTCCAGTTCGGCAATCCGTTCCTGTTTGCTGCCGAGGTCAAAGATACCTCCTCAGCTCATCAAGCTTTTCCTGGAGGGTATCAAGGGCTTGCACTTCTTCATTGAACATAGGGGGCTCCTGGCTTGGGATTATGAGGCGGGGATTATAGCCACTTGTCGCGCGGGTCGCAAGGTGCGCTTGTGAAAAAGGGTACTGTTCAGACGCACAGTGTCCGCTTTTCCCCACTCCTTTCACGAATGAGAGGTTTTGCCGGCATGGCCGCATGACCGGTGCCGACACGATTTTTTCCCGGCCGTTTTAAACCTCTGTTTTCCGCTCTGTTTTTCAATGACTTGGGGGAACAAACAGCCCCGCACAAAAATCCCTTTTAAGGTATTTTTTCACCTTTTTCGCTTGATCTTCCCTTTTCCCTTGGTTAGGTTGCCCATCGGTTAATGCGTTTGACCCTGGCCTTTGACGGCCGGTCGCAGCTTTGGTGTACGGCGGAAAAATTTCGCACCGTACAGGACATTCAATACAAACCGGATCTCTAGGAGGAACCAATGGACGTAAAACAGACGATCGATCAGATGGTCGAAAAGGCCAAGGCCTCGCTGGCCGAGTTCAAAAAGCTCAACCAGGAACAGACCGATGCCATCTGCGAAGCGATTGCCAAGGTCATCGAAGGGCAGAAAGAAGAACTGGCCCAATTTGCCGTCGAAGAAACCGGCCTGGGCAATGTCGCCGACAAGACCATCAAAAACCACTTCGGTTCGACGGTGGTCTGGAACGATATGAAAGGCGTGAAGACCGTCGGCGTCGTCAAGGATGAAAACGACATCATCGAAATCGCCGAACCGGTCGGCGTGGTCGCCGCCGTGACCCCGACCACCAACCCCACCTCCACGGTCTGCTTCAAGGTCCTCTCCGCCCTCAAGGGCCGCAACGTGGTGATCTTCGGCTTCCATCCCCGGGCTCAGAAGTGCTGCACCCGCACTGCCCAGTTGTGCCTGGATGCCGCCCTGGCCGCCGGCGCCCCCAAGGATTGCATCCAGTGGGTTGAACAGCCGTCCGTCGAAGCCACCAATGCCCTGATGACCAATCCCGGCGTCGATGTCATTCTGGCCACCGGCGGCGGGGCTATGGTCAAGGCCGCCTACAGCTCCGGCAATCCCGCCTTCGGCGTCGGCGCCGGCGGCTGCCCGGTTTATGTGGCGAGCGATGCCGACCTCGACCAGGCCATGGCCGACGTGCTGCTGTCCAAATGCTTTGACAACGGCGTGGTCTGCGCCTCGGAACAGAACCTGATTTTCGACAGCGCCGCGGTGGCTGAAAAAGCCGTTGCCAAGCTGCAGGAACTGGGTGCCTACCTGGTCAATCCCGAAGAAAAAGCCAAACTGGAAAAACTCTACTTCGGTGATTGCTATGTCGTTTCCGGCAAGGTGGTCGGTCAACCCGCCGCAAAAATCGCCGAAATGGCCGGCTTTGCCGTGCCCGAAAGTACCCGCGCGCTGCTGGTCGGCCCCCTCAAGGGCATCCAGGACGTGGAACCCATGAGCCGTGAAAAACTCTCTCCCGTGCTCGGCTACATGGTGGTCGACGGCAAGGAAGCGGCCATCGAACGCTGCGCCGAACTGCTGAAAAAAGGCGGCGCGGGCCACACCGCCGGCATTCATTCCGCCGACGACAGCCTGTGCGTCGAATTCGCCACCCGCGTCGACGCCAATCGCGTGACCTTCAACTCGCCCACCAGCCACGGCGCCATCGGCGGTCTGTTCAACGTCATGATTCCGTCCCTGACCCTCGGCTGCGGCGCCCAGGGCAACAACATCACCACGGACAACGTCAGCTTCCGCAACCTGGTCAGCATCAAGCGCGCCGCCCGCCGCGTCGTCCAGGGCTAAGCGTCTCAAACCGGAAGAAATCGACCTGATCCTCCGGTCGCAGGGTCCTCCGCCATGGCGGGGGGCCCTTTCTAATTCTTCCTTTGCCATTCTCGTCAATTTTCAGTAAGGTTGACCTTCAATTTTCTAATTCCGGTCGCCTGAATGAAATTGCTTCCCGTTCTTGCCTTCGCTTCCTTTATCCTCTGGCTGCTGGCCGTGCCCATGGACGGACCCTTGCCGGGCGCCATCGGCATGCCCGAGGCGGCGCGTTATTTCCTGCTGCCCCATGCAGGGATGTTGGCGCTGCTCGGGCTGGCCTGTCCGCCGCGCTGGTTTGAACGGCTGGCACCGACGGGAATCGTGGTGACCGTGCTGCTGACCATGCTGCTGCCTTGGCAGATCAACAGGGCCCCGTGGATATTGTTCGGGTTGGGCCTGTCCGGAGCCTTCGTCACCATTCGGGCCGGCCTGGCATTACGGCGGCAACAAAAACCGGTCATGCAGGCCGCTCTCGGCCTGGTTCTGGGCAATTTGCTGCTGTTCCCTCTCTGCCTGCGCCCGAACGGCCAAGCCTGGCTTTTCATTGTGACGAGCCTGCCCCTGTTGCTGCTCCTCAAATGCCCGCCCTCCATCCCCGCTTCTGCGGGTTCCGGCAGATTGTGGCCCTATCTGCCCTTCATCCTTGTATTCAATGTGGTCAGCGGCCTGATGTACGGCTTTATCTTTCCCGCCTACCAAGCCGCCGCTTTCGCCCCGGGAATGGAATTGTCCTTTTACATGGCTGCGGTATTGGTCACCGTCCTGGTCATCCGCCGCGAACGCGATCTCGCCCTGATTTGCGGCATCATTCTGGGGATGGCCGCCTTTGCCCTGCTGCAGTACCCCTCCCGTCCAACCATCAACCTGAGCATGTTCATCATGCAGGCCGGCGCCGGGGCCATCGATCTGTTCCTGTTGGTGTTTCTGCTCTCCCTGCCCGCCCCGATTCGATCCTTCGGCATCGGACTGGCGACCCTCTGCCTGGGCATTGCCGGGGGCAAATGGATCAGCCGGCATTTTGCCGACATGGCCGAAGCCATCGCCCTGTGCGGCCATCTGACCTTGAACCTGTCCCTGCTGACCCTCTATTTTCTGGGACGGCGCCTGCATGGCCACACCCTGCCCATGGCACCGCCCCGGAATGGCACGCAACCTGCGATATCCGATGACAACGAGGACGGTCTGCGGATCCCGGACCACCTGCGCCTGCTGCTCTCGGAACGCGAATACCTGGTGCTGGTCGGTACCATGGACGGCAGGAGTTACCGGGACATTGCCGCATCCCATGGCATTTCGGAATCGTCGGTAAAGACCTATATGCGGCGCATCAACAGCAAGTTGGGCGCCGGCAGCAAGAAGGAACTGTTGCAGCGCCTTGAAGGGGTTGGCGAGCAACTCTTCGCCAGTCCGGACTTCATTGATAGAGACAAATAATCTTTCCTTTTTCAGACGATCCGACTATGATGCAGGCTCCGAATGGTTCAGGGCCGGAAAGCCGCAATCACCACCCCGGAAAGGCATGCAGACGGTATTTTTCGCAGCCTGCCGGAGTACGACCTTTTCACCCGCGCGAAAGGGAACGCCAACATGCAGCAAACCATCCAGGAAATAGCCTCACGGGTACGCGAACTGCGCGAAATTTCGGAAGTGACCGTCGAGCATATGGCTACCGTCCTCAACCTGCCGATCATGACCTACCAGCGGTACGAAAACGGCAGTGAAGATATCCCGGCCAGCATCCTGTGTAAAATCGCCGCGGAGCTCAAGGTGGACACGGGACTGCTGCTGACCGGCGAGGCGCCGCGCATGCATCTGTTCACCGTGACCCGCCGGGGCAAGGGGGTCGAGGTGGAACGCCGCCGGCAATATAAATATCAGAGCCTGGCCGCCAACTTCAGCCACAAGAAAGCCGAACCGTTTCTGGTCACCGTCCACCCCGCCTCGACCACCGTACCCCCCGACCTCAACAGCCATCCGGGCCAGGAGTTCAATTATCTGCTGTCCGGTCGCTTGAAAATTTTTATTCATGACCATGAAATCGTGCTGGAGGAAGGGGATTCCATCTACTTCGACGCCGGTTGTCCGCACGCCATGGCGGCCCTCGATGGAGCCCCGGCGCAGTTTCTGGCCATTATTTTCTGAAGGGGAGGAGCGGCATGGCCTGTCTGCTTGAACGTTTTGTCAATCGGTCCGATTTCCAGTCCTATGAGGATTTTGCCCGCAATCTCTCCATCAAGGTACCGGATAATTTCAACTTCGCTTTCGACGTGGCGGATGTCTACGCTGCGGAACAGCCGAACAAACGGGCCCTGGTGTGGTGCGACGACCACGGCAACGACCGGTCCTTCACCTTTGCCGAACTGAAATTCTACAGCGATAAGGCCGCCAACCTGTTCCGCAGCTACGGCATCGGCAAGGGCGATCATGTCATGCTCATTCTGAAGGGTCGCTACGAATTCTGGTTCTGCCTGCTGGGCCTGCACAAACTCGGCGCCATCGCCACCCCGGCCACCCACATGCTGACTGCCAAGGACATCGCCTACCGAGTGCAGACAGCCTCCATTCCCATGATCGTCAGTGTCGCCGACGACGGCCTGGTGGAGCATATCGAGGAAGGCCAGCGCCAGACCGGGAGCCAGGTTCGCCATAAACTGCTGCTGGGTGAGGCGCGGCCCGGTTGGATCGACTTCGATGCCGAGTTGGAACAGGCGGCGGCGGACTTTCAACGCCCCACGGGCGATCAGGCCACCTGCAACGACGACATCTGCCTGGCCTACTTCTCCTCCGGCACCACCGGTTATCCGAAATTGATTCACCACGACATGGTCTACCCCCTGGGCCACATCCTGACCGCCCGCTATTGGCAGCAGAACCTTGACGACGGCCTGCACTACACCGTCGCCGATACGGGCTGGGCCAAGGTGGTATGGGGCAAGATCTACGGACAATGGATCTGCGGCAGCGCCGTGTTCGTATATGATTACGAACGGTTCAGCGCCGCCAATATGGCGGCCATGGCCGCCCGCTACGGCGTCACCACCTTCTGCGCTCCGCCGACCATCTACCGGTTCCTGATCAAGGAGGACCTCTCCCAGTACGACTTTTCCGGTCTCAAGTACTGCGTCGTCGCCGGCGAACCGCTTAATCCCGAGGTGTACGAGCGGTTCCTGAAATATACCGGCATCAAACTGATGGAGGCCTACGGCCAGACGGAACTGGTGGTCACCATCGCCACCTGGCCGTGGATGGAGCCCAAGCCCGGCTCCATGGGCAAGCCCTGCCCGCTGTACAAGATTGACATTCTCAATGCCGACGGCCAACCCTGCGAGATCGGCGAAGAAGGGGAAATCGTCATCGATACCCGGGAGGAACGCCCTCTGGGGCTGTTCCCGGGCTATTACCGCGATGATGCCAAAACCGCCGAGGTCTGGTACGGCGGCTATTATCATACCGGCGACATGGCCTGGCGGGACGAGGACGGCTATTTCTGGTTCGTCGGGCGGGCGGACGACGTCATCAAGAGCAGCGGCTACCGCATCGGACCCTTCGAAGTCGAAAGCGCCCTCATCGAACATCCGGCGGTGCTGGAATGCGCCATTACCGGCGTTCCCGATCCGGACCGCGGCCAGGTGGTCAAGGCCACCATCGTCCTGGCCAAGGGCTTCGAGGCCGGCGACGAACTGATTGAAGAACTGCAGACTCACGTCAAGACCGTGACTGCTCCCTATAAATATCCGCGCATCATCGAGTTTGTGCCGGAACTGCCCAAAACCATCAGCGGCAAGATCCGACGGGTCGAAATCCGTGCCAAGGATCAGGCGTAAACCCCTGATTGCGGTTGAACCGGGAACAAAAAAGGGGCCTGCCATGGACGGCGGCCCCTTTTTTGTTGGTTATGGCTTCCACCCCACTCACCCTTCCCCGGCGGCGACCGCTGGGCCGGGCCCCTCGATGGTCGCCAGGACTTCGCGAAACCGGACCACCAGGAAGGGGTCGAACTGGCTTCCGGCACAGCGAATCAGTTCGGCCAGAGCCTCATCGACAGACAAGGCCCTCCGGTAGGGGCGGTCGCTGGTCATGGCGTCGAAGGCGTCGGCAATGCCCAGCATGCGACAGGCCAAGGGGATCTCCTCCCCCTTAAGGCCGAGGGGATAGCCGCTGCCGTCCCACCACTCGTGATGCTTGAGAATCCAGTCGGCGATGGGCACCAGGTCGGGTGAAGCCAGGGCGATGCGGTAGCCGATATCGCAATGCTGCTGCATGCTCGCCATTTCCTCGGCGGTCAGGCTGCCCGGCTTGAAGAGAATATGGTCCTTGATCCCGACTTTGCCGATATCGTGAAACTGGGCCAGCAACTGCAGGTCCCGAATCTGATGGTTGGGCAGGCCCAAATTCTCCGCCAGGGCGACGACCATGGATTGCAATCGAACCCCATGCCCCTCGGTAATATAGTCCCGCGCCTCCAGGGCCTTCATCAAGGTTTGCACCACGGCACTGCGATTGCTCTGGCTGCGATGCAGTTTTTCCCGGTACATGTGGTGATCGGCGTCCTTGAAGAGGGCGAAAACCGGGGAATGAACCTCGCCGCTGACGGCAAATCCCAGGGAAAGACTCACTGGCAGGGAGGCCTGTCGGCGGTTGAAGCTCTCGATATTGTGGCGGATTTTGCCAATCATGGCCGCCATCAAGGCCTGGTCGGCGCCCTTCAGCAGCAGGGCGAATTCATCGCCGCCGATGCGGGCCACCACATCCTGGGATCGCACCATGCTTTTGAGGATGCCGGCAACGGCCATCAACATGGCATCCCCGGACTGATGACCGAGGGTGTCGTTCACCACCTTGAGCCCATCCAGGTCGCAGATAATGATACCGATGGCGCCGGCGGCCTGCTGATCCAGCCTGGCCAGTTCCTGCTCGAAAAAGTTCCGGTTATAAAGACCGGTCAGGTTGTCGTGCAGGCTGAAATACTTCAGTTGCTCTTCCATGCCCTTGCGCTCGGAAATATCCACCTCCATGCGCATATATTCTCCGGTGGCGCCCGTTTTCGGCAGGCTCAGAAGGCAGGAGAGCACCGTCCGCCGCCCGCCACCCCGGGTAGACACCTCTCTTTCGCGGATGCTCGGCGCCCTCGTGTGCGCCTGGCAGCCGGCCACCGCCTGCTGCAGGGGATTGCCAAAACACCCTGCCAGCGGCGGCGCGGACATGCGACGGCCGAGGACCTCTTCCCGGGAAAAACCATAAAGGTCCTCGGCAGCGCGATTCCAGTAGAGAATGGTGCCTTGGCCATCGAAACCATGAATGGCCACCATGGGGGCATTTTCAATCACCCGCTGGAAACGGTCGTTGGCCGAAGCCAGTTCTTCGTTCCAGCGGATGGCATAAAGGGCCTTTTCAACATGCCTGGAAAAAATATCCAACAGGCGTAACTCATAAGGCTCGAAGGGCACCAGCCTTTCCAACCACAGTCGCCCCAATTCCTGGGTCTGGCCCAGGCGCCGCTGGTAGACGGGCAACCCCGCCGGCAAGGGCAGCCCCCTGACCGGCGGCCGGGGGCCGAACCCCCAGTGATACAGCTGCCCGCAATCGCCCTGATCGTTAAACTCGAGGACGATGCGCCGGCCGGCAAAAATGCGACTCAGCTTGCTGGTCAGGTCGCTGAACAGAGCCTCGACATTGTGAAACAGTTCCATGCTGGACAATTCATAGAGCACGGCTAGTTCAAAACTGTTCATGCCCTAACCTCCGACCAGCAGGCCGATGCTTTTATTGTGCACCTGCGGCACCTGGTAATAGCTGCCGATTTCGCCGAAGGCGAGACTGCCCAATACCGGAAATCCCGAACCCAAGGGCCGCAACAGGGCGCGAATCTCATCACGATACCCCGGGCCCAACAACAAGGACCGGGACACACAGTAATTGACCAGGGCAAACCGGGGCACGGCGGCCAGATTGGCCAAAGTACGATGGGTCAGTTCCGTCGCCAGAACAAAATCCCGGTCGGCCCGAGGCTTCATGATATAAGCCACGGCCCGATTCGGCACTTCCGTGACGAACTCCATGGACCGGTCCGGCATAAGACGCAACGGGTCCCGGATCACGAACTGCCCGAACCCGTAAGAAACCCCGAGGGGATAACGCATGGCAAAATCGGCGAACCGGTCCGGAGTCACCCCGCCGAGTCGTTCGGAATAGACCTCGAAGGCCGGACGGCCATCCAATTCGTATACGATTTTGCCCTTGGCATTGGTCACAATCAGCGGTGCCCCCGCCGCCTCCCAGCCGTGGGCCACCCCCTCGGCCATGGTCACCCCCTGGAGCAGTGCCGCCGCCACCGCATGGGCCGAGACGCCCTGTTCGGTCAACTGGCAGGTTCGCAAAAAGCGCAGATTGTCTCCGGTGCCGCCGCCATAAACGAAATCGGGGCCGGCAGCGTTGTAGAGGCCTTCCAGCAGACGGGTAATGTTGCCGGTCAATCCGTCCGGAAAACAGATCAGGGTGCCTTGCTGCTGCCCGGCGGCTAAAAGTTGCTGACCGAGGCGGAGCCCGGCGATCCAGGCATCACCGTCGGCATAATTTTCCAACACCGTGGTCGCTGTCAAACCTTCACCGGCAAGAGTCAAAATACCGACCCCCTGCTCCAGGCATTCGTCGGCGGAAAAGATGCCGGCAGTGCAGGCACCGACGATCTTGGCTCCCCCCAGTGCCGATCGGACACTGGCCAGAACCGCCCGAGGTTCATACTGGTCCGTAATCAACAGAATGCCCAAAACCGCGGCACCCGAACCGCATAGGGCCTGCCGTGCAGCTTCCTGACCCGCCTCCCAGGCCACAGGATTGCTGCTGATACCGATCCCGATTTTCATTCCCGGTTGTTTCCTTTCGTCGTGGCAGGACAATTGGCGGCTCCCTCATTCCGGGAGCTCCACTCCTCATTTGCAATAGCCAAGCCAAGGCAATACGTTTCCTGTCATCACCACGTCATGCGGGGACCTATTGTGGTTCGACTTGGTGGTTCAGGGACGGAAAAACGGATGGTCAGCAGGCGGGTTGCGGACGTTGGAGACGGGCCCGAAGCAGGGTCAGAGCGCTCAGCAGCAAACAGAGGGCGGGGAAAACGTCCCCGAGTCGGGTGTAGACGGTGGCATGGGCACCCATCCCGACCCGGCCCTGGATGGCGAGGGTTTCGAATAACGGAGTGGTCTGAGTCAACCTTCCGGAGGGAGCGATGAAGGCCGAAATGCCGGTGTTGGCGGCGCGGGCCAGCCAGACCCGGTTCTCGACAGCCCGAAACCGGGCCATGGCCAGATGCTGATAGGGCGCCGAAGAACGGCCGAACCAGGCGTCATTGGTGATATTGACCAGCAGATCGCTGCCGCGACGCACATATTCCCTGGCCAGTTCGGGAAAAATCGCCTCGTAGCAGACCAGCACCCCGACGCGGTGGCCATTCATGGGCAGCGGTTGCAGTTCGCCGGGAACGAAATCGCCGACCCCCTCCACCAGTTTATCGATAAAGGGCAGATAGCGCCCCAGGGGAACATATTCGCCAAAGGGCACCAGGTGAACCTTGTCGCTGCGGCCCAGAATTTCCTCACCGGAATCCAGCAGAAAGGCGCTGTTGAGCAGGCGTATCTGCCGGTGACGTTCCTCATAGGCCGGACTGCCGAACAGCAGCCAAACCTTTTCCCGGCCGGCCACGGTGCGAACCTGTCGACCCAGGGGGCCGCCATCCTGATAATAGAAGGGCACCGCGCTTTCCGGCCAGACGATCAGGTCGGCCGGCGTGCCGCCGGGCGGCGTGGCGGACAATTGCTGGTAGATATCCACCGTGGCCTGGGCAAACACCGGATCCCATTTCACAGATTGATCGATATTGCCCTGCACCAGACGGGTTTCCAGTTCCGTATCGCGCTGATCCAGGGGTTGTGCCAGGCGCCACTGCCCATAACCGACATTGGACGACCACAACAGCAGCGCAGCGGCGGTGGGCAGCCAGGAACGCAGGTTTCGATCTCCTCCCCGCCAGCGGCGCAACCGATCCGCCAGGACGGCGTTGACCAACACGATGAGAAAACCCAGGATATAGGGCCCGCCGAGATCGGCGGACTGAATCAGTGGCAGAACGTTGTGCTGGGAATACCCGAGGCTGGCCCAGGGAAAACCGGTCAGCAAAAAGGACCGCAAGAATTCCAGGGCCACCCACAATACCGGCAGTGTCAGCATGATCGGCATGTCCAGCCGCTTGCGCAGCCACCAGGCCAACCAGGTGGCGGTGCCGAAATAGAGGGCCAGATAGGCCGACAGCAGCAACCAGGCCACCAGGGACAACGCCGGATGCAGGGCGCCGTAGGTGGTCATGACAATGTTCAGCCAATACAGAACCAGGCTGAAAAATCCCAGCCCGGCGGCAAACCCGGCCGCAAAGGGACGCTTCTCCATGACCAGCAGCAGGGGAATCAGGGCGATCCAGGCCAGGCCCGCCACGTCGGGACGGGGAAAGGCCAGCGCCAGGAGCAGGCCGGACAGCAGGCTCCAGAGCAGGGTTCGGTCAGAAATCCGAAATTTCATGACGGACCGGCCGCTTCCTGTTCCTCGGTCGGCGGCGGCAGGATGCGAATCTTGTGTATTTTGCGTTCGTCGCATTGCTCGATAAGCATCCGCAAACCGCAGGCGGGGATTTCCTCGCCCTTCAGAGGTACCCGCCCCAGCAGGTGACAGAGCCAGCCACCGACCGTGTCGAAACGCTCCCGGGGAATCCGCACCTCGAAATAATCTTCGAAATCGTCGATGTTGAGCCGACCATCGACCAGGATCCCCACCGCATCTTCCTGCAGCCAGTCCTCCTCAAGGTCGTACTCGTCCTGGATGTCGCCGACGATCTCCTCGATGAGGTCTTCAATCGTCACCAACCCGGAGGTGCCGCCGTACTCGTCGATGGCGATGGCCATATGCATCCGCCGGTCCCGGAATTCCTTGAACAGTTCCTCGATCTTCTTGGTCTCCGGAACAAAGTAGGGATCGCGCATGATATCCGCAATCTGCACTTCGGATTCGGGCCGACCCCAATATTTGAGAAGGTCCTTGGCGTATACCAGGCCGATGATCCGATCGGCGCTGCCCTCGTAGATGGGAATGCGCGAATGTCCGGAGGAGATAATCGCTTCCAGCACCTCCGGCACCGACGCCTCGGTACTGCAGCAAATCATGTCGGTTCGCGGCACCATGATTTCCCGAACAATGGTTTCACCAAACTCGAAGATGGACTGCAGCATCTCGCCCTCTTCCTCGTTGATGATGCCTTCCTCTTCATACTCGTCGATGACATCCTGCAGTTCCCGCTCGCTGCGAACCCGGCGCCGGCCCGCCAGCAAACGCTGGAGAACAAGACGCCACCAAGGGGATTTGTCACCGCTACTGTCGCCGTCCAAACACTACCTCCCTGTCAACCCGGCTCTGCCGCCGCGAACCGACCGGTGTTTCCATGCCCCCTTACAAAGGTAGGCCCGGAAACCCGCCGCAACGAAGTTCGCCAAACCATTAACAATACCGCGTCTCCGGCATCGATTTCGTGGTGAAAAGGGTGAAACGCAACCCGACTCAACCTTGCTGGACCAGCCAATTCGAATCGTCATGCCCGGGTGCTTCAGTCGGGCCTCCATGATTTCAAGACATTACAGGCTGGATTCCGGTCAAAAACACCTTGGGAATGACTTTTTTGCGAGACCGCTCAACCGCTGAAGATGAAATAAAACAACCAGGTGACCCCGGCGCCGAGGAACCCGCCGGCGATGACCTCCTGCAGGTTGTGGATCCCCAAATGAATCCGGCTATGGCCAATGATAGCCGCCAAAGCAAAAGTAAACAAGGCCACGATGGAACCGGCCGGAGACAGCTGCACGGCCATGGCCACGGCGAAGGCGAAGGCCGTGTGGCCGCTGGGCATGCCGCCCCGCAGGGGAGAACCGTGCCCCACCCAGGCTTTGAGCAGCACCGTCAGAATGACGACTGTCAGCACGCTGAACACCGCCAGTTCTCCGGGTGGCCGGGCTATTTTCTGCAGATCCTCGACGGTGGTGGGAAAAACCCGACCGGCAAGGGCCAAATAGCCCATGATGGCCGCACCGACACTGGCCAGCAAGACCGCTCCGGCCGCCACGTCCTTGGCGCGTCGGGCCAGGGGATGAAATGCCGGGCTGGCGAGATCCACCACCGCCTCGAGGGCGGTATTGATCAATTCAGCGAAGAACACCAGCACGATGGCGAACACCAGCAGGACGAATTCCAGCGCCGATACCCGCAGCAGCAACCCGGTCAGGACCACCAGCACCGCGGCCAGGCAGTGAAAACGCATGTGACGTTGGGTGCGCACCGCCCAGAGGATGCCTTCGATGGCGCAGTTGAAACTGTGCACCAGTCCGTTGCGGGCTCTCATGATGCGGCGGTACCGTCCAGGAACTCGGCTTTCACCACGTCGAAGAGATCCTCCTCCCGGGCTTCCATCTGCGCGGCCTGCTCCGCGCTGCCACGCTCATGGTCATAACCGAGCAGGTGCAGGATGCCGTGCAACAGCAGAAAATACAACTCGCTTTCAAATCCCAGGCCGGCTTCGGCCGCATCCCTGGCGGCGGTTTCCGCGGAAATGACCACATCCCCCAGCAGGTTCGGATGGAGTCCGGCCTGTTCGCCTTCCTGCATGGAAAAGGAGATGACATTGGTGGCACGGTCGCGCTGCAGGTAATCCCGGTTGATGATCCGAATCGCGGCATCATCCACGATGAGCACCGACAGTTCTCCGTCAGGACATCCCGAGGCGTTTAAGATCGTCTGTGCCACCTTTGCCAGAACCGCCGTCTCTATCTTTTGGCTCTTTTGCCGGTTCTCGATGTGAATCGTCACCATTCTTCCTTTTGTCGCCGGCCCGTTCCTTGTAGACCGGCTCGGGGTAATCGATGCGATGATGAAAAATTCCCGCCAGAATGCGATTGAAGCTCTTGGCGATATTGTGCAGATCCTTCAAGGTCAATTCACATTCATCGAGCTGACCGTCGATGAAGATGTTGTTGATGATTTTCTGCACCATCCCCTGAATCCGCGCCGGGGTCGGATCGGTCAGGGTGCGACTGGCCGCCTCGATGGCATCCGCCAGCATGATCAGAGCCGCTTCACGGGTCTGGGGCTTGGGGCCCGGATAGCGATAATCGCGCTCGTCGACCTGATGCACGCCGGGATCCGCCTGGTTTTTCGCCTTGTCGTAAAAGAACTTGATCAGCGCGGTGCCATGATGCTGGCGGATGATATCCACCAAGGTCTGGCCAAGCTTGTGCTCCCGCGCCATGTCTACCCCTTCCTTGACATGGGACATGAGGATCAGGGCGCTCATGGAAGGCGCGAGCTTGTCGTGACGGTTCTCCTGAGCGCCGATATTTTCAACGAAATACAAAGGCTTGCGGATTTTTCCGATATCGTGGTAGTAGGCGGCGACCCGGGCCAGCAGCGGGTTGGCGCCGATGGTCTCCGCTGCGCATTCGGCCAGATTGCCGACGATGATGGAGTGATGATAGGTGCCCGGAGCCTGGATCATCAGTTCCCTGAGCACCGGAGTATTCATGTTGGCCAGTTCCAGCAGCTTGATATTGGTGGTGTATTTGAACAAGGATTCGATCAGGGGCACCAACCCCGTTACCAGCAGGGCACTGATGAAGCCGCCCGCCACGGCGAAACCGGCCTTGTAGAACAATTGCTCGTCGAAGGGCCGGCCGGCCAGGAACTGGATGGCCAGCACCATCAGGACATTGGCCAGGGACAGCCACATGCCGGCCTGGTACAGGGTATTGCGTTCACAACAGTGCCGCACCCAGTGCGCCGCCGACAGGCTGCCGACCAGAACGTACATGGTCATGGGCAGGTTACTGCCGAACAGCAGCCCGACGGCCACGGCAAAAACGATGCTGAACAGCAGCGCAACTTCGGAATTCAGGGCGATGCGGACCAGCATGGCGCCGGCGGCAAAGGGAATGGCGTAATAATAACTGGTGGAATCGATGTACGGGAAGGCCCCTTCAAGGGCATTGCACATGAAGATGGCCAATTTGACCAGCACAAACAGGGTAAAGCAGGCCGAGGCCAAAAACAGCAGATCCCGCATCCGGGTACGGTATTTGCTGATGTTGCGGACGGCAAAGCGATGGCCGGTGAAGACCAGCAGCAGCATGGCCAAAGTCAATCCGGCCGCCAGCCGCAGAACCCCGAGATCGCCTCCCAAATCGCGAAAAGCGTTGAGTTTGGCAAGTTGTTCCTCGGTCACCCGTTCGCCCTCGCGGATGATCATCTCGCCCTTTTTGACTTGGAAGAGGACCGGCTTGACCGCCTCTTTCGCCGCCTGCCGGCGGTTTTCCGTCTCGTTGATGTTGAAGCTCAGGCTGGGCCGCAGCAGCTTGCGGGCCAACTCCAGCAGCGCCTGGCGGTGGCGGGCCTGCAGGCCATCCGTGGCGGCCAACTCCTGGCGCAACAGATCCAAAGCGTCATGGATGCCGATGACGGAGTCCAAGTCGACCAGGGTGCGTTCCTGTTGCGCCGTCAGATCCCGGATAACGATGCCGCGCTGGCCGCTGGTTTGAAAAAGCTGCAGATTGCCGACGACCTGTCCTTGAGCAGCCTGCTGCAGCAAACGGCTGAAACGCGCCGCCACCTCCGGCCGATGGGCGAGATAGCGCAGGGCCTCCTCGTCTTCTGCGGCCAACCCCACCCCAAGCAGGTTTTCCAGGGCGGCGCGATCCGGATCGGAGCGCTGCCCCTGGCGCAACTGCTGTAATACCTGATTCAAACGTTCGGCCGCATCCCGCCCGGCGCGAGGATCGAAATCGTACAGCGGCAACACGGCGTCGGCGGCCTCCTGACGCTTCTTTTCCGTCAGGACCTGATCGGCCACCAGCAGATCGCGGGGCGCCTTGACATTGCGCGAGGCCACATCGCCGGGCCGATAATACCCCGGCATGAAGCCCCCTTTGGGCAGAATGACGAAGGTCAGCAGCAAACTGAGAGCCACCAGCAGCAGACTGCGCTGACCGAATTCGCCGAGGGCAAGCTGCCGTTTCCAGAAAATGGCCCGTTGGCGAGCTTTGCGGGTGCCGTTTTCGCCTTTACGTTCCGTCTTGCCGGTCATGGTTTCCTGTCGCCGCCGCACCGGACGCCTGGGCCCGATCATAGGCCTGCACAATGGCCTGCACAATCGGATGCCGCACCACGTCACGGTCGGTGAAATAATTGAACCGGATCCCCTCAACGCCGCGAAGGATCCGGACTGCATCCATCAGCCCCGACGGCCGCCCGGTCGGCAGATCGATCTGGGTGATGTCGCCGGTGATCACCGCCCGACTGCCAAAGCCGAGACGGGTCAGGAACATCTTCATCTGTTCGACCGTGGTGTTCTGGGCCTCGTCCAGGATGACAAAAGCGTCATTCAGGGTACGGCCGCGCATGAATGCCAGGGGCGCCACTTCGACCACCCCTTTATCAATCAGGGCCTGGCCGCGTTCGTAATCCAGCATGTCGAACAGGGCGTCGTACAGGGGCCGCAGGTAGGGATTGACCTTTTCGGCGATATCCCCCGGCAAAAAACCCAGCTTCTCCCCTGCTTCCACCGCCGGCCGCACCAGAACGATGCGGGCCACCTGTTTTTTGAGCAGGCAGGCCACCGCCATGGCCATGGCCAGGTAGGTTTTGCCGGTACCGGCCGGACCGATGCCGAACACCACGTCACAACTGCGGATGGCATCGATATAGCTCTTCTGGGCCAGGCTCTTGGGGGCGATGACCTTGTTGCGGGCGGAGACGCAGACGGTGTCGAGAAAGATGTCGCGCAGGCGGGCCTTACGATCGGCACCGAGGACGCGCACCGCATAATCCAGATCGGCCGGATAAAGGGTATAGCCCTCCTTGAGCAGTCCGTACAGCTCGGACGTCACGCGCTCGGCCAGACGGACCTGCTCGGCGTCACCCTCAAAGGACAGCTCATACCCCTTGGAAGCGATGCGGATGCCGAGCAACTGTTCGAGCTGCTTCAGATTTCTGTTGGCCTCACCGAAAAGGAGGTTCGCCAGCTCCTGGTTGTCAGCGGCAAACCTCCCCTGGGTTGTGCTTGGTTTCAAAAAAGGTTCCTTTGATGGTGTGATCTGTCTTCTCTCATACCACTGTCGTCGGGTAAAAATCAATCTCTTTCCGAGTCTCGGCATACGCCTCGAGTGCCAAAAAAAAGGTTTCAAATCCGGGGCAATGTGCTATAAAAAGGGCGGCCGCAAGGCCGTGGTGAAGCTGTACTAATTTCAACCTTTCGCCAAAGGGAATGTCATGAGCGAGATTGTCGATGTCTATGCCCGGGAAATCCTCGATTCGCGGGGAAATCCCACCGTCGAGGTGGAAGTTTTTCTGGAAAGCGGCATCATGGGACGCGCCGCGGTGCCCAGCGGCGCCTCTACCGGAGAGCGGGAAGCACTGGAACTGCGGGACGGCGATGCCGGCCGCTATCTGGGCAAAGGCGTGCTCAAGGCGGTGGACAACGTCAACAGCGTGATAGCGGATGAACTGATTGGCTGGGAAGTGTCGGATCAGGCCGGCATCGACCGCAAACTGCTGGAACTGGACGGCACCGAGACCAAATCCAACCTGGGCGCCAACGCCCTGCTGGGGGTTTCCCTGGCCTGCGCCAAGGCCGCCGCGGAAGAAGCCGGACTCGGCCTGTTCCAGTACATCGGCGGTGCCAACGCCCGGGAACTGCCCCTGCCCATGCTCAATATCCTCAACGGCGGCGCCCATGCCGACAACAACGTGGATATCCAGGAGTTCATGATCATGCCGGTCGGTGCCCCCTCCTTCCGGGAAGCCCTGCGCATGAGCACGGAAATCTTCCACAGCCTGAAAAAGGTTCTCAAAGGACGCGGATACAGCACCTCCGTCGGCGACGAGGGTGGTTTCGCGCCTAACCTGAAGAGCAACGAGGAAGCCCTGGAAGTCATCATGGAAGCCATCAGCGCCGCCGGCTACCGACCCGGCGAGGACGTGCTGCTGGCCCTCGACGTCGCCGCCAGCGAACTGTACAAGGATGGCAGCTATACCCTCGCCAACGAGGCCCAACCGGTCAAGACCCCGGCCGAGTTGGTGGCTTTCTATGAGGACCTGGTCAACCGCTACCCGATCATCTCCATCGAAGACGGCATGGCGGAAAACGACTGGGACGGCTGGAAACTGCTCACCGAGCGCCTTGGCCGGCGCATCCAGATTGTCGGCGACGATCTGTTCGTCACCAACACCGTCATTCTGAAGCAGGGCATCGAGCGCGGCATCGCCAACTCCATCCTCATCAAGCTCAACCAGATCGGCACCCTGACGGAGACCCTGGATGCCATCGAGATGGCCAAGCGCGCCGGCTATACGGCGGTGGTCTCGCACCGCAGCGGTGAAACCGAGGATACCAGCATCGCCGATTTGGTGGTGGCGACCAATGCCGGCCAGATCAAGACCGGCTCCGCCTGCCGCACCGACCGCGTCTGCAAGTACAACCAACTGCTGCGCATCGAAGATGAACTGGGCGATACCGCCCGTTTCAATGGGCGCGGGGTGTTTTATAACCTCAAAGGCTGAAGGCTGAAGGCTGAAGGCTGAAGGCTGAAGGCTGAAGGCTGAAGGCAAGTGTATAGAAACCCGGGATGCGGTGCCAGCATCCCGGGTTTTTTTGATCGGGCCAATACTGGTCAGGAACCGGCCGGTGCCACTTCGGCCTTTTCCATTCCCAATGATGGTCGTTCCGGGGCCGGCGGCCCGGCCAGGCCGACCTCGGCCAACACCTGCTTGATACGTTCCCGATCCATGACTTCCTCCTCCAGCAGCGTATCCGCCAAGCGGTCGAGGGCAGCTCGATGTTCGGTGATGATCTGGTCGGCCCGGCCTTCGGCCTGCTTGATGATCTTCTCGATCTCCTGATCGATAATCCAGGCCATATGCTCGCTGAAACTGTTGTCGCTGGCCAGCTTGCGCCCCAAAAAGGGATGTTCTTCGCCGCGATCGAAGGTCATGGGTCCGATACGTTCGCTCATGCCCCATTGGCAGACCATCTTTTCCGCCAATTCGGTGGTTTCCTTCAGGTCATTCTGTGCCCCTGTGGACAGATCGTCGAACACCGCCCGTTCCGCGGCCCGTCCGCCGAGGTTGACCGTCAAGCGGGTCATGAGGTAGGAACGGGAATAGTGGTAGCGATCATCCACCGGCAACTGCTGAGTGACCCCCAAGGCCCGGCCCCGGGGAATGATGGATACCTTGTGCAGGGGATCGGCGCCGGGAGCCAGCCAGGCCAGCAGGGCATGGCCCGCCTCGTGAAAGGCGGTGATGCGCTTTTCCTCGACGGACATCATCAGTTTCCGTTCGGTACCCATCAGCACCCGATCCTGGGCGCGCTCGAGGTGCGCCATGTTCACCAGTGACGCATCTTCCCGCGCCGCGATGAGGGCCGCCTCGTTGACCAGGTTGGCCAGGTCGGCGCCGCACATGCCGGGAGTGCTGCGCGCCACCAGCCGCAGGTCGACATCCTCGGCCAGGGGCACCTTGCGGGTATGCACCTTGAGGATCGCCTCCCGGGCGCGCCAGTCGGGCCGTTCCACCATCACCTGGCGATCGAAGCGACCCGGCCGCAGCAGCGCCGGATCCAGTACATCCGGCCGGTTGGTGGCCGACATGACGATGACTTCGTCGTGGGGATCGAACCCATCCATCTCCGACAGCAACTGGTTGAGGGTCTGTTCCCGCTCGTCGTTGCCGCCGCCGAGCCCGGTACCGCGGGAGCGGCCGACGGCATCCAATTCATCGATGAAGATGATGCTCGGCGCATTGCGCTTGGCATTGCTGAACAAATCCCGAACCCGGCTGGCGCCGACCCCGACAAACATCTCGATGAACTGCGAAGCCGAAATGGAATAAAATGGCACCCCCGCCTCGCCGGCCACCGCGCGCGCCATCAGAGTTTTGCCGGTGCCGGGCGGACCCACCAGCAGCACACCACGCGGCGCCTTGGCACCCAGGCGCGTAAACCGCTTGGGGTTGCGCAAAAACTCGACAATCTCCATCAATTCCTGCTTGGCTTCTTCGAGCCCGGCCACATCCTGAAAGGTGACCTGGGAACGTTCCCGGGTATAGAGTTGGGCGCCGGATTTGGCGAAACCGCCCATCAGTCCGCCGCTGCCGGGACCCTGCCGGGTTCGCAGGTTGCGGAAGACGAACCACCAGACGGCGATGATCATCACCCAAGGCAGCAGATACAGCAGAGCCGTGGTCCAGGGGGAAGGTTTTTCTTCCGGAGTCACTCGAATCACTACCTTGGCCGCCTGCAGGAGGTTGAGCAGATCCGGATCGGCCACCGGCGGCAAATGGGTGCGGAAGGCCAGAAACCCCTCATCCGGAGCACGTTGAACCTCCTCCAGGTGGATGCGTTCCCGAAACTGGCCGGTCACCGTCTGGTCGGCAAAGGTCACCTCCTGGATATTGTGGTCGCTGAGTTCCTGACGAAACCGGCTATAACTGAGTTCGGCCACCGGGTCGGGCGTCTGTGGCTTGGCCAGGAGAAACAGATAGTTGAACATCACCACGACGGCCAACATGGCCAAGGCCTGCCACCAAAGATTTCGATTCATGCCGCCATCCCTTCCCGGGCTGCGCCGCCATCCCGGGGCCAAGGTTTAACCATCTAATTTTATTTGATTATACCAACCGCCTTACGGCTGGCAAGTCGGCGCTGCAAGACATCGTCGGCCGGTGGTTGCTTTCACCGGGGGCTTCTGTTAAAGTCCGGCATACAAACCATGCCGGTCCGGCTCCGCACTCCAAGTTCTCCTTGCAAGGATACCTCGCATCATGTTCGAATTCCAACTGCTGGCCGTCGATGCCGCAACGGCGGCCCGTCGCGGCCGTCTTACCACCCCCCACGGTGTCATCGAAACGCCGATTTTCATGCCCGTGGGCACCCATGGCGCCCTCAAGGCCCTGACTCCGGCCCAGGTGGAGGAGGCGGGCGCCCAGATCATCCTGGCCAACACCTACCATCTGCACCTCTCCCCCGGTGAGGGTCTGGTGGAGAAGGCCGGCGGCCTGCATCGTTTCATGCACTGGAACCGTCCCATCCTCACGGACAGCGGCGGGTTCCAGGTGTTTTCCCTGCCGAAGAAAAAGATCACCGAGGACGGCGTGTTTTTCCGCCATGAACTGACCGGCGAGGAAATCTTTCTGGGCCCCGCCGAAGCCATGGCCATCCAGAATACCCTTGGTGCCGACATCATCATGGCTTTCGACGAGTGCATCCCCTACCCCGCAACCCATGATTACGCCGCCCGCTCCATTCGCAAAACCCTGCGCTGGGCGGAAACCTGCCTGAAACAGCAACAGCGGCCCGACCAGGCTCTGTTCGGCATCGTGCAGGGCAGCGTCTACGAAGACCTGCGGCGCGACTGCGCCATGGCCCTGGCTGCCATGGACTTCCCCGGTTATGCCATCGGCGGGGTCAGTGTCGGGGAAGGGCTGGAATTGCTGAAAAAGGTGGTGGACTATACCGCCCACCTGCTGCCGGAGCACAAACCCCGCTATCTCATGGGCGTGGGGCTGCCCGAAGACATTCTGGAAAGCGTCGAACGCGGCATGGACATGTTCGACTGCGTGATTCCGACCCGCTACGCGCGCAGCGCCACCCTGTTTACCCGGCGCGGCCGCATCCGCCTGACCCATCGCCGCTACCGGCGGGATTTCTTCCCGGTGGACGCCTCCTGCGACTGCTACTGCTGCCGCAATTTCAGTCGCGCCTATCTGCACCACCTGTTCAAATCCAACGAAATCCTGTCGGCGACCTTGTCGGCCATTCATAATGTGCAATTCTATCTGAACATGATGGCCCAGGCCCGACAGGCCATCGAACAGGGGACCTTCAGGGAATTCAAGCAGGAATTTCTGGCGGAATACGGCAGCGCCGACGCCCCCCAGGACTGAGTACCAAAAAAATACGGGCTGACGGCATTGCAACCTTCACCCGCAAAGAATGGACTCTGCCCGCAAGAGAAACGTCCCAAAAAGCAGGGGGATGAAACCCTCTCATCCCCCTGTTGCCTTCAGCCTTCAGCCTTCAGCCTTCAGCCTGCCCCAACACCTTTCTTATTGCCTGATAGACATCCTCCTCGTCGATCCAGAGGACGAAACCGTTGCCATCGGCATCGCTGCCGGCCAGGTAGCCGACCCCTTCCGACTCGCCGCCGCAGGTTTTGCAGGACGAATGGACAGTCAAGGGCGTATTCGGCGCCATTTTCACGACAAACTGCTTTCGGTTCATCAATACCCTCCCGTTGGAAAATACGCAGCCCCTGCCTGTTGCTGACCGCAAGCAAGGGTTTGTCTGCCGACAATTGTATCAATCCACCGCCACGATATAGCAGTTGGCATAACCCGACCGGGCGAATTGGCCCATGGCACTGCGCGCCTCATCCAGAGAGGGGTATTTTCCTACCCGGACGCGATGAAACAGGGTGCCCCGGACATAACCGGTGGCAATGTCCGCCCACCCATGGCGCAGGCGCATATCTTGGGCCAGGCGCTGGGCATTGTCGGCGACGGCGAAGGAACCGATCTGCACGGCAAAGGGGCCGGCCGCATAGCGTGCCGGTCGGTAGACGACCCGCCCGGCGGCATCCAGTTCGCGAAAGCCAAGGGCTTCGATGCGCACCGGAACGGTGCCCGGGCCGACCACGCTCAGTTCCCGGGCCGCCGTATAGGACAGATCGATGACCCGGCCGGCCACGAAGGGCCCGCGGTCGTTGATGCGCACCACCGCTTCCCGGCCATTGTCGACATTGACCACCCTGACCCAGGTTCCCATGGGCAGGGTCTTGTGGGCCGCGGTCATGGCATACATGTCGTAGGATTCGCCATTGCTGGTCGGGCGGCCGTGAAAATCGGCGCCGTACCAGCTCGCGAGTCCCTGTTCGACAAAACCTTCGGCATCCAGAAGCGGCCGATAAAGTTGGCCGTTGATGACATAGGGTTTCTGATGTCCCTTGAGTCCGGCGGTTGCCGGGCTGTCCAGCACCCGGCTGCGATAGCCGCCGCTACAGGCCGGCAACAGCAAGGACAGAACCAACACTGGCAGGAGCGGGCGCAAAGCGGAAAAGGTCATGGTCGTCCTCCGTCGTGTTCGCGTCTGAGCATGGCGCTGGCAGGGGATGACGGCAATGGTCCGGCACGCAGGCTGCCGGGCGTTATTCCTGAACGATGGTCATGGCACGCAGTTTTTGGTAGCGCTGCTCCAGCAATTCGTCCGGCGAAAGCGCCTGCAAATCGGCCAGATGTTTGCGCAGGCAGAGACGGACCTGCTCGGCAGCAGCCTTGTGATCCGTATGGGCGCCGCCCATGGGCTCGGGAATGACCTCGTCGATGACGCAGCCCAGCTGACGGATATCCTCCGCCGTCAGCTTCAGAGCCTCGGCCGCCACTGGTCCCTGGCTGCCGTCCTTCCAGAGAATGGCGGCGCAGCCTTCCGGAGAAATGACCGAATAGACCGCATACTGCATCATCAGCACCCGGTTGCCGACGGCAATGCCCAGGGCTCCGCCGGAGCCGCCCTCGCCTGTCACCGTAGCGATGATGGGCACCTTGAGGGCGGCCATTTCCCGGAGATTGCGGGCGATGGCTTCGGCTTGGCCGCGTTCTTCGGCGCCGATGCCGGGAAAGGCGCCGGGCGTGTCGACAAAGGTGAAAATCGGCAAACCGAACTGCTCGGCCATCTGCATGACGCGCAGGGCCTTGCGATAGCCCTCGGGGTTGGGCATGCCGAAGTTGCGGTAGACCTTTTCCTTGGTGTCGCGGCCCTTCTGGTGGCCGATGACGGCGCAGGGCCGGCCCTCGAAGCGGGCAAAACCGCAGACCAACGCCGGATCGTCCCGATACAGGCGGTCGCCGTGCACCTCGAACCAGTCGGTAAAAATCTGCGCGATGAAATCGAGGGTAAAGGGGCGGTTGACATGACGCGCCAACTGAGCCACCTGCCAGCGGGTCAGATTGGAGAAAATTTCCTGCCGCAACTTCTCGGCCTTTTTCTCCAAGCGCAGAATTTCCGCTGTAAAATCCACCTGGTCGGTGGAAAAGCCCCGCAGTTCAAAAATTTTCTGTTCCAGTTCAACCAGGGGTTTTTCAAACTCCAGGTAATGATGCATGCGTATCTCCTGATCCGCCGCCCGGGCTCCGGATAGGCCCGGCACAGCTGGGGGGAAGCCCCGAAAGCCTAATCGAAAGTGACGACATTGTAGCCGAACAAGCGTTCGGTGTCTTCCAACATTTCATCGCTGGGGGCGATCTTCGTGCTTTCCGCCAAGCGCAAAACGGTTTCGCTGCGCCCGGGAATGACCAGATGCAACTGCACCGCGCAATTGCCGCGGTGGCGTTGAAAAATTTCCCGCAAGGCCCGTAATTGATCGGCTTCCAGACCCGGGGCCGTAAGCCGGAAATGAATCCGGCGGGTTTCGCGATGACTGACTTCCTGCAGCGCGACGATCTCCCTGGGCATGAGCTTCCGGTTCTCTTCGGCCACATCCAGAGTCCCGGAAACCAACAGGGGCTGGTCGCTGTGCAACAGTTCCGCGGCGCTGCGGTAGACTTCGGGAAACACCACCATTTCGACGAAACCGCTGAGGTCTTCGAGGGTGACAAAGGCCATCCGCTCGCCTTTTTTGGTCATCAACTCCTTGATGCCGCTGACCATGCCGCACACCTTGACCTCTTCCTTGTCGCTCCGTTCCGCCAGTTCCGCCGTGCTGCAGCTGGCAAAGCGGCGGATGGCATCCAGGCAACGATCCAGGGGATGGCCGGTGATATAGAAGCCGAGGGCTTCCTTTTCCATGGCCAGGCGGATCTTGTCGGGCCATTCCTCCAGTTCGGGCAACTGCCCGTAACTGGTGCCGCGCGGCGAGACAATCTCCTCGGTGCCGAACAGGGAAGCCTGGCCGTCGGCCTTTTCCCGCTGCAGCTTCTGACCCATTTCCATGGCTTCCTCCAACACCGCCAGGTACTGGGCGCGGCGGCCGCCGAGAGAATCCAGGGCGCCGCACTTGATGAGGGCCTCGACCACCTTTTTGTTGACCTTGCGCAGGTCGACCCGCTCGCAGAAATCATGCAGATTGCTGAAGGGTTGTTCCTGGCGGGCTTCGAGGATCGCTTCCAGGGCCGCGCTACCGACCCCCTTCACGGCGCCGAGCCCGAAGCGGATGGCCCGGTCATGCACCGTAAAGGAATTGCTGCTGGCATTGATGTCCGGCGGCAGCACCTCGATACCCATGGACCGCACCTCGGCGATATTTTTGATCACCTTGTCGGTGTTTTCCATGTCCTCGGTGAGCAGGGCGGCCATGAACTCCACCGGGAAATGGGCCTTGAGATAGGCGGTGTGATAGGCCACCAGAGCGTAGGCGGCGGAGTGGGATTTGTTGAACCCGTACTCGGCGAACTTGGCCATCAGGTCGAAGACGCCTTCGGCCTTTTTGGCGTCGAGCTGATTGTCGCGGGCCCCGGCAAGGAAGCTCTCCTTCTGTTTGGCCATTTCCTCGGCCTTTTTCTTGCCCATGGCGCGCCGCAGCAGATCGGCGCCGCCCAGGGTATAGCTGGCCAGCACCTGGGCGATCTGCATGACTTGTTCCTGGTAGACGATGACCCCGTAGGTATCCTTCAGGATCGGCTCCAGTTGCGGAAAATCGTAGACGATTTCCTTCTTGCCGTGTTTGCGCAGGATGAAGTCGTCGACCATGCCCGAACCCAGGGGGCCGGGCCGGTAGAGGGCGCAGACGGCGATGATGTCCTCGAAACAGTTGGGCTTGAGTTTGACCAGCAATTCCTTCATGCCCGACGATTCGAGCTGGAAGACGCCGGTCGTTTCCCCCGCCGACAGCAGCTGGTAGGTTTCCGGATCATCGTCCCGCACCAGTTTCAGATCGAAGTCGGAGTTTTTGCCCTGGCGGACCAGGCGCACCGCATTGGCGATGACCGTCAGGGTCTTGAGGCCGAGAAAATCGAATTTGACCAGGCCGATCTTCTCCACGTACTTCATGGGGAACTGGGTGACCTGGCCGCCGGACTTGGGATCGGTATAGAGCGGCAGGTATTCGGTCAGGGGCCGCGGCGTCACCACCACGCCGGCGGCGTGAGTCGAAGCATGCCGGGTAAGCCCCTCCAGGGCCAGGGAGATATCCAGCAACTGCTTGATCTGGCTCTCCTTGTCGGCCAGTTCGCGCAACCGCGGCTCCTGCTCCAGGGCTTCCCGCAGCTTGATATTGAGCACCGCCGGCACCAACTTGGCGATCTTGTCCACGTCGCCATAGGGCATGCTCAGGGCCCGACCGACATCCCGCACCACGCCTTTGGCCATCATGGTACCGAAGGTGATGATCTGGGCGACGTTGTCGGCACCGTATTTGCGCCGTACGTACTCGATGACCTCCTCCCGCCCGTAGATGCAGAAGTCGACATCGATATCCGGCATGGAAACCCGCTCCGGATTGAGAAAACGTTCAAACAGCAGGTTGTAGGGGATGGGATCGATGTCGGTGATGCGGATGGCGTAGGCCACCAGGGAGCCGGCGGCGCTGCCGCGCCCGGGGCCGACGGGGATGCCGTGATCCTTGGCCCAGTTGATGAAATCGGCAACGATGAGAAAATAACCCGGGAACCCCATGCTGTTGATGGTCTGCAGTTCCGTGGCCAACCGCTCCCGGTAGGCCGTTTCCTGCGCGGCGGAAAAATCGGGACGGATGCGCCGGATTTCCTTCAGCCGCTCCTCAAGGCCCTGGTGCGCCTGTTCCTCCAGGACCTCGGCGAGGGTTTTCTCGGCCGGTTTTTCATACTGGGGGAAATGATAGGTCTTGAAATCCAACTCCAGGTTGCAGCGGTCGGCTATGGCCAGGGTATTGGCCAGGGCCTCCGGCACCTGAGCGAACAGGGACTGCATCTCGGCCGGGGTCTTGACGTAGAATTCCTGGTTGGCAAACCGGAACCGATCGGGATCGTCCATGGTCTTGCCGGTCTGCACGCAGAGCAGGACCTCGTGGGCGGCGGCGTCCTCCCGGGTCAGATAATGGCAGTCGTTGGTCGCCACCAGGGGCAGCCCGGTTTCGCGGGCCAGGGTCAGCAAGCCGTCGTTGACCAGTTTCTGTTCCGGCAGATGGTTTTCCTGCAACTCCAGAAACAGCCGCTGCCGGTCGAAAACCCGCGCCATCTCCAGCAACCGGGTCCGCGCCTCATCCGGACGCTGCAGCTTCAACAGGGTCGGAATTTCCCCGCCCAGACAGGCGGTGAGGGCGATGAGTCCGGCATGGTGCTGCCGCAGCAGGTCCCAGTCGACGCGTGGTTTGTAATAGAAACCTTCCCGGTAGCCGGCCGACACCAGGCGACAGAGATTGCGATAGCCTTCCAGATCCTGGCACAGCAGAACCAGATGATAAGCGGCTTCCGACGACCCGCGGGCGTTGGTTTTTTCGAACCGGGAACCGGGCGCAACATAGACTTCGCAGCCGATCAGGGGCTTGATGCCGGCATCCTTGGCCTTGCTGTAGAATTCCACCGCCCCGAACATGTTGCCGTGATCGGTAATGGCCAAGGCCGGCATGCCGCAAGCGGCCGCATGTTTGACCAGATCGCCGATCTTGATGGCACCGTCCAGAAGGCTGTATTGGGTATGCAGATGCAGATGAACGAAGTCGTTGAGTGCCATGCCCTACCAGATCAAAGTTGCCGGCAAGCCTTCATGGCTGCGGCGGAAAACAAAAAGACCGATATCGCAACGTTCGGAAAAAGTGCGTACCGGTCAGCCGGAAATAAGTGCGTCACTGTAGCATTTTCGGAGCAAAAGCGTCAAGCATGCCCCGGCCGCCAAGCATCCCCGATTATCGGGCGGGAAGCGGGTGGAGATACACCGCCTATTGAAGGACGTGAACTCCGAAATAGGCGAGAAAGTCGGTGAGCTTGATGAGCGGCAATCCTATCAGGGAGGTATAATCCTCGCCTTCCAGGCGACTCATGAGGGCGATGCCCAACCCTTCGATCTTGAAGGAACCGGCACAATCGACGGGATTTTCCCGCCGCAGGTAGTTTCGAATCTGCTCCTCGCTCAAAGGCCGCAGGGTCACGCGATAGGTGACGAAATCGGTCAGGGCTTCGCCGCTGATGCTGTCATAGACGGACAGGCCGGTAAAAAAGGTATGGGTCTTGCCGGCCATGGAGCGCAGCTGCCGCACCGCCGTTTCGAAATTGCCCGGTTTGCCGAGGATGTGCCCCTGGCTGTTGACGAACACCTGGTCGGCACCGATGATCAGGGCATCCGGGTAACTCTCCGCCAGGCTGCGGGCCTTGTGGCCGGCCAGGTGTTTGACCAGCAACTCCGGCGCGATGGCCTGATCGATATGCTCCTCGAACTGGGGCGCGGCCACGTGAAAGGGAAAGCCCAACTGCCGCAGCAACTGCATCCGGTATGGGCTGGTCGAAGCCAGTACCACCATTTTCATGGCCGCTCTCCTGGAAGGAATTTGTCTCTTTTTACTGGAATTCAGGGGCAAAAGCAATGCCCTGGAACCCGTTCCGGGAGTTGTTGGGTGGTTGACCGGCGCTCGTCAGGCCGCCCAGGCCGACAGCTCACCATGGGAGGAAACATGGCGCACCGCCGTCACCAGGGCTTCGCGCAACCGTTCACGCCCCAGGCGCTGAAACAATTCGCCGATTTGCGGTCGGCCGAGCCATTCATCGGCAAAGGTGACTTCCGATTTTTCGCCGACCTCGACCAGCACCTCGCCCTCGTACCAGCCGTCGCCGAGCAGGCCGGAAACCGCCCAATGCGGCTTGTCCCGCTCCTGACGCCATTCCAGGTGATGGATATCGAAATAGATGGTTTCGCCGCTTTGTTCGCCCAGGGTCATGACCAGCATAAGTCGCCTCCTTTGACTGTGGAAGGGATCCGCAGTGTCAGGATACAGGACGACCGTGACAGAATATGTCACAAACCGGAAAGGTCCTTTTGCAGGGCCTGTTGCAGACCGTCGGCAAAGGACCGGCGCAACCCCTCGGGCGCCAGCACCTGCAGGTGCGGCAGCCAGGAATAAAGCCAGGCCAGGACTTCCTTTTCGCCGCCGGCCTGCATGGTCAGGATCAGGGAACCGTCGGCCTGGTCGTCGAGTTGCTGACTGGGATGCCAGAGTCGCTCGCGAACCAGATGAGCGACTTCGGCCAGAAACCGGATCCGGATCACCTCGGGCTGCTCGTCAACCAGGCCGAAAGCCGCCTGATGAACGGCAGCGGCGCTGAAGTCCTCCGGCATGTCGAACCGTTCGCCGCTGACGGTCACGGCTTCGATGCGGTCCACCAGCAGCCGGCGCAGGCCGCCGCGATTGTGGGCGAATACCAGCAGATAAAGGGCATCCTTGTAGAACAGCAGGCTGTAGGGATCGCAGAGATAGTCGGCCGCCGGCCGGCGGGCCGGCGCATAACGAACCGTGCAGCGGTACTGGTACAGCAGGGCCTGGCGCAATTGCTCGAGAATCTCACGTTGCCCCCGGTAATCACGCACCCCCTGGAAGCGCGGCGTCACGGCTTCGGCCAGACGCTCCAGGTGGGCGACGCTGCGCGGCGGCAGGCCGGCACGGATGCGGCCGAGAACGGCATCGAGGTCGTCAAGAAAGGGGGTACCCTGCAGAAAGCCGAGCTGACCTCGGCACAGGTAGAGGGTCATCAGTTCGGGCAGGGAAAAGGTGATGGGGGGGATGCGGGAGAAGCCGGTCAGAAATCGATACACAACCCGGCCGCGTTCGTCGCCGGCCGGCTCCCGCATCAAGGGGTAGCCGGCCGCTTCGATAGCCTGCAGATCGCGATAGACGGTACGACGGGTGACGCCGCACTCTTCGGCCAGTTCTTCGACGGTGGCACCGTTGCGGGCCTCCAGCAGCCGGATCAGGTCATGCAGCCGCCCCGCCTGGCTATAGCGGCGGGACGGACGACCCGCAGGGCGCGACGGGCGGTTCGCCACCGCCTCACTCCCACTCGATGGTCGCCGGCGGCTTGCTGGAAATGTCGTAGACCACCCGGTTGACGCCCTTGACCTCGTTGATGATCCGGTTGCTGATATAGGCCATGTCGGCGTAGGGCAGCGGGTACCAGCCGGCGGTCATGAAGTCCTTGGTTTCCACCGCGCGCAGAGCAATGACGTACTCATAGGTGCGGCCATCACCCATGACACCGACGCTGCGCACCGGCAGGAACACGGCGAAGGCCTGGCTGATCTTATCGTAATGGCCGGTACGATAGAGTTCCTCGATGTAGATGGCGTCGGCGCGGCGCAGAATATCGGCGTATTCCAGTTTGACTTCGCCGAGAATGCGCACGCCGAGGCCGGGTCCCGGGAAGGGATGACGGTATACCATCTGGTGCGGCAGGCCCAGTTCCTCGCCGATGGCCCGCACCTCGTCCTTGAACAGTTCGCGCAGGGGCTCCAGCAGCTTCAGCTTCATATGCTCCGGCAATCCGCCGACGTTGTGGTGACTCTTGATGTTGTGCGCCTTGCCGGTCTTGGCGCCGGCGGATTCGATGACGTCGGGATAGATGGTGCCCTGGGCCAGCCAGCGGGCATCCTCGATGCGGGCCGATTCCTCCTCAAAGATCTGGACGAACAGGTTGCCGATGATCTTGCGCTTGCGCTCCGGATCCGTCTCTCCGGCCAGGGCACCGAGAAACCGCTCCTCGGCATTGACCCGGATTACGTTGACGCCCATGTTGGCGGCAAAGGTGCGCATCACCTGATCGCCTTCGCCAAGCCGCAACAAGCCGTTGTCGACGAACACGCAGGTCAGCTGGTCGCCGATGGCGCGTTGAATCAAAGCCGCCGCCACCGAGGAATCGACGCCCCCGGACAGACCAAGGATGACCCGCTCGGAGCCGACCTGCCGGCGGATGCGGGCAATGGCGTCCTCGATGATATGGCCCGGCGTCCACTGACCGCTGCAGCCGCAAATCTGGCGCACAAAGCTATCGAGCAGCTGTTCGCCGTGGGGAGTATGGTTCACTTCGGGATGGAACTGCACTCCGTAGAGGCGGCGGGCGACATCCTGGATGGCGCAGACCGGGGCGTTTTCGGTGCGCGCCACCACCTCGAATCCGGCCGGGACTTGGGAAACATGGTCGCCGTGACTCATCCACACCGGGCTCTTGCCCTCGATGAAAAACTCTTCGAACAGCGGTCCCGGCCGACCCACGGCGTGCAACTCGGCGTGGCCGTATTCGCGCTTGCCGGCGGGCACCACCTCGCCGCCGAAATGGCGGGCCAGCAACTGCATGCCGTAGCAGATGCCGAGCACCGGCACACCGAGTTCGAACAGGGCCTCGGCCACCGCGGGAGCGCCCTCGTCATAGACCGACTTGGGCCCGCCGGAAAGGATGATGCCGCGCGGTGCGAAGGCCCGGATCGCCTCCAGCTCCATATCGAAGGGATGCAGTTCGCAATAGACATGGGCTTCGCGCACCCGCCGGGCGATGAGCTGGGTATACTGGGAACCGAAATCGAGGATCAGTATCTTTTCGCCGTGAATATCCTGGGACATGGAATCTCCAAAAAACGGTTCGGGGCCGGTGCGCCCCGCGACCCGTTGGTGAGCAGTGACTGCGCGCAGTCTAAAAACTGCGCTCCACCCGATAGTTGGGTGCCTCGTGGGTGATGGCCACGTCATGCACATGGGATTCCCGCAGGCCGGCGTTGGTGATGCGAATGAAGCGGCCGTTGTCCTGCAGTTCCCTGAGGGTGCGGCAGCCGGTGTAGCCCATGCCGGCCCGCAGCCCGCCCAACAATTGATGAACGTTTTCCGACAGGCTGCCGCGGAACGGCACCCGGCCTTCAATGCCTTCCGGCACCAGTTTGACCTCCGACTCCACCTCGCTCTGGAAATAGCGGTCCCGGCTGCCCTGCTTCATGGCGCCGAGGCTGCCCATGCCGCGATAGGACTTGTAGGTGCGGCCCTGGTAGAGAATGGTCTCGCCGGGAGATTCCTCGGTGCCGGCGAACAGGGAGCCGATCATGATGACGTCGGCGCCGGCGGCAATGGCCTTGGGCAATTCCCCGGAATATTTGATGCCGCCGTCGGCGATGAGGGGCACACCGGCCTTGCGGGTGACCCGGGCCACATTCATGATGGCGGTGATCTGCGGCACGCCGACTCCGGCCACCACCCGGGTGGTACAGATGGAACCGGGACCAATGCCGACCTTGACGGCGTTGACGCCGGCTTTGATGAGGGCCTCCGCGGCTTCGGGAGTGGCGATGTTGCCGGCCACCAATTGCAGATCGGGATAGGCGCGGCGAATATCGACCAGGGCATCCAACACGTATTGGGAATGACCGTGGGCGGTATCGATGACGACCAGATCGACTCCGGCCCGTACCAGGGCCTCGATGCGTTCTTCCCGATCGGGCCCGACACCGACGGCGGCGCCGACCCGCAAGCGGCCCAGGTCGTCCTTGCAGGCGAAGGGATATTTGCGCACCTTTTCGATGTCCTTGATGGTGATCAGGCCGCGCAACTGGTACTGGTCATCCACCACCAGCAGCTTTTCGATGCGGTGCCGATGCAGGTGGCGCTTGGCTTCCTCGAGGGTCGTGCCGGGCGGCACGGTGACCAGGTTTTCCTTGGTCATGACATCGGCAATGGGTTGATCGAGACGGGTTTCAAACCGCAGATCGCGGTTGGTCAGAATGCCGACCAGCTTCCCGGCACTGGTGATGGGCACGCCGGAAATACGGTATTTCTCCATCATCTCCAGGGCCTCGTAGATTTTCTGTTCCGGCCGCATGGTGATGGGATCGACGATCATGCCGCTTTCCGACTTCTTGACTTGGTCCACCTCGATGGCCTGCTCGGCGGGCGACATGTTTTTGTGAACGATCCCCAACCCGCCCTCGCGGGCCATGCCGATGGCGGTGCGGGCCTCGGTAACAGTATCCATGGCGGCGGACAGCAGGGGCACGTTGAGCTGGATGCTCGGGGTAAGAAATGTCGTCAGATCGACTTCCTTGGGGAGCACTGTGGAATGCGCCGGAAGAAGCAGCACATCATCAAAAGTCAAACCTTCGGAAATCTCGCCGGGAGCCTGCATCGCCGTGCCTCCTTGTCCAGGGGAAAAATATTAATCGCGCATTCTGACTGAACCGCCTGGTCGCTGTCAAGACTTATCGGGCGCACCAAAACCAAAGTCGGGTACACGCGGTGCACCGACCCTGGAGGAACCGTTCAGCAGTCGTGGAGCCGAGCCTCATGCCCCGTCGGCGAACTGATTTGTTCCTAGCGTCCCGTGCGGTTAGTCCTGTCTTCAAATTCCGGCCCTTTTGGTCGCCGGCTGCGTTCCGCCTTCTCGGCTTAACTCTGGCTAGGCCTGCGGCGGCGCGCCTTGCCGGCAACCAAAATTTCTCAGAATTTCTTGACACAACTAACCGCACGGGACACTAATTGGGGATGAAGCTGAAATCACGACTCAGGCGTTGCACCACCGCCACCAGCAGACGGATGGTGGCCTCGATATCGGCCAGGGACAGCACCTCCACCGGCGAATGCATGTAGCGCAGGGGAACCTGCAGCAGTGCCGTGGCAACCCCGGCACGGGACAGTTGCATGGCGTTGGCGTCGGTGCCGGTGCCGCGCGGCGACCCCATGATCTGAATGGCGATGTTCTCGTCCCGGGCCGTGGCCACCAGCAGGTCGAACAGCGCCGGATTGATGTTGGCGCCGCGGGATACGATGGGCCCGCCGCCGACCTTGAATTCTCCCAGCTCCTTCTTTTCCACCCCCGGACAGTCGCTGGCGAAACCGACATCGATGGCGATACCAACGTCCGGATTGACGCCGTAGGTACTGGTGGTGGCACCGCGCAGACCAACCTCTTCCTGGACCGTCGACACTCCGTACAACTCAACCGGCGGCGCGCCCCGGCGCCGCACCTCTTTGAGCACTTCGGCGACGATGAAGGCGCCCATCTTGTCGTCGAAACCGCGGGAGGAGACCAACTCGCCCTGCAGACGCTGGAATCCGGCGGCGAAGGTGATGGGATCGCCGACGGCAACCAACTCCCGGGCCGCCGCGCCGTCGGCGCAGCCGATGTCGATGAACTGGCTGGTCAATTTGACCACGGTTTCGCGGTCCTTGGGTTCCATGAGATGGATGGGTTTCTTGCCGACCACCCCCGGTACGATGCCCCCGGCAGCATGGATCTGAATCCGTTGACCGGGCACCAGGTGGGCATCGATACCGCCGATGGGAGCAAAGTAGATGAATCCGGCATCGTCGATATAGCGGACCATGAAGCCGATCTCGTCGCAATGGCCGGCCAGCATGACCCGCAGGGCATCGGCGGCCCCGGATTTCAGGCAGGCGATGACATTGCCCATGACATCGGTGTGCAGTTCATCCGCCACCTCGGCCAACTCGTGCCGGATGAGGCGCTGGACCGGCTGTTCAAAACCGGACGGGCTCGGGGTTTCCACCAGTGCCTGCAAAAAAGCGATGCTGCGTTCTTCCATATGGTTGATGTCCTTGTGGTGTTTTAGGCTGAAGACTGAAGGCTGAAGGTAGCCCTACTCTCGGCTTGGCGGGTTTGCCGGCCATTCCTGGCCGGTTATCCGGCGCACCAGCTGCTCGGCGTTGCGGCGGGCCTGTTCGAACTGGGCGGGGCTGAGGCCGGCGCCCAGGGCGATGCGGCGGGCCCGGTCCAGGGGCGTCAGATCGCCGGGCGCATGGCTGTCCGTATTGACCACCAGCGAGGCGCCATGCTGCAGCGCCAGCTTGGCGACATGGCCGTTGCACAGGGAGTGGCCGCCGCGGGTGGTAATTTCCAGGCAGATGCCGCGCCGGGCCGCCAGGACCACCTCGTCCGGTTCAATCAGACCAGGATGGGCGAGAATGTCGATATCCGCTTCCAGAGCGGCGCGGTTGGTGCCCGGCGCCACCGGTTCGACGATGGTTTCGCCGTGGCAGACCACCAGTTGGGCACCGAGACGGCGGGCTTCGGCGGCCGCAGCGGCAATCATGGCCGGCGGCACATGGGTCAGTTCGATGCCCGGCACCACGGTCAGGCCCCAGGCCGCACCCAACTCGGCGGCAACCCGAACCAGGCGCGGGATAATCAGATCCATGTTGGAAAAATCGCCGTGATCGGTGATGGCCATGGCCCGGTAGCCGGCCACTGCGGCGCGCCGCGTCAGTTCGGCCGGGATCAGTTCGCCGTCGCTGAAAATGGAATGGGTATGCAGATCGATCATAAGGAACCAGACTGAAGGCTGAAGGCTGAAGGTTGAAGGCGGTGCTCACATGCGGTACTGCATGGCACCACTTCGCCGATGTGAGAGTTGCGCTGGGCGGCGGTGAGTCGCACCGCAACCATCCGGCCGATGAGGGCCGGGTCACCGTCGAAGTTGACGATGCGGTTCCAACCGGTGCGGCCGAACAGTTGGCCGGCACCCTGGCGACTGGCGCCTTCGACCAGAACCGGGACCACACGCCCCAGGTCCGCCTCCCGATAGTCGCGACTGATCTCTTCCTGACGGGCGACCAGGCGCTCGAAACGGGCCTGGTGGTCCGCTTTCGGCGTTGCATCCTTAAGGCGGGCGGCGGCCGTCTCGGGCCGGGCCGAATAGAGAAAGGAATAGATTTCGGCGAACCGGGCCTGTTCCAGCAGATCCATGGTCTGTGCGAAATCCTCGGCCGTTTCCCCGGGAAAGCCGACGATGATATCCGAGGTAATGCGGATATCCGGACAGGCCCGGCGCAGGCGGGCCACCCGTTCGAGGTACTGGTCCCGTCCATAGCCGCGCCGCATGGCGGTCAGGATGCGATCGGAGCCGGCCTGCACCGGCAGGTGGATATGGTTGCAGAGCTTGGCCAGATCACCGAAGCAATCGATGAGTTCATCGGACAAATCCTTGGGATGGGAGGTGACGAAACGCACCCGCTCCAGCCCGGCGATGTCTTCGACCCGGCGCAGCAGTTCGGCGAAAGAGATCTCCCCCGCTTCCTTTCGACCGTAGGAATTGACGTTCTGACCGATGAAGGTGACTTCGCGCACCCCCTGTTCGACCAACTGCACCACCTCGGCCAGAATTTCGCCGTGGGGGCGGCTGACCTCGCGGCCGCGCACGTAGGGCACGATGCAGTAGCTGCAGAAATTGTCGCAACCCTGAATGACCGTGACGAAACGGGTGATGCTGTCCGTGGCAACGCGCCGCGGAAATAGCCGGCGTCGGGTTTCGGGGTCGAGAAATTCCACCGCTACGGGCCGCGCACGACGACTTTCCACCTGCCGGACCATTTCCGCCAGCCGGTGAACATTGTGGGTGCCGAAAACCATATCGAGATAGGGCACCTTCTGCAGCATCCGGGCCCCTTCCTGCTGGGCGACGCAACCACCGACGGCCAGGATCAGCTCGGGATTGCGCTCCTTAAGGGGCTTGAAACGGCCCAGATGTCCGTAAACCTTGCGTTCCGCCCGGGCTCGGATGGAACAGGTATTGAGCAGAATCAAGTCGGCAGCGGCCGGTTCCGACACCGACCGGTAGCCCAGTTGCCGCAGTTGATCCTCGATCTGCTCGGAATCAACCACATTCATCTGGCAACCGAACGTTTCCAGGTAATATTTTTTCATTTCGAACAGAGTCTTTGTTAGGAAAAGGGACAAGAGGGGTGAAGGATTGATGGTAATCAAGGGCCGGGCGCAGTGTCAATGTTTTTGTCCCGGGCCGCAGGCAGATTGTCCTGCAAGTGCCGCAGCAATCCCTGGGGGCCCTCCAGACACAGCAACTGCAGGGAACGGCTCGCGGCACGACCATGCAGCCGCAATGTAACCACCTGACCGGCAACCGGCAGCACCCTCCAACCGGCCAGGTCCTGGAGCAACAACTCCTCCCGGCGCCGCAAGGGCCAGCCACGGCTCACCTGCAGGCGGCTGCCGAACAGCACATACCGCACCCCGGACCATTCCAGCCGGGCCTGAAGCAACTGACCCAGACTGCCGTAGCCCGCTGCCAGCAGCGCCGGCAGCCAGCAGAAAAACATCGTCGAGGGAAATTCAGCGGTCGCCCTTGGCGCCAGGAAGAGCAGCCCGGCAAACGCCGGCAGGCTCGCCACGGACCAACGCCAGTGGCGGAAAGTAAAGGCCCGCGGCGCCGGGCAACCCTGCCAGAGCACCGGCTCCGCCGTCGCCGCGGGACTGGTTTTGGTCATCATCTGCGCTCCAACTCGCCGATGCGCTTGGCCGCCGCCTGACCGTATTGACCGCGCGGATCGGCCTCGGCCACCGCCTTGTACAACTCCAGAGCCTTGGTGCGATTACCCTGCTTCTCGTAAGCCCCGCCCAAAATATATCCGGCCTGGGTGGTCGGCATCAGTTCCATGCTGGCTTCCAACTCCCGCACGGCGTCCGCTACCCGATTCTCCTTCAGATGAATGAAACCGAGGCCGAAACGGGATTGAAAATAGCCGCCGTCCAGTTGCACGGCCCGTTGCAGATGGGGGCGGGCGGAGGCAACATTGTCGGCCCGCAGATAAGCCATTCCGAGTCCGGTCAGGATCAGGGGTTCGTCGGGCAAGGCCGTTGCCGCCTGCTGGTAGGTGGCAATGGCCTGGCTGAGCTGACCGCTGCGTTCCAGTTCCCGGGCCTTATCGTAAAGGTCATAGGCCGGCTTGGTCTGGCGCAGACGCGTCGTTGCCGAGCGAAAGGCATCCGTGTTCATGACGTAGCGCGGATTGTTGCGGGTATGGGCATAGCTCTGCTGGATATAGGCCTGCACGTTGTCCATGCGTTCCTTGGAAAAGGGATGGGTGCGGAACAATCCGGCCAGCCACATGGGCTCGGCGCCGCCTTCCAGTTTCCGGTAAAAGAATTCCTGGAGTTGCACTCCGCCCTGCGGGTCGTATCCGGCCTGCACCATGTAATCGATACCCAGTCGATCCGCCTGGCGTTCCTGTTCGCGGCTGTAGGAATTTTCCAGCAACCCGGCCGCCAGGGCGCCGGCCTGTTGGGCCAGGGCGCCATAGGCAGCCTGGCCGGTGGTCGCGCCCAAGACCGCCAGACCGATACCCATGAGAGTGCCGCGCTGCATGGCCTGCACCGAATCCCGCGCCGTCACATGACCTATTTCATGGCCCAGTACCGATGCGAGCTGGGCCTCGTTTTCCATGTTGACCAACAGCCCGCGGGTGATGGCAATGCTGCCCCCCGGCAAGGCGAAGGCGTTGGGGGTGGAATCGTTGACCACTTTGAACTGATAGGGCAACTCCGGCCGCTGGGACACCTGCCCCAGTCGCTGGCCGACCCGATCGACGTACTGCTGCAGGGCCGGATCCCGGAATTCACCGCCCATCTGCTGTACTGCCTTGGGAAACGCCTGCTGGCCGAGGGAGATTTCCTGGCTGGCGGAAACGGAGAACAGCGCCAACTCCTGCCGCCCGGTAACCGGGTTCACCGCACACCCGCTCGCCACCAGCATGCCGACCGAGGCTATCAGCAGTCCTAAGGATAACCGTGCCATGGCTTCCTCCTTGAAGGTTGCGGGCCGATGTAGCCACACGGCCCCGGGAAAGGTTCCGATTGTCAATCATAAATCCTCCCGGACCGGCATGCAAGCCATGGCTTTTTCAAGGGTCTGCATTTTTTCTTTGGTCCTGGGCGCGAATTTAATATAAAGTGCGAAGGTTTTGGAATTAATCCTCCGCATCACACTGAGACAGGAAAACATCACACTATGCCGCACAACATTCGCAACATCGCCATCATCGCTCACGTCGACCACGGCAAGACCACCCTGGTGGATGCCATGCTCAAACAATCCGGGGTCTTCCGGGAAAACCAGGCCGTGGCCGAACGGGTCATGGACAGCAACGACCTGGAACGGGAACGGGGCATCACCATCCTTTCCAAAAATCTCTCCGTGCATCACGGCGACCTCAAGATCAACATCATCGATACTCCCGGGCACGCCGATTTCGGCGGCGAGGTGGAACGCGTCCTGAAAATGGTCGACTCGGTGCTGCTGCTGGTCGACGCTTTTGACGGCCCCATGCCCCAGACCCGTTTCGTCCTGAAAAAATCCCTCGATCTGGGACTCAAGCCTATTGTCGTCATCAACAAGATCGACCGCCCCGGCTGCCGCCCCACCCAGGTGGTGGACATGGTCTTCGACCTGTTCTGCGAACTCAACGCCGACGAGGAACAGCTCGACTTTCCCATCGTCTATACCAACGCCAAGGCCGGCATCGCCAAGGGGGACCTGGCCGATGACAGCCAGGATCTGCAGCCCCTGTTCGACATGATCGAAAAGCGGGTGGCACCGCCGACGGGCGATCCGGAGCAGCCGTTCCAGATGCTGGTCAGCAACATCGATTACAACGACTACCTGGGCCGCATGGCCACCGGCAAAATCACCCATGGCCGGGTCGTCAACGGCGAGACCGTCGCCCTGATCAAGCGCGACGGCAGCGTGAAAAGGGGCCGCATTTCCAAGCTCATCGGCTACCAGGGATTGAAGCAGGTGGAGATGCCCGAAGCTCTGGCCGGCGACATCGTCTGCATCGCCGGCTTCGACGAAGTCGGCATCGGCGAGACCTTCGCCAGCACCGAATTTCCCGTCGCCCTGCCCTATGTGGCCATCGACGAACCGACCCTGGCCATGAATTTCATGGTCAATACCTCGCCGTTTGCCGGCCAGGAAGGCAAATTCGTCACTTCGCGCAACCTGCGCGAACGCCTGGACCGGGAACTGCGCACGAATGTCTCCCTGCGGGTCGAGGATACGGACAATACCGATTGTTTCAAGGTATCCGGCCGCGGTGAGCTGCACCTTTCCATCCTGATTGAAAACATGCGCCGCGAAGGCTATGAGTTGGCCGTGTCCAAACCGGAAGTCATCTTCCGCGACATGGACGGCCAGCAATGCGAGCCCATGGAATACCTGGTCATCGATGTTCCCGAGGAGTTTCAGGGCACGGTCATCGAGAATCTCGGCGGGCGCAGGGCGGAGATGCTGGCCATGCATCCCATGGAGGGCATCAATCGCCTGGAGTTTCTGATTCCGGCCCGCGGTCTCATCGGTTTCCGGACGGAATTCCTCACCGACACCCGTGGCACCGGCATCATGAGCCACACCTTCCAGGACTACGCGCCCTACAAAGGTCCCATCCAGGGCCGCAAGAACGGCGTCCTGATCGCCATGGAGGATGGCGAAACCGCTGCCTACGCCCTGTTCAGCCTGCAGGAACGGGGCGCCCTGTTCATCGGACCTGGAGTCAAGGTCTATGAAGGCATGATTATCGGAGAAAACGCCAAGCAGGACGATATGGTGGTCAACCCCTCCAAGGGCAAGAAGCTGACCAACGTCCGCGCCTCGGGCAGTGATGACGCCATCCGCCTGACTCCCCCCCGGCAACTGAGCCTGGAGCAGGCCCTGGAATACATCAACGACGACGAACTGGTGGAGGTCACCCCCCAGTCCATCCGGCTGCGGAAAAAGCTCCTCAACGCCAACGATCGCAAAAAGTTCGAGAAGAAAAAATAAAGGCAAACGGGGTTCGGCAGACCCGAAAACGTGCCGGCCGGACCCCGGCCGGCCTTCTTAATCGAAGCGGTTGTCACGGTCCGCTGTTGCGTTTATATTCTTGCCATGCAGGAAAAACGGGAGGGATCATGAATACGCCATGCCTGAATGACCGGGAAAAGGATATCCTGTTGGGGATTGCCCGCAAGGCCATCGAACGGGGTGTGCGCAGCGGCGAATTGTATATCGAGCCCCGGGAAGAAAAGGCCCTCAACATCCGCCAGGGGTGCTTTGTCACCATCAAGCAGAATCATCAACTGCGCGGCTGCATCGGCAATTTTCAGTCCAGCCTGCCCCTCTATCGTGAAGTGGCGGAGATGGCCCTGGCCGCGGCGACCAGGGATCCGCGTTTTTACCCCATGAAAGAGCTGGAACTGGGGTCCTTCCGCCTGGAAATCTCCGTCCTTTCACCCCTGCAACGCATCGACACCATTGAGGAAATCGAGGTCGGACGACACGGAATCTATCTGGAGAAAGGGTTTTACCGGGGCGTCCTGCTGCCTCAGGTGGCAACGGAACATGGGTGGGATCGGCTGACCTTTCTGAAACAGACCTGCCTCAAAGCCGGCTTGCCCACCGACGCCTGGCAGGCGGAGGATGCCGAGCTGTATATTTTCAGCGCCCAGATTTTCGGCGAGCAGGCGGATTGTCCGTAGCTGGTCGGATGCGGCTTCGGTGGAACCATGAGGCCCGAATGGGGCCACCTCTCTGCCCCGCTGTGGACAACCTGTTGATGCCAAGCCTTTGGTGTAACCCGACACGCTAAACAGGGCGCCATTTGCAGCCTTTTGTCGGCGACACCCCGTGCCCGGAACGTGACCGACGCATACCTTCCCGAGTGTTGAGGCCGCCTGCCGCAAGCTTAAGAAACCAGCAAACCAAGCCCATGAAACAGGCTTTCCAAAGCATATGGGCACAACAAAACAAGTTTACCAGAACCTGACACATTCTGCACATTATCCGTGCAATTTGCTAACTTGCTTGCCTTTTTCAACAGTTAAGCACCATCGACGGGCCCTTTACCGACAGTTCTCCACAACCGCTGTGGAAAAGCGCGGCCCGGGCAGCCTGATCGCACAGCTTCGAAGCGTCGAAATTATTCCATTGCCTGACTGTCTTCCTTCGGATATGCTTGAGGAAGACCAAGAAAAATCCTCCGGAAAACCCCATCATTCAGGTTTGGCGACGCCATGATCGACCCTCAGCGTCTCACCATCCAAATACCGGCCGACGCCACCTTGGCCCTGCAACAGGGCCGGAGCCCGGCACGCCCGGTGCTCGATAAGGATGCCTGCGGTACCTCCGACCGCATCAGCCTGTCAAATCAGGCCGTGCAACTCTCGGAACAAAGCCGGCAAGAAGCGCCCTCGCCGGCGCGGTATCCACTGGTGGCGGTCCGACAGACCCCTTCCACCGAAGAATCGCCTTCCATCCGCCAGACCGTGCGGCGGGTTTACGGGATGCCCTTCGAATGCCCCGCCGGCCCTCAGCGCCCCGGCAGCCGCCTGCATGTCATCGCCTGACAGCACCAAACTGGAACCCTGCGCCGCAAGGTGGAACATTTTTTCATCCCCCTGTTCCGTAATTATCCTTTATCTCCCCCAGCGATTTTGCTAAGATGTGCCGGCACCGGGCATTAAAATTTCACAATTGCCGCCAGGTGACAATTCAACCCGGTGGTACCGGGGGATTCTTTTGAGAAGGTGAACATGTTTTATTCCTTACGCAGCGTCCTGTTGGTCAATGACAATGAAGTCGAACGCAACCAGTTGGCCGGAGCCCTTCGCAAGGCCATCGACTGCACGGTCCTGGAAGCCGACAGCCCGGCCCAGGCCCTGGAAATCCTGGCGGAAGAGGATGTCTCCATCCTGCTCACCAACCTCTTCCCGCCGGATAACGCCGGCCTGCAACTGCTCCAGGATACCGCCAAACTGAATGCCCAGGTGGTGGTCATGGTCGGAGTGCCGGCCACGGATCGCCAAATGGCCCTGGAAGTCCTCAAATGCGGCGCCTTCTTTTCCCTCAACATGCCCTACTGCCAGGAAGAGGTCATCATCGCCGCCAGCCGCGCCCTGCAGTTTCACGACCTGATGACCAAGGGCGAGGTGCGGGGCCGCAAACTGCGCAAATCGGATGGATTCCACGGCATCATCGGACAATCCACCCGCATGCGAAAACTGTTCGGCTATATCGAGAAACTTGCCAGCGAGGGGGACACCTCCGTCCTCATCCTGGGCGAGAGCGGCACCGGCAAGGAGCTGGTGGCGCGCGCCATTCATGCTCACGGACCCCGCAGCCAGAAAAATTTCGTTCCGGTCAACTGCGCCGCCATCCCCGAAGATCTCCTGGAAAGCGAGCTGTTCGGCTACGTCAAGGGCGCCTTTACCGGGGCCAACCAGGCAAAAATGGGGAGGGTTCAGTATGCCGACGGCGGCACCCTGTTTCTGGATGAGATCGGCGACATGAAACCGGCCCTGCAGGCCAAACTGCTGCGGGTTTTGCAGGAGAAGGAATATGAACCGGTGGGGGGCATCAAACCGGTACCGGTCGATGTCAGGATCCTGGCCGCCACCCATCGCGACCTGGAAAAAGCCGTTGCCGAGGGCGCCTTCCGGGAAGATCTATATTACCGTCTGAACGTCATTCCCTTGCGGATTCCGCCCCTGCGTGAGCGTCGCGACGACATTCCCCTGCTCATCGAGCGCTTCATCACCATTTTCAACCGCAAGAAGAAGCAGGGGTTTCATGGTTTCGAGCACAACGCCCTGGAGGCCCTGTTGCGCTATCCATGGCCGGGCAACGTTCGCGAACTGGAAAACCTGATCCAGCGCATGGCCATCTTTTTTCCCGGGCAGAAAGTCGCCTTGGACGATCTTCCGGAAAAATATCGGCCGGCCGACTACCAGACGGCGCCTCAGGAAGAAACCGATGCCTCGGGGCCTGCCGTGGTTCTCGATGACAACGGCATCGACTTTAACCGGGTGGTCAACCATTTCGAGAATCAGTTGATTCAGCAGGCCCTTGATCTGACTGCCGGCAACAAGCGGGAAGCAGCCCGGTTGCTCAATCTGAAACGCACCACCCTGATCGAAAAGTTAAAGCGGAAAAACCTGCTGCTGACCGGCGAAACGGACTTCTGAGCCGCGCCCGTGGGAATGCGGGCGCCGGGCGCCCTTACCTGTCTGCCAGGAAATGCCGCTGCAGCAAAGCGGCAATCTCCTCGTGCGTTGCCGGCAGCAGAAGAATATCGCGAACGCCGTAACGGGCCGCCTGCAGCACTTGACTCTTGGTCCAACTGGCGCCAACCGCAATCAGCGGCAGCACCTCACCGAAGGTGGACCGAGCCTTGATAATCGCCGCCAGCCCCTGTTCCTTGCTCTCATCCATGACCAGCAAAATGCCCTGCAACGGTTGGTCCGGTTTCCTGGCCGACTGAAAGTCCCCCTGAAACGGCAGCAGCAGGCTCTGCAAGCCGGCGGTTTCCGCCTGCGCGGTGAGCATGGCCATGGCTTCCTGATTTTCCCCGACGATGAGCACACGCGGCCGAGGCGGCTCTACCGCCTTTGGCGGTTCCTCCGGCGGAACCGCGGGTTCCGCCCGCGGGGGTTGCGCCAACGGTGGCGGTTCGACGGAAACAGGCTCCGCAACCACCTCGGGCTCGACCTCGATGCGTGGCTCGACTCCGAAACAGGCAGGAGGGAACAGCAGATCGAGACTCTGCAGATCCTGGCCATCCATCCCGAGAACATAGGACAGCTGAAAATAGTCGGCGGCGGGAATCGGCTCGGCACTGTCCGGATCGACCTTTCCGGGGACCACCACCTGCTGCCCGAGTTTGCGGAAATGCAGCTTATCCGGAAATCCCTCTTCGAAGGCAGCGTTCAATTCGCCGGAGACAATGTTGCCGATTTCATTGTAGGCATCGGCCTCGTCTTCGGCGAACTCCTCCTTGGCGACCTTTTTCTCCAGTTCTCCCGGCGGCAGCATGATCAGGGTGCCGCCCAGAAGAATGGCATCCTTCAGGTGGCAGAAGATATACAGGGTCCCTTCCTTGCTGCCGCTGAGAGCCATGTCGGTCATGACCTGCTTCTTGCGACAGTGGAGGAAAAAGTCCTGCTTGGTGGTCAGTTGCCACCGAACCGGTGTCGTCGTAATGGAACAGCCCAGCAACTCGCTCAGACCGGTGCCGATGCGCTCGCCGAGGTTTTCCAGGAGTCTGTCAATGATGGGCTTTGAATACATCGCCAATCCGGTAATGCTGTGACATGGTTTTCAAACGATAATCATAGACCGAACACCGGCCCATAATTCCATACCGATCCACTTTGGGATTATTCCATCTTCCCCAGGCCGGTGCTCTGCACCGGAATTCTATCGGAGAAAGCCTTCGGAAAGCAATCTTTGTGGTCCCGCACCAGTGAAAAATGGGGCCGCACAGAGCGGCCCCATTGTCATCCCGGTATTTTTCAGCCCGAAATTCCCGGTTTTCAATCGGGGATGATTCCGGCTCTGGTCAAGGAGGCTATTTTTGCAAAAAGCACTCCACGAGAAATTCACCCCCCTCCAACTGGAAGGGCACCACGACACCGTCACCATCGGCCAGGCACTCGACCTCGTATTCGCGGCCGCAGACGGCCGACGGAATGGCGAGTTTAACATCTTTACCGTTATCCGTCAGCATGGATTTTACGCTGCCGGCCAACATATTGGCCAGTTCTCCGATGGCATCCTTGACATCATCGTCAATGTCCTCGACCTCGATGCAAAGGAAGGTGCTGGTGATGTTTTTGGCGATGGCGTTGGGGACATGAATGGCCAGCATGCCGCGATACAGACCGGCCATGCCCACCATGCCGCTGACCGTGTCGCGAAACATCTTCTGTCGCTCGACCAAGGGCGCGCCGGGCTGCACCTCGAAGGCCAGCATCGATTGGAAGATCTCCTGGGTCGCTTCGGAAATACAATTCATGAGGTCCATGATAAAGGCTCCTTCTTATAAAAATTTCCCCAGGACTTCCTGCACCTGCTCGGCGGTGAAGGGCTTTTTGATGGTTCCGACCGCGCCGAGTTCCATCGCCTCCCGCAGCACGTCGGTCCCCGCTTCGGTGGTGATCATGACCACCGGGATGCCCTTGATTTGGGCATCGGCATTTTTCTGGCGCAAAAATTCGATGCCGTCCATGACCGGCATATTGATGTCGCTCAGCACGATATCCACGGCTTCTCCGGCCAGCAGATCCAGCGCCGCCTGGCCGTCGGGCGCCTCCAGAACTTTTTCAAATTCAAAACCAGCCTGCCGCAGGGAGCGGGCGACGATTTTCCGCATGGTGTTCGAATCATCGACTATCAGAACTTTTTTTTCCATCTGTTAAACCTCCAAGGAACTGCGGACCTGGGTCCGCAACAAGATATCCAAGCCTAGCCGGCGAAAAAACCGTCACCCACCAAGGTCAGAACCAGGCCCTGGTCCTCGATCTGCAAGTTCCAGGCGCGGCTTTGCCCCTCGGAGCAATCCGGCAGGTCCCAACCGACTTCAGGCAATCCCAACCGATAGGACTGACTCTCCGGCAGATATTCCGTCAGCAACCGCCCGCCGATGGTGTTCAGCAATTCGCCGAGCATGTCGGACAGCATCGCCTCGACGACCGCCTCGTCGGGAAAGGCATGGACCACTTCAATGACATTGCGCAGCAACGCCGTAGTCGCCGCCAACTGAACTTCACCCTGGAAAGGCTCGAGCACCAGCATCCTGGCCATCATGCCGTTGTCCGAGGTCGGCACCTCGGTATCGGCCTGCACGGGTGCGATTTCCATGAAAGCCATGTTTTCCAGGGTCACGGCAATCGCCTGCCCGACCACCTGGTTCAATCTGTCTGCCATCATGCCCCCCTCTGTCACTGCATCAACGGTTCGAGTGTTTTCAACAAGGTTGCCGGAGAAATGGGTTTGTTCAGCACGGCGAAGGCGCCAATGGTGGTCAACTCCACCTCTTTGGCCGGATTGCCGGCGCTGGTCACGATGACCACCGGCAGATCCGTCAGGCGCGGGCTGCCCTTGACCCATTTCAACAGGGTTTCGCCGTCCATGACCGGCATATTCAGATCGGTGACCAGCAAATCCGTCGGTTCTTCCTTGAGGCGATTCAATGCTTCGCGGCCGTTGGGAGCCTCGACCATGTCGGCCTCACCCAACCCGATGATTTCCAGGCAGCGTCGAATGACCATCCGGGCCGTAGCCGAATCATCGGCAATGACGATGCGTTTCACGTGCGCAACCTCCTTTATTCAACGGCAAGCGATGCTTCCGCTTTTTTGAAGTGTTCCTCGGCATCCAGCATGATAACCGCCAGATCCTGGGAAGAAACATCGAAATATTGGGCATAATCGCCGTCCAGCTGATATTGCATGCCGTCGCTGCCCGTATCGGCACCGGCCATCATGGCCAGCATGTCGCCCAGATGGACCGCGTAGCTCAGCATTCGGAACTGTTCCGGAGCAAGCCCGGGAGCATGATGATAGCGTATGGCGGCCTGCAGGGCCTCGGGAAATTGCCAGTGCCGCGCCATGGCGAAGCCCACTTCCGCATGATCCAGGCCGGCCAGCAACTGTTCGGCCTGCAGATAATCGGTCACCTGGCCCTGCTCGATGCGCTCCAACGCCTCACCGGACGCCGCCGCCCAAAAGGGGGAGAAGACAAACTTGCCGATATCATGCAGAAGACCGGCAGTGAAGGCAAGTCCCGGTTCGCAGGCCAACCGTGCGTGTCCCGCCATCTCCCGGGAGGCAAAGGCACAAAACAGATCATGACGCCACAGGGCGCTCTGCTGCGCATCATAGCCGGGCAGCGGGCGGGTGAACATGTCACCGCACTGATCCGCCAGCACGATGCTGATGATGACCCGTTCCCCCAGATAGGAGATGGCCCGCTCCAGGGAGGTGACCGGATTCAACAAGCCGAAGACCGGGGAGTTCACCGTACGCAAGACCCTGGCGGTCAGAGCCGCGTCGTATTTGATGATCTGAACCACGTCGTCAATCTCATAACCGTCCCGGGCCAGAGTCTGCAGCAGTTGGGTCACGCTCGGCGAGAGCAGCGGCAGAACTTCGATGGCCTGCCGCACGGCCTGGCTATCCACCTTGGGGGTCATAGGCACCTCTATATTTCCCACTGCCCGCGCCCCGGACAGGATATGGTGATGAGTCCGCTGTCGACGGACATGGTTACGGTACGACTGTAATTGGCCCCCACATCTTCGGCGATGGCACCCATGCCCAGGGACCAGAGGGAGCGTTTCACCGCCAGGATATTGCGCTTGCCGATATTGAAGGTATCGTTGTGGCCCATGACGGAGGCACCCCCGGCGAGCTTGACGATGATTCCCCGCCCATTGCCGGGGCAACCCAGGCGCACCATTTCCCGCAACAACAGGGGTACCCCCAAATCGGCAAAATACCCGGGACAGGACTGCCCCTTGGCCGGATTGATGCTGGACTCGGGCAAGGCGACATGTACCATGCCGACGGCCCGCGTCTTGGGGTAGAGCATCATCACCGCAACGCAGGACCCCAAGGCATAGGTTTTGACCACCTCGCCCGGGGTGTTGGAAGCCCCCAAATCGCCGATGCCCAGGACGACCTGTCTCATATCTTTCGCTCCCCAAGCAAATCGACGATACGTCCAGCCATATGGTCGAGAGACACCAGGCTCTCCGCGCCGCCCAGTTCATAAGCGACCCGCGGCATGCCGAACACCACGCAACTGGCTTCGTCCTGGGCGATGTTGCGGGCGCCGGCCTTGCGCATGGCCAGCATGCCTTCGGCGCCGTCCGAACCCATACCGGTCAACATCACCCCCACGGCGTTGGCGCCGACATGACGGGCCGCCGAGTGCATCAGCACATCCACCGACGGACAGTGGCCCTTGACCGTCGGGCCCGCTTCGCAGCGCACCTGGTAATGGCCCCCGGAACGCGTCACCTCCATATGCAGGCCGCCCGGGCCGATGAGAATCCGGCCGGGCATGATCCGATCCCCGGAAACCGCTTCCTTGACTTCCATGGCGCACAACTGGTTGAGGCGCTCGGCGAACATGCGGGTGAAGCCGGCGGGCATGTGCTGAACGATCACCACCCCGGGCATGGTCTCCGGAAAGCGGGTAATGATTTTTCGAATCGCCTCGGTACCCCCCGTGGAAGCCCCGATGACGACAACCTTGTCCGTGGATTCGGCCAGGGCCCGCCGCTCGATGGTGCGCAACTGGGAGGTGACGGCGCGCCGATCCGCCTTCCAGTGAGCAACATTGGCCGTTGCCGCCATTTTGATCTTGGCCCGCAGTTCCTGCAGCATGTTTTTGAGGCCCTGAGCCATATCGGTGGTGGGCTTGGAAACGAAATCGACCGCGCCGGCATCCAGGGCATCCAAAGTGATCTGCTTGCCCTTCTGGGTCAGGGAACTGACCATCACCACGGGCAGAGGATACTGAGGCATCAAGCGTCGCAGAAAATCCACGCCGTCCATGCGCGGCATCTCCACGTCCAGGGTCAGCACGTCGGGCTGCAGGCGAACGATTTTGTCCCGGGCGATATAGGGATCTCCGGCACTGCCGACCACCTCGATGGCCGGATCCAGGGCCAGCCCCTGGGTGAGGATCTGCCGCACCAGAGCCGAATCATCGATGACCAGAACTTTTATCTTGGCTGTCATAGGCGTATCAAATCATTTCTTCTGGTACACAGCCGGACCCAGATAATGGAACAGGCTCTGGGCCCGGCCCAGGGTTTCGGAGTGACCGAGGAAAAAGTAACCGTTCGGCGCCAGATGTCGATGAAACTTTTCCACCAACCGGCGACGCGTCGGTTCGTCGAAGTAAATCATGACGTTGCGGCAGAAGATCACGTCAAAGGGTTTTTTGAAGGGAAAGGTTTCGTTCATCAGGTTGAAGCGGCGAAAGGTCGCTTCCTGACGCAATCCATCCACAACCGACCAGGTCCCGTCCGCAAGTCGCCGAAAATAGCGTTGCCTCAAGGATTCCGGGAGCATCCGCACCCGCTCGTCGGGATAAGTCCCCTGGCGCGCGATATCCAGCACCCGGGAAGAAATATCCGTGGCCAGCACGCCGGCATCCCAGCGGGCGTACTCGGGTCCGAAAAATTCATGCATCAGCATCAGCAGCATGTAGGCTTCTTCGCCGCTGGAGCACCCCGCGCACCAGACCCGCAGATCGCGACTGTTGGCCGTGCGTAAACGGGCGGATACGGCCGGCAGGACGGTTTGGGAAAAGAAATCGAAATGCGATTTTTCCCGGTAAAAATAGGTATGGTTGGTGGATATCCGATCCACCAGTTTGCTGAGAGCCGTTTCCGTCGGATCGCTGATCAGGCTTTCGTAGTAGTGCCGAAAGGACTGGACCCCCGCCTGGCGCAGAACCTTTTGCAGCCGCCCTACCAGCAGGGAACGTTTCTGATCCGTCAGATTGATGCCGAACCGATCGTAGATCAACCGTCGCAGAAGGTCGAACTCCTCGTCGCTGATCGCCATCATCACCCCGCTGTCGGGGAAGGCTTTCGGCATCGTCGGCAGGGACTCAGGCATGGAACAACCGTCCGACATCGAGCAGAATTTTGACTTCGTCGCCGACCTTGCCGATGCCCTGCACAAAATTCCCGGCTTGTCCGGCGGTGCGGGCCGGCGGCGGCTCGATGTCGGCCTGGGGAATTTCCGTCACTTCCTTGACTTGGTCGATAATCAGACCGGAGGTCTGCTCGCCGACCTGCACGACGATGATGCAGGTCCGCTCATCGTATTCGCGCGCCGGCAGACGGAACCGGGCGCGGATGTCCATCACCGGAATCACCCGCCCGCGCAGGTTGATGATGCCCTTCATATAGCCGGGCAGATCGGGGACCTCGTTGATTTTCTGAATACCGACGATCTCCGTCACGAACCGGATCTCGATGCCGTACTGTTCATTGCCAACCTGAAAGATCAGGTGCTTGCCCTGCATGGTATCTTCGGACATCTGGCTGTCGTCAACGGCCAGCCCGGTGCTGTACGGAATGCTCATAATCCACCTCTTTCTGGATGTTTTATTTTTCAACCCCTTCGGTATCCATCGGACCCGGGTCATGCATTGGGGTGCATCGTGAAAGGATTAAGCTCCCTGGGCCTGCAGCATGACCCGTCCGGCGGATTCCTCCACCAGGGTCGCCACATCCAGGATCAGACACACCTCCCCGTTGCCGAGAATGGTGCAGCCCGATGCGATACGTACGGTGCCGATAAAGTCGGACAGCCCCTTGACCACGGTCTGCTGCTGGCCGAGGATTTCATCCACCAGCAGACAGAGATGATTGTTCTGATATTCAAGGACCACCAGCACCCCGTCGGTAATGCCCTGATAATCGGCAGGCTCCTGCAGGATCCGGTCCAGATAGCGCACGGGGTAGAAATTGTCCCGAACCCGGACCAGTTCCTGGCCGTCGGGCATGATGGTGACGGCATCGGGGCTGGGCCGGAAAATCTCGCGGATGGACAGCAACGGCACGATGCATTTGGCTGTACCGATGCGCACCAGCATGCCGTCGATGATGGCCAGGGTCAGGGGAATGCGCAGCAGAATACGGGTACCGCGCCCCGGCACGCTGGTCACTTCGATTTTGCCCTTGATCTTTTCCAGGTTCTTTTTGACCACGTCCATGCCGACGCCGCGACCGGATACGTCGGTGATCTGATCGGCAGTGGAGAACCCGGGCTGAAAGATCAGGTTGTAAACCTCCTTGTCGCTGAGCTGCTCGCCGGTGCCCCGAATCAACCCCTTGCTCCTGGCCTTGGCAATGATTTTTTCGCGGTTCAGACCTCGGCCGTCATCCTCGACTTCGATCCAGACCTCGCCCTCCTGGTGGCGTGCCGACAACTTGACCGTCCCCTTTTCGGGCTTGCCGGCCGCCAGCCGCTCCTGGGGCGGCTCCAGGCCGTGGTCGAGGGAGTTGCGCAGCAGATGAACCAGAGGGTCGGAGATCTGCTCGATGACCGTCTTGTCCATCTCCGTATCCTGGCCGAACAGCTGCAGGTCGACCTTCTTGCCCGATTTCAGGGACAGATCGTGCACCAGTCGGATCATACGCCGGAACAGGCCCGATACCGGGACCATGCGGATGACCATAGCCATTTCCTGTAGATCCCGCACCAGCTTGCTCATCTGCTGAGCGGCCTTGTTGAAGTTGTCCAGCTGCAGCCCTTCCAGATCCGGGCTGCGCAACAACATGTTTTCAGCGATGACCATCTCGCCGATGAGGTTGATGAGATCGTCCAGTTTGCTCAACTCGACCCGGATATCCTGACGGTTGACCGCAGCCGTGTTCTTGGCGGCTTCGCCGCCGGCGGGCTTGACCGGCACCGGGGAACGTTTCTGCCGTGCCAGGGCTTCGTTTAACTGCTCCGGCTGGACCTTGCCCTGCTCCACCAGAAGTTCGCCGATGGGTTTGCGCTGGCATGCCAGGGCGGCATCCACCGCAGCAGCATCCACCATGCCCTCCTCGACCAGAATCTCCCCCAGCAGTCGATCATCGAGTTCCGCCGCTTCCTCGACCGCCGGATCCGCCCCGTCCGACTCCATCGGTATTCCTCCCGGAGCCGGCTCCGATGGCGGAGCACTGTCGAAAGCCGCGGCCGGGCCGGTCCCGGTCGGTGCGACCTCCGTCGCCTCCTCGTTGCCGGCATCGAGCAGATGCGCCGCCAGGTCGGCCAGGCGCTGGTCCAGATCGGCGATGGTTCCGGCGCCGCCCTGGGCGACCTCGGCTACCGCATCGCGCAGAAGATCGACGCACTGCAGCAGGGTCTCCGCCGGGTGCCCGCCGCGAAAGGGGCGCTCTTCCTTGGCCCAGTCGAGCACCGTTTCCATCTGGTGACTGAGCTTTTCCATGGCCTTGTAGCCAAAAAATCCGCAATTGCCCTTGAAACTGTGAACATGGCGAAACAATTCTCCGATGCCCTCGGCTTCCAGGGGACCGCTGGTCCAGGCCAGCAAAGCCTGTTCGGCATGCTGCAGCAATTCATCGGCTTCCTGAACGAAACGCTCCAGCATCTCCGGCGAGACCAGCATCTTCAAAAAAGCATCGTCGTCGACGGCTGGCTCCGCGGCCGGGGCCTCCGCTTTGGCGGCCGGCTCTGTCCCCCCGGCCACCTGCCCCAGCAGGCGGGCCAAGGCCGCATCGGCGGCTTCAGCCAGCATTCCGGCGATGTTGTCGGCGGCTTCCTGCATGGCCGTATCTTCCAGGCTGTTTTCAACCTGTTCCATGGCTTCGCGGGCAAAGTCGCAACTCTGGCACAACAAATTGACATGTTCGGAACGCAGGGCGATTTTTCCGGAGCGAATCAGATCGAGGAGGCTTTCGGCGGCATGAGCCACCCGGGAGATGTTGTCCAGTTCGAGAAATCCGGCACTGCCTTTCATGGAATGGAACAGCCGAAAAATGGCGTTCATGGTTTCCCCGTTGCCATTGGTGCACTGGAAAACCTGACAGGACCGGCACTCCTCGGCGGAGGAGGCATGCACACAGGTCTGCAGACCGTTCTCGATATAGCCGATCTCCAGCCAGCAAGGCATTTCAAGGGATTGACCATGCCGCGAACAGTCAACATTACCGCATCCCGTCGTGGCCCAACAGTCGACATTTTGACAACTCTGGCCCAACTCGATTATCGCCGGCTCCAACTGATCCAGCATTTCCCGGCTTTCCAGGAGGAATTCATTGATGATTTCAGCCTGTTCGGACATCAAATCCATACTCATCGGTGCCCCTTTGATTTGGTGGTACACATGCCGCCGGTTGCTGCGCAGCGGGCCGTTCATGCCGCGCCGGCCCGATTCTTCGTCAATTCAGCCAGAAACCGGCCCGGCCGAGAAATTAATGACGTTCCTGCCATCCGGGCTCGGCGTCGCCCGCCCCATCAGGCGCACAACCATCCTTCATCGCAATGGACCAATGCGACGGTGCGGCTGTCCCTGCAACCTATTTCAATTTTCAAGCCACATCCGGACCCATAGCGGTTTTTTTTGATGTCCGATCCGGCCGGTCCGCGACAACGCCCCATTGCAGGCCAGCTGACGCCCTCCCCCAGCTGGTGATGCCCGGAGCCAACGCCTCCCCCGCGGCGACACGACTGTTCCGAACCGCCGCTGTTTCCATGTCAAAACCTTGTCCGGACCGCCTCCTGAACCCTTTCAGGGATATTTCTTTCCCTAATTTCAAATGGATGCTCATTGGCACGCTAATCGCACATCTCAGTATCCGAGTTTTTTGACACCTCCTTCAACTCTTTGTCCCAGGTTCCCGACCCATGCGCATTGGTGCCTTGCTGATCATGTTGCTATTGTTGACCGGTCTCGGCCAGGTCGAAGCGGCAACGCCGCAACTGCAGCGTATGACCAAAAAGGACGAACTGGCGGTCAGCCGCATCCGCCTGCAATGCTCCGCCTTGCCGGAATTCCGCGTCGAGACCAACGGCCAGCGGATCGACGTTTTGCTGATGGGAACTTCCCTGGCACCCAACCTGTCCCTGCCTCCGGAAGACGACAAAATTGTCCGGGTTCTGCTCGCCAACAAACCCGGGGAACTGCTGATTTCCATCCTGGTGCACAGAATACCCCATCGGGTCGTGGCGACCCCCAAGACGGCCCTCTCGGAGATCGAGTTGGAAATCACCTGGCAGGAGCGGGGTCCTCGGCGACCGGCCATCGCCCGGCAACTGAGCGGTCAGCCGCTGCCCGGCAGCGAAGCCTGGCGCGCCACTCCTCGCCAGACTTCCGCTTATACCGGACGTTGGAGGGACTTTTTCAGCGACTTTGAGGTGCCGGTCGAAATTCGCATTCCGCTGCGTTATTCCTTTCCGGTTTTGCCGCCGCCGCGGGGAGAAAATGCAACGGAGAATCGCCAACCGGCCCTGCGACTGGCCGCTGCCGGACACTGGCAAGCTGCCATGGCCTGGCTCGAAGCCCGTCCGGGGGCCCTCTCCCAGAACCTGGAACGGACTCTGCGCGCCGAAGCGCTGCTACGCCTGGGTCAGGTTCGCCGCGGCCTGTCGGCCCTGCCTCCCGCCGGCGCAGACCTGCATCCGGAACTGCTGCAGCGCAGCGCCTATTTGCGCGGCCTCGCCCAGGCCACTCTGCAGCAACCCTACCAGGCGCGCATCACCCTGACTCCCCTGCTGGCCGCACCGGCCGCCCAGGGCCCCATGGGTCCGGCAGCCCGTCTGCTGGCGGCCGAACTCATGCTGACCATCGGCAAACCGGAAGCGGCCGGCAAGCTGCTGGCCGAGCACCCCTGGCCGACGCCCCTGCGGAACATCGCGGCCTTGCGCCAGGCCGAGATCCACACCCGCCTGGGTCGCGGGCCACAGGCGGCACCGGCGTTCCGTCAGTTTCTTGACCGCGACTTTCATCCGGCAAGACATCCGGCATCGCGCCTGCGGGCCGCTCAGTCCCTGTTTGCCGCCGGCGATTTTGCCGCCGCCGAGCAGCTGTTTTCCCAACTGGCGGAGCAACTGCCGCAACCCGGCGATCAGAACAAAGCCCGGTTCAGTGCGGCTCTGGCCGCCTATCGCCAGGGTAAACACCAGGACGCCATGCTGATCTGGGAGGAACTCCAGAGCGATGCGGCCGTCAGCGAGGCCGGGTTTCGGGCCGGGGGCAAAATCCTCGATCACCGCATGCTGCAGGATGAAGCCGAGGCTCGGCAGGAAATCGCCGACGGCTACGGGCATATCGCGCGCCGCGCGCCGCTGCGGTCCTTGCGTGAGGAAGCCGCCTTCAAGCAGGCGCTGGTCCATTACTTGCACGGGGAACAGAGCCAAGCCGCGGAACTGCTCAGCGCTTTTCGCCGGAACTTTTCCGCCGGGCCGCTGCGACCCGAAGCCGATGCCCTGCTGGTGGAACTGTTGCCGCCGTTGATCGGGCAACTCATCGCCGCCGGCGACGACCGCAAGGCCGCCGCCTTGGTGGAGATCAACCGCCATTTGCTGCTGAACGGCACCATGAACTGGGCCTTCCTGCCCGATCTGGCCGGTGCCTTCGTCCGCCTCGGTTTGTGGGACAAGGCCTGCAACAGCTACCTGTTCCTGCTCGACCAGCAGCGCGGCCGGGACACCGAACAGCATTATTACCTGCCCCTGGTCCAACTGCTCTACGATCGGGCGCAATACGACATGGCCGCCGAATTTGCCGGCCGTTACCGGCAGCGTTTCCCCCGCGGCGAAGATCGCTTCGACCTTTACCGGTTGCAATTGGCGGCGTTGCAAAGAGCCGGGCGACTGGATGATGCGGACGCCTTGATGAAACAGCCGGGTCAGCCCACGGATCAGGAAATTGCGCAGGTTGCAACCCATATCGGCTGGCAGCGCCAGGACCTATCCCAGGTCATCCGGGAAGCGGAGCGGCTCGACAAAACCGGCCAAGCGCTGCCCGCGCAAGGCATGCTGCTGCAGGCGGAAGCACTTTATGGCACCGGGCAGACACAACGGGCCCTGCCCCTTTACGAACAGTTGTTGAACGATACCACACACCGGGAACAGGCCCTGTTCCGCTGCGGGCAGATCAAACTGGCCCTCGGCGACCGGCGGGCCGCTCGTGAATTTTTCCAACAACTGGTCGATAAGGGGACCAATGCCCGCTGGCGGCGCCTGGCGCAGGATGCCCTGGCGGAATCGGCCGCCGGCCGCTGAAAAGGTCCGGATACCGGAGGAGGAACATTCAGCCATGTCCGAAATGATGATTTTCGACCGCACCATTGCGGTCCTCGGCAAAGCTCTGGACCTGCGCCACCGGCAGCAGACCGTCCTGGCTTCCAATATCGCCAATGCCGAAACCCCGGGCTACAAGCCGCAACGCCTCGAGTTCGAAGCGGACCTGCGCCAGGCTCTGCAGACGCCCGCCGGTGCAGGCCACCGCGTGACCGGCGGCAGCGGACCCCGGACGGCCCTGGCGCGGGTCGAGGGTCGCCTGCGGGAAGCACCCGATCGTGCCGTTCGCGCCGACGAAAACGGTGTCGATCTGGATCGGGAACTCATTGCCCAAGCCGAGAACCAGTTGCTTTACGAAGCCGCCGCGCAGATGCTCAACAAAAAACTGGGCCTGCTCAAGTACGTATCCCAGGATGGTCGCTGACCCGCCGTCGGCATTCCATCCGTTCTGAACCGATGGATTGAGGAGGAGATTCATGGACATATTCACCGCCATCCAGGTCAGTGCTTCGGCCCTGTCGGCCCAGCGCACCCGGCTCAACGTCATCAGTTCCAACCTGGCCAACGTCGGCACCACCCGCACCCCGGAAGGCGGCCCCTACCGCAAGCAGGACGTGGTCTTCCGCAGCAGCGAAAACATCTTCGACCGCCAGTTGCAGGGCGCCATGCAAGCGGGCGTCAAGGGCGTGGAGGTCGCTGAAATCCGGCCCAACGACCGCAGCTTCCGGACCATCTACCAACCCGGCCACCCTGACGCCGACGCCAACGGCATGCTGGTCCTGCCAAACATCAATGTGATGGAAGAGGTGGTCGACATGATGACAGCCACCCGTACCTATGAAGCCAACGTTTCCGCCATCAAATCCGCCCAGCGCATGGCTCTGAAAGCCCTGGAAATCGGGCGTTGAGGATTATCATGAAACCAATCGCTCCCCTTTCGTCCCTGAACTCCGCCGCCGCCACCGCGGCAACCGGCCCCCGCCAGAATGCCGCCGGAGGTTTCGGCAAAATGCTCGGCGACGCCATTCAACAGGTCAACGAGAATCAGGTGCAAGCCGACCGGGCCGTCGAAAAGCTCCAAACCGGCGAGGCCCGCAATATTCACGAGGTCATGATCGCCCTGGAAAAGGCCGATATCTCCATGCGCCTCATGGTGCAGATGCGCAACAAGGTCATCGAAGCCTATCAGGAAGTGATGCGCATGCAGGTCTAAGCGCCCTGCCGCTCAGGTTGATGTTACGCTTCGAGGCTTAATCTTCTGCGATGGAAAGGCACCTCCCGATGGCTGAAAAACCTTCGGCAACTTCGGTAAAGCATATGGTCGACGCGGTCCGCCAATGGCCCCGCAAACGGCAACTGACCCTGGCGGCGGCGACCCTGGTCAGCGTGGCCTTTTTCGCCGCCATCATTCTTCAGTCCCGACAGGCCGATTACCAACTGCTGTTCGGCAACCTGGACAGTGCCGACGCGGCCACCGTCATCGAACGCCTGAAGGAACAAAAGATCCCTTATCGCCTGGAAAAGGGCGGCCAAGCCATTCTCATCCCCGCCAACCAGGTCCATGAAACCCGCCTCAATCTGGCCGGATCCGGTCTGCCCCGCGGTGGCGGCATCGGCTTTGAGGTGTTCGACAAGCAAAGTTTCGGCATGACCGACTTCGCCCAGAAAATCAATTACCAGCGCGCCCTGCAGGGGGAACTGGCACGAACCATTGCTTCCCTCGAACCCGTGGAGGCGGCCCGGGTTCACTTGGTGTTGCCGGAAAAACGCCTGTTCCGCGAACAGCAGCAGAAGGCCAGCGCCTCCGTCATCCTGCAACTGGCGCCCGGCCAGAATCTGCGTGACAGCCAGATCACCGGCATTCTCAACCTGGTCGCCGGCAGCGTCGAAGGTCTCGACGCCGAACAGGTCGCCGTCATCGATTCGAGCGGCCGGGTGCTCTCCAGCCCGACGGGCGAACCGGCCGCCGGAGGACTTTCGCCGGACATGCTGACCTACCAGCAGAACATCGAGCGCAACCTCGAACTGCGCGCCCAGGCCATGCTGGACCGCGCCCTGGGCATGGGCAACTCCATGGTGCAGGTGACCGCCAGCGTGGATTTTTCCCAGCGGGAACGGGTGGAGGAAACCTTCGATCCCAATACCACGGCGGTGCGCAGCGAACATACGGTTTCCGAGCGGGGCAGCAGCAGTTCTACCCAGGGCGTGCCCGGCGTCCAGGCCAACCTGCAGGGCAATCCGGCCACCGCCACCACCACTCCCAGCAACCGCTCGGAGGAAAGTGTCAGCTATGAAATCAGCAAGGTGGTCAGCAAGCAGATCGATCCCGTGGGCCGGCTGAAAAACCTGTCCGTAGCGGTCCTGGTGGCGGACAAACCGAATCCCGAAAGTAAAGCCGACACTCCGGCCTATGTGCCGCGCAACGCCGCGGAACTGGCCGCCATTGAAAAGATGGTCAGCAACGCTTTGGGCATCGATCGGGAGCGCGGCGACCAGATTGCCGTGGTCTCGCGTCCCTTCGAGGCGGCCTTCAGCAGCGAACCGCCCATGACGGTGCCGACCTGGAATCGCGTCTATCAGGCCTTGCCCTTCATCAAGTATCTGCTCATGATCCTGGCCCTGGCCCTGTTCTATTTCCTGGTGTTCCGGCCCCTGCTGCAGATTCTGCGACAGGACGGCCGGTTGGTGGAGCATTACAAAACCGTCGAACAATTGGAATCGGAAATAGCCGGCCTGGAAGGACAAACACCACCCTTGCAGCTGCCCGGCGCACCGGGCATGGCCCAGACCGATCCGGCCCAAATCATCAAGGCCTGGCTGAAACAGAACTGAGGAACTCGGCATGAATACCTTCTCTGCCCATATACTCCCCTTCAGCCTTCAGCCTTCAGTCTGAAGTTACTGGTTTTGCCATTATGAATTTCAGTAAAATGACCGGACCGGAAAAAGCCGCCGTTCTGCTGCTCTGTCTGGGCGAGGAGGCGACGGCCAAGGCTTTCGAAACCCTCTCGGATGGTGAAGTGCGGGAAATCAGCCGCTGCATGTTGGCCATCGAGCATATTCCGGCGGATATTTCCCGTCAGGTGCTGGAGGAGTTTTCCCAGGCCCAACAGCAAAATTCCGGGATTTTCGTCCGCAGCAACGAGTTTGTCAAAAAGGCCATCGCCAACAGCGGCTCCCAGGACCGGGTGCAAAAACTCATGGAGCAGATGGCCCTCGGCCTCGACGGCGCGGAATCCGGCTACCGCCCCCTGGAAACCATCACCATGATGGAACCGCGCATGGTGGCCAGTCTGCTCGGCAGCGAGCATCCCCAGACCATCGCCGTGATCCTGTCCACCCAGCGCGTCGACCATGCAGCCAAGATCCTCAGTTTCCTGCCCGAGGACGCCCAATCCGACATCATGTACCGGGTGGCCAAAATCGACAAGGTTTCGCCGGAAATCTTCACCCAGATCGAGAGCGCCCTGCAGCAGGAAATCCGGGTCGTGGCGCACAAGGAACAGCATAAAATCGGCGGCATCGGTCGAGCCGTGGACATCATCAACCATCTTGGTCGGGGCGCCGACCGCACCATCCTGTCCAACATCGAGAAAAACGATCTCGAACTGGCGGAAAACATCCGCAAGCAGATGTTCACCTTCGAGGACATGGCGAAAATGGACGGCCGCACCCTGCAGTTGCTGCTGCGGGAGGTCAACAACAGCCAGCTGACCCTGGCCCTGAAATCGGCATCAGAATTGCTAAAGGAAAAGATATTCGACAACATTTCCGAACGTGCTGCGGAAATGATCCAGGACGACCTGGAAGCCATGGGGCCGGTCAAATTGTCCGAGGTGGAGATGGTTCAGCAGGAAATCGTCAAGCTGGCCCTGAAGCTGGAGGAGGAAGGCAAGATCATGATCCCCGGACGCGGAGGACAGGATGCTCTCGTCTAAAGTGCTGCGCATCAACGACCTGCAGGATCTCAAGCGCATCCAGTTCCGCGAATTCGGCAGCGAAGGCGCGGACGAGCAATCCTGGGTGGTCGCCGAACCGGCCGGCGCCGGTCATCCGGAAACCGCCGAGGAGGCTTTTCCGGCCCAGGATGCAGTGCCCGTGGCAACCCCGCCGGATCTGGAGGAACAGCTGGCCGTCGCCTACCGCCAGGGCCGCGAAGCAGCACTGCAGGAGGAGCGGGAACGCCTCGGCAGCGCGGCGGACATGCTGGCCCAGGTCCTGGACGAGGTCACCCGGCTGCGAGGTTCTCTGCTGCGCAACAGCAGTCACGACATGCTGCGCCTGGTCATGTCCGTGGCACGGCAGGTCATCCACTGCGAAGTCCGCTCCGATCCACAGATCATTCTGACCACCATCGAGCGCGCCATGCGTGCCGCCGTGCAGGCCGACAGCTATCACCTCCGGGTGCATCCGGACGATCTGGCCCGGGTGGCCGAACACAAACCCCTGTTTCTGGCGGGCATCAGCGGCCTGCAAAATCTGACCATGCAGGGCGATCCCGCCATCGCCCGGGGCGGCTGCCTGGTCGAATCGGAGTTCGGCGAGGTGGATGCCACCATCGACAGTCAACTGGAAGAAATCCGCCGCAATCTTCTCGCTACCCTGGACCAGCCCTGATGGATCGCCTGCTGCGCTGCTTCGACAATCTCAGTTCCTTTCAGGTCAGCGGCAAGATCACCCAGATCGTCGGCCTGGTGGTGGAAGGCTATTGTCCGGCGGCGACCGTCGGTACCCTGTGCGAACTTTTCCCCCGGGACGGCGGCCTGCCGATTCCGGCCGAGGTGGTCGGTTTCCGCGATTCCCGGGCTCTGCTCATGCCCCTCGGAGAACTGCGCGGACTCGGACCCGGCAGCCGCATCCGGGTGGTCCGCAACTGCGCCTCCCTGCCCGTCGGCAATGCGCTGCTGGGGCGGGTGGTGGATGCCATGGGTCAGCCCCTCGACACCGGGGAGGTGCCGGTCATGGACACGGAACTGCCCCTCTATGCGTTGCCGGCCGGTCCCATGGAACGGGACAATATCGATGCCCCCCTGGATCTCGGCGTCCGTGCCATGAACGGCCTGTTGACCTGCGGCCTGGGGCAGCGCATGGGCATCATGGCCGGCAGCGGCGTGGGCAAAAGCACTCTGCTGGGGATGATTGCCCGCCACACCCGGGCGGACATCAATGTTATCGCCCTCATCGGCGAACGGGGCCGGGAGGTGCGGGAATTCATCGAGCGGGATCTGGGCCCGGAAGGGCTGGCCCGTTCCGTGGTGGTGGTGGCCACCTCCGACCAGTCCCCCCTGCTGCGCATGCGCGGCGCCTTCGTCGCCACCACCATCGCCGAATATTTCTGCGGCCAGGGGCAAAACGTGCTGTTGATGATGGACTCCGTCACCCGCTTTGCCATGGCCATGCGCGAGGTCGGCCTGGCCATCGGCGAGCCGCCGACCACCAAGGGCTACACCCCCTCGGTGTTCGCCAGCCTGCCCAAGCTGCTGGAGCGGGCCGGCCGGTTTCGGGAGGCCGGCAGCATCACCGGCCTGTACACGGTGCTGGTGGAGGGGGACGACATGAACGAGCCCATCGCCGACGCGGTCCGCTCCATTCTCGACGGCCATATCGTGCTGTCCCGTCGCCTGGCGGCCCGCAATCACTATCCCTGCATCGACATTCTGCATTCGGCCAGCCGAGTCATGAACGCCGTCGTGGATCCGGACCATCGCGATCTGAGCGGCCGATTCCGGGAGGTGCTCGCCACCTACCAGGAGGCCGAGGAACTCATCAACATCGGGGCTTACAAAAACGGCAGCAATCCCCGCATCGACTTCGCCCTGTCCCGCATCGATGCGGTCAACGCCTTTTTGCGGCAGAGCGTCGACGAAACCGTCGATCTGGCCGGCACCGTCGAGCAGCTGCGCGGCTTGGACCTGTAACGACGGTTTGGACCTTTCGATTCCCTGCAACATGAGGCTTGCGTCATGACCCCGGCATTCAAACTCCAACCCCTGCTCAACTACCGTGTTCTGCTGGAAAATCGCGCCCGGCAGGAATTGCTGGAAACCCTCGCCCAGGAAGCGGAACTGGAGCGCACCATCAGTGCCGGCCGGCACGCTCTGACGGCACAGCAGGCGGAATTTGAAACCCGGCGGGATGACGGTATCGGGCTGCAGGAACTGCTGCTGTATGAAAACAGCCTGCGGCGCCAGGCCGAACAGCTGAAAAAATTGCTGGGCCAGGCCGAAAAATTGCGCCACACCATCGAACAGCGGCGCCAATCCCTGGTGGAAGCCAGCAAGGATCGCAAGCTGTTGGAGAAGCTCCGGGAAAAAAAGGCAGCAGAACATCGGCAGGAATTGCTGCGGCAGGAAATGGTGCAACTGGACGAACTGGCCCTGCGCCGCGACAAGGAGGTATTATGAACCACCGTCCCCTGGCAGTCCTCATGTTGGCCGGCGCCCTGTTGCTGAGCGCCCGCACCACCGCCTTGCAGGCGGACAATGCCGCTCCCGGTACCGCCGGCGGCATCGCCAACACCGCCGTGGCCGAGCGCCGCATGGATGTCGCCATCCGCACCGAACTGGAACGCCTCCGCCAGCGTGAACAGGCCCTCGATCAACGCGAATTAGAGCTAAAGACTTTATCCGCCGAAGTCGATAAGAGGTTAAGCGAGCTGGAAAAGGTTCGAGAGGAAGTGTCCCGGTTGACCCAGCGCAAAGATGAGCAGGAAGCCGGCAAAATCAAACTTCTCAGCCAGATGTACGAACGCATGGAGCCGGCCAACGCCGCCGCCGTGCTGGCCAAACTCGAACAACAGCTCGCCGTGGAAATCCTGCAGGGCATGAAGGTCAAGGCCGCGGGCCGGATCCTGGACAACATGGACCCCGCCTCCGCCGTGACCCTGAGCCGCTCCTTCCCCGCTCTGGCGCGGGATTAGGAGGCCGAGCCGAGCACCCGCCTGCTGCCTGGATTTTCACCTGCCAACTCCGTTTTGCGAAGGTGATCGATCCATGCAGATGCTATCCGCCATCCTGGCGCCCGTTGCCAACCCGGTTTCCCAAGGCGCCCAGCCTGCCGCTGCAGCGGAGGCCGCCGTCGATTTCGGCGCGCTGCTGAACGGGATACAGCAGGAAACAACTCCTGAGCCGACTCTGCAGGCGGAGCAGAGGCCGGTGGCCGCCGATTTCCCATCTGGTGCGGTTCCTGACGCGGGGTCCCATGGATTCCGGAAAAATCCGACCGGCACCTCGTCCGACAACGATCAGCGGCTGTCGCAAGCTCTCCCCGCGCAAGCCCGAACAAACAAGCAACCCCCTTCTCCGGAATCGGCCGGCGAGATGGCTTTCGGCCTGTTCCCTCCGTCGCCCGCACCGGCGCCGACGGCCACTCTGCCCGAAGAGGAAGCATGGACCGCCACCAAAAACGGCGATCCGGAACGTCTCCACCTGCCTGAGGGACAGACTCTCGCCCCGACCTGGGTAGAAAACAACTATCCGGCACCGGATGTCGCGACCGCCCCGCCAACCGCCGACCAGTCGTTCTCCACCTTGGACGAATCCCATAGCATGCCGTCCATACCGGCTGTCGCCGAAGTCCGGCCACGAGCCGCCGAACCTATCGCCGCGCCGGCAATCGGACCGCCCTCTGCCACAACGGAGTCCACAACGGAGTCCACAACGGAGGCCACAGCGTCCACAACGTCCACAACACCCCCGACAGCACCCTCCCTCGCCGAGGGCCGGTCCGGCGCCGCGATGGGCGCAACCGCCCAGCATTGGCCGACTTCCCGGGCAGCGGGCGCCGTTGCCGCCCCTCCCGCATTTCAAGATCAGGCCGCCGGCACCAAACAGGCCGCAGCTTTGGAAAGCAGCGGCAGCAACTCCCGGCCTGTCGCACCGCAATCCGTGGGTCTGAGCGACACCGGATCCGCCATCTCCCGCGACACCTCGGTCACGCACCTTCACACGGACGCAAGCCCCGCCGCGCCCCAAACTACGGCAGCAGAACCCCCGCCGGCGGTCATGACGATCATGGTCAACAACCCGGCGCCGTCGCAACCGGCCCGCCCCGGGACCCGTCCATCGGAGTTGTCCGAGACCCGTTTTGAGCAACTCCTGCAGGTCTCCCGCCCCGAGGCGGCCAGAGGCAACTCAGGACCGGCAGCAACGGATCTGCAGCCGTCCCCCATGTTCCCGGGTAGCAGCGCCGCCCCGGCTTTAATGACCGAAGCGGGTTCTCTCCAGGTCTCAGCTGCCATGGAGCAGGAACTCGGCGAAACGACGGGTTCCGTTGCCGCCGCCTCTCCCAGGGGGGATGTGGCCTGGCCGCTGCCGACCGGCCTCCGCCAGGCCGACGGTCCGGTTCCAACCCGTGAATCCGTACCGCCCCCATCGGCAGGAACCCCTTTCATGGCCGAACAGGAAATCCTGGATCAGGTCGTTCAGCGTCTTTCCCTGCGTTCTTTCCAGGGCGGCCAGAGATTGACCATGGACCTGCAACCGGCGGAACTGGGCCAGGTGCACCTGGAGCTGATTCAGGAGCAGGATCGCATCCAGGTCCGTCTGCTGGCCCAGAGCAGCGAGGTCCAGGGCGTCCTCGAACGCTCCCTGCCGCAATTGCAGGAAGCCTTGCAACAACAGGGGCTGCGCCTGGACAGCATTCAGATCGGCATCGATCAGCGGCAGGCCAGCGCCCACGGCCAGCAGCAGTTTCAGCAGCAATTCCAGCAGCAGGGCTCCGCCCACGGCCAAGGCCGCGGGTCCCGAGAACAAAGCGAGGGGAACCTACAGGCGCTCGCACCGGTTGCGGCGGCCGCCAACCCCTCTTCGACCGTCAGCGGGCTGAGCCTGCGAATCTAGAGAAAGGTCGTCAAAGCCATGACAGCCATCAATTCCGTGACCAGCACATCCAATGCCCTCACCAGCAGCGTCAGCGCCCTGGGCAAGGACGATTTCCTGCTGCTGCTGGTCACCCAACTGCAGAACCAGGATCCCCTGAACCCCAACGATCCCACGGAGTTCACGGCGCAACTGGCCCAATTCAGCACCCTGGAACAGCTGTTCGCCGTTAACAGCCAGTTGCAAAGCCTGGAAAGCGGCCAGGCCAACATGCTGCAGATGTCCGCGCTGTCCATGATCGGCAAACAGGTGGCGGTTGAGACCGGCCAGGTTACCCTGGGCGCCGCCGATACCCGGCTCGGCTACTATCTGACCGGTGCGGTGGACCAGGTGGAGTTGGTGGTGCGCAACAGCCATGATCAAATCGTTGCGGTTCTCGAAGGCAGCAATCTCAAAGCCGGCCAGCACTTTTTCTCCTGGGACGGCACCGACGGCAACGGCAAACCCCTGGCCGCGGGCAATTACCAACTCGAACTCCAAGCCTGGCTGGGCGGCGAGCGGGTCAGCGGCGGTGCCCCCCTGGTGCGAACCACGGTGAGCGGGGTCGACCTGACCGGTCTCGACGGCCAACTCACCACCGCCGCCGGCGCCTTCAGCATGAGTGCCCTGGCCACCGTCAGTGCAGTGAGCCAATGACCGGTCCCATCCGCATCCTGCCGCAGCCGCTGCTGCCGACCGCCGCCAAACCGACCGCAGGCGGCAACCAGAAGAACGGCGGCTTTGCCGAAATCTTGGAGCGGCAACTGGAAAGCAAGGCCGTGGGATTCTCCCGCCATGCCCGGGAGCGCATGGATGGTCGCGGCATCCACCTGAACGACACGGACCTGGCCCGCCTGGACGGAGCCGTGGACCGGGTGGCGGCCAAGGGCGGGCGGGAGGCACTGGTACTGCTGGACGACAAGGCCCTGATCGTCAGCGTCAAACATCGCCAGGTGGTAACCGTGTTGGACTCGACCCAGCTCAAAGAAAACGTTTTTACCCATATCGACAGCGCCATTATTGCCTAGCCGAACCGGTCCTCTCGAGGAGGTTCGCGGACCGCCGACCGACCGACGCGGTCCCCACAAGGAGCGAACGACATGTCCCTTTCCAGCGCACTGTACAGCGGCATCAGCGGCATGAACACCAACGGCACCGCCATGTCCGTCATCGGCAACAACATCGCCAACACCAACACGGTCGGCTTCAAGTCCAGCCGCACCATCTTTTCGGACCTGCTGGCCAGTTCCGTCAACGGTTCCGGCGGCGCCTCCCAGGTCGGTCGCGGCACCGGCTTGGCCAAGGTCGACACCCTCTTTGCCCAAGGCACCTTCGAAACCACCAAATCGGATACGGACCTGGCCATCGAGGGAGAAGGCCTGTTCGTGGTGCGGGAAGCGGGCAGCGAAAACCTGCTCTTTACCCGGGCCGGTTCCTTTCGTTTCGACGGCAATGGCTACCTGATCACCCCGGAAGGCTACCGGATGCAGGGCAAACCCTACAACAACGGGGTGCTCTCCACCGGCGGTTCCACCGACATCCGGGTGGATATCAATGATGGTATCCCGGCCAAGATGACCGGCACCATCAATCTGTCCACCAATCTCGACGCCAATGCCGCCACCGTTACCGGAACCTTCGATCCCGCCGATCCGAGTACCTACAACTATGCCCACTCGACGGACGTCTACGATTCTCTGGGCAACACCCATCTGCTGACCACCTACTTTTCGAAAACGGCGGACAATAATTGGGACTGGCACGTGGTGGACGCGAACAACACCACGGTGTTCTCCTCCGCTACGGACGGCGGCTCCCTGGTGTTCGACACCAGCGGCCGGCAAGCCGCCGGCGGCACCACCACCCTCGGCCCCCTCAGCCTCGGTGCCGGCACCGCCCCCCAGAGCATCAATTTCGCCCTGCAGAACACCACCCAGTACGCCAACGATTCGCAAGTCATTTCCCATTCCCAGGACGGCTATGGTGCGGGCAATCTGACCAACATCAGCATCGACAATTCGGGCAACGTGCTGGCCAAGTATTCCAACGGCCAGCAGGTCAGCGTGGCGCGCATGGTGCTGGCCAAGTTCTCCAACTTCGGCGGCCTGCAGAAGGAAGGCAACAACCTCTACTCGGCCACCACCGAATCGGGTTCGCCGCGCATCGGCCTGCCCGGCAGCGAACTGGGCAACATCTTCACCAACGCCCTGGAGCAGTCGACGGTGGATCTGGCGGCGGAATTCGTCAAGATGATCACCACCCAGCGCGGTTTCCAGGCCAACTCCAAAGTCATCACCACCACCGATGAAATGCTGGCGGAACTGATCAATCTCAAGCGTTAGTGTCCCAAGCTGGATCAGTCAAAATATTGCCTCATAAAAATGCCCCGATTTTCGGGGCATTTTTTTATAATCAGAGGCCATTTCCGGCGCCACTTCCCCATTCGTGGTTCAATCCCCAATTCCATGAGTCAATTTTTCGACAAATGCCACCTTCTGCCGGCTTGCAAGAAACAGGACTCTCTTTATGGGCCCTGCTCGAAGCCTGCGAAACGGCCTTATCACGGCCTCCGGACAATTACCCGCGACGGTTGGCAAACATGGCACAATCCTTGCCAATCCTAGGCACCGACGGAACAACCCCATAGCGAATCAACAGCTGCTTGATTTCGAGGACACCCATGGACCTGTCAACCATAGTCGGCATACTGGCCGCTTTCGCTCTCATGAGTATCGCCATCATGCAGGGCGGCGCCTTTTTCATTTTCGTCAACATCCCGTCCGCGGTCATCGTCATCGGTGGCACCATCGGCGCCACTCTGGTGCATTATCCCTTCAAGGAGATGCTGGGCACCATCAACGTCATCAAGAAGGCGTTTTTCACCCATCACTTTTCCGCCGCCGAACGCATCGAGCAGCTCATCCGCTATGCCGGCAAGGCCCGCAAGGAAGGCATCCTGTCCCTGCAGAGCGTAACCCAGGAGGTCAGCGACCCGTTCTTTCTCAAGGGCCTGCAGATGGCCGTCGACGGCCATGAACCGGAGAAGCTCAAAGAGGTCCTGGATCGGGAAATCGAATATCTGGAGGACCGCCACGATCAGGGGGCGGACATCATGGTGGCCATGGGCACCTATGCGCCGGCCATGGGCATGATCGGCACCCTCATCGGCCTGGTGCAGATGCTGCAGACCATGAACGACCCATCCACCATCGGCCCGGCCATGGCCGTCGCCCTGCTGACCACCTTTTACGGTTCGGTCATCGCCAACGTGCTGTGCCTGCCCCTGTCCGGCAAGCTAAAGTCTCGTTCCCAGCAGGAACGCCTGGACAAAACCCTGATTGCCGAAGGTCTGCGTTCCATCCTCGAGGGCGAAAATCCGCGCATCCTCGAGCAGCGGCTGCACGCCTATGTTGCCCCCAAGGAACGTCATTCCCACTTCGGCAAGCGTTAGGAACCGATCATGGCCGACACCCCTCGTCGCAGACCCAAAAAGAAAGCGGATGCCGGAGCCCCGGCCTGGATGGTCACCTACAGCGACATGGTCACCCTGCTGCTGACCTTTTTCGTGCTGCTGTTGTCCATGGCCAACCTCGACAAACGCAAATTCTTCGATGCCCTCGGCTCTTTGAAAGGCGCTTTTGGCTTCCTGCAGAGTTCCTCCGTCAGCGAGGTCAACAAACCACAGCTGATCAGCTACGCGCCCATGGACGACGACTATGTCAGCCGCCTCTACAACCGAATCCAGACCATGCTGACCCGGCTGCGCATCGATCGGGATATCGACCTGGTCAAGGATCGGGGCGCCGTGGTCTTACGGGTCAAGGACTCGGTGCTCTTCGACCTGGGACAAACCCAACTTAAACCCGAGGCCCATCCCGTCCTCCGGGAAATCGCCAATCTGGTGCGACCTTTGCCCATGCTGCTGCGCATCGAAGGCCACACGGACGATCTGCCCACCGGCAACCCCCAGCTCACCAACTGGGACATATCGGTGCAGCGGGCCGTTTCGACCCTCAAGTTTTTTGCCGCGGAGGGCCTGCTGCCCCTGGATCGGCTGTCCGCCGTCGGCTATGGCGACCAGCGACCCGTGGTCCCCAATACCGGTCCCGGCGATCGGGCCGTGAACCGACGGGTCGAATTTGTTCTGGAAAACCTCAATGATTACCGGGAAAAACTGCCTTATCTCATCGACGCTGCCGATCAGATGCCATTTTGACAGAGAGGGAAAATACCATGGCGGAAAAAAACCCCTTAGCTGAGGACGCCGCCGGCCGCGGCAAGAAGAAAATACTGCTGTTCGTCGTCATCGGCCTGCTGCTGTTGGCCGGCATCGGGGCCGGCGTGTTCTTCTACACCCGTTCCAAAACCCCAACGGAGGGCGAGGAGGCCGGCGCAACAGGTAAGTCGGGCAAAACCCGCTCCGGCCTGATGGTGGAAATCGAACCCTTCATCGTCAATATCCTGGATATCGAGGGTACCCGCTATCTGAAGGCGGCCATCACCCTGGAGGTGGACGGCAACGAGGCCATCAAGGAAGCCAACGAGCGCATGCCGCAGATCCGCGACGGCATCCTGCTGCTGGTCAGCAACAAGACCTTTGGCGAAGTCAGCGACCTGCAGGGCAAGCTGCAGCTGCGTGCGGAACTCATCAACGAGGTCAACAGCGCGCTGCGCCGGGGCAAGGTGCAGAAAATCTATTTCACGGAGTTCGTCGTCCAGTAGGGAGCCCGTCGTGGAACGTATTCTGTCCCGGGAAGAGATTGCCGAACTGCTGTCGGCGGTGCATGGCGGGGACCTCCCCGCCAAGACCGAAGAACCGTCGCCAAGCCAGGCCGGCGAGCGCCGCATCACCCGCCTCGACCTGGTTTCGCAACAGGGGCCGCGTCACTACAAGCTCGAAAACCTCGATCTGACCCTGGACGCATTTGCCCGCAATTTCGGCATTTCCCTGACCAATCGCCTGCAGCGCAGCGTTGCGGTACGCCGCGACGGCATCGAGGTGCATGACTTCGATGCCTATCTGGACCAACTGTCCGGAAGGGAAGCGCTGGCCGTCATCCGCCTCGATCCCCTGCGCTGGCGTGGCCTGATCATTCTCAGCGAAAACCTGTCCTTCTACATCATCGAGCACCTTCTGGGAGGGGTCCGGGATTCGGGACCCATCCTGCCGGGACGGCCCTTGACGGTAATTGAAACCAACCTGCTGCGCGGCGCCATCACCGATGCCTGCCTGGACCTGGACAAGGCCTTCCATCCCCTGGAAAACCTGGAGTGCTCGGTGGTGAAGATCGAAAGCTCGCCGCGCCTGGTCAACATCGTGCCGGCCGACGCCGCGGTACTGGCTTTGCGGTTCAGCGTCTCCGGGGAGTTCCGCACCGACGGCCTGACCCTGCTCATTCCCCAGGCCGCCATGGAACCCCTGAAGGAAAAGATGCGCGCCCGCAATGCCGCCTTTCCCGAAACCCAGGATCGGCCCTGGCAACTGCACCTGGAACAGGAAATCAAACAGATGGACATCGGCCTTTCGGCGCGCCTGACCACTCTGAATCTGACCGTGCGGGATATCCTCAATTTCCAGGAAGGCGACGTGCTGGACCTGGGATGCACGGTGAACGCGCCCCTGCAGGTTCTTGCCGAGGGCCAGAAAAAGTTTCTCGCGGCCGCCGGTGCCCACCAGGGTAAAAAGGCGGTGCGCATCATCGGCCGCGCCGGCCTCAACGGTCCGACCTGATGCTTCGGCTTGGTACCTGTTCGGCAAAGGGTCTCGGGGCCCCCGCACCGAGGGTGTCTGGCGCCCGGATGGCGCCGGTCAAGCCCCAGGGATGGGTTCATGCGGCCCTCGGCGTGGGGGTCGCGAGACCCTGCTCTCAGGTTGCTGAACAGTTGCTCGGATTCATTGTTTTCCCCGGATGCCCCTGACGGGTATTTTCATCCAACGAGGTACTCATGACCAACAGCCCGGACCAAACCAAAACCGCCGCCCAGGATCGCGAAGTCCGCGAGCTGGGTTTTCTGCTGGACATTCCCCTGGAGGTGTCCATCGAAATCGGCCGGACCCGCATTCTCATCAAGGACCTGCTGCAGTTGCAGGAGGGCACCATCATCGAACTGGACAAGCTGGCCGGGGAACCCCTCGATCTCTACGTCAATTCGCGCCTCATTGCCCGCGGCGAAGCGGTCATGGTCAAGGACCGCTACGGCCTGCGCCTGACGGACGTGGTCAGCCCGGCCGAGCGCCTGGAAAACCTGGGCTGAGGACGCCGATGATGGCGAGATGTCTGTTACTGTTTCTGCTGCTGGTGCCGACACCGGCCCGGGCCGCCGTCGAGTCGGCCGGCGGCGGCACCCTGTCCGCCGGTCTGCGCCTCTGGGGCGCCATGCTCCTGGTACTGGCCCTGATCCTGCTGCTCTACGCCGCCAGTCGCCGCTGGATGAAATGGCTGCCCGGCAATCGGGAAGCGACCATCCGGATCCGCGAGACCCGCCCCCTGGGACCGCGCAAGGCCCTCTGCCTGGTGGAAGTTCGCGGCCGGGAACTGCTGCTGGGGGTAACCGCCGAGCGCATCGAGTTGCTCTGTCGGCTGGACGACTCCCAGCCGGGTTCCTTTGATCAGACCCTGCAACAACACCTGGACCTGCCATCGTGAAACGCTCATTTTTCTACAGCCTGCTTTCGCTGCTGCTCCTGCTGCCCGCCACGGCCTGGGGCCAGAGCCTGGCCACCATCTCCATCGGCGTCGGCGATGCCGCCGGTCCGGGCCAACTCTCCACCACCATGCAGATTCTGCTGGCGCTGACCATCCTCTCCGTCGCGCCGGCCATCCTGCTCATGACCACGGCCTTCATCCGTCTCATCGTGGTGCTGTCCTTCCTGCGTCAGGCCATGGGCACCCAGCAGATGCCGCCCAATCAGGTGGTGGTCGGGCTGGCCCTGTTTCTGACCTTTTTCATCATGGCGCCGGTTTTCAACCAGGTTCATGAAACCGCCCTCAAGCCTTTTTTCGCCCAGCAGATCAACCAGCAGCAGGCCCTGGAACGGGCGGTCGTGCCCCTGCGCGAATTCATGTTCCGCCAGACCCAGGAAAAGGAATTGGCCCTGCTGATGGAAATCTCCGGGCAACCGGAACCCAACGGCCGCGAGGACGTACCGACCATGACCCTGATTCCGGCCTTCATGCTGTCGGAACTGAAGCGGGCCTTCATGATCGGCTTCATGGTCTACATCCCCTTTTTGGTCCTGGACATGATCGTGGCCTCAGTACTCATGTCCATGGGCATGATGATGCTGCCGCCGGTCATCATCTCCCTGCCCTTCAAATTGCTGCTGTTCGTACTGGTGGATGGCTGGACCCTGATTGTCAGTTCCCTGGTGCAGAGCTTCGGTTAGGAAAGAGACCATGTCCCCTGAATTCGTCGTCACCCTGGGCCGCCAGGCGGTGGAAACGGTCCTGCTCCTGTCTGCCCCCCTGCTGCTGTCCGGCTTGGTGGTCGGCCTGGTGGTAAGCATCTTCCAGGCCGCCACCCAGATCAACGAACAGACCATGACCTTCATTCCAAAGATCGTCGCCGTGTTCGTCACTCTGATCATTTTCGCCCCCTGGATGATCCGGGTCATGGTCAATTTCACCGCCCAGATCTTCCGGGGCATCGCCACGGTTGGCGGTTGATGCGCATCGAATTGTTCGAGATCGGCAGCATCCAGGGTTTTCTGGTCTGCGCCACCCGCATCGCCTCCCTGATCGGCACCATGCCGGTGTTCGGCAGCCCGCAAATACCGATTCGCATGCGCATCGGCCTGGCCCTGGCCGTGGCCCTGGCGATCTTTCCGGTACTGGCGCCAGGTCTGCCGACAGGCCCCCTGCCCCCCTTCGGCCTGTCCCTGCTGGTAGCCCAGGAAAGTCTGGTGGGTTTGATGATCGGCTTTGTCGCCCGCCTGGTTTTCAGCGCCGTGGAACTGGGCGGCTCCGTCATCGGCTACCAGATGGGCTTCGCCGCCGCCAACGTCCTCGATCCCCAGAACCAGCAGCAATCGCCCCTGATTGCCCAGTTCCAGAATGTTCTCGCCCTGCTCATCTTCCTGGCCCTGGACATGCACCACCTGTTCTTGCGGGTGATTGCCGATTCCTATCGGCTGTTGCCGGCCGGCACCCTGTCCCTGGGGGGCGGCGCGGTGCCCTTCATGATCAATCTGACGGGCGCCATGTTCAGCCTTGCCATCCGCTTCAGCGCCCCGGTTCTGACGGTACTGCTGCTGTCGGGCCTGGTGCTGGGTCTCATGGCCCGGGTGTTTCCCCAGCTCAACGTCTTCATGCTCTCCTTTCCCGTCAACATCGGTATGGCCCTGGTTGTCATGGGCTTGACCATGCATCTCATGGCGCAGATGCTGACCGTGGAGTTCGCCGCGCTGCAGAATCGCTTTCTGCAGCTGCTGAGCCTCCTGTAGGGAGAGGCCATGGCGGATACCGACCAGGAAAGAACCGAACAGGCCACCGCCAAGCGACGACAGGATTTTCGCGAAAAAGGCCAGGTGGCCCAGAGCAAGGAGATCAACAGCGCCGCACTCATGACCGCCACGGTCCTGCTGTGGCTGTTTTACGGCCCCATCTTCTGGCGGCGGCTGAGCAGCTTCATGGCCGGCTGGTGGCGGCGCGCGGCCTTTTTCGAGGTGACCGCCGTCTCCGTGGTGCGCCTGACCGTCGACCTGGTGAGCGAAATGGCCCTGCTGCTGGCGCCGGTGCTGCTCATGACCCTGGTGGTGGGCTTCTTCGCCAGTTACCTGCAGATCGGCTGGCTGCTGACCAGCAAACCCCTGGAGCCGGATTTCACCAAACTCAATCCCCTGCCGGGCATGGCCCGGCTGTTTTCCAAGCGCTCCCTGGTCGAAGCGACCAAGTCCGTGCTCAAGGTATTGCTGGTCGGCGTCGCCGCCTACAAGGTGGTGGCGGCCAATTTCGACCAGGCCCTGGACCTGGTGGCCATGGATGTGCCCGATACCGTGGCCTTCCTCGGCCGGGTGGCGCTGCGCATCCTGATGCAGACCTGCGGCATCATGATTCTGCTCGGCCTGTTCGATTTTCTGTTCGTGCGCTGGGAAATGGAACAGAAAATGAAAATGACCAAACAGGAGCAAAAAGAGGAATTCAAGGAGAGCGAAGGGGACCCCATGGTCAAGTCCCGCATCCGCTCCCTGCAGCAACAGGCCGCCCGACGACGGATGATGGCCGAGGTACCCAAGGCGGACGTGATCATTACCAACCCCACGCACCTGTCCGTGGCCCTGGCCTACGATCGCTCGCGCATGAACGCCCCGCAGGTGGTGGCCAAGGGCGCCGACGCCGTCGCTCTGCGCATCCGGGAAATCGCCCGCGAAAACCGGGTGCCCCTGGTCGAGAACGTCCCCGTGGCCCGCGCCCTGTTCAAGGTCGACCTGGGCCGGGAAGTGCCCGAAGAGATGTTCCAGGCCGTGGCCCAGATTCTGGCCTATGTGTACGGCTTGAAGAAAAGATAACTGCAGATAGAAGACTGAAGGCTGAAGGCTGAAGGCTGAAGACTGAAGGAAATCCCCAGGCAGACGTCCTGCTTTCGACATAAAGGGCAGTTCTAAGTCCTTAACTTCAGCCTTCGGTCTTCAGCCTTCAGCCTCCATTAAAGGACTTACAATGCCGACCACCAGCCTGCCCAACGATTGGAAATCCCTCCTGCTGCGCAGCGACGTCGTGGTCGCCGTGGGCCTGGTGGCCATCCTGATGGTCATGATTTTGCCCATGCCGTCCTTTCTGCTGGACATATTTCTGTCACTCAACATCACCGTCTCCCTGCTGATTCTGGTCATCTCCCTGTATACGGCCAAGGCCCTCGATTTCGCCATGTTTCCGTCGGTGCTGCTGGCCACCACCCTGTTCCGGCTGTCCCTCAACGTCTCCTCCACCCGCCTCATCCTGCTGCGCGGCAACGAGGGACCGGCGGCGGCCGGGTCCGTCATCCAGTCCTTCGGCCAGTTCGTGGTCGGCGGCAATTACGTGGTCGGCGTGGTGGTGTTCGTCATCCTGGTCATCATCAACTTCATGGTCATCACCAAGGGCGCCGGCCGGGTTGCCGAGGTGGCGGCACGCTTCACCCTGGACGCCATGCCCGGCAAGCAGATGGCCATCGACGCCGATCTCAACTCGGGATTGATCAACGAAAGCGAGGCCCGCACCCGTCGTCAGGAAATCGCCGGCGAGGCCAGTTTCTACGGCGCCATGGACGGCGCCAGCAAATTTGTCAAGGGCGACGCCATCGCCGGCATCATCATCACCGTCATCAATATCGGCGCCGGCTTCATCATCGGCGTGGTGCAAAAGGGCATGGCCGCCGGCCAGGCGGCGGAGACCTACACCATCCTGACCGTCGGAGACGGTCTGGTGGGCCAGATTCCGGCCCTCATCATCTCCACCGCCGCCGGCATCCTGGTGACCCGCACCGCCGGGCAGGAGGATTTCGGCAGTGCCCTGAAAAACCAGTTCACGGTTCATCCGCGGGCCTTGTGGGTGGTGTCCGGCATCCTGCTGCTGTTCGCCCTGATTCCCGGCCTGCCGCACATCCCCTTCTTTCTGCTGTCCGGCGTTCTGGCCTGGCTGGCCCATGTGGTGCAGAAACAACAGACGGCGGCCGCCGACGACCAAAGCCTCGAGGCGGCCCGGGCCCAGACGCCGAACGAAGACAATTACGAGGAAATGCTGTCCGTCGATCTGCTGGAACTGGAGGTCGGCTACGGCCTGATTCCCATGGTGGACGCCAATCAGAACGGCGAAATGCTGCCGCGCATCCGCTCCATCCGCAAGCAGTTCGCCCTGGACATGGGCTTCATCATTCCGCCCATTCACATCAAGGACAACCTGCAGCTGCGACCCAACGAATACGCGGTGCTGCTCAAGGGCACGCGCATCGCCGGCGGTGAGATCATGCCCGGCTATCACCTGGCCATGAATCCGGGCATCGCCACGGAGCCGTTGAAGGGGGTGGCGACCACGGAACCGGCCTTCGGTCTGCCGGCCACCTGGATCACCGAGGATCAGAAGGAACGTGCCCAGATCGCGGGTTACACCGTGGTCGACGGCACCACCGTGGTCACCACCCATATCAGCGAAATCATAAAACGGCACGCTTACGAGCTGATTGGCCGACAAGAGGTACAGAACTTGCTATCACAGCTTGGCAAGAACTATCCGAAGCTGGTCGAAGAATTGACGCCGAACCTGTTGCCCCTGGGTATCATCATGAAAGTACTGCAGAATCTGCTGCGAGAACAGGTTTCCATCCGCGACTTGCGGAGCATCCTGGAAACCCTGGCCGACTGGGCCGGCGCCACCCAGGATGCCGATCTGCTGACCGAACAGGTTCGGCAATCCCTGGCCCGCGGCATCAGCAGCCGCCTGGCAGCTGACGGCGAGACCTTGGAACTGCTGACCCTGGAGCGTTCCCTGGAGGAAACCATCGAAGAATCGGTCCACCGCACCAGCGACGGCAGTTATCTGGCCCTGAATCCGGCCACCGCCCAGGCGTTTCTGGAGAGCCTGGCGCGCACCCTGCAGAACGGCCACGGCGGCACGGCGCCCATCCTGCTCTGTCCGCCAACGATTCGTCCGCATGTCAAGCGATTGACCGAGCGTTACCTGCCCAACCTGATCTGCCTGTCCCACAACGAAATCGCGCCGCATCTCAAAGTGCGTTCCACGGGAACTGTGAGCATCCATGCTGGTTAGAGTCTTTGAAGCCGACACCATGACCGCGGCGCTGAAGAAGGTCAAGGAGGCCCTTGGCCCCGATGCCCTGATCCTCTCCACCCGCACGGTGCGGAAAAACGGCCTGGGCATGTTTCGCAAACCGATCTGCGAAATTACCGCCGCCATCGACGATCCCGCCGAAGCAGGCCGGGCCGCAGGTACGCCGCAACCGGAATCGCCGGGCGGCCCGCAAGCGGCCGTCCCGCCGGTGAATCTGGCGACCAGAGCGGATGCCGAGGCCCCGGAAGACACCCTGACCTACCAGGATCTGTGGCGGCAGCGCCGGGTCATCGACCCCTTGGAAGAGGAGGTCCGGGAACTCAAGCAACAGGTGAACGGCAACGGTCTGGCGGCGGTGCGCAGTGAAATCGACGAACTCAAGGCCATGCTCAGCCAATTGGCGCGCACCCATGTCCCGGCCGAAACCGCCTCACCGGCCGCTCCGGTTGATATCCCGCGCCCGGCGTCCCGCAGCGGCGCCGAGGTCCAGGAGATGGCCCTGCTGCAGGGGACACTGGCGCGGCTCGGCATCAGCGGCGAGGCGGCGGCGCAATTGGAGCAGTTCGCCTGGGAGCAGCTCTCCCCCCGGCAGCTGGCCGATCCCCAGCGCATCGAAGAGTTCCTGGCCGGTGCCGTGGCCCAGCTGATCCGGGTCACCGGCCCATTGCAGTCACGTCCCGGCCGTCAGCGCTGCATCGCCCTGGTGGGACCGACGGGGGTCGGCAAAACCACCACCATTGCCAAGATCGCCGCCGGACAGCGCATGGCCGGGCTGCAGCGCATCGCCCTGCTGACCATCGACACCTATCGCATCGCGGCGGTGGAGCAACTGAAGGTGTACGGCGAGATCATGGGCCTGCCCGTCGAGGTGATCCTCAACCCCGAGCAATTGCAGCAGGCCTTGCTGCGCCATGCGGACAAGGATCTGATCCTCATCGATACCGCCGGCCGCAGCCCCCGGGACGAAGCCAGCCTGGCGGAACTGGAACTGTTTCTCGGCCCTGAACGGGGCACGGAAAACTGCCTGGTCCTGTCCGCCACCACCCGCGATCTGGAACTGCGGGAGACCGTCCGCCGGTTCGGCCGTCTGCCCCTGCACAGCCTGATTTTCACCAAATTGGATGAGTGCGAACAGTGCGGCACCCTGCTCAACATCGCGGTGCAGCAGCGTTTGCCTCTGTCGTTTCTGACCAATGGCCAGCGGGTGCCGGAAGACCTGCTGGTAGCGGAACCGGGCGCCATCGCCCAATTCATCACCGGAGCCCAGTGAGAGAATCTGCCATGAATGTCCAATTCGATCAAACCGACCAAGCCGAAACCCTTCGCACCATGCAGGATCCGGCCGGCCAACCGAGGGTGTCGGCCGCGGCCGAAGCGCCGTGCCGGGTCATCGCCGTTTCCAGCGGCAAGGGCGGCGTGGGCAAAACCGCCATGGTGGCCAATGTCGCCATGGCCCTGGCGCAAATGGGCAAACGGGTACTGATCATCGATGCCGACCTGGGCCTGGCCAATATCGACGTGGTGTTCGGACTCAACCCGCCCTTCAACCTGAATCATTTTTTCGGCGGTCAGAAAAGCCTGCCGGAAATCATGGTGGAAGGTCCCCACGGCATCAAGATTCTGCCCGCCGGTTCCGGCGTTCAGCAGTTCACCCAACTCGAACCCATGCAGCGCATGCGGTTCATCGAGGACCTGGATGCCCTGCATGAAGACTTCGACGTCGTGCTCATCGATACCGAAGCCGGCATCTCCGAAAACGTCACCTACTTTACCGTGGCGGCGCAGGATATCGTCATCATCACCAGCCCGGAACCGACGGCCATCACCGACGCCTATGCCCTGATGAAGCTGCTGTCGACCCGCTATCACCAGAACCGGTTCCTGCTGGTGGTCAATTCGGTTGCCAATGTGGAGGAAGGGCTCGACATCTACCAGAAGCTGACCACGGTGGCCAACCGCTACCTGTCCATTTCCATCGAATATCTGGGCTGCATTCCCTTCGACAAGCGCATGCGCGAAGCCATTCAGCGACAGAGCCCGATGATGCAGCTCTATCCGGCCAGCAAGGTCGGGGAGTCCTTCATCAGCTTCGCCAAGAACTTCATCAGTCAGGGCAACGAGCCGCAAGCCAAGGGAACCTTGCAATTTTTCTGGAAGCGACTGCTCTCCTTCAATTCCAAGGACACATGATGAATCAGCTGCCGGTATACGAAACCCTGCGCGGGGACGACAAGGACCGCCTGATCAAAAGCCATCTGTACATGGTCAGCTTCATCAGTGAGCGCATGGTCAGCCAGGTGCCGTCCTTCATGAATCGCGAGGATATTGCCAGCGCCGCCATGGTCGGCCTGGTGGACGCGGCCAACCGTTTCCGGCCGAGCCTCGGCATCCTGTTCAAGACCTTTGCCGAAAAACGCATGCGCGGCGCGGTACTGGACGAGGTGCGGCGCATGGACTGGTTTTCCCGCACCCTGCGACAGAAGCAGTCCCGCCTGGCCGCCGTCATGGAAGACCTGGAGGGCAAGCTCGGCCGGCCCGCCGAAGAGGAGGAAGTGGCCGCCGCCATGCAGATGCGCCTGGAGGAGTACCGCGACCTGCTCGCGGAGGTCAGCTGCCTGGGCTGCATCAGCCTGCATGAAACCATCGACGACAGCGACAGCAGTCCGACCCTGATGGACAGCATGGTCGATCAGCAGAGCAAAAACGCCTTCGAGATGCTGGAAGAAAGCGAGCTGACCCGGGAACTGGCGGCCCAGATCGAACGTCTGACGGAAAAGGAGCGGCTGGTGGTCTCCCTCTATTATTACGAGGAACTCAGCCAGAAAGAGATCGCCGAGGTGCTGGAACTGTCGGAAGGCCGGGTCTCCCAACTCCACAGCCAGGCCCTGCTGAAGCTGAAGGTCGGCTTGGGACGCGAACGCAAACGGGCCGCCGCCGGCCGCAACCAGCGCTGAGGTTTCGCCATGAGCCTGCATCTGACCTCTATCCTGGCCGCTTTTTTCGCGGTGGCGACCCTGCTGCTGGCCCTGCGGCTGCGGCAGCTGGAAAAGCACCTGACCCGCCTGCAGCCGGCTTCCATGGCTGGCAAGGAGGCCCGCTCCGCCGTTCACGACCTCCGGGCCTTTGACGGTCCCCTGCTGCAGGCGGCCCTGCAACAACGACTGCAGCAGAATGGCGAACAGCGGCAGCCGCCGGAAATCTACCGTCAGGCCGCCGAACTGGCAGGCCGGGGTCTGTCGGCGGAGCGCATCAGCGAATTGCTGCAGTTGCCTGCGGAACAGGCCCGTCAGGTGGTGCGACTGCGGCGGCATTTGAGCTCCGGCCCGGAGCGGACCTGAACAATCCGGGCTAAAGATAAATCCTCCGCCTGCCGACATGGGAACTGTAGCGAAATTCCACCGACGAGGTTCAGCATGAGCTCAGGTACTTACACCGCCCTTTCCGGGGCCCTGGTTCGGGAGCGGCTGATGGATACCATCAGTCACAACCTGGCCAACAACCAGACGGTCGGTTTCAAAAAAGGCCAGGCGGTTTTCAAAACGGTGCTCGAACAGGCCAGCAACGGCCGCACCATCGAGCGCATCAATCTGGCGGAAATCGTGGAGGGCTTTACCGACTTCTCCCAGGGCACCCTGATGCCGACCCAGATCTCGACCCACTTGGGCATCGACGGGCCGGGCTTTTTCAAGGTGCAGGACGAAGCGGGCAACCTCTATTACACCCGGCAGGGAAACATGCGCCTCGACGACCAGGGCCGGATGATCAACAGCCAGGGCATGCTGCTGCTCGGCGAGGATCAGCGGCCCATCGTGCTGCCCGATCCGGAGGTCACCATCGGCCAGGACGGCACGGTCCTGCTGGCCGACGGCCAGACCCGCCGCATCCCCCTTTACACCTTCGAGGACATGTCCGTGCTGCAGCGCAACGGCGGCAACCTGTTTCAGGTTGAGAACGGCCGGGAAGACCAGCTCGAGGTGCGGGTCGCGGATCCGCAAATCCATCAGGCTCACCTGGAAAACGCCAATATCAACCTCATGGAGGAAATGAGCCGCATGGTCGAAGCGACCCGGGTTTTCGAAGCCTGTCAGAAAATGCTCAAGACCTACCATGCCCTGGCCGAAAAGGCCAACCAGCTTGGCACCTTGAGCTGACCTTTTACCTTACCCCGCAGCAAGGAGCAGATAAATCATGATCAGGGCACTGTGGACCGCCGCAACCGGAATGGAAGCCCAGCAGATCAACATGGACGTCATCGCCAACAACCTGGCCAACGTCAACAGCGTCGGCTTCAAAAAGAGCCGGGCCGACTTCCAGGATGTCCTCTACCAGACCATCAAGGTGGCGGGCACGGACGCCGCGGGCGGGGCCGAGCAACCGACCACCATCCAGGTCGGTTTGGGTTCGCGCGTGGCCGCCATCCAGAAGGTTTTTTCCACCGGCGATATTCAGCAGACCGGCAACAGCCTGGATCTGGCCATCGAAGGCGCGGGCTTCTTCCAGGTGCGCATGCCCGACGGCGAACTGGCCTATACCCGCGCCGGGGCCTTCAAAAAGGACGGTACCGGCCGCCTGGTGACCTCCAACGGCTACCCCCTGGAACCGGAGATCGTGATTCCGGAAAACGCCACCAGCATCGCCATCGGCCGCTACGGCACCGTCGAGGTGCTGCTCGACGGCCAGAGCGAACCGACTCAGGTCGGCACCATCACCCTGACCCGCTTCGCCAACCCCGCCGGCCTCATGGCCCAGGGCAGCAACCTCTACACCGAGACGCCCACCACCGGAGCGCCGGTGACGGGAAATCCCGGCGAGGAGGGTTTCGGCAGCCTTGCCCAGGGCTACCTGGAAGGCTCCAACGTCAGCATCATGGAGGAAATGGTCAACATGATCGCCGGTCAACGAGCCTATGAAATCAATTCCAAGGCCATCAAGACCGCCGACGAAATGCTGCAGATGACCAACAACCTGGTCTAGGACGAATTGATGAATACCCCCCTGCACCGGATTCTGCGCCGCGGCCTGCTGTCCCTGCTGCTGGTGCTGGCTTTGAGCCAGGCGGCCGGCGCCACCGGCGGCACCACGACCATCGGGCCGGAACGCATCCGTCAGGTTCTGAACAATTACCTGCGGCAGCAGCAGCCCCGCTTTCCCGGCGCCGACCTGCGGTTTCGGGAGATACAGACCCTGCCGCCCTTCACCGTTCCGGCCGGCCGTTTGAGTTGGGAAGTGACCCCCGGCCACCCCAACATCCTCAGCAGCCAACGCTTCAACGTGATCCTGCGGGCCGACGGCCAAGTAGTAAAAAACATCTCCCTGCGGGCGGTGCTGGAAGCCCTGGCGCCGGTGGCGGTGGCCCGTACCGACCTGCCCCGCGGCGCCATCATCGGCCCCGACGATTTCGACATGGTCACCATGGAAATCGGCAGTCTGCGCCAACCCTGCCTGGATGAAGATGCCTTGGTGGGCAAGAAACTGCGCCGCGGCATGACCATGGGCAGTGTCTTTTCCCAAGCCATGTTGGAAATCCCGCCCCTGGTCAAACGCGGCGAAATGGTCACCATCCAGGCCCGCAAAGGCCCGCTGCTGCTCACGGCCCGGGGCCAGGCCCAGGAAAACGGCCGTGACGGGGATGCCATCCGGGTGAAAAACCTTTCTTCCAACAAGGAAATCATCGCCACGGTTACCGCCCCATTGGCCGTGCAGGTGGAGTTCTGACATGATCCGAGGCTTCCTGTTTTTGACTCTGACAGTCGGCCTGCTGCCCACGGGCTGCACCGCCATTCCTCCCAAAACCCGCGATCCGGCCGCGTCGGCGGCCATCGCCCGGCAGGTACCCATCGAGCGGCCGGCCACCGCCGGCTCCCTGTGGACGGAGAATCGCGGCAGCCTGTTCCGGGATACCAAGGCCCGCCAAATCGGCGACCTGGTTACCGTCGCCATCTATGAGCAGGCCAGCGCCAGCAAGCAGGCCGCCACCTCCAGCGCCCGCAACAGCAGCAATGCCGCCGGCATTACCAATTTCTTCGGGCTGGAAAGCAACCTGAGCAACCTGGGCGGCGCCATCGATCCGACGAAACTTGTCAATACCAGCTACAGCAACAGTTTCGACGGCAGCGGCAGCACCTCGCGCAAAGAGGACCTGGTCGCCACCCTCACCGCCCAGATCGTGGAGGAACTGCCCAACGGCACCTTCCGCATCGAGGGCGGCAAAACCGTCACCGTCAACAACGAGGACCAGATCATCGTCCTGTCCGGCATCGTCCGGCCTACGGACATCAGCGCCCAGAACATCGTGAACTCCCGGCACATCCTCGACGCCGACATCAGCTACCGTGGCAAGGGGGTGATCAGCGACAAGCAGCATCCCGGCTGGATGACCCGCATCCTCGATCACGTGTGGCCGTTCTAGAAAAGCAGGCTGAAGGCGGATAAAAGACAGGCTGAAGACTGAAGTCCGAAGGCTGAAGGTAGGTCAAATGCTTTGATTTTAAAGATTTTTCTTCAGTCTTCAGCCTTCGGACTTCAGCCTTCCCTTTAAAGGAATTTTCCATGCTGCAACGCGTTCTGACCATAATCTTCGCTTTACTCCTGATGGCCCTGCCCTTCTCGGCCCAAGCCACACGCATCAAGGATATCGCCCAATTGCAGGGGGTGCGCAGCAACCAGCTGGTGGGCTACGGCCTGGTGGTGGGTCTGAACGGCACCGGTGACAGCGCCAGCACCCAGTTCACCACCCGCTCCCTGGTCAGCATGATGGAACGGCTGGGGGTCAATGTGGATGGCAACGTCAAGGTCGACAATGTGGCGGCGGTCATCGTTACTGCCGAGTTGCCGCCTTTCGCCAAGGCCGGTTCCAACATCGACGTGCTGGTTTCCTCCATCGGCGATGCCGACAGCCTGGCCGGCGGCACCCTGCTCATGACGCCCCTCAAAGCTCCCGACGGCAGCACCTACGCCGTCGCCCAGGGTTCCCTCATCGTCGGCTCTTTGGCCTTTGGCGGCAAGGCGGCCACGGTGCAGAAGAACCATCCCACTTCGGCCCGCATCCCGGGCGGCGCCATGGTCGAGCGCGAGGTGGCCTTCGCCCTGGATCCGGGGCAGGATCTCATCTACCAGCTGACCAGCCCCGACTTCACCACCATCAGCCGCATGAGCGCGGCCATCAACAACCATTTCCGCGCCCCCCTGGCCCAGCCCCAGGACAGCAGCAGCCTGCGCATCCAGGTACCGGAGCAGTTTCGCGGCCAGTTGGTCAACTTCATCGCCGGCCTCGAGAATCTGCCGGTGCAGCCGGATGCCGTGGCCCGTATCGTGGTGAACGAAAAAACCGGGACCATCGTCATGGGCGAAGGGGTTCGCATCGCCACGGTGGCCGTCTCCCACAGCAACCTGAATCTGGTGATCAGCGAGCGGGATCAGGTCTCCCAGCCGGCCCCCCTGTCCAAGGGGCAGACCGTGGTGGTGCCGGATACGGAGATCGAAATGACGGAGGAGGCGGGCAACCTGGTGGTGATGGAGATGGGCGTCAACATCGGCGACGTCGCCAAGGCCCTGAACGCCATCGGCGCCACCCCCCGCGACCTCATCGCCATCTTTCAGGCCATCAAGGCCGCAGGCGCCCTGCATGCGGAACTGGTGATTTTGTAAAAAGCTTTTTACAAGGAAATGCCATGAACTCCCCTATCCGACCCACCCTTACCACCGCCCCCGCTGCCAGCGAACGCAACACCGAAAAGGAGCGGCTGCAAAAAGCCTGTCAGGATTTTGAAGCCATCATGCTCAAAAGCCTTCTCAAGGAGATGCGCGCCAGCGTGCCCCAGGACGGTCTGCTGGGCACCGACAGCGGCCGCGAGATGATGCAGGATCTGATGGACCAGGAAGTGGCACTGCAGATGGCCCGCACCCAGGGCATCGGCATCGGCGACCGTCTTTACGAAACCTTCCGGCGCCACCTCGGCGCGACGGCGCCGCAACCGGCCACCCTGCCGCCCGCCGACTCCCCAAAGGATAAATAATCGCAGCTTGATCAGATACCGCATTGGCGCCGCTCGCCGTGCAGCCTGCCGGGATATTATCTCTGGACAGCCCATCCAAAAAACTTCTAAACTTTCCCGGCATACCCGCCGATATGGTGCCTAAGGGGGAATTTCTTCCGTAAGGATTCGCCCTTCGCTGCCCCGGCAGATGGCAGCTGAACATGGAAGTTCAAACCGCAGGGGACGAACATGACGATTAAAATTTACGGCAATAACGGCTTGGGCCCCATCCAGCAGATCAAACACGGCAAGAAGGCCCAGGGCAGTTCGCAGACGGAGAGCCAGAGCACCGACCGGGTGCAGTTCTCCTCGGTCATCAACGAGACCCTGCGCGCCCGCGAAGCGGCGCCGACCCAGGAAAGCCGGCGCTCGGAAAAACTGCAATCCCTCAAAGAGCAGATTGCCGAAGGCAGTTATAAGCCCGATGCCAACAAAGTCGCCGCCAGTCTGCTCAAATTCCTGGCTGAAAGTCAAAGCTGATGAACGCCTCGGCCCTGACCCGGCAACTGCAGCAGCTGCATGAGCTGATCCTCGAGGAGCGCGAGCACGCCAAAGCGCTGCGCGTCACCGAGATGCTGGCCGTCGCCGAGGTCAAGGAACAATTGCTGCAGCGGATCGAGTTGGCCGAGCCCGACGAACTGGATGGCGAGGTGCGGCAACTGGCCACGACGGTGCGCGAGGAAAACCGCCGTAACGCCTATCTGTTCTGGGCCGCCCTGAACTGGCTGCGGGAGCTGATGGGATTTTTCCGCCAGCAGGCCGCGCCGCCTGCCTATGGCTGCGGTGCCGTGCCGGTGCGCGCCGACAATCCCGGTTTGCTGCTGTCCGGGAGGATCTGATATGAGCGGGCTCTCCAGCGCCCTCAACCTGGGCAAAAGCAGTCTCGCCACCCATCAGAAGCTCATCGAGGTGGCGGGCAACAACATCGCCAACGTCAACACCCCCGGCTACTCCCGCCAGGTCGCCAACCTGGCTACGGTACCGGCCCTGAACATGCGCGGCTTTCTGGTCGGCCAAGGGGTCACGGTCAGTTCCGTACAGCGCGAGCAGGACGTGTTTTTGACCCGCCAGTTGCGGGACAAGAACGCCGCCCTGGGCGAGCAGGCCGCCAAGACCTCCCATCTGACTGAGCTGGAACGCATCTTCGATATCGGCGACAATAGTCTGAGCGGCCGCATCAACGAGTTTTTCGATGCCTGGCAGCAATTGTCGGCCAATCCCGGCGGCTCTGTGGAACGCAATGCCGTTTTGCAGCAGGGCGCCCTGGTGGCCGACGGTTTCCAAACCGCCCAGAAGGATCTGCAGCGCCTCGGCAGCCAGATCGATGACACCCTGGCTGCCAAACTCGGCGACATCAACCTCAAGCTGCAGCAAGTCGCCGACTTCAACCAGCGCATCAGCACCGTCGAAGCGACCGGCGTGAGTGCCAACAGCGACCGCGATCAACGGGATCTGCTGCTGCAGGAACTGTCCTATACCCTCGGCGTCCAGGCCTACGAGAACAGCAACGGTACCGTTTCCGTGCAACTGGGCAACGGCCTGCCACTGGTGGAAGGCAATCGGGCCATGTCCCTCGAAGCCGGCCAGGATGGCGACAAGATGACCTTCGCCGTCAATCTCGGCAGCACCACTCGACCCCTGGACGGCAACAGTCTGGGGGGCGAATTCAAGGGCCTGCTGTCCCTGCGGGACGAACTGATTCCCCAGGTTCAGGGGCAGCTCGACCAACTGGCCCATGCCCTGGTCACAGAGGTCAACGCTCTGCATGCCGCCGGTACCGGCCAGGACGGCTCCACGGGCGTGCTGTTTTTCCGGAACCTGACCAATGCTTCCGGTGCGGCGGCCGGCATCGGCGTCGCCATTACCGACAGCCGGCAGCTGGCCGCCGGTCAGAACGCCGGCGAGGGCGACAACCGCAACGCTCTGGCCATGGCCGCCCTGGCGGAAAGCAAGGTACTGGGAGGCACGGACACCTTTACCACCTTCTACGGCAACCTGGCCTCGCGGGTCGGCCTGGCCGGCGCCCAGAACCGGCTCTCCCAGACCGGCCTGGAAGATACCCTGGTGCAGCTGCAGAACCTGCGCGACAGCAAGGTCGGCGTCTCCCTGGAAGAAGAGATGATCAACCTGATCCAGTTTCAGCGCGGCTTCGAAGCCTCGGCCAAACTTTTGACCACCGTGGACGAAATGATGGAAACGGTGCTGTCCATCAAGAGGTAAGCCATGCGAACCACCCTGACCGCCACCTACCGCTCCCTGCAGGCCAACCTGAACCGCTCCGGCGTGCGACTCCAGGATCTGCGCCTGATGGCGGCCAGCGGCCGCAGGATCAACCGCCCCTCGGACGACCCGGCGGCCATCGCGCCCATGCTGCAGACCCAGGATCGCCTGCGCGCCGCCGGGCGCTACCAGTCCACCATCAGCACCACCCTGGGGCGCATGGACAATCTAGACAGCCGCATGGAGCAACTGGAAAATCTCATGGTCCAGGCCAAGGAGATTGCCATCGCCGCCGGCAACGGTTCGGCCAGCGAATCCGACCGCGCCAGCTACGCCCAACAGATTCAGTTGCTGCGCGAGGAGGTGTACCATCTGGCCAATGCCCAGGAGGACGGCAAGTACCTGTTCGCCGGTTATGCCCAGGGCAGCAAGCCCTTTCCGGATGCCGACGACCCGCTGACCTATGCCGGCGACGACGGCATCATCGAGATGGAGATCGGGCCCGGGGAAAAGGTCCGCACCAACCTGACCGGCGCCGAACTGTTTCAAGGCGCGGGCGGCGGCGTCAATCTGCTTGCCGTGCTGGCGGAACTGGAGCAGAACATCACCGCCGGCGATGCGAGCGCCCTGAGCAACCAACTCGACCGTCTCGACCAGGCCGCCGACCAGGTCCGCAGCCAGCGCAGTCTGATGGGCACCCTGGCGCAGCGGGTGGAACGGGCCGGCGACCGCATGGCGGATTACAAGGACGACATGACGGCACTGCTGTCCAATTACCGAGACGCCGATCTCATCGAAACCTATTCCCAACTGGCGCAGCAGGAGCAGGCCTTTACGGCCGCCCTCAGCGTCACGGGCAAAATCAGTCAACTTTCCATTCTCGACTACCTGTAAGGGGAGACGTTCCGGACCTCGGTTTTTAACCGCCATCAAGAATATCCCCATACCAGCGTTTCATCTGCCAGGGAGGGCGCCATGCTGGTTCTGACCAGAAAACCCGGTGAAGGCATCGTCATCGGGGACGACATCACCATCACCATCATCGAAGTCAAGGGCGGCGGCATTCGTATCGGCATCGACGCGCCGAACGACAAGAAGATCTTCCGCCAGGAAATCTATCAACGCATCTGCAGCGAAAACCGGGAGGCCAGCCAGTGGAACCTTGCCGATCTGGACATTTTGACCCATGCCATGGCGAAAAAGGAGCAACCGTGAAGCGCATCATCAAAAGCCGCTTTGGCGACATCGAATATGACCCGGCCAACACCCTGCACTTTCCGGAAGGGCTCATCGGCTTTGAAAACCTGCGGGACTTCATCGTCATGCCCAACCAGAAGCAGGGGCCGTTGTTCTGGATCCAGAGCGTCGACGACCCGGACATCGCCTTCGTCCTCACGGATCCGACCAACTTCTTCCTCGATTACCGGGTGCTGCCGGATCGCCGCGAGCGGGCCAAATTGGATATCGCCGACGGCGACGAGGTCCACTCCCTGGCCGTGGTCACCGTGCCCCCCGATCACAAGGTGACCCTGAATCTCATGGCGCCCATCCTGTTCGCCCCGGCCACCAACCGCGCCATCCAGGTGGTGCTGGAAAACAGTCCGTGGCAGACCCGGCAGCCGCTGCCGGCGTGAGGGGATGTTGACGATGCCGCCGACGGCACCCGGGTCCGCGCCGACCACCGATTACCTGGCAGCCAACTATGCCTCCCTCGCCCGCCGTTGGCCGCGCGTGGCCGCCGCCGTCGAAGCGGCCATCGGCAACCTGCCGGAGTTTGCGTGGCTGGAGAAGCCGTGTCCGACCCTGGTGATTGAGGGCATCCAACTGACCAGCGCCCATGATCGCGACAAGGAGGCGACGCTGCAGGCCACGCGGATACCCGCCGGAAGCCGCAGCGCCCGGGTCTACGGCATGGCCTTGGGGGACGTGCCCCGGTTGCTGTTGCAACGCCCGGAACTCCGGGATTTGCAGGTCGTGCTGTTCAACCCCGGCGTGGCTGCCCTGAGCCTGTACTTTTTCGACCATCGCGACTGGCTGGACGATCCGCGCGTCAGCCTGGTGGTTGCCGGACCCGACGATACCCTGCAGCAACCCTATGCCGCCCTGCCCGCCTGCCTGCACCTGGCCGACGATGCTGCCAGCCGACTGCGCGACCTGATCTGCCTGGATCTGGCCACCCCCTTTATTCGCAAACGCCATCAACCGGACAATCCGCACCTGCGGCAACGTCTGACGGACAATGCCGCTTATGTGGCGCAAGACCCGTCCATCGAGGCCCTGTGCGGTACCTTCCCGGGTCGGACGGCGGTGGTCGCCGGTGCCGGTCCGACCCTCAGCGACCATTACGGCTGGCTGAGAGACAGCAAACCGGGACCGCTCATCGCCGTCGACGCCGCGGTCCGTCCCCTGCTGGCCGCCGGCATCATCCCGGACGTGGTGGTCGGCATCGACGGGCATGCCGATATTTTCGACCTGTTTTTCAAGGATTTGGATCTGACCCTGTTGCGCCGCAGTGCCCTGGTCTATTTCCCCGTCGTGCAACCGGAACTCCTGAAATACTGGCCGGGCCAACGCCATGCCGCCTATTCCGATGCCCCCATATATTCGGAACTGGCGGTCCGACACCCCAAAGAGCGGCTGTTCTCATCCGGCAGCGTCATCCATCCGGCCACGGATCTGGCCACCCGACTGGGGGTGGAGCGAGTTCTTTTCGCCGGCGCCGACTTCTCCTTCCCCGGCGGCCAGAGCCATGTCGCCGGCTGCAGCCAGGCCCGCCCGGCACAGGGCAGTCATTGGGTCCTGAACGGTCACGGTGAACGCCTTCCGACCCTGCCCAATCTGCGCGCCTATCTGCGGGACCTGGAGGAATTCATCGCCGGGAAAACCGGCATTCAATTTCGCAATGCCGGCAGTCGCGGCGCGGCCATCCGCCATGCGCCCCTGCTTGAGGATCCGCCATGGACGGAAATTTGACACTCACGGCGTCAGGGCTGGTCGCCATCGCCGATGCCTTGCGAATGGGATTGGAGGCCGAAGGCAACGAACGCCTTGCGCAGCAGTACGAAATTCTCGCCCGGAAACTGGCGGACATTCCGCCTGGTCATCAAGCCGGCTTCACCGCCCTGCTGCAGAAGATCCTTGCGGCTCAATCCCGCCAGGATGTCATCGGTTTGGCCGACCTGTTGGAATACGAATTGCTACCACAATTGCGAATCCTTCAACTCCTCGCCGAAACCACTCAGTAAAAGAGGTTACCGTGGAATCCATCGCGCCCAACGATCTTGGTCCCATCGTCAGCAACGAATTCGGCGATCGTTACCTTTTTTCCATCAATCGCTACACGTTCCGGCAAACGGACGCCCACACCCTGTACAAGAAACAGTATGGCGATGGCATCTTCCAGGAAAACACCCTGCATATCCTGGTCGGCATGGATTCAGGTCTGCTCCTCCAATACCTCCACCGGATCGGCATTTCTCCGACATCCCGTTATGTCATAGTCGAACTGCCGAAAACCTTGGAACGGCTAAGGCAGGAAGGACTGCTCGACGCATCTCACGAGCGCGTCGCCTGCGTAACTGTTGACGAATTGCCGGCCATCGCCAAGAAGTTCGAGTTTGCCAACTATCTTTACACGGAAAAGATCAACATCTGGAAATCCTTTGCCGCGCTGGACGCCTTTCTGCCCGAATATGCCGAGTTGCACTTTGCGGCCAGGGATTTCATTGAAGCCTTTGCCTGGCAAATCAAGATCCAGCTAGGGAACGATGCCTTCATCGCCCGCCAACTGGAAAACCTCGCAGACAACCGCCACTCGGCGTCCTGTCTGATTGATCTTTTCGCGGGAAAAACTGCAGTACTGCTGGCGGGGGGACCTTCATTGGACCATATTCTTCCCTGGGTTCAGGAACACCGCTCGCAACTGGTCGTGCTTGCCGTCTCCCGCATCGCGAGGCGCCTGAAAGATGTCGGTTTAATCCCGGACATTTTTTTTTCCATCGATCCCCAGGAAGCCAGCTATGAGGTCAGTAAGGAAATGCTCTTTGGGGGCGAACGAACCTTGTTCGTCAACAGCTACCATGTCGTTCCGAGATTACTGAGCCAATGGCAGGGGCCTTCGGTTTTTGTCGGGCCCCGCTGGCCTTGGCCGGATGATGCCGACGAGATTTATCTGGACACTCCCGGACCCACGGTAACCAATACCGCTTTTGCGGTTGCTGTGGAAATGGGCTTTTCGCAAATCATTCTTGGCGGCGTGGATCTTTGTTTCAGCCCGCAGGGGGACTCCCACGCGCTCGGCAGTTATGAGCGACAGGCTGGCCCTCAGTTCGCCCTCTATGACACTCAAGTCGAAACCAATCTGGGGCAAAAAGCATTTACGACCCGGGCCATGGCTGAAGCGGTTACATCCTTTGCCCACCTGGCAACAATGGCTTTGGAAAAGGGTTGCAGAACCATCAACCCTGCTCCAACAGCAGCAATCATTCAGAATGTCGAGCATCTATCATTAGACAACCTGAGCTGGTCCCCCTTAGAACAACCTGCATGGGAAATAATTACCCAAGCTTTACCCTATGAAGATTGCCAAACTCGTATTGCTTACTATAAAAATACCCTTGAAAAACTGAATATTGCAGAAAAGGCGGTTAAAAAAATCAAAAAATTGGCTCAAAGTGGGCTCAAGTTCAATGATGGCCTGTTCGGCCGAAAAGGAATAAAATCTGATTTTAAATATAAGTACGCCATGGAAAAGATAGAAGACACTCTGCAACATCCTTCGTTTATCAACTACGCTACTGTTTTGAAAAAAGTCGGATTGCAGCATTTCATCAAAATTGCACGCCCCGATCAGGACAAGGAATGGAACGACCGTCAAATAGAAGAAACCGGCCGAATATATTATAAGGCTTATGAAGAAAGTGCTGAAACAATGCTGCAGTATTTGACTTTGGCAACTCATCGACTACAACTACGGTTAGCCGAAGAGAATCCTGATTCAGTACCAAGTTCCCTCTTCAAGGCTTGGGAAAAAGGTGGTGAAATCGGTCGCATCCTGATCTGGAAAAATCGCTGCGGGAAGGAGTTGCCAAATGAATCAGATGAAATTTCACTGCGTATCAAGGATTTGGAGTCCAGGTTCCGGAAAAGCTTGACCGAAAAGGCAGAATATCTTGCCGCAGGCTCAAAAGCCGGCAGCAGTCCCGAAATTGCCCATCATCGTATTCGATCGCTCTTTAATCATCGTGACAACGACACCTTATCAGGCCTTGTCAAGGGTATGGAAGGTTTAGAGCAAGAAGAAATGAAGCCTGTCTATTTTCTATCCTCCGGTTTTCTGGCTGAACTGGAAGGAGATTATGCAACCGCACTGGAGAAATATCAAAAAACACTCGAACTCGATTCAAATTCCATCAAAGAAGATGCCTTGAAAAGAATAGCTTCCCTGTCCCTAAAACTCGAAGATCTTGATAATTCATTTTTGGCACTGGATTGCTTGACGAACTTTTCTCCTCTATATTTCAAACAATATGGTGACCTTGCCAAAATAATGGGGAAAACCCATGTGGCCCTGGATGCTTATGCCGATTACCTGGAGCACTTTCCAAATGATTCTGTAGTTCTTCTAAAAGTGGGGCAACTTTACCAACAAGCAGGTGAAAATCGGTTTGCTTCAACAATCTATGAACACCTCCTGAAGATCGATCCCCATAACTCGATTGCCAAAGAGTTTCTTGCAACAATGAATTAGAGTGGCCATTCAAAAACCAGGAAAACAATTCTTTCAAAATATTGACCAAATAGGTATGCAAAATATCCAGAGATTCTATGATATTTCAGCATCTTGTTAAAATATAAAAAATTTCATATAAATTTGATTTTCGACCCTCTGTGATGCGACCATTTTCTTGACAAAATATTGACCATTTCATCGTATTTGATAGCCAAATCATGTCACGAAATGCCAATAGCAGGACATAACACCACTACCTTTCCCACAAAAAGCAGAACCGTTGAATTTCTAAACCCCCGATGACAGCATATTTGACTGCAGAGTTTCTGCATTTCTTGCCATCCTGGCTTCCTTATTGCAATAGACCCTCGCAATAACAGTTCAACCGGGCGCCAAAGCCGGATCGGATCATTCGATTTAATTCCGGAAGGAAAATCCCATGCTCAATGGCAAATGCGTGCTTATCACCGGCGGAACAGGTTCCTTCGGACGTGCGTTAACGCGCACCATCCTGGATCGCCACCCAGATATCCGCCGATTGGTAATCCTTTCCCGGGACGAACTGAAACAGTTCGAAATGGCCGAAGACTTCCCTCGCGAACGCTTTCCGCAGTTGCGGTTTTTTATCGGCGACGTGCGCGACAGCCATCGCCTGAAACGAGCCCTGGAAGGCGTTGACATCGTTGTCCACGCCGCCGCCATGAAACAGGTTCCGGCCGCCGAATATAACCCCTTCGAGTGCATCCAGACCAACGTCCTCGGCGCCCAGAACGTTATCGACGCCTGCTTCGACACTCAGGTGAAACGAGTGGTCGCCCTGTCCACGGACAAGGCCGCCGGACCCATCAACCTGTATGGCGCTACCAAGCTTTGTTCCGACAAGCTGTTCGTGGCCGCCAACAACATGCGCGGCAGCCGAGACATCCGCCTCTCGGTGGTTCGATACGGCAATGTCATGGGCAGCCGCGGCAGCGTCATCCCTTTCTTTCTGAAAAAGAAGCAGGCCGGCGAGCCCTTGCCCATTACCGATGAACGCATGACCCGTTTCAACATCAGCCTGCAGGAAGGCGTCGACCTGGTTCTTCGTGCTTTGGAGGATATGTGGGGCGGCGAAATATTCGTTCCCAAAATCCCCAGCTATCGCATCACGGATGTGGCCAAAGCCATCGCCCCCGAGCTTCCTACCCGTATCGTCGGCATCCGCCCCGGAGAGAAAATCCACGAGGAAATGATCACCGAAACCGATGCTTACAACACCATCGAACTCGAGGATTATTTCGTCATCCTGCCCTCCATGAAGCTCTGGGACGTCGATGCATTCATGGCTCATTTCAATGGCCGGCCCTGCCCGGAGGGCTTCCGCTATTGCAGCGGCACCAACACCCGCTGGCTGAGCGTGGAGGAATTGCGCGCCCTGACCCAGTCCTTCATCTGCTCCAAAGGCCAAAAAGACCAGGAAGCGTCGACCTCATGGACCAGCCCTTCATTCCCTATGGCCGCCAGCATATAGACGAAGAGGACATCGCCGCCGTCGTCGAAGTACTGCGCTCGGACTGGCTGACCACCGGCCCGGCCGTGGAACGCTTCGAGGAGGCGGTGGCCGCAACCGTCTCCGCCCCTTACGGCGTGGCCCTGTGCAACGGCACCGCGGCCCTGCACGCCACCATGTTTGCCTTGGGCGTCTGCCCCGGCGACGAAGTGATCGTCCCGCCCATGACCTTTGCCGCCACCGCCAACGCCGTCCTCTATCAGGGTGCACGGCCGGTATTCGCCGACGTCCATCCCGACACCCTGCTTCTTGATGCCGCGGCCGTGGAAAGTCTTATCACCGGCCGCACCCGGGCCATTATCGCCGTGGATTACGCCGGCCAGCCTTGCGACTATGACGCCCTGCGCGCCGTCGCCGACCGTTACGGCCTGAAGTTGGTCGCCGATGCCTGCCATTCCCTCGGTGCCGCCTGGCGCGGCCGCCCCTGCGGCGCCCTGGCCGACGCGACGGTGTTCAGCTTTCATCCCGTGAAGCCGGTGACCACGGGCGAAGGAGGCATGGTCGTCACCGGCGATGCTCATCTTGCGCAACGCCTGCGCACCTTTCGCAATCACGGCATCGGCAGCGATCATCGGCAACGGGCCGCAACCGGCGCCTGGCACTACCAGATGCTGCACCTCGGGTTCAACTATCGCCTGACGGACATACAGGCCGCCCTGGGTCTGGCACAACTGTCCAAACTGCCGCGCTTCACCAATCTGCGCCGCGACATTGCTGCACGTTATGATGCCGCCTTTAGCGATCATTCTCAGATATGGCCTCTCACCTGCCGGCCCGAAGCCAAACATGGTTACCACCTCTATGTGGTGCGGGTACCGCAACGCGACCGGGTATTCCAAAGGCTGCGTCAGTCTGGTATCGGCGCCAATGTTCATTATGTTCCCGTCCATTTCCACCCCTACTACCGGCAGCATCTCGGCACCGGGGAAGGTTTGTGTCCCAGCGCCGAGACTGCCTATCAGGAAATTCTGTCCCTGCCCATCTTTCCGGATCTCAGCACCGCTGATCAGGAACGCGTCATCAACGCCCTGTACGCGGCTGTTACCGAGGAGAACCCATGAAACCGGCCTTCATCGCCGAGGTGTCAAGCAACCACCACCGCGACCTCCAGCGCTGCCTAAATTTTATCGACTGTTCGGCCGACATAGGTTGCTGGGGGGTAAAGTTCCAGCTGTTTCGCATCGACGAACTGTTTGCCCCGGAAATCCTGGCCAACAGCGAACTGCATCGCCGGCGCCGTAACTGGGAACTCCCCGATGACTTCATCCCCCAGTTGGCCCGCCACTGCCGCCGGCGTGGCATAGCCTTCGGTTGCACGCCGTTTTACCTGCAGGCCATCGAGGTCCTGGCGCCGCATGTCGATTTTTTCAAGATCGCGTCCTATGAACTTCTGTGGACCGAGCTTCTGCAAAATTGTGCAGCCACCGGCAAGCCGGTGATTCTTTCCACGGGCATGGCCACCATGGATGAAATTGGCGATGCGGTAAAATGCCTGAAAAGTTCAGGCTGTACAGACCTTACCTTGCTGCATTGCGTTTCCAGCTATCCCTCCCCCGCCGCCGAATGCAACCTGGCGGCCATGGAGACCCTGCGTAATGCCTTTGGCTGCAAGGTCGGCTGGTCGGATCACAGCGTATCGCCGGGGGTGATCAGCCGAGCCGTACATCGCTGGCAGGCTTCCATGATCGAATTTCATCTCGATCTGGACAGTCAGGGCGAAGAATTTTCGTCCGGCCACTGCTGGCTGCCCGAGCAGATGGGACAAGTTATCCGGGACATGGAACAGGGTCTGTGCGCGGACGGCGACGGCCACAAACATCCGGTGGCCAGCGAATTGCCGGACCGTGAATGGCGGGCCGATCCATCGGATGGCCTTCGACCTTTCAAACATCTTCGACAAGGATATGGTCATGCCTGAAATGCAACAAGGCAGGCCCGTCAAGGATCTTTTCTGCCTTAAAGGGCGCGTGGCACTGGTCACCGGCGGCACCGGCAACGGCTACGGATCCCAGGCCGTGGCTGCGCTGGCGGAGGCCGGCGCGACGGTGTTCATCACCTCCCGCGACCAGCTCCGGGCACAGCAAACGGCTGCAATCCTGCGCGACAAGGGCCTGGATGTTCGCGGCCTGGCCCTCGATCTGGAAAGTGAACCAAGCATTGCCCAAGTTGTCGAGACCCTTGTCGGTGAAACCGGACGCATCGACATTTTGGTCAACAACGCCTGCAGCAATCACTTTGAATCATTCGAAACCATTTCACTGCAGGACTGGAACCAGGTACTGGCGGTCAACATGACCGGCACCATGCTGATCTCGCGGGCCACCGCCCCTCACATGTTGAAAAACGACGGTGGAGTCATGGTCAATCTCTCCAGCATTTACGGTGTGGTGGCCCCCGACCAACGCATTTACGGTGAGAGCGGCACCAACAGTCCCTTGGTGTACGGCATGACCAAAGCCGCCCTCATCCAGATGACGCGCTATCTGGCAACCTTCTGGGCACCCCGAATCCGGGTGAACTGTCTGACCCCCGGCGGTCTGTTCAACCACCAGGATGAGCAGTTCATCGGCCAGTATGTAGCCAAGACGCCCCTCGGCCGCATGGCCGGGGCCGACGATCTGAAAGGGGCGATCCTGTTCCTGGCCTCGGACGCATCGGCGTGGGTGACCGGCCAGAACCTCGTGGTGGACGGCGGTTGGACGGCATGGTGACCGCCATGGAATACCTGGAAATTCCTCGAGCCGGACTGCGCGTCTCCCGCATCGCCCTGGGCACCGTGGAATTCGGCATGGAATATGGCCTCTGCGCCCCCGGCAAAATCAACCGCCCCCAGGCGGCCGAGGCCGAAGCCATTCTCGGAACCGCGCTGGAACATGGCATCACTCTTCTGGATACGGCCCCGGCCTACGGCGAAAGCGAAATTTTCCTGGGCAAGGCCCTACAGGGATTGGGGCAACCCGAAGTCCATATCGCCACCAAGATCGGCCCCTTCGGCGAGGATGCCATCCGCGCCGATGCGGTGAGACAGAGCCTGGAACGCAGTCTTCGCAACCTGGGCCGCGAGCGCCTCGATCTGGTACAGATTCATAATGCAACCGCAAGCCAGCTGTTCAATTCGCCCCTGCTGGAGATTCTGGCGCAGGCCCGCGAACAGGGGACGATCGGCGCCGTCGGGGCTTCGGTCTATGGCGAAGAGGCGGCACTGGCGGCTTTGAACCATCCGGACATCGCCACCCTGCAGATCGCCTACAATCTTCTGGACCAGCGCATGGCCGACCGGGTGCTACCTGCCGCCAAAACCCGCGGCATTGCCGTTTTGGGCCGGTCGGTCTTTTTGAAAGGAGCTCTGACCTCGCGCCGCCGGTATCTACCGGAGAGATTGAACAAGCTCAAGGAACATGCCGAAACCGCCGCCAACTGGGCAGAGCACCATGCCCTTACCCTACCTGAGGCGGCCCTACGCTTTTGCCTGGCGGAAGAAGCTCCGGGTTCGGTGCTGATCGGCGTATCCTCGCTGCCGGAGCTGCAGGCTGCCTTGGCCGTGGCCGGCCGTGGTCCTTTGTCGGCCGAGCAACATGCCGAAGCAGCCGGACTCGCCGTAGCCGAGGAAGAAATAATCGACCCACGCTTTTGGGGGATAAACGGATGACCAACCCTGCCACCGCCACTCCGAAAAAGGTTGTTGCCATCATTCAGGCCCGCATGGGCTCGAGTCGGCTGCCGGGCAAAATGATGGAACCGATTATGGGGCAACCGCTCATGTATCACATTATCGCCCGCGCTTTGCAAATCCGTTGCGCCCAAGCGGTCTACCTCGCCACCACCGACCAACCCATCGATGATCCGCTGGTGGAAATTGCAGAGGCCATGGGGTTGAAGGTGGTAAGAGGCTCCGAAGACAACGTCATGCAGCGATTCTTCCTCGCCATCGATGATGCCGACGCCGATTACATCATTCGCATTTGCGGCGATGCGCCCCTATTCGACCCGGATTTCATGGATCAAACCACGGCTGCCATCGTGGATCAGGAGGCGGACTGCATCCGCCCGACCTGCAATGGACCTTCGGCCTATCAGGGTGCGGGCCCCATCTCGCGCCGAGCGTTGGAATGGTCACGCAAGGTTGCGCCGGACGATCCCCGTACCTACGAACATGTCACGGCTTACGCTTACGATCACATGGACCGGTTGAAAACCGTGCCGTTCCATATCGCCCCGGACTTTCAGGGGGAATATAAATTATCCATCGACACTCCGGCCGATCTTGAATTCTTCCGTGACCTTTATGCGCATTTATATAAACCCGGAAAGATCGTATCGCTGGAAGAAGCCGTGCAATTTATTAAACAATCAAAACCGGTGACGATAGGCTGATGTGCATTTTGACACCTCAAAACAATATGGACATCCTGATCCGGTGTGATGGTTCCGCCCAACTCGGTCTGGGACATATCATTCGCTGTTTAGCTCTGGCGTGCGAACTGCGTGATACGCACCAGATGCAGATCGGGTTTGCCACGATGCGCAGCGACGTAGCCGAAACCCTGATCACACGGGAAAATTTTCCCGTGTTTATAAAACCGGACGATTTTGAGGAAGCTCAGTGGATCGACTCCCTCCTGACAAACCAGTCCCCCAAAGGTTTGATCCTGGATATTCGCACTGAACTTTCCGCTTGCGAATTGCTTCGCTGGCGCAATTCCGGGATAACGGTCGCGGTTATCGATGATCCCAGCGACCGTCGTCAGGCTTCCAATCTTGCCTTCTATCCGCCGGTGCCCCAAATGACCAATGCTGATTGGAGCACATTCACCGGGCAAGCCTTTATCGGATGGGACTATATTCTGCTACGAAAAGAATTCAGCCATCCCCGGCTTCGCCCAAAGAACCCGATTCCGGTGTTGCTTGTTACCATGGGAGGGAGTGATCCTGGAGGGCTGACCATATTGTCCCTAAACGCATTGAGGCAACTGGATGAGGAGTTTCGTGTCAAAGTCGTGTTGGGTCGAGCGTTTATGCATAATGAGGAACTCGATCACATGCTATCTGAGTTGTCGGATAAGTACGAGTTCCTTAAAGATGTGACCGACATGCCATCATTAATGGCCCGTTGCGACTTCGCCATTGCAGCATTTGGCGGCACTGCCTACGAACTTGCAGCGGTTAATGTACCATCCATTCTTCTTGGGTTGACGCTTGACCATGCACGTTCAGCCGAGGCATTGGACAATGCTGGCATGGCCATCAATATGGGATATTACCAACACATATTGACCGAAAATCTGGCGACCACTATACGCTCCCTACTAAAGTCAACACATCGACAATTACGCATGTCCTCAGCCTGTAATACATTGGATGGCTTAGGTGCAAAGAGAATTGCCCGCATTATTTTTGAAAGGATCAATTTTCATGTCTGAGCACCGACAGTGGCAACAACACCTTGGTCTTTTAATAGACACGAAGGATGGCTTCGATATTATCGATTGTTCGGCCTGTGGTTTCCGACATATAGTGCCTATCCCCACCGACGAGGAACTTGAAAATATATACCGTAACGAATATTACAGTATTGAAAAGCCCATGTGCTTGGAAGGAATTGCACGCGACCTATCGTGGTGGAATCTGGTATTCCAGGATCGTTATGAAGAATTCGAACGCTTACTTCCTCCCGGGCGTCGTCGCCTGCTGGATGTCGGCGCCGGATCCGGATTTTTTCTTCAACATGGCCAACAGCAGGGATGGGATGTAAACGGCATCGAACCATCAAAGGAGGCCGCTACCCATGCTCGGAACCTCGGCCTTGATATCTATGAAGGCATGCTGGATAAAACCAGTGCGAAAAATTTGGGTCCTTACGATGTCGTGCACTTAAACAACGTTATGGAACATATTCCAGATCCCACGGAAATGCTGAATATTTGCCACGACTTGCTCGATCCTGACGGCATCCTCTGTGTAGGCGTACCAAACGACTACAGTCCATTTCAACAGGCCCTGCACAAAACCTGCGGTTATGAGCCTTGGTGGGTCACGACGCCATATCATATTAATTATTTTAATTTGGACAGCCTACACAGCATCATGGAACGCAATGGATTCTAGATTTTCCTGCGCGAAGCAACCTTCCCAATCGATATGTTTTTACTGATGGGGGACAACTATATCGGCGACAATACGCTGGGACGGGCCTGCCATGTCAAACGAATGACCTTTGAGCGTAATCTTGCAGCAGCAGGTCTCAACGGTATCAAACGGAAGATGTACCAGTCTCTGGCGGAATTGGGGTTGGGACGCGAGATCGTACTATTTGGACAAAAACGTAAAAAATAAGCCTTTTTCGCAGAATTTTCACTGTGGATACGTTCCATGGTCCCTGTTCGAATCGCGGCAACACACAAGGTTACCAGACTAAATACCTACATATCACGTCGCTCCGGTGTCTAAAAAACCGATGGTACACGGCTAAAAAAAAATTAGGATTCAGATCATGCCACGAATATGGGGACTATAAAAAAAGAATGCTAACTTGTTCTTGAAACGTGGGGACAAATTTTTACTATTGTGGTCAAAAAAAAGTCGAAATATAAGTTGTGTCGTTTAGGGAGAGAAAATTCTTTTAATATTCCATTACTATTGCAGACAATTGGGAACTACAATGATAAGACGTTGCGCCTTATGTTCATCTACACTTCAAATTCTTGCGCAGGATCAATGGCATATTCCTGGTTTGGGTAAGAAAATCATTGGATTTTCCCACTGTCCGGATTGCGGTATGATACAGCAAAGCCCAACGGTAACTCCGGATGAAATGACGCATTTCTATAAAACCACTGCAGTCTACAATTGTTTTTCTGACAACTATAAGCCGACTGAGGAGAAAATAATTAGCGTTACACGCAACATTAACGACCTACTTGGACTCGCCGGAAACGTGCCAAAAACGGTTTTTCAGGTGGGATGCTCTGATGGATATACCCTCAGTCGTTATCAGGAAGCAGGAGCTGACTCTGTATTAGGGATTGATCCTAGTGAGTTCAACCGAAAGATAGCCAAAATTTTTTATAACATCGATTCAGTCTGTATGGAGTTTGAAGAATTTGAAACAGATCAACGCTACGATCTTGCAATTCTTACTCATGTTCTTGAACATCTCTATGATCCAAAATTAATTTTGACGAAATGCAATGAGTTCCTCCATCCAGGTGGGTGGTTGCTCGCAGAAGTCCCCCTTTTGGAGAAAGAAGAATATTTTCCAACCGGATACCTGTCATTTGAACATATAAATTATTTCACAGCTGACTTATTCACTCAGATGATCGAGGCATGCGGTTTCGAGATACAATTACAGACTAAATTATACAAAGCCTGTCGTTACCCCGTTGTGACCGTTATTGCTAAAAAATTTAAAAGTCCTAACTTTCAGTATAAATATCGCCAAGACAGAAACAGCGCAGGAGTTATTAATAGATTTTTGAATTTCGATAAGTCGGAATGGTTGCGGATAAACAATCATTTATTGAAAAACATAAAAATAGGTTCAGACATTTTTTTATGGGGGGCCGGCATCCATACGAGCCAGCTATTATGTAATACAGATATTAAGAAAAACTACAACATTAGGTATATGCTTGATAACAGCGAGACCAAGTGGGGAAAAGAAATAGCCAACATTGAGTGTCGAAAACCAAGCTTAAATATTTTTAAAAATGGTGACATTGTAGTTATTTCCACGCGCGCCTCTGAAGAAGAGGTGTATCAGGCCCTATACAATCAATATGGGGATACCATAGAATTGATAAAGCTTTATAATTTGTAAGCAGAAAAAATTTCAATTCAATCGAATCGGAAATGGAATTTTTCAATCCTAACTTCGGAGAAGATCGACATGAGTAGGCCTTATTTCGTCTTGGCCGGTGGATATGATACCAAAAACGTTGGCGACTACGCCATGTTATCCTTTTTGCAAAGTATCCTTGATAATCGTGGATACGATGTAAAAATTCTTTCACGCCACCGCCATCAACACCTAGTTGATACTTATAGCGCATCAGAATTGATTGATAATTTTGAGTTTAATACCCGTGCCGAAAGCCTGGGAAAATTTTTCAATGGATTCAACTATGCGGACAACCCAGAGCATCTTCACAGGTTGCGCCAGCAATTGGAAGGGTCGAAGGGTTTAATTATCGGCGGTGGAAGATTACTTATCGACTTCAGCCTTGATGTAATGCGGGGCCCATTGATGTACTTCGCCACCTTGGTAACTTTGTGTCGGTTTTTAAATATTCCCGTTTATATCTATGCGATGACCATCGTGCCTAACAAAACGCGCGAAGGCGAGATGTGGCTTCGGTATATTGTCGACAATTCCGTACGCGTAGCAGTAAGGGATGAAGGTTCATCAAAATGCCTGCTGTTGGCTGGTTGCAATCAAAAAAACATTACAATTTTACCTGACCCTGCCTACGGTCTGGATTGGAGAAGAAACGAAGAGCCCAACACCACCATGCGTGCGGGACTTACCGTCAGATTAATCAACAACCGATGGGGAGGGGTGCCTGAGGAAGTATATCTTAAAAATATGGCAACGGTAGTCCGTTTGCTTCAAGAACGGAACGTGGAAGTGATTGGCATTCCACACCAATACTATGGCATAGATAATCCCAACTATGATGATCGAACAATTTTTGAAAAAATAAACAAGCTAATTTCGTTTCAGTATATTGATTATGAAATTTTAGATATTAGAGATTACGAAAAATTATATCGAAGTTTAAGGCTTTTGGTAGGTATTCGACGTCACTCTTTCGTATTCGCAGCACTAGCCGGTGTTCCAATTTTTCCTTTTTCAGAAAACCCAAATGCTTCGAGAGTTTGCGAAGAACTTGACACCATAAAGCCGCTTTCGTTAGATTGTGACTTAGAAATTCTTCCAAAAAACCTGGACATTTTTCTCGATAACTTAGATCAACACTTGCTTAGACAGGACATGGCATTAAATAATTCCTCCTTTAATCTACAAGAGCGCTACGCAAATTGGTTATTCTGTGAAGCAGAAGTTACCAGAGATATAATATAAGAAACTTAAAACAAAAATTTTTAAATAATTTATATTTTTTTATTTTTTCAAACTACCCTAGTAGCTTCCTCACACTTCGTTCGTTTCCGATGTTTCTGCTCTTTAATATTTTTAAAGTAGTAATTTATGAGGCAGAAGCCAGTGAAATTTGGATTAAACCTAGATGGTCTGTACTGATATAAAAAATATGCGGAACAAGTTGCTCACTAGAGGGTAACCTAAATTGAATTTTATTGAATTATTTTTTGTCGAATAATTTTCGTTTTCGTGATTTTTTAACAATTGATAAAAGAGAGAGGGATCATGATTGATTTGCATAATTGCGCCCGAAAGATTCGTAAACTAGCCATTGAGGCAATTTATCATGCCCGCTCCGGCCACCCCGGTGGCAGTCTGTCCGTAGCAGATATCCTTGCCGTACTCTATTTCCGTGAAATGCAGGTAGATCCCGCCAATCCTTTCTGGCCGGAACGAGATCGACTTGTGCTGGCAAAAGGCCACGCCTGCCCCGCTCTCTATGCAGCCTTGGCGCTTAAGGGTTTTTTTCCCCCAAAAGAAACCATCGGTTTGCGAAAGATCGATCACTTTCTTGAAGGACACCCAGATGTACGCATTCCCGGAGTTGATGCTCCTTCTGGGTCTCTAGGCATGGGCCTATCACAGGGATTGGGCATGGCGCTCGGGTCTCGCTATACGGGGAGGAATTTCCGCACCTATGTCATTTTAGGAGATGGAGACATGCAAGAAGGCAGCACTTGGGAAGCCTTCATGGCGGCCGGCCATCACAAGGTAGGGTCACTAACCGCTATCCTCGATTCAAATGGCCTACAGGGAGAAGATACGGTGGCAAACCAGATGAACTTTTCTCCGCTAGCCCCCAAGTTATCCTGCTTTGGATGGCAGGTCCTGGAAGTAGACGGGCACGACATGGGGCAGCTTTGCTCCGCTCTTGACAGCGCCAGAGAATCTGCGGATAAGCCATCGTTCATCCTGGCCCACACAACCAAGGGCAAGGGTGTACCTTTTATGGAAAATCAACAGATATGGCATGGCAGTTCCACCCTCACCGATGAGCAATTGCATCAATCGCTGCACGCTTTGGAGGCTTAGTGATGTCTGAATTGTCCTATTGGAACCTGGGTGAATCCATCTCCCTACGTGACGCCTTTGGCCGTGGATTGACGCATCTGGCCGGGAAACGGGACGATTTCGTCCTATTCGATGCTGACGTTGCGGGGGGTACCGGTGCCAAACCCTTCGTAAATGCGTTCCCGGAGAAAACCATCCAATTCGGCATTGCCGAACAGAACATGGTGGCAGCAGCCGCCGGTTTCGCCGATACAGGTATCATTCCGGTGGTGACAACCTTTGCCGCGTTTGGCGTCATGAGGGCGCACGAGCAGTTTCGCACCGCCATTGCCTACGCGGAGCGCAACGTCAAACTGTGCTGTTCACACTTGGGACTTGATGTCGGTCCGGACGGCGCCACCGCGCAGATGTTGGAAGACTTGGCTACCATGCGAGCCATCCCGAATGTAACCGTCGTTGTGCCGGCAGATGCCAATCAGTTGATGCAGGCATTGCCTGCCATACTGGATCACAAAGGCCCCGTATATATGCGTATCGGGCGCAGCCCGGCACCAATTATTACCGAACCTGCCGCAGGCTTTGCCATAGGCAAAGCCTACCGAATCAAAGAAGGAAATGATCTAACTTTGGTGGCCACCGGCGTCATGGTAGCCAGAGCCCTTGAAGCAGCCGAAAGGCTCCAACAGGAGGGTATCACAGCGCGAGTTATCAATCTGGCGACCATCAAGCCGCTGGACCGCAATGAATTATTTGCTGCGGCTCGTGAAACTGGAGCGATTTTGACTGCGGAAGACCACAACATGCTTGGAGGCATGGGCAGTGCTGTAGCCGAGTTGCTTTGCCAGACAATTCCGGTCCCGATGAAAATCGTAGGCGTTCAGGATCAATTCGGCAAGTCTGGTGAACCAGAGGAATTAGCCGAACGATTCGGTCTTACCGCCCGCCACCTGACATCAGCTGCCAAAGAATTACTCAAGCACAAGAAGAGCCCTCAATGAACAATAAACGTAACCACATTGTCCTAGTAACTGGCGGCAGTAGGGGAATAGGTTATGGTATTAGCCGACGCTTCCTACAGGATGGGTTTTCCGTTGCAGTGGGTTATTGCCATCATCCGGAGGGAGCGGAGAAACTTGCGCTTGAATTCCCTAACGCCCTCCCTGTACAGATCGATCTTGAAGAACGCAAAAGCATTCGCTCCGCTCTGGCTCGCATTCGCGAACATTTCCGAGCGCAAGTCGGGATTTTAGTCAACAATGGCGCTATCGCACAGGAAAAGCCGTTTTTGACCATTACCGATGAGGACTGGGACCGGATGCTAAAGATCAATCTGGCAGGCCCCTTCGCCCTAACACAAGAGACATTGCCATCCATGATAGAAGCCGGCTGGGGAAGAATTATCAACATCAGTTCTATCGGTGGCCAATGGGGAGGATTCAACCAAGTGCATTACGCGGCGGCCAAGGCGGGACTAATCAGTTTTACCCGTTCCATGGCCAAAATTTATTCTGCCGATGGCATCACCAGCAATGCGATCGCTCCCGGCTTGGTTGAGACGGACATGTCCTCCTCGGAACTGGCGACCCTTGCTGGCCAGGAAAAGGTCAAACTGATCCCATCCCGCCGTCTCGGCAACGTGGAAGAGGTCGCTGCCGCGGTTGCGTTTCTTGCCTCCGACGAAGCCGGGTATATTACCGGACAAACTTTAAACCTTAACGGGGGAATGTACTTTGTCTGAATATGCAGGCAAAACGTTGCTTTTTGTCGGCGGTGGCATGGAAGCTCTGCCGGGGATCGAAAAAGCCCGTGAACTCGGTTTGCACGTGGTGGTCAGCGACATGAATCCGCAGGCGCCGGGACTGCAGGCGGCCGATGGGCGTTTGATCGCCAGCACCTACGACGTCGGGGCCACCCTTACCGAAGCCCGGCGCTATAACCGGGAAGTCCGGCCGATCGACGGTGTCATGTGTCTGGCCACCGATGTACCGTTGACCGTCGCCGCGGTCGCCGCCGACCTCGGCTTGCCCGGCATCCCCGTCGAAGTGGCGGCCCGCGCCATGGACAAATTGGCCATGAAGGAAAAATTTGCCACCGACGGCGTGTCCATCCCCTGGTTCAGTGCGGTGGAATCGGCAGAGCACCTGCAAACCCTGGTGAAGGAACGGGGCTTGCCGTTGGTGCTTAAACCGGTCGACAGCCGCGGGGGGCGCGGGGTACAGCGTTTGACCCCGGAGGTCAATTTGGTTTCTGCCTATGAACGTGCCATCGTTCAATCGCCAGGCGGTCGGGTCATGGTCGAGCAGTACCTTCCGGGACCGCAGATCAGCACCGAAAGCATCGTACTGGACGGCATCTGTCATACGCCGGGTTTTGCCGATCGCAACTACGAATTTATCGATCGTTACGCCCCCCATTTCATCGAAAACGGCGGCACCATGCCGAGCTTTTTACCGGGTGAAGCGCGTGAATCGGTGCGCGATCTGGTGCAAAAGGCGGCGACCAGTCTTGGCGTTACCCGAGGCGTGGTCAAGGGCGATATGGTGCTCAGCGACGGCAAGCCCTACGTTATCGAACTGGCGGCACGGCTTTCCGGTGGCTGGTTCTGTACCCATGAAATCCCCCTCAATGTCGGTGTCGATCTGGTTCTGGCCATGATCCGCCTGTCACTGGGATTATCCGTAGAGGAAAAGGCTTTGCAACCGCAATTCGAACAGGGGGTGGCCTTGCGGCTGATTTTCCCGGAACCGGGACGCGTTATCGCCATCGAGGGCGAAAATACGGCCCGCGCCTTGCCGGGCATAGCCATGGTACGTCTGACGGTCAACCCGGGTGACATCGTGCGCTTGCCGACTGATTCCAACGCCTCGGCCGGATTGGTTATCGCCGTCGCGGACAACAGGGAAGAGGCAATTCGCCGTGCCGAAAAGGCGGTGAATGCTATCACCGTAAAAACCGAGGGCCTATGAACGTATTGGTGATTGCCGCCCATCCCGATGACGAAGTTCTCGGCGCCGGCGGGGCCATCGTTCGCCATGTTGCGAAGGGCGACAGGGTCAGCGTGCTGATCCTCGGCAGCGGCCTGTCTTCCCGGCTGGCCAATCCGCAAGAAATGGATCAGCGTGACTTGGCCGCCCTGCGCCGGCATGCCGAGCAAGCCTCGGCCATCCTCGGCGTTACCGATCTGCGTTTGCTCGATTTCCCCGATAACCGCTTTGACGGGGTGGACCTGCTCGATATCGTCAAAGCCATCGAGGCGGTTATCGGCGATGTTCAACCAGGAATCGTCTACACCCACCACCCTGGTGACCTCAACATCGATCATCAGCGCACCGCCATGGCCGTCCTGACCGCCTGCCGGCCGCTGCCGGCAAGTTCCGTGCAACGCATTCTGGCCATGGAAGTACCCTCCGCAACCGGCTGGGGCGATCCGGCGCTGCCGTTTGTACCGAATGTCTTCCTGGATATCACCCACGTGATAGCAAAAAAGCTCGAAGCCATGTCGATCTACCATGGAGAACTGCGCGACTTTCCCCACGCCCGTTCCCTGGAATCCCTGGAGGCGCGGGCCAAAGCCTGGGGCAGCCAGGTCGGCGTCAAAGCCGCCGAGCCCTTTGTTCTGCTACGCGAGATCCTTTCATGAAACCGGACTTCAGGAAGGTGCGCATCGTCTATGTAGGCGCCCGCATCGTCGGCCGTCGCTGTCTGCAAGCCCTGCTGCAGGCCGGCGCCCACATTGCCGGGCTGCTGTACCTGGATGAATCCAAAGCCGGAATCACCGTCGCCCATTGTGCCTTTGATGACCTGGTGCGGGACTACCGACTCAATGCGCGCCCTTTTACCACACTGCACGATCCTGAGATTCTGACCTGGACACAGAAGTGCCGTCCCGATGTCGGCATGGTGATCGGCGTTTCTCAGTTAATCGGAAAAGAGTTGCTGGCCGCACCACGCCAGGGTTTCATCGGCATGCATCCGACCCTGCTCCCCGAAGGCCGTGGCCGCGCTCCCATCCCCTGGACGCTGATCAAGGGCCTGGAGCGTACCGGCGTCAGCCTGTTCTGGTGCAGCCCCGAAGCCGATACGGGCGATATGCTGTTGCAGGAGGCCGTGCCCGTCCATTACGAGGATACCGCCGGGGTCCTCGGGGCGCGCACCGACGACGTGGCCGCCCGGTTGCTGGTGCAGAGCCTGCCGCTTCTGGCTTCGGGGCATCCGCCACGGATACCTCAGGATAATGACAGAGCAACGGTCTGGCCCCGGCGACAACCTGAGGACGGCCTGCTCGACTGGTCCTGGTCCCCACGCCGGATTTATGACTGGGTGCGGGCCTTGTCCCATCCCTATCCCGGCGCTTTTACCCTGGTCGACAACCGCAAACTCTTTATCTGGGCCTGCCGCGAATCCCAGGATCGCCGCCGGGCCACCCCGGGCACCGTCATCGACGTTTTGCCCCATGGGGTTCTGGTGGCTTGCGGTGAGGGCACCGTGCTGCTGACCAGCCTGCAGTGGGAACAGGACCAGGCAGTCCCGGACGCCATGGCAAGCCTTCCCGTCGGAAGCCGTCTAGGCAGGCCGACATGAAGCCTCTTGGGCTGTACTCCATCTTCCACCTCAACCTGATGTTCTCGTCCATCGAGGCCGAGCAGCGAGCGGAAGTGATTGCGCGCTGCTACTGGCCCCTACTTAAGCTGATCCGGCAGCGGCAACTGCCTATCGGCATTGAAGCGACCGGATATACGCTGGAAACCATCGCCGCCATCGATCCGGCCTGGCTCGTCGAACTACGCTCCCTGTGCCACTCTGGCCCGGCCGAGTTTATCGGCAGCGGCTACGCCCAGATCATTGGCCCCCTGGTGCCGGCCAGAGTCAACCAGGCCAACCAGCGCCTCGGCCTGCGGACCTACGAAAAACTGCTTGGTTTGCAGCCGCAATTGGTGTTTGTCAACGAACAGGCATTTTCAGGCGGACTGGTTCCCATCTATCTCGAAGCGGGCTACCAGGCCCTCATCATGGAGTGGGACAATCCCGCCAGCAATCATCCCGAATGGCCGGCGAACTGGAGATACCTGCCTCAATACGTCGAAGGGCCGGATAGTTCGGTCATGCCCGTGATCTGGAACAAATCCATCCCCTTCCAGAAATTTCAGCGATATGTGCATGGCGAAGTTGAACTGGAAGAGTACCTGGAGTTTCTGGCCGGCCACCATAGCGCCGAAGCACGCACCTTCGCCCTCTACGGCAATGATGCCGAAATCTTTGACTTCCGCCCCGGCCGGTTTCACACTGAAGCGGCCCTGGCGGAGCAGTGCGAGTGGCAGCGCATCGACGGACTCTATGCCGCCCTTCTTGCCGACCAGCGCTATTTCCTGCTCAAGCCAAAGGCCATCCTTGACTATCTACGGCTTCCTGGGGCAGGCAACCGACTGCGCCTGGAATCGGCGGCCCAACCGATTCCGGTAAAGAAGCAGGCCAAATACAACGTGTTGCGATGGAGCGTCAGCGGCCGTGATGACCTGGCGATCAACAGCGCCTGTTGGCGGATCTTCGAAACCATGGATGCAACCGGGAATGCCCGTGACGAAGACTGGAAAGAGCTCTGCTACCTGTGGAGCAGCGATTTCCGTACTCACATCACCTCCCGGCGTTGGCAGGCCATGCGCGTCCAACTGGATGCGATGCAACGCCGTATAGCACCCTTGCCGTTACCGGATGATTTGCCCACACCGACACCCCAGCCCGCGGATATTCGATTCTGGCATGAGGGCCATTTGCTGGTGGTTGAGACTCCGGCGCAAAAACTTCGTCTGAACCTGCGGCGAGGTTTGGCCATCCACGACTGGTGGGACAAAAAATTGGGCTCCATCTCCTTGTTTGGCACTTTGCCGCACGGCTATTTCGACGATATCCGCTTCGGCATGGACTACTACACCGGACACTTCGTCCTGGAAGTGGCCGGGCAGCACAAAACCACCGATCTGGTCCCCGTAAGCCCGGAGATAACCTTTGGCCGGGATGAAATCTGCATCAGGGCCGAAATCCAAACCCACCTGGGAGTCGTGAGAAAAACCATCCGAGCCAATCGAGCCATGGCCTTGCTTTCCATCAAATACACCTTTAATTGGCCCTCCTGCCCCCTTGGCACCCTGCGTTTGGGGCACGTCACCCTCAACCCCGAAGCCTTTTGCAAAAAATCGCTGTTCTTTCGCACCCATAACGGCGGACCGACACCTGAGACTTTCCATGTCAACGGCCAGGACATCAACCACCTGGCTCCGGTATCCACCCTGGTCTCCGCAACCGGTGCTCTTGGCATGACCTCGGGAATGGTGGAAGTCGGTGACCGCGAGCACTGGATCAGAATCGAAACGGACCAGGCTTCAGCGACTCTCTCTGGGCATATCCTGCATGCCCAGGTCAATGAAGGTTATCTGTACCGGGTGGTACTATCCGCCATGGAAATGGACGACACGGCCTGCAAGGTGAAAGAAAGGGACTGTTTCAACAATAGTTCCGTACGACTCACCCTGTCCTCTCATACGCCTTCGACAAGGGACTAAAGCTCCTTTCCCGCCCAAGAGAGAAATATCCTTCCTGGATTTGCAGTCTCAGGGACAACCGATCCCCTTCTTAAAAACCTTCCTCAAAAAAAATCTTCTAAAGTTTCCTCTGATGCAGTCGATATGAATACTGAACCCGGGGAACATCGTTCAGATCACCATATCGCAGCACCAATTTTTCCGGCAGGGCAAGGATGCCCGCGCCCCAACTTTCACGGAGGAAAACCATGGCTATCACCATTAACACCAACGTCCAGTCCCTCAACACCCAGCGTCACCTTGGTAAAGCTCAGGCCAACCTGGCCAATTCCATGCAGCGCCTGTCTTCAGGCCTGCGCATCAACAGTGCCAAGGACGATGCCGCCGGCCTGGCCATTTCCGACCGCATGACCTCTCAGATTCGCGGCATGAACCAGGCGGTACGGAATGCCAACGACGGCATTTCGTTTGCCCAGACCGCCGAAGGCGCCCTCGGCGAAATGGGTAACATCCTGCAGCGCATGCGCGAACTGGCCGTGCAGTCCGCCAACGGCAGCAATGCCACCGCCGACCGCACCGCCATTGATGCCGAATTCGGCCAACTCCGGGAAGAAATCGACCGCATCGCCAGCACGACCGAATTCAACGGCATGAAACTTCTGACCGGCGGATTTGAGACGACCGGCGCCAAGTTCCAGGTTGGAGCGAATGCCGGGACGGACGCACAGATTGAAGTCAAAATCGCCAAGGCCACGACCTCGACCCTGGGCGCCGCCGGCAATAAGCTGAGCTCCCTTTCCGTGGCCACGGATACCGGCGCTTCCACCGCCATTTCCAGCCTGGACGATGCTCTCAAAACCATCAATGACACCCGCGGCGAACTGGGTGCCAAGCAAAACCGCCTGGAATCCACCATCGCCAACCTGAACAACGTCTCGGAAAACCTCTCCGCCGCCCGCTCCCGAATCCGCGATGCGGACATCGCCACGGAAACCTCGGAGATGACCAAGATGAACATCCTGCAACAGGCCGGTGTGTCCATCCTGGCCCAGGCCAATCAGAGTTCCAGTCTGGCCCTGTCCCTGCTGCAGGGATAATCGGGCACCGTTCTGGCGGTTTCGGGGGCGGGCTCGTTGTACCACACTAGAATGACACTTGGTTCTTTGAAAGTTGTATTGCGAGCCACATCCGGGCTGTCCGCTGCTTTACCGCAGCGGCAACCCGGGGTTCGATAACCTTTATCGAAGCCCCCTTGCTCGCCATGGAAAGGGGGTGAAACCGGCAACGATATCTTAATCGCTTAACGGTTCTTCGCAGCAAAACCTTCGGGCACGGAAGCCCGGAAACACCTTTCATGGAGGATTACCATGGCATTAACCATCAATACCAACGTTCAGTCTCTGAACGCCCAGCGCAACCTGGCCAAATCCCAGTCCTCGCTGGCAAACAGCATGCAGCGTCTGTCTTCGGGTCTGCGCATCAACAGTGCCAAGGACGATGCCGCCGGTCTGGCCATTTCCGACCGTATGAGTTCCCAAATTCGCGGCATGAACCAGGCGGTGCGTAATGCCAACGACGGCATTTCGTTTGCGCAAACCGCCGAAGGCGCACTCGGCGAAATGGGCAACATCCTGCAGCGCATGCGCGAATTGGCCGTGCAGTCCGCCAACGGCAGCAATGCCACCGCTGACCGCACCGCCATCGATTCTGAATTCGGCCAGCTTCGTGACGAGCTCGATCGTATCGGGCAAACCACCGAATTCAACGGCATGAAACTGCTCACCGGTGATTTTGCAACCACTGGCGCCAAATTCCAGGTTGGGGCCAATGCCGGCACGGATTCGCAGATCGAAGTCAAAATCTCCAAGGTTACGACCTCGACTCTGGGCGCCACCGGCAACAAACTGAGCTCCCTTTCCGTGACCACGGCCACCGGTGCTTCTACGGCCATTTCAAGCCTGGACGATGCTCTCAAAACCATCAACGATACGCGCGGTGAACTGGGCGCCAAGCAAAACCGTCTGGAATCCACCATCGCCAACCTGAACAACGTTTCGGAAAACCTCTCCGCCGCCCGTTCCCGGATTCGCGATGCGGACATCGCCACGGAAACCTCGGAGATGACCAAGATGAATATCCTGCAACAGGCCGGTGTGTCCATCCTGGCGCAGGCCAACCAGACCCCGCAGCTGGCTTTGTCACTGCTCGGCTAAATCCATAACTTAACCAGGCGGGGGTGAGTTTCTCACCCCCGCCGCCATGCTGCCTGCGGGCAGGCCTTGAGGAGGACGACATGAGTGTGGAAATGACCGCCATCGGCAGCGCCAGTCCCAATCCGGCTCCGTCTCCGGCGGAAAATGTCGAGCGCAACCGGCATAAAATGGCCAGCGAGCCGGAACCGGCGGATCTGGAAAAGAAAATCAACCCCGAAGAGGTACTGGATAAAATCAAGGCTTTGACGGAAAACGGGGTTTATAGCGTCCGTTTTGAAAATGATGAGCGGAATGAAAAACTGGTGATAAGCCTGGTGGATGCGGATTCCGGCGAAGTGATCCGGCAGATTCCGCCCGAGGAAATCATGAGTGCCGGCGAGCAGTTGCAGAGCCTGCGCGGCAGCCTCATCGACGCGCGCACCTGAGGGTTGGGGAGGACAGCATGTCTTCAGTTAATTTCGGCGGGCTGGCCACGGGCATGGATACGGAAAGCATCATCACCCAGTTGATGAAGCTGGAACGCAAGCCCCTGGAGCGTCTGGAAAGCGACCAGACCTTCTGGAAAAGTCGTCAATCCGCCTTCAACACCCTGGACACACGACTCAAGACCCTCCTCGAGAAGTTCCAGGCGGTCGACACCAAGGGCGAGGTGAATGCCTATAAAGCCACCGCCGCTTCCAGCGACTACTACACCGCCACCGCCAAAGGCACGGCCGGTGCGGGCAGCTACAACATCGAGGTGCAGAGTCTGGCCCGGCAGCAGAAGGATGTCAGCGACGCGTCCTATGCCAGCAGTAGTGAAAAAAACTTTGTCAGCGGAACGCTGATGATCGGCGACACCGAGATCGCTATCGACAACGATTCCCTGAGCAGTCTGCGGGACAAGATCAATGCCGCCAACACCGGCGACAATCCGTCCGGGGTGGCGGCCAGCATCATCAACGACGGCAACGGCTTTCGCCTGGTGTTGACCGGGACGGATGCGAGCAAGCCCTTTAACGTCAGCATGACTGACGGGGTCACCGCCGAAGGATACGAACCGTTGGCTTTCAGTACCACCCAGACCCAGTCCCTGGCCACCATCGTCGTGGATGGAATCACCATCACCAGCGGCAGCAATACTTTTGAGAACGCCATCCCCGGCGTGACCCTGACCGTCACCAAGCCCCATGCCACGGCTGGAGACAGTACCTCCCTGACGGTGGAAGCGGACCGCGATGCCGTTAAGACCAAGATCAAAGATTTGGTGACGGCCTACAACAGCATCATGTCCTTCATTTCGGAGCAGAAGACCAGCGATTGGGGCCGGGATTCGAGCCTGACGGGTGTCCGGCGCAATCTCCAGAGCTTGCTGACCACCCCCGTCGCCGGCAGCGACAACTTCGCCACCTTGTCCCAATTGGGTCTGAAGACCCAGCGCGACGGCACTCTGGTGATCGATGATGCAGTGCTGAACAAGGCCATCGACCAAGACTTGGCTGGTATCGACCGTCTGTTGGCCGGCAGCGATGGAACCGATGGCGCAGCAGCAAATTTTATCAACTTCCTGAAGCAGGCCACCGACCGGGGCACCGGGTTGGCCGCAACCCGCCAAGCCGGCACGGACCGTACCCTAAAAAGCATTGGCGACAATATTTTGCAACAGGAAGCCCGCCTGGAAAAACGGGAGACCATGCTGCGGGCCCAATTTACCGCCATGGAAAAGATGGTCAGCAGTCTTAACAGTCAGGGAAATTATCTGTTGCAACAATTAAGCTTATTTTCCTTAAAGTAAACAAGTCGATTTGCCTGTCATGGCAAACAACTTGATACGCAATTGAAAAATCGGGAACCTCAACCAGGGAAGGATTGAGCCCATATGAACGCCTATTACAACCAATACCAAAGCAACCAGGTCACCACCGCATCGCGGGAGCAGATCCTGCTCATGCTCTACGATGGTGCCATCCGCTTCACGCGCCAGGCCCTGGAGGGCATCAGCAGCGGCGATCGCGGCGCCAAGGCGGAAGGCATCCGGAAGGCCATGGCCATCGTCATGGAGTTCCGCAACACTCTCGATCACAAGGTCGGCGGAGAGATCGCGGCCAACCTGGATGCCCTGTATGACTACATGATCCGGGAAATGATCCAGACCAACACCAGCAACGACCCCCAACCCCTGAGCCGGGTTGAGGGCATGCTGTGCGATCTGCGCAATACCTGGAAACAGGCCATCGACATCGCCCGCAACGAAACCCAGCCGGTGCCGGCGGCGGTGCCCGGGGCCGCCTACCAGCCCATGAAGGCCTGTCTGTGACGGCGCCGGGGCCGGACAGCGTTGCCCTGATGGCGGCTTCGGTGGCTGCCTACGCGGAACTGGAGGAGAGTCTGCAAGAGGTCGCCAGAGCCATGGAGACGGATCGACCGGAGGACTTGATCCAGGCTCAGGAACGCTGGCTGGCCCTGCAGGATCGCACCCGGGACCTGGATGCCCGGTTGGCCGGGTGCTGGCAGCAGGACCAGGAACTGCTGCGCCGTCGGCCCGAATTCAGCCGCCGGCTGGAGCTGATGGCGGCCATCGTCCGCCAATGCCGCGAACTGGAGGAACAGGCCCGCACCCGCAAGGCGCTCATCGGCGAGGAACTGCAGCGCCTGCAACAGGGACTGACGGCCCTGGGAGGATATAAGACCAGCCAGGAAGAAAAGGTTTCCAGAATTGTTGGCAGCTGGTAATATCGGCGCAGTATTCACCCGGATGCCCGGTACTCCGTGCATCGGGTCCCATGAACCCCTGAACTGTGCCTTGCTCATGGAAAGTATATCGGAGACCATGGAACACTTTCGCGACGGCCGCACCGTGCGCATCATGCTGCCTGCCACGGAGAACGGCTCAGCCACCATCGATGTCATGGTCCGCTATCGCAGCGGCAACCTGTTGGAAGTAGCCTTGCCGACCAGCCGTTCCTGGCATCACCAGTTTCACCGCCATGCCGAATGCCTGCTGCTGTACGGGGTGCAGGGCCGCCCCTTCAAGCTGCAGACCCGCATCGAAAAGATTTTGGGGCCCTGCGACCTGCTGGTCAAGGCCCTGGCCCCGCCCAAACCCTTGCGGGAACGGGAGTTCTTCCGGGTCGACATGGAAATGGAGGTCGGCTACCGCCCGGTGGCGCCGGATCAAGAGGAACCGCCGCCGTTCCAGATCCTCAGGACCATGGTCAACCTCAGCGGTTGCGGCATCCGCTTGCCCCTGCCCGAGGAATGGAGCCGCTTCGACCAGCTCGAGTTGCAGCTGCAGTTGCCGGCCTCCGGGGAGGTGCTGACCTGCCGGGCCGAGGTGGTGCGCACCTGTTACGGCGAGGACGGGGTGCTGCAGGTAGCCCTGCAGTTTTACGAACTGGCCTCCGCCGACCGGGACAAAATCGTTGCCGGTTGCCTGGCCCGTCAGCGGGAAATACTGCGCAACAAGGTCCGGACCCGTGAGTGGCATTGAATCGGGTCCATCCGCCGCTTCCATGAGATGAAAAAGCGCATCCCTGGCAGGCACCGGCGGTTTTCACCAGCCGTAAAAGGGGGCATCTGTCAAATCCATGACTTGGCCTGAAACCCTGCGCCCCATCTTCGATGACTGGCATCTGGTGGAAATCAGAGTGCCGACGGACGAGAAATCACCCATGGTGGTGGATGGCCTGGCCCGCAAACTGGGTGATGGCCAGATGGACGTCCAGATCTTCCCTCTCATGTGGCCGATTCCCGGCCTGGACCCCAACGGCGAGTGGCAGTTGCACTGCGAGCAGGGCATGCAGTATCTGTCCCTGAAGGGTCGGGCCCTGTCCCTCTCCCATCCCCGTCAGATTCGCCTGCAAATCCTCTCCAGCCAGTCCGGCACTCATACCCGTAACAACCTGCGGGTCGACACGGAAATCTATCTGAGCTGTCGGCCGAACGCTGACCGGCCTGCCGCAGCCCGGGTCCGGCCACCGGTGCGGCGACGGGTGAGTCTGAGCAGCAACGGCCTGGGTTTTTTCAGCGAGGAGTGTTTCAAGCTGGAAGAGCAGGTGCGGCTGAGCATGATTCTGCCTGCCGCCACCCTGGAACATATCGACTGCCTGGGGACGGTGCTGCGGATGGGGGCCAAAACAGAAAAGGGCCATAAAACGGCCCTGGCGTTTGCGGATATTCTGCCCCTGGATACGGAGCGCATCGAGTTGTTCTGCCTGACGGAGCAGTTCAAGAACATGCAAAGCCGGGCCCGCTTTCTGGGCATGTTGCTGGCTTCGTCCTGAAAATCCCGTTAGAGTCAGGCCGAAGCCGCCGCCGGGTTGAACCTGCGGAAAAAGCTCAGATCCGGCATCAGTCCCTGACTGAACAGAGAGGCTTCGCTGCGGTTGCGGCCGCGGCGCTTGGCCTCGTAGAGGGCGGCATCGGCTTCGGCAATGAGGTGTTCCGGCAGCAGGGATTTGTAGCCCTTGGCCGAACCGACACCGATGCTGACCGTCACCGGAAAGCCGATATGCATTTCGTTGATCGCCTCACGGATGCGCTCGGCCACCACGCAGGCGCTTTTCAGGGGCGTTTCCGGCAAAATCAGGGCAAACTCTTCCCCCCCGAACCGGCACACGGTGTCGGAAGTCCGGCTGCAGGCGGTCAGGACCTCGGCGACCTTTTCGAGCACCTTGTCGCCGGCCAGATGACCATGGGTATCGTTGATGCGCTTGAAATGGTCCAGATCGACCATCAGCAGCGACAGGGGCTTGCCGGTGCGTACGCACCGGGCCACTTCCTGCTGCATGGTGGCATCGAAATAGGCGCGGTTGAACAGTCCGGTCAGGCCGTCGGACAGGGCCATGCGCGCCAGCTTGGACTGGGACTGGTGCAGGGATTGGATGCGTTCGCGGTTTTTCAGATGCCAGCGCAGCTTGACCTGCAGTTCTTCTTCCGGCGCCGTCCGGCTCAGGCAGTCACAGACCCCCAGTTCCATGCCCTCGAGCCACAACTGGCGATCATCGCCGGCGGTAAACAGGACCACCGGCAGGTCCATCCACTCGGTGCGCCGCCGCAGAACGGCCAGCAACTGCACCACCTCGGTGCGGTTTTCCGGACGCCAGTCACAGCAAATCATATCGATGGTGTGACCCTGCAGCCAGCGGATGGCCCGCCGGGCATCCACGCAATAAAGCTTGCGCCGGAACAGGGCGGTGTCCTTGAGACAGGCGGCCACCCCTTCCCGAGTGGGGGCCGACTCGCCGATAATCAAAGCGGTATAAAGCATGGGGACCTCGTTTCCTCTTCGAGCAGGTTTAGCATTCATATCGACCTGAAATCACAAATGCTTTAGAGTTTTCAGGTCGGTTTTTCCGGTTTCAAAAAGATTTAAGCAATCAGCCCTGACCGCCGAAAAGAAACCATATGAAAATTCCTGCCTCTTCCCTGACCATCCAACCAACCAGTCCGACACCGGCCTTGCCCGGCTCGGACCGGAAACCGCCCCTCGATCTACGCCCCGGCCAGGTTGTGCAGGCGACGGTTCTGCACAGTGACGGGGATTCGGCCTTGCTGGAACTGGGACGGCATCAGGTTCGAGCTGAAAGCCGGTTACCCCTGCACGCCGGGGAACAACTCTCCCTGCGTGTTACCAGCACCGCGCCCCACATCGAACTGCAGCGCCTGGTCACACCCCAGGACGCCGGTATGACCACCCTGTTGCAGCTGCTGGTCGGCCAGTGGCGGCAATTTCCTAATATGCATAAACTGTTCCAACTATTAAAAAATGGCGCAACAGGCTGGAATGAAACAACAAAAAGCCTTTTGGCGGAGACGGCAAGGCAACTGGATACCATCCCTTTGGAGGCTGACGGGCAGAGCCTGGCTGTGCTGCTGGAAAATTTAGGGGTGGTTTTGCAGCCGGACCAGCAGGACAGCCGCGCCACCCTGCAGTGGGCCTTGCAGCAGGCCGCGGCTTCCCTGGCGGGGGAGGAATCGGGCGGTGGTCCGGAGGGACGGGAACTGCAGCAACTCCTGGATCACGCCCGCAGCCTCAACTTGCAGTTGCTGCCGGAGGGTGCCTTGCTGCTGCCGTTGCCCCTGCCCTTTCTCAAGCGCGGACTTTTGCTGGTCGAACAATCGCCTTCGGGACGCCGCCAAGACGGGGAAAAGCCGTGCCGCCTGAGCCTGTTTCTGGATCTGACGGAACTGGGTGAAATGCGCGTCGATGTGCTCTGGGCGGAGGGAGATATCCTGGTGAAATTCACCTGCGCCAGGGATGAGACGGCCGCCCTGCTGGAAGCCTGGTCCGGCGACCTGCGGCAAAGGTTGGAAGCCGAGGCCTCCGCGTCCTTGCTGTTCGCCGTCGGGGACGTTGCGCCCGGGGAGGAACTGTTGCGAAAATTGCGCCCCGAGGGGCAGGGTCTGCTTGACACCCGGATCTGAGGCCATGGACAAAAACACCAAAAAAAGGGCCGTCGCCCTCAAATACGATCAAAATCGCGCCGGCGCGCCGGTGGTGGTGGCCAGCGGCCATGGCGCCGTCGCGGAAAACATTCTCGCCAAGGCCCGGGAAGCCGGCGTGGAAATCGTTGCCGACCCGGATCTGTCGGAGCTGCTGGCCCGCATCCCCCTCGGCCGGGAAATCCCTCCGGAACTCTACCAGGCCGTAGCCGAAATCCTCGCCTTTGTGTATCGGGTGAATAAAAGCAGACTGAAGCCCGAAGGCTGAAGTCTGAAGGGAAAGCGAAAACCTTTAATCACAGCCTTCAGCCTGCCTTTGAACCTCCTTCAGCCTTCAGCCTTCAGCCTGCTTCTGATCTTCCTTCAGTCTTCGGACTTCAGCCTTCAGCCTGCCTTTCTCAGCTTCCCGTCAGCATTTCGGAAATATCCGTGCGCACCAGAGGATTGGCGCGCACCACCATGATCTGGCTGTTGCGCAGCAGTTCCGGATGATAGTACTCCAGGCGGTTGCGGCCGCCCTGTTTGGCGGCGTACATGGCCATGTCGGCGCGTTGCAGCAGGGTATCCACATCCTGACCGTCGCGCGGGAACAGCACGATGCCGATGCTGGGGGTGACGGACAGCTGCTGCCCCTGCAGATGGAAGGGCGCCGACATCACCTTGAGAATCTTTTCGCCGACGGGCCGCACCTGGGCCGCATCATCGATGCCCGGCAACAGCACAATCATTTCGTCACCGCCCAGGCGCGCCACCGTATCGCTGCGACGGATGCAGGCGCTCAGGCGGCGGCCACAGGCCTGCAGCACCAGATCGCCGACCGCATGACCAAAGGTATCGTTGATGTCCTTGAAATGATCGAGGTCGATGAACATCAGGGCCAGCTGGCGCTCATCACGTTGCGCCTGGGCCAGGGCCTGCTCCAGCCGGTTGAGGAACAGGGCCCGATTGGGTAATCCGGTCAGCACATCGAAAAAGGCCAATTGCTGGACCCGCTCCTCCGCCTGTTTGCGATCGCTGATGTCCAGCAACACGCCCTGCAAATGGGTCACGGCGCCGGCATTGTCCCGCCGCAGCCAGATGCGGCCCTCCACCCAGCTGACATTCGCCGAGCGCTGCACCAGACGAAACTCCAGGGACAGATGATCCCCGGAATTCTGGTCGACATGTTCCTGCAGCTGACTTTGGACGCGGGACTGATCGGCGGGATGGATCAGATTGAGCAGGGCCAGGCGGCCGCTGGTAAACTCGTTGGGCGAATAGCCGAATTGGCGGATATTTTCCGAAACGTATTCCAGGGGCCATTCCTCCACCACCCGCCCCAGAAAGGCCACTGCCGGACTGCTGTTGACAATGGTCTCCAGATCCTGACGACGATCGGAAATGGCCCGCAGTTCCGCCTCGATGCGCGTCCGTTCGATAATCTCGCGATTCAGTTCATTGCGCGAAGCGGTTACGCTTTTCAGATTGCCGACCATACGGTTGAAGGACCGCGCCAGTTGGCCGATTTCATCCCGCGCCTCCAGGTCGAGATGCTGGTCCAGCCGCCCCTGGCCGATACGCTCGAACATGCGGATGGTCTGCTCCAGGGGCCGCACGATGCCGCCCGCCACGAACCGGCCCGCCAGCAGGGAAACCAGGGTGATGGCCAGAGCGGCCAGGCCGACGCGGAAAATCATCGAATCCAGGGAATCGGCCAGCCTCTGCCAGGTCCCGGCAAAGTCATCCTCATAGGCGGTGGCGGCAATCACCCAGTCCCAGGGTTCGAAATAACTGAGGGCGGCCACTTTCCTGCGCGCCTCCTCTTCGCCCTGGTTGCGCCAGCGATAACGCTCGAAATGCACCGGGATCCCGTCGCCGGCCGCGGACGACTCCAGTTGCGCCCCCTTGTGCAGCAGGCGTTCCGCTACTTGACGGGTTTCCCAGTGATGGGATTGCAGCAGGGAGTCGCCCACCTGCCGTCCCGGTTGCGGCACGATGAGCCGGCCGCGGCCTTCGCCATGCCCGCCCATGACGAACACATAGCCGGTCTTGCCGACCACGGTGTCGGTGATGCCCTGGCGCAGGGCGGCGATGCTGTCCTGCTTCTGGCCGACATACAGGGCGCCGACCACCCGGGTGCCGGTACGGTCCCACAGGGGACGATAGCGGGCCATGTACCAATCGTTGACCACGAACAGCCGACCGCTGTGTTCACGCCCGGCCAACAGACTCTGAATGAGGGGATTGGCGCTGCCGTCGCGCTGGCGGGCCGGGATGAAACTGCCCAAGGCCCGCCGGCCATGGGCATCGGGCACGTTGGTCGCCACCCGCAGCATGTCCCCGGCTTCGTTGATGCGCTGAAATACGGTACAGGTGACGCCCTGAAGTTCCCGGACCCGGTCGACCAGAGGCATGGGGCGGGCCATGCTGACATCCTGACCGGGCCAGGTGTTGCCGATGAGCAACTCCGGCAAGACCACCGGACGCCCTTCTCCGGTCAATTGATTGACTGCCTGCCAGCTCACCTGACGCGGGCCGAAGCGAATGCCGCCGGCCGCATCCAGAGCCGTGACGGCCACTCGCATGCTCTTGGTCAGCATTAAGTCCAGGGACTCCTGCATCATCCGGCACATCAGGTAGACGTTTTGGGCCGCCTTTTGGGTCTCCATGCGCATCTGCTGATCGACTTCAGCAACCAGGGCATTCGACAGGCGGCTTTTTTGTACGCCGACAATGCCGACCATGGTTGCGGCCGTCATGAGTACCAGCAATACGCCCATGCCGTTGATTTTGGTGCGGATCTTCATAATACAAAAACTCTCGACCGGGCCCCTGTTTCCTGGCCGGCAGCGGTGACAGGAAGCACGCAGGAAATGTCTTGAAAGCGCGCAGCCCTGACAAGGGTTGCGCTTCATTCTCATTAAGCAAGAACGGGGCCAGAACCACCTGTTTTTTCGGCCACAGATTGCCCTTGCCTGCAACGAATTTTTTGACTATATTGAGGTCAGGTAAAAAGCTCTCTACCCTGCATGTGAGGTTGGTAAGCCCTAGCGGAATAATTTTGATCCGGGAGGGGTTCAGAGGCGCGGTGAGCCAGCCCAACTTTGATTGGGACGCCTGATGTGCCAACAATCCTTCCCCCCTTTTAGGACTCGCTTTGAGGCCTAAAAACCCACGGCAGGTGTGGAGAGTCAGTAAAGAAAAAAGCGCAGGCACAATGCCGGCGCTTTTTTCGTTGGCACGCCTTTCATCCTCAAATCTCAAGGATGCGATTCCATACGATGAGTACCAATGACGCCCTGCAGACCACCGACTGCCGCCGCCTCAATCTCGACGGTCGGGAGATCATTCTGATCGGCACCGCCCATATATCCCAACAATCCGTTGACACCGTCCGTCAGGCCATCGAACTGGAGCAGCCCGATGCGGTCTGCGTCGAACTGGACCAACAGCGCTTCCAGGCTCTGCAGGACCGGCAGCGCTGGCGGAATCTGAATCTGGTCCAGGCCCTGCGCCGCGGCCAGGGTCCCTATCTATTGGCCAACCTGGCCCTGGCTTCCTTCCAGCGCCGCATGGGAAGGGGCACCGGGGTGCAACCGGGCGCGGAACTGGCCGCCGCCGCCGCCGAAGCCGAACAGCGCGATTTGCCCCTGCATCTGGTCGATCGGGAGATTCGCACCACTCTGCTGCGAGTCTGGCGCAAAACCGGCTGGTGGAAAAAAATGCACCTGCTTACCGCCCTGTTGGCCGGGCTGTTCGACGGCAGCGAAATCGACGAAGAGCAACTGGCCCGGCTGCGCGACAGCGACACCCTGACGGCGCTCCTCGACGAAATGGGGGATGCTCTGCCCATTGCCAAGCAGACCCTGGTCGACGAGCGGGATCAATACATGGCGGCCCGGATTGCCGAAGTTCCCGGCCGGAAAATTCTGGCCGTGGTCGGTGCCGCCCATCTGGACGGCATCTGCCGTTACCTGCAGGACCCCCTGCCGGCGGCGGAACTGGCGGAGTTGGACAGCATCCCGCCGCGCCACGGTTTTTCCCGGCTGCTGCCCTGGATCATACCAGGCCTGGTCATGGCCCTGTTTGTCTTCAGCTTTTTCTACGGGGACCGCAGTCGCTTGACGGAAACCGCCCTGGCCTGGGTGCTGGCCCACGGGCTGCTGTCCGCCCTCGGCGCGGCCGGCGCTCTCGGCCATCCCCTGGCCGTAGCCGCGGCCTTTGTCGCGGCCCCCTTCACGTCCCTCAATCCCGCCATCGGCGCCGGCTTTGTCAGCGGCACGGTCCAGGCCATGCTGGCCGGTCCGACAGTCCAGGATCTGGAATCCATCAACGATTCCCTGGCCACCCTGGGCGGCTGGTGGCACAACCGCCTGACCCGGGTCCTGCTGGTGTTTTTTCTTTCCAACCTCGGCTCGGCCCTCGGCACTCTGGTGGCCTTCGGCTGGCTGAAAAATCTTATTTAAAACTGCACAGTCTGAAGGCTGAAGGCTGAAGGCTGAAGACTGAAGCACAAAGCCGATTTGGGGTTAGGCATCCTAACCGCCGCATCGGCTTTGTTTTATGATCTGAAGTTCCTAAAAATTCAACCCGAAACCGGCTTACGGTTGCCCGCCGGCCCGGTTCTGCCGCTGAAAAATCTTCTGCAGCACCGCATCCCGCTGATAGATATCCCGCCGGAATTGCACTCTTCCCGCATCATCCACCCAGGCGGTGCGATAAAGAATGTGCACCGGAATGGGGCGGCGCAGCCATACCGTGCGCGGCGCCTGGCCGCCCATGGCTTCCACGATCTTCTCCCGACTCCAGTCGGCCTGGCCGGTGAGCAGGTATGCGGCCAGGTCCTCGGCCCGCTCCAGGCGGATACAGCCGGAACTGAAGGAACGCTGATCCTGCAGAAAAAGCTCCTTGGACGGGGTGTCGTGGAGGTAGACCGCGTAGGAATTCTCGAACAAAAATTTGACCCGGCCCAGAGGATTCCAGGGCCCCGGCTTTTGCCGCAACAGTCCCGGAAAGTTGTTGACCGTAACTTTGCTCCAGTCGATGGTGGCCGGATCGATGACACGGCGTCCCTTGGCACTGCGGGTCACGATTTCATAGTTGTGCCTTGCCAAGAAATTGACATCCGCCTGGATCAACGGCCACTTGTCTTCCTTGAAGATGGTCGGGGGTACGGTCCAATAGGGCGCGAACTCGATATGAGTCAGCATGGAGGAAAATACCGGCGTCCGGCGAAAGGCCGTGCCGACCACCACGGCCATGCGCATGGCCTCCTGTCCGCCATCCTTGACCACCAGGCTGTAATCCGTGACATCCACCAGGATATGGCGACTGCCGGGCTCCCGCGGGGTCCAGCGGCGACGTTCGAGATTGAGTTCGATCTGGTCGGCCCGCTGGCGCGCCGGAACATTGATCTCCTGCACCGTTTCCTGGTTCAGCACACCCGTCGCCGGCAAGCCATGACGTTGCTGGAAACGCCGCAGGGCGACCGCCGTTCCCTCATCCAAAAACACCTCGCGGCTGACCTGATTGACATCGAGATCGCCCAGGGTCACCAGGATGCGACGCAGCAGGGGCAGACGTGGATCCTCCTGGCCCGGCGCGACATCCGCCCCGTCCGGCAGACGCGGCCAGCCCCCGCCCGCCGCCAATTGCCGATAGCGGGCCATGGCATGGGCCAGTTTGTCATAGCCCTGGTCGGCGGGACGCAACGGATGCAAAGCCTGGCGGACTTCCCCGGCCGCCAGGGCATCGTTGAGGACGACCACCGGATCGGGTGCGTGCTTGGGAGCCTGCCATTCGGACGCGTAAACCTTCATGGGATTGAACCGGCCCACGGACAGATGGGTGGCCAACCGCAGAAAGGAGTTGGTCAGCAGCACGTCCAGGCGGGCCAGGCCGCCGGCATCGCTGCCGGCCTCATAGGCCTGGAACACGCGGGCCAGTTCGAGTCCGGTCAGAATGCATTCCAAATGGTATTCCGCCGGCTCCAACCCTTCGCGGGAGATTTCTCCCAAAAAGGCCACCAAATCCTGGGCCACCGGCGCAACGCCCCCTTCATCGATCCAGGCCGGCCGGAATTCACGCTCACGATAAAAACGAATCGTGTCTGCTTCCAGCCCCAACCGCCAGGTCCCCACCACCAATTCCGCCTGGCCCTCGGCGGATGACAGCATTTCCTCGATATAGTCATCGATGATGGCCGTGTCATCCTCCGTGCCGATGGCCTGCCGGATGGGCAACAGCAGAGCGCCGCTCAGAATCAGAGTCAGGACCAGCAGCCATTTGGTCGTTTTCAACATGTACCGGGTCATTCTGCTCACAAGTAGAAATCCTTTTTTTTATACAGACTGAGACTTGAAGGCAGACTGAAGGCTGAAGTCCGAAGACTGAAGTAAAACCTCTAAAATCCCCGTCGAAGAGCCGCCTGAGTTTCCTTTTTTGCCTTTGCCTGTTCTTCAGCCTGTTTTTGCTGACTTCAGCCTTCGGCCTGCTTTATCTCACCCACACTGTCTGAATATTGACGAATTCCCGCAGGCCGTAGCTGGACAGTTCCCGTCCGTAGCCGGAATCCTTGATACCGCCGAAGGGCAGGCGCGGATCGCTTTTGACCTGGCCGTTGACAAACACCGCGCCGGCCTCGATGCGGGCCGCCAGAGCCTCGCCCCGAGCGGCATCCCGGTCCCAAACAGCCGCGCCCAATCCGTAGGGGGAGTCATTGGCCACCCGCAAGGCCTGTTCGGCATCGGCCACGCGAATCACGGCGGCAACGGGCCCGAACAGTTCCTGGTCGTAAGCCGGCATGCCGGGGCGCACATCCGCCAGAATCGTCGGCGGATAATAGCAGCCGGGCCCCTCCGGAGGAACACCGCCGAGCAGCAAGCGAGCACCGGCGGCCACTGAGGCCGCGACCTGCTGCTGCAGTTCGTCGCGCAGATCGGCCCGGGCCAGGGGGCCGATTTCGGTTTCCTCCTCCAGGGGCGGGCCGACCCGCAATGCCTGCATGGCGGCCAGGAAGCGGTCCAGGAAAGCCTCATAGACCGCGTCATAGACGATGAACCGCTTGGCGGCGATGCAGCTCTGTCCGGCATTGATGCAGCGGGCCCGCGCGCCCACCGTCGCCGCCAGATGGAGATCGGCGCCATCGGTGACGATGAATGGATCGCTGCCGCCCAATTCCAGGACGGTTTTTTTCAACACCGAGCCGGCCAGGGCCGCCACCTGGCGGCCGGCCGGTTCACTGCCGGTGAGGGCCACGGCCCGTACGGCCGGATGCCGAATCACGGGTTCGACCTGGCGCGAGCCGACCAGCAGAGTGCGAAACAGGTCGGCGGGAAATCCGGCTTCGGCAAACAGTTTTTCCAGGGCCAAGGCACAGCCGGGCACGTTGGAGGCATGTTTCAGCAACAGGCCGTTGCCGGCCATCAGGGCCGGGGCGGCACAGCGAAACACCTGCCAGAAGGGGAAGTTCCAGGGCATGACCGCCAGCACCACGCCCAAGGGGCGAAACGCGACATAGGAGCGGGCAGCATCGCTCGGCGCCGCTTCGGGGGCCAGCATGCCGGCACCCTGTTCCGCATAATACTCGCAGACTGCGGCACATTTCTCCAGTTCGCCGCGCCCCTCGGTCACCGCCTTGCCCATTTCGCGAGCCATCAGTCGCGCCAGTTCGTCTCGCTGTCGGCGCACCACCATGGCCAATTCCCGCAAGCGGGCCGCACGTTCATCGAGCCCCGTCGAGCGCCAAGCCAGCCAGGCCTCCTGAGTGCGAGCCACGGTCTCCGCCACCACCTCCGGCGCCATACTCTGATAGGCATCCACAACAAGGCCAGTGGCCGGATCCACAGAGGTCATCAAAGTCATTGGGGGTCCTTTGAAGGATATGGAAGACTGAAGACTGAAGGCTGAAGGCTGAGGAAAAACCTTCAAATCCCCTCGAAAAGCAGGCTGTGTTTTCTTAATTGCCTTTGCCCTTACTTCAGCCTTCGGACTTCGGCCTTCAGCCTATTTTCAAGGCCATTATACTGACGGCGACCGGCGGTGCAAAACGAATTTCACCGGCATGAAAACCGAGCGAGCATTGAACCCGGGATTGTTTTCTGCCATAGTAGCGGCATCCCGCACCGAAAGGACTTATCCTCGTGTCCGATTTTTCTACCGCGAAGCCCCTGCAATGCAGCCGTCTGCACTGGCACTGGCGCCGCCAGCGCTGGCAACGCCGCGCTGCCGAACTGTTCGGCGACGACCGTCTGCCGGGCCAGACCCTGTCCGTCGCCCGGGTGCTGATCTGGATCAACCTGCTGTGGTTTACCCTGATGATCCTGGTTGGCGTGACCCAGGGCCGCGGGCTGCAGATTCTGTTGTCCCCAAGCGTCGATCTGCTGTTGCGCTTTGGCGCCCAGCTCTGGCAACCCCTGGTACTGGTTTACCAGCAGTGGTGGCGCTGCCTGACCTACGCCTACACCCACGGCGGACTCATCCATCTGGCCTTCAACATGGTGGTGCTGTACCAGGTCGGCCCCCTCATCGAGGGGGAAATCGGCTCCCTGCGCTTTTTCACCCTCTACACCTTTACCGCCCTGACGGCCACCGCCCTCGGTCTGTTCTGGCATCCCGGCATCCCCGTGGTCGGCGCCTCCGGTTCCCTGTTCGGCCTTATCGGGTTTGCCGTCGCCTACTATCATCGCCTGGGGCCCCAGGCCCGCCCGCTGCGGGATTTCATGTTCCGTTGGGCGCTGTTCGCCTTCGTTTTCGGCCTGCTGGTGGGCGCGGACAATGCCGGTCATCTCGGCGGCGCCCTCGGCGGTGCCGTTTTCGGCCTGGCGATTCCCATGGGTGTCCGCAACCGTCGCCTGGCGACGCCCCTGTTCCAAATCCTGGCCGGACTGAGCGCCGTCGCCACCCTCGGCAGCCTGGCCCTGCAAGGCCTGATAGCCCTGCTGGGTTAACCCTTTTTTCATCGACAACGATCATGGCCAAGGAAAAATTGCCCGTAACCCCAGCCATCCGCCACCTGCGTCAACATCAGGTCCCTTTCACCGGCCACCTGTATGCCTACCAGGAACACGGCGGCACCGCCGTCTGCGCCCGGGAACTGCGGGTCGATGAACATGCCGTCATCAAAACCCTGGTCCTGGAAGACGAGAGCGGCAGGCCGCTGTTGATGCTGATGCACGGCGATCGGCAGATCAGTACCCGCGAACTGGCCCGGCAGTTGGGCGTGAAAAGCATCACCCCTTGTTCGTCCCAGGCGGCGCAGAAGCATACCGGTTACCTGGTAGGCGGCACTTCGCCCTTCGGCACCCGGCACGCCCTGCCGGTCTATATCGAAGGGAGCATCCTCAATCTGCCGCTAATTTATATCAACGGCGGCAAGCGCGGCTTTCTGGTAGCGCTGCAACCGGCCGATCTGATACGGGTGTTGCATCCCCAATCGGTTTCGGTCGCCACGGCTTGAAAAACCACTGGCTCCCGCTCCCTGTTATAATGGAAAAACAACATTATGGCGAGCAAGCTGAAGGGAGACGAAGCCATGCATGACTGCCGTTATTCGGCCCTGATGACGGATCTTTACGAATTGACCATGCTGGCCGGCTATCTTGAGCAGGGCATGGTGGAAAAGACGGCGGTCTTCGACCTGTTTTTCCGCAAAAACCCCTTCCGCGGCGGGTACGCCGTCTTTGCCGGGCTGGAAACGGCCCTGCGCTACCTGCAGCAACTGCAATTCAGCGACGCCGACCTGGCCTATCTGCAATCCCTGGGCGACTTCAAGCCGGCCTTTCTCGATTACCTGCGGCAGTTCCGATTTCGAGCGCGGGTCACGGCGCCTCCCGAAGGCACCGTGGTGTTTGCCAACGAGCCCATCGTCACCGTGGAGGGGCACCTGGCGGAAGCGCAACTGGTGGAAACCGCCCTGCTCAACATCCTCAATTTTCAAACCCTGGTGGCGACCAAGGCGGCCCGCATCACCACCGCGGCCGGGCCCGGCACGGTAGTGGAATTCGGTCTGCGCCGCGCCCACGGCCCGGACGGGGGACTCAGCGAGGCCCGGGCCGCCTTTATCGGCGGCGCCCGCAGTACCAGCAATACCTGGGCCGGCCAGGTATTCGGCATCCCCGTCAAAGGCACCCATGCTCACAGCTGGGTCATGGCTTTCGACGACGAATTGGCTGCCTTTCGAGCCTATGCCGGCGTTTTCCCGGACCAGTGCATCCTTTTGGTGGACACCTACGACACCCTTAAAAGCGGCCTGCCCCATGCCATTGCCGTGGCCCGGGAATTGCGGGAATCCGGCCATGAACTGGTCGGCATCCGCCTGGATTCAGGCGATCTGGCCTACCTGAGCAAGGAGGCCCGACGCATGCTTGATGAAGCGGGTTTTCCCCAGGTCAGGATCCTGGCTTCCAACGAACTGGACGAAACGGTCATTCAGTCGGTCCGCAACGAGGGCGGCTGCATCGATATCTACGGTGTCGGCACCCGGTTGGCCACCTGCGCCGGCGAGGGGGGCGGTGCTCTGGGCGGGGTCTACAAGTTGGTGCGTTTCGACCAGCAACCCCGTCTCAAGGTGACCAGCGACATCACCAAGGCCACCCTGCCGGATCGCAAGCAACTGCTGCGCGCCACCTACCCCGACGGCAGCTTCTGCATGGACATCATCGCTCGCGAGAAGGAACACCCGGCCATCGGTCAGGCGGTCTTCGACCCGACCAACCCATCCCGCCAGACCCACATTCCGGAAGGCGTCTGCCTGACGGATCTACGCCGGGACGTCATGGCCGAGGGGCACATCCTCATGGATTTTCCGTCCCTGGATGAATTGGCGGATCGCTGCGCCGAGCAGTTGCGGCGGCTGCCCAAGGGCACCCTGCGCCTAACCAATCCCCATATCTACAAGGTCACCATGAGTCAGGGCATGCATCGACTCCGCACCCGCCTGATGCAGGACGCTCTGGCGGTACCTTAAACCGCCGGCCGTTCGGAGCGGGCCTTGCAAAAGGGCGGCGGGCATGTTATACAGCCTGCCCTGAACCATTCCCGGCCTGCGGGCCGCCAACAGCCGGCCGGCCCCAGGTCGGAAACCTGTTCAACGTCATCATGGGCGAACGCCCTTCGCCCCACAGGAGCATACCCATGGAACAGACCAATCCCGTCATCCGCATGGAAACCAGCCTCGGGCCCATCACCCTGGAACTGGCCGCCGATGTGGCCCCTCTCACCGTCGCCAATTTTCTCGAATACGTGGCGGACGGCTTTTTCGACGGCACCATCTTTCATCGCGTCATCCCCGAGTTCATGATCCAGGGCGGCGGCATGACCGCCGACATGGGGCAAAAACCGACGCGCGCGCCGATCCGCAACGAAGCGGCCAACGGCCTGAAAAACCTGCGCGGCACCATTGCCATGGCCCGTACCTCGGTGATCGACAGCGCCACCTGTCAGTTCTTCATCAACGTCGCCGACAACGCCTTTCTGGATCACCGCGACACCTCGGCCGGCGGTTTCGGCTATGCCGTGTTCGGCCGGGTCACGGACGGCATGGAGACGGTGGACAAAATTCAGCAGGTGGCCACGGTCAACCGGGCCGGCCATCAGGACGTACCGGCCGAGCCGGTGGTCATCGAGCGGGTGGTCCTGCAAGACTGACCGACCCGCCGGTTTTCCGTTCAGCCCTTGACGCTGACCAGGTATTTGAGATAACGACCCTCGGGAAAGGTCACCGGATAGAGGAAATCGGCGCCCTGCCCGCAGCTGGCCAGCACGCGCAGTTCCGCACCGGCCGCCAGGGCGCCGCGTCGCAGCTCTTTGAGGTAATCGGCCAGGTCGACCTTCTGGTGGTTGCTGGAGGTAATCAGCAGCCCGCCCTCCTCCAGCAACGGCAGCGCCGCGGCGACCAGATCACTGGTGCCGCCGCCGGTGGTGAAGCGGCTTTTACCGACGGTGGAAAAACTGGGCGGATCCATGAGCACGATATCGAACCGGCGCCCGGCCTGAGCCATCTGCTGCAGAATGGCCAGGCATTCGCCGGTCACGAATTCGTGGCGTTTGGGATTGATGCGGTTGGCGGAAAAATTGTCCCGGGCCCACTCCAGGTAACGGGCGGAGGCATCGACACTGGTCACCTGCCGGGCTCCGGCCGCTGCCGCCGCGACGGAAAAGGCCCCGGTATAGGCGAACAGGTTGAGGACCCGGCGCCCCTTGGCACGATCCATCAGGTCCCGCCGGTTCCGGCGCTGGTCGCAGAACAATCCGCAGTTGAGACCCGCCTCCAGTTCGACCAGATAGGTCAGGCCGTTCTCCTGAACGGCCAGGCGACCCGGTGCCGGCGCGCCCTGCAACAGACGACTCAGGGAACGAGAATGGGCCGCCAGCTTGCGGGTCTCCTGGGGCCGGAACTTGCCGTAGATACCGGCGGGCTGCAGCATTTTCTGCAACCCGCCCACCAGCAGCGGCAGATGCGGCTCCCAGGACCGGCTGAACAGCTGCAGCAGCAGATGCTCGCCGTAGCGGTCCACGGTCAATCCCGGCAGACCATCGCCTTCGGCATTGACCAGCCGATAGGCATTGGTGCCTTCCAGATCGAGATGGGTGTGCCGCCAGGCCAGGGCCTTTTCCAGGCGACCGTTCATCCAGGCCTGATCGAGAAGCATGGCGCCATGTTTCAGAACCCGGGCCACGACGCGTTCGCCCGGATCGAGCAGGGCCGTGGCCAACGGGCGCCGCTGGTCGTCCACCAGAGTCACCACATCGCCCGGGCGACCCTCGGGCCAGCGTCTGGTATAGGCATCGGCCACCACCCAGGGATGGCCGAGGGACAGCATGCGGGCGGTTTCGGGACTCACGACATACTTTGCGTAAGTATTCATGGTTCTGACACTCTCAACCTTTCGGGATGGGCGGAATCCGGCGCCGCCGCCTCGTATTCCTTCCGGAGTGTCTTTTGCCGGCAGGGCGACGGGGAGGCGGCATTGTACCCGGAAACGCCGAATCCGCCAACATTTCAATGTCGCAACACCTTAAGGATGGAGCCAGTCTCATGGACGAAACCGTGAAAACCGCCGGCGAGGCCCATATCGAAACCCTGCTGCAGCAACTTGAGCCCGGCTCCGATCGCTATCTGGTCCTGCACACCGCGCGGCGCTTCAAATCCTCCTGGGTGGAACTCGGCGAGGCCCTCTTCAAGGTCAGCAGCCGTCACCTGTACCGGGAATGGGGCTTCGAATCCTTCGAGGAGTATTGCCAGCAGGAAATCCGCATTCGCAAACCCACTGCGCAGAAACTGACCCAGGCCTATCGCTTTCTGAGCCGGGAAGAACCGCAACTGTTGCAGGAGGAGACAGCCCTCAAGCCGCTGCCCGATTACCGGAGCATCGATCTGCTGCGCCAGGCGCGGGAGGAAAAGCAGTTTTCCGATGCAGATTACGCCACCCTGCGCAGTGCCGTTATCGAGCAGGAACGCAGCCACCCGACAGCCCTGAAATGCTTTCAAACCCTGGCGGGGGAGGAACCCGGCGCAGAACAGCGGAATCCCCGCCGCTTCAAAGCGGCCCTGACCTCGGTCCGCCGCCTGGCCGGCAGCCTGCGGGAACTGGAGGAAATCCCGGAGCATCATCACGCCGCCCTGGCCGAGTTGGCCGCCTACCTGGAATCCGCCCTGCAGCCGACCACGACCGAACCGATTGAAGAATAGACGGGGGGTTCGGCCCACGACTGTTTCAGCCACTTCCCAAAACGTTTTTTTCGTGCTATCCTCCCCCGTTCAAAACTCCAGGAGGGATCCCAAAGCGATTCGACCGGGAGCAACACTGCGCAACAGTGTTATAATCGTAACGTTGCAGGAGCAACCGATGCGCAAAAACTTCAAGGACAAAGTCAGGGAACAGTTCAGCCGCACCGCGGAGAGCTATGTGCGCAGCCCGGGCTTCGCCAAAGGCGAGGACCTGGTCGAAGCGGCGCGCCTGCTGGCACCGACCACGGACGACATCCTGCTGGATGTGGCTTGCGGCGGCGGCCATACGGCCTTGTATTTCGCGCCCCTGGTACGCAGTGTGGTGGCTTCCGACCTGTCCATGCAGATGCTCAAAAAAGCTCAGGAATTCATCAGCGAAGAGGGCGGGGTGGAAAATGTCACCTTCCGCGAGGCCGATGCGGAAGACCTGCCCTTTCCGGCCGGCGCCTTCACCCTGCTGACCTGTCGCATCGCGCCGCACCATTTTCCCGACGTGCCGCGTGCTTTGGCGGAATTCCATCGGGTGCTGCGCCGCGGCGGCCGCATGGTTATCATCGACACCCTGTCTCCGGATGACGAGGACATCGCCGAGTTCATCCAAAACTTCGAGCAACTTCGCGATCCGACCCATGTCCGCAACTACACGGAAAAGGAGTGGGCCGATATGATCACCGCCGCCGGTTTCGATCTCCACGAGATCAAAACCATCAAAAAATCTCACGATTTTCAGGAATGGGCGCGACGCGCCGGCCTGACCCGCGACGGCGTTCAACAGCTCAACAAACTGTTCATCGAGGCCTCGGACAAGGTTCAGGACTATTTCCAGGTGGAAACCTTCGCCGGCGAAGTGGAAAACTTCACCGATCAGAAGATCCTCATCTACGCCAGCCGACCGGCCAAGAAGCCCGCCCCGGCCACGCCCGCCAAGGATACCGCACCCCCGGCATAAAAAAAAATTATCGGGACGCCCCGTCCGGGGCGTCCCGAAACCCTATTCGCCGATAATCTTCACCAGCACCCGCTTGCGGCGGCGGCCGTCGAACTCGCCGTAAAAAATCTGCTCCCAGGGGCCGAAATCCAACCTGCCTTGAGTAATCGCAACCACCACCTCACGCCCCATGATCTGTCGTTTCAGGTGGCCGTCGGCATTGTCTTCCCCCACGTTGTGGCGATACAGGCCGACCGGATCGTGGGGCGCCAAGGCGTCCAGCCAGTCGTCGAAATCCTGGAGCAAACCCTTTTCATCATCGTTGATGAACACCGAGGCGGTGATGTGCATGGCATTCACCAGCACCAGTCCCTCGCGGATGCCGCTGTGCCGCAGGCAGCTTTCCACTTGCGGGGTGATGTTGACGAAGCCGCGGCGGGCAGGGATTTCAAAAAACAGTTCCTGGCGATAGCTTTTCATGGTTGTAATCAAGGCTGAAGGCTGAAGACTGAAGGCTGCAAAACCCTCCTCGGTAAAAACAACTGCTCTCTGCGAAAGAGCCGTTACTTGTCGCCGCCGGTGCTGTCCTTGACCTTGCTGCGCAGATAGCGGCGGATGTGGTTGTGGGCCCGGGGGGTTACGGACCATTCGAGCCATTTGGGCATGACCATGGGGTTGAGACTGCGTTCGATTTCGACCTGATCGCCGTCCATGAGGCGTGATTTGAGCAATCGGGTTTGGCCGTTGATGCGGGCGCGCCAGGCGAACAGGCCGACCTTTTCATGGATGGCGAAGGCAAAGTCCAGGGCGCTGCTGCCCTCGGGCAAGGTGCAGATTTCCCCCTGGGGGGTATAAACCTGGATGGTGGCCGCCGCCAGCTTGAGGCTCTCGGTGTCGAAGGCCGACTCCCCTTCCAACAGGGAATTCATCAGATCCTTGAAATTGTCGCGCCGGAATTCGAAACCGGGGGTCAACACCCCGGCTTCGTTGAAGCGGGCCAGCTTATGGGTGGTAATCTCGATGCGCAGACGATGCTCGCCGGCTTGGACCGTCGTCTTCAGGGCCTGATAGCCGAAGGGGGATGGGACCGTGAGATGATCCCGCAATTTGCCCGGGATGGGAAGATACAAACCGTGCACCACCCCCAGCGCCAGGTAGACATCCATGGTGCGGGCCACCTGGATTTCCAGGGTATAGAGGCTGGAAAGGCCCCGATTCATGGCCCGGGTCGCGGCGATGGAAAAGGGCCGCCAGCGATCCTTGAGGGTACCGGACAGTTTGTGATGCTCGAAGGTTTGGTTGATCTCTGCCCGAACTTTACGAAGATGGGGTTCCACCTGGGTGCGCAACGACTGCACGGTACGACGATAGCGGCTGGCACGAGCCGGGTAGAGAATGCGCAGGGACAGGGCTTCGAGGTTCGAGGCCACGTAACCCATGCCCAGGTGCCGCGCCAGGGGGACATAGACGGTGCGGGTTTCCTGGGCGATAAGGGCCTGTTTCTGCGGGTTGAGGGCGCTGATGGTTTGCAGGTTGTCGACCCGGTCCCAAAATTTCAGGCACAGCACCCGGACATCTTCCATGGCCAGCAGCAACTGTTTGCGGTAGGTCTCGGTCTTGAGGGCATCCCGGCTGAATTCCTCGGCGGAAACCTTGGTCAAACCATTGACCAGGCGGGCCACCTCCTCGCCGTATTGCTGCCGAATTTCTTCGAGGGTGACCGGAGTGTCTTCGACCACATCGTGCAGCAACGAAGCGGTAATCGAAGCAAAATCCATCCAATAACGGGCGGCCAGGTGGGCGACCCGCAACGGATGGATGAAGAAGGGTTCCCCCGATTTGCGGTACTGCCCTTCATGGGCCGCGGCGGCAAACTCGATGGCACGGGACAGGGAGGCCAGCTCCTTATCCAGCTCCTCTTCCGTCAGGCCGCCGCCGTAATGGGTGACCAGCAACTCCAGGATTTCGTTGATCAGGCGTCGCTGTTTCTGTTGGTCGTAATCGTGGTCCACACAAACTCCTGACGAAAAGCAGGATCGGGCATAAAATCATGGGCAAGCCGCCCCGGACGCAACACCTCAACCCGGCGGCCAGGTCATCTTGCGCCCCCCCAGCAAATGGAAATGGAGATGCCAGACCGTCTGCCCGGCCCCGGCATTGCAATTGTTCACCACCCGGAAGCCCTCCTCGGCAAAGCCCATTTGCCGGGCCAGGCGCGCCGCGAGGCGGAAGACCCGGCCGATGAGAGCCTCATCGACTTCCGCCATATCGAGAGTGGTCGGAATATGTTTGCGGGGCACAATCAGATAATGGAATGGGGCCTGCGGCGCGATGTCTTCGAACACCACCAACTCTTCATCCTGATGAACGATTTTTCCCGGAATCGCTCCGGCGATGATTTTACAGAAAAGACAATTGTCCGTCATCCTGCCTCCTTTCCGGACGCGATCCGGTGGCCACGCGGCGGGCGGCAGCAAGGCGGATCACCGTCCAGCCCTCCCGCTCGGCCCGTCGTTTCAGTTGTTCGTCATGACTGCAGACAATGAATTGCTGTCCCTCCGCCATCCCTTCCAGAACCCGCAGCAGTTCACTGCGCCGGTTGCGATCGAAACAGGCCAGCGACTCATCGAGCAGCAGGGCCGGCGGCGCAGTGGGCCGCGCCAACCGGACCAGGGCCAAGCGCGTCGCCAGAACGGTTATTTCCTGAACGGCCCGGCTGAACTGTTCCAGGGGATGCCAGCTCTCCTCGGCATCGGCCAACTGCAACAGACCTTCTCCATCGAGCCGGATCCGGTTCAGGCGACCGCCGCTGAGCCGCTCCAGACAATCGCCGATGGCGACCGCCAACTCCTCCCCATCGGCCTGTTGCACCTCGGCCAGGGTTCCGCGCAAAAGGTCCATGGCCGTGGCAAGCACATCCCGCCGCCGGCGCAGGCGCAGATCCTCGTCCCGCAGGATTTCCCCCCGCTCCTCGATAGCCGGCAGGGCCGCCCAGGCCGACTGCAGTGTCTCTGCCTGTTTCTGGAGCGTTTGCAGTTCCCCTTCACGGCGACGAATCCCGGCACCGAACTCCTCGAGTTGCTGCTCCGCCACCGCCAGATCCATTTCGTGGGGTCCGGCGTCGACGGCCGGCCCAGACTCCGGAATGGCGTCATCCAGTGCTCCATTTGCCTCTTTCGGCCCCTCGTCGAGAGCCGCCAGTTCCGCCAGAAGGGCACGGTGGCGGGGGAGATTTTTGCGCATGCGCACCAATTCGATGGGGGCCGCCGAAAGCCCGAGACATTCCAGGCGCTCCTCCAGATCCTGACGTTGTTCGTGGAGTTCGCTGCGCTGCTGCTCGATATTCTGCCTGGGCTGTTTCAACTGCCGGCGACAGGCATGCAGACGCCGCCACCGACAACCGAAAAACCCCCCGGCAGCCGCGCTGGCCAGGCCTACGGCCACCAACAAAACCATATGTCCGGGCATTTTCAACCAGGTTGCCGGCAGGGCCAGAACCCAGGCGGCACCAAGGCACCCGGCCAGACGCCGCCAGGGAGGCAGGGTATGGCGGCGCAGTTGCTCCTGCAGACCGGCCTCCTCGCGCTGCAGCACCACCAACTTTTGGCGCAGCGCTTCGGACTCGTCCAGCAGGTCCGGCAATCCCGGCGGCAATTCCCGCGGCAAGCCGGTTTTGGCCAATTCGCGCTCCAGTTCCTGACGACTGCCCGCGTTCGCCAGCCACACCTCGGGCGCTTCCTCTTCGCCCTCGACATCCGATCCCCGAAGATGGGACAGCAGCGATGCTCCGCGGGCGTAATCGTGACGGTCCTGATCCAATTCCGCCGCCAGATCGGCTATCCGGGCCTGCAGTCGGGCCAGTTCCTTGGCGGCCTGCCGGGCCTGATACCATTCCTTTTCCACGGCTTCCAACTGCCCGGCCAGAATATCCAGAGCGCCATCCCGCGGGGCCGACCAGCCCCAGGAATTGTGCCGTGTCAAGGCCAGATAGTCATCGGCCAGGGCCTGCTCGAGCTGTCGGCCATCGACCCCGTCCGGGGCGCCGTCGGTCCGGCCCAGGGGCGTCTCGAGTCCCGGACGGGCAGCAGATTCCGCCACGGCCTGCAGACAGAGCGGCACCAGGGCCGACGCGCAGCCCAGCCGAGCCGCCCACAGTTCATGCAACTGCCGGCGGCCCGGCGGGTCGTCCGTCAGACGTACCTGCCCAAATGCCTGCCCCCGGCCATCGAGGGCCTGCCAATCCAACTGCCCCGACGCCAGATCGCGCCGCAACAGGAGCTCGCCCTGCCCATCTTCCAACAGCAGGGCGACGCTGGTCGGACCGGCACCATTCCAGGGCCGGAACGGCCGACCGGCAGCGGCTCCGCAGAAGATTGCGGAGACCGCTGCAACGAGGGTCGACTTGCCCGCTTCATTGGCTCCATAGAGAAGGTTCATGCCCGGGCCGAATTCCACGGACAGGTTTTCGAACTTGCCGAAATGTCGAACCTCGAGACGTCGCAGCCTCATGACTCGCCCCCGTTCCGGAGGCCGGTGCGCAGCAGCAGTTCCCGTAGCGCGGCATCCACTACCGGCCGTTGCTTGACCTCCACCCGTTTCCAAAGCTCCTGCGCGCGGCGCACCAGCAAACCTTGAAAATCGTTCCCGGCGGCCAGCCGATGGGCCAACCGGCCGCCGACAAACTCGGTCTGGTCCTGCAGCTGCAGATAATGGAATTTCCCCGCGGCGGCCATGGTCAGCGCGCCGCAATCCAGGGGCGTTTCCACCTGACCGGTCAGGGTCAGCCGCAACAGGAGTTCCCCGTCGGCCAGGGCGAAAATCTTCTCCAAAGCATCAGCCTGACTGTCGCAGCCATTCAGGTCCAGGTGTCGTTCGGTCAGTTGCCGTCGGCAGGTAGTCAGAGTTTCAATGCCTGTCGCCGGTCCACCCACGGTGGCCAGCACCGCGCAGCGCACCCCCGACTCCCGAAAATCGCGACCTTCCGGAGACCCGGCCAAGCAACCTAGAATTTCGCCGTCATCCTGCAGTTCCTGCATCCGCCGGGCATAGCCGCCGGCCACGTAGTCGAGCCCCCAGCGTCGAATTTCGGACGCGGGCAGGACCGAGGAACCCGGCGCGGAGCCCTCCGGCTCGTGCACCAGGCCGATATGAAAGCCCTCTGCATCGCTCCGGTTCAGCCCGCCCTCTGCAGCACCGGAACCCAGTCCGAAACGGGACCGGCCATACAGCCAGACCCGGTGCTCGCCCACCTGCAGCGGGACCGGCTGCGGAGCGGAGCGCAACACGGTGCTGCCGGGAAATGCTTCGCCGCGGTACACGGAATCACCGACCAGCAGGCTGTCGTGGCTGCCGGGCAACAGCACGGCATGAGTCCCCTGCTCCCGCAGGGCATCAAGACCGGTACGAACCCGTTCGACGGCAGCGGCGGTCGGTCGCGGCGAATGGAACAGATTGCCTGCCAGCAGCAACAGATGGGCCCGGTGCCGTGCGGCCAGTGCCAACAGGGTCTCGAAGGCGGCCCAGAAATCCTCGCGACGCGCTGCCGCCGAAGCGCCCCATTCCGCCAGGGGCGCTTCCAGGTGCAGGTCGCCGCTATGCAATATGCGAATCACGTTTGGCTTTGCTCCCTCGATGACATCCCGGCACAGACAGGCAATGCAGCACATCCACCTGTGGGATTTTCCAGGTTGCCGCTCCGGCAGGGGGTCCTCACGACTCCAACTCCCCGCGGCATGCCGCCCGCTGATCCCACCAGATCTCATCGGCCGTCGCCGTCAGGGCTTCGCCGGCGACAATCAGGGTCAGGGAACTGCGTACGGCACCGGAGATGGCAAAATAATCGCGTCCGGCGACGCGCCGGACAAGACTGTCCAAATCGGCCACGAGAATGTCCTCACCGGGCAGACCAAGGCGGTGCAGCAGGGCGATAGGCACGTTGCCGCCGTAGCCGCGATGCAACTGCGCCACCAGTTCGGTCACCGGCAGGGTATTCATGTAGAGCAGCAGAGTGGTTCCGGGGCCGCACAATTGAGGTAACTGCAGACCGTCGGGATGTTTCGCCAGGTGCCGGCCGGAAACCAAAACGGTACGGCTGCAAACACCGGAAAGATTTAGGGTGCGCTTCAGGGCGGCGGCCGCAGCGTTGGCATTGCCCACCCCCGGAACGACTGCCGCCCCCTCGCCCAAGGCATCGATGAGGGGTTGAAACGGGCAGAAAAATGCCAGGTCCCCAGGCACCAGGAAGACCACTTCACCATGCTGCAGCAGGGAGTGCAGCAGATCCAGCAGCCCGGCAAAAGAATAGTCGAAGGGATCCCGGATGGTTTTTCCCTCCAGCAACGCGCCAAAGGTTTCCCCGAAGGGAGGAAAAGCGAACACCTCCCGGCTATGCTGCAGCAGTTGGGCGCCGCGCAGGGTCAGAAGTTGCGGATCCCCCGGCCCGGCGCCGACAAACCAGACGCGGTTCATCGGGCCTCTCCCTTGCGCAGGTGAATGAGAAACTCCCGGTTCCCCTTGGGGCCGAGAATGGAACTTTCCACCATCCCCAGCACCGCACAGCCGAGGCCCGCGGCCAAAGCGGAGATCCGGGCCACCACCTCGGCATGCTGCTCGGGGTCCCGCACCACCCCCCCCTTGCCCACCGCGCCGCGTCCAACTTCAAACTGCGGCTTGATCAGGGCCACCAGTTCGGCCCTGTCGGCGAGCAGCGCCAGGGTCGGCGGCAGCACCTTGTCCAGGGAGATGAAGGATGCATCGATGACGGCCAGATCGGGACGTTCCGGCAACTGGCCGGGCTGCAGATGACGAATATTGGTGCGCTCCAGATTGATGACCCGGGCATCCTGGCGCAGTTGCCAGGCCAATTGGCCGTATCCCACGTCTACCGCATAGACCCGCTGCGCGCCGCGCTGCAGCAGACAATCGGTAAAACCGCCGGTGGAAGCGCCCACGTCCAGCGCCACGCGGCCCGCCACCGGAATGTCAAAGGCATCCAGCCCGCCGGCCAGTTTCAACCCGCCCCGACTGACATAGGGGAGATCTTCGCCCTTCAGACGGATGTCGGCGGTCAGAGCCACCTGCGCTCCGGCTTTGTCCAGGGTATGCTGGTCGACCACTACCTGACCTGCCAGGATCAAGGCCCGTGCCCGCTCCCTGGATGCGGCCAGACCGCGGGTTACCAGCAACTTGTCCAAACGCTCTTTGTGGCCCAATCGATCCCCGCTTTTGCAAACGTGAAAACCTCGCTTCAACCGCCTCCACGACGGCTTCCAAGCCTAGCACAGGGTTCGGGGCCGAGCAACCGTTTTGCCTTCGACCAGGCCTACCGCCCCCGTGGGACAAAAAGGCTGGCCGGATTCCGTATCGCACCACGACAGCCGATAACGGCCCACAACTTGCAGGAATTTTAGTTAAACATATTGCATTCAACACCGCTCACCATGGCCGGCTTCCGGCATCCGACGCGGCAACCGGCAGCCATCGCATTCGTCATAACACGCGGAGGTCGTGACAAAAAATGTTCCAAACCGTAGCCTGTCATAATTATGAATCCGCCTTGGCGGCCGACCATGGGGGCATCCCCCAATGCCGATGATGCCGGTCAAGTCCGAAGCCAGGATGCCATCCCGCATCACCTTGACTCCCCTTGGTCCGTGCCGGCGTGGCCCATTCCAAGCCTCCGGATGGGTCAACCCTGCGAGAGTCCCATGACGCCGACATTTGACCTGGAAGCGCCCCTGCTGCTCATGGCCGTCACCGATCCCTGGACTCGAACCAAGGTCCGCCGAGCCCTGCAGACGGCAGGTTACCGCCTGGTTGAAACGGCCAGCGCCGCAGCGGTCCTGGCAAACTTGCGGCAGACCCGGCCGGCCCTGATATTGCTGGATTGTGCCTTGGCCGACCAGGATGGGTTTCAAACCTGCGGCCAATTGCGTAGCCTCATCGAAGTCGCCAATCTACCCATCCTGCTGCTGACGGAGCGCACCGATCTGAGGGGTGCCCAAAGGGCGTTTGATGCCGGCGCAACAGACTCCATGGTCAAGCCAATCAGCGGCCGGCAGCTTTGTTTTCGAGTCAAAACCCTGCTGCAACTGCAGCAGGCCGTCACCGACCTGCAAAATGCCCAAAGCCGGATCCGCCAACTCAGACGCACCGACCATCTCACCACACTGGCCAATTCCAGCCGATTTCGGACCCACCTCAACCGATTTTTGGCTTCGGCCCCAACCAACACAACGTTAACTTTGCTATACCTCGATCTGGACCGCTTCAAGCGGATCAACGACACCCTTGGCCATCTCACCGGGGATCGGGTGCTGATCCAGATCGCCCAGCGGATTCAAGGGGCCCTGGCATCGGCCATCGCGGAGGGCCTGCTCCCCTGCGCCTTGGAAGAATGTTGCTGCGCGCGCTTTGGCGGCGATGAATTCGCCGTCATGCTGCCCGGAATCGACCCCCAACAGGTTGCCCCGCAACTGGCCCATCAATTGTTATCCTGCCTGACCCAACCCTTTGCCGTGGACGGCTACGAAGTGGTCATGACAGCCAGCCTGGGTATCAGCCATTTTCCCGGCGACACCCGGGATCCGGACACCCTGCTGAAAAATGCCGCCACCGCGGCCTATCACGCCAAACAGCAAGGGGGCAACAATAGCCAGATTTTTCAACCCAATCTGCTGGGGGGAAGCGCCGGCCGACTGCGCATGGAAAACGAACTGCGCAAGGCTTTGCACAACGGCGAACTGGCCCTGTATTTTCAACCACAGGTGGCCTTGAAGGATCATCGACTGTTCGGGGCCGAAGCGTTGCTGCGCTGGCATCATCCGCGTCTCGGCACCCTGCTGCCGGGTTCGTTCCTGCCCATCGCCATGGAATCGGGACTGATTGTGGACATCGACGAATGGGTTTGGAAGCAAGCCTGTCGGCAACTGGCGGATTGGCAGAAGCAAGGCTGGGGGGATTTGCATCTGTCCGTCAATCTTTCCGGTCAACTTTATTGGCAAAGCCGGTGCATTGAATCCCTGCTTTGCATCCTTCGCTCCTCCGGTGCCGATCCCTGCCGCCTGGAAATCGAACTGACCGAAAACACCCTCATGCGCAGGGACCGGGTCACATTGGATTTTCTCGGCCATTTCAAAGCACTGGGGGCACAGATTGCCATTGACGATTTCGGTACCGGTTTTTCATCCCTCGGCTACCTGAAGGATTTTCCGGTCGACACCCTGAAAATTGATCGTTCATTCATTCGGGGCCTGGATGAAGAGGGAGACCCCTGCCCCATCATCGATGCGATCCTGGCCATGGGCAAGAGTATGGGGCTGAGGGTGGTATGCGAGGGAATCGAAAACAAGTTTCAACTGGCGGCATTGAAGGAACTGGGGTGCCCCTTCGGCCAAGGATTCTATCTGGGACGTCCCATGCCGGATGCGCTCTTTACCCGGCATTGGCACCTGCATAAAGCTTCGGTGTAAAAAAACCGGCCGATATTTACCGGCCGGTTTTGTGTCAATCCTGGGAGCCTGCCGCCGGCATGACCCGAATGGCAGCGGCTGCCCGGGCTGCCCGCTCGCGGGCCGAAGCTACGTCGTCGGCAACCGAGAGCGCCACCGCCATGCGCCGTCCCGGCCTGGAATCGGGCTTGCCGAACAGGCGCACCTTGGTATCGGGCACCTCCAGCGCCGCTGCCACACCTTCGAAGGTGACTTCCGCGGCACTCTCGGCAGCCAGCACCACGTGGGACGCGCCCGGTGCCAGCAGCTTGATTTCGGGCACCGGCAAACCGAGTACCGCCCGCACATGCAACTCGAATTCGGACAGGTTCTGGGTCACCATGGTGACCATGCCGGTATCGTGAGGTCGCGGCGATACCTCACTGAAAAACACCTGGTCGCCGCGAATGAAAAATTCCACCCCGAAGATGCCGGTACCACCCAGGGCCTCGGTCACCGCTTTGGCCTGGCACTGCGCTTCGGCCAGGGCCGCCGCCGACATGGCCATGGGCTGCCAGGACTCCTGGTAGTCGCCCTTCTCCTGGACATGGCCGATGGGCGGGCAGAAGCTGGTGCCGCCCGCATGGCGGACCGTCAGCAGGGTAATCTCGTAGTCAAAGGCGATGAATTCCTCGATGATGACCCGTTCCCCGGCGCCGCGGGCGCCCTGCCGGGCGTAGTCCCAGGCGGCCGCCACATCCTCGGCCCGCCGCACGGTGCTTTGACCCTTGCCGGAAGAACTCATGATGGGCTTGACCACGCAGGGCAAACCGATGGCTTCGATACTCCGGGCAAATTCATCGAAACTGGAGGCAAAGGCATAGCGGGCCGTGGGCAGGCCCAGGGTTTCCGCCGCCAGGCGCCGGATGCCTTCCCGGTTCATGGTCAGGTTGGTGGCCCGGGCGGTAGGGATGACCCGGAACCCCTGCTGCTCCAGTTCCAGCAGATATTCCGTATTGATGGCCTCGATTTCGGGAACGATGAGATCCGGCCGTTCGGCCCGGATGACCCGCTCCAGTTCGGCGCGGTCCAGCATATCCACCACATGGCTGCGATGGGCCACCTGCATGGCCGGTGCGTTGGGATAGCGATCGACGGCGATGGTTTCAATGCCCAGACGCTGGGCCTCGATGATGACTTCCTTGCCCAGTTCGCCGCTGCCAAGCATCAGCAGACGCGTGGCGCTGTTTTTCAAAGGGGTACCGATCATGTCAGGCTCCGTTGGATTCAGACCTCGCGGCCGGTGATCCGCTTCAGGGCTTCAAGATATTTTTCCGAAGTCTTGCGTACGATTTCCTCCGGCAGGCGCGGCGCCGGCGGCTGCTTGTTCCAGTCCAGGGTTTCCAGGTAATCGCGCAGAAACTGCTTGTCGAAACTGGGCTGAGCGGCGCCGGGGCAATACTGGTCGCGCGGCCAGAAGCGCGAGGAGTCGGGGGTCAGTGCTTCATCGATCCAGATCAGCTTGCCGTCCACCAACCCGAATTCGAATTTGGTGTCGGCCAGAATGATGCCTTTGGCTTCCAGTTCCCGACGACCCAGATCATAGATCTTCAGGGCCGCATCCCGAGCCTGTCCGGCCACCTCCTCGCCACACAGTCCGACGGCCTGGGCAAAAGAGATATTTTCGTCGTGAGCACCCAGCTCGGCTTTGGTCGAAGGGGTGAAGATGGCCTCCGGCAGCCGATCGCCGTCGCGCAGACCGGCCGGCAGCGGAATGCCGCACACGGTTCCCTGCGCACGGTATTCTTTCCACCCGGATCCGGCCAGATAACCGCGAACGATGCATTCGATGGGCAGCGGACGGGCTTTGCGCACCACCATGCTGCGGCCGGCGAGTTGCTCCCGGTAGGGCTGCAGAACGGCCGGAAAGTCATCCGTTTCCGTCGCCAGCAGATGGTTGGGGATGATATCGGCCATGTGCTCGAACCAGAAACGGGAAATCTGGGTCAGCACAAAACCCTTGTAGGGAATCCCCTCGTTCATCACTACGTCAAAGGCGGAGATGCGATCGGTGGTGACAATGAGCAGGGACTCGCCCAGATCGTAAATGTCGCGGACCTTGCCTCGATTGACCAGATTCAATCCCGGCAGTTCACTTTGTAACAGCAGCGGCATCATAATGCTTTATTTCCTCCCAAGGCATTCTGTAACACTGGATCGATTTCGATACGGGCTTCGGCCCGCAAGGTTTTCAAGCGTTCTTCGAGTAATTTGCGTTGCTGGCGGGCCAGCAGTTCCTGTTCCAGGGCCTGTCGCACCGTTGCGGTCAAACCGGTCATATCCGTCGGGCGCCAATCCTTGCGTTGCACCACCACCCATTGGCCGTCGATGGCCAACACCTGTTCGACCAGGGGTTGTTTTTCGGACAGTTTGAACACCGCCTCGACCAAGGGAGCGGAAACCCCCAGGCCGGGAATATGTTGATCCTCGCCAACCACAAACAATCCCGTTTCGTCCGCCGACACACCGGCCTGCCGGGCGGCCTCGGCCAGGGGCTTGCCGCCCTTGACCGCGTCCAGCAGTTGCTGGGCCGCCGCGCGCGCCAACACCACTCCCTGGCTGCGCCGATAATCCTTTTCCACCGTCTCCCGCACCGCCGTGAAGTCCGGAATCCGGCTCGCCTGCCGCTCGTGCAATGCAAACAGGTACACCCCCTGGGCGCGGTTCATGGGGCGCCCCAACTGCCCTTCACGCAGAGTGAACAGAGCTTCAACCAGTTGGGGATCGGCCAGTCCTTCAGGTTGCTCGCCACGGGCAAACAGTCCGGTCTGCTGAACCTGCAACCCGTCCGTCGACTCCAGGCGGCCCTCCTGACGATGACGCTGATAGGCATCCATGGCCTCTTCCATGGCCAGTTGCCGGGCCCGGTCCTGCCGATAGCCGGCCAATACCTGTTCGCGAACCTCGGCCAGAGGGCGACTGCCGGCTGCGACATGATTTTCGACTCGGATGATATGGAAACCGAGGCCCGTCACCACCAAATCGCTGATTTCGCCGGGCTTGAGGGAAAAGGCCACGTTCTCGAATTCCGGCACCATGGTGCCGCGCGAGAAAAATCCCAAGGCGCCGCCGTTGCCAGCCGTCCGCGCGTCGTCGGAATGGCGCCGGGCCAATTCGGCGAAGTCCTTGCCCCCACGAGCCTCCGCCAGGATCCTGGCGGCCAGTGCCCGCTTTTCAGCACGTTCCTCATCCGGCATGTCGGCACCGACGCGAACCAGGATATGCGCGGCCCGGACCTGCTCCGGAACATAAAACCGATCCTGGTGTCGGCGGTACCAGTCGGCCAATTCAGCGTCGGATGCCTCGACCTGACCGGCAAACCGCTCCGGATCAAAACGCAGATAACGCACCGCAATCCGCTCCGGCAGCCGGTACTGCTCTCGGTTTTCCTCGAAATAGCCGCGCAGCACCTGGTCGTCGACCTTGGCCCGGGCTTGGAAAACCTCCGGCATGAAACGCACGTAAGTCAGATTGACCTGATCGTGACGCCGCCGGTACTCCTGCTCGATATGGGTTTGCTCCACCTTGGCGCCGGCTTCAATGCGGGCCTTGACCTTGTTGAGCAGCAACTGCCGGCCCATCTCCTCCTCGAAGCGATCGGCGGTCATCCGCTGTGCCGCCAGCATGCGCAGATACTTGGCCTTGCTGAAGGCACCCTCTTCCTGAAAATAGGGATTTTCGGCGATGGCGGCAATCAGCTCCTGCTTGCCGACCTTCAGCCCCAATCTGTGGGCTTCCTGAAGCAGCAGGGTCTGCTCGATGAGCGCATCGAGGGCTTGCCGCTCGAGTTGCAGTTGCTGTTCAATCTCGGGCGTGAAACGTTCGCCATACATGCCCAGGTAAAGCCGGCGCAGGTTGTCGTAAGCGGTCTGATAGGCCTCGTGGCTGATGTGGTCGCGATTGACCCGGGCGATGCCCTCACCGCTGCCGCCTGGACCGCCGCCCTTGCCCCAGACCAGAAAGATGGTGCCGACAAAAGCCGCGATAATGGTCCAGAACACGACTTTTATCAACACCGACCGCTGCTTTTTTCTAATCAGGTCAAGCATTACCCATAGGCTCCTTTACTGCGGAAAATGCAACCAAAAATGAAAAGGGAATGTTAGACAATCGGACCCTGAATTGCAACTGGTTTTTCCCTTTTGGCCCTTGAAAAACCGACGGCATTTTGGTAGGGTGAAGCCCATTTTCCTTCCTCACCGTCAACAGACCGGTACCCCGCACGGCAACCGGACGAAAGGAGCCATACTCCGCCATGTTTCACTTTATCGATGCCATTCTCGGCCTGTTCTCCAACGACCTGGCCATCGACCTCGGCACCGCCAACACCCTGGTCTATCTCAAGGGCAAGGGAATTGTGGTCAGCGAGCCTTCCGTGGTCGCCGTCCAGAAGGACCGAATGGGCCAGAGCAAGGTTCTGGCGGTCGGCATGGAGGCCAAAAAAATGCTCGGTCGCACCCCGGGCAGCATCGTCGCCATCCGCCCCATGAAGGACGGTGTCATCGCCGATTTCGATATTACCGAAGAAATGCTGCGCTATTTCATCCAAAAGGTCCACAACCGCAAGACCCTGGTGCGGCCGCGCATCATCATCTGCGTGCCTTCCGGCATCACCCAGGTGGAAAAACGCGCCGTCAAGGAATCGGCCGAATCCGCCGGCGCGCGTGAAGTCTACCTGATTGAAGAGCCCATGGCCGCCGCCATCGGCGCCGGACTGCCCATCACCGAAGCCTCCGGCAACATGATTGTCGACATCGGCGGCGGCACCACGGAAGTGGCCGTCATCTCCCTGGCCGGAGTGGTTTATGCCAAGAGCGTGCGGGTCGGCGGCGACAAACTGGACGAAGCCATCGTCCAGCACCTGAAACGCAAATACAATCTGCTCATCGGCGAACGCACCGCCGAACAGATCAAGATCGAAATCGGCAGTGCCCTGCCCGACAAGGAAATCCGGCGCATGGAAGTCAAGGGCCGCGACCTGGTTTCCGGCATCCCCAAAACCCTGGAGATCGATTCGAGCGAAATCCTCGAAGCCCTGACCGAAACCGTCAACGCCATTGTCGAAGCGGTGCGCGTGGCCCTGGAGCGCACTCCGCCGGAGTTGGCCGCGGACATCGTCGACAAGGGCATCGTTCTGGCCGGCGGCGGCGCTTATCTGCGCAACCTCGATTTGTTGCTGCGTGAAGAAACCGGCCTGCCGGTGGTCATCGCCGAGGATCCCCTGTCCTGCGTCGCCCTCGGCTCGGGCAAGGTCCTGGATGAGCTCGATCTGCTGCGCCGGGTCACCGTCTCGTCCTGACGGTCGTTCTTTTTGCCACCCATCCATTGTCGATGATTCTGTCAAAAGGGGGCCGATGCCCTCTTTTGCGTTGGCGCTCCGGAATGTGACATGCTGGAATTCCTCAGAAAATACCGGACTCCGCTGACCGTGCTCGGCCTGCTGCTGACAGCCTTGCTCATCTACTCGGCCAACCTGCGGGAAAAACCCCGGACCAGTGCGGTGGAGCGTACGGTCCTGACCGCCATGGGTCCGCTGCTGCGCGGCGTGGACGCCGTCACCGGCAGCATCGGCCAGGTCTGGACCCGTTATTTCTGGCTGGTTGAAACCGCCCGGGAAAATGAGCGACTGCGGGCCGAAAACCGCCGTTTGCGGGCCGAGTTCAAAACCCACAGCGAGTTGCGCCTGGCCAACCAGCGTCTGCAAAAACTCCTGGGACTGCGACAGGAAGCAGGTCTGAACGCGGTCGGCGCGCGGGTTATCGGCGAGGACGCGAGCAGCCTGTTCCGCACCGTCGTCATCGACAAGGGTCGCCGTGACGGGTTGCGGGAAGGCCTGCCGGTGATCGTCGCCGAAGGAGTGGTGGGCCGCATCATCCGCTGTGCCGAGCGGGAAGCCCGGGTACTGCTGGTCACCGATGCTTCCTCGGCCATGGCCGTCCTGGTCCAACGCAGCCGGGCGCGTGCCATCTGCCGCGGCCACGGCAACGGCTTGAGCATGGATTACGCCCTGTTGCAGGAAGATATCGTGCCGGGCGACCTGGTGCTGACTGCCGGAACCGGTGGAATTTTCCCCAAAGGCCTGCCGGTGGCCACGGTCCTGCGCATCGACGAGAGCAAATACGGCCTGTTCCAAACCATCCGACTTGTTCCGGCGGTGGACTTTTCCCGCCTCGAAGAGGTTTTGGTGCTGCTGGATCCGCAACCATGAAGAAGCTTTTTTGGGTACTTCTGCTCGGGTTTTTGCTGCTGTTCCTGGAAACCCTGCCTCCTTCCCGTCTGGCTTGCAAACCGGATCTGCTGCTCCTGCTGGTCATTTCCCTGGGGCTGCGACAGACTTGGCTGACGGGAGGGACCGCCGCTCTGCTGTTGGGCATTCTGCGCGACTGCATGAGCGGATCGGAACTCGGCCTGCACGGCCTGGTGTTCCTGCTGCTGTTCTTCACGGTCCGCGCCATGGCCGAGCACCTCAACAGTGAAAGCCCTTTGCTGCTCGTGTTTCTGGTGCTGACCGGCACCTTGTGGCAATCGCTGCTGCTGATTTTCATTTTTGCATTTCTGACCGAAGCCAACGGCTATTGGGCTCTGCTGCTGCGGCAGTATCCCCTCCAGGCCCTGGTCAATCTGGCCGCGACCACGGCCTTCCTGATGCTGGTCGGATTCTGGCGGCGCGGCCGCCAGCGCGGCTCCCGACGTCCCGGCAGCCTGCTGCGGGGGCGGCCATGAGTCTCAATTCCGGTTGGACCGGAAATCCCCTGCTGAAAAAGCGGTTCGTCGTTCTGGCTCTGTGCGCAACCGGTTTTTTCCTGCTGCTCGTCCTGCGCCTCTGGTACCTGCAAATCATCCGGGCGGACCATTATCGGAATCTGGCCGAGCGCAATCGAACCCGCTACATCCCCATCGTTGCGCCGCGCGGCGGCATTTACGACCGGAACGGCCAACTCCTGGCCGACAATCGGCCGGCTTTTGATATCTCTGTTCTGCGCCAGGAGGTGGACGATCCCGAAGCACTTCTGAATCGTCTCAGCGTCTTGTTGGAACTGGATGTCGAGGTTCTCAAGGAGCGCTGGCAGGCAGGACTGCGCGGCCCTCGTTTCCGCCCCGTACCCCTGGCTCGGGATGTCGAGCGCCCGGTCCTGGAACGGGTCATGGAAAACACCGTCGATCTCCCCGGCGTCCTGGCAGAGGTGCGGCCGGTACGCTCCTTTCCCCTCGGTCCTCTCGCCCCCCACCTCATCGGCTACCTGGGAGAGGTGACCGAAGAGGAACTGCGCTCCCAAAGCTTTGCCCATTACCAGCCCGGCGATTTCATCGGCAAATCCGGCCTGGAACGAGGCCTGGAGTCCTGGTTGGCCGGCCAGGACGGGGAGCGCCGGGTCGAGGTGGACGTGTTGGGCAAAACCCTGCGCATCCTGCGCACCCAGGAACCGGTTTCCGGGCATCGGGTCTATCTGACCTTAAGGGCCGATGTCCAGGAAGCCGCCCAGCAGGCCTTCGGCGACCGGGCCGGCGCCGCCGTGGTCATGGATGTGCGCACCGGCGAAATACTGGCCATGGTCAGCAAACCCGATTTCGATCCGGCCCAGTTCGCCCGCGGATTGACCAGCAAGGAATGGCAGGCGCTGCAGAATGATTCCCGCCACCCCCTGCAAAACAAATCCCTCCGCGGTCAATATCCGCCGGGCTCGGTGTTCAAGATCGTCACCGCCCTGGCCGCCCTCAAGGCCGGGGTCGCGACGGCCGACACCCGGGTCTACTGCACCGGTGCCAGCAAACTGGGCAACCACACCTTTCGTTGCTGGAAATGGGAAGGCCACGGAGTGACCGATCTCAAAAAGGCCCTCAAGGAAAGCTGTGATGTCTGGTTCTACGAGGTAGCCCAGCAGTTGGGCATCGAACGCCTGGCGGCAACCGCCCGCGAGTTCGGCCTGGGCGAGGAACTCGGCTTTTTGCTTGGAGGAGAACGCAAGGGACTGATTCCCGACCGCCAATGGAAGCGGGCCCGCTTCAACGCCCCCTGGTATCATGGCGAAACGGTCATCGCCGCCATCGGCCAGGGCTATGTATTGACCACCCCCTTGCAGTTGGCGAGCATGATGGCGGCGGTGGCCAACGGCGGCACTGTCTACCGACCGCAGATTGTGCGCCGCATCGAAAATGTTGAAGGCCGGGTGGTCCGCTCTTTCCAACCGCAGATCCTGCAGCGTCACCCGGTGGCACCGGCCCACCTGAAGGCGGTTCATGAAGCCCTGTGGGCGGTGGTCAACGAGCCCGGCGGTACGGCCTGGCAACAGCGCCTGCCGGATCTGCCCTACGCCGGCAAGACCGGCACGGCCCAGGTGGCACGCATGGGCGCCGTGCGCCGGCGGGAGTCGGAGATCCCCTACCATCTGCGCGACCATGCGTTGTTCACGGCCTTTGCACCGGTCGGCAACCCGGAAATCGCCGTCGCCGTCGTGGTGGAACATGGCAGCCACGGCAGCAGCGCCGCCGCGCCCATCGCGCGAGCCATCATCGCCCGTTATTTCAAACTCGAGCAGGACCGGGTGCCGACCCCGCGCACTGCGCTGCCGGCGCCCGCAACGGCCGCCGGTCCTCCCGACGGAACAGATGAAGTTCCGGGCGCGGAACCGCCGGCAGCGGCGGAAGCCGCAGCTCCTTTCACCTCGACCAGCGAGTGATTGCCATGTTCGACCGTCGTTTGCTCACCCATTTCGACTGGGCCCTGCTGTTGGTGGTACTGGTCATTGCCGCCTTGGGCGTGCTCAACCTGGTTGGCGTCACGGCCTCCTGGAGCAGTTCCGCGCTGCCCTACTATCTTAAGCAGATAGCTTGGCTGGGTGTCGGACTGATCATCGTCCTGATCATCTGTTCCGTCGATTACCGGCGTTTGGAACACATGGCCTTTCCTCTCTACGGCATCACCCTGCTACTGCTGGTTTTGGTCCTGGCCGTCGGCCATACCTCCATGGGCGCCACCCGCTGGCTCAACCTGGGGTTTATCAAACTGCAGCCCAGCGAACTGGCCAAGGTCGTCATCATCATTACCATGGCCTGCTATTTTACCCGACACGACCAGCCGCTGCCCTTTTCCCTCCGGGAACTGGCGATTCCCGCGTTGCTCCTGGCTCTCCCGACGGCACTCATCATGAAGCAGCCGGATCTCGGCACGGCCATGATCGTCCTGGCCATCGGCGGCACCATGGCCCTGTTTGCCGGCATCGGCACCCGCACCTTGCTGTTTCTGGCCGCCACCGGCCTGGCGGGAGCCGGCGGCGGCTGGTTCCTGCTGCACGATTACCAGAAGCAACGCATCCTGACATTTCTCAATCCCGAAGGGGACCCCTTGGGTGCCGGCTATCACATTATCCAATCCAAAATTGCTGTCGGCAGCGGCGGTTTTTTCGGAAAAGGATTCATGAAAGGCTCACAGTCGCAACTGTCCTTCCTGCCGGAACGGCATACCGATTTCGCCTTCTCGGTGTTCGCCGAAGAATGGGGTTTCTGGGGCTGCCTGGTTCTGCTGGCACTGTTCCTGCTTATCGTGCTCTGGGGCTTGCGCAGCGGCCGCCATGCCGCCGACCGCTTCGGCACCTTCCTGGCCGTGGGTGTCACCGCCATGCTGTTTTGGCATATCGTCATCAATCTCGGCATGGTCATCGGCCTGTTGCCGGTGGTCGGGGTCCCCCTGCCCCTTTTCTCCTACGGCGGAACCAGCATGATCACCACCATGATCGGAGTCGGCATGCTGCTCAACGTGAGCATGCGACGCTTTAAATTCTGACCATTTTTTAGGAAAGCAGAATCAACAGATGAGCATCAGCCACCTCACGGGGGAAACCTTTTCTCAATGGGCCGAGCAGGATGGGGAACTGGCCAACGCCTTGGCCGCCGTTCAGGACTTGCCCGCCATGACCAATATCCTGAGCGAATTTCTCTGCGCCGTTCAGGATGATGATTGGGAACCGCGCCACATCGCCGCCATCATCACCAGGGATCCGGCCATCACCGCCTGCATCCTGAAGGTTGCCAACAGTTCCCTTTACAGCCTGCAGCGCCAGATCAGCACCCTGGAGGGCGCCATTGCGGTGCTGGGTCTGACCACCATCAAAAGCCTGGTCATGGCGGCCAGTGTGAAAAGCATGAGCCGCCGCTTCGGACTGACCGAGAAGCTGTTGCTGGAAGACGCCATCGGCGGCGCCCTCTGCGCCCGGGCCCTTGCCCGCAAAACCGGCCGTTACGATTCCGAGGAAGCTTTTCTCGGCGGCCTCTTCCGGCATATGGGCAAGATTGCCATGAACAACCTCGCTCCGGACAACTACTCCCGGCTCATCCAGGCGGTTTACAATGGCGAGGGGAATCTGGCGGCCTTGGAACGGAAATATTTTCCCTTCTGCCACGCCGCTATCGGCGCCGCGCTGCTGGACCATTGGCATTTCGCACCAGCCCTGGTAGCCAGCACCCTGTACCACGGCGACCCGCCACCCGAGAACCCTATCGGCCAGGCTGCCGGCACTCTGGCACGCATCGTCGCCGTCGCCGATCACTGCTGCCGACGCCTTGGCATCGGCCTGCGCACGCCCCAGCCCGACCTGGATATTGTCGGCTTGGCGGCCAGCCGGGAACTGGGGCTCGATGCCGATGACATCGAGGCCCTGATCGAGGAAACCCGGGACGCCTTTGAGCAAACTCGTGATTTGTTCCTCGGCTCTGCCTGAGGATCCCGGCCGATCGCAGACCGTTTCCTGCTGCCGCGCCACGGATCTGTGACATATTCTGTCACAATCGCCTCCTATACTGGGGACACCACATCAGGAGGTGTCCCATGATGGAATTGCTGCTACTCCTCGGCGCCCTGTACGCCAGTTGCATCGTACCCGTTGCCGGTCCGGAAAAGCCTGCCAGATCCGAGCCTCATGACCACCTGACCGCAGCCGGTCCCAGTCGGCCGAAGCGACGGTCAGCCGAGCCGGAAACCGTAGCCACGCGTCACCTGGCCTGATCCCGCGGCATTTTCCGGGCGGCCGGCGCAACCGGATGATTTGCGGATGAACCTGATCGCGGTCCTGTCATGTTACGTCACAGGCTTGTTGCTGGCCGCTGTTGCAACCGCCCCCCTGCCGCCCCTGCTGCCCCTGGTGCTGTGGTTGCCGTTGCGGCACCAGCGCCTGGCCGCGGGTTTGCTGGGCCTGTTTTTTATTGGGCTGGGCGGCTCCATGTACGGATTGGTCCGCACCCCGCCGACAGCGACCGACCATGTGCTGACCTATGCGGATGGCGACGCCGCCACCTTTTTCGGCCGGATCGAAAACTTCAACTACGGTCCGGCAGAAGAGTTCCAGGCAGACGTGCAGGTGTATGGCGCCCGGCAGCGGGACGCCATCAAACCCCTGCACGGCAGATTGCGCCTGCGTGGTGAGGCAAGTCCCGGCGACCTGACCGCCGGCGATCGGGTGGCCTTTTCCGCCCGTATCCGGCGCCCCCGAAGCTTCGGAACGCCGGGCGAATTCAATTATCCGCGTTATCTGGCGGCACGCGGCATTCATGCCACCGCCTTTTTGCCCGACCCGTCCTCCATGGTACTGCTGCACCGACCGCCGCCGCAGGGCATGGCCCAGCGCCTGTCACGCCGGCGCGCCCGCCTGGGCCGTACCATCGACCAAACCTTGCCCGAACCTCAGGCGGCCCTGGTACGCTCCCTGGTCATCGGCGACAAATCCGCTCTGAGCAGCGAGCAACGCCAGGTGTTGGCCCGGGCCGGCCTGTCCCACCTGTTCGCCATCTCCGGACTGCATCTCGGTCTGGTGGCCCTGCTCTGCTATGCGCCGGCTCGCACCCTGTACCGGCGCAGTTCCCGGCTCATGCTGCTGGCACCTCCGATAAGGCTGTTGCCGCCCCTCCTGCTGCCCGGATTAGGGTTCTATCTCCACCTGACCGGCGCGGCCCTGGCCACCCAACGGGCTTTGCTGACGGCGGCGGCAGGCACCTGGCTGCTGTGGCGCGGACGCGTCAGCCGCCCCCTCGACGTGCTGCTGGCAGTGTCCCTGCTGCTGCTCGCCTGGCATCCCCTGGCCCTGTTCGAGGCCGGATTTCAGCTCTCCTTTGCCGGCGTACTGGGCATGGTCGTGCTGTTGCCGCGCTGGTCCAGACCCCTGCGGCGGCTGCCCCTCTGGCCGCGACGCCTGCTGCAGGTGCCCCTGGCCACCACGGCTGCCGGTCTGACCACTTTGCCCCTGGTCCTGTGGCACTTTCACATGCTGGCACCGGCCGCTCTGCTGACCAATCTCTGGGCGGTACCTTTCATCGGTTTCGGTGCCGTACCGGCCGGTCTGGGAGGGACGCTCCTGAGTTCCGTCTGGCCGGCTGCCGGGCGGTTCTGTTTCGTCCTGGCGGGAATGCTGACCGAAGCCGCCCTGCGCCCGGCGGCCGCCTTGCTGAATTGGCCGGGCCTGGCCGGTTCCCTGGTGTTCTGGCCTACCAGTCGCCTGGTGGGGCTGAGCCTGCTGGTTCTGGTGCTGCTGCTCCCCGGCGCATGGCGCCGGCGCCGGGCGGCCTGCCTCTGCACCGCCGTGCTGCTGTTTCTATGCCCCCTGTGGCCGGCATCGAACCTGACCGTAACCGCTCTCAGTGTCGGCCAGGGCAATGCCAGCCTGGTCACGGACACTGCCGGCAGGCGCTATTTGATTGACGGGGGCGGCTTTGCCCACAGCCCCTTCGATGTCGGCGAACGCCTCGTGGCACCGGCCCTCGGCCGCCTGGGCGGTCGCCCCCTGTCGGCGGTCATCCTGACTCATGACCATCCCGATCATCGCAACGGCTTAGTGTATGTCCTGGAGCACTATCCGGTGGCTGCTTTCTGGAGCGCCATCCCTTCGGAGCAACTCTGGCCGCCCCTGCGCGAAGTGCTGGAGCGGCGCCGCATTCCCCTGCGCACACTGACCAGGGGCTGGCATACCGTCGCCGCTGCCGAGGCTTCGGCCATTGAACTGTACGTGCCTTGTCAGAACCAGGCCAAGGTAAATGACCGTTCCGTGGTCTTTTACGCCCGCCATGGCCGTGATGGAGTTTTGTTGACCGGCGATTTGGAGGAGGATGGTGTCAGGGACCTGTTGGAACACCGCGGATCTCGGCCGGTAACCCTGCTCAAGCTGCCGCACCATGGCAGCCGCTTTTCCCGCCCCGGTCTGCTGCTGGATGCATTCCGGCCCCAACAGGCCTTTGCCAGCCTCGGCCACCGCAATCCCTTCGGCTTTCCCCATGGGGAGGTCGAACGGGACCTGGCACGGCATGACCTGAGCTTGTGGCGCACCGATGCCCACGGCACTCTGCGATTTACCACCCACGGCGCGGGATGGCGCCCCGCTCATTGGAGCAAAGGGCTTTTCCGTTGACAGTATGATGGCACTTTGCTAGGTTTATCCATCATTTATCCAGGAGAAAAGCCGGATGAAAAAATCAACCGTTCTGGTTGTGGATGACGAGCTTTTCTTTCGCCGACTGTATGCGGATCTATTGATCAGCAACGGTTACCAGGTGGAAACCGTGGCGTCGGGAGAGGACGCCGTGGTGCGCCTGAGAGCCGGCGGCATCGACCTGGCCGTGATCGATCTGGTCATGCCGGGCATCGATGGCCTGGAAGTCCTGGAGCAAGCGCGGCAACTTGAAAATCCCCCCGAGGTGATCCTCGCCACCGGCCATGCCACGGTGGAAACCGCCATTACCGCGCTTAAAAAAGGGGCTCGGGATTACCTGGTCAAGCCCTTCGATCCGGCCGAATTGCTGCATGTGGTGCGCACCTGCGTCGAGCAGCGGCATCTGCTGGATGAAAATACTCACCTGAAAAGCCAGATCCGCCTCTACGAAAAGGGTCAGATCCTCGCCTCCCGCCTGGACTTCGAACAGTTGTTCACTGAAGCCCTGGCCGCCGTGCTGCATGAGACCCAAGGAGGGCGCGGGTTTGCCTGGCTGATGCCGGAAAACGGCGAAATCGAACTGGCGGCCCTGCAGGACCTGCGGGACGAGGAGGCCTTGACGCTGCTGGAAGGGTTGGCTCCGTACCTGGAACAGCCCGGCAAACTGCAGATTCTGACGACGGAGCGGATTTCGAGCCTGCCCCTCCAACCCCCGGGGATGCAGACCATCGGCCTTTTTCCCCTCAGCTCCAGTTACGGATTGTGCGGGGCATTGGCCTTTTGCAACCCCGTCGAGGGGGAATTCCGCAGCCCCCTGCCGAGGGAAAACCTGCTCTTTCTTCTGGAACAGACGGCGTTGGGGTTTGAAAACGCCTGCCGCTACAAAAACGCCCGCGACCTGATTTTCATCGACGATCTGACCGGTCTGCACAATTTTCGCTATCTGCAGGTCATCCTCGATCAGGAGATCCACCGCGCGGAGCGCTATGGTCTGGAATTTTCCCTGATCTTCGTCGATATCGATTTCTTCAAACAGGTCAACGATACCCGCGGACATCTGGCCGGCAGCCAGGCCCTGCGCGAAATCGCCATCCTGCTTCAGCAAAGCGTTCGCGATTCGGATCTGCTGTTCCGTTACGGCGGCGATGAATTTACCGGTTTCCTGGTCGAGACCGGAGCCCAGGGCGCGGCCATCGTCGCGGAACGCATTCGTGCCAGCATCGAAAAACACGAGTTCCTGGCCGGAACGGAGCATCCGGCCCGCCTGACGGCGACCATCGGCTATGCCACCTTTCCCGGTGATGCCAACAGCAAACAGGCCATCATCCACCTGGCCGACCTGGCCATGTATGAAGGCAAGAAGAACCGCAACGTGGTGCGCGGCGCCTGGCAGTTGCAGGCCGAAAAGGACCATTGAGCAACCAGGACTCCTGTTTCGGCTTGCGGGCTGAAACAAGGTCCACGGATGAATTTTTCTAAAATTTCATCCTCCGCAGTTCCGACCCGCCCACCCCTTTCCATAGGAGCGCGGGTCTTATATTGTCCAGAGCGCCGCGGACGGAGGCCGGCCGCATCCTTGCCGGACGCCGTCGCAGGGGCCGTTTTTGATTTCAAGGGGAGCATCCGTGAGCATTACTGGCATCAAGGGAATGAACGACATCCTGCCGGACGAAGTCGGTACCTGGCAGTTTCTGGAACGGGAAGCGCATCGTATCTTCGGACTCTACGGATTCAACGAAATCCGCGTCCCGGTTTTGGAAAAGACCGAGCTGTTCTGCCGCTCCATCGGCGAGGCCACGGACATCGTGGAGAAGGAAATGTATACCTTCGAGGACCGCAGCGGCAACTCTCTGACCCTGCGCCCGGAAGGCACCGCACCGGTCATGCGATCCTTTATCGAACATCGGCTGCATGCCCAGGATCCGGTAGCCAAGCTCTATTACATGGGCCCCATGTTCCGCTATGAACGACCCCAGAAGGGGCGCTACCGTCAGTTCCACCAGATCGGCGCCGAGGCCGTCGGCATCGACGACCCGATGATGGATGCCCAGGTTCTGGCCATGCTCTGCCACTACTTCAAGGCGGTCGGCATCGACCAGGTTTCCTTGCAGATCAATTCCCTCGGCTGCCCGGAATGCCGACCGGCGTATCGTCAGGCCCTGGTGGCATTTCTCGACGAACGCCGGAGCGTCCTGTGCAGCGACTGTCAACGCCGCTGCCAGACCAATCCCCTGCGGGTGCTCGACTGCAAGGTTCCGGCCTGCCAGGAAGCGACGACGGCGGCCCCCTCGGTGCTGGATCATCTGTGCGGCGGCTGCGCCGGGCACTTCAGCCAGGTGCGCAACTACCTGGAAGCCCTTGAGCTGGATTACAGCGTCAATCCTCGCATGGTCCGCGGCCTGGACTATTACACCAAGACCACCTTCGAGATGGTCACCGGCCAACTGGGTTCTCAGAATGCCGTCGCCGCCGGCGGCCGCTATGACGGCCTGATCAGCGATCTGGGCGGACCGGCCTTGCCGGGTATCGGCTTCGCCATGGGCGTCGAACGCCTGGTGCTGCTGAAAAGCCAGAATCCCGCCACCGCCCAACGGCCGGAACTGTTCCTCGCGGCGCTGGGCCAAACCGCCGCCCGTCACTGCTTTCTGCTCATGAACGATTTGCAGCAGCGCGGGCTGAAGGTGGAGATGGATTTTTCCGGCAAAAGCCTCAAGGCGCAAATGCGCCGGGCCGGCAAGCTCAACGCCCGCTATGCCCTGATTGTCGGTGACGACGAACTGGCAGCCGGACAGGCGCCCCTGCGCAACATGGACGATGCCAGCCAGGAAACCGTGGCCCTGCAGGAACTGGCGGCGGTTTTGAACTCCCGCCTGGCGGACTGCTCTTGACGCTGCCGCCCGGCCGCCCTTATACTTGCAAATTCTTCACGTCTGATGACCGTGGCGAATTCCTGTATTCTTTTTGCCGACCCGTAACGGGCCGAACCAATTTAGGAGTTGAACTTGACTGACATACTGGGTGATTGGAAGAGGAGCCACTACTGCGGCCGGATTTCTACGGCCGACATCGGTCGTGAAGTGTGTCTCATGGGCTGGGTCCAGAGACGCCGGGATCACGGCGGCCTGATCTTTATCGATCTGCGGGATCGGGATGGCATCGCCCAGCTGGCCCTGGATCCGGACCGCGATCCCGATGCCCACGGCAAAGCCGAGCGGGTGCGCGGCGAATTCGTCGTGGCGGTGAAAGGCATAGTTTCCGCCCGGCCGGAGGGAACCGTCAATCCGAAGATGGCGACCGGCGAAGTCGAGGTGGAAGTCCGGGAATTGCGGGTGCTCAACAGCGCCCAGACGCCACCCTTCATGATTGAGGATTACGCCGATGTCGCTGAAAACGTACGACTCAAGTACCGCTATCTCGATCTGCGGCGGCCTTCCCTGCAGGGCAACATCCTGCTGCGCCACCGGGTCTCCCAGACGGTCCGCAACTATCTCAACGACCACGGCTTCATCGATATCGAAACCCCGATTCTGACCAAAAGCACCCCGGAAGGCGCCCGCGACTACCTGGTTCCCAGTCGGGTCAATCCCGGCACTTTCTATGCCCTGCCGCAGTCGCCGCAGCTCTTCAAGCAGCTGCTCATGGTTTCCGGGTTCGACCGCTATTACCAGATCGTCAAGTGTTTCCGCGATGAAGACTTGCGGGCCGACCGTCAACCGGAATTCACCCAGATCGACTGCGAAATGAGTTTTGTCGATCGCCAGGATATCATGGACATCATGGAAGGCATGATTGCCAAGGTCTTCCGCGACGCCCTGGGCATCGAACTGACCCTGCCCATGTCCCGCCTGACCTATGCCGAAGCCATGGCCCGCTTCGGCGTGGACAATCCCGATCTGCGTTTTGGCCTGGAACTGGTGGAAATCAGTGCACTGGTCAAGGATTGCGGATTCAAGGTGTTTGCCGACGTGGTCGCCGGCGGCGGCATCGTCAAACTGCTCAATGCCAAGGGCTGCGCCGGGTTTTCCCGCAAGGAACTGGATGATCTGACCGAATTCGTCAAGATCTACGGAGCCAAGGGGCTGGCTTATGTCAAGGTCCAGGCGGACGGCAGCTGGCAGTCGCCCATCGCTAAATTTTTCACCACCGAGGAAATGGACCGCATCGGCAGCGCCGCCGGCCTTGAACCGGGCGATCTGCTGCTGTTCATGGCCGATACCTGGAAGGTGACCAACGAATCCCTGGGCCGGCTGCGCAATCTGCTCGGCCAGAAACTGGGACTGGCCCGCAAGGACGACTACCGATTTGTCTGGATCACCGACTTTCCCCTGCTGGAATGGGATGGGGAAACCCGTCGCCACGTTGCCGTGCACCATCCCTTTACCGCTCCCCTGGACGAGGATCTGCCCCTGCTTGCAACGGAGCCGGGCAAGGCCCGCGCCAAGGCCTACGACCTGGTTCTCAACGGCTCGGAAATCGGCGGCGGCAGCATTCGTATCCACGACCGGGACGTCCAGAACAAGATGTTCTCCCTGATGGGCATCGGTGCCGAGGAAGCCGAGGAAAAATTCGGTTTCCTGCTCAACGCCCTGGCCTATGGCGCCCCGCCCCATGGCGGCATCGCCTTCGGCCTCGATCGACTGATCATGCTGCTGACCGGCTCCGATTCCATCCGTGACGTCATCGCCTTCCCCAAAACTCAGAAGGCCACCTGCCTGATGTCCGAAGCGCCGGGTGAGGTGGACGACCTGCAGCTGCGGGAACTTTCCATCCGTCGGGCGATTCGCAGCAAGTAATGCACCAAACCGGTCCGGCGCCCTGCATGTTGCGGGGTCGCCGGGCTCAGGCGAAAACGGGACCATGGCCGGATACTCTTTGCTCTTAGTGGGACTGCTGCTTCTGGCAGGCGGCTGCGCCAAGCCCCCGAGCCTGCAACTGCAGGCCGCCCGGACGGCTATTGAAGAGGCGCGGGCCGCCGAGGCCCCGGTGTTGGCCCCCACGGAATATCGCTCCGCCCAAGAGGCCTTGCGCAGCGCCGAGGAGTTGATCCAACAGAAAAAATATCGCATGGCCGAAGAGGTGTTGCCCTTTGCCGAAGACTATGCCCGACGGGCCATGCGCATTGCCGAACAGGAACAAGCCAATCGCGAACTGCAGACAATTCGCGCCCAGGAAATTTTGCGTTCCCAGCAACTTCCGGAGGAAAAACCCATCCGGCCGACACCCCAGACCAAGCGCGCCATAACCGCCCGTCCCGTGCCGCCGCCCCAACCCCCCAAACCGCCACCGCCGCCCCTGTATTACCGGGTTCGCGAGGGCGAAACCCTCTGGACGATTGCCGCACGCCGTGAAATTTATGGCGATGCTCTGCTGTGGCCCCTGCTGTACCAGGCCAACCGCGATCAGATTCGCGATCCGCGCCAAATCCACGGCGGACAAACCCTCAACATTCCTCGGGAACTGAAGGAAAGCGAAAAACGGGCTGCCCGGGAGAAAGCCCGACGATCCAAGATTTTTCCGGCTGCCGCGGAGTGACGGTCCGTTCCCGCAGCGCGAGGCCGGCCAAAAAAAAATTATTCCAGCCGCCATGGCACCAAGGTATTTCGACGCCATGCCCAGCAAAGGAAGGTTTGCAATGACTTATCAACACTGCCAGGTTCCCCAAGGTGAAAGCATCAAACTTGAAAACGGCCGTTTGCAGGTTCCCGACCATCCCATCATCCCTTTTATCGAGGGCGATGGCACGGGTCCGGACATCTGGCGGGCCGCGGTGCGGGTGCTTGACGCCGCCGTGGACAAGGCCTACGACGGCCGGCGGGCCATCAGCTGGATGGAAGTCTTCGCCGGCGAAAAGGCCTTCAACCTCGGGCTGGGATGGCTGCCGGAGGAAACCCTGCGCGCCTTCAAGGAGTTCCTGGTCGGCATCAAGGGCCCCCTGACCACCCCCGTCGGCGGTGGTATCCGCTCTCTCAATGTGGCTCTGCGTCAAGAGCTGGATCTCTATGTCTGCCTGCGGCCGGTGCGCTATTTCAATGGCGTTCCGTCCCCGGTGAAACGCCCCCAAGACGTAGATACGGTCATTTTCCGCGAAAACACCGAGGATATCTATGCCGGCATTGAATGGGAAGCCGGTTCTCCGGAAGCCCGAACCGTCATCGAATTCCTCCGTGAGCAGATGAAGGTCGCCAAGATTCCCTTTCCCGACGCCACCGGCATCGGCATCAAGCCCATCTCGCGCCCGCGCACCGAGCGTCTGATTCGCGCCGCCATCGAATACGCCTTGAAGCACGGTCGCCAATCCCTGACGCTGGTGCACAAGGGCAACATCATGAAATATACCGAGGGCGCCTTCAAAAGCTGGGGCTATGAGTTGGCGGCACGGGAATTCCGCAGCCAATGCGTTACCGCGCGGGAAAGCTGGATCCTCGACAACAAGGATCGCAATTCGGCCCTCAGCGACGAAGAGATCGCGCGCATGATCGATCCCGGCTACGACATGATGACCCCCGACCAGCAGCAGGCGGTGCGGGAGGAAGTCGGCGCCACCCTGGCGTCCCTGATGGCCACCCACGGCAATGGCCAATGGCGCGACAAACTGATGATCAAGGATGCCATCGCCGATATCGCCCTGCAGCAGATCCTGACCCGGGCCAAGGAATTCGACGTCATCGCCACCATGAACCTCAACGGCGATTATCTCTCCGACGCCCTGGCCGCCCAGGTCGGCGGCATCGGCATCGCGCCGGGCGCCAATATCAACTACCTGACCGGGCACGCCATCTTCGAAGCCACCCACGGCACGGCCCCGAAATACGCCAACCTCGACAAGGTCAACCCGGGTTCGGTCATCCTGTCCGGGGTGTTGATGCTCGAACATCTCGGCTGGCAGGAGGCGGCCGACATGGTCATTCGATCCATGGAGCAGACCATCGGCGCCAAACAGGTGACCTACGATTTCGAGCGTCTCATGGAGGGCGCCACTCTGCTCAAATGTTCGGAATTCGCCGGGGCGCTGATTGAAAATATGAAAAAGGCTGAAGGCTGAAGGCTGAAGGCTGAAGGCTGAAGGCTGAAGGCTGAAGGCTGAAGGCTGAAGGTATTTTGTCGGGATTGCAACAGCGGCGCAACAGCTGCAATGGAGTTTGCATGGCTAAACCGAAAATCGCCCTGATCGGCGGCGGCCAGATCGGCAGCACCATGGCCACCCTGGCGGCCTTGCGGGAATTGGGCGATGTTGTCCTGTACGATATCGTTCCCGACCTGCCGCAGGGCAAGACCTTGGATCTGGCCCAGGCGGGGCCGGTGGAAAATTTCGATATCCGCCTGACGGGCAGCAACCGCCTGGAGGACATTGCCGGTGCGGCCATCGTCGTGGTCACCGCCGGGGTGCCGCGCAGACCGGGCATGAGCCGCGAGGACCTGGTCGAAACCAATGCCCGCATCATGGCCGCCGTCGCCGCCGGCATTCGTCAGCATGCACCGGAAGCCGTCGTCATCGTGCTGTCCAATCCTCTGGATGCCATGGTCACCCTGTGCCAGCGCCTGACCGGCTTTCCGGCCCATCGCGTCATGGGCATGGCCGGAGTTCTGGACTCGGCCCGCTTCGCCACCTTCATTGCCTGGGAACTGGGCGTATCGGTACGGGATGTGAAGGCCATGGTGCTGGGCGGGCATGGCGACACCATGGTTCCCATCGTGCGGTTTGCCAATGTCAACGGCATTCCGGTCCTGGACCTGTTGACCCGCAAGTACGGGGACGAGGGCCGGGCCCGGGAGGTCATGACGCAACTGGTGGCACGCACCCAAAATGCGGGCGGCGAGGTGGTGGATCTGTTGCGCACCGGCAGCGCCTTCGTCTCGCCGGCCGCCAGTGCCCTGGCCATGGTGGAAGCAGTGCTGCACGATCAGAAACGACTACTGCCGGTTTGCTGCCTGCTGGAAGGCCAGTTCGGGGTACAAGGCTATTATGTCGGAGTGCCCTGCGTACTGGGGGCCGGCGGAGTCGAGCAGATTGTGGAATTCGATTTGACGGATGAGGAACGGCAGCTTTTCCATCATTCCGTCGCGGAGGTGAAAAAACTGGTAGACAGTCTGCCCAGGCTGTAAAAATTCCATCTACGGCGTCCGACCCATCTCCGGCAGGGGCGAACTTTGTTCGCCCCTGTGATATCCATGCGAAAAATCCGGATGCCCCATTCCCCCCTGACCCCGGCTAGTGTCTCGTACGGTTAGTCGTGTCAAGAAATTCTGAGAGATTTTGGTTGTCGGCAAGGCGCGCCGACGCAGGCCTAGCCAGAGTTAAGCCGAGAAGGCGGAACGCAGCCGGCGACCAAAAGGGCCGGAATTTGAAGACAGGACTAACCGCACGGGACACTAGCGTCCCCGCTCCATTTCTTCCGAAGTCAGAAACATGGCCAGCAACTCGCCCACGGTATGCTGTTTTTCCAGCGGATGCCGCAGAGGATGTGCGAAATTGATCCGGTAGCGGTTGCAGCGGCCTTGGCGATGGCGCTGCAGCACCTCACAATCCACCAGATCCTTGATGATTTTCTGGGTTGCCCGTTCCGTAATTCCGACCCGTTGCGCCACTTCCCGCAGCACCGCATCCGGATAACGACCGAGACAGATCAGCACATGGGCATGGTTGTTCAGAAAGGTCCACTGCTTGGGGACCGACTCGGAATTGGTATCATTGTGTACAGCAACATCCACCGTCACCACATTCCTCCGCAGGCAAGGGATGCAAAGCGCCCGGTCTGCAGGACATGACGCCAAGACCCCGTGGTTGGGCCGGGCGCCGACCAGGATTCGGTCCGCCCGACAAGGAGTTTCCGCCCTTTCAAAACCTGTCCTTCAGAAAGGTTGCGGTCATTTTTGGCCATCGGCAAAAATCTCTTGACGGGCGCCGATGGTTTCCGTTAACTTACGAATCAAAATATACGAAGTTTTTTACGCGAAAGAAGAAGTACTACTTCTCGAGGGAATTGTCAAGTCTTTCGCTGAAGCGGCAACACAGGACAAGTTTTTCCGATTTCGGGACAGAACGAAACCACGCTCTCATAGAGCCGCCATACCAAAATCCGACCAGCAGGAGGAGACTTCATGACGCGCAGACTGAACACCATTGACGGCAACACCGCCGCCGCGCACGTTGCCTATGCGACCAACGAGGTGATTGCCATCTACCCCATCACCCCGTCGTCCAACATGGGCGAAATTTCCGATCTGAAAAGCGCCAAGGGTGAAAAGAACATCTGGGGCACCGTGCCCATCGTCACCGAGATGCAGTCCGAAGCGGGTGCCGCCGGTGCGGTGCATGGCGCCCTGCAGGCCGGCGCCCTGACCACGACCTTTACCGCCAGCCAGGGCCTGTTGCTGATGATTCCCAACATGTTCAAGATCGCCGGCGAACTGACGCCGACGGTGTTTCATGTTTCGGCGCGGGCCCTCGCCGCGCAGGCCCTCTCCATCTTCGGCGACCATTCCGACGTCATGGCCTGCCGCTCCACCGGCTGGGCCATGCTGTGCTCCAACAATGTCCAGGAGGTCATGGACCTGGCCCTCATCGCCCAGGCCTCGACCCTGCGCAGCCGGGTGCCCTTCATTCACTTCTTCGACGGTTTCCGTACCTCCCATGAAGTGCAGAAGGTCGAAGAACTGAGCCACGACGACATGCGCGTCATGCTCGACGACGACCTCATCGCCGACCATCGGCAGCGCGCCCTGTCGCCGGACCATCCCGTCATTCGGGGCACCTCCCAGAATCCGGACGTCTATTTCCAGGGCCGTGAATCCGTCAACCGCTACTATCAGGCGACGCCGGCCATCGTCGCCGAGGAGATGGAGCGCTTCGCCCGCCTGACCGGCCGCCAGTATCGCCTGGTCGATTACGTCGGCGCGGCGGATGCCGAACGGGTCATCATTCTCATGGGCTCCGGAGCGGACACGGTCCATGAAACCGTCGAAGCCCTGGCCGCCCGGGGCGAGAAGGTCGGTCTCCTCAAGATCCGTTTGTACCGGCCGTTCCCGGCCGAGGCGCTGCTGGCCACCCTGCCGGCGACGGTGCGCAAGATTGCCGTGTTGGATCGGACCAAGGAACCGGGTTCCCTGGGCGAGCCGCTCTATCTGGATGTCTGCGGCGCCCTCGGCGAGGCCTTCGCCGCCGGCCACAGCGCCCTGTCCGCCATGCCCCGGGTGGTCGGCGGCCGCTACGGCCTCGGCTCCAAGGAATTCACCCCGGCCATGGTCAAGGCGGTATTCGACAACCTCAAGGACGATGTGCCGAAAAACCATTTCGTCATCGGTATCGAGGACGACGTCTGCGGTACCAGCCTGAGTTACGATCCGGCCTACTCCAACGCCAAGAGCGATCTCTACTCGGCCCTGTTCTACGGCCTGGCCTCAGACGGCACCGTCGGCGCCAACAAGAACTCCACCATGATCATCGGCGAAAAGACCGACTACCAGGTACAGGCCTATTTCGTCTACGACTCCAAGAAGGCCGGCACCATCACCACCTCCCATCTGCGCTTCGGCAAGGCGGCCATCCGCTCGCCCTACCTCGTGGACCGGGCCGATTTCGTCGCCTGTCACAACTTCACCTTCCTGGAGAAGTGCGACATGCTGTCCAAGGCGCGGGAGGGAGCGACCTTCCTGCTCAACTCCCTGTATGATCAGGATCAGGTGTGGAATCAGCTGCCGCGCGAGGTCCAGGAGCAGATCATCACCAAAAAGCTGCGGTTGTTCGTCATCAATGCCGGCAAGATCGCCGATGACATCGGCCTGGGCGGCCGCATCAACGTCATCATGCAGACCGCCTTCTTCAAGATTTCCAACATCATCCCCTTGGAAAACGTGCTGCCGGCCATCAAGGACGCCATCCATAAAAGCTACAGCAAAGCCGGGGACAAGGTCGTCGCCATGAACTGCCAGGCGGTGGATGCCGCCCTGGAGAACCTTTTCGAGGTGCCGATTCCGGCCGCCGCCGACAGCGCCCTGCAGCGTCCGCCCATGGTGGCGGCCAATGCGCCGCCCTTCGTGCAGGAGGTGCTGGCCACCATCATCGCCGGCAAAGGGGACAGCCTGCCCGTCTCCCGCATGCCTTCGGACGGAACCTTCCCGACTGCCACCTCCCGGTATGAAAAACGCAACATCGCCCTGGAAATTCCGGTCTGGGACGAAGAACTGTGCGTGCAGTGCGGACTCTGCTCCTTCGTCTGCCCCCATGCCACCATCCGCATGAACATCTACGCTCCGGAATGCCTGCAGGGGGCGCCGGCCACCTTCAAATCCGCCGAAGCCCGGGGCCAGGAGTACGCCGGCATGCGCTGCTCGGTGCAGGTGGCGCCGGAGGACTGCGTCGGCTGCGGCATCTGCGCCGAGGTCTGCCCGGCCAAGAGCAAGGAAAATCCGGAGCATAAAGCCCTGACCATGGCCTTCAAGGTGCCCCTCAGGGAGCAGGAAGCCCACAACTGGGATTTCTACCTCGGCCTGCCGGCCCTGGATGCCGCTCGGATCAAACGGGACACCCTCAAGGGCAGCCAGCTGATTACCCCGCTGTTCGAGTTCTCCGGAGCCTGCTCCGGTTGCGGTGAAACGCCCTATCTCAAGCTCATGTCGCAGCTGTTCGGCGATCGGGCCCTGGTGGCCAACTCCACCGGCTGCACCTCCATCGTCGGCGGCAATCTGCCCACCACCCCCTGGGCGACGCGTCAGGACGGTCGGGGCCCGGCCTGGTCCAACTCCCTGTTCGAGGACACGGCGGAATTCGGTTTCGGCATGCGCCTGGCCGTGGACAAGCTGACCGTGTCGGCCCGCGAACTGCTGGCCCAGCTGCAGAACTGCGGATGCCGCGTCTGCGGAGCCATGCGGCCGCTGATGGCCGAGATCCTGGCGGCCGTACAGGACAGCCAGAGCGCCATCGAAGCCCAGCGGGAACGGGTCGCCAACCTCAAGGAGAAACTGAAGGACTGCACCGAACCGGCGGCGAAAAAACTCCTGACGGTAGCCGACTACCTGGTTCAAAAATCGGTCTGGTGCGTGGGCGGCGATGGCTGGGCCTACGACATCGGCTACGGCGGTCTGGACCACGTCATCGCTTCGGACAAGAACATCAACCTGCTGGTCCTCGATACCGAGGTCTATTCCAACACCGGCGGCCAGGCCTCCAAATCCACGCCCCTCGGGGCCGTGGCCCAGTTTGCCGCCGGCGGCAAGAATACCCCGAAAAAGGACCTCGGCCTGATGGCCATGGCCTACGGCACCGCCTACGTGGCCGGCGTCTCTCTGGCCAACCCGGCCCAGGCCATCAAGGCCTTCCTCGAGGCGGAGGCATTTGACGGACCGTCGCTGATCATCGCCTATGCCCACTGCATTGCCCACGGCATCAATATGACCACCGGTATCGACACCCAGAAAAAGGCCGTCGCCTGCGGTCACTGGCCCCTGTTCCGCTACAATCCGGCCCGTGCCGACGAGGGTCTGAACCCCCTGCAGTTGGACAGCAAGGAACCCACCCTTTCCTTCGAGGATTTCGCCAACACCCAGAATCGTTTCCGGGTCTTGCGGCGCAGCAATCCCGAAGCCGCTGCGGAGCTTATCGCCCGGGCCAACGCCTGGACCAAGCGCCGGCAGGCGCTGTATCGCAAACTGGCTGAATAACGACGGAACCGAATTATCAACCACCTGCGGGTGAGGCGCGCCTCGCCCGCAGGTTCAAGGAGATCAATAGATGAATCCCCAAGTCATGATTGTCATGGGCAGCGACTCGGACTACCCGGTCCTGCAGGAAACCGAGCAATTGCTCAAAAAGTTCGACATTCCCTTTGAGACCCATGTCGCCTCGGCCCATCGTGCACCGCACAAGGTTGCGGCCCTGTCCGAACAGGCAGCGGCACGCGGCATTCGGGTGATCATCGCCGCCGCCGGCCTGGCTGCCCACCTGCCCGGCGTGGTGGCGGCCGGCACGGTCCTGCCGGTCATCGGCGTGCCCATGGGCGGCGGCCCTCTGAATGGTGTGGACGCCCTCTACTCCATCGTGCAGATGCCGGCCGGCATCCCCGTCGCCACCATGGCCATCGGCAAGAGCGGAGCCCGCAACGCGGCCCTGTTGGCGGCTCAAATGCTGGCCCTGGCCGATCCCGCCCTGACCGAAAAACTGCTCGCCCATCGTCGGCAAATGGCCCTGGAAGTGGAAGAAAAAGACCAGCAACTTCAGCAGTCCCGGTGAAGTTCCTTCGTCACCGGGAATGTGCTCACCAGCTCAATAAAGCCACGGCATTTAGCCGTGGCTTTAGCTTAACAGAGCGGTTCGGAACAGGGGGTTGCAAGACCCTGTGCCACTGCGGCTGATTAGTGGCAACGGAACCGCGGCAAAAAAAATTGGCACTTTGCCCGGCAGCGTGCTAGCATGCGCGATGGGCCTGGGATGGCCGCTGCCTCGAATCGGCAGGTCGGCGGTACCCGGATTACCATGTTCACCCCATCCGGAAGGCCCGGATGGCAAACGGGTTGGAAGGAGATATGGGCCATGAGCAGCCCGAGACTGGAAATTATCGAACGCTACTGCAAGGGATGCAGTATCTGCGTGGAGTTTTGTCCCACCCATGTTCTGGAAATGGATGGCTTTCTGGCCACGGTGGTGCGCCCCGAGGCTTGCATCGGCTGCATGCAGTGTGAACTGCGCTGCCCCGACTTCGCCATCAAGGTATATAAGGAGTAACCGTTCACCCGCCGCGGAGAAGGGGCTCGCGCCCCCACGCGAGGGCCGCATGCCGCCATGCCTGGAGTTTGGCCGGCGCCATCCGGGCGCCGGACACCTTCGGCATGGGCGCCCCGAGCCCCTTGCTGAACAGTTGCTAAAAGGATTGACAGCTTTTCCGACAGGAGGTTTCACAGGTGGCAAAAAAGGTTGCTCTGCTCCAGGGAAATGAGGCCAGCGCATACGGAGCCTTGTACGCCGGATGCCGGTTTTTCGGTGGTTACCCCATCACGCCATCCACTGAAGTGGCCGAAGTCATGGCCGTCGAACTGCCCAAGGTCGGTGGCAAATTCATCCAGATGGAGGATGAGATCGGTGCCATGGCCTCGATTCTGGGCGCGTCCCTGACCGGCGCCAAGGTCCTGACGGCCAGCTCCGGCCCCGGCATGTCCCTCAAGCAGGAACTCATCGGCTATGCCTGCATCGCCGAAATTCCGTGTGTCATCGTCAATGTCATGCGCGGCGGACCCTCGACGGGCATGCCCACCGGGCCCAGCCAATCGGATATCATGCAGGCCCGCTGGGGCACCCATGGGGATCATCCGACCATCGCCCTGGTGCCGGCATCCTGCCAGGAAATCTTCACCGAGACGGTCCGTGCCTTCAACCTGGCCGAAATCTACCGCATGCCGGTACAGGTGCTGCTGGACGAAATCAACGGCCACATGCGCGAACGCATCGAGCTGCCGGAACCCGGCGAATTGGAAGTCCTCGACCGGGCGGCGCCGTCGGTGCCCCCCGAGCAATATCTGCCCTTTGATCCCAGCGTTGGGGATGTCCCGCCCCTGGCTGCCTTCGGTTCCGGCTACCGGTTTCACGTCACCGGCCTGAACAAGGCCCCCGATGGATTCCCGACCACCCGGGCGGAACTGGTGGATGCCGAAGAACGCCGCCAGCTGCGCAAGATCGAGGCGGCCCGCGATCTCATCGAAAAGAACGAGGAATATCTTCTGGACGACGCCGAAGTGGCGGTCATCGCCTTCGGCACCATCAGTCGCTCGGCCCGGCACGCGGTCAACGCTTTGCGTGAGCAGGGCATCAAGGCCGGCCTGTTCCGTCCCATCACCCTGTGGCCCTTCCCGGAGCGACGCGTAGCGGAATTGGCCAAACAGGTCAAAGGCATGCTGGTTCCGGAAATGAACCTCGGCCAACTGGTGTTGGAGGTGGAACGGGTGGTCAAGGGAGCCTGCTCCGTGTCCAGCCTCACCCGGGTCGACGGCGAGCCCATCACGCCGGACCAGATCATGGAACAAATCAGGGAGGTGTGCTAGCCATGGCCTTCAATTACGAACAATATCTGCGACCGGGCAAATTGCCCCACATCTGGTGTCCCGGATGCGGCCACGGCATCGTCCTCAAGGGACTGCTGCGGGCCATGGACGCCTGCCATCTCGACAAGGATCGCACCGCCGTGGTATCCGGCATCGGCTGCGCCAGCCGTCTGCCCGGCTATGTCGATTTCAATACCCTGCACACCGCCCATGGCCGAGCGGCGGCGTTTGCCACCGGCATCAAGCTGGCGCGGCCGGAAATGACGGTTTTGGTGGTCGGTGGCGACGGCGACGGCGTGGCCATCGGCGGCAACCATTTCATCCATGCCTGCCGCCGCAACATCGACATGACCTACGTGCTGTGCAACAACTATATCTACGGCATGACCGGCGGCCAGTTTTCGCCCTGCACCCCCATGGGCGACAAGGCCTCCACCACCCCTTACGGCAATCCCGACCCGACCTTCGACATCGCCAAGCTGGCCATTGGCGCCGGCGCCACCTTCGTGGCCCGCACCACCGCCTTCCATGCCACCCAGATCGACAAACTGATCGCCGAGGGCATCCGTCACAAGGGCATGTCGGTCATCGAGGTGCTGGACGACTGTCCCACCGCATTCGGTCGGCGCAACAAATTCCGTTCCGTGGTGGAAATGATGAAGCGCTTCAAGGAGACCGCCGTGCCGGCGGCCACGGCCGCCAAGATGAGTGCCGAGGAATTGCAGGGCAAAATCGTCACCGGCATCCTGCACCGCGAAGAGCGTCCCGAATACTGTGAGCAATACCAGCAGGTCATCGATCGCGCCCGGGGCGCATGAAATATTCCAAAGCAGCAGGTGCCTCATTCAGCAGTCATGGAGAAGGGTCTCCCGTCCCCCAGACCGAGACCTTTTCGTGAACAGTTCCACAGAGCAAGGAGCAAGTCGTGTCCAGACGCTATGAATTGCGTTTTTCCGGAGCCGGCGGCCAGGGCCTGATCACCGCCGGCATCATTCTGGCCGAAGCCGCCGCCATCATCGAAAATCAGTATGCCGTGCAGTCCCAGAGCTATGGTCCCGAAGCGCGCGGCGGAGCTTCCAAATCGGAGGTCATCGTTTCCGACGGCCCCATCGACTATCCCAAGGCCACCCTGGTCGATGCCTGCCTGGCCCTGACCCAGGAAGCGGCGGACAAGTATTCCGACACCATCAAAAGCGGTGGCCTGCTGCTGGTGGATGAGGATTTCGTCAAGGCTCCACCCCAAGGAGATTTCAAGGTAGTGCGCCTGCCCATCATCAACACCGCCAAGAACGATTTGGGCCGGGCCATCGTCGCCAACGTCGTTGCGCTGGGAGCGATGGTCGCTCTGACCGGCGTGGTGCGGCGCGAGTCAGGCGAAGAGGCGGTGCTGCGCAAGGTGCCGGCGGCTTTCGCGGAACTCAACAAGAAGGCCTACAATGCCGGCTACGACCGGGTCAAGGCCCTGCTGGGCTGAGGGCATGGCGGGGGCGGGTCCGGGACCCGCCCCTACAATTCGCCGCGGCCTTCCTGGGCGATGAAAGTCTCGGCCAGGGTCACATCCTCCCGGCAGCCGCAGAAGAAGGGCCGCACCTCATCCAGTTTCTCCGGCACCACTTCCAGCACCCGCCCGCGACCGGTGGACGCCGCGCCGCCGGCCTGTTCCACCAGCAAGGCCATGGGGTTGAGTTCGAACAGCAGGCGCAATTTGCCCTGAGCCGCACCCTGCAGATGGGGATAAAAAAAGATCCCGGAGCCCTTCATCAGCAGTTGGTTGATATCCGGCACCAGGCCGCCGCTGTAGCGCAGTTTCACCCCGTTCGCCTCCAGTTCATTGACCAGACGCGTGGTTCCCGCCGTATACCGGCTGCGCAGGCCGCCCGGCGCGTAGATGGTGGCCTTCGGCGCCATACGGACATTGCGCCGTAGCAGGGTATATTCCATCAGCTGGTTCATGCCGAACTCATGCACCCCTTTGCCTGTGGTATATACCAGGGTGGTGCGCGGACCATAAAGGATATACAAGGCCGCCGCCTGGCGGATGCCGGGCTGCAGCACATCGGCACCCAGGTAAATGGAAGCGATGGTACCCACCGCCAGGTTCACATCCACCAGAGAAGAGCCGTCCAGGGGATCGTAGGCGACGGAATAATTGCCGGAGCGATGAGGGGCGACGGCCACGATTTCCCGGCCTTCTTCGGAAGCGACATTGGTCACCACCCCGGACTGGGCGAGGCGCTTGCGCATGATGCGATCGGACAGCACATCGAGGGTCAGTTGCTGTTCGCCATACAGGTTGGAGGTACCGGCCACGCCCAGATCGCCGGTACGGATGGAGTTGATGATGTACTTGGATGCCTCGGCGATTTCGCAGATGAGATGAATCAGGGCCTCCTCTTCGCCCTCCTCACGCAGGTAACGACGCAGATCGATATGGAACTTGGTCTTGCCGGCCTCCAGCATAAACGCCTCCCTTTCCTGCCGGGCCTGCACCGCAGGGGCCGGCCCGGCTTGACGGCTCCATTGCGGATGCTAATATTTTTATCATATTTTCCCCATTTGCCAAAAACCGGGAGGCAGCATGGACGAACCCTTCGATAACAACGGCAGAAAAAAAACCACTTCCGAGAAAATCTGGGATTCCACCCGCAAAACCTTGCACATGGCGACTTTTCAAGCCGGCAAGTACAAGCGCATCGTCCAGAAAAAGATCGATCTGGCCGCCCTGCATCGCAAAATCGATGCGTCCCACAACGATTTGGGTCGCTTGATCGACGAGTTGCGCGAGCAGCAAATCGCCGACCTGCTTGCAGCGGAAGAGGTACAGGCCCTGTTCTTCCGCCTGGACGGGCTGAAACAGGCCGCAGCGGAAATCGAAGCGGAAATCGAGGACATCAAGGAAGAGACGGAGGAACGCCCACCGGAACCGGGTGAGCAATGACCGGGCAGAAAAATAGATGAAAAAGACCGGCGACCTCCACTCAGGGGTCGCCGGTCTTTTTTTATCAGCGGGTGTGTTTCAGAGGTCTCGGTATGCTGTGAAGTCGATTGTCCTTGATTTCACGGTCCTGCTTTTTCATGGCGGATTGAATTTCGTCCTCCACTTCCGCCAATTCCTCGGCATGCCGTTCCATGATTTCCAGGTCGGCATCGAGACGTTCCACATCCTTCTTTAAAGCTTCTTCAGGTGTTGGGCGGTTCGTGTCCGATTTTTTCCCTTGGGTCATAATTCCTCCTGCTGACGGCTGGTTGTTCGGTCCCGGGCAACATGCCCGGGTTATGCAACAGTTCCGGTTCGCGAGGCTTACCCTGGTACGACGAGTATACCACAGGGTTGCGAAACAAGGGGCAAGGGGATGGAAAAGCCCGCACCGCAGCTTGGATTTCGGAGTGAACCCGACATGAGAAGGGGCCGCCTTCCCGTTTCGGAAAGACGGCCCCGCATCCATGGTAGGAAGGGTCAGAAGTTGAAGGTGAGGTTCAGTGCACCGATGGTTTCCGTATTCACTCCGGCGTCCTTGGCGGCGCTGCAGATGCCGGAGGAGAAGATGAAGGTCGGGCTGAGGGTCAGTTGGTCGGTGAGGGCGTAATCCAGGCTGGCGCTCAGTTCGTAGTTGTGGAATCCGGAATAATCTCCGACACTGTAATCGGAATGCAGATTGTAGGAGACCAGGGCCCCCAGGTTGAGGGCCAGCTTGTCCATCAGCTCGAAGGTGTGACTGACATCAAAGGTAAAATAAAGACCTTCCTCGTCTGCGGCGTCCCAGTCCCAGTAGAGATTTACGGTCGGAGCCAGCAGAGTATTGACGGTCAGCCCGGCGAACAGTTCATTGGTGTCCTCGGCGCCATCCAGGCCATACCAGATATTGCCGACGTTCACGGAAACCAGGTCACCGAAATCGTGGGCATAGCTGATAATGACGTCGGTTTCGTTCATTTCTCCGGACTTGTAGTTGTCGCCGCTGGTCAGCTGCCAGTTGTGCCAGGTGCTCAGGGTCCAGCCGCCGGAGGTGAGGTCGATGCCGCCCTGAATGGTTGGCCGGCTGTCACTGAGATTGAATCCGCGCCACAGGTATTTGCTCCAGACTCCGACATAGACATCGCCCTCGACTTCGATGGCGGCCGCGGCCGGCTGGCTCAATCCCAGACCGAGTACGGCGGCGAACAACAGAACAACGCTCCATTTTTTCATTTTCAAGCCTCCTTGATGGAAATGTCCCGAGCGGCGCACCGCTCGGGAGCGGATGATCATTTGGTGGTGCCGTTGACATTCTCCTGACCGGGAGAGAACACCGTACCGAGGCGTACGGTCTGGAAGTCCGCATAGGCATTGGCGCCGTGCTCGGTGAAGTCGAGGCCGGCCATCTCCTCTTCCTTGGACACCCGCATGCCGATGACCAGGTCGATGAGTTTGAAGAGAATCAAGCCGGTGCCGAAGGCCCAGACGAATATGGCACCGATGCCCAGGAGCTGCACGCCGACCTGGTTCAGAGAGAAACCGGCGCTGTCGAACAGACCCGCGGCCAGGGTGCCCCAGGCGCCGCAGACGCCATGCACCGATACGGCGCCGACGGGGTCGTCCACCCGGATGCGGTCGAAGAACAGGACCGAAGCGAACACCAGCACCCCGGCGATGGCGCCGATGATGATGGCGGATACCGCGCTGACATTGGCGCAACCGGCGGTGATGCCGACCAGGCCGGCCAGGGCGCCGTTCATGGTCATACCGATATCGCTCTTGCCGAACTTGATCCAGGTCGCAAACATGGCGGTGATGGCGCCGGCGGCGGCGGCCAGGGTGGTGGTTACCGCAATGATGGCGATGGAGGTATCCCCGACCGTTGTGGAACCGGGGTTGAAACCGTACCAGCCGAACCAGAGCAGGAAAACGCCCAGAGCCGCCAGAGGGATGTTATGACCGGGAATCGGCTTGACCCGGCCGGCCTTGTCGTATTTGCCGAGACGGGGGCCGACGACGATGGCCCCGGCGAGGGCCAGCCAGCCGCCGACGGAGTGCACGACCGTCGATCCGGCAAAATCGATGAAGCCCAGGTTTTCCAGCCAGCCGCCGCCGTGGAACAGCCCGCCCCAGGCCCAGGAGCCGGAGATGGGGTAGATGATGGCCGATACCAGGGCGGAATAGACCAGATAGGCGCTGAACTTGGTCCGCTCGGCTACCGCCCCCGAGATGATGGTGGCCGCCGTCGCGGCAAAAACCACCTGGAACATCCAGAAGGCAAAGTTCCAGGGTGCATCATCGCCCGTGGCCCCACTGAAAAAAAAGTCGGTAGTGCCGAAAAAGCCGTTGGAAGTACCGAACATCAGGCCGAACCCCACGGCCCAGAAGGCGATGGAACCGACGGAAAAGTCCATCAGATTTTTCATGATGATGTTGCAGGCGTTCTTGGCCCGGGTGAAGCCCGTCTCGACCATGGCGAACCCGGCCTGCATGATGAACACCATGAATGCCGCTACCAGGGTCCAGACGAAATTCAAATTGTTCTGTACATCTTCCGCCGTAACCGGTACTTCGTCCGCCAGACCGGTGGCCGGAAGGGCCAGCAGCAGCGCAACCGCCAGATATTTGCTGAATCGTTTCACGTCGCTACCTCCTCGGATTATGTGAAGCCTGGCTTTACAGGGCTTCCGGACCGGTTTCGCCGGTACGAATGCGAACCACCTGTTCCACGTCGTAGACAAAAATCTTGCCGTCGCCGATGGTTCCGGTTTTGGCCGCATTCTGCACGACCGTCACGACTTCCTTGGCCTGATCGGCGCGAATCACCAATTCGATTTTGATTTTGGGAATGAAGTCGATCTGGTATTCAGCGCCACGATAGAGTTCGGTATGCCCCTTTTGCCGGCCGAAGCCGCGAACCTCGCTCACGGTCATGCCGCTGATCCCCATGCCGGCCAGAGCTTCCTTGACATCTTCGAGCTTGAAGGGCTTGATGATGCATTCGATTTTTTTCATGGGCTGCTATCCTTCCTTCCAATTACCCCGGTGGTGCCGGGAGAGAGGTGGTGGTCCAGGCGCTCCGGATACGCCTGGCTCCTTGGCAAAAACGGTAATGGGCGAATGCTTTCGGAAAGGTCCGCAGGACTTGCGCTCCCAGACATTTCCGCGTTTTGAGCTCGTGTCTTTCCTATCGCACAGCATGTGCCAAAATATTTTCTATAATAATTTCGTACACTTAAAGTTTTTATAGGGAATTTATTGATGAATAATTAAGCAAATCGGAAGGAAGATTTCAGGAATGCTGAGCATTTATGCGGCAGGTTTCAAAGCCTCGACAGCAGCTAAGCAGAAATGCAGGCGGGAAGGGACCTCAAACGGGCGGCCGACGGCCCAAACCGTCGACCGCCCGGGATGGAGCGGAGGGGCCGACGGTTTGGAGAAAGCCACGCCGCCGGCGGCATGTTATCAGGTAGTGGGACGTTCGTTCTTTTCCTCTGGTCGGCCAAAAGTACGCACGGTTTCGGCCATCCTGAGCAACCGCTGATTGACCAGATCGTTGACCGACCCTTCGGGCCAACTACCATCGTCGAGTCGTTGCCCGGTCGGCATGCCGGTCAGAATTTCGAGACCCTCATCGACATGGCTGACGGCCCAGATGCTGAACCGGCCCTGTTCGACGGCATCGATGATCTCCTGTTTCAGCATCAGGTTCTGCACATTTTGCACCGGGATGATCACCCCCTGGCGGCCCGTCAGTCCCTGCGCCTTGCACACGGCGAAAAAACCTTCGATTTTTTCGTTCACTCCACCGATGGGCTGCAACTGCCCCCGCTGGTTGATCGATCCGGTGACGGCAATGCCCTGCTGCAGAGGCTTATCCGCCAGGGACGACATGATGGCAAAAAACTCCGCCGCGGAGGCGCTGTCACCCTCGACCCCGCCATAGGACTGTTCGAAACAGATGGAAGCCGCCAGAGTCAAAGGCTTGTCCTGGGCGAAGCGATCCCCCATCAGGCCGCCCAGAATCATCATTGCCTTGTCGTATATGGGGCCGGACAGCTTGGCCTCCCGTTCGATGTTGATCACACCGCCCTTGCCGAGAAAGGTCCGGGCGGTGATGCGGGACGGTTTGCCAAAGGAATAATCTCCCATCAGGTACACCGACAGACCGTTGACCTGACCGACCACGGCGCCGTCCGTATCCACCAGAATGCGGCCCTCTTCGATATTTTCCTGGATCAGGTCCTCGATTTTGTTGGAACGATAGACTTTCGCCTCTACGGCCAGGGCCACATGGTCCGCGTTGACCAGGGCGGCATCCTGCTGCCGCGCATAGAAGGACGCCTCCCGGATCAAATCGGTGAGATCGATGAAGCGGCAGGACAGGCGTTTCTTGTCCTCGATGAGGCGGGCGGCATGCTCCACGACCCGCGCCACCCCCTCCGGACCGAAGGGCAGCAACTCTTCCTTGCGGCACTGGGTGGCGACGAACTGGGCGTATTGATGGACGTTCTCCCAGGTATTTTTCATCATGCCGTTGAAATCGGCCTTGACCTTGAACAGCTTGCGAAAATCGGGGTCCAGCTGATACAGCAGGTAATAAAACAGGGGGATGCCGATGAGAATGACCTTGCATTGCAGAGGAATCGGCTCCGGCTTGAGGGACACCGTGGCAATGAGTCGATACTGCTCGGCCATATCCTCAATCTTGATGACCTGGTTGCGCAGGCAGCGCTTCAAGGCCTCGTAGGAAAACAAGTTGATTAACACTTCTCGGCAATCGAGGATCAGGTAGCCGCCGTTGGCGCGGTGCAGGGCACCCGACTTGATCATGGTGAAGTTGGTGGTGGCGTTGCCCATCTGGATAATGTGCTCGATGCGCCCGAACAGATCGAAGTAGGTCGGGTTCGTCTCATAGATGATGGGCGCGCCCTTGAGTTCGCTGTTGTCGACCAGCAGGTTGATCTGGTAGCGCTCGAAAGACGGTTCCTGGCGGGCCATGCGACCCCCGGGCAGGGCGATCTGCGGCCCTCCGCCGGGGCGAAATTCCTCCACCCGGCCGAGGAGATCCTGCCGGGTGTTCTCGAAATGCGCCAGCACCCGCTCATGGCCCTGATAGGTTTTTTCAAGGTCCTCGAACAGGTGGGCCAGGGCGTTGTCGAGCAATTTTTTCTCCATTTCCAAGGTGGCGGCCCGCATTTCCTTTTCGAGTTCGACGATCTGCCGCAGGGTGTCGTTAAGCAGGCCCTGCAGTTCACTGCCCTTGTTTTCGTAAGTGTTTCGTTCCTCTTCGGACAGGTCGGCGAACTCCTGCTGGGACAGCGGCTCGCCGTTGCGGACCGGCACCAGCACCAGGCCGCCGACGGTGCGCTGCAGCAGGAAACTTTCGGCATTGACCCGCTCTTCCAGGGCCTGAACCAATTTCTTGTTTTTTTCCTGGGATTCGCTGGCAATGGCGTTTTTCGCCTGTTCGTATTCCTTGCTCTCAAAAACCTTCGGGATGGCTTCCCCGAAGTGGCTGATCAATTCTGCCATGTCCGTCTGCAGCGCTTTGCCCAAGCCGGCCGGCAAGCGAATCCAGCTCGGCCGGTCGCCATCCCGAAAATCATGGACATAGCACCAGTCGTCCGGCACCGGTTCGTCCGGCGCCCGGCGCTCCAGAATCCGCTTGATGGTCGAAGAACGACCGGTACCCGGATCGCCGAGGATGAAGACATTGAATCCCGACGAATCGATGCTAAGTCCGAATTCGATAGCCGTCAGAGCGCGATCCTGGCCGATGGTTTCGTCGGGACACTTCAATTCTTCCGTTGATGAGAATTCGAACTGGGCCGGGTCACAACGCCAGGTGAGTTCCTGGGTAGCCAATCGATACTGTTCCATGCCAAACCCTCTCTGTCTGATACCCGGCACGCCTCGCGGAAACCCCGCACTTTGCATGCCCAAGGGAAACCTGCATCAAAAACGGTTGCCTGCCGCCAACGATTACCTAATAATATCTAGATACTATCAACTCGCATCCATCTGGCAAGCCGCACCCGCCAAGAGAAATCGTCTATAGCCGCCGTTGACCCCAATCCGGCGCTTTTTCGGAAGGTCATTGCCCCGATGCTCGAATGGGTTATCCATTGGTGGACCCTGCTGCCCGACGGCGCCTCCTACTACCTGCTGGTGGCCCTGGTGGCCGGACTGGAATCCCTGGTCATGGTCGGGCTGCTGGTACCGGGCAGCGTGCTGGTCGGCTTGGCGGGGTTCATGGCCGCCCATGGCCAAGGCCGCCTCGCCGGGATCATGTTCGGCGCCGCCGGCGGTGCTCTGCTCGGCGATACTCTCAGCTACATCATCGGAGCCCGCCTCGGGCCGCGCCTGCTGTTTTCCCGCCCCTTCCAACGACGTCGGGAATTGTTGCAGAAGGGTCAGTTGCTGTTGCGCGAACACGGCCGCAAAAGCCTCTTTTTCGGCCGCTTCATCGGCCCCCTGCGCGGCATGATGCCGTTTCTGACCGGGACCGCCCGCCTGGCGCCCAAACCTTTTCTGGTCACCACCCTGCTCAGCTGCCTGCTCTGGGGGCTGGTCTATCCGGGCATCGGTTTTTTGGGAGCGGCAAGTTGGCGCCAGGTTGAACGTCTCAGCGGCCAGTTGAGCCTGGTCGTGGCACTCCTGCTGGTTGTGACCGTCGGCAAAGGGTTTTGGCCCCGTCTGCGCATCTTCCTGAAGGAGCCGAGCCCGGTTGCCCTCAGCCGCCGAACCCTGTTCCTGCTGCTCCTGATCCTTGGCGCCCTGTTCGGGGGCATGGTCCTGATCATTCGTTGTTACCTGCGCGGATAACTCAGGAACCGCTTGCTCTCCCATGGCCTTTTGATTATCATGAGCGGCCCTGATTGCCCTGAATAGGAGACACGCGACATGCCCCTGCGACTGCCGGCGGAATGGGAAGAACAGGACGGAGTGCTGCTGGCCTGGCCCCACGAAGAAAGCGACTGGCACCCCTGGTTGGAGGTGGTGGAACCGGTATTTTTACGCCTTGCCAAGGAAATCAGCCGCTTTGAAAAGGTCTTGATCGTGGCCGGCGATGCGCACACATTGCTGCCTCGGCTACAGACCGTCGGCATTGATCCGGAGCGGGTCATGGTGGTGGAATTGCCCACCAACGATACCTGGACCCGCGACTTCGGCCCGATTACCGTTTTAGAGGACGGCCGCCCGCACCTGCTCGATTTCGGCTTCAATGGCTGGGGCTTGAAGTTCCCCGCCCATCACGACAATCAGGTCACCCAGGGCCTGGTCCGCAGCGGAGTTTTCGGCGCCCTGCCCATCACCGTTCCCGGCCTGATCCTGGAAGGCGGCAGCATCGAATCCGACGGCGCCGGCACCCTGCTGACCACCACCACGTGCCTGCTCAACGCCAACCGCAATCCCCATCTGACCCGGGAGCAGTTGGAACAGGAACTGCGCAGCCTGTTGGGCGGCCGACATTTCCTCTGGCTGGAAAACGGCTACCTGGCCGGGGACGATACGGATTCGCATATCGATACCCTGGCGCGCCTGGCACCGGACAACACCATTCTTCATGTCACCTGCGACGATCCGGCGGACGAGCATTTCGAGGCCCTGGCCCGCATGGGCGAGGAACTGGGCGCCCTGCGCACCCCCGAAGATCAGCCTTACCGGCTCATCCCCCTGCCCTGGCCCAAAGCCTGTTTCGATGAAACCGGCCAACGGCTGCCGGCGACCTATGCCAATTTTCTGGTCATCAACCGGGCTGTGCTGGTTCCCACCTATGACGATCCCCGGGACGCACAGGCCCTGGCGGCCATCAGCAACGCCTTTCCGGGACGCAGCATCATCGGCATCGATTGCCGGCCCCTGATTCGCCAGCACGGTTCCCTGCATTGCGTCACCATGCAGTTGCCGAAAGGAGTCCTGTCATGACCACCGAACTGCGCATCGGCCTGGTACAACAAAGCTGCAGCGGCCATCGCCAGGACAACCTGGCCCGCAGCATGGCCGGCATCCGCGAAGCGGCGGCCGCCGGTGCCCAACTGGTGGTGCTGCAGGAGTTGCATGCCGGCCTCTACTTCTGCCAGACCGAAGATACGACCTGTTTCGACCAGGCGGAAACGATTCCCGGTCCCGCCACGGAACAACTCGGCGACCTGGCCCGGGAGTTGAATGTGGTCATCGTCGCCTCCCTGTTCGAACGTCGCGCCCCGGGACTCTATCACAATACGGCGGTAGTTCTGGAGCGCGACGGCCGCATCGCCGGACGCTATCGCAAAATGCACATTCCGGACGATCCGGGCTATTACGAAAAATTCTATTTCACCCCCGGCGATCTCGGCTTCACCCCCATCGATACCTCGGTCGGGCGCCTCGGGGTGCTGGTGTGCTGGGATCAATGGTATCCGGAAGCCGCCCGCCTCATGGCGCTGGCGGGAGCGGACCTGCTCATCTACCCGACGGCCATCGGCTGGGATCCCGCAGATTCTTTGGAAGAGCAGCAACGGCAGCTCGATGCCTGGCTCACCATCCAGCGCTCCCATGCCGTGGCTAACGGCCTGCCGGTGGTGGCCGTCAACCGGGTCGGCTTCGAAGCCAATCCCGCCAACGCCGAGCAAGGCGCCATCTTCTGGGGCAACAGCTTCGTTGCCGGCAGCCAGGGGGAAATCCTGGCCCGGGCGAGCCAGGACCAGGAACAGGTATTGGTGGTCACCGTCGACCGCCGGCGCAGCGAACAGGTGCGTCGCATCTGGCCCTTTCTGCGTGATCGCCGCATCGATGCCTATCACGGCCTGGTAAAACGCTATCTGGACGACTGACCGGTTTCACTGACGACCGCTGTTGCCTTTCCCCTCCCTCACCAGCTACAATGGGCGGCACAGGAAGAAGAACCATCGGCCCGTCGGTGGTTTCCGGCAGCGGGCCACCCCTTTGGAGGCAACCCTAAGCATGGTGCGCGGCCTTATTTTCGATTGTGACGGGGTGCTGCTCGACAGCCTGAAAGCCAATGTCGCCTTTTACAGCGCGGTGTTGCGGGAATTGGGACTGCCGGCCATCGCCGACGACGACCACGAAAAGGTCTACCTCTGCCATACCGTCACGACCCCGGAGGTGTTTGCCGCCCTGCTGGGCCCGGAGCAGGCGGAGAGGGCCGTAAAAATCGCCGCCGCCATCGACTACCGCCAGTTCATCCCCCTCATCGTTCCCGAGCCCGGCATCATGGACCTGCTGGCCGAACTGTCTTCCACCATGCCCCTGGCGGTCGCCACCAACCGGGGCAACAGCATGCACGATTTGAGTGCCTATTTCGGCTTGGATCGTTACTTTTCCGCCATCCTTACCAGCCGCGACGTGGTCAACGGCAAGCCCCACCCCGATCTGTTGCTGCTGGCCTCCGAACGTCTCAAGCTGCCGGTGACCGACCTGCTGTTCGTCGGCGACATGGATGTGGATCGGGAAGCGGCGCGCCGCGCCGGCATGGCCTTCGTCGGCTATAAAGGCCATTTCCCTGATTCCCTCACCATCCAGCATCATCAGGAACTGCCGCAGATCATCCGCAGCATCTCCACCGGCAGCGGCCTGCCGGCGTCAGTTGTATAAGCCCACCGGACCACACCGTTTCACCCGCGGATTGCACCCGGCACCACGTTTTCCAGGCAGGGTGCCTTTTGGTACCATTGCCGAAGCCGGCGACCTTGTTAAACTGAAATGGTACATTGCATCGATGCAAGTCTGCCGTTTCCACCAAGGAGGTGCCGGTGATTCAGCCCCAGGATGTCAAAGCGCAGTTGTCCCGCCATCTGTTGACGGAAGGTTTCGATATCATCCTCGATCTGGAGCGCTCCCGGGGCAGCTGGTTCGTCGACCAGCGCAACGGCGATCGTTACCTCGATTTTTTTTCCATGTACGCCTCCATGGCTGTCGGCTACAACCATCCGCGTCTGCTGGCCGCCTGTGAAGATCTCGGCCGCCTGGCGGTCAACAAGCCGTCCAACTCCGATGTCTATACCACCGCCATGGCGGAATTCGTGGCCACTTTCTCCCGCCTCGCCATGCCCGACCATCTGCCCCACGCCTTCTTTATCGACGGCGGCACCCTGGCGGTGGAAAATGCGTTGAAAACCGCCTTCGACTGGAAAGTGCGTAAGAACCTGGCCGCCGGTCTGCGCGGCGAAAACGGCTCGCAGGTCATTCACTTCCGCCAGGCCTTTCACGGCCGCAGCGGTTACACCCTGTCCCTGACCAACACCTTCGATGCCCGGAAAACCAAGTTTTTCCCGAAGTTTTCCTGGCCGCGTATCAGCATTCCCAAGATTTCCTTCCCTCTCGACGAGCCAGGTCTGGCAGCCGTCGAGATTTTGGAAAATCAGTCCCTGGCAGAGATCCGCAGCGCTATCGCAGAGCATGGCGCCGATATTGCCGCCCTGATCATCGAACCCATCCAGGGCGAGGGCGGAGACAATCATTTCCGGCCGGAATTTTTTCAGGCCCTGCGCGCCATCTGCGATGACCATGAGATCATGCTGGTTCTGGACGAGGTGCAGACCGGAATCGGCCTGACCGGACGGTTCTGGGCCTATGAGCACTTCGGCATTCAACCCGACCTTTTGGCCTTCGGCAAAAAAACCCAGGTCTGCGGCATGCTGGCCTCGCGCCGCGTGGAGCAGGTCGGCTGCCACGTCTTTCAGGAGCGCAGCCGTCTCAACTCGACTTTCGGCGGCAACCTGGTGGACATGGCCCGTTGCCGCTACATTCTGGAAATTATCGAGGAGGAACAACTGGTCGAAAATGCCCGCCGGCAAGGGGCTCTGCTGTTGGCCGAATTGCGGAAACTGGCCGCGGAATTTCCCGAAACCCTGCTCAATCCCCGCGGCCGCGGACTGATGTGCGCCTTTGACGCCCCCGACTCCCATACCCGCGACCAGTTGCTCAAAGCCTTTTTCCAGGCTCGACTGCTGCTTAGCGGCTGCGGCGAATGCGGCATCCGCTTTCGGCCTCATCTCATCGTCAGTGCGGAGGAGATTGGGCAGGGCATCGACATCATCCGCAACGTGCTGCGGCGCGGTGATTTCCGCAAGCTGGAAATCCGGCAGGATCCCTGCCTGCTGACAGGAATTTGAATTGGCTTGCGCAGTTCGGCACCTGTTTCGGAAACACTCTTTCTGACCGCGGGACTATCCCAGGCCGAAACGCATGCCCTGTTTTTTGAACAGCTCGCGCCGAAAAAGCCGGCTGTAAATCAGGAACTGGGCCACCCGATAGAGGGACAGCAGATTTCCCTGCAAACCGATGAAACGCCGCAGCAAGGCCCCCGGACTGTTGAACCGCGCCCGAACCTGGAACGCGGCTTCGGTCAAGGCCTCGGCGGACATGCCGCGCGGTAGGAAGGCGGCATGGTTGAAACGGTAGTCGGGATGCAACCACCAGCAGCCGTCGTACAGCAGGCGCCCGGCAGCGGCCAGTTCGTGGTACCAGGGCGTGTTGGGATAGGGCATGAGGATATTGAAGGCGGCATAGGCGAAGCGGCTTTCCAGGGCAAAATCCAGGATGCCCCGAATGGATTCGAGGGTATCACCGTCATGGCCCAGAGTAAAGGCGGCCCAGATCTGCAGACCGTACTCACGCAGCACGGCCAGTTCGTGTTGATACCGGGAACCGGCGCCGGAATTGGGGGTTTTGCCCATGACGCGCAGGTTTTCCGGCCGCAGGGATTCAAAACCCATGACGTGCCCCAGACAACCGCTATCCGCCATAAGCCGCATCAATTCCCCATCGTTGACCATATCGAGACTGCCCTGAGAAACCCAGCGCATCTTGAGAGGAATCAACTCCCTGAACAGTTCCTTGGCACTCTCCGGGCTGGCGACAATGTTGTCATCCACAAAGAACAGCAGTTTGCGCTCCTGCGCGTCGATTTCCCTCAATACCTCGTCGATTCGCCGCACCAGATGACGCCCACCGAAAAAACGGCTGGTGGCACAGAACCGGCAGGTGTAACGACAGCCGCGACTGAACTGCAGGAGGGTGATGGGGAGATATCCCTTGCCCCGGAACAGATCCCGGCGGGTCAGGCTTGCCGGCTGGGGAAGGTCGCATGTGCCCTCGTAAAGCGGGCGCAAGACTCCCCGCCGGGCATCCTCCAGAATGTGCTTCCAGACCGGTTCGGCATCGCCGATGCAGACGGCATCGGCATGGCGGCCAACTTCCTGCGGCAGGAGGGTGGCATGCATGCCGCCCATCACCACCGGAACTCCCTGGGCCCGGTAACCGGCGGCGATTTCATAGGCGCGCCGGGCGGTAAAGGTTTCGACGGTGATGGCTGCCAGATCCGTTGGCCGTTCATAGGGGATCGCCTCGATCCGATCGTCGACCAGTTCCACCTCCACGTCGGCAGGCGTCATGCCGGCCAGCACACCGAGTTGCAGGGGCTCCATGCGCCCTTCATCGACGTACAGGCTATGTTCCATCCGGCCGATATTGGGTTTGATCAGGGTGATTCGCATAAACCGCCATCGGGCCCGAGGGCCAGCCCTTGTTTGCGGAAAATTTCCCGCCGCGATGTCAGATTGGCAGCTAGAAACAGAGCCAGTTGCTGCAGATTATGCCCGTTGGCCTGCCGGTCCAGGGCCCGGCGGACAATGGTGCCCAAGGCATTGAAACGTTTGCGAGCCCAAAAACAGCCGGCGGTAAGTTCCGCTTCGGTCATGCTCCGGGGACGAAAGGTCGCCATGCCGTAGCGATAGTCGGGCGCAAGCCACCAGGCGGGAAACAGCAAACGCCCTTCCGCGGCCAGGCGCCGGAACAGTGGGGTTCCGGGGATGGGGACCAGAGGATTGAAGTTGGCCAGACACAGCTTGTTGCGAATGGCAAAATCCGCCGCTTCGGCGAATACCGTTTCATCGTCGGCATCATAGCCGAACACAAAGGTGCCATAGACCATCATGCCCCGGCGCCGGATTCGGGCCACGGCGGAATCGTAATCGGGCAGCGCGAGGTTGGCGGCTTTGCCCATCTGCACCAGGTTGCCGCGCCGCAGGGATTCAAAACCGATGAGGACGCAGCAGCAGCCGCTTCGGGACAAAAGATCCAGCATGGATGCATCGGCCGCGACATCGATGCTGGCTTGACAGACCCAGCGCAATCCGAGTGGAGCAACGGCCTGCAGCAGTTCCCGGGCACGGGCCGGATCGGCGAACAGGTTGTCGTCCACCAGAAAAACCATCCGCCCCGACAATGCGGCCAGCTCGGCAACCAGGTCGGCAACCGGCCGATAACGCAGCGACGTGCCGTAAAAGGCATGCACGGAACAGAAGTCACAGGCATAGCGGCAGCCGCGACCGAACTGCACGGGATGGATGGGAAGATATTTCTTGCCGGCAAAAATGGTACGGTCCGGAATCAGGCCGGAAGTCAGCGGCGGCTGCGGCCCGCGGTAGAGACGGCGCAGGCGACCGCTGCGGGCATCGGCCAGCAGTTGCGGCCAGATCCCCTCGGCATCCCCCATGACCACCGCATCGACATGCCGGAGCACTTCTTCCGGCAGCAGGGTTGGATGATGGCCGCCCGCAACCACCGGGATGCCGCGACCCCGAAATTGGGCCGCCAGTTGATAGGCCCGGCGGGCGGTAAAAGTCTGGATGGTCATGGCCACCAGATCGGCCGATTCCTCATCCGGAATCGGCTCCACCCGTTCATCACGCAGAGCCACTTCGACATCCGCCGGAGTGAGGCTTTTCAGAATGGCAAACACCAGCGGCTCCATGGCATCCGCGGAGCGTACATCGGCCAGGTTGGGTTGCAGAAAAAGTACCTTCACCGTCTCACTCCACCCAGGGTACGGCCTTCTCCCGTTTTATCTCTCCGTCTTGGTCACGCTTGGCCTGCGACGGTTTCGGCAACAGATAGAGCAGAGCCATGAGCAGCAGGATGGTGATGGGCTGGTAGGCCGCGCCGACCAGAGCCCATGCCAGCAGGGCCAAAAACGGCAATGCGAGAATCATGACGTGCAGACGCACGATCTCTCTCTGCAAGGGCAATCGGACTCGCTGCCAAGGGTTGCCGCCGAGAAAGTCCTGCCAGTTCGCAATCAGCACGCCGACCACCATGGGCCAGAAACGCTCAAGCAGAAAAAACACCGGGGTAAAAAAGTCCGAGTTGATGAAGCCGTTACGTCCGAACAGGGAATAGGGTTCCAGTTCGGCGAATACGGAGAGAAACAGACCATAGAAACCGAACAAAAAACTGTAAAGGCGGAAGGTCAGCCACCCCAGGGACAGACTGAGCAGAATGGCGCCAAACAGAAAGACCGCAGGAGAGAAATGCCGTAGCAAGGGCAAACGCTCCTCGATGGCTTTCCGATGGGAGCAGGCGGCGAAAACGCCTTGCACCGAGGCCGTGGCAATGCAACCCCAGGCATAGACCAGACCCGCCAACCAGGTGCTCCAGCAGAACTCCGGCAGGGACCAGGACCCAAGCAGCGCATAAGTCGAGGCCAGGCCGAAACCGATGGTTCCATAGGGATTGATGGCCAATCTCAAGACTTGTGTCCCGTACGGTTAGTCGTGTCAAGAAATTCTGAGAGATTTTGGTTGCCGGCAAGGCGCGCCGCCGCAGACCTGGCCAAGGTTTCCCCTGTAGGTTTCAAACTCCGGCGACGCGCATTGGTGTTCGCCTCACGAAAAATCCGCCTCAGCGAGAAGGTTTGCGCAAGTTTTGCTCAGGACGGTGTCGGGCCAGATCCTCTCGAACCTGTTGCACGCTGCGTTCGTAGACGATTTCACGGCCCATGACAGTGCCCGCATAGGCCCGACCGGTACGGGTCGGAGTCAGTTTGCACTTGATACTGTGCGCCCCTTCGCCCAGTACCACCCAGATGGCATCGGACTTTTTGCCGGCCACCTCCACTTCAAGAATTTGCCCGGCTTCGGTACGAATCTGTATTTTTTCACTTTCCATGGGGTGCTTGCTCCTCTTCCAGCAGGAAAAAAATGGTGCAACTATCCAGCAGCCTTGGAGCAAACACTCGCACTCCTCGGTTCATGGGAATATCAGCCCAGGATCGAGGGGTTGAGTTGCCAGATGGCATGGCTCAGAACCGCGGCAAAACTCACCCACAGCAGATAGGGAACCAGCAGCCAAGCGGCGGCGGCTCTGACTCGCCAGAAGGCCAGCAGCGTTGCCAGGATCAGCAGCCACAACAGCCATATTTCCAGAAATGCCAGGGCACCGCGATTCCAGGCAAAGAACAGCCAACTCCAGAGTGCATTAAACGCAAGTTGAATCAGAAACAGGCACAGCGCGCCGCGCGCCGCACGAAATCCCCCAACCCGCCAGACCAGCCAGGCCGCCACCGCCATCATGGCATAAAGCAGGGTCCAGACTGGGCCGAAAACCCATCCCGGCGGCGCCCAGGCCGGCAAAACCAGTTGGGAGTAGAAATCCCGGGCATTCATGGTCGCGACGCTGCCGACAGCCGCAGCGGAAAAGGTGATGACCAGCCAGATGACGAAGCCGAGACTCTGTTCCAAAAGGGATTTAGGTGTCATGGATACTCCTTGGAACACCGCCTTGGCTGATGGGCACCAAACAGCGGCGATGCAACGGTCACGCCGAAGTGCTCACGAAGGTCTGGCTGCTCAGGGGCATGACGCAACGGCCGCTCTCGGCTCAACTATACCATTCGCCCAAGGGATCAGAACCCTATGCAAGAAGAATTTTTGGAGGTGGGAAGACCTATCGTGCTTGGCACTGAGCCAGCATGGCCTCGATTTGATGCAGGGATTCCAGTAGGTGGGAGCTTTCGAACCGGGTTTCTTGACAACAATGCGGGCAGCAAAACGTCGCCTGCAGTCGCACCTCCCTTGGCAGAACCCGGACCAGGGCCTGGCAGCAGGGACAATGCAGTTCGACAAGGTGTTTGGACTCGGAGAAGCCATTTCCGGGCATCCCGCCCTCCTTTTTAAAGGTGGACACAAAGGCCCGGCAGCAGGCCTTATAACGAAAGACACATAACGTCCCGCATGGATCACAAAATAAATCTCATTCTTTTTCATGTCAAGATTTCTAATTGTTTACGATATATACAATGCGCTAAACTTGACATTCATTAAGGCCCATTCTTTGCATACACCAAGTCGATTAAAGAAAAGCCTTTCTGCAAAGCCGTCTTCATGTTCTGTGATACCTTGGAAAAGAAAAAAACGTAACTGCTCAGCCCAGGAGTTTGGGGGCCCGGCACGGCTTTTCCCAGGGATAGGGTTTTTCATTTTTGGCCATCTTCCTGGAGATTCAGCACAATGACAGCCAGCCAAAAATTTGACTGGAACCGACAACACTCTGTTAGCTGGCTATTACGCACACCAGCTTCAGGAAGATTTTCAATTGCCTGCCGAAAGCCGGTTCGATAAGCGGCCGACTGCCCTTCGGCCTGCCGGAGAATATGCACTCTATGGATGGAAATCGGAATACCTCCGGATCTGAAGGGAAGGCCTCCGCCCTCCCCCTGCGCGACATTCATGCCGTCCGGACTCTGATCGGTCAAAAAGTTGAACTTCCCTCTCCACCGGGGATTGTCGTCCGCATTCTGGAAGCGGTCCAAAATGATGACCAATGTTTTGCCAATCTGGGTCGCATCGTCGCCGCCGATCCAGCATTGGCGGTCAAGCTGCTGAAGGTGGCCAATTCCTCCATGTATGGCTGTAACGGCAAAGTGCAGAGCATTGAAAGCGCCCTGACCATTCTCGGCATCAGCGCCCTGAAAAACATTGCCCTGACCTTCATTATTGTCCGCACCATGCACAGCGATGCGGATGGTTTTTTCGATTTCAAGTATTTCTGGAAGCGTGCGGTAACCGCGGCCGTTGCCGCCAGGACATTGGCCCAACAGGTTGGGCAGGACAGTGACACCCTGTTTGTCAGCGCCCTGCTACAGGACATCGGCGTACTGGTGCTTTTTCACCACTGTACGGACACCTACATGGAAGTGCTGGTTCAAAAGAACAGCCGCGCACGCTCCGGCCACGATATTGAGCATGAACTGCTGGGCTTTTGCCATGCCGGCCTGGGTGGCACTCTGCTAAAGGATTGGGGTCTCCCGGAAAACATCTACCTGCCGATTTTTTATTCCCATCGGCCGCAATCTGTTCCTGACAGCCATCGGACAACGTTGGACATCCTGAATCTGGCCGACAGAATTTCTGCGACCTATCATGGCAGCCAAAGCAGCGTCAATATGGTTGAAGTTCTTGATGTGCTTACCCTCCGTTACAATCTGACGGAGCAGGAAGCTAAAAACCTCATCGACAGTCTGGCCGGCCAAGCTAACGAAGTCATGGATTTTTTCGACATTCCGAACAACAAGATCAAGCCATTTTCGGAAATGTTGCAGGAAGCCAACCAGGAACTGGGCAAACTCAACATCGGCTACGAGCAGTTGTTCATGGACCTGAAGCAGTCCAAGGAGGAATCGAGCATCTATGTCACCAAACTCCTCGAGGCCAACAAACGCTATCGCCAACTGGCCTATCGCGATGAGTTGACCGGTCTCTACAATAATCGCTATTTCCAGGAGGCTATGGAAAACGAACTGGACCGAAGCAAACGCTACCAGCGGCCTCTGTCCCTGATCTTTTTCGACATCGATCTATTCAAGGAAATCAACGACAGGTTGGGACATTTGGTCGGCGATGTCGCCTTGCGTGAAGTCGCCAAGCAGGTGTCACAGGTCATGCGGACCTCGGACATCGTGGTTCGTTATGGTGGCGACGAATTTGCCATCATCATGCCGGAAACCGACAAGGCCGGTCTGGAAGCTTTCGCCGAGCGTATCCGGCACAGCATCGAAGCCATGACCATAACCGTCGACGGGGTGCCGCTGCAACTGACCATCAGCGTGGGTGGAACGGCCACCAGCGGAAAACAGAAAAAGGTGAACGAAATGGCCATTATCGCCGCTGCCGACAAGGCCCTTTACCAGGCTAAACGCGCCGGACGCAACGGGATTCTGGTAGTCGAACTGTAACCGGCACAAAGCGGGACGACCAGAGCAGGCAGGTAAAAGAGTGGTAAACTTCACCGTGTGACTCTTTGCGCAGGCGGGCTGTTTTGACTTGGCCGTGCAAGGGCAGTACCAGATTTTCATGATTTTGGATAGGAGGCGACGATGAAGGATACCGTTATTTTTCAGGGCGTAACCCAGTTCACCACGGAAACCGGAACCGCCGTCCGGGCCATCAATCAAGGCGGCGGGCAATTCGAAATCCAGATCAGGGAGGGCGACGTGTTTGTCCATTCCGGCGTCGTCTGCATTGTCGGCAAAGCGACCCCGGCCAAAATCTGGGCGGCCTATCAGGATCTTTCCGTGGCGGAGAAGTGATGCCGGCGGTCGTACGCAAGAAGGGGGATCACACTTAATACCTGAGGCATTTTTCGTTATTTCCGGACAGCGCATATAAAAAAGGCGAATCAGCATAAAAGCTTGATTCGCCTTGGTTTTTTTGGTGCCCGGGACGGGGGTCGAACCCGTACAGCCATACGGCCGAGGGATTTTAAGTCCCTTGCGTCTGCCAGTTCCGCCACCCGGGCCGGTGTGAATGGTTCGCCAGTTTATGTTATTCCTTTGAAAGCGTCAACGGAAAAGGGGTCGCCAAAAAAGCATAATGGCGGCGCTTCAGGCAACAGGCCGTGGCGGACGGCGAGGCGGAAAAACAGTTCCAAGCCCTGGCGGTGGGTTTCGCCGAATTGGAAGGACATGGCCTTCCAATAGGCCACCAAGGCGGTCGCGTTGAAACCACAATCTGTTGCCAAATGCCGCGCCAAGGCAGCGTAATCCTGTCGGGATCGCTGCAGGGAGGCCTGCAATTGGACGGCAAAGGCCTGAATTTCGGCAGCCTTGGTCTCCGCCGCCCGTTGGTGAACGATCCACAGGGCGAAAACGAAGGGCAGGCCGGTATATTCATGCCAGAGTTGACCAAGGTCGTAGATGCATGGCGCCGAGCCGGAGAGTCCGGCACGCAGGGCCCGGTCGCCGATGAGCAGGCCCGCGCCGCCGGCGGCGATAATGCGTTCCACTTCGTTGGTAGGATACACGGCAAGCCGGCCGGTCCAGCCATACCATTCCCGCAGCAGCACCCGCAGCAGGGCGACGGAGGTTGCCGAGGCGTCGGTGACGGCAATGGTGCCATCGCGCAGGCTTTCGATGGAATCGGAAGCCAACAGCAGCACGCTCTGCACCGCTCCCATGGAACTGATGGAAAGAGCAGGCAACAGGCGATAACGGTCGGCGCGGCAACCGTATTCGAAGGAGGAGGCCGGCGCCACATCGATGCGGCCCGCGGCAAGCAGGGCGTTCAGCCGCGTCGGAACATCTCTGACCAGTCTGCCGGAAAACCCGAAATCGGGCAGATGGTGAAAGAAAGGCGCGCAGTTGAGATAGGGAATATGGCCGACGAGCAGACTCATGGCTGGTGCGGGGCCAACAACGGTCGGCTCTCGTCCCGGAACTCACCGCTGAAACGTACCCCCTGAATTTCGAGCAACTGCCCGGAAACCTGCCAGTAGACGGTGACGGCATTGTGATAATCGGCCCGTGATGCCGATTCGTCCGTGCGCGCCTGGGCCAGGTCCTCTTCGGCTTCGAGCACTTGGCGGGTGGTGGCCAGCCCGACCTCCTTGCGCTTCATGACGTTGCGGAGCTTTTCCTCGGCAAAGGCCAAACCGCTGGCCGCCACCTCGAGTTTTTTACCGCTCACTTCCAGCAGCCGGATGGCGGCCATGATTTCCGTCCGCACCTGGCTGTGCAACTGCGCCAGCAGGGCCTGGCGGCTCTGCTGCAGAAACGCCAGGCGCCGGGCTTCATGCCGGGCCTCGCGGTTGCCAAGGGGATAGGACAGGGTCAGCCCGACCTGCCAGTTGGGGAAATCGCCCCCGCCGAGATCGGACAGGTTGTTGCTGTATTCCCGCCCCAGGCCTTTGTGCCCGTAACTGGCGCCCAGATCCAGGGCGGGTAACCGGGCGTTGCGAGCCACGCGACGCTGGATGTCCAAACGCTCGATTTCCCGCTGCCGGCGCTGCACATCCGGCCGCTTTGCCAGGGCCTGTTGGGTATCGGCCTGGAGGTCGGTCTGCACGGCATTTTCCATGGGCACGGCTGCCACCGTCACCGGCTCCGGGCTGTCCAGCAGCAGCGCCAGCAAATCCAGGGCATCCAGATAAGCCCGCTCGGCATCGAGCAAATCCCTCTCGCGCTGTTTCAATCCGAATTCCGCTTCCAGCACATCCAATTGCGGCAACATCCCGACCCGAACCCGCTCGCGGTTTTCGGCCAAGAGGGTCTCGGCCAAAGCTACCGAGGTCTGTCGGGCCAGCACATTGCGCCGCAGGCGCAATGCTTCGAAATAGCCGTTTCGCACTTCCGACAGGACGGCAAAGGCCTGTTCCCGCAGGTTTTCCACCGCCACGTCCCGGTCTTTGGCTGCCAGCAGAATTCCCTGCTCCGTCACCGTGCTGCCCAGGCCCTTCAGCAGGGGCTGCACCAGGCTGAACCGTACCTCGCCGCGATAGGCGGGATTGATGCCGGGAGCCGGGCTGCTGTCCTGCCGCCGGTTATCGAAGTCCAGGCTGAGTGCGGCGCCCGTCGGCAGCTTCTGATCCAGGGACACCCCGAACTCACGGAAGCGAACCGCGTTGCTGGCCTCAAAAAACACCTGGTTGGAGCGTTCGTTGCTCTCACCCTCGTTAAAATACAGACCCAGGCGCGGATCGTAGAGGCCGTAGGCCCGGCTCAATTCCGCATCACCGGCGCGGGTTTCAAAGCTCTGGGCCTGCAGGGCGAGGTTGCGGGTCAAGGCCAGCCGGACGGCCTCTTCCAGAGCCAACACCTTCCGCCCGGCATCCGCCGGAATGACCGGCGCAAGCGAGTCGTCTTGAGCAGCAAGGGCGCTTGCGACCGACAGCAGCAGGCCCATTGCCAGGATGAGGTGGCGCATGACGGTTCCCCTTTTTTCCGGTCCCATGGACAACGGGCCGGGCCTTGTGTGCCCGGCCCGTGCCGATTACAGATCACGGACCGGATAGCGTCCGTTGCATGAAGATTTATTCAACCGAGCCGGCTGAATAAAACCGGCCGATTGCCGAATGACCTGGTCAGATTTCGAGTCGTTCCATGAAACCTGTATCCACCAGTCCCTGCATGAAATCCTTGTTCTTCATGATTCGCTGATGCAGTTGAATGGAGGTCCGGATACCGCCGATGATGTATTCATCCAGGGCCCGCTGCATGCGCAGAATGGCTTCCTCGCGGGTATCGGCGTGAACAATCAACTTGGCGACCAGCGAGTCGTAATGAGGCTGCACGAAATATTGGTCATAGACCGCGCTGTCCACCCGCACGCCCAGTCCTCCCGGGGGGTGATACCCCTCGATTTTGCCCGGCGAGGGCGTGAACTTGAAAGGATGCTCGGCATTGATGCGGCATTCGATGGCGTGACCGGTGATCTTGATGTCCGACTGCTGGTAACGCAGCGGCAGGCCGGCTGCGGAGCGGATCTGCTCCTTGATGATATCGATGCCGGTAACCATTTCCGTCACCGGATGCTCCACCTGCACGCGGGTATTCATTTCCATGAAATAGAAATTGCCCTCCGCATCGAGCAGGAATTCCATGGTGCCGACGCTGGAATAGTTGACCGCCTTGGCCGCCGCCACCGCACAGTCGCCCATGCGCTGGCGCAGTTCGGGGGTCAGCACCGGACAGGGCGCCTCCTCCAGCAGTTTCTGATGACGGCGCTGGATGGAACAGTCGCGTTCACCCAGATGGATGACGTTGCCGTGCTGGTCGGCGAGGATCTGCACTTCCACGTGGCGCGGATTCTTGCAGAACTTTTCGATGTAGACATCCGGATTGCCGAACCCGGCCTGGGCCTCGCTGCGCGCCGCGGCAAAGGCGTTGCCCAGGGATGCGGGGGAGTGCACCACCTTCATGCCGCGCCCGCCGCCGCCGGCCGTGGCCTTGATGATGATGGGATAGCCGATGTCGTGGGCAATCTTCTTGGCCTCCTCCACCGTCGCCACGCCTTCCGTGGTGCCGGGCAGAATCGGCACGCCGGCCTTGGTCACGGTCTGCCGGGCACTGATCTTGTCCCCCATGAGCCGCATGTTTTCCGGGGTGGGACCGATGAAGGTCAAACCGCAGTCCTGGCAGATCTCGGCGAATTCGGCATTTTCGGCAAGAAAACCGTAGCCGGGGTGAATCGCTTCGGCATCGGTCACCTCGGCGGCGCTGATGATGGCCTTGATGTTCAGATAGCTCTTGGCGCTGGGCGCCGGGCCGATGCAGATGCTTTCGTCGGCCAGCTTGACGTGCAGGGATTCGCTGTCGACATTGGAATGCACCGCCACGGTCTTGATCCCCAGCTCCTTGCAGGCCCGAATCACCCGAAGCGCGATTTCGCCGCGGTTGGCAATGAGAATTTTATGAAACATGCGATTTTATCTCCGATGCTATGCAGTGCCAGGCAGTCCGATGAGGCTCATATGCTGCCTGAAAAGGGACAGGCAGGCTGCATGGCATTGCCCTGCCCCCCAAACGGATCCGGCCGCCGATTAAAGAGGTTCCACCAGGAACAGGGGATCGCCGAATTCCACCGCCGTGGCGTTTTCCTTGAGAATCTGAACCACGCGGCACTTGAATTCCGCCTCGATCTCGTTCATCAGCTTCATAGCCTCGACGATGCACATGATCTGCCCTTTTTCCAGCACCGTACCGACCTCCACATAGGCGTCGGAGTCGGGCGAAGGGGAACGATAGAAGGTCCCGACAATGGGCGACACCACCGTCTCGTAACGCTCGTCGGCAGAGCCTTTCCCTGTCGGAGCGGCTTCCGGTACCGCCGGAGCGGCTGCGGCCGCCGGAAGAACGGAAGGCGCCGCGGCCGGAGCCGGCGCAGCCACGACCTGCGGGGCCGGAGCGGCAACCATGACCGGCGCCTGGCCACGGCGAATCACCAGCTTTTCGCCGCCGCTTTCCATTTCAAAATCGGTGATATCCGACTCGGTGACGATCTTGATGAGAACCTTGATATCCTTGATATCCATAAGGCTTTGCCTCCTGACAGTTGATGACCAATTCCAGGTTTCTTCCACACCGGCCCGGCCCTTCGCGGGCGGCATTGATGCTCAGACCGGCAATACGCTATATTCCTTGGGCAAGCAGGTCAACCGCCGATAGCCGTCGGCGGTCACCTGGATGGTATCCTCAATTCGCACCCCCCCGGCGCCCGGCAGATAAATGCCCGGTTCGATGGTAAACACCATATCGATCTCAGCAACGGCTTCGGAACGCCCGGAAACCAGCGGTTGCTCATGCACTTCCAGGCCGACGCCATGCCCCAGGCCGTGGCCGAAAAAGGGTCCGTAGCCGCTGGCGGCGATGTGGTCGCGGGCCACCCGGTCCAACTCGCGCAATGCCACCCCCGGCCGGACCTGTTCCAGGGCCAGTCTCCGGGCGGCCAATACGACGTGGTAAACCTCTTCCAATTGCGCCGGCACCTCGCCCAAGGCGAGAGTTACCGTTTCATCTGAGCAGTACCCCTGCCAGCGAGCGCCGAAATCGAAGGTGACCAGTTCTCCTGCAGCCAACCGGCGCTGGGAAGCCACCCCGTGGGGCAGGGCACCGCGCTCACCGGAAGCGACGATGAAATCGAAGGACTTATCCTCCGCCCCGCGGCGCTTCATGGCAAACTCCAGAGCCAGGGCCAATTCCCGCTCCGTGACTCCGGGCCGGATGGTCGGTCGAATTTCCTCGAAGGCATCTCCGGCCAGGCGCGCCGCCGCCGCCATGATGCGGATTTCCTCGGCATCCTTGCGTTGGCGCAGGGCCTGAACCTCCTGCCCCAGAGGCTGCCAGTCACATTCCTGTGGCGCCTGCCCTTGCAACCGCTGAGCCAGGGCAAAGGAGATTGCCTCCGCCTCGAAGCCGACACGGTGCCAACCCTGTTCGCCGATGAGCCCGGCGATGCCCTCCACCTTGCCGGAATATTGGCGGATATGGTCGGCGACGACTTCCTGGCCGGCCTGGCTGGTATAACGGGAATCGGTCAGGAAGATGACTGCGTCGGCGCTGACCATCAGGGCGCCGTCGGACCCGGAAAAGCCACAAAAATAGCGCAAGCTCGCCGAACCGGCCAGCAGCACGGCATCCAGTTCCCGGGTTTCGAGCAATTGCCGCAGCCTGGCTATCCTGTCCTGGCGCATGAAGGGAAAGCCCTTGTCCTTTAAGCCCCGAATCGGCCGCAAAGGCCCCGCAGGGCAAGCTGATAGCCCATGGCGCCGAAGCCGCACAACTGGCCGACAGCCACGGGCGAGATGAAGGAATGATGACGAAAAGATTCGCGGGCAAAGATATTGGAGAGATGCACTTCGACAGCGGGAATGTCCACGGCCACCAACGCATCCCGCAGGGCGACACTGGTATGGGTCAACCCGCCGGGATTGATGATGATACCGTCGATGTTTTCATGGCGGGCCTGATGCAGACGGTCGATGAGGGCCCCTTCGTGATTGGACTGAAAAAAGAAAAGGTCAACACCCAGTTCCTCGGCCAGGCGCTGCAGCCCGGCATGAATTTCATCGAGGGTCTCGCGACCGTAAACCTGGGGTTCCCGGGTACCGAGCAGGTTGAGATTGGGGCCGTGTACAATCAGCACCCGATGACGGACACCGCTCATGTCAGGGCCTCGCGCAAGCGGCCCGCTTCGCGGTTCAAAAGATAGCGCGCCTTGCCGAAATTCCCATCCCGATGCAGGGTCAGGGTGACGAAATAGTCCTCGGACAGGGCTCGAATCAACACCCAAAAACGCTGGGTGCCGATGGCGACCTCCTCCATGACGCCGGCATTGAGAATCCCGGCGGTCTGCTTGATTTCCTTCAGCACATTGGCATATTCTACGGCCACCAGTTGCAGGTCGATGCCGTCGCAGGGTTGCTCGAACTGCTCGATGGCGATGCCGTCATAGCCCATCAGCGAGGCGCTGATGCCGCCACCCGCCTCCTCGACGATACCCTGCAGAATTTCACCGAACATGCTCCCTCCTTTTTCGGATGGCGGTCAGCCATGCACCCAAAGCCGTTGCGGCCGATTCGTCGGTGCCCTCGGCAGTCGGAATGGGCGCGCCCGCCGGTTCAAAAACCTCTAAAGAGGCGGCCTGTTGGTCTGCTTGTTCTTCAGCGACTGCGGACAAGCGATTTTGCAGGTCGGCACATGCCGCCCGCAGGCGCGGGTCGTCCGGATGCACGCCGAGCAGTTGCTGGTAGATATCCAGCGCCCGCTGAAAATGACCCTGGCGAACATACAACTCGGCCAGGGTGGTCGTCGCGATTGGCGCTGCCGCAGGCTCGACAACCGGTTCGGTGTGTTCGCTGCAGGCACCGGCCTCGGCTCCTTCGGGACGCAGGGAACGCAGCAGGTTGACGAAAACCAGTTGTTCCGGAGCCAGTTGCACCGCTCGTTCCAGCAAGGCGACGGCCTGGTCCTTTTCGCCGCGCAGCAGATGCAACCGCACCAGCGACTGCATGGCGGCGATGCTGTCTTCATCCAGTTCCAGGGCCTTGCGGAAGGAATGCAGCGCCTCTTCCAGATCGCCCTGCTGCATCTGCACCCGCCCCAGGGCCACGAAACCGGGGCCGAACCAGGGCAGAGTCCGCACCCCCCGCTGCGCCAGAGACAAGGCGTCATCAAGCATCCCCAGCCGCCGATAGGCGTCGCTCAAGGGCACAAACACCGTCGAGCGCGGATCTTTGCCGAGGATTTCCAGATAGCCGGCAATTTTCGCCAGCAGTCGGGTTGCCTGATCCTTGTCCATGGTCACATCGACGGCCCTCCGGGGGCGGTCGCCAATACGGGCCCAAAAACATCTGCAGGGTCGAACACGTCGCGCAATTCGCAGTCACCGATGCCCCGGTTCAAAACCAGGCGCAACCTTCCCTCATGCATCTTTTTGTCCCTGCGCATGGCCTGCAGATAACTTTGCAAAGGGAAATCCGGCGGCGTGACCGGCAGATCGAACGCCTCGAGAAGGGCTTTGAGAGCGGCGGCATCCTCTGCGGAACAGAGACTCAGACGATGGGCAACGGCGGCTGCGACCACCATGCCGATGGCCACCGCCTCACCATGCCGATACTGCCGATAACCGGTCAGGGTTTCGACGGCATGGCCAAAGGTGTGACCAAAGTTGAGGATAGCCCGCTGGCCCTTTTCCGTTTCGTCAATTTCTACAATATTCGCCTTGATTTGGCAAGACCTCTTTACCGCGGCGATCAAGGCCTGCGGGTCCCTGCGACGCAGGGCTTCGCGATGCTGCCTGAGCCACTGAAAGAAATCGCGGTCGCGAATCACCCCGTATTTGATGATCTCGGCCATGCCGGCGGCGAAATCGCGATCATCAAGATTCCGCAGGGTGGCGACATCGACATGCACATGGCGCGGCTGATAAAAGGCGCCGATAAGATTTTTACCCAACTCGTGATTGATGGCGGTTTTGCCGCCGACGGAACTGTCGACCTGGGCCAGCAGGGTGGTCGGCACCTGCACAAAGGGAACGCCGCGCAAAAAGGTCGCGGCGGCGAAGCCCGTCATATCGCCAATCACGCCGCCACCTAATGCGATCAAGCCGCAATGCCGATCGAACTCCTGCTCGATGAGGGTGGTGTAGATGCCCTGCAGAACCTGCCAGTTCTTGTATTGTTCGCCGTCGGGTACGGTTATGGGCTGGACCCCATAGCCCGCATCCCGCAGGTTGCCGATTAATTCCTCGCCAAACAGACCCATGACACGCGGATTGCTGACCACGGCCACGCGGCGAGGAAAAGCTACCTCCCGCAGAGCATCGGGCAGGCACGGCAAGATACCGTGGCCAATCCAGATGGAATAACTGCGCTCGTCCAGCCCTACGGTTAAATGTTCCAGTTGCATAAAAGGTAAGGTCCTTAATAAAGACAGAAGGCTGAAGACTGTTAGAAGGCTGAAGGCTGAAGACTGTTAGAAGGCTGAAGGCTGAAGACTGAAGACTGAAGTAAAATCCAACCCCAAAAACAGCCTAATAATCATATAGGCTTTGCTTTGCCTTGCCCTTCCCTTGCCTATTCTTCAGCCTTCAGTCTTCAGCCTTCAGTCTTCAGCCTTCACCCTTCAGTCTTCAGTCTTCAGCCTGCCGCCACAAATCAAAACCCTTTAACATATTCCATATAAGCCGCCAAATTTCCCTGCAGGTCCTCCATGGCGTCGCCGCCGAACTTTTCCAGCACCGCCCGCGCCAGTTCGATGGCCACCATGGCTTCGGCCACCACGGCGGCGGCCGGCACGGCGCACACATCGGAACGTTCGATAGCGGCGGCGAAGGGTTGTTTGGAGACGAAGTCGACGCTCTGCAGGGGCTGATACAGGGTCGGGATGGGCTTCATGGCGCCACGCACCACCAGCGGGGCACCGTTGGTCATGCCGCCTTCCAGGCCGCCGGCACGATTGGTCAGGCGCACGAACTGTTGGCCCTGCCAGGCGATTTCATCATGCACCTGGGAACCGGGGCGCCGCGCCGCCTCGAAGCCGAGGCCGATCTCCACCCCCTTGAAGGCCTGAATGCTCATCATCGCGGCGGCCAAGCGGGCATCCAGCCGGCGGTCCCAATGCACGTGACTGCCCAGGCCCAAAGGAGCGCCGAGCACCGCCACCTCGACCACCCCGCCGAGGCTGTCGCCGGCCTCCCTGGCCTGGTCGATGGCCGCCATCATGCGCTGTTCGGCATCGACATCGAAGGTGCGGCAGGGCGATTCCTCGCTGCGCTGAAAACGTTCACGGAAGGGCACGGCATCGCCCACGGCAACAATCCCGCCGATTTCGGCCACGTAGCCCAAGACCTCCATGCCCAGTTCCGCCAGCAGCCGTTTGCAGACCGCGCCCACCGCCACCCGGGCGGCGGTTTCGCGGGCGCTGGAGCGCTCGAGAATATTGCGGCAATCGTCCTGATGGTATTTGATGACCCCGGTCAGATCCGCATGACCGGGACGCGGCTGGGTAATGGCCTGATCCGTCATCCGGTCCTCGGAACGGGGCGACATTTTCTGCGACCAGTTCTCCCAATCCCGGTTCCGAACCGAAAGGGTCAGAGGCGAGCCCAGGGTCTTTCCCCAGCGCACGCCGGACAGAATTTCGACCTGATCCCGCTCGATCTGCATGCGGCCGCCGCGCCCGTAGCCCTCCTGGCGGCGGGCCAGATCCCGGTTGATGTCGGCTTCCGCCAGGTCAAGATTGGCCGGCAGCCCCTCGATGATGGCGGTCAGTACCGGGCCGTGGGATTCCCCGGCCGTCAAATAACGCAATTCCATGGTCAGCCTTCCCGTTTTCAGGAAAAAAAAGGACAGGTTCAGCACCTGTCCTTTGAATTTTCGGTGAAATACCTTACCGAAAAATGTCTGACTTGACTAGTCCAAAATGCGCGGCGTGATGAAGACCAGCAGCTCGCGACGCTCCTCGCTCACAGAGGTGGATTTGAACAAATGGCCCAGAACCGGCACGTTTTTCAGGAAGGGAACCCCGGCGCTGCTCTCCTGCCGATCCTGGATGAAGATGCCGCCGATAACCGTGGTTTCCCCGTCTCGAATCAGCACCTTGCTGGTTGCCTGTTTAGTGTCGATAGCCGGTGCATTACCCAACCCCACGGAGACATCAGCTCCACGCGAGTCGTTTCTGGCTTCGATATCCAGTAAGATAGAACCGTCAGGATTGATTTCCGGAGTCACCTTGAGGCTCAGTTCAGCTTTCTTGAACTCAGTCTTAGTTCCTTGGTCGCTAGTCGTAAGGTACGGGATTTCAGTGCCCTGGGCAATCTCCGCTTCCATGCCGTTCAGGGTGGTGATGCGCGGAGTGGAAACAATACGACCGTGACCGGAAGTCTCCAGGGCAGCGAGGCGCAGGTCCAATACAGCCTTATCGATTCCAACACGCCCGAAAGTCAATCCGCTAACCAGTCCCCCAGTAACCGTACCGGGACTGATAGGTATCCCGATCAATGTGCCACCACCACCGATACTAGCCTTGTTGCCCGTGGCATCACCCGCAATATTGTTATAGGTAAGGCCCCAATTGACCCCAAGGTTCCGTGAAAAGGTAGCGCTAGCCTCAACAATCCGCGCTTCAATGAGAACCTGACGCTCCGGCGTATCCAGAAGTGAAGCCAATTTCCTGATTTCCGCCACCACCGATGGGATATCGGTAACAATCATTTTCTTGTCGCGGGCATCTGCGACAATTTTGCCACGTTCCGTCAGCAGCTTCTTACCGTTTTCCGCCACGGAATTAACGTCCGAATAATTGACAGTCACCACCTGGGTGGTCAAGTCTTCCAGCTTTTCCAGAGCCCGGGCGGCGGCGAACTGCTCCTGCTGCATCTGCCTGATTTTCTCCCGGGGCATGACCCGCACCACATTGCCTTCCCGGATCTGGCCCAAGCCGCGGGTTTCCAGCACCAGATCGAAGGCCTGATCCCAGGGTACATCCACCAACCGCAGAGTGACGGTGCCCTGCACATCATCGCCGACGATGATGTTCAATTTACTGACTTCGGCGATCAACTGCATGATGCTGCGGATGTTGGCGTCATCGAAGATCAGGTTGATTTTCTGCCCGGTGTAGCGTCGGGCCGGGCCGCGGTCGATGGACGGCACCCCAGAAGTCAAGGTTCCGGGTGCGGTATCGGCAACACCGCGGGCCACTGCGGTAGCGGGACGGGTCGCAACGGGCACCACGCGCTCGCTGCGAGCCGCCGGCTTGGCCTCGGCGTAAGGTCCGTCCTCAACGCTGAACAGCACCCGATTGCCGACCTGTTTCAGCTCATAGGGCATCGGCCCCTTGAGTTCGATGGCGAACAGGACGTCCTGACCGGAACCGGCACTGACCGTGTAGGGCGTAATCAAACGGATGGCGCTGGGAAACGCCGAGGTGTCGATGGCCCGCCGCAACGCTCTGCTGATGGAAGCGTTCTTGACGCCGATGCGCACCATGTCCCCGGCCGCCAGCACCGGCAGCAGTTCGGCCCGGCCCGAAAGCCCGACGGCCAAGACGGAACGGCCGTTTTGCTGGCTGAAATCGACGGAGGTAATGCTGACCGCCTTATTGATCACCGGTTTTGCGGCTGGTTCCGGCGCCGCAATCGGGGTCGCAGCGACAGTCGGGGCCATCGGTGCGGCCACAGGCTCAGGAGCAACCACCGGAGACGCGGAAGCAACCGCCTCGGGTACCACAGCCGCCGCAGGCCGGGAGTTGGGCCAGGTAATGATCACGGCGTTGGCCTGGCGATCGATGGCGTAGTCAGGCAGCCCGCTACGCGGCGCGTCCAGAACAAAACGCAACCGGTCGGAAGATTGTCCCACCCGAATGGTCTGAAAGCCGGCCGGCACCGAAAAGGACTGGGCATCGAAACCGGGCTTCAAACCCCGCAGATCCACGACCAGGCGGGGCGGCCCATCCATGGTGAAGTAGCGATAATCGCGAATGTTGCCATCAGCAACAAAGGCGATGCGTCCGTCGCGGATTTGCACCTGTTCGACGCGACGGGCCCGGGAATTTGCCGGCACCGGCGGGATAACATCCTCGACCACGGCATCCTGGCCGATACCCAAAGCCGGCCAGAACAACAAACTTGCCAGCATTGCCAGACAAAGCCCGGCACAAATCCTGCCTCCAGTCATTTTCAGCGGCAAAGGTCGCATTTCAATTATCTCCTGCCTTATTGGGGAATCGGATCTCCTGCCTGTCCCTGCGCAATTCACCGGCAAAATCGTAGTAACGTTCCTCCACGACAATGCGGTCTTGTTCGATAGCGATGATGGTACCCCCGTTTTTGCCGATCTTGACGCCTTTTTTCACGACATAGGATTTGCCGCCGGGCGCCATGACCATGGCGGCCGGGCCGGACGAATTGCGAATCACGCCGGTCAATCGGAACTGGCCCAGTTCATATTCCTGCAAGGGGGTTTGCGGCTGTAACTGCCGTGCTCCGACCGGCTTTTTCACCGCCAGCAAGCCGAGAAAGGGATCGCGGCGACCGCTGGGATTATAGACAAAAACCGGCGCTGCTGCCGTCGATTGAGACTCTTCGGCAACGGCATTCTCGCCGGACTTGGGGGATTGAACCTTGATTTTTTGCGGCGCCGCAGGTTGAGGGGGCGGTGCGGTACCATCACTGCAACCCGCCGCCAGCAGCACCAGCCCGAAAACGGCGACCATCCGGAATCCGGCCCGGCTCATGACTTCCCACCTTTCTTGGCTGCCTCCTGCGCGGCCTTTTCAATAAAGCGGAAGGTGGTGGCCACACAATCCACCGACAACAGGTTGCGCGACTCCTCCAGCTTGGCATTATCCAGCTTCAATTCGCCGATGTTGACAATCCGCGGCAAATTACCCACTTGGTAGCAGAACATGGCAAATTCATGATAGGTTCCGCGCAGTTTGAGGGACACGGGAACTTCGGCATAGAAATCGCGAGGCACTTCCCCGCCCGGCTTGAATTCCAGCACCTCCAGACCGTTGTTCCGTGCCAGATCGGCGATGCTGGTCAGCAGGGAAGCGATCTCCTTGCTGTCGGGCAACTCCTGCAGGGCCGCTTCCAGCTTGGCCTGCATGCGTTCATATTCCGCCTTGAAGCGGGGCAGATCAGCAGCAATACGCCGATCTTCCTCCAATCTCGCCATCAAGGTCTCTTTCTGCTGGAGCTGCTCCTTTAATTCCTGCCGCTTGGGCCCGTAAAAGCCGAACCAGAACAGCGCCACCACCACGGCACAGATTCCCCCCAGAATGAGATACTGCTGTTGTCGCGGCAGGTTGAGAATCTTTTCAACTCTGGGATTCATCGTCCCACCTCCCCGGATACCGCCACGGCAGGCTGCGGAATGGCCACCCCGCTGGTAATTTCAAATTCATGCAACTTGATACCCTCCTGCACTACCTGCCGGGTGACGGTCAGATCCACTTTCTGGTAGTAGGGGGAGCTTTCCAGGTCACGAATAAAGGTGGCGACGATGTTCTCGTTGAGACCGATGCCCTTGATGTTTATCTGGCCGCTTTTCTCCGTGAAGGAGGTCAGCCACAATTTGTCGGGCAACACCCGGCTCAATTCGTCCAGCAGGTGGACAGGCCCGGTTTTCTTGCGTTTCAAATCCTCGAGCACATCCAACTTGCCCTGCAGTTCAGCCTGCAACTTCTTGAACTGGGCCACTTCGCCGATGGCCTTGCGCAGGGAATTCAGTTCTGTCTGAATTTCGGCGATCTCCGCCTTCTCCCGGGCCACGCGGGCCACCAGGGCCAGATGGAGCCCGGCGCAGGCCAACACCATCAGTCCCACCGCCAATCCCGCAACCAGAAGTTGGCGCTGCGACTTGGCTCGCTTCTGCGCCACCCTGACGGGCAATAGATTAATTCGGATCATTTGTCCCCAACCCTCCTTGTGGCAAGGCCCACGCCGACCGCGAACAGGGGCCGCACAGCTTCAACAAATGCCGGATCGAACCGGTTTTCATCCATAGTGATGCGTCGGAACGGATTGAGAATTTCCACCGGAATGCCCAATTGCCGACCGAGGACGGAATCCAGTCCGGCGGTGCGGGACACTCCTCCGGCCAGATACAGTTTGCCGGCCTTGCCGTCGGTGGAGGTGGCGGCAAAGAAATCCAGGGAACGTTGGATCTCCTGGGCAAGGGTTTCCGATGCGTAGCGCAATACTTCGGCGACGGTGGCTGCATCGACCTCTCCCGTCCTTTCCCCCAATTTGACGCGCTCCGCCTCTTCGCCGTTCAACCCGAGACGCTTCTGCAGTTCCTCGTTGAACAGGTTGCCGCCGTTCTGAATATCGCGGGTAAAAACCGATACCCCGTCCTTGAGAATGTTGATGTTCATGGAACTGGCGCCGACGTTCACCAGGGCAATCAGGCCGTTCTCGGGGTCATAGTTGAGTTGATAGGCGTTTTCCAGGGCGAAGCAGTCGACATCCACCACCACCGGGGTCAGACCGCACTCGCCGAAAACCGTCAGATAATCCTGAATGAATTCCTTCTTGGCGGCCACCAGCAGCACCTTCATCTGGGCGGGATCCTTGCTGTCCGGACCGAGAATCTGGAAATCCAGGTTGACTTCGGAAATTTCAAAGGGGATATATTGTTCGGCTTCCCATTCGATGGAAGCCTCGACCTCGTCGGAGGTCATGTTGGGAAGGTAGATATTGCGGATAATGACGGAATGGCCGGAAACGGAGGTAGCGACATTTTTTGTCTTCACCTTCTGGTTTTCCACCAGACCGCGCAGGCAGTCGACCAGCGTGACCGAGTCCATGACCGAATGATCGACAATGGTTTCCGGGGGCAAGGCCGCCACCCCCAAGTGAACCAGTTCATACCCCTCTTTGACCTGACGAAGCTGGATCAGCTTGACCGAACTGGAACCGATGTCAATGCCGACCAGATCATCCTGCTTGCTGAACAGTCCAAACGCCATCTCGATGACCCCGCCTCTTTGAATTAAAAAACAACATCGCTGCCCGTTGTGACAACCTGACGAAACAGCAAGGGCCGTGCCATCCGGCCCTAAATGGTTTTATTTTGCTCTTTTTCGACAACATCGGAACCCTGCCGCGAACCCCATCCTTGTCTTTCCCGGGCTGAAACATGGTTCCAAAAGAAAAACGGCTTTTATCGCCACCACTTCGTCCACAAAACGTATCGAAAATTCTGGGTTAATTATAGGTGTGGCAACAATAGTGTCAACAAAATAATTTAATGGACTTTCGAGGATTGGGATCAATGGCAATGCCCCATCTACATGCTGTAGGCGAGACCCGGCAGGGTGCCAGATATTGGGGAGGGGGGGGAAGACTGAAGACTGAAGACTGAAGACTGAAGACTGAAGGAAAATCTCGCCTTAATGGATTCTTCCCATATCCCGTCTTATCAAAAGAGTTCCCCCATCCCCTATCAGCGCCCGAGTTGCATCCGTGGCTCCATCCCCACGGTGACAAGGTACCAATCGATGATCTCCTGACCCCAGAACAGGTAAATGACTGCGCCAAGTGCCAGAAAAGGTCCGAAGGGAATGGCCAGCTTGCCGCCGGTGCGCTTGACCAGCATCAGGGGCACCCCCACCAGGGTTCCGGCCAGGGAACTGAGGAAGATGACCGGCAGCACCGCCTGCCAGCCCAAAAACGCGCCCATCATGGCCAACAGTTTGACATCACCGCCACCCATGCCCTCGACGCCGGTCAGCTTTTCATAGCCCCAGGCCACCAGGAACAGAATGCCTCCACCGAGCAAAACTCCGAGCAGCGCCGCCCACCAGGTCAGCCAGGGCACCACCAAAGCCGCCAACAGTCCCACCACGATGCCGGGCAGGCTGATGACATCGGGGATGATGCGGTGATCCAGATCGATAAAGGTAATGACCACTAGGGCCGCCACGAAGACCAGGTAAACCAGCCCCACCCAGGACAAACCGAAACTGCGCACCACCAGCACGAACAGACCGCCGGTGAGTGCCTCGACCAGGGGATAACGCCAGGAAATGGCCGCTCCGCAAGCGGCGCAGCGGCCGCGCAGGGCCAGAAAACTGAGGATGGGAATATTCTGGTACCAGCGGATGGGGGCCTGGCAATGGGGGCAGCGGGAGGCCGGCGAAACGATGGAAAGGCCCTCAGGGATGCGGGCGATGCAGACATTGAGGAAGGAACCGATGACGGCCCCGAGGATGAAAATGGTTACCGGACTGTATAAAAATGCCATATTTTCCACTCCACGTTCTGACAGTCAGCAATCCCGCCCCATATGGCGGGACACCGGACTTAATTGCATCAACAATGCCATGCGCTTGCGGGATGCGCAATAGAAATCCCGGCCGAAAGAATCCTGTTACCGCTGGTGAACATTTTTCAAGGAAGGATGAAGGAGAAAATTTCTACAAGCATGATGAGGGAACCCCACCATGGGAAACCTCAGCCAGCCACGCCAGGAAAATTCAAGGGTTTTCAGTTGGCAGGAATTTCGTTCGAAGTGCCACCTTTGGCATAGGTCAGTTCGCTGGTGGATTTCACGCTGCCGTCCGCATCCAGATAGAAGGTCCCTCCATAAGGGTCTTCGGGAATGGCTGAAATCACTCCTCTTTCCTGCAAGACATTCAAAGTCCCGGGCATTTCCCCGTAATGTTGTCGGTAGACCAGTACGGCTTGCTCCAGATAATGGATCTTTTCCAGCGCCTCCAGGCGCACCTGGTACAACTCCCGGGTGCGTTCATCCTCGGTCCGGCTGAGAATACCGCGCAAAAAAACAATGGCATTTTCGGTGCGGTTTTCCTGGTAGGCCAACCGGGCAGCCAGGGTGGCCAGCAGCGGCATGGCGTCGGGACGTTGAGCGCCTAGCATGAGATATTCGGAGGCGCGACCGCTGTCCTGCAGGTAATAAAAATGATTGAATCCGAGATAAAAGGGCAGCAACCAGTCCCAGTCCCGCCACTCCAGGCCCTTCTCCAGCAACTGGTTGATACGCGGAATCATTTCCGGATTGCGACTCAAAACCGCATTACCGAAATAATAAGGGTCGAAAAAATAGGGATCCAAATCCGTGGCCGCGTCGAGAAGCCGGTAGACCCGCTGCCAATCACTGTCCCGAGCCTGGCTTGGCCCGGCACTTTCAAGGAGTTTTCCGTAAGCGGTCAAACCCTGCAGAAAACAGAAATCCGCCGCCAGACCGCGGAATTCTCCCGCCACCACCCGCAACAGGGGCCCCGGCAACACGTAGCTGTGATCCTCCGGCAAGGGCAAATCCTGTCGGGCGCCGGCCGCCCACCACAGGGTTGCGACCTGACCCGCGGCCAGAGCCGCCACCAGCACCAGGGTCGCCAGCAGGCGTCTCACGGAAATTCCCTCCGCGAAAACACCAGGCCGGCCAGGGTGACGGACAGGGCCGTATAAAACAGGCCATAGGCCACGGTTCCTGCCAGGTAGGTCCAGGACACCGGCAAATTATGGGCCGCCTGGACCTTGATGTCGAACAGGGACAGGTTGGGAAACAGGTAATAGGCCGCCTTCACCACACGCACCGTGGTGGCGGACACCTCGATGCCCACCGCCGCCGGCGACTCCACCAGGGCCTTGATGGCCGCCACGCCATGGCCGATGAGATAACTGACCACCGTCAGAATGAGGGTCACGAAGGAACTGGTGGCAAAGGACGCAAACAGAAAACTCATTCCGGCCAGCAATACCAGCATCAGGGTGATGAGCATCAGGGCCAACAGAACGGGGCTCCAGGCGAATCGCGGGAAATAGCTGGGGAAGGCCCACCTGACGGAGCCGATGGACAGCAGGGCGCAGCCTCCCAGCATGGCGGTGGCCGTGACGATGAGCATGGCCATGCCCAGGAACTTGCCCCAGATATAATGCCGCCGGGAAATAGGCCGCGCCAACACCATGTAGATGGTGCGGCGGTCCAGATCCTTGGCCAACAGGTTGATGCCCACGAACAGCACCAGAAGCAGACCGGAAAAGGACACCGCCGACAAAGCCACATCCACCGCCACCTTGCCGACCTCCTGCATGATCATCCCGCAGATCAGAAAGTTGGCGACGAACAGCAGCAGGGCCAGCAGAAAGATACCGTACAGGGCCCGGTTGCGGATACCCTCCTTGAAGGTGATGACGGCCAGGGGCCAAAGGGGTCTCATGACGGCAATCCTCCAAAATCATCGGCAATGGCGCGCAGAAACAGTCCTTCCAGAGTTTCGCCGGCCGGTACCACCTTATCCAACTCGCCTACCAGGCGCAGGCGACCACCGGCAATGATGCCGATGCGGTCGCAGAACCGCTCGATGTCATTGAGGATGTGGGAGGAGAAAAAGACCGTCTTGCCCTGATGCTTGAGATCCAGGATCAGGTCCCCGACCATCTTGCGACCGACGGGGTCGAGACCACTCATGGGTTCATCGAGTATCACCACGGCCGGATCGTGGATCAAGGCCAGGGCCAGCCCGGCGCGCTGCACCATGCCCTTGGAATAGGTACGCAGGGGCCGTTTACGGGCCTCCAGCAAACCGACCCGTTCCAACAACGCCGGAGTCTTGTGACGCAGATCGTCGGCGGTCATGCCGGAGGAACGGCCACCGAACCAGAGCAGTTCGTCGGCGTTAAGGTAGTCATAAAAATAGGGGTTTTCCGGCAGGTAGCCGACCTGCCGCCTTACCCGCCGGTCCGAAACGTCGCGGTCAAGAATAGTAGCCTTGCCGTCGTCGGGCCGGATGAGATTGAGCAGCACCTTGATGGAGGTCGACTTTCCGGCGCCGTTGGGGCCGAGAAAGCCGAACACCTCACCACTCGCAATCTCCAAAGTCAATCTTTGCAAAGCTTGAACCTTTCGACTGCTTAACCCTTCGCGAAAGGTTTTACTTATTCCTTGGATTGAAACCATCACCTATCCTACTATCAATAATTTACAAATTTTCCCAACCGTTCCCGGCCAAATCATCCATGTCAGTTACTACCAGAGCAATTCCGGCCTCAGCCAACGTTTGACCGCGCTGCCCTGGTCGTTGATATAAACCACTGGCAGCATTATCTGCGCCAAATATGCGAGTACCCCCCATATGCTTTACCATGGCACCAAAATGAGTTCCGTCAGGCGCGTTGGTATGTGCTACCAAATGAACGCCCGTACTCAATCCAACGGGTGAAAATTGGACAGGCCCCGCAATCACGGCTGTATTTGATGGGCCAATAAGTATAACCCCAAGGCCGTGTGAAGCGGCAGCGCTAGCATTATTGCTGCGACCATATTGCTGAAAATCGCTAAAAAAAGCCGCCTCAGCAACACATAACTGGCCCAAGTCCGCCATTGCAGATCCGTTTTGAGCTCTTGCAGTTAACTCCTGATAGCGAGGAATGGCAAGGGAGGCAAGTATGGCAATTATCAGCACGACTAGGATCAATTCAATCAGGGTAAAACCCTCGATTCCCAAACTGACCCTATCAAATTTTCCTTCAATATTTTCTGTTTGCGCACTGCCACTGACCACCTTTTCCTCCCCAAAAGTCCATTAGCATTCAGACAGCATTCTAAGAAGTTTCTTTAAAAAGAAAAACGAATCCGCAAACATCACCAACAAGAACTCTAATTTAAACTAAAAAGGGCCGGCATATTGCCGGCCCTTTTTAGTATCCATACTGATTACATCATGGACCATGCAGCAGCGCCACCAGCCGGGGTGACACCGGTAAAGTCATCTGCTGCTGTCACGTTCGGGCACACAGCGAGTGCCATTGCCCCAGGACCAGCAGTGGAACGAACCTGATATTGAGCGGTAATGTCGCTATCAATGCCGTAGAAATTAATCCCTTGAAGATGCTTACTAGTTGCATTGAAACCAGTACCGGTTGCAAGCGTATGAGCCACCAAGTTGACATTGTTGCTCAAACCAATGCGCATGGCATTCGTGGCGCCGTTGAGGCCCCCTGCAATAAACGGCAACGCATTGCCTGCGCCGGGCCCAGTAAGCAGGACTCCGGTATTTGCTCCTGAAACAGCAGCAGCACCAGCCTCATTAGCACCAAGCGCACTCTGACCAAAAGTCTGCCAATCACTGAAAAAGGCAGCCTGGGACTTTTGCAGATTGTTGAGGTCCGACAGGGCCGCAGAGTTGTAGGCCCGCTGCCGATAAGCCGCGAACTGCGGGATGGCGATGGCGGCCAGGATGCCGATGATCGCGACGACGATCAACAGCTCGATGAGGGTGAAACCCTTCTCGCTCTTACGAAGCGCCTTGAACATGATGAAACTCCTTTCAAATGGTTGAGTGTTCGGAACCGTAGATTCGGCACCGGATGAATGAACGGGAAAATCGTTCCGCTTGGCCAAATTAACTTGCAGCGGCCGTGCCAAATTTTCCAAAATCCAAAAATAAATAAAAAAGCTTGAATCTTCGGCCCATTAGCCAAACGGCCCGGCAAGCGCGAAGCAGTTTAACAGATAGTCCGGCCGGGGAGCAACAATGCGCGTCAATATGAGTGACGTTTTTTGGCACCAAGGCCCTACTCCTCTTCCCCCACCTCCAACCCGTACTTGGCCAAACGATAGCGAATGGAGCGGAAGGAAATGCCCAGCAACTCGGCGGCGCGCTTGCGGATGCCGCCGGTGCGGTCGAGGGCTTTGAGGAGAATGCTTTTTTCGATATTGCCGAGGTAGTTGTCAAGATCGAGCCCCTCTTCCGGCAGATCCTGCATGGGGGCCTCCACCGGATCGGCGCCGGTCCGGATATGGCCTGGCAGGCTGTCGACGGTGATGGCCCCGTCGCCGCACAGCACCACGCAACGCTCGATGGTGTTCTCCAACTCACGGATATTGCCCGGCCAACCGTAATCGAGGAGGCGGCGCAGGACGCCGTCGGCAAGGGTCAGGGACACGGTCGGACTGTATTTGCCGAGAAAATGCTCCACCAGCAGGGGGATGTCCTCGCGCCGCTCGCGCAGGGCCGGCAGGGCCAACTGGATGACGTTGAGGCGGTAGAAAAGATCCTCGCGGAACTGGCCGCAAGAAACCAGGCGGTTCAGATCCTTGTTGGTGGCCGCCACCAGGCGCACGTCCACGGGCAGGGTGCGGGTGCCGCCGACCCGGCGCAGTTCCCGCTCCTGCAGCACCCGCAGCAGCTTGACCTGCATCATGGCCGGCAATTCGGCAATCTCGTCGAGGAACAGGGTACCGCCGTCGGCCACCTCGAACAGGCCGGCCTTCTGGGCCACGGCGCCGGTGAAGGAACCCTTTTCATGGCCGAACAGTTCGCTTTCCAGCAGATTCTCGGGGATGGCGCCGCAGTTGATGGCCACAAAGGGCTGGTCCCGGCGCTCGCTGTTGAAATGGATGGCCTTGGCCACCAGTTCCTTGCCCGTGCCGCTCTCGCCGGTGACCAGAATATTGACCCGGCTGCCGGCCACCTTTTCGATGAGATCATACACCGCCTGCATGGGACGGCTCTTGCCGATGATGCTGCCGAAGGAAAATCGCTGCTCCAGTTCGCGCTTGAGCTGCCGGTTCTCCTTGCGCAATTCCATGCGTTCCAGGGCGTTCTGGACAATGAGGCGGATTTCGTCGTTCTTGAAGGGCTTGGTGATGTAATCGTAGGCGCCCTTCTTCATGGCCTCGACGGCCTGTTCGGTATTGGAGAAGGCGGTGATCATGATGACGGCGGTGCCCGGAGCACGGGCCATGACATGCTCCAGCAGACTGAAACCATCCAGCCGGGGCATCTTGACATCGCTGATCACCAGATCGAAATGCCCGTCCCGCAGGCAGGCCACGGCCTGCGCTCCGTCCACGGCGGTTTCCACCTGATAACCGTCCCGCCGCAGCAGGATGGACAGAAACTCCCGCATGCTTTCTTCGTCGTCAACGACCAGGATGCGATGGGCTTTTTCGGGCAAGGTTTTTCCTCCGGGGTTGGAGGCAGACTGAAGACTGAAGTCCGAAGGCTGAAGGAAAAAACTCAACAGCCAAGACAAGGGCCTTTCCGCCACCAGATGTTCAATTTGTCATTGTACAGATTTTAATGGGCTTGCCAATGCCTTTATTGATTACCCTTCAGTCTTCGGACTTCAGTCTTCAGACTGCTTCACCTCAGACTGAAGACTGAAGTCCGAAGACTGAAGGTAAAAACTCGACAGCCAAGACGAGGGCCTTCCCGCCACCAGAGATTCAGATTGTCATTGTACAGATTTTAATGGTCTTGCCAATGCTTTATATGACTTTTCTTCAGTCCTCGGACTTCAGCCTTCGGACTGCTTCACGTCAGACTGAAGACTGAAGTCCGAAGACTGAAGGTAAAAACTTTACAGCCAAGGCATGGGCCTTCTCGTCACCTGTAGCTCAGCAAGCCCATTTTACATATTTTAATGGGCTTGCCAATGCCTTTAATGATTACCCTTCAGCCTTCAGCCTTCAGTCTGATTATAAACTTCGCGCCTCCCAGGGGACTGGTGCCCAGATCGAGGGTGCCGCCATGGGCGGTCACGATGGCATAGACGGTGGCCAATCCCAGGCCGGTACCGTGATCCTTGGTGGTGAAAAAGGGATCGAAGATTTTTTCCCGCAGGGCATCGGCCACGCCGTGGCCGCTGTCCTCGACGATGAGACTTTGGGTTTGGGGCTCGTAGGCCAGGCGCAGGGCGCCCCCCGACGGCATGGCTTCGGCGGCATTGATGAGCAGATTCCAGAGGGCCTGCTGCAATTGCCGACGGTCACCCAGCAGCACTTCTCCGCATGGCGCATCCACCTGCAATGTGATGTGCGTAAAACGTGGGTCGCCCCCGACCAGACCCTGCAAATCATCCAGCATGGCAGCAGGCTCAAAGGGCGCTTGGTCCGGGCGCACGGGACGGGCGAACTGCAGAAAATCGCTCAGCAGTTTGTTGAGGCGATCGGCTTCGCGCACCACGATGGCCAGCAGGTGACGATCCTCCTCGCCGGCGGCCAGGCTTTCGGAAAGGAGTTGCACCGAGCCGCTGATGGAGGCCAGGGGATTGCGGATCTCGTGGGCCATGCCGGCGGCGAGATGACCGACGGCCGCCAGACGATCGGCGCGCTTGAGACGCTCTTCCATCTCTTTGAGGCGACTGAGATCCTGAAAAGTCACCAGCAGGCCGCGCAATTTGCCGTCCGGATCATTGACCAATGAGGTGTTGTAACCGATGGGCCGGGTCAGCCCGCTGCCGTTGCACAAGGTGCCTTCGGCCCGCTCCACCAGTCGAAAACGCCCCTCCTGAGGCACTTCCAGAGCCGGGAAAAATCGACCGGCAGGATGGTCCTTCAACTGCTCCAGGGTCACGCCCAACATTTCCTCCGCCGCCGGATTCACCGATTGTACGCGTCCCTCGAGGTCGATAATCATCAGTCCGCTGGGCATGTTGGCCAGAATGGTGCGGTTGAGCAGCCCCAATTGGGCAAAGTCATCCTCGGCCTGCCGGCGCGCAACTTCGCTGTAACGCAGGCGTCCGACCAGGCTGGCGGCCAGCATGGCCATGGCGAAAAAAGCCGAAACGTGGACAAAGACGGCATACAGGGCCCGGTATGGCGCCACCCGTTCCACAAAGGAGATGCCGGGCAGTACCGGCAGGAATCCGAAATACTGCAAATCCACCAGGCTGCCATAGAGGATGGCGGCGGCGGCGGCGACAATCAGTACATCGCGCCGGGTCAGCAACAGCGCGGCGCTGAGAATCACCAGCAGGAAAAGAAAGGGGAAGGGACTATCGATACCGCCGGTCAGATAGAGAATGGCGGTGATGAACAGCAGATCCCAGGCAATCTGAACCTGAACCAGGCCGCGGAAACGCCGCAACCAACGCAATGCCAGCAGGGACAGCAGGGCCTGCAGGTAGGAAGCGGCGATGAGGGAGTACAGATATTGGGGATCCGGCCAATGTCCGGGCGGCCGGCCTTTGACCTGGTACAGCAGAGTGCCGCCCAGCAGCAGGGTCAGCACCAGCACCCGCAGAGCCAGGTAGCCCTGCAGCAGGCGGCGGTAGCCCTCGTCCTGATTCAGGCCGGGCAGGCCATGGGTCATCACGGTCAGCCGCCCACGGCTCCGGCAATCTTGAAGATGGGCAGGTACATGGCAATAACCAGACCGCCGACGGTGGTGCCCAAAAACAGCATCAGCATGGGCTCCATCATGGCGGTCAGGTTGCCGACGGCTTCATCCACCTCGTCGTCGTAGAAGTCGGCGATTTTGGCCAGCATGGCGTCGATGGAACCGGACTGCTCCCCGACCGCAATCATCTGGCAGACCATGGGTGGGAAAACGCTGGTTTTTTCCAGGGGTTCGGCAATGGTCTTGCCCTCGCTGATGCTCTGCTTGACGTTATAGATGGCCTTCTCGATGGTGCGATTGCCGGCGGTCTTGGCCACGATATCCAAACCATCGAGAATCGGCACACCGCTGGAAATCATGGTGCCGAGAGTACGGGAGAACTTGGCCACCGCCACCTTGCGGATGAGGACGCCGAACACCGGCAGTCGCAGAGCATAGGCATCCACCAATTCCCGCCCCCGGGGCGTGGCGTAAAAACGTTTGAAGAGAAAGATGATGACAACAATGGCGCCGATAATGGCAAGAATATAGCTGCGAACGAAGTTGCTGAAATTGATGACAATCTGGGTCGGCACCGGCAGGGAACTGCCGAAGTCGGCGAACATCTTCTCGAATGCCGGTATGACGAAAATCAGAATGACGGAGATGACGATGAGAGCGATGCCGACCACCGTGGCCGGATAGGTCATGGCGCCCTTGACCCGTTTCCTCAGCTTGTGGGCCTTTTCCAGGTAGGCGGCCAGGCGGTTGAGGATGGTATCCAGGATACCGCCGACCTCGCCGGCGGCCACCAGATTGACGAACAGTTCGTCAAAGACCTTGGGATGCTTTTTCAAAGCCTCGGCAAAGGTCGCACCGGATTCGACGCTCTCCTTGACCTCGGCCAGCACCTTTTTAAAAAGCTTGTTGTCCTGCTGACGGCTGAGAATATCGAGGCATTGCACCAGGGGCAGGCCGGCATCGATCATGGTGGCGAACTGGCGGGTGAACACCACCTTGTCCTTGATGGTGACCTTGCCGCCGAACCCGGGGATCTTGAGTTCCACGTCCAGGCCCTTGCCGCGCTCCTTGACCTTGGTGGGCATGATGCCCTGACGGCGCAACTGGGCCATGACGGCGGCCTCGTTGGAAGCCTCCATCTCGCCCTTCTGCACCTGACCGCCGCGGACCTTGCCTTCCCATGCGAATTTAGCCATATTTGGGACCTCTTTAAATCAGGCTGAAGGCTGGGTAAAGCAGGCTGAAGACTGAAGTCCGAAGGCTGAAGTAAAACCTTCTTGCCTCAGTGTTCCGCTGACTTACTCGCCGCCGCAGCCCAACCCCCTCTGTTGTCTTAAAATGATGCAGACTGAAGACTTCAGCCTGTTTTTCTCAGCCTTCAACCTGCCTTTTACGCCTTCACTTCAGTCTTCAGTCTTCAGCCTTCAGCCTGTTTTTCTCAGCTTTCAACCTGTTTTTTACGCCTTCACTTCAGCCTTCAGCCTTCAGCCTTCAGTCTGCACTTACCCAGCCTTCAGCCTGCCTTATGCGGCATTCGCCGCAGGTGGGCGTTGGGATTGGCGATCATCTGCCGCAGTTCGTCCGGATCCGAGGATCGCGACAGGGCGGTCTCCAAGGTGACCTGTTTTTTGTGGTAGAGCAGGAACAGGGCCTGATTCATGGTCTGCATGCCGAACTTGTCCTGCCCCATCTGCATCTGGGAGTAGATCTGGTGCACCTTGTCGTCTCGTATCAGAGCGCGGATGGCGGTGTTGGGCACCATCACCTCCAGAGCCAGAATCCGGCCGTGACCGCTGGCCCGGGGCAGCAGGGTCTGGGACAGCACCCCTTCGAGCACAAAGGACAGCTGGGTGCGCACCTGGGTCTGCTGGCTGGTGGGGAACACATCGACGATGCGGTTGATGGTCTGCACGCAGGAGTTGGTGTGCAGAGTGGCGAAGCAGAGGTGGCCGGTCTCGGCAATGGTCAGGGCCGCCTCGATGGTTTCCAGGTCCCGCAACTCGCCCAGCAGTACCACGTCCGGATCCTGGCGCAGAATGTACTTGAGGGCCTTTTTGAAGGAATGGGTATCCGCCCCCACCTCCCGCTGGTTGACGATACAGTTCTTGTGGGGGTGGATATATTCGATGGGGTCTTCGATGGTGATGATGTGTTCCTGCCGCTCCATGTTGATGGAATCGATGATGGACGCCAGAGTGGTGGACTTGCCGCTGCCCGTCGGCCCCGTGACCAGCACCAGGCCGCGCGGCTTGCGCGAGATTTCCCGCACCACCGGCGGCAGGCCCAATTCCTCGAAGGTCATGAACTTGTACGGGATCATGCGGAAGGCGCCGGCCAGGGCTCCGCGCTGCAGGTAGACGTTGCCGCGGAATCGCGCCAGACCCTTGACGCCGAAACTCAGGTCCAGTTCGCTTTCCTCCTCGAACTTGCGTTTCTGGGCATCGGTAAGGATGCTGTAGCAGAGCTGCTTGGTCTCGGCCGGCTGCAGGGGCGGAAATTTCAGGGAGCGAATCTGTCCGTCGATACGCACCTGGGGCGGTGTTCCAGTGGTGATGTGCAGGTCCGAAGCCCCCATCTCCACCATGGTTTTGAGCAACTCCCGGATGCCGACGCTGACGGCCGGCGCTTCTTCGGACATGATTGGCTCCATTTAAAGCAGGCTGAAGGCTGAAGGCTGAAGGCTGAAGAAAAATTCAAACCCAGCCTGCAAATTACAGCTCGGTGTTCAACTAATAGCAAGAAGTACGCCAGCCGTCGGCGAAACCGATTAATATCTACCGCCCCCTCAGTCGTCGGCGACGGTGCAGCGCAATACCTCTTCGAAGGAGGTGACGCCTTCCTTCAGCTTGCTCAGGGCCGATTGGCGCATGGTCTTGACGCCGAGGCGCATGGATTCCCGCTTGATTTCAGCGGTGTTGGCACCGGAAAGCACCAATTCCCGGATTTCCTCGAACATGGGCATGACCTGGTAGATGCCGACCCGGCCCTTGTAGCCCGTGTTGTTGCAGGTCGGGCAACCCCGGCCGCGATAACAGACGTACTGATCCACCTCTTCCGGCGCCACGCCGGCTTCGATGAGGGCCTGCTTGGGAATATCCTCGGCTTCGCTGCATTCCTTGCAATTGCGGCGGCCGAGACGCTGGGCGGTGATGAGATTGACCGCCGAGGCCACCAGAAAGGGCTCGATGCCCATGTTCAGCATGCGGCTGATGGTGCTGGGGGCATCGTTGGTATGCAGGGTGGAAAGCACCAGGTGGCCGGTCAAAGCCGCCTTGATGCCGATCTCCGCCGTTTCAAAATCGCGGATCTCGCCGATCATGATGATGTCCGGATCCTGACGCAGAAAGGAGCGCAAAGCCGAGGCGAAGTTGAGACCGATCTCCTCGTGCATCTGCACCTGGTTGATGCCGGCGAAGTTGAATTCGACCGGATCTTCAGCGGTGGAAATGTTGAGGGTGCTGTCGTTAAGTTCCGCCAGGGCGGAATAGAGGGAGACGGTCTTGCCGCTGCCCGTGGGGCCGGTGACCAGCACCATGCCGAAGGGTTTGTGGATGGCCTCCTTGAACCAACCGAGGGGCTTTTCCTCGTACCCCAGCTTGGTCATGTCCAACTGCAGGTTGGATTTATCCAGGAGACGGCAGACCACCTTTTCGCCGAACAGGGTCGGCAGGCAGCTGACGCGGTAGTCCATGTCCTTGCCGCCGGGCAGTTTGATCTTGATGCGGCCGTCCTGGGGCAGGCGCCGCTCGGCGATATCCATTTCCGCCATGATCTTGAGGCGGGAAATAATGGCCGCCCGCAGTTTCATGGGCGGCTTCATCTGCTCGTAGAGCACGCCGTCAATGCGATAGCGAACCCGAAATTCCTTTTCGTAGGGTTCAACATGGATGTCGGAAGCTTTCTTTTTGATGGCGTCGGTGAGAATGAAATTCACCAGCTTGACGACCGGCGCATCTTCCGTGGCCCGTTCCAGATCGCGCAGGTTGACGTCATCGTGTTCATCGACGACTTCGAGATCGATATCATCCAGGTCGTCCATGACCATGGCCAGGGAAGAACTCTGGTCATAATACTTGTCGATGGCGGCCTTGATGGATGACTCCGTTGCCACCACCACCTCGATGTTGAAACCGGTCATGAACTTGAGATCGTCGATGGCGAACAGGTTCGACGGATCGCTCATGGCCACAATCAAGCTCGCGCCGGCCCGGTTGACGGGCACCACCTGGTATTTTTGGGCGATTTCAGGAGCCACCAGGCGAATGATTTCGTGTTCGATTTCGAAATCGCTCAGGTTGATGGACGGCATGCCGTACTGCTTGGCGAGAAAGGCCGACAGCTCCTCCTCCTTGGCAAACCCCAGCTTGACCAGGCTGGTGCCGAGACGCCCGCCTTGGCTTTTCTGGTCCTCCAGGGCCTGATTTAATTGCTGGTCGCTTACCAGTCCATGTCGAACCAGCAATTCTCCAAGTCTGCTACCGGTCATGCCGCTACCTTTCCTGCATGTATCGCAGCAAATTACCGCGCGTCATCAAACGTTTATGGTCACGAAAGAGAAAAGACGTCATAGCATTAAATGGGGTTCAAAACGTAAACAAAAAAACCTCTAACCTCAGCGGCATGTTAACGATGGCTTCATGTGCTGTCAAGATGCCAATTCTGCACCCCCAGGCAATCATAAAGGGTTCTTTTCATCAATCCCGGTTCGGGCCGGCGCCCGGTCCACAGGGCAAAGGCCTCCTCGCCCTGGCCGACCAGCATACCGAGGCCATCCGCAACCCGGTACCCGTGTTCACGAGCCATGGCAACCAGAGGCGTCGAATCGGCGCTGTAGACCATGTCCAGCACCACGGCCCGCGGGGCCAGGCGGTGCCAGGGCAGAACGTCGAAACCTTCCCCGTGCAAACCCAGGGAGGTACTGTTGATCACCAGGTCGACGGCGGGAAAAACCCCTGCCAACTCCGCCGTCGACAATCCCATCGCAGCAAATTCCGTTCCCGGAAAGACCGCCCGGAAATTTTCCACCAGTTGCTCGCCCCGCACGCGGGTACGGTTGGCGACGCCGATCCAGACGGCACCGGCCTCAGCCAGAGCCACCAGAGCGGCCCGGGTCGCCCCGCCGGCACCGAGCAGCAGCACTCGACGGCCAACCGGCAAAAAAGCCAGATCTTCAGCCAGGGAAGCCAACAGGCCCGGCGCATCGGTATTGAAACCGGTCAGGAGTCCATCCCGGTTGACAATGGTGTTGACGGCGCCGATCCTGGCGGCGAGGGGATCCAGCGCATCCAGATACGGCAGGACCTGTTCCTTGTGGGGGATGGTCACGTTGACACCCCACAGATTCAGGGCCCGCAGGCTCTGGACGGCGCCGGCCAATTCCTCGCTACGCACCCGGAACGGCAGGTAGACGGCATCGATGCCGGCCCGTTGCAACGCGGCGTTCTGCATCACCGGCGACAGGGAATGCCGGACGGGATCGCCGAAGATCCCCAAAACGCGGGTTTCGCCGGTGATGTTCATGGGCAATCCCTCTGCCCACGGCCGCAATCCAGATATTCCTGGTACTGGATCAGTCGGGCCACGGCCAGTATTTCCCGGCCACGGGCAATATCGTTGTTGATGGCACGCTTGAGCTGTTCCAGTTCCGCGAAACGGATCTCGTCCCGCAACCGCTCGACGAAATAGACCCGTAGTTCTTCGCCGTACAAGTCGCCCGAGAAATCCAGCAGATGGACTTCGATGAACAGGCCGGCGGCATTGAAGGTGGGATTGCGACCGATATTGAGGACCCCGTCGAGAATCTCCTCGCCCCGCTTCACCTTGACCGCATAGACGCCGGGACAGGGCAGCAACTCCTTGTCCGTGGCCAGATTGGCGGTGGGAAAACCCAGCTTCGAACCGCGGCCGAAGCCATGCACCACCCGCCCGGAAAAGTTGTAATTGCGTCCCAGCACCTTGGTCACGGCCCGCACCTCTCCCTCGCGAATCATCTTCCTGACCCGGGTGGAACTGTAGACTTCGCCGTTTTCCCGGATGGGATCCAGTACCTCGACGGCAAAGCCGAGATATTCCCCCATGCGGCGCAACAGATTCACATCCCCGGACCGATCCTTGCCGAACAGGTAATCGTAACCCACCACCAGATGGGAAACGCCAACCTTTTCCACCAGAATTTCACGCACGAATCGATGAGCCGGCAGATTGGCCAGTTCCCGGGTGAAGGGCGCGCTGATCAACACATCGATACAGGAGGCTTCGATGAGGATCTCTTTCTCATCGTAGGTGTTGATGAGGGGGGGCGCGTGTTCCGGCGCCAAAATCTTGAGGGGATGAGGCACAAAGGTATAGACCACGGATTGGCCGCCGATTTCCCGCGCCCGGCGCACCACCCGGCGGAAAATTTCCCGGTGGCCAAGATGGATGCCGTCGAAGTTGCCGAGGGTGAGCACGGCATTTTCGAGGGGAGTTTTGAGTTCGTCGAGATTGTGAAATATTTTCATATATTAAGACTGAAGGTTGCCTCACATCAACTCAAAGTCGAGCTCACGTCGATCCAGATTGACGCGAACCAATTTCACGCGTACCGCGTCACCGATGCGGAACAGGCGCCGGCGGCGCTGACCGACAAGGCGGTGGAGATGTTCTTCGAACTCATAATAATCGTCATCCAGGCTGCTGACATGCACCAGACCCTCGACGAAAACATCGATCAATTCCACGAAAAACCCGAAAGGCTGGACATCGGCGACCAAAGCTTCGAATTCCTCGCCGATCTTGTCCTCCATGAACTGGCAGCGCTTGAGGGCGACGCTGTCGCGCTCGGCCTCCATGGCGCGCCGTTCACGTTGGGACGTTACCTCGCCCAAACCCGGCAGATTGCGTTCGAGATTTTGCTTGAATCGGGCGGAAACGCCCTCTTCGGACAAGGCCTGGCGCAGGATGCGGTGCACCACCAGGTCGGGATAACGGCGTATGGGTGACGTAAAATGGCAGTAGCAGTCCGCCGCCAGACCGAAATGCCCGGCGTTGTCTTCACTGTAGCGGGCCTGCCGCATGCTGCGCAACAACAACTGGTTGACCATCCGCTCCTCGGGATGACCGGACACCCGGTCCAGCACCGCCTGCAATTCACGCGGATTGACGGTGTCATCCTGCAACTCCAGACCGATATTGAAATGGCTGAGGAATTCCTGGAATCGCTGCAATTTTTCCAGCTCCGGCGGTTCGTGGATGCGGTACAGCAGAGGTATTTCCCGGTCGGCCAGAAAACCGGCCACGGCCTCGTTGGCGGCCAGCATGAATTCCTCGATGATGCGGTGCGCCAAGGTCCGCTCGGAGCGCAGGATCTGGTCCGGACGGCCCTGCAGATCCAGCACGATTTCCGGTTCCGGCAAATCGAAGTCGAGACTGCCGCGCCGACGGCGCATGGCCATGAGACGTTCGGCCAATTCGGCCATGACCTGAAACTGGTCACGGCGCAGCACCAAGGGGGAATCCGCGTCAAGCCGATCCTCCAGGGCGGCGGCAACTTCCCGATAGGTCAGGCGTGCACAACTGCGCATGACAGCCGGATAAAAACGGGCCTCCAGTCTCCGACCATCCCCACTGAAGAGCATTTCGGCCACCAAGGCCAACCGATCCTCATCAGGTCGCAGGGAACAGATGCCGTTGCTCAACGTTTCCGGCAGCATGGGGAGACAGGCACCGGGAAAATAGACGCTGGTGGCCCGTTCCAGGGCCTCGACGTCGATGGGGCCGCCCTCCGGCACATAGTGGCCGACATCAGCAATGGCCACCCACAGGCGAATCGTGCCCCGCTCTTCGCGCTTTACGGCGACGGCGTCGTCGAAGTCCTTGGCCGTTTCGCCGTCGATGGTCACAATGTCGAGTTGGCGGAGATCGGTGCGTCCCTGGCACTCTGCAGCAGTGACGACTTGCGGAATTTGGCGGGCCAGGTCCTCAACCTGCCGGGAAAAGCGATGGGGCAAGTCAAACTTGTGGGCAATGGCGAGAATTTCGACCTGCGGGTCGGCGGGATCGCCCAACACCTCCACCACGGTGCCCAAGGGACCGCCGGTGCGATCCGGATAGCGGTCGATACGCACCAGAACCAGGAATCCCGGGAGCGCCTTATCAGGCGGCGGGGCCGCCAGGGGAATGGCGAAGGACAAGGCCGGATCGCTGGGTATCACCATCCCGTGGCGACCGCCCTCTTGCAACCGGCCGAGCAACTGCTGGTGGGCACGATTCAACACCCGAACCACCTGGCCCTGCACGCCGCCGCGAGGCGCGGGACCGACCTGGATGGCGACCCGATCGCCGTTCATGACCCCGCGCAAGTAGCGGGCCGGGATGAAAACATCCGACCCCTGCCCTTGTTCCGGCGCGACAAACCCGTAACCGTCACGATGCACCGATACGATGCCGGTCACCACCTGCCCGGAACGGGCCGCCAGGTAGTGCCCCTTGCGGGCCCGTCGCAACAATCCCTCCTCAACCAGAGCATCAAGCAGCGCCAAGGTCTCCTGGCGTTCCTTTCGGTCCAGGTCGAAGTGGGCCAGAACCTGCCGCCCGGAAAGGGGTTTGCCCTTTTGGCGCCTGAACAAATCGAGGAGAAGATCCGGGGTGGGAATCATTATAAGGCAGTCCGAAGGCTGAAGACGTTAACTACAGACTGAAGACTGAAGACTGAAGGCTGAAGAAAGCCAGGCACTACAGACTGAAGACTGAAGGCTGAAGGCTGAAGAAAGCCAGGCACTACAGACTGAAGACTGAAGGCTGAAGACTGAAGAAAGCCAGGCACTACAGACTGAAGGCTTAAGAGTGAAGGCTGAAGACTCATAATTCGTATATCGTTCATTCTTCGATCGTTTCACCGTCGGCGATGGGATTGATCACCAAACCGGTGAGCAACTTGGGATAGAAATAGGTCGACTTCTGGGGCATTTTTTCGCCGGCATTGGCAACATCCCGGACCTGGCTCATGCGGGTGGGATTCATCAGGAAAGCCAGTTGGCATTGGCCGGACCGCACCAGGCTGAAGGGTTCGTCGAAGTTCTTGACATAAGTGAGGTGAGTCTGCGCTTCCTGGGCTTCGAGGGAAATGTGCAGCCCCTTTTCCAGAACCACCCGATGCAGGACGGAAACATCCAGGGTGCGCAAGGCCTTGGAGGTTTTGGCATCGAAAAAACCGTCCATGAGTTTTTTGTCCTTGAGGATCAACAGGTACAATGTATCGCCGCCGCCATACAAGCCCAACGCAACTTTGTCCTCCCCCCTCTGTTGCAACAGGGAACGCATCTGCTGACGGGATTCGGCGTCATCCGGGTCAAAGGTATGCGCTTCGACCTGAAAATACTCACCGACTGAGGTCAGCAAGGGTTCCAGCCGAAAATCCTGCAGACCATGCACCAAGCGATGGGTCGGGAAGATGAGCATGCCCTGGTCTTCCATGTTGGCGAAATACATCAGGACATAATTATACAATTCCTTGCCGCTGAAATCCGGGTCCTGGTCGCGGCGCAAGTTTCGATAATTCAGGGCCGTTTCATAGCGATGATGGCCATCGGCGATGAACAGCGGCTTATTGTCGAGCATATCACGAATCTTTTTGAAAACGGTGCGGTCCGTCACCTGCCAGAGGCGGTGAACAACGCCATCGTCATCCATCACCTCCAGATCCGGCACCCTTTTCTTTATTTCCCAGGTGAGGGCTTCCTGTACGCAGCAGGGATCGGAATACAAGCCGAAAATGGGACTGAAGTTGGCCCGACAGGCCTTGGTCAGTTCCAGACGATCCGCCTTGGGACCGGACAGGGTTTTCTCGTGGGGCTTGACCACTCCGGTAGCAAAATCCTCCAGACGAGCCAGAGCAATGAAGCCCTGCCGCACCACCTTGCCGATGCCCGTTGCCTGGTATTCCTCGTCATAGAGATAGAGGGAGGGGGTTTCATCCCGGACCAGCACCCCTTCTTCCCGCCACTGACGAAAAAAGGTCGCGGCCCGCGTGTAGCGGTTGTCCGTCGCCGTATCGGCCGGGTCCGTCTTGCCCAGGATCAGCCGGACCACGTTGAAGGGGCTGCGCTGGTAAAGAGTTTCCTGTAATTCGGGAGAAATAACATCATAAGGAGGGGCCATGACCCGGGCAGGATCGGCCAACTTGTCAAGATTGTAACGAACAGCCCGAAACGGAGCGATCTTAGCCATGCGTTGCATCTCCCTTGGGTAGGTGTGGGTTCTTCAAAGGTTTCACTATAAGCAAGCCGGAAGGGAGGTGGCAAGGAAAAAGCTGGAAAGGCGCGGAAACGGCAACGGGCGACGCATGCGTCGCCCGTTGCAAGGTGGATATTTCAGAACCAAACTACCAGCAACCGTCCTGGGCCGCCCCGCGCGCGCCGGCCTGATTGATGGTGAGCTGACCGCATTCGTCGCCGGTCTGGCTACCCTGTGGAGTGGCGGAGATGGTAAAGGTGGTGGCCGTACGATTGACAAAAGCGATAGCGTAAAGGCCGTGAGGGGACCTATCGCGGATGTCATCGGCAACATTCGGGCCGATGGTAACATTCATGTAGGTATTATTGCGCACGAAGGACCGCTCGGCTATTTGCGCCGCCTCGACCAGGGTCGCGCGCCCTTCGGCGCGATTGGCCCGGCGGCGGTACTGGTTGTACATGGGAACGGCGATGGCCATGAGAATGCCGAGGATGGCCATAACCACTAGCAACTCGATAAGGGAAAAGCCCCTGATATTTCGACGCATATGTGTCCCTCCCTTATTTCAATTGCCGCCAGGAACGGCGCCCATAACCGCCATCCGGGTCAGTAGGTTCGGTTGCGATAAACAGGTCCCCATCCGATTTGCCGAAATATTTCTTTTCCGTCGCTCCTGCAGTGATCACCGCACCGGTCTTGATGATGCCGTCCACCTGCACGCCGGATGGGAAGTTCGAGGCATTGTCGGTTCCCCAGGCCACAACATCCGAGGCATCGATCCGGCCGTCCCGATTCACGTCAAACACCGCGTAACCAACTCGATTTCCGGTACGTGCGTCGAGTTCCATCAGCCAGCTTTTGCCGCCGGCCGAACAGGGATCCTGGGATGGAATCAGGGTAGTGAAAATGACGCGACCATGCCGTAGCAAAGGCACGCTGACCACCCGCTCACCCTTGCGCACATTCACCGGCGTCAGGAGATCCAGGTACCAACCCCGCTTGCCGGCAAACGCGGCATCGGACTTATGGGATGTAATCCTCCAAGTCAGCCCGCTAAAGGTGACTTCCGCCAGGATATCCTGCTTGACGAGGGAGCTGCGATCCAAAACGGAGATGCGGGTGCCGGTATCCTCGATGGCATAGAAGGTCTGAACATCCGGATTGCTGCCGACCAGGTTGTCACCGACCTCGAAGTATTTGCCGGTGCCGAAATAGATCATGTAATTGCCGTTGGGATGTAACCCAATATCCAACGGCGCCGTAATCGGTTGCACCTGGGTGCTTCCGTATCGAGCGGTGAATAAGGGATAGCGATTGGAGCCAGAGGTAAAGGCTACATTCCATTGGCCGGTATTCGAGGCGTGAGAAAGGTCGAATTTCCACAGATTGCCGAGGAGATCGCCGGCATACCCGGTGGTCAGGGTCCGTTGGCTGTTGGCCACCATGGCCGGCGTCGAAAGGCCATTTCCAGGACCTGTCCCGGCGCTGATTACCCTTCTAAGCGTTGTGCCGCCAGTCTTAACGTCGAGAATGAACAACCTGGATTCGCCAAGGTTGCTGCCGTAACCGTTGCCGAAAATCACGGCCCAGGCACCGTTGGCCATCCTGCCGATCACCGGCTGCGCAAAAGAATTCCCCAGTTCGGGGTCAGCAAATTCCCACATTACATTACCGGCATTGAAGTTATCCGGATCGGTCACATCCAGGGCAAAAACGCTGCGCCCACCGCCCCCGAGGGTCCCGATCAGAATGGTTCGCCATTGGCCATCGATATAGGCGTCGCCGACAAAGGGAGAGCCATCCACGTAATATCGATGGGTGTAGGCGGGATCGGTCAGATACGCCAGATTCTGGTACACGCCCCCAGGGACATAGGCGAACACCTCCTCACCAGAATTGGCGTCAAATGCATGCAGCATACCGTCATTGGCCCCGACGTACACCATCCGCCGGCGGGTTTTGTTGGCTTCGACGAAAGCCGCATAGGTATCTTGTCCCGGCGTCCCGGCCGGCAGGTTTTCATATCGGAAATTTAGGACACCCACTACAACCGGGTCGGAATTGACGATATCCCCCAAAACTTTACTACGTTTGCGCAAATATCCGCCAGCTTGGCCCTCTTCTTTGCTCTGTTGACCTCGAATCCAGTTGAGGCGATCTTTTCCTTGCTGTACGGTCCCACCAGCCTGTAAGGCGGTACGCTGGGCCACCGAAAGAGAATCCCAGGAACTCTCCGAGAACTGGAGCCCTGCACTCCCATTCCACGTGAAAATCCTGCGTGACTCATGACTGGGAATCCTACCCGCATCATCCGTGGTCCATGCCGTACCGTCGACATAGCCGGTATCAGGGTCCAGGCGATAACAGACCAACTCACCGCTCCAGTCAGTGCTATCGAATTTAGCCTGGTAAATCAGGGCGCCATCCACCAAACGCGTCGAGTTGGTAGCGATGGCCGCCGCTGTCCCCATCGATTGGGAAACAATGCTATCCAGTGTCTCCCCCAGACGCTCGGCAAACACATCCGGATCGGCAGCACTGAAAAAGCCGCCACGACTATTTACCGACGCATGCCATAGATCATCGACGTTGGCGGGGCCGGCATCTGCGTAGGGCTGCGGCCATTGCGTGGTACCGGCCACCAGACCGGCAAAATCATTTTCTGGATCGAGGGTCCCGGCAACCCCAAGACCGACTCCGAAGGTGACCATATGTTGCCAAAAGGCTTCGTTGGAGGTAGAAGTTGGCACATTGTTGTCCAGGTCCGGCCGCAGATCGCGGTTCCAGTAATACATGGCAATATCGGCCAGAGTATTGGACCAGGCATCTTCATAGGGAGGTTTCGGGGAATATTGAAAGTTACTTTTGGACGGATTTGGATTGATAATCAACGAACCAGCCTGCCCATCGACATTGTCCCTCGCGGCCGCAGTTGCAGCAGCAGAACCGTTCCAATACCCATCAGTCATAAGCACCGTGTAGTTCTGCCGACAGGAGATATCATCCCCGCCGGATTGGCCAGGAGTCGTGCTGCATGGCCCACGGGAGTCGGTTCGCATATAATATTGTCCCGCAGCGTCCAGAGCCCGTCGCAACGGTGTTCCCGACGTAGGGATAATGTGGTTGTAGAGCCTGGTAAAAAAATCCTCTCGATCGGAACCACTGAAGGGACGCACACCACGAATGATGGTCGTGGTACTTACGTTATCAACAGAGGAGGCCTCCTTGTTGATAGCACCGAAACCAACCCTGATCGACTCTCCCTGAGCGGCAAATGCCTTGCCGATACCCGCGCGAGAAGCCAGAATCCTTGAACGATAGTATTGGTACCAGTTGGCAAAATTCTGAATTTCCTGATCGCGGGTGCGGATTGTTCCGTTTGGACTGGTAAACGTTGACGTGGAAGGCGTAGAACTCGTGATTTGCACCCGAGTATAACTGGAACGCAAAGTTCTACTTCCGCCAACATAATTATAGTAGGTGATAGGCCAAAAAGTATGATTAGACCAGTTACCCCATGCCTGACTTAAATCTTGGTTGCTTGTATTATAAAACCAGAGCGCATATTTTGTGTTTTGATCTTTCAGATTCATGCAGCCCAAGCCTGTAGAAGCTGGATTATAGTAGGCGCATGTTGGGTTTGCGTCAGCCATTGGCGTGCCATCATGATTATGCCATGGTTTATAAGTGATATCAGGATTGTAAAAAACCTTATTGTTTTCACTAGAACGACTAAAAAAATTATGGAGATTATTGTCATCAAAATTTGGAACCTGATTTGTATAAACAGATCCCCCATATACATTGTTTACGACAGGAAAAACATAAATAGAAAAATGCATTGTTTCATCAGGCATAAACTCCCATTGCATTGAACCTGAATCATCAATAATAAACATAATATTAGGATCGATATCAGCCCCGGATATAAATAAGGGGGCTTGCGAAATGGTCCCTGCCAAAATCGGAGAACCACCAAAAAAAGCAAAAAATACCAGGAGAAAAAGCCTTTTGATATTTATCGCTAAAAAATTTTTATTCATTATTTTAATTCCTCAAATAGAAAAATTATTTGGAACTTTCCACCAAAGGAACAATTCGAACCGGATCAATTGGGTTGTCAAAAATTCTCAATTCGACAATTTTATTTTTATACACTCTATACATAACGTAATTATTTATACGAACAGAATTGATATTTTCTGTATTTTTTTCAGAAAAACCTCGATAAATCTTGGCCTCGCCTGATACTTCGCTTAACCGACCATCAATCGCCACCATGTTCAACAAAGGCTCTACCCTAGTAATATATCCACTCGATTGGGCGGAAAATGAAGCACTGGCACAAAAAAGGATAAACTGCGTTGCGATAAAAATCTTCAAAGCAGTTAATTTTGACATTTTTGTCCTATTTAGAATCATATAGCCTCCGAATTTTTACTAATTTATAAATTACAATCTAACGAACAAATGTGGTCTGCAAAATAACTTCTACCAACCCGTTGGGGCTGATTCCACGACTGATAATTCTGTAAACACCTGCCCCCTCCTCAGGAACCGGTGCAAATTTTACTGAATCGCTACCCGTTATGTTGGTATTTGCCACATGTTCGATAATATACCGGGCAGAGATATTGCCTTCCTGGTAGGTGCGATATTTGGCCGGATTGTTCCAATCCAGGGTTTTCCACCATACCGTGCCATCGGTTTTGGGCTTGCAGAGGCCGTTATTGCAGGTACTGTCGAAGGCAGGCAAGATAACGACGCTGTTAAGCCATTCCTCGGCGCCCCGCAAACCGGCTTCGGCCGCCTGAAAAGCCGCATCACGCTGTTCCAGGTTGCCGGCCATGCGCTCCTGCAAGGTGGTACTCTGCATGGCGACCAGACCAATGAGGGACAGCACCACCAGAATAATCAGGCCGGTGACCAACACCGCGCCCCTGTTGTTGGCTGCACTATGAAGCATCATCATCTCCCCCATTAACGAAGGCGGTTGCGCAAGCCGACGGTGCCGCTCATGACCAATCGCAAGCGCCGGTCGCCAACCGGTCCGAAATCGTCATTGCCATCGCCGGAAACATCGTAGACATTATTGTCAACGGGTCCACGCCCCGCTTCGGCCGTGCTGCGCAACAGCAAGCCGATGCGAACGCTGCGCACCCTCTCCCAGTTTCCGACCTGATTGGCATTGACATAAGTATCGACCGTACCGTCGTTATTGGTATCCTCACCGTAGCGAATCTGCATGCTTTCCACACCCTCGACGAGCTCGACGGCAGGAGCGACGCCTTCTTTCATATATAAGGCAGGTTGATTGCCAGGATTGAGTCGGATGAAAAATACCGCGCTGCGGATTCGGACAATCTCAGCTCCGATTTTATAGTCATGACCCAGAATTTTGGTGGCATTCCCTGGAAACCCCGCATCACCCAGAACGTAATTGCCGCCGGTATTGTAAACGAGGTTGCCGTTATTTGGATTAAAACTGCTCACTTGAAAAACGGATGCATGGCTGCAGTCCGAGATCATCAGAATGTCATTGTCGTTAATAATGCCAGCAGCGTTCGCAACTTTCATATCCGCCGAAGGAGGAGGCATTTCCGTATACATGGTAATATTGCCACCGAAAACACCTCGAATAACGACAATATCACTTCCACTCAGGGGAGTATCGATGGCCAACTGGGTCCCGAGTTGCGCCTGGGTGAAACCTTGGGAATTGTCAGCCCAGGTATTGTTGCCGGTAGCTTCAAGGCCGTAAATGGCGTTGTTGAACTCAAAGAGATAGAAATTTGAATTGTTGAGCAACGAGGTATAGGCGTCCACATCCTGTGCACAGCCCAGGTAACCCGCACCGCGAATTTCCTGCCGCAGGAGTTGCATGGCAAAGCGACCGCTCTCCTGCACCCGCGCCAGTTGCGTGTTCAGTTGATAGCTTTCCGAACTGCCGACAAATACTTGGTAAATACCGCCGGCCAGTATGAGCCCAATCACCATTGCCACCAGCATTTCCACCAAAGTGATGCCGGTCTGCGACACCAGGCGCCTGAAAAACATTTTTTGACAGTTCATCATAACCTCGTCACCACAGTTACGGTTTGCGCCTCGCCCGATTCGGTCCACTGCACCACGACGGTCGTAAGGTTGCCGTTGACCGCCACCGAACCGTCGCCTTCGGGCAAGGATTGGGCGAGGCTGAACTTCCATTCGCCCAAGTCAGTCTGAACGATTCCTGCATAACCGCTCAATTCAGCAAGCAAGCCATCCATATCATCCCATTCATCGGGCCCGGGCGCGCCGATACCGACAGCATAAGCTCCGGCATTGGCCCGATTGGCCCGCATGCGATCCAGAATATCTTCGGCGCATTGCACGGCCCGGGAACGCACCAGAGCGCTTTGGCTGTCGCGGAGTCCCCGCCCCTGCAGGCCGGCCAGACCAAGCAAACCGACCGTCAGTATCATCAACGCAACCAACACCTCGACCAGGCTGAAACCGGACTCCTGGGAATAGCGGCGGCCGACGGCGGCATTATGAAGCCTCAAGGACATACTGCCCCCCTTTGATTATTAATCCGGCCAGATGCGGTGACATTGACGGTCCAGCGGTTCAACCCCGAACCGCAAACAATATAGTTGCCACTACCCGCGATGGCCGCGCCTAAATTCGTGAATGCGACAGCAGGATTGGCACCGGCGAGGGTCAAATCGCCGCCAATAGGCCCAGCCACACGCAACAGAGTATCGTTGGCAGCCTGGTAGGTGTTATTTTCGTTGCTATCTAAAAATACCAGCCATCCGGTCTGCCAATTGGCGTTGTTACTGCAGGCGGGCGGATTGGCCATGGGGTTGCTGCTGGCGCAGGCAACCACCCTGGCGCCGCGAGTTACCGCCTCGCTGCGGGCATAATTGAGAGCGGCAACAAAAGAATTGGCGGAAGAGGTCAGGTTGGTGCTGCGAACCAAGGGGCGCATGAGGGGAATGGCAATGGTCAGCAGAATGCCCAATATGACTAGGGTGACAATCAGTTCGATGAGGGTCAATCCGGCCGGCGATCTTGAAAATTTTCGCAGGGGATGACGCATGGATCGCATCATGGGAGCTCCTCGGATGGATTTTGGAAATCAAAAATTACAATTCATTATTTAAGCAAAATTCGAGCCAAAGGGGGTGAGGCAGACTGAAGGCCGAAGACTGAAGGCTGAAGGCGCGGCCAAGGCTCTGCTCAGTTCGTCGTGCCGTGCAAATATTGCGCACCGGCGACGGCAATTGTCAACCGGTTACGGGCATTGGCTGGTGCCTCGGTCCCGCCGGACTCGCCCGCCGCGAGCGATGATGAGGGATATGCCGCTATTCGCGCCACGACTGTCGCAGATGCGGAAAGTGCCGGTGGCCAGGCCGGTCCGGCCGAGACTGTTGCCCAGGGGCAAATAGGCCAACCCGTCGCGGAAATTGGCGCTGGTGCGCAGGGTGGTTCCGGCGCCGCCGGGGTTGCCGACCCGCAGCAGCTCCTCGTTTGGAGCGCGGATAAAATCCTCATCGTCGTCGATGAAGACGATCCAGCCCTCTTCCCAGCGACCCGTGCCGGTCACACAGTTTTCGCCATCGACACTGGGGCACAAAGCGACCCGTCGACAGCGGGTGACGGCTTCCTGTCGGGCATAGGCCAGCGATACAGCCAAGTTGTCCGCCGTAGTGGCCGTCGCCTGTCCCTGGAGCAGGGCGTTGAGATTGGGCACGGCAATGGTCAACAGGATTCCGACTACGGTCAGGGTGACGATGAGTTCCAGCAGGGTCAGTCCGGAACTTCTGCCATGAAAAGAACTTTTCGAGGGCATCGCTTCCTCCCGGGTGCGTTTTGGTCGAACACGCGCGACAGCAGGAGACGATTATACATTAATTTTTTTAATGGACAAGTTTTTTAAATTATTTGCAATTGATCAAAGTATCTTACCCTTTCCATCAGAGCCCGTATTCCTTGAGCTTGTATTGCAGGTTGCGCAGGCTGATTTCCAGCAATTGGGCAGCCTGGGTGCGGTTGCCGTCGCAATGCCGCAGGGCCTTGAGAATGTATTCCTTTTCCAGACGGTACAAAGCAGCTTTCAGAGAGTAGTCGTCCTGAACGGCCCGTTCCCGGCGTCGGAGTTCCCATGGCAGGTCTTCCGCCTTGAGTTGGCCGCCACGACAGAAGATCATGGCCTTCTCCATGAAATTGGCCAATTCCCGAACATTGCCCGGCCACGGGTAGTTCTGCAGCAGGGCCAGGATGTCCGACTCCAGAGCGGGCGCGGCCCGGTTTTCACGCAATGCGATGCGGTGCAGAAAATGTTCGGCAAGCAGGGAGATATCCTCACCCCGTTCCCGCAGAGGCGGCATGTTGATTTCCACCACGGCCAGACGGTAAAACAGGTCGCGACGGAAGCGCCCGCCGTCGATTTCGGCGCGCAGATTCCGGGCCGTGGCGGCCACCACTCGGACATCGATGCGCCGGGACTGGACGCTGCCGACGGGCCGCAATTCACCCTCCTGCAGCACCCGCAGCAGCTTGGGCTGCATCTCCATGGGCAGTTCGCCGATCTCATCCAAAAACAGGGTGCCGCCGTGGGCGGCGCCGAACAGCCCGGCGTGGGCCTGCTCGGCACCGGTAAAGGCGCCGCGGGCGTGGCCGAAAAACTCGCTCTCCACCAGCCCGGGACTGATGGCGCCGCAATTGACCGCGACAAATGGGCGATGGGCCCGAGGGCTCTGCCGGTGCAGAGCGCGGGCCACCAGTTCCTTGCCCGTGCCGGTTTCACCGCAGACCAACACCGACGAGGGGGTGGGCGCCACCCGATGCACCAGGCCCATGACCTCCGCCATGACGGGGCTGCCGTAGAGCATCTCCTGCTCACCGGCCTTGCCGGCCAGTTCCTGGCGCAGCAGGGCATTTTCCTTTTGCAGACGCAGGCGCTCCTCCGCCTTGCGCAGAGTCACCACCACTTCGTCGGGCTTGAAAGGCTTGGAAATATAATCGAAGGCGCCCAGTTTGAGGCATTCGACGGCCGTATCGATGGTGCCGAAGGCGCTCATCATGATGACCGGCACCGCCAGTCCCCGGGCCAGGGCCTGGCGCAGGAAGTCAAGACCGTCCATTTCCGGCATGCGGATGTCGCACAGCACGGCATCCCAGGATTGTCCTTGCAGCAGATCCAGAGCAGCCGCGCCGTTGGCGGCCTCACCGTATTGGAATCCGGCTCGTTCCAGCACCAGTTGCAGCATGTGCCGCATGGCGGGTTCGTCGTCCACCACCAACACGTTTTTCAACGCCATGCCATCCTTCGCAACCTTCATGAGTTCTTTCCCGCCCGCAGAGGGCTCACAAAAGCATTGTGCAATCTGGCCAGCATGGGGACTCGGGGCGCCCATGCCGAGGGTGTCTGGCGCCCGGATGGCGCCGGCCAAGCCACAGGGATGGGTTCATGCGGCCCTCGGCGTGGGGGTCGCGAGCCCCTCTGTACAATTGAGAAATCGCCGCCTCATGCCGGCGGCAGCCGGAGGGTGAAGCGCGTACCCAGACCGGGTTGCGATGCGACGCTGATCCGCCCGCCGGCGCTGTCCATAATCTGCTGGCAGACGGCCAACCCCAAGCCGCGGCCCTTGCCCGGCGCCTTGGTGGTGAAGAAGGGATCGAAGATGTGGGCCTGAATATCCGGAGCGATGCCGGCTCCCTGGTCGGCCACCGCCAGCCAGACGTGGTCGGAATCGTGGCCGCCCTCCAGGCGGATGCCGCCGCCGGAGGAGACACAGGCATCGCGGGCATTGAGCAACAGATTGATGACCACCTGCAGCAACTGGTGGCGGACCATGGTTATCGGCGGCAAGGCCTCGGGCAAGGCATTGTCGACGGGCAGGCTTTCCAACAGCCCCTGCCCGCCGACCACCGACAAGGCTTCGGCGGCCACCGTTATGGGGTCGAAGGTCTCTTTTTGACTGGCTGCCGGCGCGGCGTAATCGAGCAGGTCCCGCACCAACCGCTGGATGCGTCCGGCTTCGCCGGAAGCCCGTTCTGCCAGGTCCGCCACCCCCTGGTCGGTCCCGGTTTTGATCAGATCCAGGTAGCCAACGATGGCGGCCAGGGGATTGCCGATTTCATGGGCCATGCCGGCGGCCAGATGGCCGACGGTGGCCATCTTGGCCGATCGCACCAGTTCGTCCCGGGTCTGTTGCAACTCGCGGTTGGCGGCCTGCAGGGAGAAGATATGCTCCTCGGTGCTCCGGCGGCTGTCGCGCAGAGCACCGACCATGGCGTTGAAGGACGCGCCCAGGTCGGCGATTTCTCGCGGCCCCTGTTCCGGGACCAGGACGGTGAGATCGCCGGCGGCAACCTGGCGAGTGGAATCAAGCAATTTCCGCGTCGGCTTTACCACATGGCGCTGCAGCAGATAGAGGCCGCACCATAGGACCACAACGGCATACAACAGAGCATAGAGCAGCACCAGGTGCTGCCCGCGCCGCAACCGGCCGGCGACATCGGCCAGGGAGAAATGCGCCCGGGCCAGACCGACGGAACGCCCGCCTTGGGACAGGGGCAGCATGATCCGGACCCCCGGTGTTCCGGACCCGAATCCCGGCAGCCAGAGGGTCGGATAGACGATTTCCATCCTGGGACCATCCAGCCAATAACGCATTGCCGCGGATTCACCGGAGTCCCTGCCCGGCGGTGGGACCGGCAGACCATCCAGTGGCTGATAGCCTCCCGCCGCCGCCTGCCAGAGTTCCAGGGAAATCAGTCCCGGCAAACCATGGAAGCGGCTCGCCACCTGGCGCAAACGCATTTCATCAGAGTGATTAGCATCGGTTTCAAGGGGCAGCTCGGCCAACTGTTGCATGGTACCGGTCAGCATGGCGGCACGCTGGTCGACCAGCTCCCGCTCACCCAAACGCAGCAGCAGAAAACCGCCCATGAGCAGGGCCGCTCCAACCAGAAACACCAGATGCAAGGCGATTTCCGCCCGCAGGCCATGGGTACGCGGCATGGCTTGAACCATTCAAAAGCAGAACGGGAAAGGGAACTTCGCGACAACGTTCAGACCATAGCACAGGAAGACTGAAGACAGAAGACTGAAGACTGAAGACTGAAGACTGAAGACTGAAGACTGAAGGCGGAAGGCAAGGGCCAAGAGAAATCCCGTCGCGAGGCAACAAGCCTCTTTCGACGCACCGCCGGAATGGACTATAGTGGTTATACTTCAGCCTTCGGACTTCAGCCTTCAGCCTGTTTTCATCAGCCTTCAGCCTTCAGCCTGCTTATTATGCCCCTCGACACCAACATTTCTCGTCTCTACGTTTTCGCCTTCCTGAAGATGACCCTGTTTCCCATGGCCATCATCACCCTGTTCTGGAAGGACCATATCGGGCTGAGCCTGACAGAAATCCTGGTTTTGCAGGGCCTGTTCTCCGTAGCCAGCGTGGTGATGGAATATCCGTCCGGGTATATCAGCGATCGTCTCGGCTACCGGGCGTCCCTGCTCATCGCCACCCTGTTCGGCATACTCGGCTGGAGTTTTTACCTGGTGGCGGCGACCTTCACCGGGGTTCTGCTGGCGGAACTTATGCTGGGGGTCTGTTACGCCTTTATCAGCGGCTCGGACAGCGCTCTGCTGTTCGAAACCCTGCGCGCCGGAGGTCGTGAAGAGCAATATGCCCGTTGCGATGGGCGCATGACCGGCTGGGGTCAGATCGGCGAAGCCGGCGGGGCGCTGTTCGCCGGTCTGCTGTATGCCACCGCGCCGCTGTTGCCCTTCGTGCTGCAGATCGGGGTCTGGAGTCTGGCGCTGCTGCTGGCCCTGTCCCTGTGCGAACCGCCGGTGGAAGAGGTTCCGGCCATCAAATCGCACCTGGCCGAGGCCCTTTCGGTCTGCCGCTATGCCCTGTGGGACAATCCCGCGGTGCGCAATACCATGCTGTTCGGCACCCTGCTGGGCCTGGCCTCCTTTTATACCGTCTGGCTCATCCAGCCCTACATGCAGCAGACCGGGGTCCCCCTGGCCTGGTTCGGCCCGGCCTGGGCCGGCGCCAACCTGATGGTGGCAGCGGGCTCCCTTGCCAGCCATCGCCTGCGCAACCTGTTCGGCCTGCGTTTCATGGCCGGGCTGTTCATCCTGCTCATCGTCACCGCCTACGCCGGCCTGGGTCTGACCGCCGCCGTGGGCAGCTTCCTCTTTTACTTCCTGCTGACCTTCATGCGCGGCCTGCAAGGTCCCCTATTGCGCCAGCAACTGCAGCAGGCCGGCAGCCGCCGCAACCGCGCCAGCATCCTGTCCCTGCACAGCCTGTTGTTCCGGGTCGGCTTCGTCGCCACCGGCCCCCTCATCGGCCACCTGGCGGATCAGCAGGGACTGGGACCAACCTTCCTGTTGCTGGCCCTGCTGTTCGCCCTGCTGCTGCCCCTGGCGGCAAAAGGGTTTTTGGGAAGCAGGCTGAAGGCTGGGTAAGGCAGGCTGAAGGCGGAAGGCGGAAGGCGGAAGGCGGAAGGCGGAAGGCGGAAGGCGGAAGACTGAAGGCGGAAGGCGGGCAAAAACATTCGGCGGATCGGTCAGATCCGTCAGAGCGGCACCGGCCGCTTGCAGCCTGCTCAAGGTGCGGAGTATACTTGTCGGACTACCTTTACCGGACAAGGCCCAACGTCGCCATGAATCCCCTTGCTCTGCTGGAAAAATATTACCCGCCCGACGGCGCTGCTTACCGTATTCTGCTGGACCACAGCGAACGGGTTGCCGCCAAAGCCAGGGCCATCGCCCGGACTCTGGGAGCGGACGTGGATTTCGTTCACGAGGCGGCGCTGCTGCACGATATCGGCATCCTGCATACCGCCGCGCCGGAATTGGGGTGTAACGGCGACTTGCCCTACCTGTGCCACGGCATCAAAGGCCGTGAACTGCTGGAGGCCGAGGGCTTGCCGCACCATGCCATGGTTTGCGAGCGGCATATCGGCGTCGGGCTGACCGCCGATGAAATCGCGGCCCAGCAACTCCCCCTGCCCCATCGGGACATGCTGCCGGTCACTCTGGAGGAACAGCTCGTCGCCTATGCGGATCTGTTTTTTTCCAAGAACCCCGCCAAACAAGGGCAAGAGCGCAACCCGGACCAGGTGCGGGCTTCCCTGGCCCGGTTCGGAACGGACAAGGTGGCCATCTTCAACCTCTGGCACGCGCGTTTCGGAGTATTCTAGGAGGCTGTCGGACTATCCGGGTTGAAGCGAAAATTTGGATGTTTGAGCACAGATTTTAGCTCGTTTGAAGGTTCATAGCCGTAGCTATGGGCCGAAAAGGAGCTGAAATATGGGCCGAATAGCCGAATTTGCAGCCAGCGCATGGATAGTCCGACAGCCTCCTAAATCTTTTCAGTGATCGGCACCCTGGCCGCGCGAACCCTATGCATCCCTTTGCGACCCGGAAGATGCCCCATCCACATAGCATTCCAGCCTTTGCGCCACATTTTCGCGTTCAGCGACAAGCCTGCGCTCGACCAAAATAACCACGACAACCATGATGATTGCGACCAATGCCAGCAGAATCAGCCAAAGTGCATAATTCGCCATCATAATCTCCTCCGGAGCGACACATCGCCGGTTTACGGTGCCATCCGCTGCCTTGGTTGGGAATTCACCCAACGGCCCAGAATTTTTGTGAGAACATCAACCTGGCTTGAAATGATTTGTTATGGTTCATTGAAAATATCACCTTGAATAATTTTTTCAATATTTTTAATTTTCGACCGCAAAAAAAGGGCCGCTCTTCTGTGGGAAGGCGGCCCTGAAAATTTACAGCGATTGCTGTTCAGACATATTCCGGCAACTGGTCGAATTGCAGAAAGCGATAGATCTCCGCCTTCCGCGGCTCTATACAGCGGGCAAAGGTGGAAAAATACTCCTCAGTCGTCGGCAGGCGGCCGAGGTTGACGGCCACGGCGGCGAGTTCCGCGGAGCCAAGATAGACCTTTGCGCCATCGCCCATGCGGTTGTCGAAGTTGCGGGTCGAGGTGGAGAGCACTCGGGCCCCGTCAGGCACCCGGGCCTGGTTGCCCATGCACAGGGAACAGCCGGGAATCTCGATGCGAGCACCAATGGCGCTGAAGGTCGCAAACAGGGCTTCGTTGCGCAACTGCTGTTGATCCATGCGGGTCGGCGGGCAGATCCAGGTGCGCACCGCCGGATTGAAATGCCGGCCCTGCCAGACGGCGGCCGCGGCGCGAAACTGGGCGATGTTGGACATGCAGGAACCGATGAAGACATCGTCCAGGGGTGCTCCGGCCACCGCCGACAGGGGCTGTACGTCGTCGGGATCGTTGGGACAGCACAACAGCGGCTCGGTCAGTTGAGCCAGGTCGATTTCGAGCACCGCGGCATACTCGGCATGGCCGTCGGCCCGCAGCAGCCGGGGATTTTCCAGCCATTCCTCCACGGCCTCGATACGGCGCCGCAGGGTGTCGGCATCCTGGTAGCCATCGCGGATGAGGCTTTTCATCAGAGCGATGTTGGAGCGAAGAAATTCCGCCACCCGGTCCTCCGATAGCTGGATACAGCCGGCGGCGGCGCTGCGTTCGGCGGCGGCGCAGGTCAGCTCGAAAGCCTGCTCGACGGTCAGGTCATCCAGCCCTTCCATTTCCAGAATGCGGCCGTTGAAGATATTCTGCTTGTTTTTCTTTGGCACCGTCAGCAAACCGTCCCGGATGGCCTGGTAGGGAATGGCATTGACCACATCGCGCAGGGTAATGCCCGGTTGCAGCGCTCCCCGGAAACGGACCAGCACCGATTCGGGCATATCCAGGGGCATGAAGCCCAGGGCGCCGGCGAAAGCCACCAGGCCGGAGCCGGCGGGAAAAGAGATGCCGATGGGAAAACGGGTATGGGAATCGCCGCCGGTCCCCACCGTGTCGGGCAGCAGCAGGCGATTGAGCCAACTGTGAATGACGCCGTCGCCGGGACGCAGGGCGACGCCGCCGCGCTCGGCCATGAAACCGGGCAGGCGACGGTGCATGGCCACATCCGCCGGTTTGGGATAGGCTGCCGTATGGCAGAAGGACTGCATGACCAGCGGCGCCTGAAATTTGAGGCAGGCCAGTTCCGTCAACTCGTCGGCGGTCATGGGGCCGGTGGTATCCTGGGATGCGACGGTGGTCATGCGCGGCTCGCAGGCCGTGCCCGGCAGAACGCCGGGCAGTCCGCAGGCCCGGCCGACCATCTTCTGGGCCAGGGTGTAGCCCTGTCCGGCCACAGGCTGAGGATTGCCGGGCTTGGCAAAAATGGTCGCCGCCGGCAGTTTCAGTGCCTGCCTGGCCCGTTCCGTGAGGTTGCGGCCGATAATCAGGGGGATGCGGCCGCCGGCCCGGTACTCGTCGGCCAGGGTTTCGGGAGCCAGGGTAAAGGTGCTGCGCTCACCGCCGGCACCGTCCAGGATACGGCCGGTGCGGGTTTCGATAACCACCTCGTCGCCATGTTCCAGCCGGTCGACGGCGGCCCGGATGGGCAGGGCACCGGAATCCTGGGCGGTGTTGAAAAAAATCGGAGCGATGACTCCGCCGATGACGACGCCGCCACGCCGCTTGTTGGGCACCCCGGGAATATCCTCGCCGATATGCCAGAGCAGGCTGTTGCAGGCCGACTTGCGGGACGATCCGGTTCCGACCACGTCGCCGACAAAGGCCACCTGATGCCCCTCGCGGCGCCAGGCGGCGATGGTCTCGATGCCGCCCGGAAACCGCGATTTGCCCATGCACAGGGCGTGCAGGGGAATGTCGGGGCGGCTCCAGGCATCCCCGGCGGGAGAAAAGTCATCCGTATTGATCTCGCCTTCCACCTTGAACACCTTGACCCGGATGCGTTCCGGCAACTCGGGTCGCCCGGTGAACCAGGTCGCTCCAGCCCAGTTCTCCAGCACCTGCCGGGCAGCGGCATGGGTATCGGCCAAGGCCAGCACCTGGTCGAAGGCATCGTAGACCAGGGTCAGACCGCTTAACGCCTGGGCCGCAAGATCCGCCTGCTGCGCGTCGGCCAGGGCAGCCAGCAAGGGCGGCAGATTGTAACCACCCAACATCCGGCCAAGCATCTCCACCGCGGCCGTCCCATCGATGAGGGGACAGCAGACCTCGCCTGCCAGAATGCGCCCAAGGAATTCCGCCTTGACCCGCGCCGCAGGATCCACGCCCGGCGCCACTCGCTGCCGAATCAATTCCAGCAGCAGGGTTTCCTCGCCCGCTGGTGGCGCAAGCAACAATCGGCACAAGGCTTCGGTCTGTTCCGCCGTCAAGGGCAAAGGCGGGATTCCCAAACGGGCCCGTTCAGCGACATGCTTCCGGTAGGCATCGAGCATACGGCTTTTCTCCTGTAAATCAGCCCCAAAGGGCTGGCATGGTTTGGGTCAATCCCTGCAAAAGTCGTTGGTTCGTCCCTACTGTAAAGCCATCCATGGCCCGGGTCAAGACGATGGCAGACCGTAAAAAAGGCCGGCCGGAGCACTTCGCTCCGACCGGCCCGGTTTGTTGAATGCTGGATAAGGTTGTCGATTACCGCTGCGGCACGATGGTGATGGTGACGCGGCGATTCAACTGCCGCCCTTCCGGGGTGGCATTGGTGGCGATGGGACGGCTGATCCCGTAGCCGACGGTGGTCATTCGGGTCGGAGCGACGCCGTAGCTGGTCAGCATGGTCTTCACCGCCTCGGCCCGACGCTGGGATAGCTGCAGGTTGTACTGTTCACTGCCGGTGCTGTCCGTATGGCCGGCAATCTGCATGGTGGTCTGGGGGTAGTCGTTCAGAACCCTGGCCACTCGCTGCAATTCGTCATAGGCCCCCGGCTTGATGGTCGCGGAGTTGACATCGAACAGCACATCCGATTTGAAGGTCACCGCCAGAACCTCGGCATCACGCTGAACGCTGGCCCCCTCAACCCCCGCCAACCCCTGGCGCATGGACATTTCCTGCTTCTCCATATAGTTGGCGAAGAAACCGCCGGCCACACCGCCCAGCGCCGCACCGACGCCGGCGCCGATCAGGGTCGATTCCGTATCGCGACCGATGAGCTGACCCAAGCCCGCCCCCACCGCTGCGCCGGTGCCGGCGCCAATGGCGGTGCCCTTCTGGGTCTGGGTCATGGGTTGCGCGCAACCGGCTGCAAACAGGGCGGCAACCGCCGCCAGAACAACAAGTTTTTTCATGACTTACTCCTTTTGCAACAATTGAAGTGATAAAAAGATGCCCTGAGTTGGCAGCAAAATTTCGCTGCTATTTTTAACACATCTCCGAGAGATAAACAAATAGGTGCATGTGAACTTCATTCTGCACGAGTGACGCTTGACTTGCTCAAGATGTTTACCAGGGAAAAAATTATTTTAATTTAATTATAGATTAGCACATAAATTAATATATTGACATTTGGTTAAAGCAAACCTAAAGTAGTCTCGCTAATTGTTTTTCATAAGAGAAATTGTTGTAATTTTTTTCAATAGGGCTGCCTGCAGAGAGGGATGGGATTGGCTTTTTGGATTACCTCGGCCACCACAACAGCCGACCAAGCCGCCCCTTGGCTTAATGACTGTTTTTCTTAATTGCATGAACGGAGGCTTTATGAAACTCAAAAACAAACTGACATTTGTCGCCACCACCATGATGGCGGCGCTGCTTCTTTGCTCTCCGGCAACGGCTGCCGACCAGCAGAGCGACTGGAAAGTCGGCGTCGGTTATCAGGGAATGTGGGCCGGTGAGTTCCTCAACGGTATTTCCGGCCGCGCCTGGTATCAGGATCGCTTCGGCATCGAGGGGAACTTCTTCTATGGCGGAGTGGATTTCCGGGTCAGCGATGGTGCAAGCTTCAAGCAGGAAGCAGACCTTTATGTCGGCGAAATCAAACTCATGTATGCTCCCATCGTCCGGGAATACAGCAAATTCTACGGCGGCATCCAGGGCAGCATCGGCAGTTTCGACCTGGATGGCGACCTGATCAACTATAAAGATGAAGTTTATGGTTTCGGGGTTTTCATCGGCAGCGAATTCCACTTCCAGGAATTCCCTGAACTCGGCTTCAATTTCGATGTCGGCTACAAACACTACTTCTATGAAGACCGCCCCTTCGGCAGCGGTGGTCCCAAAATCGATCTCGAACTCAAAGGCATCGGCGCCACCTTCGGGATTCATTACTACTTCTAAGATCTGAACAGCGGCGCTTTCAAATCGTCTCTCCCGTCCCCTTTTCGCCGGGACATTCCGCTCCATGGAATGTCCCGGCTTTTTTATGCCTCATATTCTTTACGGCGGTCTTGAAAAAGCGCCCTGCCCCATGGTAGCTTGCCCTGTTACGGATGCACTGCAAAACTCTCACGGAGGTCAGACTATGAAAATCACTCGAGCCCAGGTGGAGCATGTCGCCCGATTGGCACGCCTGGCCCTTGCCGATGCGGAACTGGATGCCCTGACGGATGAAATGGATGCCATTCTGGGTTATGTCGAAACGCTGAACAGCCTGGACACGGATCATATCGTCCCGACCTCGCACGCGGTACCCATGGAAAACGCTTTCCGGGACGATACGGTGCGCCCCTCCCTGGGAACGATGAAAGCCGTGCAAAACGCCCCGGCAGCCGCCGGCGGCTGTTTCGTGGTGCCCAAGGTGATTGAATAAGCTTCACAGCCAACCTGGAGTTTTCCCATGTCATTGACCGACCTGACCCTGCACGCCATGCAACAACGGCTGCGGAATAAAGAAGTGACCTCCGTCGAGCTTACCCGGGCGTTTCTCGAGCGCATCGGCAGCGTCGACCCGAGCATCAACGCCTACCTGACCGTCACCGCCGAGCAGGCCCTGGAGGACGCCGCCCGGGCCGACCGCCGGCTGGCCGAGGGCCAAGGAGCGGAACTGACGGGCATCCCCCTGGCACTCAAGGATATTTTCATTACCGAGGGCGTCCGCACCACCTGCGCCTCACGCATATTGGAAAACTTCGTGCCGCCCTATGACGGCACGGCCGTGGCCAAGCTCAAGGAACAGGGTGCGGTACTCCTCGGCAAACTCAACATGGATGAGTTCGCCATGGGCAGCTCCAACGAAAACAGCGCCTTCGGCGCGGTGAAAAACCCCTGGAACCTCGACTACGTGCCCGGCGGCTCCTCGGGCGGCTCGGCGGCCTGCATCGCGGCACGCCTGGCGGCGGCCACCCTCGGCACCGATACCGGCGGTTCCATCCGCCAGCCGGCCGCCAATTGCGGCGTGGTCGGCCTGAAACCGACCTACGGGCGGGTGTCCCGCTACGGCGTCATCGCCTTCGCCTCCTCCCTGGACCAGGTCGGTCCCATCGCCCGGGATGTGGAGGACTGCGCCATCCTGCTGCAAGCGGTGGCCGGCTACGATGCGGCGGACTCGACCTCCGTCGATATGCCGGTGCCCGACTACCGGGCCACCTTGCGGGACGGCGTCAAGGGGCTGAAAATCGGTCTGCCCCGGGAATATTTCATTGAAGGCCTGGATCCGGACGTGCAGCAGGCGACGGATGACGCCATCGCCGTCCTGCGCGAACTGGGCGCGGAACTGGTCGAGGTGGCCCTGCCCCACACCGAATATGCCGTGGCCTGCTACTACCTCATCGCCACCGCCGAAGCGTCCAGCAACCTGGCCCGCTACGACGGCGTGCGCTACGGTCGCCGCGTCGACCGCGGCCAAGGCCTCATCGACATGTTCATGCAGAGCCGCGCCGCCGGTTTCGGGCCGGAGGTGAAACGGCGCATCATGCTCGGCACCTACGCCCTGTCCTCCGGTTACTACGATGCCTACTACCTGAAAGCCCAGAAGGTCCGCACCCTGATCCGCCAGGACTTTCTCGATGCCTTCGCCAAGGTGGATGTCATGCTCACCCCGGTGGCGCCGACCCCGGCCTTCCGCCTGGGGGAGAAACTTGCCGATCCCCTGCAGATGTACCTGTCGGACATTTTCACCATTCCGGTCAATCTGGCCGGGACCTGCGGCATGAGCCTGCCCTGCGGTCTGTCGCGCGACGGCCTGCCCATCGGCCTGCAGCTCATCGGCCGGCCCTTCGGCGAAGCGGCCCTGCTCAAAGCGGCTTACGCCTATGAACAGGCAACCACCTGGCATCGGCACCTGGCACCCCTGTAACCGCCGCTGAATAAGGATGTGACCATGACCTCGAAATATGAAGTTGTCATCGGGCTGGAGGTGCATGTCCAGCTCACCACCGCCACCAAGATCTTCTGCAACTGCTCGACGGCCTTCGGCAGCGAACCCAACTCCCAGACCTGCCCGGTCTGCCTGGGCCTGCCGGGCGCCCTGCCGGTTCTGAACCGCAAGGTGGTGGAATACGCCATCCGCAGCGGCCTGGCCACCCACTGCAGCATCGCGCCGCGGTCCATCTTCGCCCGCAAGAACTATTTCTATCCGGATCTGCCCAAGGGCTATCAGATTTCCCAATACGAGCTGCCCATCTGCGAACATGGCCGCCTGGATATCGAGACGACGGACGGCGGACGGAAATCCATCGGCATCACCCGCATTCACATGGAAGAGGATGCCGGCAAGCTGCTGCATGAAGGCGACGGTTCCCGTGTCGACCTCAACCGCGCCTGCACCCCGCTGCTGGAAATCGTTTCGGAACCGGACCTGCGCTCCTCCGACGAGGCTATCGCCTACCTGAAGAAGTTGCACCAGATCGTCGTCTATCTCGGCGTCTGCGACGGCAACCTGGAGGAGGGCTCCTTCCGCTGCGACGCCAACGTCTCCATCCGTCCCTGGGGGCAGAAGGAGTTCGGCACCCGCGCGGAACTGAAAAACATCAACTCCTTCCGCTTCATCAAGCAGGCCATCGACTACGAAGTCGAACGGCAGGCGGAAATTCTCGAGGACGGCGGCCGCATCATCCAGGAAACCCGTCTGTTCGATACCGCCACCGGCACCACCCGTTCCATGCGCGGCAAGGAAGAGGCCCACGATTACCGCTATTTTCCCGATCCCGACCTGGTGCCCCTGGTGGTCTCGCCGGAATGGGTGGAGCAGGTTCGGCGCGGTCTGCCGGAGTTGCCTGAGGCGAAGGTCGAGCGTTTGGTCCGGGAATACGGCATTCCCGTCTACGATGCCGAAGTGCTGAGCGCGGAGCGGGCCACGGCCGATTACTACGACGCCCTGGTGGCCCTGCACGGCAACGGCAAGACCTGCGCCAACTGGGTCATGGGCGAACTGCAGCGGGCCCTCAACGACAGCGGCACGGCCATTGCCGACTGCCCCATCCCGCCGGCCGCCCTGGCGGCCCTGCTGAAGCGCATTGACGACGGCACCCTCAGCGGCAAGTTGGCCAAGCAGGTTTTCGATGCCATGTGGCAGACCGGCGAAGAAGCCGATATCATTATTGAACAGCGCGGCCTGAAGCAGGTCAGCGACCTGGGCGCCATCGAGCCCCTCATCGACCAGGTGCTGGCGGCCAATCCCGACCAGGTCGCGGAATTCCGCTCCGGCAAGGACAAACTGCTCGGCTTTTTCGTCGGCCAAGTGATGAAGGCCAGCAAGGGCAAAGCCAATCCGGCGGCCTTGAACGAACTGCTGGTGAAGAAGTTGAAAGCAGACTGAAGGCTGAAGGCTAAAGAAAGTTGTTGGCCTTTGACTGCGAATTTGGAGAATTCCATGTCCATCAATCCCATTGAATACCGAAATGGTGCCTGTCGCATGATCGACCAGCGGCGACTTCCCAGCGAAGAAGTGTGGCTGGAATACCGCGATTACCAGGGAGTAGCCGAGGCCATCCGCAGCATGGTGGTGCGCGGCGCGCCGGCCATCGGCGTGGCAGCGGCTTATGGTGCGGCCCTGGGGGCGCGGGATATCGAAGCTGCCGACTTCGCCGGCTTCATGCAGGAACTGGAACGGGTCTGCGCGGTTCTGGCCGCCACCCGACCGACGGCCGTCAATCTGTTCTGGGCCCTGGAGCGCATCAAGACCCGGGCGGTACAGTTAACGGGCAAAGCTTTGGGTGAAATCAAGGCCGCCCTGCTCCATGAGGCGCAGGTCATGGCCATCGAGGATGAGGCCATCAACCGGGCCATGGGCCGCCACGGCGCTGCACTCCTGTCCGATGGAGCGCGGGTGCTGACCCACTGTAACGCCGGTGCCCTGGCCACGGCCGGTTACGGCACCGCCCTGGGCGTGATTCGCGCCGCGGTGGAAAGCGGCAAGCAGGTCAGTGTACTGGCCGACGAAACCCGGCCGTTTTTGCAGGGTTCGCGCCTGACGGCCTGGGAGTTGCACCGGGACAACATCCCCGTCACCCTGATCTGCGACAACATGGCCGGCACCCTGATGCGGCAGGGAGCCGTCGATTGTGTCATCGTCGGTGCCGACCGCATCGCCGCCAACGGCGATGTCGCCAACAAGATCGGTACCTACAGCGTCGCGGTGCTGGCCCGCGAACACGGCCTGCCTTTCTACGTAGCCGCGCCTCTATCGACCATCGATCTGAGTTTGAACCACGGCGATCAGATTCCCATCGAGGAGCGCAGTCCCCAAGAGATTACCCATTGCGGCAATGTGCGACTGGCCCCTGAAGGAATCCAGGTGCGCAACCCGGCGTTTGACGTTACTCCTGCCCGCCTGGTGACGGCCATCATCACCGAACGCGGCGTGGTGCAGGGCGATTACCTCAATGGTCTGGCGGCGCTGTTCAACAGGACGGACTGAATGACCCTGACGGCGGCTTTTCTGCAGCAATGGGCGGAGGCCTTCGCCCACAACGATGAAGACTCCCTGGCAAGCCTCGTCACCCAACTGGGCTTTGCCGAAAATCGCAAAACCGCCACCAACCTGCTGCAACTCCACCAGTATGGTTCGAACCCTGCCGTTCTGGCCGACTTGGCTTGCCAGGCACGGGCCAGCGCCGATGGGGACCGCGCCCTGAACAACCTGGAACGCCTGGCGGGGCACTTGCCGGAGGTCGAACGAGCCACTCTGTGGGCCGCAACCGAAAGCCGGCCGGCCTTGCTGGCCATCCTTGGCGCCTCGCCCTTTCTCACCAACATCCTCTGCCGGCGCCCGGCCCTGTATCGACCCCTGTTTCTGGAAAAGGCGCTGCTGCAGCCCATATCGGAGTCGGAACTGCTGGCCGGATTACGCCTGGCCGTGACCGATACGGTGACCTTCACGGAACTGCAGAAGGGACTGCGGCTGTTCAAGCAGGAAACCATCCTGCGTATTGCCGCCCGCGATCTGGCCGGTCTGGCGAACCTCAGCGAAACCGCCGCCGCTCTGGCCGACCTGGCTTCCGCCGCCTTGCAGCGGGCCTGGGAAGTCTGCGACATACTGCTGCGGGCCGAACACGGCCGGCCGCTGCTGGATGAGCCGGATGAGGAGTCGGGAGACGTCGAAGGCCAGTTCGTGGTCCTGGGCATGGGCAAGCTCGGCGGCCGGGAGTTGAATTTTTCCTCGGATATCGATCTCATTTACTTCTATTCCAGCGAGCGCGGGCAGACCACCGGCATTCCCGACGGCAACGGCGCCATGGCGAACCGCCTGCCCTTGCACCAGTACTTCGTCAAGCTGGGTGAACTCATCACCCGGGCCATGAGCACGCCAACGGAGGATGGTTTTGTCTTTCGGGTCGATCTCAACCTGCGTCCCGAAGGACGCAGCGGTGAAATGGCCAACTCCCTGAACAGCGCGGAACTCTATTACGAGAGCTGGGGCCAGAGCTGGGAACGCACGGCGCTCCTCAAAGGCCGGCCGGTGGCCGGTTCCATGGCCTTCGGCGAACGGCTGCTGCAGCGACTGGAACCCTTCATCTACCGCAAATTCCTCGACTACACCATGATCGAGGATTTGAAAGTGATGAAGCAGAAGATCGACCGCAGTCTGGTGCGGGAGCGGGAGGGGGAACGCAACCTCAAGCTCGGACGGGGCGGAATCCGCGAAATCGAATTTTTCATCCAGGCCATGCAGATGATCCATGCCGGCCGGCACCCGGCCCTGCGGGAGCGCAATTCCCTGCGGGCCCTGGCCCTGCTGCGGCGCGAAGGCCTCATCGACGAGGCCACTTTCCGCACCCTGACCGAAGCCTACATCTTTCTGCGCACCACCGAACATCGTCTGCAGTTGGAGCAGGAGCGGCAGACCCACAACCTGCCCCTGGATGCGGGAGACTTGCAACGGCTTGGCCGCTGCTGCGGCTTTGCCGACCATGAAGGCTTCCGCCGCGCCCTGGATGAGCATCGCCTCGGCGTCACCGCCATCTACCATGACCTGTTCTATACCGCAGAAGAAGAAGAGGCGGAGGTCCGCCGGGAAGTGCGCTGGCTGCTGGATCCCAAAACCGACGCCGATCTGGCCAAGGATATTCTGGAAGAACAGGGCTTCCGCAACCCGGACGCCGCTTACGAAAACCTCATGGTGTTGCGGGACGGTCCGCCGCGGGGGCATCTGGCGCCCCGCGCCCGCCGGATGCTGGAGAGGATTGCACCCCAGCTGCTGCAGGAAGTCCTGGATTGCCCGGAACCGGACATGGCCTTGGGTAACCTGGAACGTTTTTTATCCGGCCTGCGGGCACGCGCCACCTTCTACGCCCTGCTGGCGGAAAATCCCGCCATCAGTCGCCTGCTGGTGACCCTCTTCGGCACCAGCCAGTTTCTGTCGCGCAACCTGATTCAGCATCCGGAAATCCTCGATGCCCTGGTATCCCGTGCTTCGGCAGCCTCCCGCCAGGAACGCGGTGCCATGGAGAAACACCTGGATCAGATGCTGAGCCGGGCCGAAGACTATGAAGATCAGCTGGATGCCCTGCGCCGCTTTCGCAATGAGGAATTCCTGCGCCTGGCTCTTAACGATCTGCACGGCAACGTGCCTCCGGGCGAAAGCCCCCGGCAATTGACCATGGTGGCGGAAACCAGCCTAAACCGGGCCATGGAGTTGGCCCGCCAGGAACTGCTGCCGCGTTACGGCCTGCCCTATTGCGAAGATGAGGCGGGCAGGCCCCATGAAGCGGCTTTTGCCATTATCGGCATGGGCAAGCTCGGCGGTCGGGAACTGACCTACCATTCGGACCTGGACATCATTTTCATTTATGAGGGTGAAGGCCAGACCCGCCCCGTAGCCGGCACGGATCCGGAACGTTTCCGGCAACGCACCAATCAGGAATATTTCGCCCGCCTGGCGCAGCGCATCATCTCCATCCTGACCCTGATCACCCGCGAGGGTTATGTCTACCAAATCGATACTCGCCTGCGTCCCTCGGGCAATCAGGGCCCCCTGGTGACCAGCCTGCCGGCTTATGGCCGCTACCACGAGGCCTCTGCCCAACTCTGGGAGCGGCAGGCCCTGGTCAAGGCGAGGGTGGTGGCCGGCCCGGAACCCCTGGCCGGCCGCATCGCGGCATTAAACCGGCGGATTACCTATGAACGGCCCCTGCCGGCGGATCATCGCGCGGAAATCTTTCGCCTGCGGCAACGCATGGAGCAGGAAATCGCCCGGGAAAGTGCCGGCCTGCTCAACATCAAGACCGGACGCGGCGGCCTGGTGGACGTCGAATTCCTGGTTCAGTACCTGCAACTGCTGCACGGCGCCGACCACCCCGAACTGCAGACCCCCAATACCCTGGAGGCCCTCAAGGCGCTGCTCCACGCCGGTCTGCTGTCCAAAACCGACTACCGCCTGCTGGCCAGCGGCTACCAGTTCCTGCGGCGACTGGAAAACCGGCTGCGCCTGGTGCACGACCAGTCCATCAGCGAACTGCGGGACGATCGCGCCAGCCTTCTGAAGTTGGCCCGCCGCCTCGGCTACCGGGAAACCCGGGCCGACGAACGCCTGCGCCGCGACTACCATACGGTCACGGAAAACATCCGCGCTATTTTTAATCGAATATTAGGCTGAAGGCTAAAGTCCGAAGACTGAAGCAAGAGAGTTAAAACCAAGGGACTCGCCTTTCACCTGATTTTGACGTTGCCTTGGTTTTTCTTCAGCCTTCAGCCTTCAGTCTTCAGCCTGTCTTTCTCAGTCTTCAGCCTGCCCTAAATCAACTCCCTGACCCTGTCTACCTGGAAATAGACCAAAAATTTCCGCCCCTGAGCGTGCGCCCCTTCATGACTGGGGCAGCGGCGCTGCAGGGATTTGATCAGTTCCTGGTCGTCGCTCTCCCCGGTTTTGGTCAGGTACAGCCTGACTCCCTGGTAACCGCCGCCCTGCTGGATGAACAGGTAGGCCGCATGGGGGTTGCCGGCCAGGTTCTGGTGGCTGAGCCGATCCAGCATGATGAAGGCGACGCTGCCGTCATCCATGACATGGGGACGGGCATACACCGCCGCATCCACCCGGCCTTCAACATCGGCGGTGGCCAGGACACCGGTGCCGGTATGAGCTTCGAAATACTCTTTCAAGTCCATAGTTCCCTCCGGAAAATGGTTGGCTGAGAAAAACAAGGCCCGCAGCAATGCATGCCGGGGCCTTGTCACAGTGCGGCAGAAAAGGTTTCCCTACCTCAGAGCAGTTTCTGCACGGCTGCCAGGGCGGCTTGGTAATCCGGTTCGTTGGCTGCCTCCTTGACCAGTTGTACATAACGCACCGTATCGTCACGATCGATCACCAGCACGGTGCGGGCGAGGAGTTTGAGTTCCTTGATCAGCAGGCCGTAGGCCAAGCCGAAGGAGCGCTCCTGATAATCGGACAGGGTTTTGATCCGTTCGATGCCGGCGTTGCCGCACCAACGGGCCTGGGCAAAGGGCAAATCGACACTGATGGTATAGATCACCACTTCGGCCGGCAATTGCGCCGCATGCTCGTTGAACTTCCGAGCCATGGTGTCACAAGGCCCCGTGTCGAGGGACGGCACAACAGTTACCAACCTTACCTTGCCGGCAGTATCTGCCAGGGTTACGGGTTTTAGGTCCGTGTCAACCACCTGAAATGGTGGCGCCTTGTCGCCAACCTTGATTTCCGGCCCCAGCAAAGTCACAGGGTTACCTACAAATGTCACCAGTCCGGTCCGTTCTTGAGTCATATGGAAATCCTTTCGTTAGCGGGATGATGACAACAAGCTTACCGCAAACGGCTTGCCCGTCAACCGCCGCACAAGCCGCAGCGCCGGCAACCCGGCCCGCAGGGAGGGGTCAGTTCGCCGGCCAGGGCCCGGCGGTATTCCTGCCACAAGAATCGGCGCGGCACCCCCTGGTCGATGATTTCCCAGGGGAACACCTCATCCTGGGCACGCTCGCGGGTCAGGAAAAAAGCCGGATCGAGGCCTTCCCGGCGGCAGGCGGCGGCCGGGTTGTCGCCCGCCGCCAAGTGCGGCAGTAGCCGGGCCGTCCGCCGATCGCCGCGGGCCAGCAGGCCCTGTAATTCAGCCAGGCGCAGGGACTCGCAGATGAGGCTGGTGTTGGGCAGACGCCCGATCCCCCGGCGCAATTGCTGCAGCTTCTTCTTCAGGGCGGCGACGCCGTCCATGGGCGCCCACTGCAGGGGTGTGAAAGGCTTGGGGATAAAAGGATTGACGGACAGGGTCAAATGACCCAGACGGCCGCGCCGGCGGCCTTCAGCCAGCCACACCGCGCGGATCCGTTCCACCAGGTTTAACATTTCTTCCAGATCGGCGGGGCCTTCCGTCGGCAGACCGATGAGGAAATAGAGCTTGAGGTTAAGAATGCCGCCGGCGGCGATAAGTTCCACGGCACCCAGAATATCGGTTTCATCCAGCCCCTTGTTGATGAGATCGCGGAGACGCTGGCTGCCGGCCTCCGGTGCGATGGCCACGGTCTTGTGGCCGGAATCGGCCAGGGCCGCCACCGCCTCGGGGGTCAGGGAATCGATGCGCAGGCTGGCCACGGAGATCTGCCCCCCCTGCTCCAGGATGTGCCGGCTGATGGCATCGATTTCGCTGTGATCGGAGACCGCTGCGCTGACCAGTCCCAGACGGCGGCGATGGACCAGCCCCTCGGTCAGTTGAGGGGCCAGGTCTGCGGCGGAGCGCTCCCGCGGCGGCAGATAGATGAAGCCGGCGGCGCAAAACCGGCATTTGCGGGCGCACCCCCTGGAAATCTCCACCAGGGCCAGGTCGCCGAATTCCGTATCGGGAGTCAGGATGACGGAGCTGCAGATGCTGCCGCCGAGGTTCGCCAGCCAACAGCGCCGAATCCGCTGCGGAGCATCCTGCAGCGGCTGATAATCCTCGATGGTGCCGTCGGCATGATAGCTCACCCGGTAGCGTGAAGGTACGTAGACACCCGGCTGGCGGGACAGTTGCGTCAGCAGTTGGGCACGATCAGCGTGCTCCTGCCCAAGGGTCGCGAGCAGTCCCGGCAGAATGACCTCGGCTTCGCCGACAGCGAACACATCCATGATATCCGCCATGGGTTCCGGATTCAGGAAGGCACAGACCCCGCCGCACAGCACCAGGGGCCAGCCGGCGCCGCGTTCCGCCGCCCACAGGGGCACCCGCCCCAGCTCGAACAGACGCGGCAGGTTGAGATAGTCGTTTTCGAAGGAGACGGAGAAGGCAATCAGGTCGAATTCGTCCAGAAAATGGCCCGATTCGAGGGAGAACAGGGGATAGCCGGTTTTCAGATGCTCGGCCAGATCTTCCTCGTCAGGCAGAAAGAACCGTTCGCACAGCACGTCTTCCCGGCTGTTCAGCAACCTAAAAACGGTCTGGAAGCCGAGGTTGCTCATGGCCTGGTGGTAGGTATTGGGAAATACCAGCGCAACGCTCAGGCGCCCGCCCCAGGGCTTGCTAAAAGTGCCCGTTTCCGCCGCCAGGCGCCGCTGCGCCCGTTCGAGAAGCTTTCGTGACATAGGGTGGATTCTCCTGCCGCAAGCTGCATCCTGGCCTTGAACCTACCGCACTCCCAAAAATAAACCCCGGCATAGGGAGACACCGCGCGCCAAAACAAAAAAAGCCGGAGCAGAACCCCGGCCGCTCCGGCAAAATGACAGATGGCCCATCATATCACCGTCCATGATGGGAGGCAACATGAATGCGGGTCAGAGCCCGCTGCAGGGCGTGGCTCACCAGCAGATATTCCTTGTCTTCCGGCGTCAGCTTGCGCAATTCTTCCTCGGCGCGTCCCAGGGCCGCTTCGGCCCTCGCCAGATCGATCTGATCGGCAGCTTCGGCGGTTTCCACCAGTACCACCACCCGATCTTCGGCGATTTCCAGATAGCCCCAGTTCACCGCCATGAAACGGGTTTCCTTGCCCTGCCGATAGGACAGTTCCCCGGCTTCAAGGGTGGTGAACAGGGGGGTATGCCCCGGCAACAGGCCGAGTTGCCCGACGGTGCCCGGCACGTTGACTTCATCGACGGATTCGCTCAGCACGATCCGGGTCGGGGTCACCACTTCCAGGTGCAGTTGAATGGCCATGATGTCGCCTCCCCGTCAGCAGTCTTACGCCCCAAGTCGGCGGGCATTTTCCAGCACTTCCTCGATGGTGCCGACCATGTAGAAGGCCTGCTCCGGCACGCTGTCGTGCTTGCCCTCGACGATCTCCCGGAACCCCTGAATGGTTTCCTGCAAGGTCACGTATTTTCCCGGAGTGCCGGTGAAAACCTCGGCCACGTGGAAGGGCTGGGACAGAAACCGCTGCAGTTTGCGGGCCCGGCTGACCAATTGTTTGTCTTCTTCGGAAAGCTCCTCGAGGCCGAGGATGGCGATGATGTCCTGCAGATCCTTGTAGCGCTGCAGCACATACTGGACCTGGCGCGCCACCTGGTAGTGCTCTTCGCCCAGCACCTGGGGATCCAGGATGCGGCTGGTAGAATCGAGGGGGTCCACTGCCGGATAGATGCCGAGCTCGGCGATCTGCCGGGACAGGACCGTGGTTGCATCGAGATGGGCGAAGGTGGTCGCCGGCGCCGGGTCGGTAAGGTCGTCGGCCGGCACGTAGATGGCCTGCACCGAGGTGATGCTGCCATGACGGGTGGTGGTGATACGCTCCTGCAATTCGCCCATCTCCGTGGCCAGGGTCGGCTGATAGCCGACGGCGGACGGAATGCGGCCCAACAGAGCCGAGACTTCGGAGCCGGCCTGGGTAAAGCGGAAAATGTTGTCGATGAACAGCAGCACGTCCTGATGTTCCTCGTCCCGGAAATACTCCGCCACCGTCAGGGCCGAGAGAGCCACCCGGGCGCGGGCGCCCGGCGGCTCGTTCATCTGCCCGTAGACCAGGGCGGTTTTGTCCAGCACTCCCGACTCCTGCATTTCCCGCCAGAGATCGTTGCCTTCCCGGGTCCGTTCGCCGACACCGGCGAACACCGAATAGCCGCCATGCTTCTTGGCAATATTGTGAATCAATTCCATGATCAGCACCGTCTTACCGACCCCGGCGCCGCCGAACAGGCCGATCTTGCCGCCGCGCGCATAGGGTGCCAGCAAATCCACCACCTTGATGCCCGTTTCGAAGGCTTCGATGCGGGTCGACTGATCGACGAATTCCGGTGTCGGACGGTGGATTTCCCAGGTGGTTTCGGCCTCGACCGGGCCGCCTTCATCCACCGGCTGGCCGATGACGTTGAGAATCCGTCCCAAGGTGGCGCGGCCGACGGGCACCGCGATCTGTCGCCCCGTGGCCCGTACCGCCTGGCCGCGCACCAGCCCTTCCGTAGCATCCATGGCAATGGCCCGCACCGTATGTTCGCCGAGATGCTGGGCGACTTCCGCCACCAGGTTCCATTCCCCTTCGCCCAGGGACGGATTGGTGATCAGCAGGGCATGATAGATATCGGGCAGCGGCCCTTCCGCAAAGGTCACGTCGATGACCGGACCGATGACCTGGGTGATGATGCCTGTATTCATGGCGAATTCGTCCTTTGCTTTCAGCGGAGCAATCTGATTGCACCGGCTTGACGAGCCGGCCCCGGAGTTGTTGCCGCCCTTATTGAATGGAAGCGGCTCCGGAAATGATTTCCATCAACTCGGTGGTGATCACCGTCTGCCGGGCCCGGTTGTATTGCAGGGTGAGGCGGTGGATCATGTCGGCGGCGCTGCGGCTGGCGCAATCCATGGCGCTCATGCGGGCCGCATGCTCCGAGGCCTGGGATTCCAGGATGGCACGGTAAAGCTGCACCTCCACATGTTTCGGCAGCAGCGAAGCCAGCAGGGCGCCGCGATCGGGTTCGTAAAGCGGCGGGATCGGCGGTTCTTCCATTTCCGGCTGCGGCGGCGCCACGGGCAGCAGGGTCTTGACCGTCACTTCCTGGCAGATGGCGCTGCGGTAGGCATTGTAGATCAGGTAGACCACATCGCAGCGCTCGGCCTGGTAGCGCTCCACCACCTCGCGGCCCAGCATGGCGGCCAGGGTATAGGTTTCCTCGTTGCCGGGGTTTTGAAAATCCTGAACGATGGGGGGAACCGCCCTTCCCTTCAGTTGTTCGCGACCCTTGCGACCCACCACCATCAATGCGTAAGCCTCGCAGGCGTCGGCATTTTCCTTGATAAACTGCTCCGTGGTCCGCGCCAGGTTGACGTTGAAGCCGCCGCAGAGACCGCGGTCGGAACCGAGCATGACGACCAGCGCCTGACGGGGTTTGCGGCATTGCAGCAACGGGTGATCCGCCGCCGCTTCGCGGCCGGCCAAATCGGCCAGCACCTGGTCCATCTTTTCCGCATAGGGCCGGGCCGCCAGCATCACCTGTTGGGCCTTGCGAAAGCGGGCCGCCGCGATCATCTTCATGGCCTTGGTGATCTGCTGGGTATTCTTGACCGAGGCGATGCGCTTCTTGATGTCTTTCAGATTCGGCATGCAACCGCTCTCCCGGGTCGGTCCGGCCGGTTCCGGCTGATTGACGGCATATCAGTCCTTCTTCACCGTGAACTGTTCGGCGAACTGTTCCAGGGCCGTGCGCAGGCGGTCGTCCAGCTCATGGTCGATGGCTTTGCGCTCCCGCAGCAGGGCCAGCAGTTCTTCATGCCGGCCGGCAAGGAAGGCGTACAACTCCTCTTCATAGCGGCGCAGGACGGTCAGCGGATATTTGTCCAGATAACCCTTGGTGGCGGCAAAAATGATGACGATCTGCTGCTCCACGGCCAGGGGACGGTATTGGGGCTGCTTGAGCACCTCCACCAGTCGGGCGCCGCGCTGCAGTTGCTTCTGGGTGGCCGCATCCAGATCCGAGCCGAACTGGGCGAAGGCGGCCATCTCCCGGTACTGGGCGAGGGACAGGCGCAGAGTTCCGGCCACCTGCTTCATGGCCTTGACCTGGGCGCTGCCGCCGACCCGGGACACACTCAAGCCGACATTGATGGCCGGCCGTACACCGTTGTAGAACAGATCCGCCTCGAGAAATATCTGCCCGTCGGTAATGGAGATGACGTTGGTCGGAATGTAGGCGGACAGATCGCCGGCCTGGGTTTCGACGATGGGCAGAGCGGTCAGGCTGCCGCCGCCCAGTTCATCCTTGAGTTTGGCGGCCCGCTCCAGCAGGCGGCTGTGCAGGTAGAAGACATCCCCCGGGTAGGCTTCGCGGCCCGGCGGCCGCCGCAACAGCAGGGACAGCTGTCGATAGGCCACGGCGTGCTTGGAGAGGTCGTCATAAACGATGAGGGCATGGCGGCCATTGTCGCGGAAATATTCGCCCATGGTGACACCGGCATAGGGCGCGATGAACTGCAACGGCGCCGGTTCGCTGGCCCCGGCGGCCACCACGATGGTGTAGTCCATGGCGCCGTGCTGCCGCAGGCGATCGACCACCTGGGCCACCGTCGACTGCTTCTGGCCGATGGCCACGTAGAGGCAGACGACATCCTTGCCCTGCTGGTTGAGAATGGTGTCGATGGCCAGGGCGGTTTTGCCGGTCTGCCGATCGCCGATGATCAGTTCGCGCTGACCGCGGCCGATGGGGACCAGGGCATCGATGGCCTTCAGCCCGGTCTGCAGAGGTTCGTGCACGGATTTACGGGTGACGATTCCCGGTGCCTTGAGTTCGACCTGGCGACTCTCTTCGATGTGCAGAGGACCGGCGCCGTCGATGGGCAGGCCGATGCCGTTGACCACGCGCCCGATGAGCGCCTCACCCACCGGCACCTCGACGATGCGACCGGTTCGCCGCACCGTATCCCCCTCGCGGAGGTGGGTCGTCTCACCGAGGATGGCGGCACCGACGTTCTGCTCCTCAAGATTGAGCACCATGCCGATGGTCCCATCGGCGAATTCCAGCAATTCGCCGGCCATGGCCCGGTCCAATCCATAGATGCGGGCAATGCCGTCGCCGACGGCAATGATGGTACCCGTTTCGCTGACATCGATGACCTGATCGAACTGTTCAATCTGCTGCTTGATGATGGCGCTGATTTCTTCCGCCCGGATTTCCATTCCCCTCACCCTCTGCCGACCTGCGCCGCCAGACGCTCCAGGCGTCCGACAACGCTGCAATCCATAATCCGGGAGCCGACGCGCACCCGCAGACCGCCGACCAGTTCCGGAACCGTTTCAAACTCCAGCACCACCCGGCGGCCGGTCTGCTGTTCCACCAGGGCCTGGAGTTTCGCTTGCTGCTGCGGGTCCAGGGGTACCGCCGACTCGACCTGAACCCGAACCAGTTGCAACAGGCCGTCGGCCTGCTCCCGGTAATGCCTGAGAATGCCGGGGAACTGCCCAAACCGGCCCCGCTCCTGCAACAGTCCGAGAAATTTGCACAGCAGCTTGTCCAAACGCAGATGGTCCGCCAGGCCCGCCAGCAGGGCCGTCTTTTTATCCTTGGCCAAGGTCGGGCTTTCCAGCAACGGCCCGAGGCGGGGCTCGACGGCCAAAGCCGCAGCCACGTTGCGCAACTGCCGCCAAACCTCCTCCAACTGTCCCTGTTCGGCCGCGAGAGTGGCCAGGGCCCGGGCATAGCGTTGTTCAACCGCAGCGAGTTTCATGACTCCTCCGCCACCTGTTGCAAGGCAGTTTCCAGCAACCGGCGATGATCTTCCGGAGTCATGGCCTCACGCACCAACTGTTCGGCCAACGCCACTGCCTGCCGGGCCGCTTCGCGCTGCAGGACCTGCCGGGCCTGGCTCACCTCACGTTGCGCGGCCGCCGTGACCTGCGCCTGCAACTGGGCAACGGCCTGACGACCGCTGGCCAAAATCTGCTCCCGCTGAATTTCGCACTCCCGACGGATGCCGGACCGAAGTTCCTCCACAACCGACCCCGCCGCGGCCAGTTCGCGCAACCCGGCTGCATGACGTGCCTCCATGTCAGCCACGGCTCTGCGACCCTCCTCCAGTTCCGCGGCGATGCGGTTCCGGCGGGCGGCCAGAGCCCGTTTCAAGGGACCGAACAGGAAATAGCCGAGCAGCCCCAGGGTCACACCCGTATCCAGACAGCGATACAGAAAATCCCGCAGGTGTCCCACCGCGTGTTCCCCCTCATTTCCCCAGGCCGGAGGGATCATCACCAGAGAGCCAACCGTCACCATACCGGCCACCAGGAACCGGCCGCCGCGTCGCGAGGCCCTCACAGCGGCCTCCCCAGAATCCGTCCCGCCAGCTGCCGGGCAATGCGTCGGGTTTCGGCCGCCAACTGCCCGGCGACTGTCAACCGCTGCCGTTCCACCTCGGTCCTGATTTCGGCACTGTGCGTCACCGCCTCCTGCTGGGCGGCGGCCAGCAAGGCATCCCGCTCGGCGGCGGCCGCCGCCACCACCTGCGCCCGTTCGACCTGGGCCTGCAGTTTGGCCTCCGCCAGTTGCCGGCGATATTCCCGGGCCTGTTGCTCCAACGCCGATTCCAGGCCGGCGACCCGCTCCGCGGTCTGCCGCAGGCCCTCGCGCCGACGATGCATGACGTTTCGCAAGGGCCGATAGAGCAGCCAGTCCATAACCAGAACCAGGATGGCAAAATTCAGCACTTGCATCCAGAATGTCCAGTTAAGCTTGAGCACTCGTAAACCTCTCTGTTCTTCCTGCCCCTGGTCCCATGGCATGGCACCCGGCCAGACTGGCGCATGAATGCCTGCTTCAGAAACCGGGCCGAGGCCATTATCGACCGGGTTTTCTCGTTCTATTTCGCCAGCAGGGTCAGCACATGCTCTGTAAAGGGGTTGGCGAACAGAATGATCATGGCTACGACGAACACGTAAATCGCAACCGATTCGACCATGGCCAAGCCGATCATCATGGTCGTCAGGATTTTGCCGCTGGCGCCGGGATTGCGGGCCACCGCCTCCAAAGCGGATTTGACCGCCAACCCCTGCCCCAGACTCGGTCCGACCGCGCCAACCGCCATGCCGAAACCGGCAACGATGATACACCAGCTAAAATAATCCATGCTCAATGTCTCCTTCCATGCAGCAACAGGTTGAACAACCAAGAAGCATCTTTAATTCTGACTAATGTGTTTCCTCCAGGGCACCGGCTATGTAGATCATGCTCAACAGGGTAAAAACGAAGCTTTGAATCAACGCCACCAGAATTCCCAGAACAATCATAGGGATGGGCACCAGCATTGGCATCAGGGCAAAGAAAATCATAAGCACCACTTCATGTCCATACATGTTGCCGAACAGACGTAACGACAAGGACAGAGGTCGGGAAAGATGGCCTATCAGTTCGATGGGCAGCATGATGGGCGCCAGCCACCAGATGGGACCCGTGAAATGCTTGAGATAACTCAGACCATGCTCCCGAACGCCGATGATGTGGGTCATGGCGAACACCGTCAGGGCCAAGGCGGCGTTGGTGTTGATATTGGCGGTCGGCGGAGCGAAACCGGGTATCAGGGAGATGAGATTGGAAACCAGGATGAAGAGCGCCAGAGTGGCAATGAGAGGGAAATATTTGCGGCCTTTCGGACCCATGGTGGCATCCATCAACCGTTCCAGTTCCTCCACGATCAATTCCACCGCATTTTGCAAAGCCCCGGGAGTTTCTCCCAGACGCCGCCGCGTCAGCAACCCCACACCAATGAGCAACAGCATGACCATCCAGACTCCGGTGACATGCCCGAAATAGCCGTAGCGGTCTAACTGCTCCGGACTCATGCCAAGGGGCAATTGCTTTGCAAGCCATTCCAGAATCAAAAAAGGATGATTCATGTTACGCCATTCCTGCCGCTGGGCTTGAAAGGTCCGCGACGACGACCCGACACCTCCTGCAATACCGGACCCACCACGCCAAAGCCGCCTCTTTCGAGGCGGCTCCGGTTGAACCCTTTATTGTTGCGCCCGGTCCGCCCCGACTCGGCAAGGCGCAGCGGACGCGATGGCATGTCGTAGGCGGAATGGGAATCTGTCTGCCGGCACGAACCTGCCAATCGGACGGCCACGGTCGAAATGCATGGAGTTCGTTTGTCAAAAACCCGCTAGAAACTACCTGCGGATAACATTCAACTCCTTGACCTTCGCATAATGAACCGGGGAACGCAAAGGTTTTTTTTGTGCATTTCCGGGAGCAGCTGAACAATTATTATGCAATTTCACGGCTGAAATTCAAAACGGTCTGGATGGGTTTTGTCACCGCCGGATCAGGTACACAACCAAGCTCGGCAAATTTTACCAAAAAAAGGGGGACACAGCATGTGTCCCCCTGGAAATTTCTTGAATGCAGTCAGACGGACTTTAGGTCGCGCCGCCGGTTTTTTGTCCTGCAATCAGTGTTTATACCCGATTACCTGCTGCCGCCCCATGCGACCCACAACGCCGGAACGCTGGACCCGGTGCAAATGGAACTTTTTAGACTGGACGATCCGTGCCGCCAATTCACAGAGGAACCGCAGATCATGCCTCACGGCCGGTTTCCTGCTACAGGTTCCCATCGCTCCCACCGCCCCTGCGCGAGCCTTGCGGGCCAAAATCGCCTGCTTGAAGCGCACCAGTCGCTCCGGCAATTCATAGATCGTCCCGTTTACGCCCCTGACTACCAGTTTTGCATCTCTTTTTCCCACCATGATAACCCCCGTTTCCCTGTTGGCACGAACTATCATCCATCGAAGCCGGACCAGCAGCGAAAGCAAATCACGCCGGAGAGCTTCGAAACCCTACGAAACCTTTTTCGTCTCGTTACAACCACATCGACACTTCCGGCCGGAAAAGTGTCGGCAATCCAAAGGACATGCCCACCGCCCTGCATGCTTCCAACTCTATCAATGTTATTTTTGGTTGTCAAAGGTAATTTTTACTCCCACAAGGTCATTTTAGGTTATTTTTGATATAACCTGTTTACCGTTTATAACCTAAGGGAACGGCGAATCACATTGTTTAGTTTCTTCAAACAAAAATGGTAGAAAATCTCAGGGTCTTTTGCCAAATCGGGGGTTTTGGAGAGCAATAAAGTGGTCATCCGGGCGCCGGGCTCCCTCGATGGGCGCTCTTTGACAGCCATTTTTTGAAGTAACGCCAATCGGCGGATTCTTCTGACAGGGGCAAAGGGTAAACCCACTTGTCGGATGGAGGCGGTGAGATGGGAAAAAATGAAAAAAGGGGGCTGCAGCACGGCAGCCCCCGAAAAGGGAGTCATCGAACGAAAAGCGGAGTCCTGAAAACTCAGGGACGCTTTTGGGGCATGGCGACCAAGGCTCGTTGCGGCGGAGGTGAGAGGGAAAGGCGGAGATCCTTTCCCATCACGGCGTTCCGACCCGGAACCTCTGTCGGGCTATGACGTTCAGTCCACCCGCTTGCGCAGGAAGGTGGGGATGTCGAACTCATGTTCTTCGCCCAGGGGAGTACGATACAGCTTGGGGCCATCCTTCTGGCGCTCCCGGATGAACGTCGGCAGATCGCGGTCGACCTTCTCCAGCCCGGCAACGGTGCGACTGCGCAAATCCTCGACGTTGCGGCGCCCCTTCTCGAAGGAATCGCCGAAACCGGTGGCAATGGCGGTAATTTTAATGCGCTCACCGAGTTCTTCATTGATGACCAGGCCGATGATGATGTTGGCATCCTCGTGCACCTTCTCGTGGATGATGCTGGATGCCTCGTCGAACTCCTCCATGGTCATGCTGGAAGAAGCGGTGATGTTGACCAGCACGCCCTTGGCGCCGGAGATGTCGATCTCCTCCAGCAGCGGGCTGCTGATGGCCCGATGGGCGGCTTCGGCCGCCCGCCGCTCGCCTTCGGCCACACCGATACCCATCATGGCCATGCCGCGCTCACTCATGACCGCCTTGACGTCGGCAAAGTCGACGTTGATCAGACCACTGGTGGTTATCAGCTCGGAGATCCCCTGAACCGCCTGCCGCAGGACATCATCCGAGGGTTTGAAGGCGTCGAGAATGCTGGTATTTTTGCCTGACAGACCGAGCAGACGATCATTGGGTATGACAATCAGGGAGTCCACCACATCCTTGAGCAGGTCGATGCCCTGACCGGCCTTCTTCATGCGTTGCTTGCCTTCACGGGTGAAAGGCTTGGTGACCACGGCGACGGTGAGGGCGCCCTGCTCTTTGGCCACCTCGGCAATAATCGGCGCGGCTCCGGTGCCGGTACCGCCGCCGAGCCCGGCAGCGATGAACACCATGTCCGCCCCTTCCAAAATCTCGGCCAGGCGCACCCGGTCCTCGTTGGCGGCCTCGCGACCGACTTCAGGATTGGCGCCCGCACCCAGCCCCTTGGTCAGCTTGTTGCCGAGTTGCACCTTGACCGGCGCCTGGCTCTTGCGCAGGGCTTGGGCGTCGGTATTGGCGACAACAAAATCGACCCCCTCCAGTTCGGCCATGATCATGGTATTGACGGCGTTGCCGCCGCCACCGCCGACACCGATGACCTTGATCTTCGCCGTTTGATCCAGGTCTTCGTCGAATTCAAATATAACGCGTTCTGTCATGACTCCCTCCCCATGCTTGAAAGACCGGATTTCTCCGTAACCCGGCCACGCTGATGTCGCCCTGCCGCCCCTTTAAAATTGCCGAACCGCCCGGAGTGAACCGTTTGCTCAATCCCCGGAGATAAACTCCGGCTGACGGCCGCGAAGCCTTTCGCCTTGCTCAGAAAAATTCGGTGAACCATTCTTTCATGCGCCGCAGCACCTTGTCGAACAGGTTTTCCTGGCCGATCTTGAATTTGGCGGCCACGCCCTCGTGCTGGCTGCCGAATTTGACCAGACCAACGCCGGTGGAATAGATGGGAGAATTCACCACATCCACCAGACCGCCGATGCCCTGGGGGGTACCGCGCCGCACCGGCAGGTTGAAGATCTGTTCGGCCATCTCCGGCATGCCCGGCAGGATGCAGCTGCCGCCGGTGAGCACGATGCCCGAAGCGATGAGATCCTCGAACCCGCTCTTGATGATCTCGCGCTGCACCAGGGTCAGAATCTCCTCGACCCGCGGTTCGAGAATCTCCGCCAGCAGTTGGCGCGACAGGACCCGCGAATCCCGGCCGCCCACGGAAGGGACGGTAATGGTTTCATCCTTGCCGACCAGGGAGGTCAGGCAGCAGCCGAATTTTTTCTTGATGGCTTCCGCTTCGGCCATGGGAGTGCGGAGGCCGACGGCAATATCGTTGGTCAGATGGTTGCCGCCCAGAGCCAGCACGGCCGTATGTTTGATGGCGCCGTCGATGAACAGGGCCAGATCGGTGGTGCCGCCGCCGATATCGATCATGGCGACACCCAGTTCCTTTTCATCCGGCGACAGCACTGCTTCGGCCGAAGCCAGCTGTTCCAGAACAATGTCGGAAACATCGACCTGGGCGCGGTTGCAGCTGCGGACGATATTCTGGGCGCTGGCGGTGGCGGCGGTGACGATATGCACCTTGGCTTCGAGGCGGATGCCGCACATGCCGAGGGGCTCGAGAATACCGTCCTGATCATCGACGATGTATTCCTGGGCGATGGTATGGATCACCTCCCGGTCCATGGGAATGGCGACGGCCCGCGCCGCATCCAGCACCCGGCGCACGTCTTCGTCCGTCACTTCGCGGTTTTTTACCGCAATGACGCCCTGGGAGTTGAACCCGCGGATATGACCGCCGGCGATGCCGGCATAGACGTTCTTGATCTGGCAACCGGCCATCAATTCGGCCTCGCTGAGGGCCTTGCGGATGGCCTCGACGGTGCTGTCGATATTGATCACCATGCCTTTGCGCATGCCCTTGGAGGGGCTGCTGCCGATGCCGACGATATCCAGCCCGTCTTCAGTCTGATGACCGACGATGGCGCAGATCTTGGTGGTGCCGATATCCAGGCCTACAATCAGATTATCTCTGCCATTACTCATGTCTATGCCTTTCCCCCCATGGGTAATTACCCCTTGCCAGGGGTACCACCATTATCCAGTTTGACAATGACGCGCTGCGCCACATTCAGATCGATGGACTGGATGCCGCTCAACCGCTGTTGCAACTCCGGGTAAATCCGCTCCAGACGATCCAGCTTCGGAGCAAAATCGGCCTGGCCGATATGCACCGGCACTCCGCCCGCGTGGGTGAACAGGGTCATGCCTGCCTTCTCGTCAACCGCCAGTTCGGAGATAGCCGTCAGGCCGAAAACCTTACGCTGCTCCAGTTTATCCAATAATGCAAGGGCTTCCAAGAGCCGTTTACGCACAGCCTCGGGTTTTTTCAGCAGTTCGCTGCGCTCGATGCCGGAAATAACCGGATAGTCAAGACTTTCTCCCCGCGACAGGGATTTGAAAACCTCGCCTTCGGCGTCCACGTAATAAAGATGGTCGAGGCGCACGATGGCCTTGGGCTGCCGCTCCTGAATGCGAATGAGCAGTTCGTTGGGAAACACCCGTTTGACCTCGGCGCGAGCGATCCATGGACTCTGCTCGATGCGGCGGCCGATGAGTTCCAGATCCAGAGCAAAAATGTTGGTTCCCGGACAAACCTCGGAAAGGGCGACGACCTGTTCCTCGCTGACCCGTTGCTGAGCTTCCACCCGGACCTGGCGGACCTGGAAATACTCGGCGGCCAACAGGCTCCGAACCCCGAACACCGCCGCGCCGCCGATGACGGCAAGGCCCCCGAGGACCACCGAACTTCGGAAGACAAACCGCAGCATCCGGCCCCAGGGCAGGGCGCCCCAGGGCAGGCGTCGCCGTTGACGGGGCTGCCGTAGCGGCCGGTTTTGGCGAACCGGGGCGGACTGGCGCTGGTTTGCTTTGCGGCGACTGTTCCAGCGATTGTTGTTTCTCGATTTCTGCACACAGCCTCCCTTTCGAGAATCGGATCTCGACCCGGCGGTACGCTCCCGGTCACTTGCCCAGAGCGGCTCCTTCCAGAATGCGCTGCACCAGTTCGACAAAGGGCAACCCTGCTGCCGCCGCTGCTTTGGGCAACAGGCTGGTCGCCGTCATGCCGGGAATGGTATTGACCTCCAGGCAGGTGAAATCGTTGTCGCCGACCATGAAATCGACCCGGGCCGCGCCGCTGCAGCCGAGGGCCTGGCAGGCCTGGCAGGCCGCCTGCTGAAGTCCCGCATAGATCCCCTCGGGCAGGGGCGCCGGCAGCAGATATTCGGTCTGCCCGGCCGTGTACTTGGCCTGGTAATCATAAAAGCCGCCCTTGGGCACCACCTGGATGACCGGCAGAGCTTCCCCGTCCAGCACCCCGACGGTGACTTCGGCACCGGCCACGAACTGCTCCACCAGCACCAGACTGTCAAACCGGAAGGCTTCGGTCAGCCCTGCCGCCAATTCCGCCTGCTCCCTGGCGATACTGATGCCGATGGTCGACCCTTCGCGCGCCGGTTTCACGACCACCGGAAAGGGTGGCAAACTGCCTTGTACTTGGGAGCCTGGGCGAAACACGGCAAAGGCGGGCGTATTCACACCATGATACTGCAACATCTTTTTGGTCGCTACCTTGTCCATGGCCAGGCTCGAGGCCAGCACGCCGCTGCCGGTGTAGGGGATGCCCATCATTTCGAGCAATCCCTGCACCGTGCCGTCTTCGCCGAAGCGGCCGTGCAGAGCGATGAAGGCCACCTCGGTCCGGGACTCCTCCAGCCTTGCCGGCAGGGACCGATCGGCATCGATGTCCGTTACCCGGTAGCCCGCTTCGCGCAGCGCCTGGCTGATGGCGTGACCGGTACGCAGAGAAACCTCCCGCTCGGCGGACAATCCGCCCATCAGCACAGCGATATTCTTGGTTTTCAGTTCCTGGCGTGTCATAAAAATTCCTGCTTGCTCCGTTGACCTTCAATCCGTACCGATGACCCGAACCTCGGGTTCCAAAAGGATGTCCGCCCGGCTTTGCACCGCCCGCTGGATCCTGCCAATCAGGTCCAGCACCTCGCCGGCCGTGGCGCCCCCCTGGTTGATAATGAAATTGGCATGTTTGTCGGCAACCTGCGCCTGCCCCACCCGGGCGCCGCGCATGCCGGCCGCCTCGATGAGCCGCCATGCGGGAAGCTCCGGGGCCGGGTTCTTGAACACCGAACCGGCATTGGGCCGGCCGACGCCCTGGGCCTGCCGCCGTTGCTCGAGCCGCCGGCGAACCGCCGTCTCCAGGGCCGAAGGTTCCCCCGGCGCAAACTGCAACTGCGCCAGAGCGACCACTCTGCCGGCCGGCAGGGAGGCATGCCGGTATCCCAAATCCAGGCGCTCTACCGGCCATTCTTCCAGACCCTCCGGACCGGCCAGCACCACCTGCCGCAGCACACCCGCCATATCCTGCCCTCCGGCACCGGCGTTCATGGCGACGGCCCCGCCCAGGGTCGCGGGGATTCCGGCGAGTTGCTCCAATCCCGCCCAGCCACGCACGGCGGCATTGCGAATCACGTTCATCAGCGGCAAACCGGCCTCGGCCCGCAAGCTGCCGTCGGTCAGCCATTGCGCCCGGCGCAGGCGCTTCAGGCACAGAATCGCGCCACGCCAACCGCCATCGCGCACCAGCAGGTTGCTGCCTGCTCCCAGCGCCAGCCAAGGCTGTCCGGCATCCTCCAGCATCCGCAAGGCCGTCACCAACTCGTCGGCATCAAGCGGCTCCAGGTACAGATCGGCGGGCCCGCCGATGCGCCAGGTGGTATGACGACTCATGGGCTCCGCGACGCGGACCGCTCCGCGCAGGACGGAACGCAATGCTGCCGCCAGACTTTCCACCTCAGTGCCTTTCCGTCAGACGGCGGACCAGGGCCTCCCCGACCTGCCAGACGTTGCCGGCGCCCAAGGTAATCACCAGATCGCCCTCGCGCACCGTCTCCAGGAGATGCTGGACCACGGCGTCGGCTTCGGCCAGATAATGCACGTCACGGTGACCATGCCCGGCGATGCCTTCCGCCAGGGCGCTGGAGGAAACGCCGGGAATCGGCTCTTCGCCGGCGGCATAAACATCCATGACCACCAGGTGATCGGCCTGATAGAAGGCGGTGACGAATTCATCGAACAGCGCCTGGGTGCGACTGTAGCGATGCGGCTGGAAAACCGCCACCACCCGACGATCCCAACCGCTGCGGGCCGCCGCCAGGGTCACGCGAATTTCCGCCGGATGATGCCCGTAGTCGTCGACCACCATGATGCCGCCGCCCTGGTATTTGGGCTGAAAGCGGCGTTGCACGCCGCAGAAGTCCTGAAAGGCCTCGGCAATCTCGGCAAAGGGAATCTGCAGTTCGCGGGCCACGGCGACGCAGGCCAGGGCATTGAGCACATTGTGCTGACCGGGCATGCGGATGGAGACCTGACCGAGCCGTTCGCCGTTATGGCATACGGTGAAGGTAGTGCGCTCCTCCCGGTAACTGATATCGATGGCGTTGAAGTCGGCCTGGGTACTCAGCCCGTAGGTGACGAACCGCTTCTTCACCTGGGGGATCAGGGACTGGACATTGGCATCATCGAGGCACAGCACCGCCAGGCCGAAAAAGGGCACCTTGTTGATGAAATCGACGAAGGTCTGCTTGATCTGCTCGAGGTCCTCATAGAAGTCGAGGTGATCGGCATCGACATTGGTGACCACGGCGATGGTCGGCGACAGTTTCAGGAAGGAACCGTCGGACTCGTCCGCCTCGGCCACCAGGAATTTGCCCTGGCCCAACTTGGCGTTGGAGCCGATGGAGTCGAGCCGACCGCCGATGACCACCGTCGGATCGATGCCGGCATGGGACAGCACCGTGGATACCATGCTGGTAGTGGTGGTTTTGCCATGGGTTCCGGCGACGGCGATGCCGTACTTCATGCGCATCAATTCCGCCAGCATCTCGGCACGGGGAATCACGGGGATCAGGCGCCGATGGGCTTCGATGACCTCGGGATTGCTGGCGCGCACCGCCGTGGAGGTGACCACCACATCGACGTCCACCAGGTTTTCCGGAGCGTGCCCGTAATAGATGACGCCGCCCAACTCACCCAAACGGCGGGTGATATCGGTCTCCCGCAGATCCGAGCCGCTGACCCGGTAACCCAGGTTGAGCAGGACCTCGGCGATGCCGCTCATGCCGATACCGCCGATCCCTACGAAATGAATGGTTCTGATTTTCCCGTACATAGCTTGATTTCGCCTGCTTTCCCCAACAATGTGAATTTTCCGTAGTTACGAACGCCGGGCCGCAATGTCCCGGCAAATTTCCAAAATGGTGTCGACCGCGCCTCGGCGTGCCAGGCTGCCGGCGGCGCCGGCCATGCTCAGCAGACGCCGGCGGTCCTGCAACAGATCCCCTATCAGCCGGGCCAGATGCTCGCCCGACAATTGCCCCTGCGGCAGCAGCAGGGCCGCGCCCTTGCGCGCCAGGGCCCGGGCGTTGGCGCTCTGATGGTCGCCGGCCGCGTGAGGATAGGGGATCAGGATCGCGGGTCGCCCGCAGGCGGTCAGTTCAGCAATGGTGGTGGCGCCGGCCCGACAGACCACCAGATGCGCCCGTCCATAGACGGCGGCCATGTCATGAATGAAGGGAACCACGCCGTCCGCCGGCCAACCCGCCGCCACATAGCCCTGCCGAACCCGTTCCACATCGCCGGCGCCGGTCTGATGAATAATGGTCAGGTGGTCGCGCAGACCGGCCAGGTGCGGCAGCGCCGCCAGCAGGCCGTCGTTGATGGCCCGCGCTCCAAGACTGCCGCCGAACACCAGCAATGTCGGCGGGCCGTCGCTGATGGGAGGACACTCCTCCATACCGGGCCGCAGAGGATTTCCCGTGACCAGGGTCGGAGCACTGACAAAGGCCCGCTCCGCCTCCGCCAGGGACAGGCAGACCCGCTTCGCCCAGCGGCCCAGCAGACGATTGGTCAAGCCCGGCCACGCATTCTGCTCATGAATCACATAGGGTATTTTGCGCCACAGGGCCGCCACCAGCACCGGCGCCGACGCGTAGCCGCCGACGCCGACCACCACATCCGGCCGGAACCGGTCCAGGATTCGTCGCGCCTGCAGCACGCTGCGCCACAACTGGGGCAGCATGGCCAGTTTGCCCATCAGGTTGCGATTTACGAAACCCTGCACCTCGATGCATTCCAGGGGCAACCCGAGGTCGGGCAGCACCCGGGCCTCGATGCCCCGCGCCGTACCGACGAACTGCACGGCCGCCTTGGACTCCTCGGCCAGCAGACGCTGGGCCAAAGCCACGGCCGGAAACAGATGACCGCCGGTGCCGCCACCGGCCAACAGCAGCCTCATGTTCGACCCTCCTCAATTTGGCTGGAGATATTCAGCAAAATACCCACCGTCGCCAGGGAGGTGACCAGACTGGTACCGCCGTAGGAAAGGAAGGGCAGCGCCAACCCCTTGGTGGGCAGCAGGCCCATGACCACGCCCATGTTGGCGAAGGCTTGCAGGCCGAGCAGCAGGGTCAGACCAAAGGCCAGCAGCCGTCCGAACTCGTCCGGCGCCAGCAAGGCCACCCGGAATCCGCGCCAGATCAGGATCAGGAACAGGCTGCTGACCATGAGCACGCCGATAAACCCGGCCTCCTCCCCAAGGACGGAAAAGATGAAGTCGGTGTGGGCTTCGGGTAAAAAAAACAGTTTCTGTTGGCTGCCGCCGAGACCCTGGCCGCTCAAACCCCCGTTGCCGAAGGCGATCATGCTTTGGATGATCTGGAATCCCTCGTCCGTCGGATATTTCCAGGGATCGAGAAATGCCATAATCCGGCGGCGGCGATAGTCCACGCCCAATAACGCGTGATGCAAAAAAGGCAGGGCCAGAATACCGATGGACAACAGGTGGCTGAGGCGGCTGCCGGCGGCCAGCAGCATGATCATGGCCACGCCGCCCATGGTCAGGGCGCTGCCGAGATCGGGCTGCATCAACAGCAGCAGCAGCAGCAGGGCCAGCACCACCATATAGGGCAGGACCCCCAGCTTGAAACTCTTCAGCTTGTCCTGTTTGCGGGCCAGGGAATGGGCCAGGTAAAGCACCAGTCCGACCTTGGCGGCTTCGGACGGCTGAAAGGTCAGACCGCCGATGCGAATCCACCGGGCCGCGCCGCCGGCGGTGTTGCCGATACCCGGCACCAAAACCCCCAGCAGCAGCAGGGTGGACGCCAGCATACCCAGCACCGCCCAAGGACGAAGCTTGTGATAGTCGAGGCGCATCAGGCCGATCATCGTCAGCAGCCCCACCGCCGCATAAATGCCCTGACGCTTGAGAAAATAGAAGCCGTCCTGATAACGCGCCGCAGCCATGATACTTGAGGATGAATAGACCATCAGCACCCCGAAAGCGGTCAACACCGCCGTCAGGGACAACAAGCGATAATCGTAGCTGCCGCTGCCCGTCGCCATCAGTGCGCCGCCTCCTCGGGCAGTTCACCCACCGCCCGCATGAAAACCTCGCCGCGCTCCGCATAACTGCGAAACATGTCGAAGCTGGAGCAACCCGGAGACAGCAGCACCGCGCCGCCGGGCTCCGTCAATCGATAGGCCAACTGCACCGCGTCCTCCAGGGAACCGGCCCGGACCGTATGCGTCAGGGTTCCAAGGGCTTGTTCGATGCGGTCCGCGGCTTCGCCGATAAGGATCAAATGGGCCACTTTGGACGCCACCGGCTCGACCAGCGGCGCATAGTCGCCGCCCTTGTCCCGGCCCCCGGCAATAAGGGTTACGGATCCGGGCAGGCCGGCCAGGCTTTTGACCACGCTGCCGACGTTGGTGCCCTTGGAATCGTTGAACCAGTCGACACCCTGCAGTTGCCGAACCAGCACCATGCGATGGTCGAGGCCGGCAAAGGCGCAGACCGCCCGCCAGGCCGTATCCGCCGGGCACCCTTCCAGCAGGGGCGGAATCAGCGCCGCCATGACGTTTTCAATATTATGCAACCCTTTGAGGCGCAGTTCTTGGACGGCAAACCGCGTTTCCCGGCCGGCCCAGCGCCAGATCAGATGGCGGCCGTCAAAGCCCATGCCTGCCTCGACGGGACCGCGGCTGGAAAAGCCGATGCGGAGACAGGGCAGATTGGCGGTCAACTGCCGCACCAGAGGATCTTCCAGGTTGATGACCGCCACGTCCGTGGCCGTCATGTTCTCGAACAGACGCAGCTTGGCCGCCAGATAGCCGGCCATATCCGGATAGCGGTCCAGATGATCCTCGGTGAGGTTGAGGAGCAGTCCGTAGCGGGGTCGGAAGCGATCGATGGCTTCCAACTGGAAGGAGGAGATTTCCGCCACTATCCAGTCCCAGTCGTCGCACCGGGTCGCCTCAATCAGGGGAGTGCCGAGATTGCCGCCGACGAAGGCCCGCTTGCCCCAGGCGCCGAACACCTCGCCCAACAGGGTGGTGGTGGTCGATTTGCCGTTGGTGCCGGTGATGGCGACCATGGGCGCCTGCAGTTCGCGGGCGGCGATTTCGACTTCGCCCAGCACCGGTACGCCGCTGCTCATGGCGGCGGCCAATTCCGGCATGTCCAGGGCAACGCCGGGGCTGATGGCAATGAGATCGGCGGCGGCCAGCAGGGTCGCATCATGGCCGGGACAATCCAGGTCCACACCGCGGGCGACCAGTTCCGCCGCGGCGGGTACTTGCGCCGCCGGCCGGCGATCGGACAGCGCCACCCTGGCGCCCCGCGCCAGAAAAAAGTCGGTCAGCGCCAGGCCGGTCTTGCCGGCGCCGATGATGACAATCCGTTGCCCGGTATAGACGGACATGGGTTACCTCAATTTGAGGGTGGACAGAGCCACCAGAGCCAGAATGATGCTGATAATCCAGAACCGGACGATGATCTTGGGTTCCGGCCAGCCCTTCAGTTCGAAATGATGATGAATGGGCGCCATGCGAAATATCCGCCGGCCCCAGAGCCGGAAAGAGGTGACCTGAAATACCACCGAAAGAGCCTCGACCACGAAGATGCCGCCGACGATGACCAGCACGATCTCCTGCTTGGTGATGACCGCAATGGTGCCCAGGGCCCCGCCCAGGGACAGGCTGCCGACATCGCCCATGAAAACCTGAGCCGGATAGGTGTTGAACCATAAAAAACCCAGTCCCGCTCCGACCATGGCGCCGCACAGCACCGCCAGTTCGCCGGCCCCCTGCACGGTACTGATTTGCAGGTAATCCGCCAGTCGCACGTTACCCGCCACATAGGCAAACAGCAGGTAGGTGCCTGAGGCGATGATGGTGGGGCCGATGGCGAGGCCATCAAGACCGTCCGTCAGGTTGACGGCGTTGCTGGCGCCGACGATGACCAGCAACGCAAAGGGGATGTAGAACAAACCGAGATCCGGTTCCAGTCCCTTGAAGAAGGGAAAGGCCAGGGTCGTTTTAAAGGGCGGATACAGATACAGGATCGTGGCCGCCACGGCCGCAATGAGCATCAGCCACCACATTTTCTCGCGGGCGCTGAGGCCATCGCTGCTGCGCCGCCGGACCTTGCGGTAATCATCGACGAACCCCACCACCCCAAAGCCGACCGTCACCAGCAGGGTGACCCAGATATAGATGTTGGTCAGATCGGTCCACAGCAGGGTCGGCAACACCACCGCCAGCAGGATGAGGGTGCCGCCCATGGTCGGGGTTCCCTCCTTGACGAAATGGGACTGCGGCCCGTCCTTGCGGATGCTCTGGCCGATCTGCAGGTTGGACAATTTTTCGATCAGCCACGGCCCCAGGATAAAGGAGATCAGCAGCGCGGTAATGGTCGCGTAAATCGCCCGGAAGGTGATGTAGCGAAAAATCTGCAGCGCCGAAAACTGGGTGTGCAGAGGATAGAGAAGATGGTACAGCATCCGGTAACTCCTAATGCCCGGTAGAATTGGCCGCCCCGTCGTTCCGGAGCAGGTGACAGATTTTTTCCATGGTCATGCCCCGCGAGCCCTTGACCAGCACCCGGTCGCCGGGGTGCAGCCACTGCTGCAGCAGATCGGCCGCCGCTTCGTGGGACTCGACCACCTGCACGGCATCCGCGGCCAACCCTCCGGCACGGGCACCCGCTGCCACGGAGGGAGCCAGGGTGCCAAGCAGGATCAACCGATCCACGATCGCCGCCGCGGCCTCGCCGACCTGCCGATGCAGATCCTCGGCGGCGGCCCCCAACTCCAGCATATCGCCCAGCACCGCCAGACGCCGCCCGGTACCGGGCAGGTCCGCCAACGAGGCAAGCGCCGCGCGCATGGCCATGGGATTGGCGTTGTAATAATCCTCCAGCAACAGGATATCGCCGGGCAACCGGGTCACAGTCATTCTGCCGGGGCTGGAGCGGAACTGTTCCAGACCGCGCACAATGGCCTCGCCATCGACTTTCAACACGTGTGCCGCGGCGGCCGCCGCCAAGGCGTTGTACACGTTATGCAGCCCCGGCACCGCCAAACGGACCGGCCAACGGCCCGTCGGCAGGATCAGGTCGAACCGCACCCCGCAATCATCGACACGGATTTCTTTCGCCCGCACCCGCGCTTCGCCAGTCAGTCCGAACAGCAGCCGCTGGACACCGTTGGCCACCGGTAGCTGCCGGGCCTGCGGATCATCGGTATTGACGATGGCGGTGCCCCCCGCCGGCAGTGCGGCATAGAGTTCCCCCTTGGCCCGCGCCACCCCTTCAATGCTGCCGAGTTGTTCCAGATGCGCCGGGCCGACATTGGTGACGATGCCCACATCGGGACGGGCGATCTCCGTCAGTCGGGCGATCTCGTTGCGGGCGCTCATGCCCATTTCCAGCACCGCCCAGCGGTGTTCCGGTTGCAATCGGAACAGGGTCAGGGGCAGGCCGATCAGATTGTTGAAATTGCCCTCGGTCTTGAGCCCGGAACCGGTCAGGGACAGCACCGCGGCCAGCATTTCCTTGGTAGTGGTCTTGCCGGAAGACCCGGTCACCGCCACCACCGGACCGTCGAAATCCTGACGCAACGCGGCAGCCAGATCCCCCAACGCCTGCATGGTATTGCCCACCCGCACCACCGGCACGGCCAGCCCGGCGATAACCTCCTCGCTCAGACAGGCCGCCGCCCCACCCCGCACCGCTTGGCCGATATGGTCATGGCCATCGTAGTTGGGTCCGCGCAGGGGCACGAACAGATCACCCGGCCGGATGGTGCGGCTGTCCGTGGAAACCCCGGTAATGACTACCGAGGCCCGTTCCGGAGTGAGGCTGCCGCCGAGGATGGCGGCGATACTGGCCAGATCGAGTTTCATGCCGCCCCCGCCGCGCCGCTTAACGCCCGGCGCAATTCTTCCCGATCATCAAAATGCAGGCGCTGCGAACCGACAATCTGGTAGTCCTCATGGCCCTTGCCCGCCACCAACAGGATATCGCCGGTCTCCAGGAGGGAGACGGCGAACTCGATGGCTTCGCGACGATCGGCGATGGCCACATAGCCCCGCCCCACCGCGCGCTCCGCTTCGCTCCGCGTCCAAAGATGTTCATGCACCTGGCGCAAACCGGCCTCCACTTCCGCCATGATGGCCAGGGGTTCTTCGCTGCGCGGGTTGTCCGAGGTCAGCACCGCCACATCGGCCAGGCGCCCGGCTACCGCCCCCATGACCGGGCGTTTGCTGCGATCCCGATCGCCGCCGCAACCGAATACGCAAACCAGGCGACGAGGTTGCAGCTGTCGCAGGGTCGATAGAACATTTTCCAGAGCGTCTCCGGTGTGGGCATAATCCACCAGCACCAGGGCGCCGCGCTGATTGGGAATGCGCTCCAACCGGCCCGGCACCTGGCGGGCCTCGGCCAAACCGGCGGCGATGACCTGTGGATCGATACCCAGGGCCAGGCCGGCCCCCGCGGCGCACAGCAAGTTGTGCAGGTTGTACTCGCCGATGAGCGGCGAGCGCAGGTCCAGTGGTCCCGCAGGCGTGCTCAGATCCGCTTCGATGCCTTGCAGGGAAATGGCATGGCGCTCCGCCCGCACCGCCGCCTGCGGGCCGGTGCCGCAACCCAGCACCTCCGGCAGGCATTGGGCCAGACGTTCACCCCAGGGATCGTCGAGGTTGACCACCGCCCGCCGGGCGCTGTGATCCCCCAGGCCGCTGAACAGCCGCAATTTGGCCTGGAAATAGGCCTCCATGTCGGCATGGTAATCCAGGTGCTCCGGGGTCAGGTTGGTGAACACGCCGACATCGAACCAGACACCGTCGGCCCGATGCTGTTCCAGGGCATGGGACGATACCTCCAACACCAAACTGTCCGCACCGAGATCCCGGAATTCGGCGATGGTCCGCATGAGATCCACCGATTCCGGGGTGGTGTGGCGCGAGGGCAGTTCCCGGCCTGCGAACCGGTAGCTGACCGTGCCCAGGATGGCCGGATGCCGACCGGCGGCAACCAACAGCGCCTCCAGCAGATAGGTGATGGTGGTCTTGCCGTTGGTACCGGTTACCCCGACCACAATCATGTCCCGGGTCGGATCACCATAAAAAGCCGCGGCCGCCAAAGCCATGGCACGACGCGCGTTCTCGACCACCAGGCCGATGACCCCGGCCGGCAGCGACCGTTCGCGCTCCATGACGATGACGCGGGCCCCACGATTCAGAGCTGCATCGATGAAATCGTGACCGTCGGCGCTGGCACCGGGCAGGGCGAAGAACACCCCACCGGGTACGACTTGACGCGAGTCGTAAAACAGCCCGCTGATGGGGGCGTCGCTGCAGGCGCTCTCAAGACGGGGACAGATAATCCGGCAAAGGCTGGAAGTCTTCATGGAGGCGACGATTTTCTTTCTCCCTTGCAAAAAAGTCAAAGGGAATTTTTCAGCTCGGCGGCATCATCCGGACCCAGATTTCATCCCCGAACTGAATGGGGCGGCCCGGCAGCGGTGACTGCTCGACAACTCGCCCGGAACCTTTCACGCGGATGTTCAGCCCCAACCGCTCCATGGCCTGCAACACCTGACGCGTGCTCATGCCGGAGAAGTCGGGCATCAGCGGCTTGCCCTCCTCATTCTGCGTCAACGACGCGGAGGTTTCCACCACCGTAATCGGCCCGGCGGGCGCGACGTCGGGCATCGGCGGCAGGACCGGAGACGGGGTAGCCTGGCTTGGCGCCACGCCCAAATAACGCAGGGACTGGGAGGCGATGCGCGAAAACACCGGGGCCGCCACCAGGCCCCCATAGACGACTTTGTGCGGCTCATCGATCACCACCAGAATCACCAGGCGAGGATTCTCGACCGGCACGAAACCAACGAAGGAGGCGATGCGTTTGTCCGCCGAATAACCGCCCGTCACCGGATCCACTTTCTGTGCGGTGCCGGTCTTGCCGGCAACCGAAAAACCGGGCACCGCCGCCAGGGTGCCGGTACCGCCGGTGCCGGTCACATCCCGCATCATGTCACGAATCTGATTGGCCACGGTTTCGGAAATGACTCGTCGAACCACCCGGGGGCGGCGTTCCTCAACCACCTGTCCATGGTCATTCACCACCTTGCGCACCAGGTCGGCGTGCACCAACTTGCCGCCGTTGGCCAATACACAAGTTGCCAGCGCCAATTGCAGGGGTGTTACGGTCATGCCCTGGCCGAAGGAGATGACCGCCAGGTCGCTTTCGAACCAGCGCGCCGGATTGCGCAACCGGCCGGTGACTTCGCCCGGGAAATCGATGCCGGTCTGCTGGCCGAACCCGAAGGACTGCAGGGCATCGTACAGACGTTGGCGCTCCAGCATCTTGCCGATCTTGGCCACACCGATATTGGAACTGACCTTTACCACCTCGGCCACCGTCAGGTCGCCGTGGGGATGATGATCGTGAATGGTGATGCCCCCCACCCGATACCGGCCGTTTTCACAGAAGATGTTCTGGTTGGCCGAAACCAGCCCGGCATTCATGGCCGCCGCCACCACGAAGGGCTTGAGGGTGGAGCCGGGTTCGAATTCATCGCACACGGTACGATTGCGCCGATGGCCGGCGGGAAACCGGCCGAAGGCGTTGGGGTTGTAGGTCGGGCGACTGGCCATGGCCAGTATCTCCCCGGTGCGTGGATCCAGCACCAGGGCACTGCCGGCGGGAGCCCCGGCCTTTTCCAGTCCGGCGGCCAGTTCCTTCTCGGCGATGTATTGCAGGTTCTTGTCCAGGGTCAGATACAGGCTGTGGCCGTCACTGCCCCCCTTTACCACGATGTGACTGGTTCCCAGACCCTGGCCGCGGGCATCCCGGGCGGTGACCAGGAAACCCTCATGACCGAGCAGAATGTTGTTGTACCGGTGTTCCAACCCTTCCAGGCCGCGGGGATCGAGGCCGGTAAACCCAAGCACATGGGCCGCCAGTTCGGCATTGGGATAGAACCGTTGGTGCTCTTTGGTGAAGCCGATGCCCGGCAGCTTCAGCTCGCGCACCTGCTCGCTTTCCCGCGGCTGCAATTGCCGTTTGATCCAGACAAAGCGACGCTTGCCGACCAGGCTTTTTTTCAGGCTGGCCGGCGACAACTTCAATTCCTTCGCCAGGCTGCGGACGGTGGCCTCGGCGTCGGTGATGCGCCAGGGTTCGGCATACAGAGAATCGACCGCGATGCTGCGCGCCAACTCTTCCCCGTTGCGGTCATAAATGGCCCCCCGCCGGGGCGTAAGGGGCACCACGCGCTGATATTGACGACGCGCGCGGGCTACGGTCTGCTCGCGATCCAGCACCTGCAGCCAGAAACCACGGCCGACCACGGCCAGAAAAAATATCGCAAAAAAGGCACGGACCAGCAGTACCCGGATGCGGAAGGACTTTTCCGGCGTCCACTTCATCGGACAATGACAACCTGGCTTGCCACCGGGGCGCGAAGCTGCAACTCGGTGACGGCTACCCGTTCGATACGGCTCAGACTCTTCAGGCTCGCCACTTCGACCCGCAAGCAGCTTTCCTCCCGCTGCAGTTCCCGTAACCGGGTCTCATGGCGGGAAATGTCGTAATTGAGCTGGATGAGAGCGCTGCGCGACCAGACATGGAAGATCCCCGCCAAGGTCAGCATGGCCAGAAACAGGAAAAACTGCCGGAGGGATGGCTGCCGGAAGGAAATTCCGGCCAGGCCGGGGATGGGTCGCAAAATGCTGTGAGCCATGGCGCCTCCAATTCAACAGGAACTTCAATAGCAAAACCGTCAGCGCAAGCAGGCTTTCGGCCTGTGGAGCTGCCGGGCGGGCGATGGCGGGGCGAGCCCTCCATCGAAGCCCTCAACCCGGGTCAAAAACGACGCACCGCCCGCAACACCGCGCTGCGGGCGCGCGGGTTGTCGGCGACTTCCGCCTCGCCGGCGCGCACGCCCTTGCGGGTCAGCAACTCGATGCGCGGCTGCCGTCCACAGCTGCATATCGGCAGGGACGGCGGGCAGGTGCACGGATGCGCCTCCCGGCGAAAGGTCTGCTTAACGATGCGGTCCTCCAGGGAGTGGAAGCTGATCACCGCCAGTCGGCCGCCGCTGCGCAACAGATCCAGCCCCTGCTGTAACCCGTGGCGCAAACTATCCAGTTCATCATTGACGAAAATCCGCAAGGCCTGAAACACCCGGGTCGCCGGATGTATGCGGGCCGGCACATGTCCGCCGGGGACAGCGCCGCGCACCAGTTCAGCCAGTTCCAAAGTCGTTTTCAGGGGCTGCCGGGCCCGTACCTGGACGATGCGCCGGGCAATGCGCCGGGCAAAGCGTTCCTCGCCGTATTCGCGGAAAATTCTGGCCAATTCGTCCTCCGGCAGGGTGTTGACCGCGGTTTCGGCCGTCATGTCCGCTTCCGGGTCCATGCGCATGTCCAGGGGCGCTTCCGTCTGGAAACTGAAACCGCGCCGTCCGGTATCGAGTTGGTGGGAGGAAACCCCCAGATCCAGCAACATGCCATCGACCCCCTGCCAGCCCAGTTCGGCGACAAAACGGGCGGCCTCGGAAAAATTGCCCTGCCGCAGTATCACCCGGTCTCCGAAGGTCGCCAATCGCCGCCCTGCCGCCTGCAGCGCTTCGGGATCGCGGTCCAGGCCGAGCAGTTGCCCGTTCGGCCCGATGGCCTCAAGAATCAGTCCGGCATGACCGCCGCCGCCCAGGGTGCCGTCGACAAAGCGTTCGCCCGGCTGCGGCTGAAGCAGCGCCAGCACTTCCCGGGGCAGTACCGAAAGGTGATGAAAATCCCCCGGCGTCATGGCCTAGAACCCCAAGTCATAAAGCACCTGCGGATCGGCTTTGAGGCGTGCTTCGGCTTGGCGGCGCATGTCGGCATGCCGGGTCCATTCCCAAAGCATGATTTTGTTGAAAGAACCGACCACCACGATGTCCCGCCCCTCGCCGTCGAGTCCCGCATAGCTGCGCTGGGCCTTACTGAGCTGGATACGGCCCTGCTTGTCGAACAGACATTCCTGGGCCGGAGAAATGAGGGTCAGGTTGATATCTTCCTTGACGGGACCGGGTCGCATGGCATTGACCTGAGCCACGATCTTGTCCCATTCGGGGACGGGATAAGCCACCAGGCCGCCATCCTTCTGGGTCACGACCAAGCGCTCTTCACCGTAGGCGGCCACCAAAACATCGCGCAACCGGGCCGGAATGCTGGCACGGCCTTTGACGTCGATGGCGTTGTGGAACTCCCCCTGAAATATCATCCGCAGTCCTTTTGGGACAATTACCCACTTTTTTACACTTAGCTCGAACTATAATTGCACCCCTGACCCGTGTCAAGGAGCTTTTGCAAATTTTTTAAGGGCTTACGGCAACAATAAAAAAAGCCCTCGCAGGGAGGGCCGAAATGGGCGGGCAGCGTCAGGAGGCCTGGAGACAGCAGCTCAGGAAGGAATTTCCTTGCGACGTATTTCAACCTGTTCGATGCGGCGGTCGAGCATCCGGCGCACGATGAAGACCATCCCGTCCGCCTCGCAACGCTCGCCTTCTTCAGGAATCGTTCCCAGGGAGTGAAGCACAAATCCGGCCAGGGTGTTGGCGTGCTCCTCGGCCAGGTTGAAACCGAAGTGCTGGTTCAGTTCCCGCAGGGGAACACTGCCATCCACCAGATAGCGGCCATGGCCCAGATCGCGAAAGGGAGCGGTCTCGGCATCGTATTCATCGTGGATTTCACCGATGATTTCTTCCACCACGTCCTCCAGGGTGACAATGCCCTCCACCCCGCCGTACTCGTCCACCACCATGGCCAGATGCACGCGGCGGTTCTGAAACGCCTGCAGCAGGGTATTGACCGGCTTGGCTTCGGGGACGAAAAAGGGCGGCCGCAACAGTTCCGGCAGGGCAAACGCCTCGGGCCGGTCGGCATAGCGCAGAATATCCTTGGAATGGATGACCCCGATGACATTGTCCAGACTTTCCCGGTAGACGGGAAAACGCGAATGGTTGGACTGCTGGGCGGTGAGCAGGGCATCGGCAAAGGTGGCCGAAGCCTCGATGCCGACCACTTCGGTACGTGGAATCATGACATCCCGCACCCGGATTTCCGACAACTCGAAGATGCCGTGCAGCATGCGGCGTTTTTCTGTTTCCACCACCCCGGTCTGCTCGCCGACGGTGATCATGGCCCGGATCTCCTCCTCGGAAATGACCGGACGCGGTTCGCTGCGGATGAAATAGGTCAGCAGGCGCGACAGGCCCGTCACCAGCCAGACCACCGGCCGCAGCAACACCATGGCACCCCGGATGGGGCGCAGTACGAAAAAGGAAATTCGCTCGGGATGCCGGGCCGCCAGGGTCTTGGGGCAGACTTCCGAAAGAATCAGCAACACGGGGGTCAGGATGAGAATGGTCATCAACTCCCCGCGCGCGCCGAACCTTCGAACAAAAAAGGTGGTGGCGAATACCGAGGCGGCGATGTTGACCAGGTTGTTGCCGACCAGGATGGTTCCCAGCAAATCGTCGGGGCGCCGCAGAACGGCCTCCAACCGCCGGGCGCCGCGTCGCTGCTGGTGCACCAGGTACTGTACCCGCACTCGATCCATGGACAGCAAGGCGGTCTCCGAACCGGAAAAAAACGCCGAGGCGAACAACAAAACCGTTAGAGCGCCCAGCTCGAGCCAGGTCCCCTCATCCATCAGAGCCTCCAACATATTGAAAACCGGAAAAATATCGGCCAGAATTGTATCCTACCGGGGGGCGGATTACAATTGCCATGGCATGGCGGTTTGAAAACTGGCGCCGGATTGTGATACTTTCAGCTGCCCGCACGGCGCCGGCCGTGGTGAACCGGCAAGCATCCCATTATCCACACCGAGGTTAACCATGAACACGGAACAGGCGGCGCGCCGCCATCAGCAACTGAGCGCCGAATTGCATCGACACGGTCGTTTGTACCACAGCTTCGACCGCCCGGAAATCAGCGATGCGGATTACGACCGCCTGTTTCGGGAATTGCTGGAACTGGAACAGGCCTTCCCGCAACTGGCCACTGCCGATTCCCCTTCGCAGCGGGTGGGGGCGCCGCCCCTGGAAAAATTCCCTTCGGTCCGGCACGGCCTGCCCATGCTGTCCCTGGAAAACGCTGCCAATGACGAGGAAATCGGCGAATTCGAGGCCCGCATCCAACGTTTTCTGGGCCAATCGGATGCCCTGGAATACGTCTGTGAACCGAAGCTGGACGGCGTGGCGGTGGAACTGGTCTACCAGGCCGGCCGACTGACCGTCGGTTCCACCCGCGGCGACGGTCAGACCGGGGAACAGATCACCGAAAACCTGCGCACCATCGCCGCCATCCCGCTGCTGCTGCAGGAACCCTGTCCGGAACTGCTGGAAGTGCGCGGCGAGGTCTACATGGATCTGGCCGCCTTCCAGGCCCTCAACCGGGAGCGCGAGGAGGAGGGCCTTCCCGTTTTCGCCAATCCCCGCAACGCCGCCGCCGGCAGCCTGCGCCAGCTCGATTCGACGATCACCGCCCGCCGGCCGTTGCAGTTCTTTGCCTATGGCATCGGCCGCATTTCGACCCCGTTGCCCGACAGCCACCGGCAACTCCTCGAACAGTTGCGCCAGTGGGGTCTGCGGGTCAACCTCGAGGAAACCCGGCTTGCCGCCAACCTTTCGGAACTATTGGCAAATTTTCATGATCTACAACTGCGCCGGGACCAGCTGCCCTACGAAATCGACGGCATGGTGGTCAAGGTCAACAGCCTGGCCCTGCAGAGCGAGTTGGGCACCAAAACCCGCACTCCGCGCTGGGCCGTGGCCTGCAAATTTCCGCCGCGGCAGGCCACCACCCGGGTCGAGGACATCGTCCTGCAGGTCGGCCGTACCGGCGCCATCACCCCGGTCGCCCAACTGCGCCCCGTCGAGGTCAGCGGCGTCACCGTGTCCCGTGCCAGCCTGCACAATTGGGATGAGATCGCCCGCCTCGACGTCCGCATCGGCGACACCGTGGTGGTAGAGCGGGCCGGCGATGTCATTCCCGATGTGGTGCGGGTGCTGAAAGACCAGCGCAGCGGCCAGGAACGCATGGTTCCCCTGCCGGAAACCTGTCCGGCCTGCGGCGGTCCGGTGGTGAAACTGGACGGCGAGGTGGTGCCGCGCTGTCAGGAACTGTCCTGTCCCGCCCGGCTGCGCGAATCCCTGAAACATTTCGTCGCCCGGCGTGCCATGGATATCGACGGCCTCGGCGAGCGAACCCTGGAGGTATTGCTGGAGAAGGGCCTAATCCGCAGTGTCGCCGATCTGTACTCCCTGCGCCGCGAGGATCTGCTGGCCTGCCCCCGCCAGGGGGAAAAATCCGTCGACAAACTGCTGAAAGCCATTGCCGGCAGCAAAAGCCGGCCTCTGAACCGCCTGTTGTTCGCCCTCGGCATCCGCCATGTCGGCGAGCACCTGGCCAAGGTACTGGCGGATCAATTCGGCTCCCTGGAGGCCCTGGCGGCAGCCGACCGCGACGCCTTGCTGGCCATCCATGAAGTCGGCCCGCAAGTCGCGGACAGCGTCCTGGACTTCTTTCGCAAGGCTCGCAACCGTACCATTCTGGATGAACTCCAGCAGTCCGGGGTCATCCCGCAATCGGCCGTTTCCCGGAACACCGGCCCCTGGTCCGGCCGCTCCTTCGTTTTCACCGGCAGCCTGGAGCGCCTGACCCGCGGCCAGGCGCAGGAACTGGTGGAAAAATTCGGCGGCCGGGCAGCAGGCTCGGTCAGCAAAAAAACCGACTACGTGATTGCCGGCGCGGATGCGGGCAGTAAACTGGACAAGGCCCGCCAATTGAACCTGCCCATTCTCAGCGAGGAGGATTTTCTGCGGATGGTCACCGAACAGGAGCAATCATGAACGCCATGCGTGCGACGGTCCGGGTGCAGGGCCGGGTCCAGGGGGTGGGCTTTCGCTACTTCGTGCGCTGCACGGCCCGGGCCCTGCACCTGACCGGCTGGGTGCGCAACCTGAACAATGGGGATGTGGAGGCGGTCCTGGAGGGGCCGGCGGCGGATGTCGAACAGGCCATCGAAGCGCTGCGCCAAGGCCCGCCCCAGGGCCGGGTCGAACGCCTGCTGGTGGAACGGACGCCCTGCCGAAACGAATTCATCAACTTCGAAATCCGCCTCTGACGACAGGAATGCCTTCAGCCTTCAGTCTCCTTCAACTGCAGGCTGCGGCGATATACCTCGCTGCCCGGCAGGTTGAACTGGCGGGCCACCTCCTTGACGATGGCCCGCATGGGCAAATCCGTGTCCCGCCGCCAGCGGTGCAGCGCCTCCTCCACCGTCTCCTCGGGGGCCGTGTCGGCCGCCGGTCCGATGAGCAGCACGATCTCGCCCTTGACCCGCTCGGTCTGGCTGAAATGAGCCAGAGCCGCCGCCGCGGACCCCCGGAACAGTTCTTCGTGAACCTTGGTCAACTCTCTGGCCACGGCCAGCTCCCGCTGTGGCCCCAACTCCACCACCACATCACCGAGGGCGGCGGCAAGGCGGTGCGGCGCCTCATAAAATACGGTGGTCCGGGGCTCCCCTTGCAGAGCCCGCAGCGCCTTGCGACGGGCCGCGCTTTTGGCCGGCAGAAAACCTTCGAAGGCAAACCGCTCGCTCGGCAATCCGGCCACGGACAGGGCGGCGATGACCGCCGAAGGTCCGGGCACCGCCGCCACCGGCAAACCCGCATCGCGGCAGCGCCGCACCAGCAGGTAGCCCGGGTCGGAAATAGCCGGTGTGCCGGCATCCGTAATCAGGGCCACGGACCGACCTTCGGCCAGGATCTGCAGCAGACGCTCGCCCTTTTCCTGTTCGTTATGGGCGAAATAGGAGGTCAGAGGGGTGCGGATCCCATAATGGTTGCACAATTTGCGGCTGTAGCGGGTATCCTCGGCTGCAATCAAGTCGACCTCCTGCAAGATGCGCAGAGCGCGGAAGGTCAGGTCCTCCAGGTTGCCGATGGGGGTGGCCACCAGATACAGGGTACCGGGCCGATGCTCCTCAGCCTTCACTGAGCGCCTCTTGCAACTGCGTCAGGTCCTGCAGCCAGAGGGCGGCGCAGGCATCGCTGGGCATGCGCCAGTCGCCGCGCGGGGAAAGCACCACGCTGCCAACCTTGGGCCCGTCCGGCAGGCAGGAACGTTTGAACTGCTGGGAAAAAAAGCGGCGATAGAAGATCTGCAGCCAAGACAGGAGCTCGCCGTTGGTAAACTGGTCGGCGAAGGCCTGCCGGGCCAGGAAAAAGATTTTCGACGGGCGATACTGCAAACGCACTGCATGGTAGAGAAAGAAGTCATGCAGCAGGTAGGGCCCGATTTTGTCCTCGGTACGCTGCTTGATTTCACCGTTTTCATGGGGCGGCAGCAGTTCCGGCGATACGGGCGTGTCGCAGACATCGTGCAGAATGGACGAAATTTCACCGGCGAACTCGGCTTCCGCGCACCAGGAAACGAGATAGCGGACCAGGGTTTTGGGAACACCGGTATTGACCCCATACATGGACATGTGGTCGCCGTTGTAGGTGCACCAGCCCAAGGCGAGTTCCGACAGGTCGCCGGTCCCGACCAGCAGGCCGCCGGTCTGGTTGGCGATGTTCATGAGAATCTGGGTCCGCTCCCGGGCCTGGGCATTTTCATAGGTAATGTCATGCACCCTTTCGTCATGGCCGATATCGGCGAAATGCTGCCGAACCGCCTGGTCGATGGGGATGATGCGCAGCCGGCAGCCCAACAGTTCGGCCAGGCGTTCGGCATTGCCCCGGGTGCGGTCGGTGGTGCCGAAGCCGGGCATGGTGATGGCTTCGATGCCATCCCGCGCCAATCCCAGCTTGTCGAAGGCCTTGACCATGACCAGCAACGCCAGGGTGGAGTCCAGCCCGCCGGAAATACCGATGACGGCGCGGGCAGCCCCGGTGTGCTGCAGACGCTTGGCCAGCCCGGTGGTCTGAATATCGAATATCTCCCGGCAGCGCCGGGCTCGTTCCTCTTCCCGGGGCGGCACGAAGGGCGTTGCCGGAACCGGCCGCTGCACCACGCTGCAGGTACCGTCCGCCAGGGGAAAGTCGATAATCCGGAACCCGTCCGCTTCCGGGGATGACCCGCCGAAGCTGTTGTTCTTGAGCCGTTCGTTGATCAGGCGATCGATGTCGACATCGGCGGTAATCCATTGGGTATCAAAGCGGAAGCGCTCCGACTCCGCCAGCACCGTTCCGTTTTCCGCGATCAGGGAATGGCCGGAGAACACCAGGTCGGTGCTGGATTCCCCCGGACCGGCCGACGCATACAGGTAGGCAGCCAGACAACGCGCCGATTGGGCTTCCACCAGGGCCCGCCGGTATTCCTTCTTGCCGAGGAGTTCGGGACTGGCCGACAGGTTCAGCAGGACCGTCGCCCCGGCCACCGCCATGCGGCCGCTGGGCGGACTGGCCACCCAGACATCCTCGCAGATTTCCAGGCCCACCAGACACTGGGGCAGACCCTCGGCACGAAACAGCAGATCGGTGCCGAAGGGGATGGCTTCACCGTCCCATTGGAGAGTGTCGCTGGTACGATCCCTCGCCGATGAGAACCAGCGCTCCTCGTAAAATTCCTGGCTGTTGGGCAGATAGGTTTTCGGCACAATGCCAAGCACACGCCCCCCGGACAGGAAAACGGCGCAGTTGAACAGCCGCCCACCCTGCAAAATGGGGGCGCCGATGACCATGGTCACCCGGTGTTCGGCGGTAAATGCCGCCAGTTCCATCACCGCCTGGCGCGCTGCCTCGATGAGCACCGGCTGAAAAAACAGATCGCCACAGGTATAGGCCGTCAGGCACAGTTCGGGAAAAAGAAAGAAACGGCACCCATCGGCGTCGTGGACCGCCCGCCGAATCTGTTCCGTATTGAATGCTACATCGGCGACGCGATGAGCCGGAGCCACCACGGCGACCCGAAAGTAACCGTAAGAAGATAGATGAATTTCCATGCTCCACCCTTCCCCCCGGGGCCGGACAGCCGGTTCGGACCGGCCGCTCAACCGGGTCTGCAGACAAGATAAATCCGTTGCTACACGGCGCCATCCAGGCCAAAGGCGGCGGGCAGATGCTCGATCCTGGCCCCGTCCGCCGCGGGCATGACGGCAATCACGTCGAACCGCAGCGATTCCGACGGGTTTCCGGCCCGGGCCAGAAACCACTGCGCGGCGCGCACAATCTGCCGCTGCTTGCGCGCCCCGACAGCTTCCTGGGGGGCGCCGAAAGCGGCAGTGCGCCGGGTTTTCACTTCGATGAACACCAGGGTCCGGCCGTCCCGGGCGACGATATCCAGTTCGCCCACCGGGGTCCGCACATTGCGCTCCAGAATCTTCCAGCGGCGTGCACACAGAAATCGCACCGCCTGCTCCTCGCCCCAGCGGCCGAGGCTCTGGCGCTGAATCGTCACAGGTATTCCCGAACGCCGCGAAAGGTGCGACGGTGCAGTGGACAGGGGCCCAACCGGGCGATGGCTTCGCGATGCGCTGCGCTGCCGTAACCCTTATGACCGGCAAAGCCGTAGCCGGGAAACCGGTTTTCCATGATCAGCATGTAGCGATCACGGACGACCTTGGCCAGCACGGATGCCGCCGCCACCGAAAGGGAACGGCTGTCACCCCGCTTCAAGGTCTGTTGGGCAACCGTGCCGGGCAGCGGCGTAATGCCGTCGATGAGCAGAAAGTCGGCGGGGACGGCGAGGCGGTTGACGGCCCGCCGCATGGCCTGCAACGTGGCTTGCAGGATATTGATCCGATCGACGGTCGCGGCATCCGCCAGCCCGACGCCCCAGGCGACGGCTTGACGGCAGATGCAGGGAAACAGCCGCTCCCGCGCGGCGGCGGTCAATTGCTTGGAATCCGTCAGGCCAGGCAACTCGAACACCGCAGGAAGAATGACCGCAGCCGCCACCACCGGACCGGCCAAAGGCCCGCGGCCGGCCTCGTCGACGCCGGCCACCGCCCGGTAGCCCTGTGCCGCAGCCCGCTGCTCAAAATACAGCGGTGATTCTTCCGCCAGGGAAAACAGCTCCAAATTCAAGATGTTGCAGCTCCCATGGCCACCTCCGGCGGCCCTGAAAAACAAAACCCCGACAGAAACCTGCCGGGGTCGGTATGCCAAAGGCTGGATCAGACCGTGCGTTTTTCGCGAATCCGGGCGGCCTTGCCCTGCAGTTTCCGCAGGTAGTACAGTTTGGCGCGCCGGACCCGGCCCACCATCACCACCTCAACCTTCTCGATGTTGGGCGAATGCAGGGGGAAAACGCGCTCCACGCCCATGCCGTCGGAAATCTTGCGCACGGTGAAGGTCGAGCCGACCCCGCCGTTGTGGCGTTTGATGCAGACACCCTGGAAAACCTGAATGCGCTGTTTGTCGCCTTCGACGATCTTGACGTGTACGCGCAGGGTATCGCCGGCCTTGAATACCGGGATATTCTTGCGCATCTGTTCCATTTCCAAACGGTCGATGATATTCATATCTTCCTCCTCGCAACGAGTCTTGTTTTTAACAAAGACAAAAACGGTTATCCACTTTGTCCACCCAACCGATCCAGCATGATGGCGGCGGCGGCACGTACCGGTAAATGATTGTAGGACCCTGCACCGCGAATCGGCGTCAGCACCGGCCATCCATTCTGAAACAGTTCCGGCGCCAATCCCCAGCCGGTTCCCAGCACCAGCAGCAGGGGCTGTTGTGCCAGCATCCGGGCACAATCCCGAAAGGTCAACCGACCATCGCGCGCCGCCGCGGTCAGCACCGGCAGGGGCTCGGCACCGCAAAGGCGTTGCCAGTCATCCAGGGCGGCGGCCAGGCTCGGCACCCCGGCCACCAGGGACAGGGCTTCCTTCCGATCCGGGTTGTAGCCTGCCCCATGACCGTCGCGCCAATGACCGAGGATTCGGTCCAACAGCTGCAACTGCTCGGCCAGCGGCGTCACCACGTAGAAACGACCCACCCCGTAAGTGCGCGCCGTGCGCGCGATATCGTGTACGTCCAGATTGGTCAGCGCCGAAGTGACCACATCCCCGCGTCGATCCAGAACCGGATGGTGCACCAGCGCTACTGCCAACCGATGGAGCTTCATTCCGGGTCGGCGGCCAGTTCGCGCCGCAGTTCTTCGAGCATGACCCGATCGCGGGCATCCAGCTCCGCCTGCTCCAGCAGGTCGGGTCGACGCTGCAGGGTTCGGCGTAACTGCTCGCGGCGCCGCCAGGCCGAAATCGCGGCATGATTGCCGGACAGCAGCACTTCGGGGACCCGCATGCCCATGAACTCCGCCGGCCGGGTATACTGTGGATACTCCAGCAGACCGTCGGCATGGGAATCGCTCAGCGAGCTGTCGCGATTGCCCAGCACGCCGGGCAGCAGTCGGGCAATGGCGTCGATCATGGCCATGGCCGCGAGTTCGCCCCCGGTAAGAACGAAATCGCCCAGGGACAATTCCTCATCGACCAAAGCACGGACGCGCTCATCGACGCCTTCGTAGCGGCCGCAGACGAAAATCAACCCTTCTTCGGCGGCCAGGTCAAGGGCAACGGCCTGCCGGAAGGGCTTTCCCTGCGGGGTCATGAGCAGAACCTTCGAGGTCGGATGCCCCGATTTAAGATCAGCCAGGGCTCGTGCCACCGGTTCGGGCTTGAGCACCATGCCCTCGCCGCCGCCGTAGGGCGTATCGTCGGTCACCTTATGGCGACCTTCGGCCCAATCACGCAGATTGTGTACGCCAATCCGAATCAAACCCCGGTCTACTGCCTTGCCAAGAATGCTGTCGGCGAAGGGCGATGCAAACAAGCCCGGGAAGAGGGTCAGAACATCGAAAATCATCAGCCTTCCTGTACCAGACCCTCGGGCAAATCGAACAGTACCCGCCCCTGCTCGAAGTCGACCTCGACCAGGAACTGGCTCACCGCCGGAATCAACACTTCGCCGAAACGGCCGCGCACCACATATACCGGATGCGCTGCGGTGACGAAGATATCCTCCAACCGGCCGAGATCGCCCTTTTGCCGATCCCAGGCCGCCAAGCCCTGCAACTGGAACCAGAAATAGCGACCGGCCGCCGGCTGCGGCATCATCTCCGGCGCCACCAGCACCGAGGCGCCCACCAGGGTGGCCGCCGCTTCGACCGTATCCAGACCCTCCAGGCTCACCACCAAACCGCCCCGCTGCCAACTGGCACCGCGCAACCGAAAGATTTCAGGTTCTTCGCCCGCCTGCTGAATCAGCACCTGGCGCACATCCGCCAGCGCTGAAAAATCGGGCGTGGTCCCCTGCACTTTCAGGGCACCGCGCAAACCGTGGGTCGCGACAACCTTGCCCAAGGCCACCAAGGCCTTGCCGGTGGTCGCCATCACTCCATGATTTGCAGGGACGCCCGCCGGGCCTCCCTGGTGGCTTTGGCATTCAGGAGGGTTCGCATCGCCTTGGCGGTGCGCCCCTGCTTGCCGATGATCCGGCCCATGTCTTCCAAGGAGGCAGCCAGCTTGAGCAGCACGCTGCCGTCCTCGGCGACTTCCTCGGAAACGGACACCGCATCAGGTCTTTCTACCAGGGATTTGGCGATGAATTCGATTAACTCCTTCATGGTCGTCGGTCCTTTGGAGAAAAAGCGGTCCCGCCCCGGTCACCGGCGGTCTAACAGGCCTTTCAGGCCTGCTTGAACTTGGCCCAGACGCCCTGATCCCGCAGCAGACGACGCACGGTATCGGTTGGCTGGGCTCCCTTCTGCAGCCAGTCGAGGGTACGTTCTTCGCTCAGGTTGACCATCGGCGGTTCCTGCCGGGGATCATACTGTCCAAGCTTCTCGATGAAACGACCGTCGCGGGGGAAGCGCTCGTCCGCTACCACAACCTGGTAGAAGGGTTTTTTCTTTGCGCCGCCGCGTGCCAGTCTGATTTTTACCGCCATGTGCTGTTCCTCCTGGAGCTTTCTTAACGGATTTTCCGTTTTCGATTGGGTATTTTAGGTATTTTAACGTGCTATTGCCACAAAAAAGTGCAACCGGACCCAGGCCACCTGCGCCATCGTACCGGGCCGCACCACTTCAGAAAGGCCGTCCTCCGCCAAGCAGTCCCTTGAGACCGCGCGGACCCATCTTCTGCATTTGCTTCATCATCTTCTGGGCTTCGGTGAAGCGTTTGATGAGCAGGTTGACATCCTGAACCGTCGTCCCGCTGCCGCGGGCGATGCGCAACCGCCGCGACCCGTTGAGGATGCGCTGATCGCGCCGCTCGGCCGGGGTCATGGAGTTGATGATCGCCTCGATCTTCTTCAGTTCCTTGTCGGGCACCTGGAGCTCGCCGGCCTGCTTGATGGCTTTGCCGACCCCGGGGATCAGCTTCAACAGCGAATCCATGGAACCCATTTGCTTGATGGCCTGCAATTGATCGCGAAAGGTTTCCAGAGTGAAACCTTCCTGTCGCAGGCGCTTCTCCATGGCCTGGGCCTGCTCCCGATCAATGGCCGCCTCGGCTTTTTCAATGAGCGACAGAACATCGCCCATGCCGAGAATGCGCTGGGCCATGCGATCCGGATGGAAAACCTCCAGGGGCTCGATCTTCTCACCGAGACCGACCAGCTTGATGGGCTTGCCGGTCACGGCGCGGATGGACAATGCCGCCCCACCCCGGGCATCACCGTCCAGCTTGGTGAGAATCACCCCGGTGATATCGAGCTGTTCGTCGAAACTCTGCGCCACATTGACGGCGTCCTGACCGGTCATGGCATCGGCCACCAGCAGGATTTCCCGTGGCGCCAGGGCCGCCTTGATGCGCACCAACTCGCCCATCAACGCCTCATCGACATGCAACCGGCCGGCGGTGTCGAGAATCAGGGTGTCGTAGCCGTTGAGTTCCGCATAGCGTCGGGCGTCCTGGCAGATCTGGACCGGATCGACATCGGGCTGCGAATCGAAAACGGCAACACCCAACTGGCGACCCAGGGTCTTCAACTGCTCGATGGCAGCCGGTCGGTAGATATCGGCCGGCACCAGCAGAGGATTGCGTTTCTGGCGCCGCAAGCCGAGGGCCAGCTTGGCGCAGGAGGTGGTCTTGCCCGCACCCTGCAGGCCACAGAGCATGACCGGCACCGGCGGGCGGGCGGCAAGCTGCAGGGAATTGTCCATCCCCTCGCCCATCAGGCGGCCCAACTCTTCGCGCACCACCTTGATGACCTGCTGGGCGGGATTGAGGCTTTTCAGCACCTCCTGCCCCACGGCCCGGTCGCGCACTGCCGTGACAAAATCCTTCACGACCCGGAAATGAACGTCGGCCTCGAGCAGCACCAGGCGGACTTCCCGCAGACTCTGCTGAATATTTTCCTCGGTAAGTCGCCCCTGACCGCGCAGCTTCTTGAATACCGAGTCGAGTTTTTCCGTCAGATTATCGAACATATACCGGTTCCGGACGCACCTATTGCGGGTGTCACGCGTAAATGCGAACTATAGGAGAGCCCCCCTGCTTTGTCAAGGAGAAATGCCCCCCCGGACAACGGCATTTGGTCCGCATCGTTGACAGGCTCCCGCCGGGGCGTTAAAGTGTGCCTCGACTCATCGGTCCGGGCGCATTCCCGATCCCAGCCACGGGACCCGCCCCCAATCAGGAGCTCCGGCATGTTCATCCCCATTGACTCGGTCCAGAACGTTCTCCGGCAACTGTTCGCCCATCGGGATCTCGAAAGCCAGCTCAGGAAATACCGCGCCTGGCGCTGGTGGCCGTCAGTGGTCGGCCCCCAGGTCGCCGCCCGCGCTCGGCCGATCCGGCTTCGCAAGGACATTCTGGAGATCCAGGTCGATCACCCGGTCTGGATGCAGCAACTGCAATTGCTCAAACCTCGCATCCTGGCACGACTCAACGAAGCCCTTGGGGAAACCCTGATCACCGACCTGTATCTGCGTTACGGCCACACCGCAACGGCCCCTGCCCCTCCTCCGGCTCGCCCGTCCCTGCCCGGCAACTGGCAGCAGCAAGCCCTTTCCGAGGAGGAAACAACCCACCTGCGGCAACTGGCCGCCGGACTATGCGACCCGGAACTGCAACAGCGGCTGCTACGGCTGCTGGAATTGCAGCGGCGCCTGGAAAAGGCGCGCGCGGTTCAGGAGGAAGCGTAAATGGCCAGCACTTCGGGCGAGTAGTCCGCTCCCTGGTAGATGCCCAGCGGTGGCTCCACCCTGATCCCGGGGGCACCGCCGCGTCGGCCTTCCACCAGCACCAGCCGCGCCGGTTCATGGAGGCGACTGTGCACACAACGCAGGCGCTTTGGCTCCAGGCCCAAGCGCTGCATGGCCGCCAACAATTCCGCCAGGCGCTCGGCCAGGTGGATGATGGTGCAGCGGCCACCGCTGCCCAGCAGATAGGCGGCCGCGGTCAGGAAATCATCCAGTCCGCCGTGCAATTCATGGCGGGCCGCAGCCCTTTCATCCCCGGCCGCCTGCCGTCCGCTGCCCGGGCTCCGGTAAGGCGGATTGGCCACCACCACCTGACAGCTTTCCGCCGCCAGCAGGCTGCGTACCCTGCGAAGATCCCCCGCCACGATGGTCACCCGCCCCGCCAGGCCGTTGAGTTGCACGCTGCGTTGCGCCCGGTCCGCCGCCGCCGCCTGAATTTCCAGGCCGTAGACATGCCGGGCCGGGCTGCGCCGGGCCAGTATCAGGGGTATTACACCGCTGCCGGTTCCCAGATCGCAGACCGTGGCGCCGCGGCCGATGCGGGCGAAGGCGCAAAGCAGGATGGGATCCAGGGAGAAACGGTAACCGCGACGCGGCTGAATGATGCGCAACCCGCCGAGGTGCAGATCGTCCAGGGTTTCTCCGTCCCGCAACGGAACCGGCTCGGCATGGAGTTGATCGTCCTGCTCAACTGGCATAGGAATGCAGTCCGCTCAGCAGCAGATTGACGCCCAGGTAGCAGAACAGGGTTGCGGCAAAGCCGAAAATGGACAGCCAGGCGGCCCGCCGCCCTTCCCAACCGCGGGTCAGGCGGGCATGCAGAAATGCGGCATAAATCAGCCAGACGATCAGGCTCCAGGTCTCCTTTGGGTCCCAACTCCAGTAACTGCCCCAGGCGGAGTTGGCCCACACCGACCCGGTGACGATACCCAGGGTCCAGATCGGAAAGCCGATGGCGATGGCGCGATAGTTGAGTTGATCAAGCTGTGCCGCATCGGGCGCCCGCCGCAGCAGCACCGCCAGAATCCGACTTCGTCCGGGCTCCCCGCTACTCTGCCGAACCGCCTGCAGGAGGCCCATGATGGAGGCGGCGCAGGCCAGAGTGAAAGCGGCATAGGCGAGAAAACAGCTGACCACGTGATAGACCAGCCAGCGGCTGCGCAGGGCCGGCATCAGCGGTTCAATGGCATCGCTGAGAAAGACCTGGGCCCAGGCCATGCCGGCCAGGGCGAAGGGCAGCACGAAAATACCGACCACCGGACGACGCAGCTTCAGATCGAGAACCAGGTAGAACAGCATGATGGCCCAGGCAAAAAACACCACCGACTCGTACAGATTGGTCAGCGGCACGCGCCCCACCCCGCCGGGCAACTGATGGGATTCATACCAGCGCCAGACCATCCCGGCGCCGTGCAGTCCGAAAGCCGCCCGGGCCGCCCAAGTGGCCAACAGTGCCGGCCACCGGCCATCGCAGGCCACGTATGCCAGCAGCAAAACCAGGGACAGGAGATAGCCCAGGGTGCAGACATTGAACAACAGATTACTGGTCATGGGGGCCGGTTCCTTCCTGGTGTTCCGCCAAGACCTGCGACAGTCCTTCCTGCAAGCGCTGCCGCAGCATGGCGAAGCGGTCGGCGAATTGCCGTTGCTGACGGTGGGCGCGGCCGCCCAGCCAGATTTCCGTACCGCCGGCGACGGGCCGCAATAAAACCCAGACGCGCTGATGAGACAAGCCGCAACAGGCTGCCAAGCCGGCCAACAGCAGCAGACATCCGGCCCACACCAAAGGCACGCCCGGATCCCTGGTAACCTGCAGCACCGTGATGTAGTTCAGCTCGGCAGCCTTGAGGCGAAACTGCAGACCGTCAGCGCCATCCGTGGACACGGCGCGACGGGTACCGACGATGGCTTGGCCATGGCGGCCGGCATCATCCACCACGACGATACCGGCAGCGGGTCCCTGCCCGCGATGCTCATCGCTGAAACTGGTCACCATCACCATGTGCCCATCCGCCAATCGCACGGGTTCACCGGCCACCACCGGCACTTCCTGCCAGGCCTGCTGGTCGGCCCCACGCCATTGCAACTGCAGTCGCGGCGCTGCCAAATCGTAGCTTGACTGGAAAAAATTCAAGCCCCGAAAACGCAGGGGATGGTTGACCAACAGGGGGATTCGGGTCAGGCCGGGCAACTCCCGGCCATCCTCCAGCACGGTCAGCAAGGTACGGTACTCGCGCACCCGATCGGTACCCGGATAATAGTCGATGGCAAAGTCATCGCAGCGCAGGGCAAAGCCCAATGGCCGGGGCTCGGTCGCCCCCGGCAGGGAAAGGGTCGCGACGGTTGCCCCTTCGGCAATCTCGAGGTGGGTGCGGAACCCGGCCAGTTTGCCCACCAGGGCGCCGCCAAGGATGAGCAGAATGGCCAAATGGGTGACCACCACGCTGAAACGCGCCCAGGCGTTCTTCTGGGCAAACAGCCAATTGCGGCCATCGCCGCGCAACAACCGTGGCCGCGCGAAATGCTGTCTGAGCAGAGCGGCCAGGCGAAAATCGATGGTTTCCTGAGGGGCCGGAACGGACCAGGCGGCATGCTGGACAAGGCTGAGCAGCCAGGCCGGATCGGGTCTGAGGCGGGGGCGCATCACCGAACGCCACATGCCGGGCAGGCGCTGCAGGGTGCAGGCGGCGAGATTGAGGCCCAGCAGGCCCGGCAGAGCCAGAAACCACCAGGCGCGATACAGGTCGTGCACCCCCATGGCGCGCAACAGCGTCCAGACCGGCTGGGGATAGATGCGCAGGTAGGCCTCGGGAGCCAGATTCTGCGGCACCACCGTGCCCACCAGGGCCACACCGGCCAGGGCGAAGAGCAGGATCAGGGTCAGTTTCAGGGAGCAGAGTCCCTGCCACAATCGGTATGGCACCGTGCGTTCCTTCCGGAAAGGTGGGGACTCAGAAACCGTCCCGACTCATACGATCCTGCAACGCCCGGGCCTTGACCGCCACGCCCGCCGCCATCCGGTCCTTGAACTCATCCAGCTTGCAAGCCAGTTCGTCATTCGCCAGAGCCAACAACTGGGCCGCGAAAATCCCGGCATTGCGGGCTCCGGCCCGGCCGATGGCCAGGGTTGCAACCGGAACCCCGGCCGGCATCTGCACCGTCGCGAGCAGCGCGTCGAGGCCCTTCAAGGCCGAAGCATCGATGGGCACCCCGAGCACCGGCAGGGTGGTTTCCGCCGCCACCACCCCGGCCAGGTGGGCGGCCGCTCCGGCACCGACAATCAGCACCCGCAAGCCCCTCCCGCGCGCCGAGCGCGCATATTCAGCCGTGCGTTGCGGCGAGCGATGGGCGCTGGAAACGGTCATTTCGAAGGGAATACCAAAGTCTTTCAGAACCTGGGCCGCCTCGACCATGATGTCGTAGTCGCTGTCGCTGCCCATGAGTATTCCGACCAACGGCTGGTCACTCATGCCGGGATTCTCCTTGTGCCGGGGATCATGCAGACGACGACTTCAGCGCTTCAGGGCCTTGCCGCCGATGTCGTTGCGGAAATGCACCTCCGGCCAACGGATGACCCGCACGCCCTGATAGGCCCGGTCCATGGCTTCGGCCACGGTGGCGCCCAGGCCGGTGACGCCCAATACCCGTCCGCCGGCGGTGACGACCCGGCCGTCCACCCGTTTGGTGCCGGCATGAAAGACCACCAGATCCTCGATCCGGGCCGCCTCCTCCAGGCCGGAAATCTCCTGGCCCTTGACGTAGTCGCCGGGATAGCCTCCGGCAGCCATTACCACGCAGACCGCCGCCTTATCGTGCCATTCCAACTCGATGCCGGACAGATCCCCCTTGGCGCAGGCCAGCAGCACCGGCACCAGATCCGACTTGAGGCGCGCCAGCAGGGGCTGGGTTTCCGGATCACCGAAGCGGGCATTGTACTCCAGCACCTTGATGCGGCCGTCCTTGATCATCAGGCCGGCATACAGGATGCTGCTGTAGGGCCGGCCTTCGGCGGCCATGCCGGCGATGGTCGGCTTCAGCACCTGTTCCAGGATCTGCTCATGAATCTCCGGCGTCACCACCGGCGCCGGGGAGTAGGCTCCCATGCCACCGGTATTGGGGCCCTGATCGCCGTCGAACACGGCCTTGTGATCTTGGGAAGAGGCCAGCGGCACGATGCGGGTACCGTCGGTAAAGGCCAAAAAGGAAGCCTCCTCCCCCTCCAGGAACTCTTCGACCACGACCTTGGCGCCGGCCGCCCCGAAGGCTCCCTCACAGAGAATGGACTCCACCGCGGCGATGGCCTCCGCCTCGGTGCGGGCCACCACCACCCCTTTGCCCGCCGCCAGGCCGTCGGCCTTGACCACGATGGGCGCCCCCTGCCGGCGGATGAAGGCGATGGCCTCCGCCGCATCCTCGAAGGTCCCGTAGGCTGCCGTCGGCACGCCGTACTTGGCCATCAGATCCTTGGCGAAGCTTTTGCTGCCCTCGATCCAGGCCGCCTTCCGGTCGGCGCCGAAAATGGCCAGACCGGCGTCCCGAAAACGGTCGACGATGCCCAGGGTCAGGGGCAACTCCGGTCCGACCACCGTCAGATCGATGTTCTCCCGAAGAGCAAACTCCAGCAATCCGTCCACATTCTCCACGCCGATGGGCAGGCACTCGGCCAGGCGGTCGATGCCGGCGTTGCCGGGCGCGCAATAAAGCTTTGCAACCAGGGGGGATTGGGCGATTTTCCAAACCAGGGCATGTTCCCGCCCTCCATTGCCGACGACCAGAATCTTCATGGCGACGGTTCCTTTCTCCGAGACTTGGTCGGTAATGAATTTCAGTGCCGGAAATGGCGCATGCCGGTAAAGACCATGGCGATATCGTGTTCGTCGGCGGCGGCGATGACCTCTTCGTCACGGATGGAACCGCCCGGCTGGATGACCGCCCGGATGCCGGCCGCCGCGGCATTGTCGATACCGTCACGAAAGGGGAAAAAGGCATCGGACGCCATGGCCGCGCCCCGCACCTCGAGGCCGGCGTGCTCGGCCTTGATGGCGGCGATACGGGCGGAGTTGACCCGGCTCATCTGGCCGGCCCCGACGCCGATGGTCATGCCGTCGCGACCGTAGACGATGGCGTTGGATTTGACGAACTTGGCCACCCGCCAGGCAAACAGCAGATCCTGCATTTCCTGCTCCGTCGGCACCCGACGGGAAACCACCCGCAACTCTCCGGTCAGGGCCAGATCGCAATCCTGCACCAACAAACCGCCGTTGACCCGTTTGAAATCAAGGCGCGCCCCAGGCATGGCCGGCCAGGCTCCGCACGCCAACAGACGCACGTTTTTCTTCGCGGCTACGATGGCCGCCGCCGCCTCGGACACCGCCGGTGCGATGATCACCTCGACGAACTGTTTTTCGACAATGGCGCTTGCCGTCTCCGCATCCAGTTCGCGGTTGCAGGCGATGATGCCGCCGAAGGCCGATTCGGGATCCGTACTGAAGGCCCGCTGATAGGCGTCCAGCAGGGTCGCACCGACAGCCACCCCGCAGGGATTGGCGTGCTTGACGATGACGCAGGCCGGCCCTTCGTCGAACTGCTTGACGCACTCCAGAGCCGCATCCGTATCGGCGATGTTGTTGTAGGACAATTCCTTGCCCTGCAACTGGCGGGCCGTGGCAATGCCGGCCTCGGCCACCTTGTCTTCGACATAGAAGGCCGCCGCCTGATGGGGATTCTCACCGTAGCGCATTTCCTGGGCCATCTTGAACTGCAGGCTCAGAACCGGCGGAAAGGCGGTCGGCGCACCGCCGAGGCGTTGCCCCAACCAGTTGGAAATGGCGCCGTCGTAAGCGGCCGTGTGCTGGTAGACCTTGACCGCCAGGCGAAAATTGGTGGCCGGCGCAACGGCTCCGCCGCTGGCATTCATTTCGGCCAGCACCGCCGCGTAGTCGGCATGATCGACCAACACCGTGACATCCCGGTTGTTCTTGGCCGCGCTGCGCAGCATGGTCGGGCCGCCGATATCGATATTCTCGATGGCGTCCTCCAGGCTGCAGTCGGGGCGTGCCACCGTCGCCTCGAAGGGGTAGAGGTTGACCACCACCATGTCGATGGGCTGGATGCCGTGCTCCTGCATCTTCGCCACATGGGCCGGATTGTCGCGCATGCCCAGCAAGCCGCCATGCACTTTGGGATGCAGGGTCTTCACCCGGCCGTCGAGCATTTCGGGAAACCCGGTGTAATCGGATACGTCCCGCACCGTCAGACCCTCCTGGCGCAACAGGCCGGCGGTACCGCCCGTCGACAAAATCTCGACGCCGAAGGCGGCCAACTGGCGGGCCAGGTCGACCACACCGGTCTTGTCCGAAACACTGATCAGGGCACGTTTTATGACGGCCATAACTGTAGTCCTTTCCTGCTTGAAAGCTGAACCGGAGTACCGCGCGGCAAGCCGCCGACACGGCGTATACATCGGTAAAAAAGAAAAAAACCGTCGACTGGCGGTTTTCAGAACTCCATGGCGTTGAGGAAGGCGCGTTCAAAAGCCGGCGTCCCCGACAGGGGGTAGGCCTGCAGGCGCTGCGCCAGGGCAGCGACCTGCGCACCGGCATCCTTATCGAGCAGTCGGCGACCGCAGCCGGCCAGCACACCGGCCTCGGCGAAGCGTACCCTATCTACCATGATTTCCGGCAACATGGCAACCCTTTTCAGGACCGCGGCGGGCAGGGAAAACCCGAAGGCACCAGTGACGATGACCTGCTCGATGCGCTCCGCCGACACCCCCGCCCGAGCCAGCAGACAGACGGCTCCGGCCCGGACCGCCGCCTTGGCCAGCTGAAAGCGGCGGATGTCCTCCTGGGTCAGCAGCAAATCGACGGTCGCATCGCGGTAAAGCCGCAGGACCCGCCCACCGCCGACCTCGACGATGTGGCGGGAAAGATTACCCGGCACCGCGAGGGGTTCGACCAGGGTGCCATGCCGGTCGAGCAGGCCGCCCTCAAGGGCCGCCGCCACGACCGCCGCCAAGCCGCTGCCGCACAGTCCTCTGGGCGGCCCGCCGCCGAGCACCGTGAAACGCAGGTCGTCGCCGGCCAGTTGAGCATCGACAATCGCCCCGGGGCCGGCCGGCATGCCGCATGCCAATCCACCACCCTCGAAAGCCGGGCCGGCGGCCACCGAGGTCGCCCACCAACGGCCCTCGGCATACAGGGCCATCTCACCGTTGGTACCGATATCAAGAAACAAGCTGCCGGGCGCCGCCGGCTGTTGGGCATAAAGAAAGGCCACCAGGTCGCCGCCGACATAACCACTGACCAAGGGAAAGAGATAGACGGGGACCACGAGACCAACATCGAGTTCGGCAGCGGCCAACAGGACGGCGCCGCGTTCCCGGGGCCGATGGGGCGGAAACAGGAGCGGCTCGACGGGCAGACCGCGCAACAGGTGGCAGATGCCGGGATTGCCGGCGGCGGCCGCTGCGACGATGGCCGCGGCATTGCAATCCGCCTGGCGCAGCAGAGCGGCCAGCAGTGTCTTCAGGCCGTCCAGCAACAGGCGCTGCAGGTTTGGTCCCTCACCCTCGCGGGCCCGCTCCAGGCGCTGAATGATATCCGATCCGTAAACACCCTGCGGGTTGTTGACCTGGGCTTCGGCGTGCACCCGCCCCCGCCCGTCGAGCAACCGCCCGGCCAGGCTGGTGGTCCCCAGATCCAGCGCCAGTCGCAGACCGTCAGTCCCCATGCGGACCTTCCAGATAGAGCCGTGGTACCCGCTTGCTGACCTGGCAGAAGACTTCATAACCGATGGTGCCGATGCGGCCGGCCCATTCCTCGGCGGTGATGCGCTGGCCGTTGTCGCGGCCCAGCAGGGTCACTTCGTCGCCCACCGCCACCTCGGGAATGTCGGTGACATCGATCATGGTCCAGTCCATGCAAACCGTTCCGGCCACCCGGGCCCGGTGTCCACGCACCAGAACCTCGCCGCAATTGGACAGGGCGCGGCTGAAGCCGTCCGCGTAGCCGACGGGAATCACCGCCAGCAGCGTCGGCCGCTGGGCCACAAAACGATGTCCGTAAGAAACCCCGGTCCCCGCCGTAATGGTGCGCAGCTGAGCCACGGAGGTACGAAAACTCATCACCGGCAGCAAATCGCAATGGCGGTGAAAACCGGGTGCCGGCAGGCCACCGTAAAGAATGATACCCGGTCGTACCAGGTTGCACTCCGGCAATGCCCGCGACAGCAGGGCGGCGCTGTTGCTCAGATGCACATGACGCGGCGTGAAACCGGCCCCTTTCACCAGTTCCAGACCATGCCGAAAACGCCCGATCTGATCCCCGGTCAGGGGATGATCCGGATCGTCGGCCAGAGCGAGGTGGGACAACACCCCTTCCATACGCAGGGCCCGGCAAGCCGCCAGTTCCTTCAGCACCATGGGCAGTTCCGACGGCGAGAATCCGATGCGCGCCATGCCGGTATCGATCTTGAGATGATAGGGCAGCACCACCCCGGCCCCCGCCGCCCAACCGTTGAGACGGCGCGCGACCTCGACATCGAACAGGGTCGGCACCAGGTCGTAACGCACCAGATCTTCTTCCTGCCCGGCATAGAGGCCGCCGAGCACCAGCACCGGCCGGGTCACCCCGGCCTCGCGCAGGGCCATACCCTCCTCGACGATGGCCACTCCGAACATGCTCGCGCCCGCTGCCTGCAGCACCGGCGCCACCCGCGCGGCACCGTGACCGTAGGCATCGGCCTTGACGATGGCCAGGATGCCCTGTCCGGGACCGGCCTGGTCCCGGACCTGGCGGAAGTTGTGGCGCAGCGCCTGCAGATCGATTTCGACGTAAGTGGGGCGGTGACCTTGGTAATCAAGCATGTTCGCGGGTCCTGACAAGAAGGGATACAATCAAACCTGAACATGTAGCACTCCGCCGAAGGACTGTAAAGCACAATTTCCGGGATGGCGCCGGCGCCCCGTCGCAGAAAGTAAAAAAGGCTTTCCCTGGCGTTGCGGGCATATTAGAATGACGTCAAGGGCATGCCGGTCCATGGCAGCTCCGGAGCCATCCGATTTATCCGCTAGGGGCGTGTGATACTGAGAGTTCCGTGCCAAACGGAACGACCCTTGGAACCTGATCCGGGTCATGCCGGCGTAGGGAAGCGGCCAGGTTGCACCAGAACGGTGCCATCGTCGCGCGCCTGCCGGCCGCGACGATTTTGTTTTTTCGTTCACGATGCAGCAACGGTGGTGCAGGGGTTTGGCTGGCGTCATCCGGGCGCCAGACAGCCTCGGCGTGGGAGAAGCCCCCGTGCAAACAATTTAGTTTTTTCACCACAACGGGAAATGCCATGCAAAAAACCGACATCCGAGGGCTCTACCTGATCACCGACGGTTCCCGGGGGGAGGCCCTATGCCAGCGGGTGGAGGCCGCCCTGCGCGGCGGAGTGCGCGTCCTGCAGTACCGGGCCAAGGACCTGCCGGAGCAGGAAATGTACGCCGAGGCCTGCCAACTGCGGGCTCTGTGCCGTTCCGCCGGCGCCCTGTTCCTGATCAACGACAGCCCCGAACTGGCCCTGGCCTGCGATGCCGACGGCGTTCACCTCGGTCAACAGGATAGGCCCGTAGCCGCGGCCCGGGCGCTGCTCGGTCCCGGGAAAATCATCGGCACCTCCAACCGCACTGTCGCCCAGGCGCAAGCTTCCGAGGCGGCCGGCGCCGACTACCTGGCAGTGGGCAGCATGTATCCGACGGCGACCAAGGGCGATGCCGTGCACGTCGGCCTGGACACCCTGCGCGCCGTGCGTGAGGCCGTGGCCCTGCCGCTGGTCGCCATCGGCGGCCTCGACCGGGACCGAACCGGCGAAGTTCTGGCCGCCGGCGCCGACGCCGTTGCGGTGATTTCCGCGGTGCTGGCGGATCCGTCCCCGGCCCTGGCGGCGGCGGAAATCGCCCTGCAGTTCAATGTCCGGCAACCCTGGCCCCGGGGCCGGGTTTTGACCGTGGCCGGCTCGGACAGCGGCGGCGGTGCCGGCATTCAGGCCGACCTGAAAACCGTCACCCTGCTGGGCAGCTACGGCATGAGCGTGATCACCGCCCTGACCGCCCAGAACACCTGCGGGGTGCGGGCCATCCATGGGGTGCCCGCCGACTTCGTCGCCCAACAGCTGGATGCGGTCCTGGAAGACCTCGCTCCGGAGGTGGTCAAAACCGGCATGCTGCACAACGCCGAGATGGTCCGCCTGGTGGCGCGCCGGCTGGCGGCCTGCGGTCGACTGCTGGTGGTCGATCCGGTCATGGTGGCCAAGGGCGGTGCCGCCCTGCTGCAGCGGGACGCGGTGCAGGCCTGCCGTGAGGAACTGCTGCCTCATTGCTACCTGCTCACGCCCAATCTGCCCGAAGCCGAGATCCTGACCGGGTTGCCGGTGCGCAACGAGGAGGACATGGCCCGGGCCGCCCTGCGCCTGCAGGAAATGGGCGTGCGCCATGTGCTGATGAAAGGCGGGCACCTCGAAGGTGAGGCGGTGGATCTGCTCCGGGACGGCCGGGGGTGGCAACGATTTCCCGCGGCCCGCATCTCCGGTCGCAACACCCACGGCACCGGCTGTACCTTTTCCGCCGCCATCGCCGCCCTGCTGGCTCAGGGCAGGCCGCTGCCGGCGGCGGTGGCCACGGCCAAACAGTTCATCACCACGGCCATCGAAAGGGCCGTGGACCTGGGGGCCGGGCACGGACCGGTCAACCATTTCGCGGCGGCCCGGCAATTGGGACGAATGCTGCAACATCCGCCGGGCTGACGGCCCCGCCCAACCCCGAACCAAGCCGTCCCCACCGGGGCGCTTCCACTGCATGAAAAGGACATTCCATGACCCAACTGGAACTGGCCCGCCAGGGCATCGTATCGGATAAAATGCGCCAGGCTGCCGCCGGCACCGGCCTCGACCCGGAGATCCTGCGCCAGCGCATCGCCGCCGGCACCGCCATCATCTGCCACAACAACCGCCATGCCCACGGCCGTCCGCTGGCCGTCGGCCAGGGCCTGCCGACCCGCGTCAATGCCAACATCGGCACCAGCAAGGACGACACCAGCATCGACAACGAACTGGCCAAGGCCCGCGTCGCCGTGGCCGCCGGCGCCGACGCCATCATGGATCTGTCCACCGGCGGCCCCATCGACGAAATCCGCCGCGCCATCATCGCCGAAACCGACATCTGTATCGGCAGTGTACCCCTCTACCAGGCCGCCTGCGACACGGTGGTAAAAAAGGGCAAGGCCATCGTCGACATGACAGTGGACGATATTTTCGACGGCGTGGTCAAGCATCTGGATGACGGGGTGGACTTCATTACCGTGCACTGCGGTGTCACCCGCTCGACGGTGGAGCGCATGGACCGCGAAGGCCGCATCATGGAAGTGGTGTCCCGAGGCGGCTCCTTTACCGTCGCCTGGATGGCCCACAACGACGCCGAAAACCCCCTCTTCGAGCATTACGACCGGCTGCTGGAAATCGTCCGCCCCTATGACGCCACCCTGTCCCTGGGCGACGGCTTTCGGCCCGGCTGCCTGGCCGACGCCACGGACCGGGCCCAGATCCATGAACTGATCCTCCTTGGCGAACTGACCCAGCGCGCCTGGGATGCCGGGGTGCAGGTCATGATCGAAGGTCCCGGCCATGTACCCCTGAACCAGATCGAGGCCAACATCCAGCTCCAGAAACGCCTCTGCCACGGCGCGCCATTCTACGTCCTGGGCCCCCTGGTCACCGACATCGCCCCCGGCTACGACCATATCGCCTGCGCCATCGGCGGCGCCCTGGCGGCCGGCGCCGGAGCCGATTTCCTCTGCTATGTCACCCCCAGCGAACATCTGCGCCTGCCCGACGCCCAGGATGTGCATGAAGGAGTCATGGCGGCCCGGGTCGCGGCCCACGCTGCCGATATCGTCAAAGGAGTACCCGGCGCCATGGCCAAGGACCTGGCCATGGCTCGCTGCCGCAAAGCCCTCGACTGGGAGGGCCAGTTCGCCCTGGCCCTCGACCCGGACAAGGCACGCCGCCTGCGGGCCGAATCGGGCGTCGACGACGGTCACGGTGCCTGCACCATGTGCGGCGAATTCTGTGCCTACAAGATTATGGCGGAACGCAAAGGAGCGCGCTGACGGCTTTTGAACGACTGCGGAAGGATGGAACAGAAAAAAGAGGGCTGGAAGAGTTTTCTCTTCCAGCCCTTATCTTTTTATGGACAATCGCCTCAGCCCAGAAACAGGTTCTGACTGCGGGCCCGATTGGCCAGAATGGTGTGATCGATGATCTCTCCGCAGGCGCAGCATTTCCATGCATCAAACACCCTCACAAAGTCATAGAATTTCTCGGCATACATGCGGCTTTTGCATTTCGGGCATTTCATGGTTTCCCCCTGACGAGATAGTCAAAATGGCGTTCTAGCAGCCTTGCGCTGGTGCCATTTAGTAATTACATAAGTTGTGCCAGAACCCGAAAATCTACCCGAAATTCTTTGACCCCCTTCCTGAGGAGATTTTTTTCAACTATAAATCGAATACTTACATGAACAACCCGGAGTTAAAAATATTTTTCGAGGGCCTCGATTCGGCGTGGACCGATGCCTTTAACGCGCTGAACTTCGCTCCAGACTCCGAAATCGCCATTTTTTTGGCGGTCCTCTTCGATGCGCTCCGCCAATTTCGGCCCGATACCCGGCAAAGCTTCCCAATCACGCAGGGTCATCCGATCCGGATGCAAGCGGACACCCAGGATCATGCGCTGTCCGGCAGACATAAAACCCCTTTTTATTTCCACCCCTTGCCCCTCATTCCAGCTCAACTCCAAGGACTCTCCGTCGACCAGGGCAGGCTTCGGACCGGATTGCACATGGCAACCCGGGGGCAGATCGGGCGCCGCCATTCGAATGACGTCATCCAGATCGGTACCGTCAAAAATTTGATGAATTCCCGGAATGGAAAAGCCGGCCCCCAAGGCCACCGTCAAGGAGCCCGGCTTGGGGGCAAAAAAAACCGGGGACTTTTCCATTTGGGGAAAAGTCGCCCGGTGCCAGTGCCATCCGTAGAGAGCCAGCGCGCATGCCACCAGAAGCAGGGTTCCGGCGGAACGGCGCACGATGTTTACTGCTCCTCGCTGTCTTTCAGCAACTTGTACTGGAATGCGTCCACCAGCGCGCGGTAGGAGGCGTCGATGATGTTGTCGCTGACCCCGACGGTGCCCCAGCGCTGATCCTTGTCCCCCGATTCAATGAGCACCCGGGTCATGGATGCTGTGCCCTTGCCGGCCGGCAGCACCCGGACCTTGTAGTCCAGCAGGCGCATCTGCTTGATCTGGGGATAGAAATTTTCCAGGGCCTTGCGCAGGGCGTTATCCAGGGCGTTGACCGGACCGGAACCCTCGGCCGCGGTATGCTCGACGCGGCCGCCGACCTTGACCTGAATGGTGGCTTCGGAAAAGGGCTTGTCGTCCTCCAGGCGCTTGCTGTCGAATACCCGGAAGCCGACCACGGAGAAGAAGGGTCGCATGGTCCCCAACGCCCGGCGCATGAGCAGGTCGAAGGAGGCCTCGGCGCCTTCGAACTGGTAGCCCTGGTTCTCCAGTTCCTTGAGGTTGGCGAGAATCTCGACGGTCACCGGATCCTTGCTGTCCAGATTGATGTTGAACTGAGCCGCCTTGGCCAGGATATTGGAGCGTCCGGACAGATCGGAAACCAGCACCCGACTGACGTTGCCGACCCGCTCCGGGCGGATGTGCTCGTAGGTTTCCGGGTGCCGGGCAATGGCCGAGACATGCACGCCGCCTTTGTGGGCGAAGGCGGAATTGCCGACATAGGGCTGATGCTTGTTGGGAACCAGGTTGGCCTGTTCGTAAACGTAACAGGACACTTCCCGCAATCTGGCCAACTGGTCGTCGGTGAGACAGGGCCGATCCATCTTCAGGGACAGGGAAGGAATGATGGAACAGAGGTTGGCATTGCCGCAGCGTTCACCGAAACCGTTGATGGTGCCCTGTACCTGGGTCGCGCCGCAATCCACGGCCACCAGGGCGTTGGCCACCGCGCACTCGCTGTCATTGTGGGTGTGGATGCCGATGGGCAGGGCAATGCGCTTGCGGACCTCGGCCATGATGGGCGGCAGCTCGAAAGGCAGGGTGCCGCCGTTGGTATCGCACAGGACGATACAATCGATCTGTGCCGCCGCAGCCGCCTCCAGGGTTTTCAGGGCATATTCCGGATTGGCCTTGTAACCGTCGAAAAAGTGTTCGGCATCGTAGAAGACCTCTGCCACGTTCTGCTTCAGGAACACCAGGGAATCATGGATCAATTCCAGGTTTTCCTCCAGGCTGATGCGCAGTGCCTCGTGTACATGAAAATCCCAGGTCTTGCCGAAAATCGTGATGACATCCGGTTCGGCCTGGATCAGGGTCCGCAGATTGTGGTCCTTGTCCGGCGTCACTTTGGCCCGACGGGTCGAGCCAAAGGCGGCAACCTTCGCCTGGTAGAGGGACAGTTTCTTGATTTCCTTGAAAAAGGTGATGTCCTTGGGATTGGAGCCCGGCCACCCGCCTTCGATGTAATGAATACCCAGCTCGTCCAGCTTCTGGGCGATGCGCAGCTTGTCCTCCACCAGAAAGGAGATCTCTTCCGCCTGGGTACCATCCCTGAGGGTCGTATCGTACAATCGGATCGCAGTCATGCTCTCATCCTTTGGCTGCGGCCGGGAATCCAATGGATGCCTCTATTCGGCCTTGATGTCTTTTTTCGCCAGTTCGAAGGCCTCGTGCAGCACGCGCACGGCCAACTCGGTATATTTCGCATCGATAACGCAGGAAATCTTGATCTCGCTGGTGGAAATCATCTGAATATTGATGCCTTCGGCGGCGAGTACCTGGAACATTTTGCTGGCCACGCCGGAATGGGAACGCATGCCGACCCCGACGATGGAGATCTTGGCGATGTGCTCGTCGCTGTTCACCCCGGCGGCACCGATTTCCCGGGCCGTCTCCTCCACGGTTTTCAGCGCCTTTTTGAAGTCGCCCCGCGGCACCGTAAAGGTCAAATCGGTGGAACCGTCCGTCGAGACGTTCTGGATGATCATGTCCACGGTAATCCCGGCTGCGGAGAGGGGCGAAAAGAGGGCCGAAGCAATGCCGGGCTTGTCCGGCACCCGCAGCACGCTGATTTTCGATTCGTCCTTATTGTAGGTAATCCCCGAAACCAGCACGGTTTCCATATCCTCATCCTCCTTGGTGACCAGAGTGCCTGGATTATCATTGAAACTGGAACGGACGTGCACATCCACGCCGTACTTCTTGGCGAATTCCACCGAACGGGTCTGCAGCACCTTGGCGCCCAAGGACGCCATTTCCAGCATCTCGTCGTAGGAAATCTTCTCGATCTTGGCGGCTTCCGGAACAATGCGCGGGTCCGTGGTATAGACGCCGTCGACGTCGGTGAAGATCTCACAGACGTCCGCCTTCAGAGCGGCGGCGACGGCCACGGCCGAGGTATCGGAACCGCCACGCCCGAGGGTCGTGACATTGCCATCCCGATCGACGCCCTGGAATCCCGCCACCACGATGATGGTGCCGTTTTTGAGGTCTTCGCGAATTTTCTTGTCGCCGATGCGCTCGATGCGGGCCCGGGTGAAGTCGCTGTCGGTAATGATGGGAATCTGCGAACCCAAATAACTCTTGGCCTGATATCCCATGGACTGCAGGCACATGGCCAGCAGGGAAATGGTGACCTGTTCGCCGGTCGCCACCAGCACGTCGAATTCACGTTCACTGGGGAAATCGCACATTTCATTGGCCAGCGACACCAGTTTGTTGGTCTCGCCGGACATGGCGGAAACCACCACCACCACATCATTGCCATCGTCGTAGGTCTTGGCGACCCGCCGGGCAACATTGCGAATGCGCTCGACGGAGCCTACCGACGTGCCCCCGTACTTCTGAACCACCAGGGCCATACCTCATATCCTCCTTGGGGAAATCCTCCTGCCGCCACTCCAGGCGGCAGGAGGTCTTGCATAACAAGAATTCCTGGTCGGGTCAAAACATTTTTACCGACCTTCGCTGTCTACGCTGTCAGGTTTCAGGCAGCGGTCTGCCAGGCCTGCCGAAAGCGCTCCAGCAAGGCACCGGCAACCGGGCCCCGGGCTGAAAGGGTAAACCGGCGCGAGTCCCCGCACGCATGGCTGATTTCGATCTGCAAAAAGTCATCGCTCAGACCGGGAAAGCGGTTACCCCACTCCACCAGCGCCACGCCGGCACCGGGCAAATATTCCTCCACCCCCAGATCATGAAGTTCATCGGGATTCGATAGGCGGTAGAGATCGAAATGATACATTTCCAAACGACCCGGGTAGACATTCATCAGGGTATAGGAGGGGCTGACCACCGGTTCGTCGGCGGGCACGTCCAGACCCCGGGCCACGCCCTGCGCCAGACAGGTCTTGCCGGCGCCCAGTTCGCCAACCAGCAGCAGCACCACCGGTTGCCGGATTTCCCGGCCCAGGCAACAGCCCAATCGGCGGGTCTCCTCGGGCGAAGCCGTATCAAGCTGCCATGTGTTCACGAGGCGTTTCCCATGCTGCGGATGATGTCGTGCCTGGCCACCACGCCGATGAGGCGCTCCTGTTCCACCACCGGGACCAGATGAATGCCTTTTTCCACCATCAGGGCGGCGATCTCGGGCACGGTGGCGTCCGGGGAGCAGGTGATCACCTCGCGAGTGCAAATCTCCCTGACCTTGCGCGCGGTCATTTTGCGCACCTGCTGGGAAAAACGCTCCTCGCTTTCCAGGTAGACCACCCAGTCGAACAAGGTGATGACCGTGGGAATATGCAAAGGCTGGTCCCGGGCGATGAGATCGGTTTCCGAGACGATGCCCTGCAGACGCCCTGCGGCATCCAGGACCGGCATGACACTGACGCCGACCTCAAGAAAGCGGCGGGCCAGGTCTTCGACGCTGGCTTCCAGGTCGATGGTATGGACCTCTCGGGACATGATATCGCGCGCTGTCAACATCCATGCATCCTTTCCCATGCGGAGTCCGCCGTCAGGCGAAATCCTGCGGATTTTGTCATTATTCGGCAAAGGGTCTCGGGTCGCCCACGCCGAGGGTGTCTGGCGCCCGGATGGCACACCGGCCAAGCCCCGGGGACGGGTTGGCGTGGGCGACCCGAGACTTTCCTCAACGGCTGCTCAACAGTTACCCGATTTTCTCCAATATGACCGTGGCCAGGGCATAATCCCCGTCATGGCTGCAGGACAGGTGCAGCCGACCATGCCCACCCACCCGGAACAGCTCCTCGGCCCGACCTTGCAGCAGCAGGTCGGGTTTGCCTCGTGCATCCCGGACGATCTCCAGATCCAGCCAGCGGATGCCCTCGGCCAGGCCCGTTCCCAGGGCTTTCAGAAAGGCCTCCTTGGCGGCGAACCGCACCGCCAGGTGCGGAGCCGGATCCCTCTTGGCCAGAGCATAGGCCTGCTCGCGGCCGTGGAACAGGCGATCCAGAACCCCCTGCCTGGATTCCTCAAGCAGGCGCCGAAAACGGCTGATCCGAACCACATCCGTGCCCAGCCCGCTGATGCCGGACATCCTCAGGCGCCGTGCACCAGAGCAGCCATCTCCCGTACCGCCCGCTCCAGACCGACCAGGACCGCCCGGGAAATGATGCTGTGGCCGATGTTGTATTCCCGCACCCCGCCCAGGGCCAGCACCGCCTGCACGTTATTATAGTTCAGACCATGGCCGGCATGCACCTGCAAACCGGCTTCATGCCCGGCGACGATGGCGGTCCGGATGCGCTCCAGTTCTCTGTCCCGCTGCTCGCCGGCCGGAGCCTCACAATAGGCGCCGGTATGGATCTCGATGGCCCGGGCGCCGCTCAGGCGTGCCGCCCGCACCTGCTCCGGATCCGGATCGATGAACAGGCTGACCAGCATGCCGGCCTGCTGCAGGGCATCGATGGCCGACTCCAGGGATGGATGCAACTGGGCCACGTCCAAGCCGCCTTCGGTGGTCAGTTCCTGGCGTTTTTCGGGCACCAGGGTGACCGCCTCCGGCCGCACTTCCAAGGCGATGCGAACCATTTCCTCGGTGGCCGCCATTTCCAGGTTGAGACGGGTCTGCACCGTTCGGCGCAGCACGTGCAGATCCCGGTCCTGGATATGCCGGCGATCCTCCCGCAGGTGCACGGTGATGCCGTCGGCGCCGGCCAGCTCCGCCAGCACCGCCGCGGCCACCGGATCGGGCTCGCGGCCGCCGCGGGCCTGGCGAACGGTTGCGACATGATCGATGTTGACACCCAGTAAAGCCATGTTTTCAGCCCTCCTTGCGGCCCCCCAGATGATGTTCCATGGCGCCGGCAATCTCCTCGGCCAGGGCGGTAATCCGCCCCTCCTCGCGGCCTTCGAGCATGATACGCAGCAAAGGCTCGGTGCCCGAATAGCGGATCAGCACCCGGCCGCTGCCCGCCAACTCCGCCTCGGCGGCGGCAATGACCTGCGCCACCTCCGGCACCTGCCGCCAATCCTGCCGGCGGGCGACCCGCACGTTGACCAGCACCTGGGGCAGTGCCGTCATGACGCCGGCCAGTTCCGACAGGGTCCGGCCGCTGCGCTGCATGATGGCCAGCACCTGCAGGGCGGCGATCATGCCGTCGCCGGTGGTGTTGTGATCCAGAAAAATCATGTGGCCCGATTGCTCGCCGCCCAGGTTGTATCCGCCGCGACGCATTTCCTCGACCACGTAGCGGTCGCCGACGGCGGTCTTGACCACCCGCCCCCCCATCTCCTGCACGGCCAGGTCCAGACCCATGTTGCTCATGACCGTCGCCACCAGGGTGTTGTGGGCGAGCTTGCCCCGCTGCAGCATGTCGCGGGCACAGATGGCCATGATGTGATCGCCGTCCACCTCCCGGCCGTTTTCATCGACAAAAATCACCCGGTCGGCATCGCCGTCCAGGGCCATGCCGAGATGCGCGCCATGCTCGCGCACGGCGGCGGCGATGCCGGCCGGATGCAGGCTGCCGCAACCGGCATTGATGTTGACGCCGTTGGGGGATACCCCCATGGGAATCACCTCGGCGCCCAACTCCGCCAGCACCGCCGGTGCCGCCTTGTAGGCCGCGCCGTTGGCGCAATCGAGCACGATCTTCAGGCCCATCAAATCAAGCTCCCGCGGGAAGCAGTGCTTCAGGAACACCACATACCGGCCGCAGGCGTCATCGATGCGAAAGGCCTTGCCGACCTCGGAGGCCACCGGCCGCAGGGATTCGATCTGATTGGAAAAAATCAGTTCCTCGATGCGCAGTTCCGTTTCGTCCGGCAGCTTGAAGCCGTCGGCGGAAAAAAACTTGATGCCGTTGTCCTGGTAAGGATTGTGGGAAGCGGAAATCACCACCCCGGCATCGGCCCGCATGGAGGTGGTGATAAAGGCGATCCCCGGCGTCGGCAGGGGACCGACCAGCAGCACATCGACCCCCATGGAGCAGATTCCGGACGCCAGGGCGTTCTCGATCATATAGCCGGACAGCCGCGTATCCTTGCCGATGACAATCCGATGCCGGCGATGGCCGTTTTTGAAGACATAGGCCACCGCCCGGCCCAACTGCATGGCGATTTCGGTGGTCATGGGATAATTGTTGGCCACACCCCGCACCCCATCGGTGCCGAACAGACGTTTTTTCATGCTTTTTCCAACCTCGTCATGGTAGCTCACCCCCGCCTGAATTGGCGACAGGTGGCCGGAATCCGGCAGCCGCCACCTTGCGGAGCGGCGCCGTAAAACAGACGGAGCGCGTCAGCGCTGGTCCTCCTGCGCATCGCGGCCGATCATCACCTCGACGGCCACCGTCGGGGCGCCGCGCACCGCGGAGTAGCGCCCACGGTAGCTCAGGGGACGCATCAGACGCAAATTTTCCCGCACGCCTTCGATGTCGATGTTGGTGGTCCAGACCTCCTTGACCTGAGCCACCTCGCTTTCGGCTCCCTCCAGAGCCACCTCGGCCGGATTGACCCGCACGGTCTGCAGAATGAAGCCCCGGGCCGGCTCGCCGCGCAAAGCGGCCTTGACCGGCACCATCCTGGTCGCCACCGGTTCCAGCTTGACATCCACATAGGCCGGCGAAATCCGCGTGACCCGCAGCGGCCCGGCAATGTTGAGGCGTTCCTCAAGGCGCTTGAAGGAGGTCAGGCCCGGCTGCAGATCCCGCAGATCGACGGAGATGCGGACATCGTCCGCCTGCAGCTTCATCAGCATGGTACGCGGTCCGCTGATACGCACCTCCACCTGCCCCGGCACCTCGTTGGCCACCATCATGCCGCGCGGCACGTTCTCCAGCACCAGGGGCACGACGTAGGAGCGTTCCAAACGCTGCTCCCCCATGACGAAAAACCACAGAATCAGGGCGGATACCAGGGCCAGCAGCTTGAGAACCCAGTTTTCGGTCAGTGTGTTGCGCATGTCATTTTTTCTTTGTCTTCGGCAGCTTCGGTTCCAGGAGACGCTTGAGAACCCGGGTCAGGGCGCTGGAATCCAGATCACGGGTGATGCGCCCGCCAACCACCATGGATATTTTGCCCGTTTCCTCCGAAACCACGATGGCCACGGCATCCACCAATTCCGTCAGGCCGATGGCCGCCCGATGGCGGGTCCCCAGGGATTTGCTGATATCGGGATTCTGGGACAGGGGCAAAAAGCAGCCGGCCCGGGTCAACCGTCCCTGCTGGACGATCAGTGCCCCGTCATGCAACGGCGAATAGGGCAAAAAGATGGAGGTAATCAGATCGCTGGTCACCTTCGCGTCGATTTCGGTGCCGACTTCGAGAAAGTCCTTGATGCCCGTCTCGCGCTCGATGACCAGCAGGGCGCCGATGCGACGGTTGGCCATATTGACGCAGGCTTTCGTCAACTCGACAATCACCTCGTTGCCTTCCTGATAGGACAGGTCAGTGAAAAAGGGGTTGGCTCCCACGGTAATCAAGGCTCGGCGGATGTCATTCTGGAACAGGACGACGATAATCAGGATGATGTAGGACAGGAACTTGTCCAGAATCCATTGCAGGGTGTAAAGGCCGGTATACTGGGAGGCCACATACACCAGCAGCATGACCGCCAGGCCGAGAAGCATCTGCACCGCACGCGTGCCCTTGATGAGCAGGAACATGCGATAGATGATAAAGGCCACCAGCCCCACATCCAGCGGATCGAGCAGCCATCGGAAGTTTTTCAGGTAGTCAAGAAATGCGCTCATACCATTCCGCTGTCAACATGAATCCCTCAGGGCAGCTGTCGCCGCATGATGCTCCAAGCCATGAGTGCGGCTTCCCGCGCCGGGCGCACGTCGTGCACCCGAAACAGCTGTGCTCCGGCGGCAACCCCCAAAGCGACCGTGGCCAGGGTTCCGGCCAGACGCTCCGCCGGTTCCGGCAGGTCGAGGGCGCGACCGATGAAGCTTTTGCGCGAGGTTCCCAGCAATATCGGCCGACCGAGTACTCGCAACTCGCCCAGCCGCCCCAGCAGTTCCAGGTTGCCGCGGACATCCTTGCCGAACCCGATGCCGGGGTCGACGGCCAGCCGCTCTGCAGGGATGCCGGCCCGAAGCGCACTGTCCATGGCGGCCTGCAGATAATCCAGAACCTCGCCGAGCAGGTCCCGGTAGCGGGTATCCTTCTGCATGTCCGCCGGCAGGCCGCGCGTATGCATCAGAAAAGCACCGGCGCCACTGCCGGCGACCGTCGCCGCCATCTTTGGATCAAATGCGAAGCCGCTGATATCGTTGACGAAAGCCGCCCCGGCCGCCACCGCCTGCTCGGCCACCCGGCTCTTGGTGGTATCCACGGACAGAGGGCAGTCCAGCTCCCGTCGCAGGGCCTCGATGACCGGTACGACCCGGTCCAGTTCCTCCTGCTCATCAATGCTCGGCGCCCCGGGGCGCGTGCTTTCGCCGCCGACATCGATGACATCGGCACCGTCCGCGACCATCTGTCGCGCCCGGTCAAGAGCTTCGGCAATGGAACCGGAGCGACTCCCGGCAAAAAACGAATCCGGCGTGACGTTGAGAATGCCCATGATGCGGGGCCGATGGAGGACCAGGCGGCAACCGCGCCCGTAAAGGGCCGCCGGAGGGCTCTCCAATCCGGCCAGCAGCCTGGCAAGTTGGGTGGCCATTCCGGGAGGCAGACCGCTGTCCCCAAAGGAGTTCTGCAGAAACCGGCGCAGCAGGGGCCCGGAAACCGCTGCGACCAGGGCGGCGGGACGGCCGGACCGACCGCAGACCGTCGCTCCGAGCTGTCGCAGCATCGCCGAAGCGGTTTCGGCAACGGCGGCATCCAAGCCGTCCAGACACAGCACCAGGGGTTGCAGCGCATTCTGCAACCCGGCCGCGTCGGCCGCGACAAATCCCCGGGATGCCAAATCGGCAACCAGGGTCGGCGACCCCGGGCCTGCCCAGAGACGAACCGTGGGCAACGATCAGGCCTCGGTTACAGGCGGCAGCTCCGTCGCGGCGGCAGCGTCGGCCGTTGGGGAGCAGGCTTCACCCTCCTGCTCCAGGGCCAGACAACGAACCTCCTCGCCATCCAGGGTTTCACGCTCCAGCAGCGCCTCGGCAACCCGGTGCAGACCGTCCAGATGGTCGGCGAGGATGCTTCGGGTCCGTTGATAGTTTTCGCTGACGATGCGGCGAATTTCGCTGTCGATCTCCAGGGCGGTGGCTTCGCTGTAATTGCGGACATGACCGAAATCGCGACCCAGGAAAACCTCCCCTTCCTTTTCACCGAAGGCCAGCGGTCCGATGCGGTCGCTCATGCCCCATTCGCAGACCATGCGTCGGGCGATGCCCGTCACCCGCTCAATATCGTTGCTGGCACCGCTGGTAATCTCACCGAAAACCAGGTCCTCCGCCACCCGGCCGCCCAGCAGGCGGCAGATGTAGGTTTCCAGACCGGTGCGGGATTCGTTGTATTTTTCCTCTTCGGGCAGATACATGGTCACCCCCAGGGCGCGGCCGCGGGGAATGATGGAGACCTTGTGCACCGGATCGGTTTCCGGCAGGAACAGTGCCACCACCGCATGGCCCGCCTCATGATAAGCCGTGACCTTCTTTTCCTGCTCGGTAATCACCATGGAGCGCCGCTCGCTGCCCATGAGAATTTTGTCCTTGGCCGCCTCGAAGTCCGCCATCTCGACATGGCTCTTGTTGGCCCGGGCCGCCAGCAGGGCCGCTTCGTTGACCAGGTTGGCCAGATCGGCCCCGGACAGGCCGGGGGTGCCCTTGGCAACCACTTCGAGCTTGACGTCCTCTCCCAGGGGTACGCGCCGGGCATGCACTTCGAGAATCTTGGAGCGGCCCTTGATGTCCGGTCGCGGCACCACCACCTGGCGGTCGAAACGGCCCGGTCTCAGCAGGGCCGGGTCCAGCACGTCGGGACGGTTGGTGGCGGCGATGAGAATCACGCCTTCGTTGGATTCAAACCCGTCCATCTCCACCAGCAACTGGTTGAGGGTCTGCTCCCGCTCGTCATGGCCGCCGCCGAGACCGGCGCCGCGATGCCGACCGACAGCGTCGATCTCGTCGATGAAGATGATGCAGGGTGCATTCTTTTTACCCTGCAGAAACAGATCACGCACCCGGCTGGCACCGACGCCGACAAACATTTCGACGAAATCGGAACCGGAAATGGAAAAGAACGGCACCCCTGCCTCGCCGGCGATGGCGCGCGCCAGCAGGGTCTTGCCGGTGCCGGGCGAACCGACCAGGAGCACGCCCTTGGGAATGCGGCCGCCCAACCGGGAAAATTTCTTGGGGTCCTTGAGGAAGGCCACAATCTCCTCGAGTTCCTCCTTGGCTTCGTCGATGCCGGCCACATCCTGAAATGTTACCTGAGCCCCGGTGTCGGATAGCAGCTTGGCGCGACTTTTGCCGAAACTCATGGCCTTGCCGCCGCCGGACTGCATCTGTCGAATGAAGAAGATCCAGACCCCGATGAGCAGCAGAATCGGGCCCCAGGAGATCAACATGGTCATCCAGAAGCTGCGATCCTCCTCGGGTTTGGCCTGAATGGCCACCCCTTTGTTGCGCAATTCGCCGACCAGGGCCGGATCGTAAGGCGCATAGGTTTGGAAGCTCTTGCCGTCCTGATAGGTGCCTTCGATGTTGGAGCCTTCCAGCAGCACATTCTTTACCAGGCCTTCATCGACGGCAGTCAGAAAATCTGTATAGGTGATGGTTACCGGACCCTTCTCGCGGCTGGTCATGAGATTGAACAGGGTGATCATGACCAGGGAGATGACCAGCCAGAGGGCCAGGTTCTTGTAAAACTGATTCACTCTTCCCCCTTACAGGATGCGTTGGTACGCCTGCGGCATGGCGCCTGACAGACGGTTGGACTGAGGGTAAACAGGGTCGGCCGGGATTCCCCGCAAACAGACATGGTCCGAAAACAGACGGTTTGTCTCGTCTACGAGTTCCGAGTTGTCATAATGTACCGCGGATTTTCTGGTCCGCCCCGTAATGGTTCCGACGGCCGGAAAAACATCGGATAAATACGGTGAAGTTCTATCACAATCCTCTTATTTTAACAAGTATGGAGTCCTCCTCAGGCAGCTCCGCCGCCATCCGACTGCAGGGACAGATGCAGGACGGCCCGGCCGGGGATGGCACGGCGACCGGCGCAGCGGCGCAGCCCCGCCAGCCACAGGATTTCGTCGGCGACCACCAGCGGCAGACGGTAGCGGACTTCCCGAGCCAGTTTGGCGTCGATAAAAAAGTCCTTGAGTTTTTTCCCCCCCGGAGCCCCGTCGGGCCGAAAGCGGTCACCGGGGCGAAAACTGCGTACCTGCAGGGGAAAGGGCACCGCCGCGGCTTCGAATTCCACCCGACCTGCGTCCTCGCCCCACGGATGATGGGAGAGCGCGACCTCCAGCAGCCTGCCGTCCGGTAGGGGGTAGCGGCCCGGCCCGGCAATAACGACACAGAACGGCTCCGGTTCCGGCGGCGGCGCGCGACGCAGCCACAGACGCTGATAGCGGCGCCCGGCCCAGGCTTCCGGCAGGTTCAACTCCCCTTCCGGACGCTCGCCGACCAGTAACTGCTCCAAGGCATCCAGATGACAGGCCTGCACCCCCCGCAGGTGGCCGCGCACCCCCTCCAGGGCGCGTCGCAGCACTCGGCTGCGCAGGGCCGGATGCAGGGCCAGCAGGGCCGGCCGCTCCAACCACCAGCCATCAGCGTCCATCCTGGCCAGGCACTGCAACTGCCGTTGCTCCTCCTCGGCCCAGAAATCCTCCTCGAGGGTCAGTCGCCGGCCGAGGCGGGCCAGGTGTTCGGCAATGCGGGGATTGAAGCTCTGCAATTGCGGCAACAGCTGATGCCGGATGCGGTTGCGGGTGTAAGACGGATCCCGGTTGCTGGCATCCTCCACAAAAGGCAGTTCCTCGGCGGCCAGGTAGTCCAGAATCGCCTGGCGCGAAACCTCGAGCAGGGGCCGGATGAAGGGGCCGGACCGCAGACGCATGCCCGCCAGGCCGCTGCTGCCGCAGCCCCGCAGCAGCCGCTGCAGCACCGTCTCGGCCTGGTCGTCGCGATGATGGCCCAGAGCGATGGCGGCACAATCCAGCCGTTGCGCGGCGGCCTGCAAAAATGCCCGCCGCTGGTCGCGGGCGGTTTCTTCCAGCCCGCGGCGGTGCCGGCAGGCCAGGGCCGGGATATCTCGCCGCTCCACCACCAGGGGCACCCGCCAGTCGTCGCAAAGGCGCCGGACAAAGGCGGCATCGTCCGCGCTCTCCCGCCGCATGCCGTGGTCCAGGTGCGCCGCCGATACCCTCAGGCGCAAAACCGGCGCCACCTGCAGCAACAGGTGCAACAGGGCCATGGAATCGGGGCCGCCGGACAACCCGACCAAAATCCCCTCGCCTGGCTGCACCAGGCAATCCCTTTGCAGAGTACGAAGCAACTTTGCACGCATGAACCGTCCCGGGCGCGGCGGACGAAAAATCCGCCGCAACGCGAAAACCCCCTCTGGCGGCCAGAGGGGGTTTCTTTAAATTGGTGGCGGTGCAGAGATTCGAACTCCGGACACTGCGGATATGAGCCGCATGCTCTAACCAACTGAGCTACACCGCCTTGTTCTTGCTGTCATTTTTGGTCACTCCCCGTCGGGAGAGCCACTATATAAAACAAAGCGGCAAAGCTTGTCAAGGGCTAAACCTGCGAGGGGCATTTTTTCGTCCTCGATGTTTCAATCCTGCTGTACAGGCCCACGGCGGCAAACCGTCGTTTTTTGATCCTCCTCAAGGCCGGGTCCTGGGATTGCAGGCAAAATGGCCTAAAATGAATGGCAAGGCCGGTTCATCCTCTCATTCCCGCAAAGGAGCACACCATGCATTCCGCCACCCCGGAAGCCTTCCCCGCCGCCACCGTCTTGTCCCTGCAGGCACTGGTCGACTACCAACCCGGCGCCGTGGTCAGCCGCACCCTGGCCAAGAGCACCATCGGCACCCTGACCCTGTTCAGCTTCGCCGCCGGGCAGGGCCTGTCCGAGCATTCGGCCCCCTATGACGCTTTCGTCCAGGTGCTCGACGGCCGGGCGGAAATTCGCATCGGCGGCCAGAGCCATCTGCTGGGCGCCGGCGACATCATCCTCATGCCAAAGGATATCCCCCATGCCGTGGCAGCAGTGGAAAACTTCAAGATGCTGCTGACCATGTTCAAAACCCCGACCGAGGGGTAAGGTCAAGCTCCGCTCCTCAAACCTGTAACGGCGACTCACGGAGGGCCGCGATCTGCTCGCGCAACTCCAGAATGTGGTCCCCCCAGTAGCGCGGCGTGTTGAACCAGGGAAAACTCGGCGGAAACGCCGGGTCTTCCCAGCGCTGTGCCAACCAGGCCGTAAAGTGCACGATGCGCAGGCTGCGCAAGGCTTCGATAAGCGCCAACTCGCGCAGGTCGAATTCGTTGAATTCCGTGTAGCCATCGAGGATTTCCGTCAGTTGGACGGTTTTGGCGGCCCGATCGCCCGACAGCATCATCCAGAGGTCCTGCACCGCGGGCGCCATGCGTGCATCGTCAAAGTCGACAAAGTGGGGCGCACCGTCGCGCCACAGCATGTTGCCGGCGTGGCAGTCGCCATGGGTGCGGATATAACGCACCTGACCCGTGCGCGCCAGCACGTCCTCGATGCCCTGCAGCAGTTCCCGGGCCAGGACGTCGTAGTTGCTCTTGAACTCCGCCGGCACAAACCGCTCGCTGACCTCCGCCACGGCCTCATGGCCGAAACTGCGACAATCCAGACGCGGTCGAACGTCGAAGGGCCGCACCGCACCGACCCGGTGAATCCGCCCCATGAGGCGGCCCAGAATCAGCAGATTCCGCAGATTGTCCAATTCCGGAGCATGCCCGCCCTGGCGCGGATAGAGAGCGAACCTGAAGCCGCCGAAGGCAAACAGGCTCTCGCCCCGCTCATTCCGCAACGGGGCAACGACCGGCAGCTCGTGCTCCGCCAGTTCAAAACAGAACCCATGTTCCTCGAGAATCTGGGCGTCGCTCCACCGACCGGGACGATAAAACTTGGCCACCAGGGGCGCCCCCTCTTCGATGCCGACCTGATAAACCCGGTTCTCGTAGCTGTTCAGGCCCAGAGTGCGGCAATCGCACCGATATCCCCGACTTTCCACGGCGTCCATGACAAAAGCGGGGGACAGGCGCTGAAAGGGATGCGGGTCCATGGTCATTTCCACTCTCCTCGGTGCCAACCAGTAAAAAAAACCGGCAGAGCCGGATCGAAAGGGTCAATGTAACAGGAACACCCGGACAGCTCAACCGGCAAGACCGGAAGAATGGTTTTTTCAATACATGCACTTTCAAACCAGGGCACGCAGGGCTCATTGCGCCCAACCTCATGAACATGCTACAAAACTTCCACTGAGCCGGGATCAAACTCACGGGAGGTCGAAACCATGTTGGAAAAAATATTTCTACTGCGCCGGAACGGTACCACCGTACGCACGGAAATCATTGCCGGGATCACCACCTTTCTGGCCGGGGCCTATATAATTTTCGTCCATCCTCGCATGTTGGCCGATGCCGGCATGGATCTCGGCGCCCTGACCACTGTTACCTGCCTGGTGGCGGCCCTCGCAACCCTGCTGGTCGGCCTGTGGGCCAATGCGCCGCTGATGATGGCTCCCGGCATGGGACTGAACGCCTTTTTCGCCTACACTCTGGTCCTCGGCCAGGGCTTGTCCTGGCAAACCGCCTTGGGCGTGGTGTTTCTATCCGGCCTGTTTTTTCTGCTGTTGACCTGGCTGGGAGTGCGCGAACGACTGCTGCGGGCAATCCCAACGTCCCTGCAACTGGCCACGGCCGGGGGTATCGGCCTTTTTATTGCCTTTATCGGCCTGCAGCATCTCGGCCTGGTGGTCCGCAACGAAGCCGTGCTGGTACAATTCGGCACCCTTTCGCCGCAGGCCGTCCTCGGCTTGGCCGGATTGCTGCTGGCGGCGCTGCTGGAGGTGCGCCGAGTGCGCGGCGCGCTGCTCATCGCCATCCTCACCGTTAGCGGGTTCGGCCTGGTCGGCGGACTGGTCGCTCTGCCCAAGGCGATGCTCGCCCTGCCCCCCTCCCCGGCACCCATAGCCTTTCAGCTCGACATACTTGGCGCCCTCAAATGGTCCCTGTGGCCGGCCATCTTTACCTTCATGTTCATGGACCTGTTCGACAGCCTCGGCACTCTGCTGGCGGTCTGCCACGAAGCCGACATGGTTCAGGAGGACGGCGACATACCGCGCCTGCCGCGCATGTTGACCGCCGATGCCCTGGCAACGGTGAGCGGCGCCATACTGGGAACCAGCACCACCACCGCCTTCATCGAATCGGCCAGCGGCGTCGCCGACGGCGGCCGCACCGGCCTGACCAGCGTGACCACCGCCGGATTGTTCCTGTTGGCGGCTTTCTTTGCGCCCCTGATCGCCGTGGTGCCCCCCTTTGCCACTGCTCCGGCCCTGATCATGGTCGGCGCGGTGATGATGCGGGGCATCGGCCGCATCGATTTCAGCAAATTCGAGGAGGGGCTCCCGGCTTTTCTGACCCTGCTCCTCATGCCCCTCACCTATTCCATTTCCACCGGCCTGGCCTTCGGCTTTTTATCCTACACCCTGATCCAGATCGGGATCGGCCGGTTCCACCGGATTCACCCCCTGATGCTGGCCGCAGCGGCTTTGTCCCTGGTCAGCCTGACCCTGACCTGATCCGACAGCCCCGGAGTGCCGCCCGAACCGCGCCCGCTGCCGATAAAAAAACCTGTTGACAGCCGACCGCGGCTTTTGTTATAAACTGGCCCACGACACGGGGCTATAGCTCAGCTGGGAGAGCGCTTGAATGGCATTCAAGAGGTCAGCGGTTCGATCCCGCTTAGCTCCACCAAGAATTCAAGGGTCAGCGATTTTTCGCTGACCCTTTTTTCGTTCTGCCCTACCTCCTCCCCTTCGTCTGCAAACCCGCATCTTCGTTGACATCCGCCGACATCCAGCTGTTATAGTAGGCATGGGCAAATATTTGTTTATCCACGGCGAAGACAGGACCTGGCATGGCGTCTTCTTCCCGCACAGCGGACGACACCGAAATCGTGTTTCGCGCCCAGGCCCTCACCAAGGTCTACCGCATGGGCGAGGTGGAGGTCCATGCCCTGCGCGGCATCGATCTGGAACTGCCGCGCGGTGAGTTCGTGGTGCTGCTGGGTCCCTCCGGCAGCGGAAAATCGACCCTCCTCAATATCCTGGGCGGCCTCGACACCCCCACCAGCGGCCAGGTCATCTGCGGCGGCCGCAACCTGGTGGCAGCCGGAGAACGGGAACTGACGGAATTTCGTCGGCACCTGGTCGGTTTCGTATTCCAGTTTTACAATCTCATCCCCAGCCTGACGGCCCGTGAAAACGTCGCCATCGTCACGGAAATCGCCCGCGATCCCATGCCTCCCGAGGATGCCCTGACCCTGGTCGGCCTGGCGGAACGCCTGGACCACTTTCCATCCCAACTGTCCGGCGGCGAACAGCAGCGGGTGGCCATCGCCCGGGCCATCGCCAAGCGGCCGGCGGTGCTGCTGTGCGACGAACCGACGGGCGCCCTCGATTCCCAAACCGGCGTGGTGGTGCTGGAGGTCCTGGAGCGCATCAACCGTGAGTTCGGCACCACCACCGTGGTCATCACCCACAACGCCGACATCGCCCGCATGGCCGACCGGGTGATTCATCTCGGTGACGGCCGCATCAGCACCATCGAGCGCAACCCGGACAAACGGCCGGCCCGGGAGTTGTCCTGGTGACGGCCCTGCACCGCAAGGTCTGGCGGGAGCTTTGGCAACTGCGCAGCCAGGCCCTGGCCATCGCCGTGGTCATCGCCGGCGGCGTGGCGACCCTGCTCATGTCCCTGTCCACTTTGGAGGCCCTGCAGCAGACCCGCCGGGCCTTTTATCGCGACTACCGCTTTACCGAGGTCTTTGCCGAACTGAAACGGGCGCCGGAGGAGCTGGGCGCCGCCCTGGCCGCCCTGCCCGGCGTCCAGCAGTTGGAGACGCGGGTGGTGGCGGCCGCGCGTCTGGAAATACCCGACTTCACCGACCCCGCCACCGGGTTGCTGATTTCCCTGCCAGACGGCCGCAACCCGGAACTCAACCGTCTGTTCCTGCGCCGCGGCCGCCTGCCCGCCGCGGACCGCGACCGGGAGGTGGTGATCAGCGAATCCTTTGCCGAAGCCCACCACCTGCAACCCGGCGACGGCCTGGCGGCGGTCATCAACGGTCGCCGACAGCGACTGACGGTGACCGGCATCGCTCTGAGCCCCGAGCATGTCTATCAGATCAAACCCGGGGATCTGTTTCCCGATGCCAAGCGTTACGGCATCCTGTGGCTGAACCGCTCCCCCCTGGCGGCCGCCTACGACATGGACGGCGCCTTCAACAGCGTCGTACTGACCCTGGCCCGCGATGCCCGGGAGGGGGATGTGATCGCGGCGCTGGACCGGCTGTTGGCGCCTTACGGCGGCACCGGAGCCATCGGCCGCGCCGACCAGGTGTCCCACAGCTATCTGGAAGCGGAATTTCAGCAGCTCGAAACCATGGCCAGGGTCTTTCCGACCATCTTTCTCGGCGTGGCCGCTTTTTTGCTGCATGTCGTCCTGGCCCGCCTCATCGCCACCCAAAGGGAGCAGATTGCCATTCTCAAGGCCTTCGGCTACAGTCGTTTTCAGGTCAGCCTGCATTACACCCAACTGGTGCTGCTCATGACCGGCCTCGGCCTGGCCCTGGGCGCGGTCGGCGGGTTCTGGCTGGGCCGGGTGCTGTCCGAACTGTATGCGGATTTTTTCCGGTTTCCATGGCTGGATTACCGCCTGTTGCCGAGTCATCTCGCCCTCGGCAGCCTGATCACCATCGGCGCCGCCCTGCTCGGCACCTTCGGCGCCCTGCGCCAGGCCTATCGCCTGCCGCCGGCGGAGGCCATGCGGCCGGAGCCGCCGGCCCGCTACCGGCCGACCCTGGTGGAACGACTGGGCCTGCAGCGCCACCTGGCTCAACCGAGCCGCATGATCCTGCGGCACCTGGAACGACGGCCGGTGAAATCCCTGCTGGCGATCCTGGGCATTGCCTTTGCCTGCGGCATCCTCATGGTCGGCAACTTCCAGCAGGGCGCCGTGCGGCACATGCTGGCGGTCCAGTTCGACCTGGCGCAGCGCTATGACCTGGCGGTCACCTTCACCGAACCAACCTCCCGCCGGGTGCTGCACGAACTGGCGGCCCTGCCGGGAGTACAGGCGGTGGAACCGCAACGCCAGGCACCGGTGCTGCTGCGTCACGGCCATCGCACCTTCCGCACCGGTCTGCAGGGACTGGTGCGCGGCGGCGATCTGCGGCGGGTGCTGGATGAGCAATTCGAAGTCCTCGATCCGCCTCGCCAAGGCCTGGTCCTGACCGATTTCCTGGCGGAATTGCTGGCCGTCCAGCCGGGCGACACCCTCAGCGTCGAGGTGCTGGAAGGCCGGCGCCGGCGCACCTCGGTGGTGGTGGAAGGGCTGGTCCGGGAATATGTCGGGGTCGGCGCCTACATGGATATCGAGGCCCTGAACCGGCTGCTCGGCGAAGGGCCGGCGGTGACCGGCGCCCTGCTGGCCCTGGATCCGGAACAACGTCCGGCGGTGGTGGCCGCCCTCAACCGCAGCCCGCGGGTGGCCGGCATCACCGATCGCCTGGCGGCGATCCTCAGTTTTGACGAAACCATGGCCCGCACCGTGCTGACCTTCGCTTTCATCAGCACCCTGCTGGCGGGCAGCATCGCTTTCGGGGTGGTCTACAACAGCGCCCGCATCGCCCTTTCGGAACGCAGCCGCGAACTGGCCAGCCTGCGGGTGCTGGGTTTCAGTCGCGCCGAGATCAGCTATATCCTGCTGGGCGAGTTGGCCTTGCTGACGGCCCTCGGCATCCCCTGCGGCTTTCTCGTCGGACGCGGCCTGTGCTGGTATCTGACCGTGGGCCTGCGCTCCGACTTTTACCGCGTGCCCCTGGTGCTGGAATCATCCACCTACGCCTTTGCCGCCGTGGTGGTCATGGCCTCGGCCCTGCTGTCGGGCTGGATCGTGCGGCGCCGACTGCACCGCCTGGATCTGGTTGCCGTGTTGAAGACCCGCGAATAGCCGCGGGTGTTTTGCATGTCAAACCGGGGAAACGGAATTACCTGCTTGATTTGTTTATGTCTAAAATTTATTGGGACATGCCATGTTGTCAGTGAAACGACACCGGAACAGTTGTCGTTGTCGGAATCGCTGTCGTTTCCTTCGGTAACTACCGAGTACGAGTACGAGTACGAGAACGAGTACGAGTACGAGAACGAGTACGATTGCGAGTACGACAAGGGTAATGGCGACCATCTGCTGGTTCTACAACCAGTTATTTTTCCTTCAATCCGCCAAACGGGAGGATGTCATGAAATGGCGCAAAACCCTGCTGCGGCTATTGCTGGCACTGGGCCTGATCGCTCTGCTGGCACTGGGCTTTCGCCCCCGGCCGCAACTCGTGGACGGAGCCATGGTCAGCCGGGGACCCATGGCCCGCACCATCGAGGAGGAGGGCAAAACCCGGGTCGCCCAGCGCTATCTGATTTCCGCGCCTCTGGCCGGGCAGGTGCGCCGCATCCAACTGGAGGCCGGTGACGAGGTGGCGGCGGGACAGGTGGTGGCGGTGCTGGATGCGGTTGCCGCGCCGACTCTCGATGCCCGCCGGATTGCGGAAGCCCGGGCCCGGGTGGCCGCCGCCGATGCGGCCCTGGCCGCGGCCCGCAAGGAGGCCGAAGCGGCCGCCGCCGCAGCCCGCTATGCCAGTGCCGAAGAAAACCGCCGTCGGGAACTCGGCCGGGCCGGCTATCTCTCGGCCAGCGAAGTGGAATCCATCCGTGCTGAAGCCGCGCGTAGCCGCGCCCTGCAGCGGGCCGCGGACTATCGGGTCCAGACTTTGCGTCACGAGTTGGAGGCCGCCCGCACTGCCCTGGCCTACGCCGGCCGTCAGGATCCCCGGGCCAGCGGCCGGATTGAACTGCGGGCGCCCGTCGCAGGGAGGGTTCTGAAGCGCTATTTCGAAAGCAGCCAGGTGGTGGAGGCCGGCATGCCCATCCTGGAACTCGGCGACCCGGCCAGTCTGGAGGTGGAGGTGGATGTGCTATCCGCCGACGCCGTGCGCCTGCGCCCCGGCATGCCGGTACAGTTCGAGCGGTGGGGCGAATCGGAGCCCCTGCAGGGCCGGGTGCGGCGCATCGAACCGGGCGGCTTCACCAAAATTTCCGCCCTCGGCGTCGAGGAGCAGCGGGTGCTGGTCATCGTCGATTTCTCCTCCCCCGCCGCCGATTGGCAGCGCCTCGGCGATGCCTACCGGGTCAACGCCCGCTTCATCCTCTGGGCGGCGGACGAGGTGCTGCGGGTTCCGACCAGCGCCCTGTTCCGGCATCGGCAGGGCTGGGCGGCCTTCGTCGTCGAGAATCGCCGGGCGCGCCTGCGCCCGGTGAGAATCGGCCAACAGGGGGGCGCCTTCAGCGAGGTTCGGGATGGTCTGGCGGAAGGAAGTAGGGTCATCGTTCACCCCGGCCGGGATCTGGCCGACGGCGATCGGGTAAGTTTGCGGCGGCCGCCGGAATGAAAACGCCCCAAAGCAGCTCACTTGGCACGCAATTCGCTTGTTCATCACGATGGCAAGGGAAAAAAGTTTAAGATTATATGGAATTTGCATTGAATAATTTTTTGACACGAACAAAATATCATGAATTTTTTTCTTAAAAAGCTGGATCTTCAGACATGGTCGCTTATACTGTTGTTACCCGAACCTCGACGCTCCAGGCCAGAAAGCCAGCAGGCAAGTACTTAAAATTATAAGCACTTTTGTCTCTAATCGCGGGTTATCGGCATGTCCCCTGCCAATCGAAAAATCACCCTGGCCGTCTGGCTGTACTTTCTGGCCGGCAGTTGTTGGATCCTGACCACCGACTTTCTCCTCCAGCAGACCCGTCCCGATTCCGTCTGGGCGGTCAGCTGGCAATCGGGGAAAGGGCTGATTTTCGTGGCCGGCACATCCATTTTCCTGTTTCTCATCTTGCGCAGCGTGGTGGCCCGGGTCGCCACCGACCTTACCCTGGAACATGCCGCCACCTTGGGCGATGCTACCGATGCGACACCGAATCCCATCCCTCCGCCCGGCTTGAAAACTCCCCTGACCATCTTCCTGGTGCTGGCCGTCACCCTGGTGATGACCGGAGTTCTGGTCCATTCCCGCTTCGCCGAGACCATCCGCGCTGCCTCCCTGCAGAATTTGGAGCAGATGAATGAACAGGCGTTGCAGCAGATGGAATCCTGGCGTCGCGAACGCCTGGGCGATGCGGCAACCATCACCGCGGATGCCGCCTTTCTGGGCGAGATTCAGAACTGGCTGGCAGCCCGGGGCAACAATCCGCCGCCGGAATCCGTCACCTCCCGCCTGCAAGCCCTGCATAGCGCCTTCGGCTATCATGCCATCCTGCTCTGCGACCTCGATGGCAGCATGGTGCTTGCGCCCGCAGGGCAGATGGCTTGCACCTTACCCGGCAGCCTCCTCACCATGGCCTTGCAAGCCGGCCGGCCCCTCTGGTCCGGAATCCACCAGTCGCGCCCCGACCATCCGCAGGTACTGGACCTCGTCATTCCCCTGCCGGTCCCAAAGGGGCCGCCGACCGCCTTTTTCGCCACCCTGGTGTTGCGTTCCGAAGCAACCATGGCCCTGGCTCCTTCCCTAAAGGACGGATCCCATCCTGCTTCGTCAGCCGAAACTCTGCTTCTGCAGGTGGATGCGAACCACATGAGCCAAACGCTGTCGCTGCGCCATCCCGGCGCCAAGGTGCAACCCCTCCGCCTGGCCGGCATGGAACCCCGGCAACTGCTCGATATGCTGCCGGCCGGCGGCCACCGTACCGTCAGCGGCAGGGACCATCGCGGCACCCCCGTAGTAGCCGCCCTAAGTACCGTGCCCGGAACGGACAACTGGCTGCTCATCGCCAAGATCGATCAAGCCGAAATTGACGGCTCCCTGCAGCGCCTGACCTTCATATCAGGCAGTTTCACCCTGTTTCTGCTCAGCATCGCCGCCGGCGGCATCCTGTTGTGGTGGCGTCAGCAGCAGGCCGGTCTGGCTTTTGAAAAACTGCATGCACAAATCCAGCGGCAAATGTTGCGCAAGCATTTCGAGTTCATTGTCCGTTTCGGCAACGACATCATCTGGCTGCTCGATGAACAGGGCCGTATCGTCGAGGCCAATGACCAGGCCCTGGCTGCCTACGGCTATGCCCGGGAGCAGCTCATTGGCCGCGACATCCGCGATCTGCGCGCCCCCGGCCACCGGGACGATTTCGACTACCTGCAGGGCGACGCGACCGACGAAGGGGTGCTCTTCGAAACCTGGCACCAGCGCGCCGACGGCAGCGTCTTTCCGGTGGAAGTCAGCAGCCGCCGGGTGGCAGCGGAGGGCAGCCGGTGGATTCAAAGCATCGTTCGGGACATTACCGAGCGCCACGAAGCCCAGGAAAAAATCCAGCGCCTGACCCGCCTCTACAACGTTCTCAGTCAGACCAACCAGGCCATTGTCCGCCTGCCGGACCGCCAGACCCTGTTCGAGGAAATCTGCCGGGTGGGGGTCGAGGTGGGCAGGCTGCGCATGGCCATGATCACGGAAGTGGACCCGGCAACGGGCCTTCTGCGGCCGACGGCCTTTCGCGGCCCCGACGCCTCCTTCCCCGACAGCCTGCCCTGGCGGCAGATGGCCGATATCCCCCCCATGAGTCCTACGGCCCTGGTGCTGCAGCAGCAGCGACCGGTGATCTGCAACGACCTTCACAACGACGCCATGAACTGGCAGCGACGCGATATTCCGAAGCGCTACGGATTTCAATCGGCCGCCGTTTTTCCCCTGTTTCTGGAAGGACAACTGGCCGGCACCCTCAACCTCTATGCCGGCGAAACCGGCTTTTTCGAAAGCGATCTGACGGCAGTGCTGGAGGAAATGGCGGTGGACATCTCCTTCGCCCTCGACAACTACGAGCGGGAAACGGCGCGCCATCGCGCCGAAGAGACCCTGCGGAAAACCGCCAACACCCTGCAGGCCCTCTACCAAGCCAGCCCGTTGCCGGTTCTGACCATGGATCTGGCGGGCTGCGTGACCTTCTGGAACCCGGCGGCCGAAGGGCTGTTCGGATGGACCGCGGAAGAAGTCCTCGGTCAGCCCCTGCCGACGGTGCCCATGGAGTTCAAGGAGGAGTTCTTCAGCTTCATCGCCCGGGGCAGCCGTGGGGAAGCTCTGTCCGGACTCGAGGTCCAGCGCCAGCGACGCGACGGCAGCCGCCTCGATCTGCTGCTGTTTTCCGCGCCCCTGCTCGACGACCAGCAACAGGTTACCGGCATCATGGCCCTGCTCATGGACATCACGGAGCAGAAAAAGGCCCGCCAACACATCATCCACCTGGCCCACTACGATCAGCTGACCGGTCTGGCGAACCGGACCCTGCTGCGGCAGCGGTTCGACCAGGAAGCCGCCCATGCCCAGCGCGAAGGCCGTCAGATGGCCCTGTGCCTGCTCGATATCGATCAGTTCAAGCTGGTCAACGACGCCCTCGGCCACCCTCTGGGGGACAAGCTGTTGTGCCAGGTCGCCCGCCGCCTGGAAAACCAATTGCGCCGCATCGACCTGGTCTGCCGTCCGGGCGGAGATGAATTCCTGCTGCTGCTGACGGATCTCGATCAGCCGCAAAACTGCGCCCGCGTCGCCCAGAAGATTCTCGGCTGCCTGGGCGCGTCCTTCTCCCTGGATGGCCACACCTTCCGCATCTCGGCCAGCATGGGCATCAGCCTCTATCCCGGCGACGGCATCGACATCGATACCCTGTTCAAGAATGCCGATACGGCCATGTACGCGGCGAAACAGAAGGGCCGCAATTCCTTTCTGTTCTTCCAGGAAGACATGAACCGGAAAATCCAGCATCGCCTGCTCATCGAGAGCAGTCTGCGCAGCGCCCTGGGCGGCCCCAACCTGTTCCTGCACTATCAACCGCAGCTGGATACCGTCAGCGGACGCGTTCTCGGGGCTGAAGCCCTGTTGCGTTTCCGCCACCCGCGTCTGGGTCTGGTGCCGCCCGACGAATTCATCCCCATCGCCGAGGAGTCGGGCCTCATCGTGCCCATGGGCTACTGGCTGCTGGGCGAGGCCTGCCGCCAGTTGCGGTCCTGGCATAACCAGGGTCTGCGCCATCTGACCATGGCCGTCAACCTGTCCGTGGTACAGGTTCTGGAGGAGGACTTCGTCGAACGCCTGGCGGCCATAATGCTGCAGCACGGCATCGACCCCGGGCAGATGACCCTGGAACTGACGGAAAGCATCTTCATGGAAGAAGACAGCCGCATCGCCCGCACCCTGACCAACCTGAAAACCCTGGGGGTCCACCTGTCCCTGGACGATTTCGGCACCGGCTATTCCAGCCTCAGCTATCTGAAGCGCTACGCGGTGGATGAAATCAAGATCGACCGGGCCTTTGTCCGGGATGTCTGCAGCGACCCCAGTGATGCCGCCATCGTCCGCGCGACCCTGCAGATGGCCCACAGCCTCGGTCTGGTGGTGGTGGCGGAAGGGGTGGAAACGGTTGATCAATTGGAGTTTCTGCAACAGTTTCGTTGCGACCATTACCAGGGCTTCCTGTTCAGCAAGCCGCTGCCCGGGGAAGACTTTTTCCCGCAGCTCCAGTCCCGCGGCGCCTTTCCCGACCTGATCGCCTGAAACCCGGGGGCGCGCCGGATTTTCCTTGTCTGTCCGCAGCCAAGGGGTTATTCTGCCCAGCCACGGACAGCGATGGCGGTTTTTTCTCGGCGGCTTCGGCGGCGTTTCAGGTTGCTTCAATGGTCTGTCAGCAACACCGTTTCCCACTCGATGATTTTGACGCCCTGCGGGTGCATCGACAGCTCTGCCCGGACGGCCCCGGTTTCCTGGAGAGCCCGGCGCCCAACCCGCGCCTGGGGCGGTACAGCATCGTACCCCTGCGCCGCCGGGAATCCTACCGCCTCGACGGCCAGGGCCTGGCATGCCTGACCGCAAATGGCGAAACCCTCCTGCCGGGCGATCCCTTTACCGCCTTGGAACGGATCCTGGCCCAGCGCCACTGTCGTCCCCGGCTCCGGGACTGCCCCTTTCCAGGCGGTTTTTTCGGCTTTTTCAGCTACGACTTGGCGGGCCGCATCGAGCAGCTCCCGCGGCGCGCCCGACGCGATCGGCCGGTGCCGGATCTGTGGCTGGACTGGGTCGACCTGACGGCGGTCTACGATCACCAACAGCGCCTTTTGACCCTGTCCTCCCTCGACACCGGCGACGACCTGCTCGTTTGGGAGCAGGAGATCCGCGACGCCCTGCGCTGCCCCCTGCGGGAGGAGCCGGGCTCCTCCCCGCCCCCCACGGCCATGGTCGCCCCCGAGCAGTTCCGGGCCATGATCGAACAGGCCCAAGACTATATCGCCGCCGGCCACATCTACCAGGCCAACCTGTCGGTGCGCTTCGACACCGCCACCACCCTGTCGTCCACGGAACTCTACCGCCGCCTGCGGCACATCAATCCCAGCCCCTTCGGCGGCCTGCTGCGCAGCCCCGGACTGGACATCATCTCCGCCTCGCCGGAACGCCTGTTCTCCCTGCGCGGCCGCACGGCGGAAACCCGGCCCATCGCCGGCACCCGGCCGCGTGGCTACCACCCGGCCGAAGATCGGGCTCTGGGCGAGGAACTCCTCGGCCATCCCAAGGAACGGGCCGAGCACATCATGCTGCTGGATCTGGAGCGTAACGATCTGGGCAAGGTCTGCCGCACCGGCAGCGTCGAGGTGGACGAATTCATGGTGCTGGAGCGTTATTCCCACGTCACCCACATCGTCTCCAATGTGCGCGGCGAGCTGCGCGACGGCATCGGCCCCTTCGCCCTGCTGCGCGCCATGTTTCCCGGCGGCACCATCACCGGCGTGCCGAAAAAGCGCTGCATGGAGATCATCGACGAACTCGAACCCGTCGGCCGCGGCACCTACACGGGCAGCGCCGGCTACCTCAGCGTCACCGGCGAGGTGGATCTCAACATCCTGATCCGAACCTTCCAGCGTTTTGCCGACGGCCTGACCTACCAGACCGGTGCCGGCATCGTCGCCGATTCCGTCCCGGAGCGCGAATGGCAGGAATGCCTGGCCAAGGGCCAAGCCCTGCGCCAGGCCCTGGAGAGGCCATGATCGTCAATCTGGACGGCGCCTTCATGGCCCTGGAGCAGGCCTGTCTGCCGGTTGGCGACGGCGCCCTGCTGTTCGGCGACAGCCTGTTCGAAACCCTGAAAGCCTACGACCGCAAGATTTGCTTCATCGAGGAACATCTCGACCGTCTGACCCTTTCCGCACGCTTGCTGGATTTTCCCGCCAACCGGGCCCGCCTGCACCAGGCCCTGCTGGAAACCGCCGAACGGCTGCCATGGCCGGTCAGTCGCCTGCGCCTGACCCTGACCCGGGGCGAGATGGCCGGGTTCGAACCCTGTTCCGAAACCGGCCGCTTCGTCATCACCGCCGTTCCCTACCGGGAACCGGGCGCTGCCGAGCACCAAACCGGGGCCGCCTGCCTGTGGGCGCCCAACCAACGGGTCAATCCTCTTTCCCATCTGCCGCAAATGAAGCGGGGCAACTATGCCGACTGCCTCTACGCCGCCCAATATGCCCGCCGCCTCGGCGCCCGCGAGGCCCTGTTCCGCACTCCGGCAGGAGAGGTGCTGGAGGGCGCCACCAGTAACCTGTTCATCGTCCGGGACGGTCGCCTGCTGACGCCCCCGGCCGGCGATCTGGTCCTGGCCGGCGTCCTGCGCCGCCAAACCCTGCAGGCCGCCGCCGAGCTTGGCCTGCCCACCCTGGAAGCAGCCATCACCGAAACCGACCTGCTGACCTCCGACGAAGCCTTCCTCAGCAACGCCCTTATCGACCTGCTGCCGGTGGCGGCCGTGGCCGGCCAAGCTCTGCGGCGCGGCCCCTGGGCGGAACGCCTGCGCAGACATATTCGCCAAAATGCAAAAGCTCCTTGACCGAAGCCGCACATCCCACTATAATCCCATCCACTTCGCCGAAGTGATGGAATTGGTAGACATGACGGTCTCAAAAACCGTTGCCCTCCGGGCGTGCCGGTTCGACTCCGGCCTTCGGCACCAAACAGAAAAAACAAGGGGTTACGCTGCAAAGCGTAGCCCCTTTGGTTTTTCAATTAACGGTTTTTTTGTGTATCTTCTCAGGTCTTTTAGTTAAATTTCAATGAGTTGCCTTGCTCTGACCTCTAAACAGACCGCGGAAAAATGGAGGGGGTTTGGATGTGTGAAACCAGACGCCCACAGAGCTGGTAGGGCGAAAATTCTTGCTCTTTTATGCTATATAGTTTCGGTCAAAATGCCAGCCCCATAGAAATGAACCACGACGAGAGTTGCACCTGATGCCCAAACCAAGCAAACGCCTAAAAAAGCCATTCTTTGCCGATCTGAGCGAAGTCATCATCACCCGCAACGGCGAATATGCAGATATCACCTATCGAGATCCGACGGTTGGCGGGATCAGCCTCAAGATAGGTCCCGACATCATTCTAATGAGTGACCAGGAGATCCTTGACCGGCAGCATGAAGTCCTGCTGGCCATGAAACAGGCGGTCGCCAATTACAAGCACGAGGCGGTTGAAATTCCCCTTGGCAAACCTCAGGTGGAATATTCTGAGCGCTGCGATCAGTGGGTGCCGCGCGGGGATGTCCTCCGGTGCGTCATCCATGACGAAGAGGGACGCAGAGCGGTCATTGAAATAGACGACAAGGAGTTCACCCTGGAGGAGTTCGGCACCATGCTCACAACCTTTTCAGGCTGGGGAATGCGGATTGTCTTCGTGCCGGAGGATGAACTGACAAAGCAACCTGATATCGTCATCAAAGATCCGACAGACTGATCATACTTAATTTGCCTGAAACCTATCTGAACGGAATATAATCACGGATGTCCGTCGAAACAGGACTCAAAGCCCGCCTCATATCAAAACCTGCTTGCATTATCCCATTTTGGGTTATATAGTTCCCAATATGGGAAACATCAACAGCAAAACATTTAGCATCAGCGACGCCCTGTTTACCAAAACACAGCAGCAGCTTCTGCGCCTTCTCTTTGGGCAGCCGGATAAAAGCTTTTATTCAAAGGAGATTGTAGATCGGGCAGGAATAGGCACCGGGACTGTCCTGCGAGAACTGGAACAACTCTCCGATTCTGGCCTTCTAACGGTTAAAAAGATCGGGAACCAGAAACATTACCAGGCAAACCCGTCATCGCCTATTTTCGAAGAACTGAAAGGAATCGTCCGCAAAACCTTCGGTCTTTCCGGCCCGTTGCGTCTCGCCCTGGACCAATTCAAGGACAAAATCAAGATTGCCTTCATCTATGGTTCCATTGCGACGGGATCAGACACTGCTGAAAGCGACATCGATTTGATGCTGATTTCGGACCAGTTGACCTACCCGGACCTGCTTGTCAGCTTTTCCGAGCTGGAAACCCAGTTGGGAAGAAAGATCAACCCGACGATTGATACCATCGAAGAGTTCCGAAACAAAATAACAGCGGAAAGCAACTTTGTTGTCAGGGTGATGGAGCAACCCAAAATTTTTCTGATCGGATCGCAAGATGACCTCCCGGTCGGTTAAAAATCAGTTCAATGAGGCAATAGCTACCAGTCGCTGCCAAAGCAAAGGCAAGCGCTCCTGGCTTGCACGGTCTGGTGGCAGATGCCCCGAAAGGGCCTCTCGGAATTCTTCTGTGGTTATGAATCGTGACATTGTCTTGGCAATATATTCTTTCAGCTCAGCCTCAATCACTGAAAGCTCATCCAAAAACCCAGCGCGCCCATCAATAACCGTCACAATATCTTCCAAGTCGTGACTCCCCCAATAATCATCATTCCCGCGCCCGAAAAAAGCCTCCAATTTCGTCGCAATAAAATGAGCGGGGGTAACAAGCCGAATAGCAAGGTCTTCGTTCAGCGAAACGGTTTCTGCATTATTGATGGCATCGGAATACCAACGGTTGCTGAAACCCAGAATGCTTTCGTCTGTCGGCATAACATCGAGAGTGATCCCATCGAGTTTCCAGCGACAGGTCACCCCTTGGTCAATCTCTTGGGAGCAGCCAAGTTCCCGCAACCGCTCTTCCAGCTGCCAATATTCGTTTCGCGACAGCACCTCGACGATCACATCGACATCATGTGTAACCCGTACATCAGGTGCTGCCTCATCGGTGATGAACAATGCAGTCGTGCAACCACCAAGGAAAACCAACCGATCAAGCAAAGGCTCCAACCGCTCGGCAACCAGGCAGAGCATCTGGAGATTTATTTCTTTAACCGCTACCATTGGCCCCCCAAACGCTTCCGCATCTCAGAAACAGCGAGGTCCCTCTCACGAGCTTTACCGCCACGAATGGCATCCACCAGGACAAGTAACTCGTACAGCCTCTGATCCGCAAGAGCGGCCTGGGGTGCGGAACGATAAAGCGGAGAAAAAGAATACCCACGCACCTCCCCTTGCGGATACGGCCAGACGGGAGGAGGCTCATCGCTCGCTAAAATCATCCCTTTCAACGGTTCCGCTGCATAACCGGTCGGCACTCCACGCGTCAGTTCCCCCCTCTCGGGAACAAACGCATACTTCAGACCATGTACAAGGAATTCCTCAACCGCCTTCAAAGCGGGTTTTGGATTTTTACCCCCGACAAAATCCGCCACCAAAAGGTTTGCTGCCAGGCAACGCTTCACCCCTGCATTGATTTCTGATGCGCTCATCGACAACTCATTTGCCAACTGCACATAGCTCCAGGAGCGATCACCCATTGCAACAAGCTTGAGCACAACCAATATGTCTTGTGGCTTTAAGTTCATGACCATATTCTATTCGCGAATCGCGAATAGCGCAAGAAAAATTTTACAGAAAGAATCTGTCTTCTCAACCGGGTTAAATATTCTTGAAGAAATAAGAAATTCATCCAAGGAGAATTTAGCTGTAAATATTGCTTCAGACAAAAATCTCGGGGGTATATTCCGGGGTAGCCTTAAAGATGAAAGTCTAAAAAACAAAATGTTCTCAGGCCACTAGAGCGATTTTTCGACTCCGGCCTTCCCCTAAAAAACCCGCCTTAACGGCGGGTTTTTGTGTTTTGATGGCTGCAATTCGTCGGTTGAAATTGAAGATTGTTTTTGTTTCATGAACTGAAAGGGAACAAGGACCATCCCTATGCGGGACGCCTGCGACAGCTCAAATAGCTTGCCCCGGGCCGATTACCAGACCTTCCGCAAAGGCCTTGAGAGCGCCGACCCGGCGATTTTCGCCAATGTGATCACCGGCCCGACCCGGGTGACCAGCTATCTGCCGGACCGGCTGTTAAAGCACCTGGAACAGGCGTTCCTCAAGGAAGGCGGCCTGCGGGAGCGAATGACCAAGGCCCGTCTGGCAGCAAGGAAGACCCGCTTAGCAACCACGGTAACAAAAAGGACCCCAGCGCCTGAGCGGCCCTGAAGTCCCTGCGGCCCTTTGGGTCCCTGTACTCAATCCCCCAGTCTCACCTCATCTCCCGCAGCGCCGCCAGCGCCTGCTCGACCACGGCTTGCGGTTCCGCCGTGCCGTCCAGCACCTGGTGCGCCACCTCGCGATAGAGGGCTTCGCGGGCGGCCAGCACCTCGGCCATCTCCTCGGCGATGGGCCGGCCGGTGAGGGTCGGGCGTTGGGCGGTTTCGGGATCGGCATGGAGACGGGCGGCCAGCACGGCGGCGGGGGCGGCGAGGTAGAGAACAATGCCGTGCTCCCGCATGAATTGACGGTTGGCCGCGGCCAGCACCATGCCGCCGCCGGTAGCGACCACGGTGGCCGGCCGGGTCACGGCACGCAGAGCGGCGCTTTCCCGCTGCCGGAAGCCCTCCCAGCCCTCCTCGGCGACAATTTCGGCCACGGTCCGGCCGGCGCTTTCCAGCAGATGGCGATCCGTATCGACGAAGTCGTAACCCAAGGCCCGGGCCAGGGCCCGACCGATGGTGGTCTTGCCGGAGGCGCGCGGGCCGACAATGAAAACGGTGGCGGTCATGGGGCAGGCTCCTTGCGCATTACAGGGCGACTCGTGCCTCGGGATCGAAGGGATTGCGGCGCCGGGCCAGGCTGAAGAGATAGGGATAGTCCTGCTGCAAATGCAGCAGATAGGCCAGCCATTCGCGGCGCAGACGCAGGTAGGCCCGTTCCAGGTCACCCGCCAGATGTTGCGCATCCAGATCCGAAAAATGCCTGAGATCGCTGCGGTGGGACAATTCCTCTTCGAGGTGCAAAATGGCCCACATGAGCTCGCTGAAGGTGGCGTGTTCCAGCATGTTGGGGTTTTCCAGAATCCGCAGCAACTGCTCGCGCTTGGCGGCCAGAAAATCCTTCAGTTCCTGCACATCGCCGCGGCGGACGTCCAGCTGGCAGCTTTGGTCCCGGACCGCCCGCAAGGCTTTGACAAAGCGGGCACTATCCCAGTCGGCATCGATTTTGAACCGCTGCCGGGCCGCCTCCGCCTGGCCGTCGAAGGCCACGAAGCGGGCCAGCAGATCGGTACCGCAGTTGCTGAAAAAGGAACCGATGATCATGTTGAGCTTGTGCAACCGCGCCCGCTTCTCCCGCACCTCCAGCACCCGGTGGAAGATCATGGCGACCAGCAGGATTTCGATGAAGACAAAGGCGATGTCGCCCACCAGGTAGATGAAGATATGATGGGCGTCGCGAAACATGACAAAATGCAGCACATAGACCAGGGCAGAGGCCGCCAGCAAGCCAATCCCCAAACCGACCTGCCAACTCCAGAACTTCATGGCGCGACTCCCCCTCGAAAAAAATACGGCCACCAAAGCCTGCCGCCGGGCAGCAGGGATCGAAACCACCAAAACAGGCCGCCATACTCTAGAACCGAACACCGGCCAGGTCAAGGGCAACCGACAAGCCTGCAGGCGATACCTCGGGATGGGGATGGCCCTCCTGCTTCCGCATGTCTGTCAACAGCCAACAGGGATAAACCACCCTTCGCCTGTGGATAACCAGACTGCCACCCCACCATCCTTCTGAACTCCTGGCAGATTGCCCGCTTTTTAAGCACAAAAAAAGTGAACCCTGCCAGATGGAAAAAGGGTACCGGCCATGGAAAACCGCCGCCCATTTCCTCGCCCGATGCCGGGCAAAACGCCAAGGTCCCGGCCGCTGGTCCAGAGTCTACAGATTATTTCCATCCCAACCAGGTCCATGCTCAAATAAACCTTTGTCGTATCCAATAGCATATGTTAACTTTCTGACACATAGCATTTTAAAGCATTAACCAGCGTTTTGTGCATAAGGATTTCCGACTGGAATCAGGGGAGATGCGACTTGCCGACAGGAGCCGGGTTGACCTTCAGGAAAACTCCACCAGCCGGCCCTCAACATCCGGGCCCGCCGGCCCTGCCCTTTTTGCTGATGGCCGCCTGCTGGACCCTGGCCATCTTCGCCCTGGGCGGTTGGAATTATTATCAGGCGCGCCAGGCGGCCCTCGAAAATGCCCGGACCGCCGCCCGGCACAGCTTCGGCAAGGATCTCACCTTCCGGCGCTGGGCAACCGCCCATGGCGGCGTATATGTCCCCACCAGCAAAACAACTCCCCCCAACCCACACCTGGCCCACCTTGCCGAACGTGATATCCAGACGCCCTCGGGTCGACGGCTGACCCTGGTCAATCCGGCCTACATGATCCGTCAGGTGCATGCCCTGGCCGACCGGGATTTCGGCGTCCGCGGCCACCTCACCAGCTTGATGCCCCTGCGTCCCGACAATGCGCCGGATTCCTGGGAAACTGCCGCCCTGAAACGTTTGGAACAGGGCCAGCCCGAGGAGTGGTCCCTGGAGCGTCTCGATGACGGACCCTACCTGCGCCTGATGCGGCCCATTGTCATGGAACAGGGCTGCCTCAAATGTCATGGGCGGCAAGGTTTCAAAGTCGGCGCGGTACGCGGCGGCATCAGCGTCTCGGTACCCTGGGAACCCTACCGGCGCGCCATGCAGGCCGTGCTGCCCGGCTACCTGTTGGGCTACGGCGGCCTCTGGGCCCTCGGCCTGCTCGGCATCGGCTGCAGCCGGCGCCAAATTCACACCCACCTGCTGGCACGTCGACACAATGAACAGCGCCTGCAGCATTGGCACGACCTCATGCACACCATCATCCAGCACGATCCCAATGCCATCGCGGTGCTGGACCGGGAATTGCAATATCTATTTGTCAGCGATCGGTTTCTGGCCGATTACCGGGTCGGCGAACGGCAGGTTATCGGCCGCCGGCACTACGAGGTGTTTCCCGATATCCCTGAAAAGTGGCGCGAGGTCCATCGGCGGGCTTTGGCCGGCGAGGTCCTGTGCGGAGCGGAAGACCGGTTTCCGCGCCAGGACGGCAGCATCGACTGGACGCGCTGGGAATGCCGCCCCTGGCATGACGGCAACGGCGAAATCGGCGGCATCATTCTGTATACCGAGGTGATTACGGAACGCAAAATGATGGCGGAAGAACTGCAGCTGCGTTCCCGGGAACTGCAGGAACGCAATGCCGAACTGGAACGCTTCATCTATACCGTGTCCCACGATTTGAAAAGCCCTCTGGTGACGGTAAAGTCCTTCCTCGGCTTCCTGGAACAGGATCTGGCCGACGGCGATGCGGAGAACATTGCCAAGGACCTCCGGTTCATGCGCGACGCCACGGCCAGAATGGGACAACTTCTCGAGGAGCTTCTGGAATTGTCGCGCATCGGCCGCCTTGTCAACCCACCGGTCGCCCTGTCCTTCCACGACCTGGTGCAGGAGGTGGCGGACCTGCTGGCGGGTCGGATTCTCGAACGCCAGGTCGCTGTCGACATCCAAGATGCCGGAGATTTGCACCTGTTCGGCGACGCGCCGCGCCTCCGGGAGATCTGGCAGAACCTCATGGAAAACGCCATCAAATACATGGGCGTTCAGCCCCGGCCGCGCATCGAGGTCGGCGCCCGGGGGAGCGGCGCGGAAACCGTTTTTTTCGTGCGGGACAACGGCGTGGGCATCGAACCGCAATATGCCGAAAAAATTTTCTGCCTGTTTGAGAAGCTGGATCGACAGAGCGAGGGCAGCGGCCTCGGCCTGGCCCTTGTGAAACGCATCGTGGAACTGTATAAAGGTCGAATCTGGCTGGAATCGGACGGCAGCGGCCAAGGCAGCTGCTTCCGATTCACCCTGCCGGAAGCCTTTAACCATCCTTCAGGGGGGGAAGCATGAAAGGCGAACCGATTGTCATTTTGCTGGCCGAGGACGATCCGGCCCATGCCGAAATCGTGCGGCGCAACCTGGCGGGTTCCCACGTCGCCAACCATCTCCACCATGTAACGGACGGACAGGAGGCCCTCGACTACCTGTATCATCGCAACCGCTACGCCGAACCTGGACAGGCGCCGCGCCCCGGTCTCATCCTGCTGGATCTGCGCATGCCGAGGGTGGATGGCCTGGAGGTTCTCAAGGTGGTCAAGAACGACCCGGAATTGATGCGCATTCCGGTGGTGGTGCTGACCACCTCGGCGGCCGAATCGGACATCGCCAAGGCCTATGAATGCCACGCCAACAGTTACCTGGTCAAACCGGTCGACTTCTCCCACTTCGTATCGCTTTTGAAAACCCTGGGATACTATTGGCTGGTATGGAACCAGAACCCCTACTAAAGCAATGAGGAACCGCCCTTGAACGTTCCGCAAAAGCAGATCCTGATCGTCGAAGACGAAGCGGCCCATGCCGAAGCTATTGCCCGGGCCTTCCGCAAAGGACTTTCGAATGCCGCGCTGACCATCTCCGGTTCGCTCCAGGAATACCGCCTGGCCATCACCCGCGGTCTGCGGCCGGACATTGTCCTGATGGATCTGAACCTGCCCGACGGCAGCGCCATGGATGCCCTCGCCGCCCATGACGGCGACCAGGCCTGGCCCATCGTGATCATGACCGCCTACGGGGACGAAAAGCTGGCGGTGGCCGCCATGAAAGCCGGCGCGCTGGATTACATCGTCAAATCCAGCGAAACCTTCGCCGGCATGCCACAGGTCGTCGAGCGCGCCCTGCGGGAGTGGACCCTGCTGCAACAGCAGAAGATCATGGAAAAGTCCCTGCGGGAGAGCGAGCAGCGCTTTCGCACCCTGTTTCAGGATATTCAGACAGTCGCCGTGCAAGGCTACACGGAGGAGGGCACCATCCGCTTCTGGAACCTCGCTTCGGAAAAACTTTACGGGTACAGCGCCGCCGAAGCTCTCGGTCGAAATCTCCTGGAACTGCTGGTCCCGCCGGAGCAGCACGAAGCCCTGCGCGCGGCCATCCGCGAGATGGCAGCGACGGGCCAGGCCCCGCCCGGCGGAGAACTGACCCTGGTGCGAAAAAACGGTTCCACCGTCACCGTGTATTCCAACCATACCATCCTGCGCAAGCCGGGGGCGCCCGCCGAACTGTTCTGCTTCGATATCGATCTCACGGAGCGCAAACGCGCCGAAGCGGAGTTGCAGAAGCTGAGCCTGGCGGTGGAACAGAGCCCGGCGGCAGTCATGATCACCGATCCCTGCGGGGTGATCGAATACGTCAATCCCCGCTTTACCCGCATCACCGGCTATGCTCTGGAGGAGATCCTCGGGCGCGACGCCGACCTGCTGACCTCGGTGAGCCTGTCCCCGGAACAGATCCGGGAACTCCGCAAGATTCTGGCAACGGGGCAGGAATGGCAGGGGGAACTGCACAGTCGGCGCAAGGACGGCGGCAGTTTCTGGGAATCGGTGTCCATCTCGCCGGTGCGCGACCCGATGGGCACCATCACCCATTACGTGGCGGTCCGCGAGGACATCACCGAGCGCAAACGGCATGAAGCCGAACTGGAATACCTCTCGACCCATGACGAACTGACCGGGCTGGCCAACCGGGCCCTGCTGCAGGATCGCCTCGAGCAGGCCGTGCGACACGCCTATCGGTCGGGGCACCTGGTGGCCGTCATGCTGCTGGATCTGGATCGGTTCAAATTCATCAACGACAGCCTCGGCCACGCCTTCGGGGATGAACTGCTGCGTTCCGTGGCCCAGCGACTGCAACGCTCCGTGCGCGAGGTGGACACGGTGGCCCGCCTGGGCGGCGACGAATTCGTCCTGCTGTTGACCGAGTTGACGGCGGCCGAGAATGCCCGCTTGCTGGCCGGCAAAATCCTCGGCAGCCTGGAATCTCCCCATCGCCTCCAGGGCCGCGAAGTGACCCTGACCGCCAGCCTGGGCATCAGTATCGCTCCCTATGATGGCTGTGACGTCGCCACCCTCATCAGCAATGCCGACATCGCCATGTACCAGGCCAAAAAAAATCGCGGGACCTTTGCCTTCTATGCCGCCGAAATGAATCAGCGCGTTTGCGAAACCCTGGAACTGGAAAGCGCCCTGCGCCTGGCCCTGGAACGACAGGAACTGTTCCTGCATTACCAGCCGAAAGTCGATTTGGCTTCCGGTCGCATAGTTGGCTGCGAAGCCCTGCTGCGTTGGCAGCACCCCGAACGCGGGTTGGTGGCACCGGCCGAATTCATCCCCCTTGCGGAGGAAACCGGCCTCATCGTTCCCATCGGCCGTTGGGTATTACAGGAAGTTATCCGCCAGGTCAAAGCCTGGCAGGGTAGCGGACTGAAAACGCCGGCGGTAGCCGTCAACATCTCCGCCCGGCAGTTCCGTACCGGCGATCTGCCGCATCTGATTCGCAAAATTTTGGCCGACAGCGGCCTGGAACCCGGTTTCCTGGAGTTGGAATTGACCGAAAGCATGATCATGGACGATCCCGCCAAGGCGGAAATGACCCTGCGGGCGGTCAAGGACCTGGGCGTCAGTCTGAGCCTGGACGATTTCGGCATGGGCTATTCGAGCCTCAATTATCTGCGCCGTTTTCCCTTCGACAACCTGAAAATCGACCGCTCCTTCATCCGCGACGCCACCAGCAATGCCAGCGAGGCCGCCGTGGTCACCAGTATCATCAGCATCGCCCATAATCTCGGCATCGCCGCCATTGCCGAGGGAGTTGAAACCCAACGGCAGCTCGCCTTCCTGAGACAGAACGGCTGCGACACCTTCCAGGGCTATCTGTTCAGCAAACCTCTGCCGGCGGAGCAGTTCGCCGACCTGTTACGCGAGGATCGCCGACTGCCCGACGCTTGGCTGCAACCGGCCTGTTCGCAGGAAATCTGTTGAGATGAGACGAGCCCAAGGTTCGGCACACCCATCACCAGGCAAGCAGCAGGGAGCATCCCCCATGCGGACTGACGGCCACCTGCTTCCCAGGCCAACTCCAAGCCCTTTCAGGATGCTCCGCCGCGCTCTGCCGGCGGCATGGGCGCTGTTGGGCATACTGTTTCTGCCAGCTTTGCTCCCATCCCGGGCAGCGGCGGCGCCCGCCGGACCTTCCCGAGCCGACGTCCCCCTCCGGGCGGCCAGCGAATACGATTATCCGCCCTTTGCCGTTGTCACGGCGGAGGGCCAGGCGGACGGTTTCTCTGTCGAACTGCTGCGGGCCGCCCTGCACGCCATGGGCCGGCAGGTGGTCTTCGAGGTCGGCCCGTGGAATCGCATCAAGGACGATCTGACGGCGGGTCGCATCCAGGTTTTGCCCCTGGTGGGCCGAACACCGGAACGGGAGGCGCTGTACGATTTCACCTTTCCCTATCTTACCATGCACGGCACCCTCATCGTTCGCCGGGACGAAAGGTCAATCCATGATCTGGACTGCCTCCGTGGCCGGCAGGTGGCGGTCATGGGCGGCGACAACGCCGAGGAGTTCCTGCGGCGGAACCGCATCGGCGCCACCATCGTCACCACCGAAACCTTCGAGCAGGCCCTGCGCGAACTGGCCGCAGGCCGCCACGACGCGGTAGTCATCCAAAAACTGGTGGCCCTGCAACTGATGAAACAATTGGGTCTCACCAACCTGAAACCGGTCGGGCCGCCCCTGGACGGCTTCGTCCAATCCTTGTGCTTTGCGGTCAAAAAGGGCGACAGCGCCCTTTTGAACGTCCTCAATGAAGGTCTGGCCCTGGTCATGGCCGACGGCACCTACCAGCGCCTGCGGGTCAAATGGTTCGCTCCCATCGAGGCGGCTGCCGCAGGACGCAGCCGTATCGTGGTGGGGGGCGACAACGATTACGCGCCCTACGAGTATCTGGACAAAAACGGCGAACCCGCCGGTTACAACGTCGATCTGACGCGGGCCATCGCCAAACAGCTGGGCTTGGCGGTGGAGATCCGTCTCGGCCCCTGGAGCCGCATTCGAGAAAGCTTGAAGAAGGGCGAAATCGACCTCATCCAAGGGATGTTCTATTCCCCCGAACGCGACCGGGATTTTAATTTTTCGCCCCCCCATACCCTAATCAGCCATGTCGCGGTATTCCGCAACGGCACTGCGCCACCGGCCACCATGGCGGATCTGGCCGGAAAAAGGCTGCTTGTCATGGAGGGCGACATCATGCACGATGCCGCCGAGCGCCAGGGCTATGCGGAACAGCTCATCCGGGTGAAAACCCAGCAGGAAGCCCTGCGCCTGCTGGCCGAGGGGCAGGGTGACTACGCCCTGGTGGCCAAGGTACCCGCCCTGTTCTGGATCAGGGCCCACAACTGGAATAACCTTACAATTGCCGAGCCGTCCCTGCTATCGGCCGAATACTGCTACGCCACGCCGGGCAACAACCAGGCCCTGCTGGCACAGTTTACGGAAGGCCTGGCCGCCATCAAGGCCACGGGCGAGTACCGGGACATCCATTCCCGTTGGCTGGGCGTCTATGAAGCCCCCCGGATAGGCACCGCCGATATTCTCAAATATTCCCTGTTCGTCGCCGCCCCCATCACCCTGCTGCTGTTCGGCTCCCTGCTCTGGTCGCGCAGCCTGCAACGCAAGGTTCGGCACCGGACGGCCGAATTGAGCAGGGAAGTGACCGAACGGCTGCAGAAAGAACAGGAAATCCGCGCCAAAAACCGGGAACTGGACGAGAAAAACGCCGAGTTGGAAAGCTTCATCTTTACCGTGTCCCACGATCTGAAAAGTCCCCTGGTCACTCTGAAAACCTTTCTCGGCTATTTCGAACAGGATCTGGCCGACGGCGACCAGGAAAAGATCCAGACGGATCTGCATTACATGCACACCGCCGCCGACAAGATGAATCGGCTGCTGGTGGATCTGTTGGAAATGTCCCGGGTCGGTCGGCTCATGGCCACACCGGAACGGGTCACCTTCCGGCAGGTGGTCGACGAAGCCCTGGCCCTGGTGGCCGGCTCCCTGACGGAAAAGGGTATCCGGGTCCGAGTCGAAGAGGTTTGCCTGGAATTCTGGGGGGATCGGGGACGCTTGGTGGAACTCTGGCAGAATCTGGTCGACAATGCCGTCAAGTACATGGGGAACCAGCCCGAGCCGGCCATCGAGATCGGCCTTGAACAGCGCCCGGACGGCCCGGTGTTCCATGTCCGGGACAACGGCATGGGCATCGAGCCGGCCTTTCAGGAGAAGATTTTCGGCCTCTTCAACCAGTTGGATCCCAAGGCCGAGGGCTCCGGCCTGGGCCTGGCCCTGGTCCGAAAAATCGTCGAACTCTACAACGGGAAGATCTGGGTGGAATCCGCCGGCCTGGGCCAGGGCTCTTGCTTTCGCTTCACACTGCCCACCGCCCTGATGGATGCTCAGCCGGCAGCGAGTACCGCAGCAGGCGGCGCTTGATTCGGGTTAGGCCTCGCTGTCACAAGCCCCCGCCCGGCCCCGGCCTTCGTCCACCCCGCGACTGATGAGCAGAGCCAGGGCGAACAGGACAATGCAGAACAGGATGGCGGTGTGCAGGCCGAACAGGGCCTGCAGCACACCGATGGCCAGCACTCCGAACACCCCGGCCAACTTCATGGCCATGCCCCAGAAGCCGAAAAACTCCGCCGAACGACTGCGCGGCGAAAACAGGCCCACCAGGGTCCGGGTGGTGGACTGGCAGGAGCCCAGGCTCAGCCCGGCGACGCAGCCCACCACCAGAAACACGTACTGGGCCTGCCAGTCGAGACCGAGGGAAGAACGCGCCATCTCGGTCAGCAGCGGCGTCAGGTAGATCAGGGCGATGGCCGCCATCCACATGACCAGGGTCACGGCGTAGGTGCGCAGCGCCCCCAGGCGATCCTGGAGATAACCGAAGCCGACGGCGCCGAGGGCGGCGGTGATCTGCACGATGACGAACATCAGGGTCCGCACGTGAGCCTGCCAGCCGATGACCTGGGCGCCGTAAATGAAGGCATAGGTGATGATGATGTAGATGCCGCTCATGGCAAAAAACACCGAAGCCAGCAACACCGCCAGGTCCCGGCGGCGGCCGATATGGCCCAGGGTGGCGCGCACCCGATCCAAACCGATGCCGAGGTAACTGCGGCCGGCCGGCAATGGTTGCGGTCGGCCCCGCTCGCGCAGCCAGACGAAGGTCGGAATGGCCGCCACCAGAAAGAAAAAGCCCGCCCAGGGTCCCACCCAGCGGATACGTTGAAAGTTCTCCGCGCTGACTTCGCCCAGAAACAGCAGCACGAACACCGCCGAGCACATGCCGCCGACGTAGCCCATGGCCCAACCGAAGCCCGATATCTTGCCGAGATCCTGCGGCGGGCCGAGCTCCGGCAGAAAACTGGCGATGAAGGCCTCGCCGATACTGTAGGCGAAATTGGAAACCACCAGCAGCACCACCCCCAGCAGGGCATAGCCCGGGGCGACGCAATACAGGGCGACGGTGGCGACCACGGTAAGCAGATAGCTGGCGAACAGAAACCGCTTCTTGCCGGCGGTATGGTCCATGATGGCCCCGGCCACCGGTGAACAGATCACCACCAGCAGGTAACCGCCGGCCAGGGAAAGACTCCACAGCAGGTTGCCGAGACGATAATCGGGCGCATCGCCGACGATGACGCGGGTGAACAGGTCGCCGAACACCACGGTGATGATGAGCAGGGTATAGGCCTGGTTGGCGAAATCGAACATGGCCCAGCCGAAAATTTCCCGCTTGGGCGCCCGCACGGGCAAGGAGACGGAAGCAGTATCGGTCGCCGGGCCGTTGTTCTTCTCCATCGGTACTGCCTCCTTGAACGAATCCATCGGGATTCTAAAACAAACTTACCGTTGTCAGTGCAGCATCAGGGTAATGGTCCTTGCCGCGAGGGGATACATGACCAGGCTCATTGGTTAACCTTTTCACACCATCAGGCCACATCGCAGGTCACCCGGTTGCGGCCGGCCTGCTTGCTTTGATACATGAGCTGGTCGGCGCGCCGGATCAGGCTTTCAGCCGAATCTTCCGTCCTTGCCAGAGTGCCGCCGATACTGATGGTGACACCGAGCCTGGTACCGTGGTGCAGAATAAAGGATTCCTCGACCAGCATGCGCACCCGCTCGGCGACCTGGAGCAGGGTGGCCGCATCCACGTTCCGCAACAGGCCGACGAATTCTTCGCCGCCCCAGCGGCAGAAACTGTCGAAGGGCCGACAATTGCTCTTCAGGGTATTGGCCACCAGTTTGAGCACCTCGTCGCCCACATCGTGGCCGTAGGTGTCGTTGACCGCCTTGAAATGGTCGATATCGAAAAACATCACGCCCAGGGGCCAGTCGTAGCGAAACCGCTCCTGCAGACGAATCTCCAGTTCCCGCTCCATGCCGGTCCGATTGACCAGACCGGTCAGAGCATCGACCAGGGCCAGGCGCCGCATTTCTTCCAACTGCAACAGAATTCCCGTTTTTTCACTCAGATCGGCAAACAGTTCCACCGCGCCGACGACGTTCCCGGCAGGGTCATGGACCGGGCTGATGCGCACCCGCACCGGCAGGCGGTGACCGCCCTTATGATGCAGAAAAACATCGGCCTCGGCACTCTGGTCCTGTTCCATGGCCTTGACCAAGGGGCAATGCTCCGTGCAAAGCAGCAGGCCTTCGGCATTGACGTGCCGGAGCAGATTGTCCTGGCAGCGGGTGCCCAGCATCTCGCCGGACCTGAAACCGGTAATGTGCTCGGCGGTCCGGTTCCAGAAAGATATGGTCCGCTGGCGGTCGACGAAATAGACCCCATCGGACAGGCTGTCGAGCAGTTGGCGGAAACCGGGCATGAATGTTTTCAATGGTTCTCCTCCAAAACGAAAGCTTGGTCATTCCCGAAAACCGGATTAATCATGTCCAGATAAAAAACTATAAGAGAACTGCCCGCCGATATACAAAGTAAATTTTCCCTCTCGCCGACTTCCATGCTTGACGGCGACCCCGGCACCGATATAGCTTTCTATAAACAACGATGCCCCATCTCTCCCTGATCAGTGAGGAATGCATGCGAATTCCGGCTACCCGATCCCTTCTGCTCATCTTGTTGCTGCTGAACGGCGCCTGTTTGCCCGGCCGTACTCCTGGCCGGCAGCCCGAATCGGCCCGCAATATCATCCTTTTCATCGGTGACGGCATGGGTGCCGAGCATCGCACCGCGGCGACCTGGATGCAACATGGCCCCGAAGGCCGCTTGGCCATGGACGGCCTGGCGATATCGGGCTGGGCCGATACCCTCAACCATGCCGGGGAGGTCACGGACTCGGCGGCAGCCGCCACCGCCCTCGCCACCGGCGTCCGAACCCTTAATGGTCGACTGGGCCTGGATGCCGAAGGCCGGCCCCTTCCCACCATCCTGCAGCGCGCCCAACAGCAGGGCAAAAGCGTCGGCTTGGTCACCACCACCCCCGTCACCCATGCTACCCCGGCGGCGTTTGCCGCCCGCGCCCTCAGCCGCCGCGAAGCGGACAACATCGCGACCCAACTGGCGGAGGCGAACCTGGATGTGCTCCTGGGCGGCGGTGAAAGCGATTTTCTGCCGCCGGAGGAAACCGGTTGCCATCCGCAACCGGGACGGCGCCGGGACGGCCGCAACCTCATCGACGAACTGCGCCGGCAAGGGGTCCGCCAGGTCTGCAGCGCGGACCAATTGGCCGCCCTTGAATGGTCCGCGGGGGACCGGGTACTGGGCCTGTTTGCCGACGGCGGCCTAGTGCGCCCCTTTGCCCCAAGCCTGGCCGAAATGACCGGCGCCGCCATCGCGATGCTGGCCGCCAATCCCCGCGGATTTTTCCTGATGGTGGAAGGCGGCCAGATCGACTGGGCCAGCCATGACAACGACGCCGTCCATGCCATCGGCGACACCCTCGGTCTGGACGAAGCGGTGCGGGTCGCCCTGGAGTTTGCCGCCGGCCGTTCCGATACCCTGATTATCGTCACCGCCGATCACGAAACCGGCGGTATGGAACTGCAGCGGCCCACCCCCGGGTCGGCCGACGCTGATTGCCTCTTCGTCATGCCCGACGGCGCGTCCTTCTGCGTCACCTGGACCTCCAAGGACCACACCCATCGGCCTGTTCCCACCACGGCGGAGGGACCTGGCAGCCGGCGACTGCGGGACCGCCATCACCTGACCCATATTCATGACGTCATGGAACAGGTCATGCGATAAGCACGGGATAGCCGACCCGGGTCAGGAATTCTTTGGTCACCCTTCCCAATCGTTCATCGAGTCTGGCGAACACCTCCCCTTGCAGGGCTGCCGACAGGGAACCGTAAAAGGCTTCGGCGATGCCGCCGGTGATGCAGGCGATGGTGTCGCTGTCACCGCCGATGGATATGGCGTTGCGGACGGCATCTTCGTAGTCGGCCGCCTCGAAAAAGGCCTGCAGAGCCTGGGGCACGGAGCCCTGGCAGGAGACGTCGAATCGGTAGCCGGGGCGGATGTCAGCCAGGGTCGGGGAAAAGTCGTAACCGAAGCGTTCTTTGATGAAGGCTCGAATCGCCGCCTTGTCCTCACCCCTGCGGGCCAGAAAGATGGCCGCGGCCGTGGCTTGGGCGCCCTTGATGCCTTCGGGATGATTGTGAGTGACGGCGGCACTGCGCCGCGCCTCGGCCAGCACCCGGTCCAGATCGCCGAAAAACCAGCCCACCGGGCTGACGCGCATGGCGGAACCGTTGCCGAAGGAATAGTAGGGCTCCAGTTCCGGACCAGAGGCCCACATGCGAAACCGGCCGCCGTAGCCCGCCAGGGGATAAAGCAGAAAATACTCCTTCAGTTTGTCGCGAAACGGCACGCCGCTCAGCAGACTGTCGGCCTGGGCCACGGTCAGTACCGTATCATCGGTAAAATGGCAATCCTGGTGAAACAGTTCGAATTTCTTGTGCTTGATATTGTGCCATTCGAAACGTGAGCCGATGATGTCTCCGGCGATGGCGCCCAGCATGGCGAATACTCCTTTCATGTCTGCGGCGGTCCGGGTGGCGGCATCCGTTATATCTTTACGAACCAGCCTCAGACCATCGCCGTATACCCGGAAAAACGACCTTTCCTTTTTCCCGCCGCTCGTTATATACTCCCGGTCCTGTTCATAACACAACGCTTCGCCGACCAGCCTCCGGCGAAGGGTGATGTCTGTTTCGGAACGAGGAGCTATTCGTGGACTTTCTGCTGGAATCCCTGCTCGCCTCCCTGGACCTGATCCTGGCCATGGACCGCGAAGTCTACCTGACGGTCTGGACCTCCCTGTACGTCTCCCTCATCGCCATCGTCTTCGCCGCCCTCATGGGCGTGCCCGCCGGTTTGGCCATCGGGTTGGGACGGTTTCGCGGCCGGCGGCTGGTCATTACCCTGCTCAACACCCTCATGGCTCTGCCCACCGTCGTCGTCGGCCTGGTGGTGTACGGCTTTCTGAGCCGTCAGGGACCCCTCGGACACATGGGGCTGCTGTTCACCCCCATCGCCATGGTCGTCGGCCAAATCATTCTGGCGACACCCATCGTTGCCCACTATACCCTGGGCGCCATGAGCGCTTCCGACCAGCGCATCCTGCCCACGGCCCTCACCCTTGGCGCCAGCCCGACCCAGGGGGCGCTGCAATTGCTGCTGGAAATCCGCTTCGGCGTCATGGCGGCGGTGGTGGCCGGCTTCGGCCGGGTCATCGCCGAAGTCGGCGTGGCCATGATGCTCGGCGGCAACATAAGAAGTTATACCCGCACCATGACCACCGCCATCGCCCTGGAAACCAGCAAGGGCGAATTCGCCTTCGCCCTGGCCCTGGGGATCTTCCTCATGTCGGTGGCATTGCTGGTCAACCTGTTCCTGAACCTGTTGCAGCAGAGGTGAGTCGTGACCCCGATCCTCTCCCTGAAGAATATCGAAAAGCGCTACAATGACCACCTTGCCCTGCAGGTCGAGGCCCTGGAATTTGCCCCGCACCGCATCTACTCCCTGGTGGGCCCCAACGGCTGCGGGAAAAGCACGCTGCTGCAGATTCTCGCCCTGTTGCTCAAACCCACCCATGGCGAACTGTTTTTCGACGGCCATCCGGTGTCCTGGACCAACCGTGATTTACAGCGACTGCGCAAACAGATCACCCTGGTCCACCAGTCCCCCTATCTGTTCGACAGTTCGGTGAAGCACAACCTGGCCTATGGCCTGAAGCTGCGCGGCATTCGCGGCGACGAGCAGCACCGCCGCATTCATGAAGCCCTGGACCTGGTTGGATTGTCCGGCTTCGCCCGGCGTCGGGCCCGGGAACTGTCCGGCGGCGAGCAGCAGCGGGTCGCCCTGGCGCGTGCCCTGTTGCTGGAACCGCGGATTCTGCTCCTCGATGAGCCGACCTCCAACATGGACAAGGCCAGCATCGAGGCCTTTGATGACCTGCT
>NZ_JAFCIY020000092.1 GCF_020194955.2 Desulfuromonas sp. CSMB_57 | reverse complement strand
CCAGGATGTTGGTGCCTTCTTCGCAGGTGATGGGGCGTTCGGTGTTATGGCGCAGGGTGATGCAGGGTACGCCGAGGACGGTGGTTTCTTCCTGCAGGCCGCCGCTGTCGGTGAGCACCAGTCGGGCGGTCATGTTGAGATGGAGGAATTCCAGGTAGCCGAGGGGATCGGTGAGCCAGATGCCGGGGCCTTCGATGCGTTCCCCGGTCTAACGGTAAAAGAATCTCCGAATATCAAGCCTGAGCCCTTGCCGGTTCCCCCTTGCTCAATTTCGACCACTGTGTTTAAATTGTACAAAATGTTTAACAAGGAGAACTATTTATGATCGGACTTAGAGACCCCAGCCTGGAAGAACGATTGGAGCAACTCGCCAAAGAAACCGGCCGCAGCAAAAGCTATTATGTACGCTTGGCAATTCAGCAATTTTTGGAAGATCAGGAGGACTACCTTCTTGGCCTGGCTCGTCTGGAAAAAGGTGGCAAACGCTTCACCCTGAAAGAGGTGGAGAAACATCTTGATCTGGACAGTTGAATTCCAAGAGCAAGCGATAGAAGATTTGGAGCAACTCGACAAGGCCGTGCAAAAAAGGATTCTTCGCTATTTTGCGGAGCGTATCGAGCACAGCAGCGATCCAAGACAATTCGGCAAGGCTTTGACCGGCGGCAAAAAAGGCTTATGGCGGTACCGAATTGGAGATTATCGCGCCATTTGTGCCGTGGAAGACCACAGGTTGATCGTTCTGGTGCTTGCGGTTGGACATCGGCGAAAGATATATCAATAGTAGATAGGCTACCCCCAAATACCGCTTTTCCCCATCTGAACTTGTTCAACTGGGGCCCTTGGCCTCTCGATGAATCCAAGACGCTGTCACGTAAGTTGTCGATATGGCATCATAACCCGCCGTCCCCCGCGAAGGCCATGCCCTGCAATTGTCGAAATCCAAAGGGCGTTAAACCATGCGTTTGGACAAAAAGTAAGGCGTCCTGCGGGACCGGGGACGCGACCCGCGGTCTTGTCTTTGACCTTGGCCCTGAAAACTTTCCGACAAAAACCATAGAACCAGGTTCGCCGGTCCCGGCCGGCAGCCGGGTGACTTTCTTTGCTCGCCCAAAGAAAGTAACCAA
>NZ_JAFCIY020000091.1 GCF_020194955.2 Desulfuromonas sp. CSMB_57 | reverse complement strand
GCGGGCTTTACTACAACCTGCACCGGTACTATGATCCGGACAGCGGGCAGTATCTGAGCCCGGACCCGATAGGCCTGGAAGGCGGATTACGGACCCACGGCTATGTGCATGACCCCATGCAGTGGGTGGATCCGCTGGGGTTGGCGGGGTGTCCGAGGAAAGCAATTGTGGTGGGTGAAGGAATGGGGCGAGTGAATAAAGCCGTAAAAGATTTGCGTTTACAAGGCATAAATGCCAAAAAGTATCAAACATGGAAGAAAAATTGCCCAATGGAAGGAGGTTGACTCCATCCGAAGAGGCTGCTGCAATTGCGAGAAACAAAAGATGGATAAAATCCAAAATTAAACGGGGATATGATATATATGATATTGGCCCTGATGGGCGAGCGATACCTAGTCCATTCTATCGGGTAGAACAAGAAGCAATCATAACATGTGGATATCCAACTATTAGATTGCGTGGTTACTAATATGAATACAAGAGTAATGGCAAAAAAACTCAAAGACAGTTTTGAATTTTTAATAAAAGAATATGGGTTTCATTTGTTTTCAAATATTATTGAGAAAGAATATTGTATTCTAAAAATGAAAAACGATACAACTGGAATATCAATAAACTATGAAATTAGAGAAGATGACATAATCGTGTATTTATATCGTTTGATTGATGGAAATATCATTGAAGACACAGGTCCGGTATCATCTGAAATTCCACTTAACTGTATTGACCTAAGATATATAGTTAAGTTCAAAAAGTCTGAAAGTATAGATGGTATTGATATGTACAAATATTCATCATATGATGATTTGATTGAAAGTATAATTAATGATATGAAAAAATATGCAGAAGATGTTCTTAATGGTAGTTTTGATGTATTTATCAAAGTGGATGCAATGGCAAAAAAGCGTAGGCTTGAATGGCAAAATAGTTAAATCTCCCTGGATCAGTGAGAGGCCAGTTTGCACCCTTTGAGTTATGCTCACGGCGCCATTTTCGAGAGACACTGTGTCTGTGACGCCACCGCCTTGAGCCGTTTTTCCGGTCAGGCGGATCCGTGCTTTGACAATTCACCGCTGATTGTATGACGATGCCGTGGGCGTTCTCCTGTTGCGGGCGGGCGGTAT
>NZ_JAFCIY020000089.1 GCF_020194955.2 Desulfuromonas sp. CSMB_57 | reverse complement strand
GCCAGGTCCACAACTTACCTGGCAGCGTCTTCGATCGACCGAGAGGCAACGGCCCCAGCTGAACAAGTTCAGATGGGCAGGATTGTGCCGGCGGTGCTTCGTTGGCAGCGCTGGCGGTGAAAACGAAATTTTCCCTACCACAGGCCCTGGCCTGCTTCCGGGTTCTAGATTTCCCTCCACCCAGCAGCGCCGTTGTTTGCAACAGCCAGGCAGTGCCGCTTGGGTAGCGGAGGCCGGGGCATCATCATGCTTTATCGTAAACTTTGCTTCGGTGACCTATCATCAGGACCAGAACGAGTATCTTTTCGTCTTGAATCTCGCAGATCAGCCGATAGGCGCCAACGCGATACTTCCAGCGACCTGTCAGGTCTTTCCTCAACGGTGCGCCATATCGACGAGGATCATCGTCGGTGCTGATCCTCTCCCGCAGGTAGCGCACGATTTCTGTTTGAACCTGATGATCAAGCTTGGCTAACTGCTTTTTGGCGGTATGGGTGATCTCAATCCGCCAAGCCAAGTTCTTTCTCCAGATCGTCAAGGGTATACGTCTTTTCCTGACCCGATTCGACGCGTTTCAATATCTCATCGGAGAGGTAAGCCGCCTCCAGGTTGTCCAAGTGTTCGAGAATGGCTTCGCGGGCATAAAACGATTTTGAACGGCCTGAACGTTTCGCCAGGGCTTCCAGACGCCGTTCGATATCTTCAGGTAAACGTAGTGCGAGCATGGTTGCCTCCTTTGCTATACGTGTATGCTATCTGAGATCCGATTATTTGGCAACGGCATTTTGCCCAGATTTGGCGGGACATTTAAATTTTCACACTTTCCCGACCCAGGAGACTTCGCGAAATTAGGAGACTTCGCGGGGACGTTGTTTAATTGTCCAGCAAGTTTAATTTGCAAGAAAACCTGAAGCGGGAAGGGGTGCTTCCGAGTTCTAGATTTCCTGCCACCCAGCAGCGCCGGTGTTGGCAACAGCCAGGCAGTGCCGCCGGCGCACCGCCACCGTGGGCAAGAGCGAACATCAAAGACGCGCTCCCTGTTCAATGCGCTAAAAGTCCGAAATCACAACGTTTCCCCGCGAGTGCCATAGGGCGCCAGCCGGTCTTACGTCGTTTCTTTGGCTACTTTCTATTGGACGAGCAAAGAAAGTAGGCCGGCTGCCGGCCGGGACCGGCGAACTGGATTTTCCGGTTTTGGTTTGGATTGTTTCCAAGGTCAAAG
>NZ_JAFCIY020000064.1 GCF_020194955.2 Desulfuromonas sp. CSMB_57 | reverse complement strand
GCGGGCAGTATCTGAGCCCGGACCCGATAGGCCTGGAAGGCGGATTACGGACCCACGGCTATGTGCACGACCCCATGCAGTGGGTGGATCCGTTGGGGTTGGCGGGGTGTCCGGTATGGGATGCGAAGGCTGGTCGGTGGAGGGATTCTCAGACGGGTCGTTTTACGCAACCACCATCCGCACCTCAGAAAGTTATTGGTCACTATCCCGAGTACGTTGATTTGTCAAAGCAATTGAAAGTAAAGCCATTTTCTATCCCAGATAAAATATGGAACAAAATGTCACAAGCAGAGCAGTGGACAGCCAATCAAAAATTCTTAGACCGTGCAATTTCTAGGGGCTCTGAGTTTAACTTAGCAACACCAATTGAAAAAATAAGGCCTGGTACTTATTTGCCTAAAGAAATACAGTATCTAAATTCAAAAGGATATAAGTTCAATAAAAATAATACTAGACTAATTAAGCAATAGGTGTATTCAATGGATTTAGTTGAATTAATAACAAATTCTGTTTCAATATTGACCAATGATAATGATTTTTATATTTCAGAATTAATTATCGACGAAAATAATTTTGGGAACATTGTAGTAATTCTTAAATCAAATTACGGAATTTGTGTGCGTTTTATAAAGGACAGAGGAGATTGCTGGAGTGAGATAGGTTTCTTAAATGAGTGGTATTTTCTTGAAGATGTATGTTGTGCAATTGGTATCAATATTGTACCGAGTAGCACTGATTTAGAAAAAATGATTACAGATTTATCTCATTTAATAAAAAAAAATATGCTCTTGATAATTAAATCATTTGATGCAAAGAATCATAAAAAGACACAAGCTAAAATAAAGGAAATTGCAAGAAAAAGGGCAATGAATATGTTTGATCTGGACCAATGAGAGGCCAGTCTGCACCCCTCGGGTTGTGCTCACGGCGCCATTTTCGCGAGACACAGTGTCTGTGGCGCCGACACCTTTAGCCGTTTTTTTGGTCAGGCGAAGCTGATCTTTGACAATTCACCGCTGATTGTATGACGATGCCGTGGGCGTTCTCCTGTTGCGGGCGGGCGGTATGGGCCACACCCTCGGTTGTGGTTTTTCATAAGCAGTCATGCCGCGCCGGCTTAAACCCTAACCGTAAGCAAGCCGGACGTAGGTGATTGTAGGCGACGCGGCCTGGAAACCCAGCGGCAATACCAGGCGCCGGAGCAGACCCCCCGCGACGCCCTCACCCTCA
>NZ_JAFCIY020000090.1 GCF_020194955.2 Desulfuromonas sp. CSMB_57 | reverse complement strand
ACGGACCCACGGCTATGTGCATGACCCCATGCAGTGGGTGGATCCGCTGGGGTTGGCGGGGTGTCCGGTGTGGGATTCGAAGGCTGGTAGGTGGCGTGACAGTTCTACGGGGCGTTTTACAACGGGCCTTTCACCGTTAAAGAATAATTCGGTTAGGAAATTACTTAAGAGTCGGGGGCTCTCGAAACAACAATCGACTGACATGGTCAATAGCTTTGATGGCCAAATTTATGCGAGGCAGGGTCGTGCAGGGGAAGGCTTTACAATTACAGAGTCTGCGCCAGGAAGAGCTTCTGGCGTGTTTGTAACAAGAGGATCGGCGGGTTCTACACCTGCTGAAAGAATTCAAAAATTAGCGCTACCCCCATCAAATACAGCACAAATTGAAAGTGCAGCCCACCTTACACGTAATCAATTGTTGTTAGAAGGGCGTGTTGCTCCTCAACCGCGCTGGGGGGCAAATAGAACAGGTGGTGGCTGGCAGGTAGTAACCGATGGTGGAAAATATACAGGCGCAGTTGGACCATAAGGAGACATTGTGAATATTGATGTCCTTAATAGAATAGTCGAATTGTTAAAAAAAAGTGATTTTCCACATGAAGCTGATGATCTTCAAAAATTAGCTGCCGAATATCATTCATGTTCGGAAGAAAAAAAAATTGAGGCCGCAAACAGACTAAAGGAAATGTGTCATCCTAAATGGCTTGGAGATTTCTACATTAAAGACATAACCCTGAAAGAATGGTATGGCTTACTTGATAAACTAAGCAAATCAGTCTGATTCATGAAGGTCGCCAGCCAGGTTAGTGAGAGGCGAGCCTGCACCCCTCTGGTTATGCTTACGGCGCCATTTTCGCGAGACGCTGTGTCTGTGACGCTACCGCCTTGAGCCGTTTTTCCGGTCAGGCGGATCCGTTCTTTGACAATTCAGCTGATTGTATGACGATGCCGGGCGCGTTCTCCTGTTTCCGGGCGAGCGGCATGGGGCACTCCCTCGGTAGCTGTCTTTCAGAAGCCATGCAGTGGTGTTTGAAATCTTAGCCGAAACCAAGCCGGGCGTAGGTGGATGCAAACGACGCGGGCTGGACCGCAGGCTGTCCAGCACCGACGCCCTGGGCTCTGGTACGCGTTTCGACCTCGACACCTTCGCTCATCTCGCCGGCTGTCAACGGCGGAGAAACCACCTACACCTACGACCTGCTCGGCCGGTTCAAAAGCCTTTCCAGCAACGGCCAT
>NZ_JAFCIY020000061.1 GCF_020194955.2 Desulfuromonas sp. CSMB_57 | reverse complement strand
CGATCATCGGCATCCCTCCTTTCCTCAAGGAGGAATACCACGGTTCCGGGGTGGTACACTTTTCATTACCGTTTTTGGGCCATTATTGCATTACCAGTGACATCCATATTGACTTCCGTCACCAAATACTGCGTCGTCCTTCCCAATGCGTCGTTTACGGGGCTCAATCCCTTCAACCTTTCGGCTTACAGCCTATCTGTTGAGTGCCAGGACATCGATAACAGTTTTAAGTGCCACGACATCGCTGACACTCAGCGGATTTATCGCAGTTTGTAATCAAATTCCTCGACCTGGGCTTTGTCCAGGAAGAGTTTCAACTTTTGTTCTTTGACATCGATAGTAGCCACCACGTACGCGAGCATCGTCTCAGGTGGAGCCGGAAAGCGCTCGCCGAAGATATCCAGCTTCAGGTCGCTGCGAATGAGTCGCACGACATGATATTTTCCGACCTCCGGCTTTCCCAGTGGATGTTGGGGCGCTTCCTCTTTCGTTGGAAACCTCAGCTTGACATTTGATGCTGCCAAGGCCTTCAGCGGGGTACCGCCTTTGAGCTTGCTGTAACGATACCTGCTGTTATGGCGCTGTTCGAACGCAAGAGATCCGGTTTTCAGTTCCTCGATAGACGCCATGACAACTTTGCCGAGGAACCTTTGCTGATAGCGGTCGTTGAAGTTTTCGACCATCCCGTTTCTCCAGGGCTCGGCCATGGGAATAAACCATGGCTCGACCCCGTTATGCAGGCAGAGTCTGATCAGTGGCCCCATTGCCCGGGGGTGTCTCAGGCTGCCGAAGAAGGACATGGTATTGTCAATCTGGACGCGATCTGGGATGCCGATTCGCTTCCATGCGGCCCAGAACCCGTCCAAGACATTCTGCGCTGCCATGGAGAGTGATGGTTGCAAGCCACACCGGACCGTTGCTGTATCCACGATATTCAGGCTGTAGAAACGGATCGGCCCCTTCAGGTAGCACGGTCCGACAAAGTCGGCTTGATGCGTCTGATTCGGAAACTGTTCCGGAAGAGCAGGATAAAGCGTCCCCTTGGGCTCATAACGACCAGTTCTTCGGTGAGTCAATTCATTTCTGGCGAGGATACGGTTGATTGTTCGGATCGATGGTAGGGGATTGACCCCCAGGTCTTCGATCTCCCACAAAATCGCCTGAGCTCCACAAAACAGATTCTGGTTATAGAGATTGAGGCGAACCATCTTGACGATCTCCTCGATCTCAGAAGGGGTGCGATTTGAGGTTAAAAAAGGACGGCGCGAATGATCCTCAAACCATAAGGGATTGTCTACGCTAAACCTCTTAACCCATTTGTACAGCCAGAACCTGGATTTGCCGAGCGATGTGCAGATGGACTCGGGGCTCTCGCCAGCGATGTAACGCTGGACAGCAAGTGCCCGGAGTCGCTTGATCCCCTCTTCCATGAACACCTCCGAAATGAATTTGGTGTTCACAGAATGACGTAGTGGCTATTCGATTGGCAGAGAACTTTGTTATCGATGTGCTGGCACATTTTTTTGTTATCGATGTGGTGGCACTCAACACCTATCTGCTTGCTGTCCTACGCTTAAAGCAGGGTGTTACCACCATGCCTCCAAGGACTCGCTACCCGGTGGCTGGCCAGCCTTCCGGGGCGGGCATCCCACCCGCTGGATTATGCGACCTTGCCCGGCCGCACACTTGGTCCGACCCCAGAAGCGGACGGGCCAGAAAAACCTCCGAATTGCATTATTTCATGGGCGTCCCACCCACGCAATGGTTGTTTTTCCTTAAATTTCAACTAGTTATTTTGGTCCGACTCCAGAATAACCTCCCTTCAACGGGTTAGATTGGTCCGACCCCGTACAATATGTACAGCTACCTCCAACATAGCGTCAACAAGTCGTTTGATATCTAAGACACTTCGGCCCTTCAGCCGGACACCAACCTCCAAAGCAACCTCAAGGGATGATGCCAGCATGTTGGCGGACCCAATGTAGGCTTGGGTGTCATCCCCGAGAACGAACTTCGCGTGGAAGGTCTCGAAAGGGAGTCTGCGTCCTTCGTGACGAATGTAGTAGTCAAACATCCTCACTTGCAAACGGTCCAACTCACCTGCAATGCCGGCCAGTGCCGCTTTGGCAGAGTGGTAATCGCGAAGTATCAGTATTCGTTCCACAGTCTTGCCCTCGGTCAATCTGAACATGCTGACAATCCATTCAGCCCCCATCCTGTCAATAAAAGGCGTGACAATGACAAGCCGAAACCTCGCTTCGCGGGCAATCCTGATGAATACCGATTCTGTGGCCCCCAGCTTTGCGCAGTACGGTCCCTGCTCAGGCAACACCTCGCAAAGTTTGCTTGGCTCTTCAGGTAATGTCAGGACGACCTGGACTTCATCCTTATCCTTGTGAACCCGCTGGAAATTTGCTGCTCCAGCCAGCTGTACAGCAAGATTTATCATCTCTTGCTCTCCAGCAGACGAGTTCCACAGACCTGAGCCAACTTCGGTCACGATTCCCACTGTTGCCATGGCGCGAAGTATCTGAGGGATACGCACTTTTTCATGGGCGCCTAAGCCTGCAGTTCTTTCTACAAATTCCGAAGTTACAGCGTCATGCCCAGATTTCGCCATCACCCGCACGACTCTCTCTGCGGTTGCGGGAAACGACCATATCAACTCGAAGAATTTCTGAGTGGCTTCGTTCTTCATGCTGTTGTCAACGAAAAAAAGCCTACCATGTCGCTCTTGTCACGAGACCATCGAGGTGCCGGCCCGTTCTTCAGGGCGCTCCGGGAAAGGAGCTGGTTCGCTGCAATGCAGGTTGTTTCTGGAAGCATTATGCAACCGGGGCATGCTCCGCCTCGGTGGTCACAAAGGGAGCCGGAACTGCATTGCAGCTTGTTCACGGATAGCATCTGCTCCAGCACGGTAACGTTGAAATTGCGCCACATCGAGGAGAGGTTCCCGAGGTCCGGCGTCATACCGCTCCTGTAAACGATAAATGCCAAATCGGCCGGGAAGAGATATTCACCGAAGGAGCCTTGCTCAAGGCCGGAATATTCCGAAATAGTAACGATAAACTGGTGTGCCATCGTGTGCAGTAGCATATAGGCCATGTTGCAGATAGTTCGCGCCACATCGGAGTTCTGGTTCTTGTATAGCTCCAGAAACGGCCCAAAGTCCGAGTAGCTTTCTATGTATCTTGCGCCGAATCTCATGCCGTTCGCCAGCGGGGGATTCATGGGTAAATGGTTTGCAGCCAGCCACTGAATTACCATGGCCTCATCCAGCTGGACATAAAATGCCTCGTTCTTCTGGTGCAGCACATAAATAGGCCGTTGGCTCATTCTCACCGGTTCGAACGAACGCAGGCATACGGGCATGACAAGCCCCTTTTGCTCGGTAGTGGGGCTTGCGGACACCCTCGTGTATCCATACGAATATTGAACCAGGTCGAGTTCCCGCAGCATGAGCAGTCTATTTATCCCCAGCTTGCCGAGAACGTTCCGCAGGTTCTTCTGATATTCCTCTTTGACCTCCTGCTGACCGGTGCCCTCGGGAGCAACGTCGGGCGGAGGGTTCATCAAATCGACGGTCATCTTTCGTAGTCCACCCGAAATCACGAGCTGCTTCTTCTCCAGGAGCGAATGCTCAATCCCGAGACGAATTGGGTCGTACTTGCGTGCGTAATCCTGGCGCGCCATTACTTGGGCGGTGAGTTCGCCTGGAATGGATATGGTTCGTTCCAGCCAGCCCTTTTGCCTCCAGTCCTCGACCATGTTGTCGAGTTGCTGTTGCAGAACAACCGCGGCATCAGGGGGCATTGATGCCTTTGCTGCTTTCATACCGGCATAAGCAACGGATGCACCGCCTTGCCCGACACCCTCCAGGGCCGCCTTGATTTGGTCGTCAGACACAGGCTGCTGTGGATAGTTGTAGATACTGAGGAGTTCCCCGGCAAGCTCAACATGTTTGGTCGGATGCAACAATTCGAATATGGATGTGTCGGGATATGGGATGAACCTGTCGGTCTGGACATAATAGAGTGAAGACGCTCTGTATGAAACGGGCAGCATCAGCATTTCCTTCGGCTGATGCACCGTGCCTTGCTGAATCTGTTGCTCCAGCAACTCTTTTGTCTTCGGGTCGCGTCTGGTCATTTCCTGTGTTGACGGACACCCCTCCTTGCTGCATTTGAAGTACCAATCCGAGAACAAACCGGTGGTTGACTTGACCAGATAAAACTCTTTATTGCCGCACTGGCAAGGCCTCTCCGGGAACAAAGGCTCATAATTGCCGCTCCAGTGCGCAAAAACAACATCAAGCTGTCCCCAACGGTGCCTGCCATCCTCCGGAGATTTCTTGCAGTCGGTCCGGTTTTCCTGTTCAACATGGTTTCTCGCATAATCGTCGACGTCAGTGTAGCGGTGAAGAAGGCCGCATTTCCCGCAGATAAAATTGAGGGGGTCCGGGTAATATCCGATTTGCGTAGGTTCAAGCAAGATAAACTGATTGATATCGAAGAGTGGCTGTTTCCGGTGGTCCAGAAAGGCAGACCGTTCCAAGACTTGGTCCGCATAAATCGGCGGCCCCGAGGCCGCACGGCCCTGGCAATCCATGCCGGCATCAAACCAGTTGATAATAATTTCCCTCATCTGTTCTTCTATCTGCTGGGTCACTACCGTCGCGATATTTGATTCATACCTGGTAGTCAGGACAGGAACGGATAGGAAACATCCTCTACCGCCCTCAAACGTAAACAGCGACCCCGGAGCATAGCTTGTGGCCAGCTGCACTTTTGAACGATTGATTACCGGACCCTTTTCGGACATGGCTATGCGTCTCCTTCGCTGTCCATCTCAGAAAAAACAGCAGTCTGTTTCCGTACGTTTTTTGTTGCGATAAGCATCGCATCTTCGATTTTTGGCGTCCTCAGTATCCCTCTCCCTACCCGCTCAGGCAGGTACTTGCTTGCCATGATAACCCCCGCTTCATCGATATCGCGCAGGGATGTCATTGGCTTTTTCGCGACACGGGAGCCGGTCCAGAATTTGTCGAGGTCCGTCAAGGTATCGGGGCGGTCGTCGAACTCGGTCACCAGTCTATGAATCTCGTTGAGTATCGAGCTCTCGTAATACTCCTGATTGTTCGGCTGGCCGATTGCGCTAAGTCCCCGACCTTTTACGCCGACGGCATTTACCACAAAACTTCCGGCATTTCTGAAAAATCCGTCGGTGGTCATAGCCTTTATGAGCTTCTTCACCTCATGAGTGTTGTCAATCGGTGAAATGGTCGTCTTGTCCGCAGCGCCCACAAAAAGCCTCTGCTCCTCACACCCAACCAACCATGCCTGGAAAAGGCTGGGAACGACTCTCTTGAGGGCATTGTCTGCCCACCGCTCAATTGCAGCAGGGGCAATCATCCGTTCAAGGAACCGGTGGAAAATGTCATGTACCTCGACTATGTACCGATCACGACGCCGTTGAGGAACGGGGACCAGGAGACTGAAACCAACGTGCGTCCGGCCGACCCGGGACGATGCCTGGATATACTCGGCGATGTCGGTTGGTATGCCGGCAAAGAACATGGCGTTGAACTTGTCGACGTCGACCCCGTGAGAAATAGCGGACGTGGCAACGATGTTCCTTAGAGAGTCTTTAAGCCCCTTCGGTTTTACCGTACCGCTTGCGACCCGCATTATGTTCTGGATGGCCTTGACGTCGACCCCACCTGAAATGAGGTCGGTCCTGATATGGAAGACTGGCAGCCCTGCGGCGATATGTAACTTTGGCGCCTCTCCTGACAGCGCGTCAATGACCTGGTCGCCACCCTTCTTGTTTGTAACATAGGTGAGAGATATCCTGAACAGGTCGAGGAGACTAAGGAGAGACTCGGCATCCGCGGTCATGGCGTCCAGCGCGGCAGCGTGGTGCATCTTGACCGGGCTGTCGGAGAGAGCATCTTTCAGCAGCGCCACTGCCGCAGCTGGGTCGTCCTGAATGAGCTGCCACAGCTTCGAAATCATCACATGGTAAGCGGCCAGCACGTTAACGGTGGTTACCGTGTGCAACCTGCCATTGGTCATAATGGAGACATAAACCCTCATCCATGGCGCATGCAGTTCGGCAATTCTTTCCCTTGTATCGGTCGGGGCGGTGTCAATGGATGTCTGCCGTGAAGGATTCGAAGCCTTCTCCGGATGCGCGTAGAAGCTCTCGTAGATGGAAGTTCCTGGATAGGGGAACTGCAGGTGCCTCCTCTGATACAATGCTTCAATCTGCTTGCCTGGCGTCGATATGGTGGCCGTTGCGGCTACAACCTTCGGCATCCGTGGTTTCCCGCCTTCACCCCGCACCACCCTTGTCCCAAGCAACGGAGAGATTCCGAGCAACAGTTGCTCAAAAGTGGTCTCGAAGAGGCCAGCGAATGTGCCAAGGCTCTCTTCAAGGAGATGAGCCTCATCCTGAATCATCAACGAGGGGAAGGGGTCATGGAACAGCTCGTCTCCATCTGCAAAGGCAGGTGCGACACGGGTCAGCGCATGGTTTTCGAGGGCTGTCTGTAATTCTCTACGCTTGCGGGGGCTGCTGAGCCGTCCATAGGAGTCGACAAACCGAGCCAAGCCCAGCATGCCGACGATTTTGCTGATGGTGGAATCGTGTTGCCCGATAAGAGCGAGCTTGTCGATGGTGCCCAGGATTATCGCTGGAGCGTGGGCGTAAATATCCTGGTCGGTGAGTAGGAACGGTAGCGGCGTGATGCCGCCGTTCATCTGGTTCCATTTGCAGTCGTCATGGAAGCACAATATCCCGACCCTGCTATCTCGGTCAGGATAGTATCTCAGGCCCGTCGGTCCCCTGTTGCAGTATGGACAAACCGGAACTTTGTTGAAGGCATCATTAGCGTGGTCGTAAGCAGCACGGTCGGCTGTTCCATCTGCGGGCATCCTTTCGCCGATTTTGAGAATGCCCTTGATTTCCTCCGGAGTGTTTCTATTGGGAGTATTCGCTTTCCCAACCCAGAAACCGATTTCGAACGGAGCTCCTTTTATTCCTTCCTCGTGTTTGACCTGTTCCGCGAATACAAGCAACGCAAAGAGGCGCTGGGCCTGCTGCAAGGTCAGGAGACGCAGCGGATACCTGATGAGAGCGGTCACGCCGCGGTGCTTTCCGCGTAAGCGGTCGAAGAACAGGTTAAATATCAGCAGGCCATAGAAGGCTTCCGATTTGCCGCCGCCGGTCGGGAAGTAAAGCAGCGAAGCCATTTCCTCGTCCAGTTCGCGGTCGTGCCATGGGCGGAATTCTACGATTCTGGAAGCAATCGTCGGTATATGGGCGATAATGAAGGCTTCCTGGAAAAGTCGCCACCCTTCGAATCCCTTATCTTGACCTGCTTTGAACATGGTCCTATTCAGGAGCACCCATGCCTGGTACGGGATAGCCTTTCTTGATGTGGGGTCTTTTTTGAAGGCCGCCTGAGATTCCTTGAGCAGGTCGATACCCCGGCGCACGAGAGAGCATTCTCGATCAAATGCCTTCAGCGCGTTCTTGTACTCCTCGGTTTCTTCGTGACGCTTAACCGGGTCGGGCTCATATTCGGCTGGATTCACCTTTTCCTGTTCGGCTATCCACTTGGCATATGCGTCAGTTATCCGGCACAGGGAGCTTATGTCGGTTTTGGTCTCACTCAGTTCCTGATATTTCCATGGTATCCCGGGAATCTCTCGAGGAGTGATTCGAGGAAGAATGTACTTTGGCAACCATGTTGTCGTGAGAACGACGTTGTCGGCATCCTCGCTTCCGACCTCAACTCCGCAATTAATGCCGAGAGCAGGATAAGTCATGAAGTTGCGGAAGCGAAAAGATGGCTGGATTCGCTCCAGACGCAAGCGTCTGTGAAAGGTCGTGGGTACGGTCACGACGACCTGCACCTGATGGATTGCAGCGTCGTGGCAGAAATACCTGTTCCGCGAAGGTGCATTGTTCTGGTTCTCGAAAGAAACCCTGACGTTGGTGACCGACGAATCGGAAAAGTTGGGGGTCTTGCTGCAAATCAGACGCAGATTGTTCAATGTCGGCAGCAACGTCGGGATATCCGGTAGAGTCTGCCTGACGGCCTGCAGAAAGGTGTCCCAGGCATCCTTGGTTGCGATTTGGGTAGGCGCAACCGGTTGTTCCCGATATGCCCACTGCTGTCCTTCAGGAGAGGAGACCCAAGTAGTCACTTTCTGCGAGACATCAGCCCACAGCTTGTCTGCAAAAGCCTGCAACAATTCTTCGATTTCGGTATCCGGTGCGGCAAGCGGTAAGGACAGCCTTTCGGAAGAAAGAGAGAACCTGCGCCATTTCTGCGGGATATCCGCCGGCTGAGCTAGATTGTCTGGAATAACGACGTCGCTGCCGGCCGATATCACATCATGGGGTCTTGCGCCCTCTTCGCCTGGGGCGGGTTCCTGCCCCTCGCTCCCTTCCTCCTGGTCGAGCTGCGAAATTCCATCCTGCCCTCTTACCGTAATGCCGAACTGGCGGTATATCTCCTCGCTTGCGATGACACGAAGGAGGCCCCGCATGCGACGCTGGTCTTCCGGTTTGTTCTGCTCCTCTGCCAAGAGGGCGGTTGTCCGGTCCCTGATGGCATCGCGAATCTGCCGCTGCACCGTTGAGCAAAGCTGAAAGGTCGGTTTCAGTCCGTACCGATCGATTTCCTCCCATGATGGGAGGACCCTGATGTAGACACTGAATGACACCTTAACTCCAAGTTCCCCGGCTGGGGGAGTGCGTACCTGTAAATCCATACCGATATTGCTGATATGGATATCGTTCGTTTCGTCATCAGCCCCGCTCTCGCTCATCGCAGGGAGGAGGAAACCGGACACGAACTTCCTGCTAGGCTTGTCCCCATACACGAATTCGCCATCCGCTCCCTGGCCGGATACAAATCGGTATGTCAAGTTGAGAAGGCTATCAGTTAAGGCTTCTTTCGCCTCGACAAAATCTTTTCCCTTAATGTTCCGGATGTTCATCATCATGCTCCTTGACGATGTGAGATACGGTAAATACGTTTCGGCAGGCGATATCAATCAAGGTCCGCAAGTCTCCCCTATCTCCATAAAAGAAATGCTCTACAGATGTCGGATCGAGGAGAAGTTTGTAAAAAACTCGGTTCCGATCAAGACCAGCGCGAATACGGACCTTTCGTGTGCTCTGTATGGCGGCAGCCCAGTACCAGTCAATTTCGCCATCTGATACCCCAAGGGCTTTCATAAACAACTTGAACACATTTCGAAGTCGGGGGGCGTGTGGCTTTACCAGCTCTCTGGGCACTTTAAGCAGTCCCTCAACATCAATCCACCTGACAATGTTGCCGACATTTTCGCCCTCGCCGATATCGGTCCTCAGTGCGTCACTTTTCATTCGCCGCTGGATTACTTCAGCCTTCTCTCTGAGCGACCATCCTCGGATGTCGCGCACTCTCTCCACAACCCTTGCATGGTATGCCCTCAGTGTTTCAGAGGCCATGGCGGTTATGTTGATTTTGTCAGATGCCGCATCGAGAAATTCAGGAGTGATGACGAAGAACCTGTCTCCTCCCTGGAGTTTCGAAACGGTCACTTTGGAAAATGGTTGGAGATCATTTTCTTCCTGGTATTGCAAAATATCAGATCCCTCATAAGCAGAGATGCTTGCGCCTTCTTCGGTCACGATGACAACCGGATGGCCTTGATAATGGCCGGGCTCCAATTCGCGAAGGTTGAATATGAGGGTGTTGGCTATCAATTTGACTTCGTCCAGCTCTCCGAGCAAGGACACCCGGCTGTCAGCAGTCCGCTGCAAAGCTTCACGCATTGCCGTCAAACGCGGTCTGATGATTTCAAGGCCCGGGACTTTCTCAAGGATGTCGATATAGCGCAATAGCGACAGAACGGTGCCGCCATCACACACGAACACCAGATTTGGCAGCATTGCATTCTGGGCAATCATTTTCGAGAGATACTTTTGTCGCGGCAAGATGAAATAGATGTTTTCAAATTTATAAGGGGACTCGTCGAAAGAGTCCACGGCTTCCCTGCCATCCAAAAGCACGAGTTTTGTAACACCATTCCCGTTCGGGGATGAGGCCCCCTTTCCGCAGTTGCTTTTCATCCATACGGCAAATTCTTTCATCTGCCTATTGGGAAATACCAAGGCGTGTTTGCCATGGTGGCTCTCCAGTAGGCTCTGGTAAAGTATATGAAGCCGGGATTGCAGAGGGGTACCATTCTTGAGACCCTCGATAATAGCTCTGCAGTTATTCAAGTACACATCAGCCTCTATCCGCTCTGCGCCGGCATCCCCTGCGTCTACGAGCGCCTTTGTTTTTATCCATTCTTCCAGAGGCTTTAGAGCAACAGTCCGGATATCTTGTCCGGATTGGTCGCAATATTCCTCCAAGAACAGCATGTAATCATCCAGCCCACCGGGCATGTTCACAACATTTCGAATAGCGTGGTTTAGCGTGTCAATTTGCTCCGCGAGTTCTTCGGAGCCAAGGTCTTTGACCTTGTTTCTGAGCTCCTGGCCCGCCACAAATACATCAACCATATCCTCGGCATAAGATGCCACCATGACCGATGGAACAGGGCTTTCAGCATTTACCATACGCTTATGGTCAAAAAAACCCTGTGTCACGTTCAAGAAGGAATACTTGGATACACTTCGCTTCCGCCGCCTTATTTCCTCATAATCAGCCAATAATTTAAAATGAAGTCGATTGAAAACAACAGGGTCTTCCGTGATTGCCAAGACTGGCGGCGCTCCCAGCTCTTTTTCAGAGAACACGCCGCCGACCCCATTAAGAAACTCCGTAACCTGTTTCTGCCAGTTTTTGCCGATGCGGCTGTACACGCTGTTCATATCCAAGAGCACGATATCCGGTCTGCGTGCGGCAAATAGGTCCCCTCGACACAGGTCATGTCTTTCACGAGAGATAGGGATGCCAAGCATGAAAAATGGCGCTGATTCGATTTGAAAGAGCCTGTGGTCGGAGAATGGCGAATATTGACAGATGTACTTTCGAGATCTCTGCAGGAAACCTTCTTCTGCTAAAGATTGGTTCTTTACCAGCCCGCTCTGAAAGACTGCTTGAGGGGTAATTTCGTACAGAGTGGGGTGGGTGAGTTCCGGGTGGTTTGGCAGGATGGAGCGATGTCCTCGAGTGTGAGTTACGTGCTTGTTATTAGGGTTCAGTTCACCTACACAGTTTAAAGCAATATGGAGTGCATACTCTACTCCATGCGGATTGTTCATACAATCGACTAAGTGCCTGTGGTTCCCTTTTACAATTTCGTTTCGGTCGCCCAGGAGGCGCTTTTGTACGATGCCCGTAGTTTGTTTCCATGGCCAGAAATAAGTACAGAACGGAAACAACTCTGGCCCGCTTTCCCCATTGGGGGCCATTACGATCTGCCGAAGCTCTGCCAGGGCATGGAGTATAGCAATATCTTCGACACGGGAAGGCCATGTCAGCACCACTGTGGACTCCGCCGTTTCCATGCAGAGACAAAACATCTCCAGCAGGCCGCGAGCGACACTATTCAGATGAATAACGCGATTAGGATCCCATATGTGTCTGAATGGAAAGGCTTCCAGCAGCTCGTAAGTGGTCATCGCTTAACCTGGCGGCTTCGCGGTAGCAATCTTCCACAAGGGCATCAAATTCTTCCTCGGAAAGATTGTTGCGAAGCTTGTTCTGGATGAGTATGGGGGGTGGAAACGGCATTTCCTTCATGAGTTTTACCGAGATGCTTACTGTGCCTGAAATCTGGCGATACCTGTTGTCAACCGGTCTGCTGTTAAGCAACCGGCACATCGTTTCACAATTGATATGCTGCTCAACGCTAGGAAGTGGATATACCACTATTGTATGGTTCTCGCTTATCAGGGAACCATATTCGTCAATCATGCTTTTCGGGATGTACCCGGCTATGAGTCGTTTCGCTTGTCGCCGGTTGGTAGTCCTTTGAAGAACGACCGCTGGTTGACTAATTAAAGATTCACTTGGGGCATCGAATTTCACGAATGTCATCAAATCTGGTTGCCCGTGAATCCTATGAGTCGAAAGTCTGCATGGCTCGTTTGACTTGACACAATGCGCCCATATGAGAGGGAATTCCTTTTCTCCGGGGCGTTTCTTTTCTCTACATCTTTCCTTTTGCCGGTTCCAGACGAAATACCCCGCCCTGGCGCCATACCCGTAATCAGCAAGGTTTGCATACACTCCTGAAAAGAAGTCACTCGTTGGAATATCAGGTGAAAACTCGGATGGCAGCACCCATGGACGGATTGAAGGTGTTGATGGGATATCGATGAATCCTAGATCCCGACAAGGCCCATCTTCATGGAGAAACCTGCAAGTTGCAGAGGTTACCGATTCCTGGCCATTCTTCTTTCTTAAGAAGAGTATGCATGCGTCCTGGAGGACATCTACAAAAAGGCCATCTCTCTTATCGATCAAGTCGATTGCCAAAACATGTGCATCAACAAGAATTGATTTTCGGAGATTTCGAAAGGAGGGGCCTGCAATAAAACTAGTGGGCACAACTAAGGCTATAAAACCTCCAGGCCTCACCCAGTCAATTGAAAGTCTAATGAACAACGCATACTTGTTGACATGCTTGTCAGTAAGTGAATCAGCGAATCTCTCGAGGATATAGCCCGGTGGGTTCAACATTCTGCCATAAGGAGGATTACTCACCACTGCATCGTACTCACCACTCCGTTCCCGCAAGCGCAGGGAATCCTCGTTCAAAATCAGCGCCGATAAATCCTTATTGAAAGTGGATAAACGCTTTGAAAGAAAATCATTGAAGATCAACACGGAAAGCCTTGCGAGATTGCCATCAAGCTCTATTCCAGAGAGATGCCGTGAGATGTGTAACCCGATTTCAGCATCGGTTTTTCCCTGGGCTCTCAGCTTTTCAATGAGGGAGGTCGAAAGTGGCGTCAGAAAGGCAGCCCCACCAGATGCAGGATCGAGTATTCTGGAGCGTGCGAGGTTGAGGCCGAGTTCTTCTGCACGACTTATGGTGTACCGAGCAATATGAGGGGGGGTAAAATATGCAGCCAAATCGCTCTTTTTCACTGTTGGAATCAGACTGGTGTAGATATTGCCTAGCCAATAGTATCGCTCCTCAATATCGGCGGATGCCATAAACTCCGGCAGTTGGCGATTGCCTGACAAGAGTTCTTCGCAAATCTCTAGCGGAGAACGCCCCTGATAAAGCTCCTCAGCGCACAAATGAATAAATTTATTGAAACCAATTTTTATAGGCTTAATGCTCATCTTTTCTAGATGCAGTCCCAACAGAAAGCAAGTGCCCGTGTTCTTGAACAGAGAGGGTTACCAATTCATCCTTAAAAGCCAAAAAACCGCCCGCGCCTTTCCGGCAAAGAGCGGTTTTCAAACACTTTTCGACCGATCTTCGATCAAAACCCTACCCTCCAAAAATCAATCATCAAAAACAGAATTTAATCCACATAAAAGTAACGCCTGCAGGGGGAGTGGGTCAAGGGTTCTAATGTGATAAAGGCGGTCCCGGGTCAGAAAATCTCTTGTCGGAAATCTTGACGGATGTTCCAGAGAGTCTGTTCGGAACATCCCCCAACCCGTAAGATGTGGTTCGCGGCGCTCACCACATCCTACCTTCTCATGGCAATGAAAGCTCATGCTTGAGCCTCCCAAAACGGCAGGGTTTGCCAGTTGCCAGGGAACCCCATAACTGCCGGATTGGCCTGCGGGTATTCATTCAGCAATTGCCTCAGTCGATTGACCCAGGATGTGCCGGGACTGCTGACCTTGAGCAGATAGCCAAGCATGATCAGGGTATTGTGGATATTGCGATCAGCCGCCGAATTGAAGTCGCGACGGAGTTTTTGGAGGCGCTGTGGCTGGCGCATGGTGAAGGTGAGGCGACGGTTCCAGAGGCGGCTGTGATGGGCCGCAAGATTGCGGACATGGGTGAGATGGTGCATTAACGAACCCAGGATTTTCTCGTCGAGGTCATAGATTGCGGCGATGGCCTGCCGGTCACGGCGATGTTTCAGGTTGTCGAACCATCTTGAAAGCTGACCAAAGGTCATGACCTCGCAGGCGGCCCAGATCGGCGGCATTTCCGGGTCGGAGTAGCGCCTGCGATAATGATCAATAAAGGTTTCGTTGCTGCGGGAAATCTCTTCGCGCAACCCCTTGAGACAACTCTGATATTTCTCTTGGTTAAAGAAAAGAACGGCGTCCAGGTGAGGATGACTGCCGTAGCGCATGGCCAGAACATGAGCAAATTGGGTGCGAAAGGAGACCTCGATCCGCTCGATGGCCTCGATGACCAGCAGTCTGAATTTGCGGTCGAAAAGATAGAGCGCCAACGCATCATCAAAGCAGGTGCCGGGGCGAAACCGATGTTCACCCTTTCCGCCGTTCTGTTCGAGGGGCAGCCAATAGGCGCGTAAGCGATAGTAGCTGATGTGGGCGAGATAACGGCAGGCGCGGGCATGGTCGGGGATGGACATACCGCGAGACACGAGCAGCTCAACCTGCGCTTCAACAGAAATAGGGGGCTTAGCGAATTTCATCACCAAGCCCCCCGAAAAAGTAACCCGCCGGGGTGCGCATGAAAACCGAAGTCCACAGAGGCGTAGCGGGTGTTGTTGCCAACACTATCACCCAGGACCACGATGCCATGCAAGCGAAAAATAGCAATTTTTATGAAATTTTTCATCCGGTCGGTGAACCGCTTCATTTCCGAAAGATGCCGGATTCCCCAAGTTTGGATAGATCCATCGGCGAGGTATTGAAAAATTTCGCCGCCGTCGAACGCAGCAGCATCTTTTCGTACGCTTCTTCCGGCAGATTCATCCGGCTGACTTCGGCGAACTTTTTCAGCACCTCCGGCTTGTCCTTTTCCAGCACGCATTCGAGGCGACGCAACAGGGTAAAGGGGAGAATAATACGGCCGTACTGGCTCTGTTTGAAATCACCGCGCAGCAGGTCGGCAACCGACCAGAGAAATGCCGCGGTCTGAGTGAAACTGGGGGTCATAAATCAAATATCCTTCTTTAGTTTCTCATTCTCGTACTCGTTCTCGTACTCGTTCTCGTTTTCGGATTTATTCCCGTTCCCGTACTTGTACTCGTACTCGATCCCCTGCTGTATGCATCAAGTTCATTTTCGAACATTTTTTAACCCCGAGTACGA
>NZ_JAFCIY020000009.1 GCF_020194955.2 Desulfuromonas sp. CSMB_57 | reverse complement strand
CTGCAGGAGGTCGGTACCGCCACGGTCATGCCCCTGGGCGCGCCCATCGGCAGCAACAAGGGGCTGCGTACCCGCGACAGCATCGCCATCATCATCGAACAGGCCATCGTGCCGGTGGTGGTGGACGCCGGCCTGGGGGCTCCGTCCCACGCCGCCGAGGCCATGGAACTGGGCGCCGATGCGGTGCTGGTCAACACCGCCCTGGCCGTGACCCCCGATCCGGCGGCCATGGCCCGCGCCTTCCGCCTCGGCGTGGAAGCCGGCCGCCTGGCCTATCGGGCGGGCCTGCCGGCGGTACAGCAGCGGGCCGAGGCCTCCAGCCCCCTGACCGGCTTTTTGAGGGACGACGCATGAGCTTTTCGGACCTGTTTCGCAACTATGAGAGGGCGGACATCGCCCGTCGGCTGGCGGCCTGCCGAGCCGCCGACGTGGAGCGGGCCCTGGCCGCCGAGCACCTGAGCGAGGCCGATTTTCTGGCCCTGCTGTCGCCGGCCGCCGGGACCTGTCTGGAAGAACTGGCGCAGCGTTCCCACCGCCTGACCCGGCAGCGCTTCGGCAACACCATCCAGCTCTATGCACCCCTGTACATCTCCAACGAGTGCGGCAACGGCTGCCGCTATTGCGGCTTCAATGCCGCCAACCGCATCGCCCGGCGTACCCTGAGTCTGGACGAGGTGGAAAACGAGGCGCGCATTCTGCACCAGCGGGGTTTCCGGCATCTGCTGCTGCTCACCGGGGAGGCGGCCGGCGCGGTGGACAACGATCTGCTGGCGGCTGCGGTGCGGCGGGTACGGCCCTGGTTCAGCTCCATCGGCCTGGAGGTCTATCCCATGGATGAAGCCGGCTACCGGCAGCTGGCGGCCGCCGGGGTGGACAGCCTGACGGTATACCAGGAAACCTACGACCGCGCCCTGTACGACGATCTGCATCCCTTTGGGCCGAAGAAGGATTTCGACTGGCGGCTGGGCACTCCGGACCGGGCCGGGGCGGCGGGGCTGCGCAGCATCGGCATCGGTGCCCTGCTGGGGCTCAGCGACTGGCGGGTGGAGGGGTTTTTCGTCGGGCTGCATGCCCGGCATCTGGCCCGCACCTGGTGGCGCAGCCGGGTGAACGTGTCCTTTCCGCGCCTCCGCCCGGCGGACGGGGGCTTCGCGCCCCTGGCGCCGGTCTCCGACGCCGCCCTGGTGCAGCTGCTGTGCGCCCTGCGGTTGCTGCTGCCCGATTCCGGGCTGACCCTGTCGACCCGGGAAAGCGCCCGGCTGCGGGACCACCTGCTGCCCTTGGGCATCACCCAGCTCAGCGCCGGCTCCTGCACCGCGCCGGGGGGCTACGGCCACGCCTGCGAGGGCGGCGCCCAGTTTGCCATCGACGACGATCGCGACGCCGACCAGATCTGCGCCATGCTGCAGGCTCAGGGCTATGACCCGGTCTGGAAGGACTGGGACCGGGCGTTTCTG
>NZ_JAFCIY020000005.1 GCF_020194955.2 Desulfuromonas sp. CSMB_57 | reverse complement strand
TTGATGATGGCGTCGAACTTGCACTTGTCCAAGCAGGCGCCGCACTTGATGCAGGCGGCCTGATCGATGATGTGCACTTCCTTCGCCTTGCCGCTGATGCAGTTGACCGGGCAAACCTTGGCGCACAGCGTACAGCCGACGCACTTCTCGGGCACCACGACGAATTCCAGCAGTTCGGCGCAGACGCCCGCCGGGCACTTCTTGTCGACCACGTGGGCGCGGTACTCGTCTTCGAACACGCGCATGGTCGACAGCACCGGGTTGGGCATGGTCTGGCCCAAACCGCACAGGGCGGTGTCCTTGATGTTCACGGACAGGGAGCGCAGCTTCTCCAGGTCCTCCATGGTGCCCTGGCCCAGGGTGATCTTGTCCAGCAGCTCATACAGACGACGGGAACCGATGCGGCAGGGGGTGCACTTGCCGCAGCTCTCGTCCATGGTGAAGTCCAGGAAGAACTTGGCCACCGACACCATGCAGTCGTCTTCGTCCATGACGATCATGCCGCCGGAGCCCATCATCGACTGGCATTTCATCAGGCTCTCGTAGTCGATGGCGACATCCAGGTCCTTGTAGGTCAGGGCGCCGCCGGACGGACCGCCGGTCTGCACCGCCTTGAATGCCTTGCCGTCGGCCACGCCGCCGCCGATCTCATCAATGACTTCCTTCAGGGTGATGCCCATGGGCACTTCGATGAGGCCGACGTTGTTGATCTTGCCGACGATACAGAACACCTTGGTGCCCTTGCTGGTCTCGGTACCGATGCTGCTGTGCCAGTCGGCGCCCTTCATGATGATGGCCGGAATGTTGGCCAGGGTCTCGACGTTGTTGACGATGGTCGGCATGTTCCAGTAACCGGATTCGGCCGGGAACGGCGGCTTGGTGTACGGCTCGCCGCGGTTGCCTTCCATGGAGTTGATCAGGGCGGTCTCTTCGCCGCAGACGAAGGCGCCGGCGCCGTACTTCAGCTCGATGTCGAAGCTGAAATTGGTGCCGAGGATGTTGTCGCCCAGCACGCCGGCCGCCTTGGCCTGCTCGATGGCCATTTTCAGACGCTTGATGGCCAGCGGATATTCGGCGCGGATGTAGATGGTGCCGTTGTTGCCGCCGATGGCATAGCCGCCGATGGCCATGGCTTCCAGAACCGAATGCGGGTCGCCTTCGAGCACCGCGCGGTCCATGAACGCCCCGGGGTCGCCTTCGTCGGCGTTGCAGACGACGTACTTGCGCTCACCCTGGTATTTGGCTGCGAAGCCCCACTTCACGCCGGTGGGGAAACCCGCGCCGCCGCGACCACGCAGGCCGCTGGCCTTGATGGTTTCAATGACATCCGCCGGCTTCATTTCCGTCAGACACTTGCCCAGGGCCTGGTAGCCGCCCACGGCCAGATAGGATTCAAGGCTTTCCGGATCGATGAAGCCGGAGTTCCGGGTCGCGATTCTGAGCTGCTTTTTATCCGCCATCACTCGTATCTCCTTATCTTAAAAAACAACGCGTTCGTAGTTGACCGGGAGCACCCCGTCAACCAGTTCGCCGTTTTTGATGTACTTCTCGACCAGCACCTTGGCCTTCTCCGGCTTGATGTACCCGAACACCACCGGCTCCTTGCCCGGCAGGGTCACTTCCACCGTCGGCTCCGCGTAGCAGTAGGTCATGCAACCGGACTGCATGAATTCCACGTTGGTCAGACCCTGGGCCTGCACCGCTTCCTTCATGGCTTCCATGACTTCCTTGCCGCCGGAAGCGATGCCACAGGTCGCCAGAGATACGTTCACGATCACTTTGCCGCTTTTGGCCTGCTCGGCCGC
>NZ_JAFCIY020000054.1 GCF_020194955.2 Desulfuromonas sp. CSMB_57 | reverse complement strand
CCAGGACGGCGAAGGAGGCCGTGACGCTGGTCTTGCCCGTGCCGCCCTTGCCGCTGATGATGACCAACTCCTGCATGGTGTTTACTCCCTATAACTCGGCTCGCTTGGTGCCTGAAAGGATGAATAATGCTGAATCCGGTTCTTTTCCGCCGGCCTCTACCCGGTCGCCATCGATGCGCAGATAATATTCTCCGTGTACCAGAAAAAGTTCAGAGGCCTTGGACTGAACGGCCGCCAAGTCCGGATGTTTGATACTCGCGATATACGAAGCGGGGTCCGCCTTTTTTTCCCGGAAAAAGGCCGAGGCCGGGTTGAGCAGCAGGATTATCAGGCGGCCGCCGGGGCGCAGGACGCCGGCGGACTTATCCAGGGCCGTCCGGTAGTCATCCACAAACTGCAGGGAGGCCACATAAATCACGGCATCAAAGGAATGGTGCGGGAACGCCATATCCTCCGCCCGGCCCACCACCGTGCGGATGCGGTCCGGCGCACAGCTCAGGGCTTCGCGCGAGATGTCCAGCCCGGTAACACGAAAGCCGTGTTTGGCCAATTCGCCTTCAATGATGGCCGGTCCGCAGCCGACGCTCAGGATGTCGCGGCAGCCTTTGAGGTGTTCAACCAGGTATTCCATCTCCAACTGAAAAACATTTTGCCAGAATGGATGTTTGCAGCGTTCCAGATAGTTCCGGCCTCTGCTTTCAAGATTGTCCATGAGGTTTCTCGTTTTGCTGGGAAAATTTTCGCAGATAAAAATCGTGGCCGTTGAAGCGTGTGTGGATGAGATCGCCCTGCTCCAGGAGTTTTTCGACAACGGCCCATGCCGATCCCTGGCTGTCCAGAAAACGCTGTACGGCTGTTTTCCGCATGGGATGGACCGAGGTTATCCTCAAAAGTTCCTTGGCAACGTCGCCCGCGGCACCAAAATCATCGCCCTCATAGCCGATGAGATATTCCACTCTCCTGATTCTTTCCGCAAAAATTTCATAGGCCCTGGTCAGGACCTCTTCATTCGGGCATTGAACCCAGGTTTCCGCCGGGGGGCGGGTGGGGATCGCCAGATAAGCCCGGTATGGCTGCAAAGACTGAAGGAAATCACCGATATTCTGCAGTGCTTCACGGTTGTCATTGATTCCGCCGACCAGCATGGTTTCCGTGACCAGTTTGCCTCGAAAGCTGCTTGCAAAAGCCCTTAGTCCTTCCAAGTGCCTGGATAGTTTAAGGCCTTTTTGTGGACGATTGATTTTGCGCCAAAGAGTCTCATCCACGGCATCCATCTTCATCGAGACCCAGTCTGCCCTGGCAAGGTCTTCCCGCACGTCTTCACGCCAGAGCAGGGTACTGTTCGTGATGACCCCGATGGGGATTCCCAGCATGCGCAACCGCACTATTTCATTGCCGAGATTCTGGTCAAGTGTCGGTTCTCCGTCCGGAACAAAAGTCAGAAAATCAATGGGTTCGCATGACTCACGCGTTTGTTTTACGCGGCATTGAACATCGTGAAAAATATCCTCCGGATCATAGAAAACACAGCGTTCCCCATGGATTTGGGCAGTGCGACCCAATTGACAGTAAACGCAGGAATAGTTGCATGCCTTGGCAGGTATATTGTTGATGCCGAGACTTTTCCCCAGCCTCCTTGAAGGTACCGGGCCAAAGGAGTAGCCGTACTCTCTACGGGTCATGAATTTAGTTGTTTTGAGTATCCCGTTCATGGCAACCCTTGCTATCGGACTCCTTCGGGGCCGGTTGTCCTTATCCGGCTTGGTTGTGACTTTCTTGCACCTCGGTCTCCAAGAGCATGGTTTTGGCAATCAGGGACTGAAAAAGACTGCGATATTCCGGCAAGGCCTCAACCATCAGTTCACCCCGTGAATAGGCCTCGGCGATGCGCCGGTCATCGGGAA
>NZ_JAFCIY020000035.1 GCF_020194955.2 Desulfuromonas sp. CSMB_57 | reverse complement strand
CTGCGTATTCCGGACGAATCCGGCCACGGTTCCGACGGGAAAGCGTCCACCGTTCCGACACGAATCCGGCCACCATTCCGATTCGATTCCGGCCACCATTCCGGAGCAATCCGGCCAGTGTGATTTGAGAGTGTAGTCGCGGGGTAACTCCACGGGTATCCTGCCGTCCTTGATTCCATCCGAGGAGGGCGTGATGCCGAGAGAAAGAGTTGCCATGCGAAAAATACGTGAGATCCTGCGCCTGGTCTGGGGCTGTAACCAGAGTCGGCGCGATACGGCCAAAGCCTGCGGTGTCGGCAAAACCACCGTCGACGATACGATCAACCGGGCCATCGCCGCCGGCCTGTCCTGGCCGGTGGCGATGGATGACGAAACCCTTGAAAAGCGCCTCTATCCCCCTCTTCAGCCTCCCTCATCCCGGAAACTGCGTCAGCCCGACTGGCAGGCCTTGCATGATGAACTGACCGGCCACAAACACCTCACCCTCATGCTGCTGTGGCAGGAGTACAAAGAGGGCGAACCTTCCGGTTACCAGTACAGCCAGTTTTGCGAACTCTATCGTCAGTGGCGCAAGAAGCTGGACCGCTCCATGCGCCAGGAGCACCGCGCTGGCGATAAGTTTTTCGTCGACTACAGCGGGTCGACCCTGCCCATTGTGGAGGCCTCAACGGGGGAGATCCGAGAAGCCCAGGTCTTCGTCGGGGTCATGGGCAACAGCAACCTGACCTTCGCCGAGGTAACTTGGACCCAAGCTTTGCCCGACTGGATCGGCTCCCACGTCCGGGCCTTTAGCTATCTCGGCGCCGTTCCCCATTGCGTGGTTCCGGACAACCTGCGCTCCGGGGTCACCAAGGCCTGCCGCTATGAGCCGGACCTCAATCCCAGCTACGCCGAATGTGCCGACCATTACGGCACCGCCATCATCCCCGCCCGCGTTCGCCGTCCCAAGGACAAGGCCAAGGTCGAAGGGGGTGTGCTGATCGCCCAGCGCTTTATCCTGGCCGGGCTTCGTCATCGCACCTTCTTCAGCCTGGCTGAGGCCAACGCCGCCATCCGGCAGCGGCTGGAATTGCTGAACAACCGTCCCTTCCGCAAACTCCCCGGCAGTCGGCGCAGCCGTTTCGAAGAGTTCGACCGGCCGGCGATGCTGCCGCTGCCCGAGACCCCCTACCAACTCTCCCTCTGGAGCAAAGCCCGGGTCCATATCGATTACCACGTCGAGGTGGACCACCATTTCTACAGCGTTCCCCATCGTCTGGTGGGCGAGCAACTGGATGTCCGTTCCACCGCAACCACCGTCGAATGCCTGCACAAGGGGAACCGGGTGGCTTCTCATGCCCGTTCGTTTCTTGCGGGCAAGCACACCACCTTGCCGGAACACATGCCCAAGGCCCACCGGGAATACGCCGAGTGGACGCCGCAGCGCATCGTGGCCTGGGCGGCCCAGACCGGAGCGGCCACCGCCGCCGTCGTGGAGCAGATCCTCTCGCGCAAGGCCTACCCCGAGCACGGATTCCGCTCCTGCATGGGGGTCATCTCCCTGGGCAAGCGATTTTCCAAAGAACGCCTGGAGGCGGCCTGCCGACGAGCCCTCGCCATCCGGGGAGTCAGCTACAAAAGCATCAAGTCGATCCTGGAAAACAACCTCGACCAGAAGCCGCTGCCCGGCCAACTGGAATTACTGCCCGTCTCCCACGAGAATATTCGGGGCACCCATTACTACAACGACGAAAGGCTCTCCCATGCTGAACCAACCGACCATTGAAAAGCTCACCGCCATGAAGCTCTCCGCCATGGCCAAAGCCTTTGCCGACCAGATGCAGCGGCCGGACATGGCCTCGCTCTCCTTCGAGGAGCGTTTCGGCCTGATCGTGGATTTCCAGATGACCGAACTGGAAAACCGGCGCATGCAGAACCGGCTCCGGACGGCCAAACTCCGGCTTTC
>NZ_JAFCIY020000088.1 GCF_020194955.2 Desulfuromonas sp. CSMB_57 | reverse complement strand
GTTCATCGCTGAAACTGCTTAACCTTCTGGATCGTAAGGGGCTTGATACCTTGATGTGATACATAAGGCCCGCAGAAATAGAATGTTCCCTTATCCACCTTATCCACTGCCTACTTGACTCTACACATTGCAAGGTGTAGATTTTTGTGTGAAAGGAGGCCGCATGGCGACCAATCTGGCGATTGACGACAAGTTGATTGAAGAGGCCCGCCGTCTGGGGAAACATAAAACCAAAAAGGCGGTGGTAACGGAAGCGTTGGAGGAGTATATCCAGCGGCACAAGCAGGCGCAGATTCTGGATCTGTTCCACAGGGTCGATTTCGATCCGGACTATGACTACAAGGAACAGCGGAAGCGATCATGAAGGTTCTGGTAGATACCTGTGTATGGTCCTTGGCACTGCGCCGCAATTCGCCTATGGAAAGTCCGTACGTCGTGGAGTTGCGTGATCTGATCACGGAATTCCGGGTTCAGATGATGGGTCCGGTCCGCCAGGAACTGCTCTCCGGTGTGCGTTCCCCGTCGCAGTTCAAGACGCTGCGGGGTCGTTTTCGGGCGTTTCCCGATCTGGAACTGGTTTCTGCGGATTTCGAATTGGCCGCCGAATTTTTTAATACCTGCCGAGGCCATGGGGTTCAGGGATCGAATACGGATTTTTTGATCTGCGCCGCCGCTGAGCGCCGCAAACTGCCTATTTTGACCACCGATGGCGATTTTTTGCTGTTCCAGAAATACATCCCCGTCGTTCTTCATCCGCCGCGCATTTGAGATGTGCAGAACCGGCAGGTCGCGTCCCGCCGGACGCCGCACTTTTTGTCCAAGCGGCCACAAAAAAGTGTGCAAAAAAGGCTCTCCTGCGGAGGGCATGGCGTTCGCGAAGGCATGTTCAGCGGGACGCCCTTTATATTTTCACATTTGTCTAACCCAGGAGACTTCGAGGGGATGTTTCTTGTGCTCACCGACAGCGGCGGCCTGCAGGAAGAAACCACCGTCCTCGGCGTCCCGTGCATCACCCTGCGCCATACCACCGAACGCCCCATCACCTGCCAGGAAAGCACCCACATCCTGGTCGGCAATCACAAGGAAAAAATCCTGGCGGCGGCTCAAACCATCCTGAACCGGCCGGGCCGGGCCGGGCGGATCCCGGAAAAGTGGGATGGGCATGCGGCAAAGCGGATTGTGGAAGTTCTCTGCGCTCTCAGTGCGCTCCGTGGTGAGGCTATCGAAAAAGGATTTGACTCGAATTGAAAGGGAGTGCGAAAGTTAGAAGGGAATGAATTCTAGCGGTAAATTCTCGTCAATGAGGAGAAAAATCATGCCGACTGCCAAGGAATTGGTTCAGGAAATTGAAAAACTCTCCCCCGTAGAGCGTGTTCGGCTGATCGATCAGGTCGTTCGTGACACCATAAAACCTGACGTTGAAATCGAGAATATCTGGGTCAAAGAGGCGGAAGCGCGCTGGGAAGCCTTTGAGCGTGGAACAATCGTTGCAGTGCCTTATGAATCCGTGATGGCCAAATATCATAAATAGCGATGAAAATAGTTTTTCTGCTTCCGGCCCAAGCCGAACTGGATGATGCATTCTCCTGGTATGAAGAGCAAGCTGTCGGGCTTGGCTATGAGCTTCTTGATGAAATTGACCAAGCTCTGCGGTTGGTTGTTTCCTTTCCGGAGTTACAGCCCCAAATGGTCCATAAGGTCAGGCGCTGCCTGGTCAACCGATTTCCCTATGGCATTTACTACGGTCTAAGTGAGGATACCATCGTCGTGGTTGCCGTAGCTCACCTGAAGCGAAAACCCACATACTGGATAGATAGGATGATGAAGTAGACCTGACTCCCATCTGTTGGAGCGCTGGATATTCAAGACGATCCAAGACCGCGGGTCGCGTCCCGCCGGACGCCGCACTTTTTGTCCAAGCGGCCACAAAAAAGTGCGCAAAAAAGGCCTTTCTCCTGCGGAGGGCATGGCATTCGCGAGGGGCGGCGGGTTTTATTGCCAGGTCCACAACTTACCTGGCAGCGTCTTCGATCGACCGAGAGGCAACGGCCCCAGCTGAACAAG
>NZ_JAFCIY020000052.1 GCF_020194955.2 Desulfuromonas sp. CSMB_57 | reverse complement strand
ACCGGTTCCAGTTGATGCTCTGTGGTTTCGGTTTTTGGTCGTCGGCACCTTCCCGAATTCGATAGCCATCCACTTTTTTGCTACTGCCGCTGTGGGCGTCGACAAATAGCTCTCGGCCTGAACCGGGTGAGATCTTGTAGACCAGCCGGCCCTGGCTTTCCATTAGCTCGATTTTCTCGATAGTGACAATGCCCCATTCGCGCCGGGCCATGACCAGGGCCTGCTCCAGGGTGACGGGCAGTTGTGTGACCGCGGTGTCCGTAGCCAGCAGGCCTTGCAACGGGGGTTTGGCCGCCCCCGGTGAGAACAGATCCCGGTGGTTGAGCCAGATGCCGGTCAGGCTCAGCACAATCGTCAGCGGTACCGCCGCCAATCCAAGCCAGATGTGCCAGGTACGCGAGAGGGAAAAAAGCCGCAGGTGCAGTGTGTCCTTGGATGTGCGCATCGCTTGCCGTCCTCTTAGGGTTTGACCTCCAAGCCGAACAACCAACTCCCTTCATATCGACTGCGCTTGGTGTCTTTGATAATTTGTGCTTTTGGTAACTGTTGAGTGCCACGACATCGTGGACGGATTTTCGTGCCACAACATCGTGGACACCCAATGGATTAACGTAGTCGGTAATCGAACTCATCGACCTGGGTTTTTTCCAGGAAGATTTTCAGTTTCTGCTCTTTGACATCGATGGTAGCCACCACATATTCGTAAGCCAGATTTGGCGCCAAGGGGAAGACCTCCCCGCAGATTTTGAGGCGCAGGTCACTGCGGATAAGGCGCACCAGATGGTAACGTCCGGCCTCGGGCTTCTTCTGGAAATGGCGTGGAATTTCCTCCTTTTGAGGGAACCGCAACTTGGTCTTCGCCGCGGCAAGTGCCCTCAGGGGAGTATTCCCTTTTAGCTTGCGGTAGCGATATCGGCTGTTGTGCCGCTGCTCAAAAGCCAGGGTCTCCCTCTTGAGGTCTTCCACTGTCGTCATACCGACCTTGGCAAGGAATTTCTGCTGGTAGTGATGATTGAACTTCTCAACCACGCCGTTGCGCCAAGGTTCGGATAAGGGAATGAACCAGGGTTCGACCCCCATGTGTAAACAGAGCTTGATAAGCGGACCCATACCACGCGGATATCTTAAGCTGCCAAAGAAGTACATGGCATTGTCGATTTGGATCCGCTCAGGGATTCCCAGGCGCTTCCAGATCTCCCAGAAACCGCCAAGGATATCCTGCCCACTTTTGGTCTCTGAGGGATGCAGACCACAGCGAGTGGTAGCCAGATCGATGGCGTTGAGCCCGTAGAATCGTAGAGGTCCTTTCAAATAACAGGGGCCGACCAGGTCAGCCTGATGCGTTTGGTTGGGCAACGCTGACGGCAGTGTGGGATAAGGCGTTCCTTTCGGCTCATACTTGCCGGTTCTGCGATGGGTCAGTCCGTTGCGACTGAGAATGCGGTTGATGGTTCTCTCTGAAGGCAGCGGCCGGACACCAAGGTCTTCAAGCTCCCATAGAATGGCTTGGGCGCCACAGAACTGGTCCTTGTTGTAAAGGTTGAGACGTGTCATTTTCACGATTTCCTCAACCTCCTTCGACGTCCGAGAAGCAACCGTAAGTGGTTGCCGGGAAAGGCTTTCGCTCCATGAACCATCATCGTCGGCAAAGCGTTCATTCCATTTGTACAGCCATGACTTCGAACGCCCGAGGGAAGCGCAGATCGATTCCGGCTTCTCGCCATCGCGGAGCCGCCGTACCGCCAAGATCCGTTCCTGCTGAATGTCATCCTTCATGAACACCTCCAAAAGATAAAATAGGTGCTCAGCAGGATGACAGAGGTGGCTATTCGATTGTCAGAGAACGTTTGTCCACGATGTTGTGGCACATTTTTTAGTCCACGATGTCATGGCACCTAACAGGTAACCTGATGCCAGGCTGTACTATTAATCTAGTTCTATGGCTTGCAGGTATGGTTTAGCCTAATCATGATTAAATAAGTTTAGACTCATCTTGGGTCAGGAATCTTGCTATTGTAGGCCTTTAGTCTCTCGTTGTATCGGGTTTTCATATTTGCCAAGTTGTTTCTTTTGGCCAACGAACCGATGCCCTAAAAAAGGGGCCGCAACAATCCGTTGCGGCCCCGCTCTACGACTGTCCCTTTGCCCTGCTCAGTGCCAGCGCACAAAGGGTTCCATGTTGTATTTTTCCTTTTTGG
>NZ_JAFCIY020000017.1 GCF_020194955.2 Desulfuromonas sp. CSMB_57 | reverse complement strand
AAATTTCGAAATGCGTTGTGTTTTATCTTGCATAACGATATTCCATTTGCTATACAACGCAGAACTCTCACGTTATTTATATCATATTATAACGCCATGGCTACCCCGTGGGTGAATTCGGAGACTGTTTTTATGCCAAGGAGGAAATGTATGCAAAGACATCTTATATGGGCGGTTTGCGGCCTGGTGTTGCTGGCCGCAATGCCGGCCCGGGCGGACCAGGCTTTTTCCCTGGGCGAGGTGGTTGTCACCGGGGAGCAGCAAGTGGTCAATTTGGCCACCACCGTTACGGAGGTGACGGCTGAGGATTTCAAAGAGCGCGGTGCAAAGACTGTGGCCGACGCTTTGGCACAGTTGCCGGGGGTTTATATTCAGGCTGGCAGCGGCAAGGGCGAGTCGCATGTCAGCGTTCGTGGTTTTAATGATACGGATGTCAAGATACTCGTCGATGGTGTGCCGGTCTATGAACAATATTCCCGGCAGATCGACCTAGCCCAGTTCAATCTTGACAATGTCGCCAAGATCACCGTCACCAAAGGGGCCTCTTCGGTGTTGTATGGCCCCAATGCCATGGGCGGGGTCATCAATATCGTCACAAAGGTCGCTACCAAGCCGACGGTCAATGTCGGTGCAGGTTGGGGTGATTATGGCACCGAACACTACTCCATCAGTGCCGGGGCACCGTTTGGAGATTTCAATGCCTATCTGGGCTACAGTTATCGTCATACCGACGGCTGGCGGCTCTCTGATTCCTTCGATCCGGATTGGTGGTTCACTTTCAACCCGGATCGGGCCCTGGATGAAGGCGGCAAGCGCGACGGCACCGATTATTTGCAACACCATCTCAACGCCAAGATCGGCTATGAGCCGAATCAGGACACCAAGCTCTATTTGAATATGAACTATTTCGACAATGAAAAGGGGGTGCCGACCCGCTACCAGCGTGATGGAAGGGAAATTGTTGACCGTTGGCGTTATCCTAAATGGAGACAGATGCAGCTGAGCTTGGTGGGAGAGCAAAAGGTTAACGACTGGCTGCGGTTGAAGGCACGCGGGTTTTACGTCGACCATCAGGATACGCTGTACGCTCGCTTTGGAAGACAGCCGTTTATCTTGTCCGAGTACAAAAATCATACAGTCGGCGGCGAACTGCAGGCCTTTATGGATTTTGGTCGTTGGAGCTTCCTCAAGATCGGCGCCACCTATTTGCGGGATCATGCCAAGCAACAGAATAAAAATGCCACGACGGGTGCTCCCCAGGGCATTAGAGAAACTCTTGAGGCCGACACCTACACCATCGGCATCGAGAACGAAGTGCGGCCCCTGGACTGGCTGGCGTTTGTAGTGGGTTTGAGTTATGACTATTATGAGCCCCGCAAGGCCACGGGCAAGGAAGTCACCGATTCCATCGATACCCTCAACCCCCAGGGCGGGGTGGTCATTACCCTTTCGGAATCCACCAATCTGCACGGTTCCATCGGCCGGAAAACCCGCTTTCCCCATCTTAAGGAACTGTACAGCGCAATTGCCGGCGGCAACCCGAGCCTCAATCCCCAGGAAACCATCTCCTACGAGGTGGGCCTGACGCATGCCTTCAGTCCCGCCATCGTCCTGTCGGTATCGGCGTTCTACAACGACATCAAGAATCTGATTGGCCGACAAGACGTACAGGATCCGGAAGGTCCAATTGGTACTCTTGTTCCCATTTATGTCAACATTGGCAAGGCGACGACACAAGGGGTCGAGTTAGCCCTTGGCGCCGATGTCACCGACAACTTCTGGGCCGGGCTCAACTATACGTTCATGCGCACGGAAGACAAAGATCTCGACCGTGAGCTTGAGGGGCGGCCGCGTCATCGTACCAATCTGGATCTTCGCTATAAGTTTCCCTTCGGCCTCAACCTCAGCACCCAACTCTCTTACGTAGTTCGTCAGTACTCTGTTGTGTCTAATAATTTTACGCGCTCGCCGGATTTTCTGCTGCTCAATGCGCGTGCGGAGCAAAGACTCGGCGAACTTTTCGGTGTCGAAGGCCGCGTTTACATCGAGGCCCAGAATTTGACCGACCGAGATTATTGGGAAGTCGGAGTTCCGCGCCCCGGCCGCAACTTTATGGCCGGACTCAATTTCCGTTACTGAGCAAAGGCCAATTGTATTTCACAGGCAAGCGCGGCCGGAACCCGACCCGGCCGCGCAAGCGAGGGCAACACGCATGAGCACAA
>NZ_JAFCIY020000016.1 GCF_020194955.2 Desulfuromonas sp. CSMB_57 | reverse complement strand
AAATTTCGAAATGCGTTGTGTTTTATCTTGCATAACGATATTCCATTTGCTATACAACGCAGAACTCCCACGTTATTTATATCATATTATAACGCCATGGCTACCCCGTGGGTGAATCCAAAAAACATTTTTATGTCAAGGAGGTAATGCATGCAAAGGAATCTCACATGGATGGTCTGGGGGTTGCTGTTGTTGATCGCCCTTCCGGCCCGGGCGGATGAGGTTTTTTCCCTGGGCGAAGTCATCGTTACCGGCGACCAGCAGGTGGTCAATCTTGCGACCACTGTTACGGAAGTCACTGCCGAGGACATTCAGCAGCGCGGCGCCAGGACCGTGGCCGAGGCGCTGCAGCAACTGCCGGGTGTTTTTGTGCAAAGTAGTCGCGGCAAGGGCGAAAGCTTTGTGAGTATTCGCGGGTTCAATGACAATGATGTAAAGATCATGATCGATGGCGTACCGGTCTACGAGCAGTATTCCCGCCAGATCGACCTGGCCCAGTTCTCCACTGCCAATGTAGCGAAGATTACGGTCACCAAGGGAGCCTCATCCGTTTTATATGGCCCCAATGCCATGGGCGGGGTCATCAATATCGTCACCAAGACCGCCTCCAAGCCGACTGCAAGTGTCAGTGCAGCTTGGGGTGATTACAGCACCCAGAATTATTCCGTCAGCGCAGGAGCACCGATTGGCGACTTTACCGTCTATATGGGCTACAACTACCGCCGTTCAGACGGATGGCGCCTTTCGTCTGACTTTGATCCAGGCTTCTGGGCGAATAAACTCGAGCCATTGACCGCCGCCCTTGATCCCATTGAAAATGGTGGAAAACGGTACAACAGCGATTACCTGCAGCACCATTTCAACCTCAAACTCGGCTATGAACCCAGCCAGGATACCAAGCTCTATCTGACATTCAACTATTTTGACAACGAAAAAGGTGTTCCGACCAGGCCCGGGTGGTATTTCGACGAATGGAAGCAATGGCAGTTGAGTCTGGTTGGCGAGCAGAAGGTGACCGACTGGCTGCGGATCAAGGCCCGCACGTTTTACGTCAGCCACGATGACACGCTGCGGGGGAGATTTGGTCGATATCCGAACGTTCTAAATCAAAGTTTTGTCTTGTCTCCTTACGAAAACTATAGCACTGGCGGGGAGTTGCAGGCCTTTTTGGACTTTGGTCGCTGGAGCTTTCTGAAGATCGGCGGCTCGTTCGTTCGAGATGAATCAAAACAAAGGGAGAAATCGTTAGTCACAAATACGTGGACCCCTTGGGAAACTCAGGCGGCAGATACCTACTCCGTAGGCATTGAAAACGAGGTGCGCCCTCTGGACTGGCTGGCGTTCGTGGCGGGCCTGAGCTATGACTACTACGATCCTCGCAAGGCCCCCTCAACCATAACCACGCTCACCAGTGATATCGACTCCCTCAACCCTCAGGGCGGCGTGGTTGTCACTTTGTCGGAAAGTACCAACCTGCACGGGTCCATCGGCAAGAAGACTCGATTCCCCCATCTCAAGGAACTTTACAGCAGGGTTGCCGGTGGTAATCCCGATCTCAAACCCCAGGAAACCACTACCTACGAGGTCGGCCTGACCCACGCTTTTAACGACGGCATCGTGCTTTCAGTGGCGGCGTTTTACAACGACATCGAAAACCTTATCGCTAGACAAGGAAGTGGTGCCAACTCCATTTACGTGAATGTCGGCTCGGCCGTCACCAAGGGGGTGGAGGTTGCCCTGGGTGCCGACATCACCGAGAGTTTCTGGGCCGGGTTGAATTACACCTTCATGCGTACCGAGGATAAGGATCTGAACCGCGAACTGGAAGGACGGCCGCGCCATCGGGCCAACCTGGACCTGCGCTACCGGTTCCCCTTCGGTTTCAACCTCAGCACCCAACTTTCCTATGTCGTCCGGCAGTATGGCAGGGACAATACTTATACCCCAACTGCCCTTATAGAAGAATGGAAGCGTTCGCCGGATTTCCTGCTGCTCAATGCCCGGGCTGAGCAACAGCTCGGCAAGCTCTGGGGTGTGGAAGGAAGCGCCTTCGTCGAGGTAACCAACATTACAGATCGTGACTACTACGAAGTAGGCTTCCCTTCTCCCGGCCGCAACTTCCTGGCAGGTTTAAATTTCAGATACTGATAAACCGCTTTTCACAGGCAAGCGCGGCCGGAACCCGACCCGGCCGCGCAAGCGAGGGCAACACGCATGAGCACAA
>NZ_JAFCIY020000034.1 GCF_020194955.2 Desulfuromonas sp. CSMB_57 | reverse complement strand
TCCAGATGACCGAACTGGAAAACCGGCGCATGCAGAACCGGCTCCGGACGGCCAAACTCCGGCTTTCGGCCTCCATCGAAGACCTCGACCTGCGTCAGGGCCGGGGGCTGGACCGGGCTTTGATCCTGTCGCTGGCCCAGAACCAATGGGTGAGCCACCATCACAACATCCTCGTCACCGGACCGACCGGCGCCGGTAAGAGCTACCTGGCCTGCGCCCTGGCCCAGAAAGCCTGCCGGGACGGTCACACCGTCCTGTACCAGCGACTGCCGCGGTTGCTGCACGACATTGCCGTGGCCCGGCTCGACGGCCGCTATCACAAGCTCATGGCCCCCATCGGCAAATGCGAGGTGCTGGTTCTCGACGATCTGCTCATCTCGCCGCTCACCACGGAGGACCAACGCGAACTGCTGGAGATTGTCGAGGAACGCTACGACCGCAAAGCCACCATCGTCACCAGCCAACTGCCGATCAAGGCCTGGTACAATGCCATGCAGGACCCGACCCTGGCCGACGCCATCCTCGACCGCCTGGTGCACAATGCTTACAAACTCGAACTCAAGGGCGAATCGATGCGCAGAAAGCGTTCCTCGCTTGACCGGAAAACCGAAGCCGTGACAGAGTAAAAACCCCACCCCGAGACACACTCTCGGCACTGGCCGAATTCACCGGAACGCTGGACGGATTCACAGCGGAACGGTGGCCGCTTTCCTGTCAGTTCCACTGGCCGCTTTCGCCGGAATACGCATTCACCATGGACTTCGGCCGTTTTTTGGGTATGCAGAGAGAGATTCGGGCCGTGTTCGTTGATATAGGAATGGTGAACGTTGACGATGTAATCGACCAGGAAGGGCCATTTCCAGGCTGTATAATTTTTGCTTTGATCGGCCGGCTCACTCTGTAGCGCCGCAATTTCTTCGACAATCGCGTTCGGCTCAATCCCTTGATTGCGACAGGCATCCTGCAGGAGCAGGTGGCCGCCGCAGCAGAAATCGATTTGGTATTTCTGGAAAATCCTGGCTGCGCGATAGTCGTCAGCGACAATTTTCCCTATGCTCTTAAGGAGCACGTTCTTATCGGAATCCCTTGCTGGTTGTGGCATTTTCAGTCTCCTTTTGGGGCTGATTAGGCGAGGCTTGTCGATTACTTCAATCCTAATCCGCAACGGGAAATACACAAGCCTCATCTACGCGAGGCTTGCTTTCCTGCTGCGTGCTGTTAGCCTGATGAGAGTCAGTCCGGTAGCCGATTGAAGACGCCGCTTGGCATTCCAGGAGATGCCAATCAATCATAAGGTCAAAAAAATCCTGGTGATTCCGTGCCGGGATATTGGGGGCAGGCTTTATGGACAGGGACTAAATCAGGAGAAAGGAGCAGGTCATGATGGGAAAGGTAAGAAATCTTAAATGGACGATTGTCTACGTTGTTTTTAGCCTTTTTATTTTGGCGACGGCGGTCGGAGCCCAATCCAACAGCACCAAAGAACCGGTCAAAAAAGAGGAAGCCCCCCTGACGCTGATCACCGCCACCCCAGAGGAAGGTTTCCAACTGGCTGTGAAATTGTCCAGAAAAGGGGTAACCACCACGCAAAAGGATAAAAACGTTCTTTTTATGCTGAGGGAGGTTTATTCAAGAGATCCAAATGCCCTGATTGCCTGCTCACAAGTGATCGCCATCAACTTCCAGACAGTTGCTGCCGCCAATAACTACTGGAGAGATGCGAAGTAGATGCGCGGAGGGCATCGAGGCCTTGATTGGCTTGGTCAGGGCGGCTATTTTCCCGCCGTGATGGCCGCCCGAGCCAGCTCGTCGCAGCGCTCGTTCTCCGGGTGGCCGTTGTGGCCGCGTACCCAGTGCCACTCCACCTGGTGTTTCGAGGTCAGCTCCAGCAGCCGCTCCCACAGGTCGCGGTTGGCGACCTCCTCCTTTTTGGAGTTCTTCCAGCCCTTTTTGCGCCAGCCGTGAATCCACTCGGTGATGCCCTTGTAGAGGTACTGGGAGTCGGTGGTGACCCGCACCCGGCAGGGGCGCTTGAGAGCCTCCAGCCCGGCGATGGCGGCCATCATCTCCATGCGATTGTTGGTGGTCTGGGCCTCGAAGCCGGAGAGTTCCCTGGTGTGGCCGTCCCAGCGCAGCAGGGTGCCCCAGCCGCCGGGACCGGGGTTGCCGGAACAGGCGCCGTCGCTGAAGATTTCCACCACGGCGGTCGAATCGGACATGGGTTCCTCGCTGCAGATGTTGGGACAAAGCGGATGAAATGAAACGAAAACAGCCCATCACCGGTGAGATGATGGGCTGTTGACATGTGGCGTCCCCAGGG
>NZ_JAFCIY020000086.1 GCF_020194955.2 Desulfuromonas sp. CSMB_57 | reverse complement strand
TTACTTTCTTTGGGCGAGCAAAGAAAGTCACCCGGCTGCCGGCCGGGACCGGCGAACCTGGTTTTCCCTATTTTCCCTTCTGTCTCTCTCACATTAACTCGTCTTGACCTTTGATGAGCATTTTGCTAGTTTCATGTGAAAAATTTACATGGAGGAAGCTCATGCTCGACTGGCGTCGAAGGTATGAATACTACCAAGGACCCTGGCCCCACCCCCGCTCCCTGGAAGGCCGGCAACTGATCCTCACGGACTATTACACCCTGGAACGCTCCATGTACCTGGAAGGCGTTCTTTTCGCTCTGGGTCGTGCCCATTATGGTATTGCCGGCAGCGTCCACAGGATCTTCGGCCTGCCCATCAGCGCAGAACTGAACATCCATCTGGCCAAGCTCCTTGAATCCATGACCCTCATCGTGGCCCACTATGAGGTCGGTCCGCTGCCCGGCCTCAGTTGCCGCAGCCCCATCAACGGAGGCTACCTCGCCACCTCCATGGCCCTTCCCGTGTTCGGCCCCTACGGCTCAGCGCACTGGGTCGTCGACCAGTTGAAACTGCCCTTTCTCAACCGCGAACGGGGCAGCGTCCTGTGGGAGGGCTACTGCAACCTCATCATGGGCATCAACAGGATCTGGAAGCCCATGATGCGGGACTACGATGCGCCCGACATCGAGATTCTGCTCTTTGCGAGCGGCACCCCTGAACCGCCCGACAGCTTCACCCTCGACGGGGCCACCCGATATTTTACCGAAGCGGCGGGCCAGCTCATCCAGGCCGTGATGGAAAGCTATGTGGCGGCCCTTGCCAACAACCCCGGTGAAGAAGCCGCCCTGCTGGAGCAACTGCGCCACAGCCGCTTCGGCCCCTTGCTGGCCGACTGGATCACGCAAAACCGGGACGCCCTGGCCAACCACCCCATCTTCTGCCAGGCCGGTCCCGGCGGAGTCGCCGCCGGCAACCTGAACTTCAGCACCTCCGCCACACCGGCGGCGTCATCCGGACCGGCACCGCCCCCCTACACCGCCGATCCCAACGCCAAGCCGCCCAAGGCCGGCAGCAACACCTTCAAACGCCTGCATTCCGACGGCCATCCCCAAGATCCCTATACCCTGATGCCGGACGGCAAGCCCCTGGGCGCCACGCCGGGAGCCATGCCGACCAACCGTGAAGGGTTGAAAAATCTTCCCCCCAGGCACGCGGATTACGTTCGGTGCGGCTGGCCGGACTTGAATACCCTAGACAGACGCGGAAACCCCCGCGAAGACTTCGCCAACTTCAAAACGCTCCATCCGGAGATTCTGCCTCCCGGCACCCGCCTGTATCGCATTGTGGATGAAAACAATCCCGACGCCGGGGCTTACTGGGCCACGGAATTGCCGGCCGGCAAGACCGCATGGCGGCGCGACTACGCCGTCAAGGACAGTTGGAACGACAACGGGTACTATGTGGAATATTACGTCGGAGTCGACGGTCTCAAGGTCTGGCGCGGAGAAGCCGCGGGGCAAGCCTATAGAATGCATGGCGGCGAGGAATTCTATCTGAACGGCGGTAAAGAGCAACTCTTCATAACCCCCGGTGCCACAAACCCCACGACGGCCCAACTCACCCATTGGAAGGAGATATAGCATGAACGACGAAATCAAGCGCGAGCTTCTACGGCGCAAGTTCACCAGCATCGAATACATGGAAGAACTCTGCCATTACCACCGCAAGTCCTTGGAAGGGCTCAAGGAAAGCATCGCTTGGTTCTACAACCATCCTCCGGACGTCGATTGGCAGAGCTGGAACATCGCCGACCGACCCGACGGATGGGAAAATCGCGCCGTGCCCAACTTCGAAGGCGCTCAGAAGTCCTTTGAAGAAGGCATTGAATATTTCAAACAAGGCGATATCAGGTATATGCGCTCTGCAACCGGAAGCTTGAAGGGAATCGACAAGGATCTGGACAACCTGGGTGAAAAGTGGTGGGATTATGTCGATCTGGAAACCGGAAGAAAATTTGGAGTGAATTTGGGCAAGGCCAAAAAAATTGCTTCAAATATTTATTGGACATTGGCCGGGTCTTGGGAAGATGACGAAATTCTGAACGAAGAGATCACCGGTCCCATCGACGAGCAGGATCTTTTGCGTTACCTGAAACCGGGTGAAAAAGCCTGACCGGACAACGGTCAACGCCGGATGAGGCGGAATAGAGGGGACATTTATCTTTTCACATTTGCCCAACCGCGTGGACTTCGCGGGGACGGGCAAGGGACTTGCTACAGTCCGCCAAGTGGTGCCATTGACAGACCTATAAACAGGTGCTATTAGTGGACTACATGGAGGTG
>NZ_JAFCIY020000028.1 GCF_020194955.2 Desulfuromonas sp. CSMB_57 | reverse complement strand
CCGCCCTGTTCGAGTTGGGCCTGTTCGCGTGGTTCAAGGACAACGCCGAGCGGATTCGGCGGGGGGAACTGTAGTCATGGCATCTACCTGTCGGCAGAGTATGGCGTAGAAGACAGAGGGACAAGAGGGGGTATGAAGGCATGACCAACGACATCAATGCCGATAACGCCTTCACCCCTTTCGGACCGGTGCAGGAAGACACGGGCTACGGCATCGTCGAGGTCTTCACCTACGACAAAAAGCCCCGCAAACTTGGGGAGTTGGAGAAGCTACAGGTTCTGTGCCGCATTCCCCTGAAAAACTACAGCTACTGACAAGGAGTTCTCCATGCGCCAGCTTGAATCCATCGATCCGGAAAACATCGAAACGGACCTGTGAGTGTTATAAAAAATAAGGGCGGGGCGCTGCCGCTCCTCCTTTCGACGCGGAACCGGGTACGAGCCTGCAGCGAATTCAACCGCCCCTATGGCGCCGGATGGGGAAAGCCTTGCCCGTCAAAGCGCCAGTCCTCGAAGGCGAATCTGAAAGGATGTTCAAGGGTGCGAAAATGCCACTGATTGCGATGGTTGAAGGCGATCAGCGCATTCATGGCCGCAAAATCCAGCATCCAGCCCTCGTCCCCTTTGCGCAGAAAGTAGGGCGGCATGCTTCGCACCGATACGGGGAACCGCATCACGGCCAAACCGTCACGTTGCAGAACCTGACCTTGTCCCAGATGGGATTCGAGGTTACGGAGTTCGTTATGCTGCTGGGCATCGGTCACCAGCCATGTGCGGAAAAAATCGCGTGTTTCGAGGGTATAAAGGCCCAACTCCGGATCCTTGACCGCGCCGCGTAAAACCCGCAGATAGGCTTGCAGGGCCAATTCGGGAGAGGGCTGCGCCGCAAACGCAGACGGATTGTCGAGTTTCGGTTTTGCCGGGATGCCATCGCCGATCCCAATCTGACTGCGCGCTCCGCCCCCGCCGGAGAGATTTTGCAGATGGCCCGCATTGTCCCGGGGCAAAAAATCGTCCTCTTCCATGGTCCCCATGGCCTTGCCGACCAGAAGTTCCACCGTCGCCTCGATCCCTGCTCCGACACGTCCCGCCGCAAAAAACGGCGCCATCTGGTTCTGTTCCACATATCCGACCAAGGCATCGGTAAAGATCCCTTCCAGATCGTATCCGATCTCCATGCGCACTTCGCGGCCGTTCGGATCGACCAGCAGCAAAACCCCGCGCGCGCCCTTGGTGCGGGCACCGATCCGGCGTTTTTCAAACTGCTTCACGGCCTCCCGGTCCAGGTCGGCGGCACGGACCTCCAGCACCACAATCTGCAGTTCAATATCGAGTTCCTCCAGCAACCGCTTTTGCAAGCCGCGCAGCCTTGCCAACTCCCCGGCACGCATAAGCCCTGCACAATCATCGATGTTGCGGTCACCGCATGCCGCCAGCAGCAAACACAGACCTGCCAGCATGCAGAAGAAAAAACCCTTCATGGAATTATCCCTTGGCAAAATGCAACTGTTCAGCACAGGGGCTCGGGGCGCACTTTCCGAGGGTGTCTGGCGACAGGATGGCAACCATCAAGCCCCAGGGATGGGTTCATACGGCCCTCGGGGAGGGCGGCGCGAGACCCTGCTCCACGATGCTGAATAGTTTACTGTAAAATAAAGTAATCCCCGGCCTGGTATAATTGCCGGACACGCCTTGGAGAAAGCAGGTCCTTCCATGAACGCTTATCGCATCGATGGCAAGGGTTCGGCTGAGGTGGCGATTCATAAGGCTGAGGATCCCGTCACGCCGGTGCTCCACCGGCCCTATTACTGGAGCTGGTATCGAACGGTTTTTGACGAGCAGCGGGTTTCTGCCGGCTCAAAAACCGACAGCCCGACCACCGCGCATTGATTTCGGCCTGCCACCGGTTTTTCCTCAGGGGCATTCCCGGGACTGGTGGACGAGGGTTTCCGGCAGCGGAACCGTCGGGCCGACGGCATAACCCTGGCGGGCGATCATTTTCCGCAGGCCGGCGATTCGGTCCTGCGGGTGAGGATGGGACGCCAGCAGGTAGGCGAGCTTGCCCTCGTCCTGGTCGGCGAGACGGAGGAAGAAATCCGTCGCGCCGCCGGCATGGCCGTAGGTTTGCACCAGCAGATCGAGGCCGTAAGCATCGGCCGACTTTTCCTGCTGCTGGGAATAACGCATCTCCATGCCGATCAGCAGGTTGGAGGCCATGCCGGCGACCTGGCTGTGCTGGCCGAACAGCATGGCCAGAGCGAGGGTCATGCCCAGCCCCCGGCCCATGCCGCGAAGGTGATCACGATGGGCGTAATGGCCCAGTTCGTGACCGAGGATCATGGTCAGTTCATTCTCCGATTCGATCTGTTTCAGCAATCCGGAAAAAATTACAATCCGCCCGCCCGGCAGGGCCAGGGCATTGACGGTCTCCTGCTCCATGACACTGACGGTGAAATCGTAGCGATGCAGGGGCGATGCGGCCGGCAGCAGGCGCACGAGATTCCGCACCCGCTCCGTCAGTTGCGGGTCGGGTCGATTGGGAAACCGTGCCATCAACTGCTGCCCCGCCCAGACTTCGACCTGGACGGGGACCCGCGGCACGATGCGGTCGGCCACCCACCACAGACTGAGATAAAGAATGGCCACCACGGCGAGCAGTCCCCCGGCCAGCCAGGCCAGTTCGGCCAGGGGATGGCTCTTGGAAACATTGACGTTTTCCGTCAGTTCCCGGGCGATGTATTTCATGTCTTGTTCAAAGTCACAGCGGTGCCGTAGGCGAGCACCTCGACACTGCCGATGCGGCCGCGCCGATTGGCCGCGTTGCCGATGGCGGCGGTTTCCAGACGCAGGTTGACCACCATGTCGGCACCGCGCGTCAGGGCTTCTTCCTTCATGCGCAGGATGGCTTCGCGCCGGGCCCGGTCCACCAGGGATTCATAGGCTTTGACCCGGCCGCCGAAAATATTGCGCAGAATGGCGAGCAGGCGCTTGAAATAGTCGATGGAAATGACGGCGCTGCCGGATACCATGAACGAATTCTTGACCCGCCCCTCGGCGAAATAGGCTTCGGCGTTCATGACCTGAAACTGGCGTTGGGCCCGCTCCCGGGACAGAATGGAGGCGTAATGCCGACGCTCGGCGAAGGTTCCGGCCGCATACCCGACGGTGACCAGCACCGCGAACAGGCTGAGATCCAAATGATTGACGATGAATTCCATGCCCCGCCTCCGTTATTCCACCAGCACCGCGGTGCCGTAGGCGAACAATTCGGCGGCGCCCTGGGCGACGGAGGAGGTGGCGAAGCGGACATTGATCACGGCGTTGGCGCCGAGTTGGCGGGCCTGGGTCGTCATGCGCTGGGTGGCCTCCTCGCGAGCTTCCTGGAGCAGTTCCGTATAGCCCTTGAGTTCGCCGCCGACCAGGTTTTTGAAGCTGGCCATGATGTCCCGGCCGACATGTTTGGCGCGCACGGTGCTGCCCTGGACGATGCCGTAGTGTTCGAGGATTTTTCTTCCGGGGACGTGATTGACGTTGGTGACGATCATGCTGCGTTCTCCTTTGCGATATGAGGTTGAATGGTCGCCACCAACAGAGCGGGGCGAAGGGTGCCATGGTCCGGGTTTCCAAACGACGATGCCGGGTAAATATGCATGAAGTCGGCCAATCTCAGGTAAATTCCGTGCCCTTACCCCGCAGCCAGCCGGTTCACCGGTTCTTCAAGCGGATCCTCGAACCAGCGGAAATAGTTTTCCGCCCCTTTGATACCCTCCTCGATGAGGGCCGTCTTCTTGGCGTCGCTGAGTTCGAAGTCGGTGGTCTTCACGTCCAGGGTATTGATGTACAGGGTGCGCTGCCAGTCGTCGCTGTGCAGATGCATGTTTTCCTGCACCTGCATGACGGCGGTAATCAGGGCTCGGGCATACTGACTGAAATGGTCGATTTTCTTGCCCTGCAGAGGCTCGTCGTAGCGGAACAGGCCGATCTCTTCGACCGTATCGAGACGCATGCCGAGGGTCTGGCGGTTGTAAACGTAGGGACTGCGTTCGGGGCGGTCGAGAAGGAAACGGGCATTTTCGCGGTTGTAGTAATCGACGAAGCGCGCCGCCGCGGCTTCCTGTTCCATATCGATGTAGCGTTGCCGGTCGAAGAGTTTCACCGGATAGTTGAGCATCACCCCGCCGTCGACATACACGTCGTTGCGGGAGCCATGACGCATGGCGGCGAAGAACAGGGGAATCGACATGCTGATGCGCACTGCCGTCACCAGGGGCATATCCGCGTTGCGCTCCATGGAGAAAACCTCGGAAAAGCCCGTGGACAGGTTGGTGCCGACAACATACAGATCGGGGCGTTTGGCGTTTTTCAGATCGCGAAAGGTGGCCTGGGTCTTGCCCAGGCGCTCCTTGATCAGTTTGCCGAGCCAGGCGTTGAAAAAATCCCCCTTGTGCCAGCCGAACTCCTTGGCCAGGCGGCGGATATCGCGGATGAGGCCGAAGGAGTCATCCATGAACTGGCGAAAGTCGGTGGAGAACATGATATCGCGCTGGCTGCGGATATCGTAGCCCAAGGCGAACAGCAGGGCATTGATGGCGCCGGCGCTGGTTCCGCCGACCCGCTGAATGGGCTGCAGCAGACCACGCTGCGCCAGCACCTGCATGGCTCCGACATAGCCGAGTCCCTTGACCCCGCCGCCTTCAAAAACCATATTGCGAAATTGAGGTATCATGGCTCTTCTCCTTGGAAAGCATCGGACAGAACAAAAAAAGCCGCCGACCGGAGCAATTCCGGCCTGGCGGCCTTCCAACCTGAACGTGCAGACGGTTTGTCCACCATGGGCCCTTTCAACCTGCAAATAAAAACACCCTTCATAAATATCGACAAATATTGTAACTTGTCAAACAGTTTCCTGTCGGTGATAATTCTCGAGCCGGATGGGCTCACCGACCGCCACCCCGCCACGGAGTCCCGGCCATGACCTCGCCATTCATTCCCGCCGCCCCCGTTATCGACATCCACTGCCACGGGGCCGGCATCGGCGCCGGCGGCAGCGGTTGCCGCATCGCACCGCGCCTGCGCCAAAGCTGGAAGTTCCGCCGTTATCTGCAAGCCTTCGAAGTCACCGTCGAGGCATTGGAAACCGCCGGGGACATGCTGGTGCTCAGCCGCATGTCCCGGCGCCTGGCGGAATCCCGCTTCGTCGACAAGGCGGTGGTTTTCGCCCTCGACGGCGTCATTGACGGCTGCGGAAGCCTTGACGAACACCGCACGGAACTCTACATCCCCGACGAGTTCATCGCCCGGGCCTGCCGCCAGCATCCCAACCTGCTGTTCGGTGCCAGCATCCATCCCCGGCGCCCCGATGCCCTGGAGCGCCTCGACCGGGCGGTTGAAAGCGGCGCGGTGCTGGTGAAGTGGCTGCCTTCCATCCAGAATATCGATCCGGCCCAGCCCGACCTGGTGCCCTTCTATCGCCGTCTGGCGGAACTGAAACTGCCGCTGCTCAGCCACACCGGCGAGGAGGGATCCTTTACCCGGGCGGACGATCACCTGGCCGACCCGGAACGGTTGCGCCTGCCCCTGGAGCAGGGCGTCACCGTTATCGCCGCCCATTGCGCCAGCAACGGCCGCAATCAGGGACAACCCAACTTCGAGCGGTTCCTGAAGCTGATGCACCGCCATCCCAACCTGCACGGCGACATCTCGGCCCTGACCCAACTCAATCGCCTCGGCCACCTGCGGCGTGTTCTGCGCCATGAAGAATTCCACCAGCGGCTGCATTACGGCACCGACATGCCCCTGCCCCGTACCGGCCTGTGCTCGCCCTGGTTCCAATTGGGGCGCCTGCCCCTGGGCACCCTCCGGCGCCTGGCCGCCCTCGACAACCCCTGGGACCAGGATCTGCACCTGAAACTGGCCCTCGGCCTGCCGCCACAAGTGCTGGGCAATACTGCTGCCCTGTTGGGCGTTGTTTGAAGACAGGTTGAAACCTCACCTCATCCACATTCCAATCTGATGATCTGATGATTTTCTGCTCGGGCACCGCCGGTTACGGAAATCCGACTTCGCCGTCGGCTCTTCCTCTTCCAGCTGACGCCGCTATTCATTTAGTTTATAATACCTAAACTTTGCTATTGACAAATATTCAAAAGGCCCTAGAATCAGCCCCTGTTTTTCTGCCGCCAGGCCGGAAAAAACCTTTCCAGGCCGCGTCCGGCTGGTACTCTTGAATGCGGAGCCCCGTTTGAACATCGGAGAAAAACTCAAGCGCCTGCGGATGAGCAATTCCCTGACGCAGGAAGAGCTGGCCGGCCGGGCCGACCTGACCAAGGGGTATATCTCCCAACTGGAAAACGACACCGCCTGTCCGTCCATCGCCACCCTCAAGGACATCCTCGATGTCCTCGGGGTCAGCATGCAGGAGTTTTTCACCGAGCCGACGGATGCCGAGGTGGTGTTCGGCGCCAAGGCCCGCGTCCGGCCCACAGGCGAGGACGGGCCGGTACGGGTGGAGTTGCTGGTGCCCGGCGCCCAGAACCGCGAAATGGACCCGGCCCTGGTGACCCTGGAGCCCGGCGCGGAAATGGACGAACAGGATTTCCACGAAGGCGAGGAATTCGGCTACGTCGTGGCGGGCCGCATCCAGGTGCGTCTGGACGACAAAATCTATACGGTGAAAAAGGACGAATGCTTCTATTTCACCTCCGACCGCCGCCATGCGGTCAAAAACATCGGCAAAGGGCCGGCCAAAATCCTGTGGGTGGTGACTCCGCCCACCTTTGACTACAAGAGCCGTTAGGTTGAGACAGAAGGTTCACGTCGCAGCTTCGCAGGGGCAAAGAAGGAGAATATGACCATGAGCAAAGTGCTGATTATCGGTGCAGGTGGCGTCGGCCGGGTGGTGGTCCACAAATGCGCGCAGGCGAAGGATGTCTTTACCGCCATTACCCTGGCGTCCCGGACCCAGTCCAAGTGTGACGCCATCGCAGCGGAAATTCCCCATTTCCCCATCAAGACCGCCCGCGTCGACGCCGACAACGTGCCGGAGCTGGTGGCCTTGATCAAACAGGAACAGCCGCAACTGGTCATCAACGTGGCCCTGCCCTACCAGGATCTGACCATCATGGACGCCTGCCTGGAAACGGGCGTAGACTACCTGGACACCGCCAACTACGAGCCCGTCGAAACCGCCAAGTTCGAGTACAGTTGGCAATGGGCCTACCATGACCGCTTTGTCGAAAAGGGCATCATGGCCCTCCTCGGCAGCGGCTTCGACCCCGGGGTGACGAACGTCTACACCGCCTTGGCGGCGAAGAAGTACCTGGACGAGATTCACGAACTGGACATCATCGACGCCAATGCCGGCAGCCACGGCCAGCCGTTCGCCACCAATTTCAACCCGGAAATCAACATTCGCGAGGTGACGGCAACCTGCCGCCACTGGGAGAACGGTGACTGGGTGGAGACGCCGCCCCTGTCCACCAAGCGGGTGTTCGATTTCCCCGACGGCATCGGGCCCATGAACATTTACCGGCTCTACCACGAAGAGATGGAGTCCCTGGTCAAGCACATCCCAACCATCAAAAAGGCCCAGTTCTGGATGACCTTCTCCGACAACTACCTCAAGCATCTTGAGGTACTGCAAAATGTCGGCATGACCCGCATCGACGAGGTGGAATTCCAGGGTCAGAAGATCGTGCCCATCCAGTTCCTCAAGGCCCTGCTGCCGGACCCCGGCAGCCTCGGTCCGCTGACCAAGGGCAAGACCTGCATCGGCGTCATTGCCCGCGGCATCAAGGACGGCCGGCGCAAGCAGGTCTACATCTACAACATCTGCGACCACCAGGCATGCTACCAGGAGACCAACTCCCAGGCCATCAGCTACACCACCGGCGTGCCGGCGGCGGTCGGCGGCATCATGATGCTGACCGGCAAGTGGCGCGGCTCCGGGGTGTTCAACATGGAGCAGTTCGATCCCGAACTGTTCCTCGAGGTGCTCGGTCCCATGGGCCTGCCGACGGTGGTGGTCGACGGCGGCGACTGGCCGGAATTGTGAAGTGAGTCCGAAGGCTGAAGTCCGAAGGCTGTAAGTAAAGGCAAAATGTTCTCTGCGGCCCTCGGTTTGTTGAAAATGTAATCAAAAACCTTGTCGGCAGGTTGAGGCGGTATTTCTGCAGCCCTCAGCCTGCCGTAACCCAGGAGAAGGTCGAATCTGAAGCGGACGGCAAATAAATGACTCAGGGTTTTCCTTCAGCCCTCAGTCTTCAGCCTTCAGTCTTTTTTTCAGCCTTCAGCCTGCCCTTGAAACCATGACCGGTATCGATATCCCGAAAATTATGGAACTGGCGCCCTCGCCGGCCTATGTGGTCGATTTGGGGCGCCTGCGCCATAACCTGGCGATCCTGGACGCGGTGCAGCAGCGCAGCGGCGCGAAGATTCTGCTGGCGCTGAAAGCCTTTGCCATGTGGAGCGTCTTCCCCCTGATCCGCGAAACCCTGCACGGGGTCTGCGCCAGTTCACCCTGGGAGGCCCGCCTCGGCCGGCAGGAGTTCGGCCGCGAGGTACACAGTTTCGCCGCCGCCTTCAAGCCCGGCGACGTGGTGGAACTGCTCGGCCTGTCCAACCATCTGGTGTTCAATTCCTTCGCCCAGCTGGAACGTTTTCGTCCCCTGTGGCACAAGGAGCGGGGCCGGGTTTCCGTTGGGCTGCGGGTCAACCCCGAACACTCGGAAGGCCACACCCCGCTGTACGATCCCTGCGCGCCCGGTTCACGCCTCGGCATTCGGCGGGCGGAGTTCGAGGGCCGCAGCCTGGAGGGCGTCGAGGGCCTGCATTTTCATACCCTGTGCGAGCACCTGTTCGAGCCCCTGGCCCGCACCGCGAAGGTCTTCGAGGAAAAGTTCGGCGCCTTTTTGCCGGACATGAAGTGGCTCAACCTCGGCGGTGGGCACCATATCACCCGCGAGGGCTACGACATTGACGGGCTGGTGGAACTGATCCGCTATTTCCAGGGCAAGTACGGGGTGCAGGTCTACCTGGAACCGGGCGAAGCCATCGCCATCGGCACCGGCGTGCTGGTCAGCGAGGTGCTGGACGTGGTGCACAATCAGGGCGACATCGCCATCCTCGACGTGTCGGCCACCTGTCACATGCCGGACGTGCTGGAAATGCCCTATCGCCCCGGCATCCTGAACGGACACGATCCCGGCGACAAACCCCATGCCTATCGTTTGGCCGGGCCGTCGTGCCTGGCCGGCGACATCATCGGCGATTGGTCCTTCGAGCAACCCCTGGAGCCCGGCCAGCGGTTGGCCTTTCTCGACATGGCCCATTACACCATGGTTAAAACCACTACCTTCAACGGCATCCAGCATCCCCATCTGTGCACCTACGAGCCGGAGACCGGGACATTGCAGGTGGTGCGCAGTTTCGGCTACGAGGATTTCAAGGGCCGACTTTCGTAAGCACGTTGTTTGGCGGGCGCGCGCAACATGTCCGCAAATTGTCCATCAATAACCCAACTGGTGATGCCCATGGAACGCTGGTCCATCGACGACTCCGCCAAAATCTACAACCTGCCCAACTGGGGAGACGACTTCTTTTCCATCAACAAGAAGGGCCACATCTGTGTCCATCCTTCGCCCTGTTCCAAATACTCCATCGACCTGCGGGTGCTGGTAGACGATCTGATCAAACGCAAAATCAAACCGCCCATCCTGCTGCGCTTCATGGACGTGCTGCAGGGGCGCATCGCCGCCATCAACCGGGCCTTTAAAAACGCCATCGCCGAAAACGAATATCCGGCCACCTACCAGACTTTTTACCCCATCAAGGTCAACCAGCAGCGCCAGGTGGTGGAGGCCATCGCCGAGTTCGGCAAAAAACACAAAATGGGCCTGGAAGTCGGCTCCAAACCGGAACTGGTGGCAGCCATCTCCTTCGCCGCCGGCAAGACCCTGCCCATCATCTGCAACGGCTACAAGGACAACGATTTCATCGAAATGGTCCTCTACGCCACCCGCATCGGTTTCGACATCACCATCGTCGTCGAAAAGCTGTTCGAACTGGAAAAGATCCTGGCCCTGGCAGAGAAGACCGGCATCGTGCCGAAGCTGGGCATCCGCGTTAAGCTTTCTTCCAAGGGCACCGGCAAATGGTCGACATCGGGCGGTGACGACGCCAAGTTCGGCCTGAAGATTTCCGAACTGCTGGCCGCCGTGGAAATGCTCCGGGAACGGGAACTGCTCGGCACGGTCAAATTGCTGCATTTCCATATCGGCAGCCAGATCACCAAGATCGACAAGATCAAGAACGCCCTCATCGAGGGCACCCGGATCTACGCGGAAATGCGCAAGATGGGCGTGGACGAGTTGCAATTTCTCGATATCGGCGGCGGCCTCGGGGTTGATTACGACGGCTCCAAGTCGAGCTATTTCTCCAGCGTCAACTACAACATCGAAGAATACGCCAACGACGTCATCTACCAGGTGAAGAACGTCTGCGAACAGGCCGGCGTGGAGTGCCCCAACATCATCTCCGAATCGGGCCGGGCGACGGTCGCCCATTATTCGGTGCTGGTCACCAACATTCTGAATACCAATACCCAGAATGCCCTGCCCGATTTTGAGGAAACCCTGGCCACGGCCGAAGAATTGTCGCCCACGGTCAAGAAACTGGTCGACATCTACAAGAGCCTCGACCGCTACTCCCTGCGGGAGGACTACCACGACACCCTGCAGCTGTTCAAGGAAGCCGTCAGCCTGTTCAACCTCGGCTATCTGAACCTGCATGACCGGGCCCTGGCCGAATGGCTCTGCAGCAAGATTTTCATCAAGATCAACAGCATCATCGAACGGCTGAAGATCATTCCGGAGGAGTTGCAGAATTTCCAACTGAGCCTGCGGCAGACCTTCTTCGCCAATTTTTCCCTGTTCCAGTCGCTGCCGGACTCCTGGGCCATCGATCAGCTGTTTCCCATCGTGCCCATCCAGCGCCTGAACCAGAAGCCGGATGTGATGGCCTCCATTGCCGACATCACTTGCGACTCGGACGGCGAGATTACCAGCTTCGTCGGGGAAAACGGCCGGGCCAAGTTTCTGCCCATCCACCAGATCCGGGATGACGAAGACTACTATATCGGCTTCTTCCTCATCGGCGCCTACCAGGAAATTCTGGGGGACATGCACAACCTGTTCGGCGACACCAACGCCGTGCACGTGACGTTCAACAAGAAGACCAATTACAAGATCGACACCGTCATCAACGGCGATGCCGTCTGGGAGAGCCTCAAGTACGTGCAGTACAAGGGCCCGGAAATCCTCAAGCATGTTCGGGACACCCTCGAAAAGGGCGTGGCCTCCCGCAAGATCAACTTCGAAGAGACCAGCCATTTCCTGGAACTGCTGGACAAGGCCCTGGTTTCCTATACCTACCTGGGCAGCATCTAGTGTCCCGTGCGGTTAGTCCTGTCTTCAAATTCTGGGCCTTTTGGTCGCTGGCTGCGTTCCGCCTTCTCGGTTTAACTCTGGCTAGGCCTGCGTCGGCGCGCCTTGCCAGCAACCAAAATCTCTCAGAATTTCTTGACACGGCTAACCGCACTGGACACTAGCCCTCCTTTGCCAAACTGGTGATCTTCTGCCCGCGCGACCCCCCGAGTCCCGCGGGCAGAACTGTTTTGAGCGCAAACGCGGTTATTTTTTTCACGACCTCCTTTTCCTGATCTGCACATATTTTAGCCATCCTCCCCAAAAAGAGGGCAAGGCATTTCCCTCTATCCCCCGGGCAAAGCCCAATTTCGGCACTTTTCATCTTTGGCACGCCCAGTGCAATAGGGTAAGTCAACAGCGCACGGCACGATGCAGGGCCGCGCTGGCGGCAATGATGCCACGGCAGGACCGCAGCTACAACGCAACCCCCGGAGCAAACCGGGTCAGTACATAGAAGAACGGCGCCACGGCGGCGCCCAACGGGCAAAGTCGCCCCATCCGGACAGCAATCCGGGTGGGGCATTTTTTATTTACAAGGCTTTTCGCGGGACGGTCCATCCGACGTCCAAGGGTCACGCCGGCAGATTTGCCCGCCCCGCAGCGGCCACACCCTAACTCAACGGAGGTTTCACCATGGCAAAGAAAATCAGACAGCTCGCGATCTATGGCAAGGGCGGCATCGGCAAATCCACCACCACCCAGAATACCGTCGCCGGCCTGGCATCTCTGGGCAAGAAGGTCATGATTGTGGGCTGTGACCCCAAGGCCGACTCCACCCGCCTGATGCTGCACGCCAAGGCCCAGGAAACGGTCATGGACAAGGTGCGCGAGTTGGGTACCGTCGAAGATCTCGAGTTGAGCGATGTGCTCAAGGAAGGTTTCGGCGGGACCAAGTGCGTCGAATCCGGCGGTCCCGAACCGGGGGTCGGCTGCGCCGGCCGCGGTGTCATCACCGCCATCAACTTCCTGGAGGAAGAAGGCGCCTACACCGAGGATCTGGATTATGTCTTCTATGACGTGCTCGGCGACGTCGTCTGCGGCGGCTTCGCCATGCCGATTCGCGAAAACAAGGCCCAGGAAATCTATATCGTCGTCTCCGGCGAAATGATGGCCATGTACGCCGCCAACAACATCTGCAAGGGGATCGTCAAGTATGCCTCCTCGGGCAGCGTGCGCCTCGGCGGCCTGATCTGCAACTCCCGCAACACGGACAAGGAAAAGGAACTCATCGAGGCCCTGGCCGCCAAGCTCGGCACCCAGATGATCCACTTCGTGCCCCGCGACAACCAGGTGCAGCGCGCCGAACTGCGGCGCATGACCGTCATCGAATACTCGCCGGAGCACAAACAGGCCGAAGAGTATCGGGAACTGGCCCGCAAGATCGACGAAAACAAGATGCTGGTGGTCCCGACGCCGCTGACCATGGACGAGTTGGAAGGCCTGCTGATGGAGTTCGGCATCATCGAAGAGGACGACGAATCCATCGTCGGCAAGGCTGAAAACGCCTGAAAAAACACCAGGAGGGCATGGCGGCCGCCGGCCGGGCCGCCACCCTCTTCAGCCATCACCACAGGAGCGACACATGGAAAAGCAGAACGAAGCGGTCAGGCCCCCGTTGGCGGGCATCGAGAAGAAAACCACCGAAGAACTCATCGAGGAAACGCTCGAACTTTATCCGGAGAAAGCCCGCAAGAAACGCGCCCCGCACATGGCCGCCAACGACCCCGGCGTGGAAGGCTGCGCGGTCAAGTCCAACCGCAAGACCGTTCCGGGCGTCATGAGCGCCCGCGGCTGCGCCTATGCCGGCGCCAAGGGCGTGGTCTGGGGCCCGATCCGCGACATGGTGCACATCTCCCATGGCCCGGTGGGCTGCGGCTACTACAGCTGGGGCACGCGCCGCAACCTGGTGGAAGGCACCATGGGCGTGGATGTCTTCAGCGGCATGCAGTTCACTTCCGACTTTCAGGAAAAGGACATCGTCTACGGCGGCGACAAGAAGCTCGAAGTCATCTGCCGCGAGGTGCGCGAACTGTTCCCCCTCGCCAAGGGCATCTCGGTGCTGTCCGAATGCCCGGTGGGCCTCATCGGCGACGACATCAACGCCGTGGCCAAGAAATCGGCGGAGGAGCTGGATATCCCGGTGGTGCCCTGTAACTGTGAAGGCTTCCGCGGCGTCAGCCAGTCCCTGGGCCATCACATCTCCAACGACACCATCCGCGACTACATCATCGGCACCCGCGAGTTCGCCGATGCGCCGGGCCCCTACGACATCGCCCTGATCGGCGACTACAACATCGGCGGCGACGCCTGGGCCTCGAAAAAGATCCTCGAAGAACTGGGCCTGCGGGTCCGGGCCATCTGGACCGGTGACGGCCAGATCGAGCACATCGCCGCGACCCATCAGGTCAAGCTGAACCTGATTCACTGCTACCGCTCCATGAACTACATGTGCAAGGTCATGGAAGAGAAGTACGGCATCCCCTGGATGGAGTTCAACTTCTTCGGTCCGACCAAGATCGCCGCCAGCCTGCGCGCCATCGCCGCCCGGTTCGACGAGAAGATTCAGGCAAACGCCGAGAAGATCATCGCCGAGTACCAACCGCGGATGCAGAGAGTCATCGACGAGTACCGTCCGCGCCTGGAGGGCAAACGGGTTCTGCTGTTCGTCGGCGGCCTGCGTCCCCGCCATACCATCGGCGCCTATGAAGATCTGGGCATGGAAATCATCGCCGCCGGTTACGAGTTCGCCCACAACGACGATTATGAGCGCACCTACGAAGAGATGGCCAAAGGCACCCTGATCTTCGACGACGCCTCGGAAATCGAACTGGAGAAATGGGCGGAAACCTTCCGGCCCGACCTGGTGGCCAGCGGCATCAAGGAAAAATACGTCTTCCAGAAAGCCGGCATCCCCTTCCGGCAGATGCACAGCTGGGACTATTCCGGTCCCTACCACGCCTACGACGGTTTCCCGGTTTTCGCCCGGGACATCGACATGGCCATCAACAGTCCGACCTGGAGTCTGATCAAGGCGCCGTTTTAAAGAAATGCTTGAAGCACTTCTCACCGCCTCACTTTTGTACAGGAGTAATCACCATGAGCGAACAGTGCGCCATAAAAAAAGTAACGGAAATCACCCCTGAAGAGGTCGCGCGGGTCAAGGAATGGATCAACAGCGAGGAGTATCGGGAGAAAAACCTCGCCCGCGAAGCCACCGTCATCAACCCGGCCCATGCCTGTCAGCCTCTGGGAGCGCAACTGGTGGCGCACGGCTTTGAAGGCACCCTGCCCTTTGTTCACGGCTCCCAGGGCTGCGCCTCCTACTATCGCAGCACGCTGAACCGCCATTTCCGCGAACCGGCGCCGGCCGTCTCCGACGCCATGACCGAGGACGGCGCGGTCTTCGGCGGCCAGAACAACCTCTTCGAGGGGCTGGAAAATGCCTACAAACTCTATGCGCCCAAGATGATTGCGGTGTTCACCTCCTGCATGCCGGAGGTCATCGGCGACGACCTCAACGCCTTCATCATCAACGCGCGCAACGAGGGGCATATCCCCCAGGATTTTCCGGTGCCCTACGCCAACACCCCGAGCTTCAACGGCACCCATATCCATGGCTACGACGCCATGCTGAAAGCCATTCTGGCCTACCTGACCGCGGATAAAAAGGGTTCGGCCAAGGATAACGGCAAACTCAACCTGATTCCCGGCTTTGATGCCAACACCGGCAATTACCGGGAATACCAACGCATCTGCGAAGCCTTCGGCATTCCGGTGACGGTTTTGGCGGACATCTCCGAATCCTTCGACTCGCCCCTGGACGGCACCTACCGCCCCTATCCCGGCGGTACGCCCCTGGCGGAGGCGGCGGATTGCCTCAATGCCCGGGCGACCCTGGTCATGCAGAAGTACGCGACCACGGAAACCGTCAAATGGTTGTCGGATCAGACCGACGCACCGGTGGAGGTGCTGCCCTATCCCATCGGCGTCGCCAACACCGACACTCTGCTGATGAAGCTGGCCGAACTGTCCGAAACGCCGGTACCGGAAAGCCTCAAGGCCGAACGCGGCCGGGCCGTGGATGCCATGACCGATGCTCACCAGTACCTGCACAACAAGAAATTCGCCATCTACGGCGACCCGGATTTTCTGGCCGGGATGATCTCCTTCCTGCTGGAAATGGGCGCCCGGCCCTACCACATCCTCTGCAGCCGCGGCAACAAGCGGGTCGCCAAATCCCTGCAGGCGCTGTTGGAAAAGTCTCCCTACGGGGCCGGCTGCCAGATCTGGATGAACAAGGACCTTTGGCATCTGCGCAGCCTGGTGATGACCGACCCCGTCGACGCTCTCATCGGCGATACCCACGGCAAATTCGTCGCCCGGGATGCCGGCGTGCCTCTGATCCGGGTCGGCTTCCCCATCATCGACCGGGTCAACCTGCACCGCTCGCCCTACATCGGCTACCAGGGGGCCATCAACCTGCTGAGCTCCATCGCCAACACCTTTTTGGACGAGGTGGACCGCAACTGCGAGGACAAACATTTTGAAATGATGCGTTAGCCGCATCGGGCCTGTCCCGAGGCGGCCAGGGGAAGCTTCCCCTGGCCGCCCGGGCAGAAGGGAGAAATTCACCAATGCCAACCTCGGGGATTGGGCTCCGGGCGCGAGTTGCCGGTTGGAAAACCGCTGGCGCCAAGAGCCGAACCCCCGAAGCCATCAGGAAAGGATCTGCCATGAAAGTCGCATTCGCCAGTACCGACCAGGAACATATCGACGAACATTTCGGCTGGGCGCAGAGCTTCATCATCTGGGACATCGAACCGGAAACGGCCCGATGTGCCGGCGTGGTCGCCGTAGAAGGGAATGGAGAGGGCGAGGACGACAGGATCATGGCCCGTCTCGCCGCCCTCGGCGACAGCACCATGGTCTATGTCACCCAGATCGGCGGTCCGGCGGCGGCGCGCCTGGTGGCCCGCAAAATCCATCCCGTCAAGACCAAGGGCAATGAAACCATTGCCGAGGTCGTTGCCAAACTGCAGCAGGTCATGCGCGACAACCCGCCGCCCTGGATGCGCCGCGCCATGCATCTCGGCATGCGCCCGGCACCGGACGCGGAATAAACGGCATCGACCGTCACCCTGACCCTTTATCCAACGTAACTATTCAGCACAGGGGCTCGGGGCGCCCTCCCCGAGGGTGCCTGGCGCCCGGATGGCAACCGTCAAGCCCCAGGGATGGGTTCATGCGGCCCTCGGGGAGGGCGGCGCGAGACCCTGCTCCACGATGCTGAATAGTTACTATCCAATATCCAACATTCAAGGAGTAAACACCATGGCCTACTACACCGGAAAAACCAAGGAAGGCAAATCCTGGACCCCGACCTTCGTGGTTGCCGTCGACGATGAAAAATGTCTCGGCTGCGGCCGCTGCTACAAGGTCTGTTCCCGCTCGGTGCTGGGTTTCCACGAAGTGGATGAAGAAGACTCGGCGCGCATGTTCATGTTCGTCGACAATCCCGGCAACTGTATCGGCTGTGCCGCCTGCGGCGTGACCTGCCCGAAAAAGGCCTTTTCCTTCAAGCCGTTGGAGATCTGATCCGATTGGCCGGGCGGTCACAGACCCTGACCGTCCGGCCCCTTTCCCAAGGAGTTGCGTCATGCGCATTGCCGTTGCCACCCTGGATGGTCATGAAGTGGACCTGCATTTCGGGCAGGCGGCCGCCTTTACCGTGTTTTTGGTCGATGAACGCAGCATCGAGCAGGAAAAAACCATTCTGGTGGAAAAATACTGTTCCAGTGATCCGGATCACACTTTTCACCAGCAGCGTTTCCAGGCCATCGCCGAAGCTTTGGGCGATTGCCGCGCCGTGGTCAGTGTCCGCATCGGTGATCTGCCCCGGCAGGCTCTGGAGTCGGCGGGATTGACTCACATTGCGGCGGCCGGGCCCATCGAACCGGCCCTGCGCAGTGCATATCAGCTGCTGACCGCATAAAAAATAAACAAAGTTCCCTGCCTCTCTGCGATTCAATCTTCTTCAAAGAAGATAACATCAACAATTTCAATCGAATACAAACTTGGCACGGCCCGTGCTTTGGAATTAATGAAACAACCGGCACAACGATGTGCCCGACTCAAGGCAATGGGGCCCGGCGGCAGAATCCGCCCGGGCCCTTTTTTATTTGCTTCCCGAACCTGATACCGGTCCGGCCACCCACGAAAGGAGCCTCCCATGTCCGCCACATCCTGTCCCAACAGTGCCAGCCCGGCCGGTGGTCATCCCTGTTTCAGCGCCCAGCACAGCCATAACGCCCGCATCCATCTGCCGGTGGCGCCGGGCTGCAACATCAAGTGCGGGTTTTGTGAGCGGCGCTTCGATTGCGCCAACGAAAACCGTCCCGGCGTCACCAGCCGGGTTTTGACCCCCGAGCAGGCCCTGCAGCGGGTTTCCGCTCTGCTGGCCCATCCCCAGGTGGGCGAGGCTCTGAAGGTGGTGGGAATTGCCGGTCCCGGCGACCCCCTGGCCAACCCCAATACCTTCGAAACCTTTCGCCTGGTGCGGGAAGCCTATCCTCATTTGCAGCTGTGCCTGTCCACCAACGGTCTAATGCTGGCGGAAAAACTGCCCGTCCTGCAGGAGGTGGGCGTGGGCAGCATTACCGTGACCATGAATGCCCTGACTCCGGCAACAGGCGCCAAGGTCTACCAGTGGGTGAAACTGGGCGGCACCCTGCTGCGCGGGGCGGACGCCGCGGCGGCCCTGATCGATGCCCAATTGGCGGGTATTGCTGCCGCTACCGAGGCCGGCCTGTTGGTCAAGATCAATTCCGTCTACATCCCCGGCGTCAATGACCACGAAACCCTGCCCCTGGCCGAGATGGCCAAAAGCCTGGGGGCGCGCATGATGAACATCCTGCCCCTGATTCCGCAGGGCATCTTTAAAAACCACCCGGTACCGGATGCGGCGCAGATGGAAGCCATCCGCAGCCAGGCCGAAAGGATTCTGGCCCAGTCCCGCCACTGTCAGCAGTGCCGGGCCGATGCGGCGGGCGTTCTGGGATTGGATTTGGCCACCGCCGAACTCGATGTCGCGCCCGTGGTTCCATTCCGCATGTGCCGTTGAAACAAACCGGTGGAATCGGCGTCCATCCGCAAGGTGTTCAATCCATTCTCCTGATGAGAGGTCAAATCATGAACAAACTCCTTGGTCTGATTATACTGACCTGCGCGATCCTGGTTATCCAACCGGCTGCCGCTGCCGAAATCCGCGTCGCAGCGGCCGCCAGCCTGTCCGATGCGCTGCGCGCCCTCGACGCAGCCTACCGGGAAAGGCATCCTCAAATGCAATTGGTGCCCAACCTTGCCGCCTCCGGCACCCTGGCGCGCCAAATCGTCGCCGGTGCTCCGGCGGATCTGTTCATTTCCGCCGACCGGCAATGGATGGATCACCTCGTCACTGAAAAACGCATCGTGCCGGGCACGGTGCGGGTTCTGGCGCAAAACAGCCTGGTATTCCTCGGCCGTTCCGACCAAACGGTTCGCAGCCTGGCGGATCTGCCGGGGCTGCAGCGCATCGCCCTCTGCAGCCCCGGCAGTTCGCCCGCCGGGCGCTACACGGAGCAGGCTCTGAAGAAAGCCGGTCTCTATCCTGTTCTGCAGCAAAACAAGCGCCTGGTGCTGGCCAAGGATGTGCTGCAGGCGCGCATGTACGCAGAGCGGGGCGAGGTGGACGGCGCTTTTGTGTTTCGCACCGATGCCCTGTTGGCCAAACAGGCCCGCATTTTGTTCGAGGTTCCCGCGGACCTGCATGAACCGGTGTTGTATCCCGTGGGGTTGACGCCTGAAGGGGCACGGCGCGCCGAGGTGCAGGAATTTTTCAAGTTTCTTGCTTCGCCCGAGGCCGGCCGGATCCTTGCCGGTTTCGGTTTTTTGCTTCCCTGAGCAATGCCGAGGCGCAACCATGTTCGATCTGACCGCAACCGACTATCAGGCCGTGGCTCTTTCGGTCCGGGTAGCCCTGACCGCCACCCTGCTGTCCCTGCCCGGCGGCTTCCTGGCTGGGGCGCTGCTGAGCTTTGGGCGCTTCCGCGGCCGAGCCCTTTTGGAAGGGCTGCTGAACCTGCCCCTGGTGCTGCCGCCAGTGGTGGTGGGCTACCTGCTGTTGTTGCTGCTGGGCAGCAACGGCCTCCTCGGCGGCCTGCTGGCGAAGACCGGACTGCGCATCGTCTTTACCTGGTGGGCGGCGGTGGCGGCCTCCCTGGTAGTGGGCTTTCCATTGCTGGTACGCGCGGTGCGCATCGGTCTGGAAGAGATTGATCCCCGCCTGCTGCAGGCGGCCCGGACCCTTGGCGCCTCCCGGCGCGACACCCTGATCAGCATCGTTCTGCCTCTGTCCGGCCGGGCGCTGCTGGCCGGCGCCGGGCTGATGTTCGCCCGCAGTCTGGGAGAGTTCGGGGCCACCATCGTCCTGGCCGGCAACATCCCGGGCCTGACCCAGACCATACCCCTGGCCATCTTCGACTACATCAACACGCCGGGGGGCGAGGGTCGCGCCATGACCCTTTGCCTGCTGTCCGTGGCCCTGTCCCTGGCCGCGCTGCTCGGCAATGAAGCCCTGCTCGGCAAATGGGCCAAAAGGAGTCGCTCATGAGCCTTTCTCTGGCCCTGCAGAAGCGGTTCGAAAATTTCCGGCTGGATGTGGACTTCCGCATCGAGGGCAAACGAGTCGGCATCTTCGGCCGCTCGGGCAGCGGCAAATCGACCCTGGTGCATCTGCTGGCGGGATTGCTGGAACCGGACGGCGGCGCCATCCGTTTTGGTGATCGCATCCTGTATGACTACGGACGCCGCCTCTGTCTGCCGCCGGACCAGCGTCGTGTCGGGGTGGTGTTCCAGCACAGCCACCTGTTTCCCCATCTGAGCGTCGAAGGCAATCTGTTATACGGTTTCCGGCGGATACCCAAAATCCGCCGGCGTATCGATCCCGCCGACCTCTGCCGGGTGCTGGATATCGCCCACCTGTTGCCGCGCTCGGTGCACCACCTGTCCGGCGGGGAGCGCCAGCGGGTGGCCCTGGGCCGGACGGTGCTGGCCGACCCGCAACTGTTGCTCATGGATGAACCCCTGACCGGTCTGGACGAAAAACTCAAGTACCAGATCATCCCCTACCTGAACCAAGTGTTGACCGAATACGATATTCCCCTGCTGTACGTGTCCCATTCCATGAACGAGATGCGGCTGCTGGTGGAGGAGGTGCTGGTGCTGGACGGCGGCCGCCTGGTCGACCGCACCACCCCGGACAACCTGGCCCGGCAGCGCATGAAGGACTGCCCCATGGGCTACCTCAATTTCCTGCGCCTGGAGGATCCGCAACCCCGGGATCAACTCTGGTCCTACCGCTGGGGCAGCCAGCGCCTGATGCTCAACCAGGAACCTGCCGCCGGCGACAACCTGTTCACCCTGACCGCCCGGGATATTCTGCTGTTCCGCCGGCATCCGGAATCCATCAGCGCCCGCAACCTGTTGCGCTGCACGGTAAGGGAAGTGTTCGACCTGGGGCCGCGCGTCGGCGTGGAACTGGATTGCGGCGGCCGGCAACTCATCACCCAGATGATGCCGCCGGCGGTGACCGAACTGGACATCAGCCCCGGCAACGACCTGTATGCGGCCATCCGCGCGGATGCCTTCCGAAGGTTATATTGACCGGACCGCAGGTGGCGACGGATCTGCCCCAAAAATCACCACCGGGCCACTGAACCTGCCCGGATTATCGGCATATTTTTCTCACCGCCGGGACTTTCCCCTGGCATTTCAGGTGGTTGGAAAAAGGCATGAAGATTGCTACTTCGAGAATGAAGCCTTTCCAGCAACGGCGCCGGAAACTCCAAGAACCCGACTTGACGGAGGCGTCATGCGTGATTACCGGCCGGCAGAAATCATCATCGACGACACCACCCTGCGGGACGGTGAACAGACCGCCGGGGTGGCTTTTTCCCTGGCGGAAAAGATCGCCATCGCCCGCCTGCTCGATGACATGGGAGTACAGGAACTGGAATGCGGCATACCGGCCATGGGCGCCGACGAACAGCGCGCCGTCAAAGCCCTGGTGGATCTGGGCCTGAACGCCCGGTTGCTCACCTGGAACCGCGCCCTGGTGGAGGACATCCGCGCCTCCCTGGCCTGCGGCGTTGAGGCCGTGGATATCTCCCTGTCCGTCTCGGATCTGCATATCCGCCACAAACTGCGCAAGAGCCGCTCCTGGGTCAGGGAACAACTCAAGGTGGCCCTGGGATTTGCCAAACAACACGACCTGTACGTCTCCGTCGGCGGGGAGGACGCCAGCCGCGCCGATTTGGACTTTCTCGTCGACCTGATGGAATTGGCGCGCAGCCTGGGCGCCGATCGCTTTCGTTTCTGCGATACCCTCGGCTTGCTCGACCCCTTCTCCACCTACGAAAAGATCCGTTATCTGGCGGAACGGGTTGAGTTGGACATCGAGGTACATACCCACAACGATCTGGGCATGGCCACCGCCAACGCCATCGCCGGAGTACGGGCCGGGGCCCGCTTCGTCAACACCACCGTCAACGGCCTCGGCGAACGGGCCGGCAACGCCGCCCTGGAAGAGGTGGTCATGGGCCTGAAACATGCCTGCGGCATGGCCTGTCCCATCGATACCGGAAGACTGGTGGAGGTGTCGCACTGCGTCGCCCGGGCCAGCGGGCGCTCCGTCCCGGCCTGGAAAGCCGTGGTCGGAGAGCGGATCTTCGCTCACGAAGCGGGTCTGCATGTCGACGGCATTCTGAAGGATCCGCGCAATTACGAGCCCTTCGAGCCCGCCGAAGTCGGTCTCAGCCGCCACCTGGTGCTGGGCAAGCATGCCGGGCGGCACGGACTGGCGGAACGTTTGCGGGATCTCGGCCTCGAACCTTCACCGGACCGACTCCCGGACCTGCTGCAACGGGTCCGGACCGCTTCCCAGCGACGCAAACGCCCTGTCACCGACTTCGAATTGACCCGGATGTATCATCGTCTATGCGCCAGGCCCATAGGACGCCGAAAAATCTCGGCGGGCAGCGTGGCTCTGGCATTGACGGACAGATGACGGCAACGGCCGGCCCACTTGGCGGCAGGTTTATCAGCAAGGAGCCTGAATCATGAAACTTTACGCATTTCTCAGCAACATGGAGCAGGAAGCGGCGAGCATTTATGGCACCCTGGCCCGGCAAACGACCGGCCAGGGGATGAAGCAATTGCTGGCCGATTTGGCCATGGATCGTCTGCAGCGTCATGAAATCCTGCAGAACACGGCCTGCCCAGGACGGACCCTGTGGGACCAAGACGGTCCTTTTCAAGCCCGTGCGGCCGGTCTCTACCAGAAGCTTCTAGGCTTGCGGGCCCCGTGCGGAGACCGATCCCACCAGCTCGATTGCTGCCAGGCGGTGCTGGAACTGGAAACTCAAACCATGGCTTTCTACAACCACCTTGCGGAACAAACCGGGAACGAGGCTCTGCGGCCCCTGCTCAAGCAATCGACGGAACAGGAAAGCCGTGATCTGCTTTCCATCCAGCAGTTGTATGATTTTGTCAACGCCCCCAACCAGTATCTGGCTTGGGCGGAATCGAGCAACCTGGAGGAATTCCACCAGTTCGGCCGCGACGTCGATTGATCAGCGAGGAGCTTTGTGGCCGCACTGACCCTGGATAGCAGTCTGACTGTCAACTCCCCCGAAATTGCCGACTGGGGCAACTTTTTCTTTCTTGCTCAGGCGGAACACTGGGTGGTGCTGCCGCCCGAGGTGGCCCTCTTTCGAGGCCCCCTCGCCGCCTGGGCCTTTGGCTTGCGGCATCGCGGCGAACCGTGCGGCTTCGCCACCGCCGTGCCCTATCGCACCTTCGCCTGGCTGGGCAACCTCATTCTGTCGCCGGACCTTCGCGGCCAGGGTTTCGGGGCAATGCTGTTCGACCATGTCTGCGATCGCCTGCGACGCTCTGGAACACGGCAGATCTGGCTGACCGCTTCCGAACAGGGACGTCCTCTCTACCAGCGGCGCGGTTTCCGCGAGGTGGATCGCATCGAGCGCTGGCTATTGGAGGTGCCGAACCGCCGCCGTCGCAAGAGCGCTGCCAATGGGGACCTTGAAAGCCTGTGCCGGGCCGACGAACAGGCCTGGGGCAGCGATCGCCGCCTGGTGCTGCATTATCTGGCCACGGGCGGTGAATTGCTGGCCAGCGGCCGGAGCGTCGCCCTGCTTCAGCACCATGGCACCCTGAGAATTCTCGGCCCCTGGCTGTGTCCGGAGGACCGGCCGGGGGATCTCGCCGGACTGGCTTTGGCCGCCGCCGATGCCGTGACCGGCGGCACCCTTTATGCCGACATTCTCGCCTCCTCAGGCGCCGGACCGATGCTGAAAGCCTGCGGTTTCCGGTGCGCCGGCCTGACCAGCCTGATGGTCTGGGGCGGAGCTGCCGCCGCACCGACACCGGTGATCGCCCTGGCCAGCCTCGGCAGCCTGGGCTGACCCGAGGGACGGATTGGGCCGCTCCATTTATTCACATTAGATTTCTGGCCAAGCGGTCCCCGGTTGGTTATACTTGCCGGGATGAAAAGCATCTTTTTTTTCTTCCTCATCCTGGTTCTTCCCCTGGCCGAAGGTTGTACCCGCGTCGATCCGGGTGCGGTCAACCGCTCCCTTTCCCGAGCCCTGCCGGCGGCCGAAGACTCCCCCCTGGTCGAGCTGGTCCCCGGCGCCGCCGCTGCTCGCGAGCCGCTGTCGGGCGGACGCCTCATCAGCAGCGGTCTGGAGGCCTTTGCCTCCCGCATCGCCCTGGCCGACAACGCTGTCCAAAGCCTGGACATCCAGTACTACATCTTTCGTGAGGAGGACCTCACCGGCCTGCTGCTGCTGCAGCACCTGCTGACGGCGGCGGACCGGGGCGTCCGGGTCCGGTTGCTGCTGGACGACCTGCATTTTCGGGACGACGCCGGCCTGCTGGCCAACCTGACCGGACATCCCTCCATCGAGGTGCGCATTTTCAACCCTTTCCTGTACCGCCACAGCCTCGGTCCGGGGCGGTTGTGGGAAATCTTCTCGGACTTCCGACGATTGCACCGGCGCATGCACAACAAGCTGTTCGTCGCCGATAATCTGGCGGCGCTCATCGGCGGCCGCAACATCGGCGACGAATATTTCGAAGCCAATGAACTGCTGGATCTGGAGGATCTGGATGTGCTCCTCACCGGCCCGGTGGTGCCGGAGCTTTCCGACCATTTCGACCGGTTCTGGAACAGCATCTGGGCGTTGCCCGTAAGCGCGTTGCGGGGTTTCGCCGCTTCCCCGGAAAATCTGGCGGGAACCCGCATCCATCTGGCAGAACAGATCGCAACGCCCCGCGCCAAAGAGTTTCGACGCAGGATCGACGATCTGTCCCGGAAGCGCTCCGAACCGCCCATGACCCCGGCGGCGACGCAGGTGATTGCCGACCCTCCCTGCAAACTCATTCCCGGCCAATGCCAGGATATCCTCCCCGAGTTCAGCCGTTTCGATGACCTTCTGGATCAGGCGGAACAGGAACTGGTGATCATCACCCCCTACTTCATCCCCACCCGGGAGGGCGTCAAACACTTTCGGAGGTTGACCAAACGGGGCGTAAGAATCCGCGCCCTGACCAACTCCTTTGCGGCCACCGACCACAAAATGGTCCATGCCGCCTACCAACGTTACCGCCGGCCTCTGCTGAAACAGGGGGTGGAGCTTTACGAGTTCAAGCCGTCGCCTCAATACCGGCGGGGTCGAACCAGACGCCGCACGACCGAGGAGCGGGTGTTGCTCGGCTCTTCCCAGGCCTGCCTTCATGCCAAGGCCTATGTCATCGATGAGCGCATGATTTTTATCGGCTCCTTCAATCACGATCCACGTTCCATGCATTACAACAGCGAAATCGGCGTCCTGCTTGAAAGCTCCGAATTAGCCAGGGACCTGCTGGAACAATTCTACAAGCTGAGTCAACCGGAAAATGCCTTTCAGCTGCATCTCGAAAAGAACCCGCAGGGGTCTGTCGGCCTACTCTGGAAGGACGGTAAGGAGGCGCAGAGCAAGGACTGGCGTACGGAACCCCAGACCTTCTGGTGGGATCGGTTCGGCAACCATCTGCTCGCATTGCTGATCCCGGAAAATCTGTTGTAAGGCAAGGCTGGAACAAACAGGCTGAAGACTGAAGACTGAAGACTGAAGACTGAAGACTGAAGACTGACAACTGATGACTGACGACTGAGGGAAGTTGCACTCGATTGGCCTGAGTGAAGTCAGGGAAAATGTTTGGCGGGAGAAGGGAATGCAACCATGAGCTTAAGTATCGGAATCTGCCTGGGAGCCACCACCATCAGTGTGGCGGAACGTACCGCCGACGGCCTGCAATACCGCCGTCTGGCCCACGACGGCCGGGTCGCAGCGACCCTGCGGCAGATTCTCGACGAGCGGCCTCCAACCCGCCTGGGCATTACCGGCCGCAAGTTCCGGCATCTGGTGGCCCTGCCGACCGTAGCCGAACCGGAAGCGGTGGAACTGGCCTACGCCCATCTGCGCCATTCCTATCCGAATATGGAAGCCATCGTTTCCGCCGGCGGGGAAACCTTTCTGCTCTACCTGCTTGACGCACAGGGCCGCATCTGCGGCGTGCGCAGCGGCAACAAATGTGCCGCCGGCACGGGAGAATTCTTTCTCCAGCAGATTCGTCGCATGGAGTTGGACATCGATCAGGCCGTCGCCTTGGCCCAGAGCGCCGAGGCCTACCCGGTGGCCGGCCGCTGCTCGGTGTTCTGCAAAAGCGACTGCACCCACGCCCTCAATCATGGCGTTGAAAAGGGCCGCATCACCGCCGGCCTGTGCCAGATGCTGGCCGCCCGCATCACCTCTTTGCTGCAGCAGACCCAGGTGCAACGCATCCTGCTTGCAGGCGGGGTGAGCCAGAACCGGGTGGTGGTGGAACAGTTGCAACAGACCTTTCCAAACCTGCAGGTTCCGCCGGACGCGGCCTGTTTTGAAGCCTTGGGTGCCCTGCTGTGGGCGGAACACCACGGAGCGGAAACCGAAGGACGGTCGATCCTCGCCGAGGCACGACCTTCCTTTGAGAGCCTGCCGGCCTTGGCGGCCATTCTGCCCCGGGTGCACTTCAAAACCCTGACGCGGGCGGTCCATGACGGCGGCGAACTGCTGCTGGGTCTGGATGTGGGCAGTACCACCACCAAGGCGGTGCTGCTGCGCATGACCGACAACGCCCTGGTAGCGAGCTGTTACCTGCGCACCCACGGCGATCCGGTCGGTGCCAGCCGCCGCTGCTACCAGGCGCTCCTCGATCAATTGCCCACCCACCAGCCACCAATGATCGTCGGCCTGGGGGTAACGGGCAGCGGTCGCCAGATTGCCGGGCTGCATGCCCTGACTCCGGCGGTCGTCAACGAAATCGTCGCCCATGCCGCGGCGGCGGTCCATTTCGATCCGGAAGTGGAAACCATCTTCGAGATCGGCGGTCAGGACGCCAAATACACCTTTCTCAGCAACCGGGTGGCCTGCGACTACGCCATGAACGAAGCCTGCTCAGCGGGTACCGGCTCCTTTCTCGAGGAGGCCTGCCATGAGTCTCTCGGCATCGCCACGGATGAGATTGCCGAACTCGCCCTGGCTGCCATGGAGCCCCCTGATTTCAGCGATCAATGTGCGGCCTTCATCAGCAGCGACATCAAGACCGCCGTCCAGGAGGGCATCGGCCGCGAAGATATCGCCGCCGGACTGGTCTACGCCGTCTGCCAGAACTACCTGGCACGGGTCAAGGGCGAGCGGCCCATCGGCCGCAAGGTGTTCATGCAGGGCGGGGTCTGCTACAACCGTGCGGTGCCGGTGGCCATGGCCGCGCTCTGCCAAAGGGACATCGTCGTGCCCCCGGAGCCGGGCCTCATGGGGGCTTTCGGCGTGGCCCTGGACCTGAAACAGAAAATCGAACAGGGCCTGCTGCAGCGACGGCATTTCGACCTGGCGGAACTGGCGGCACGCCGGGTCAGCTACCGGGAACCCTTCATCTGCCGCGGCGACGGCGACGCCTGCGATCGCAACTGCAGCATCGCCCGCATCGTGGTCGACGGCAAGACTCATGCCTTCGGCGGCGCCTGCAGCCGTTATTACAACCTCCTGCAGGACCAGGGCCAGCGGTCCGCCGTCAACCTGGTCCGGGAGCGGGAAAAGCTGGTGCTGGACGATGGCCGCGACATCTCCGAGTCGGCCTCGGGAGCCACCATCGGCATCCCTCTTTCCTTAATGACGCACAGCCTGCTGCCCTTCTACGAAACCTTCTTCCGCAACCTGGGCTGTCGCGTCCTGCGCGGGGAGCAGGCAGAGAGCCGCGGCCGGGAACGCATGGGGGCGGCCTTCTGCTATCCGGTGGAACTGGCCTACGGCCTGCTGGAAGGTCTGCTTCAGCTGGAGCCTGATTATCTTTTCCTGCCCCATGTCCTGCGAGTGGCCGTGCCCGGCAGTGAGGAGGTCAACTGCACCTGCCCCCTGGTCCAGGGCGAGCCCTATTACCTGCAGGCGACCTTCCGGGAGAGGTTGGGGAACCGGGTGCTGGCCCCGGTGCTCGACTTCAGCGATGCGCGGGATCTGCGCCGCAACCTTCTGGAGGTGGCGCGCCGACTGGGCGTTGGGCGGCGGCGGGCCGAGGCGGCCCTGACGGCGGCCCGGGAAGTGCTGGATCAACTGGGGCGCCAACAGGCCCATCTGGGTCGCAAATTCCTGCATGACCTGCAACCGGGCGAAACCGCCGTGGTGCTGTTCGGCCGGCCCTACAACGCCTTCAACAGTCAGGCCAACCTGGGCATTCCCCACAAGTTCGCCAGCCGCGGCTACAAGGTGCTGCCCCATGACTGCCTGCCCCTGGTCGAACTCGACCCTGGAAGCGAGCCGGGCATGTACTGGGGGTCCGGTCAGACCCTGCTGCAGGCCGCCCGCTTCGTCGCCGGTCATCCCCAGTTGTTCGCGGCCTATATCAGCAATTTCAGCTGCGGGCCCGACTCCTTCATTCTCGGCCGCTTCCGCGACATCATGGGGGCCAAACCATCCCTGTTGCTGGAACTCGACGCCCACAGCGCCGACACCGGCATCGACACCCGCATCGAGGCCTTCATCGATGTGGTGCGGGGCTACCAGAGCCTGCCCAGTCAGCCTGCCGAGCAGGGTCATTTCGCGGCCTCCAGAACCCTGGCCGGCCGCCGCGGTCCCCTCATCGAAACCGGTGATGGCCGCCGCTGGTCCCTGACCGATCCCGGGGTCCGACTGCTGCTGCCGTCCATGGGCGAACACGGCACCCCCTGTCTGGCCGCCGCCATGCGCCATTACGGCCTCCATGTCATGGCCGCCGATCCGCCGGGCCGGGAGGAGTTGCTGCGCGGCCGCACGGTGGCGACCTGTAAGGAATGCCTGCCCCTGCACCTGACCACCGGCAGCTTTCTAAAACAACTGGATCGGCACTCCGACGAGGAGGGATTGACGGTGCTGTTCATGCCCCGCGCCCAGGGACCCTGCCGCTTCGGCCAATACAGTCGCTTTCTGGAACACCTTATCGAGAAGCAACGCCGACCCCGGGTAGCCGTACTGGCCCTGTCGGACGGCGACGGCTATGGCGGCATGCCGGCATCCTTCACCCGACGTTGCTGGCTGGCGATCAATATCAGCGACGGCCTGGAGGATCTCCACTCAGCCATTCTGGCCCTGGCCGCCCACCCCGAAGCCGCCATGGAGATCTTCCGCGCCGGCCGGCAGCGCCTGCTGGAAGCCCTGGAACGGGAGCCCTTCGGCCGGGTTCTGGAAATTTTAGGGGAAGAAATGGAACGTTTGGCCGGCTGCGAACGCGTCCTGCCCATCGAACAGGCCGTCAAGGTTTCCCTGAACGGGGAAATCTACGTGCGCCGGGACGGCTTTTCCCGCCAGAATCTGGTCGAGCGCCTGGCCGCCCAGGGCATTGTGGTGCGCACGGCGCCGGTAGCGGAATGGCTGTATTACGTGGATTACTGCCTGGGTCGCGGCCTGGCCTATCGGCAGACCCTGGTCGACCGCCTGCTGGCACACCCCAGAAGCCTGATAATGCGTCGCATGGAACGGGCCGTCAAAGCCCGGCTGCGCCGCTCGGGCTTCTACGATGGCCATGAACTCGATGTCGGGCACCTGATGCGGCAAGGCGCCCGGCTGGTGCATCCCCGACTGCTAGGCGAAGCGATCCTGACCGTCGCCTCGACCCTGAGCGAAATCGGCGACGAAACCCACGGCGTGCTTTCCATCGGCCCCTTCGGCTGCATGCCCAGTCGTTTGGCGGAAGCCATTCTGACCTACCGCCTGTCGGACGAAAAAGCCGCCTTTTCCCATGACAACGAAGCTTTCTGGAAAGCCTGCCAAGGCCAGTTGGCCCTGCCCTTCCTGGCCATCGAAAGCGACGGGAATGCCTTCTCCCAGGTGGTCGAAGCCCGTCTGGAAACCTTTATTCTATCGGTCAAACGCTTCAAAATGGAATTGGATCGATTGCATTGTCTACCACGGACCGACCTTTCCCCGTCGACCGCCTGACCTGGCAACCGGAACCCATTCCCGGACGCTTGGTTGTTTTTCGTCAAAGATCATCCGGCATTTAAAAAGCCGGCACCACCTCAACGGTGATGCCGGCTTTTTCGCGAGTCATTCTATCGACCGGTTCTGCCAACTTCCTGACAACCGGGAGAATCAATATTTGCCGAAATCCCGATCATCCAGAGCAATGACCTCTTCGGGTCGCATCGATGCGGCCGACGCCATGGGCAGGGCCCGCTGGCCGACAGCAGTCCGTTGAGGCAGCGCTTTCGGCTTTTCCAGGGGCAGGGCTTTGACGGTGTTCCCGCCTGCCCGGGATATCTTGAACCGGCCCAGCATTTGCCGCAGCAATTCAGACTGGCTGGAGAGTTCTTCGGCCGCCGCCGCACTCTCCTCGGCATTGGCCGTGGCCTGCTGGGTCACCGCTTCAATCTGGCCCAGGCCCTGAGTCACTTCCTGCAGGCCGGCGGCCTGTTCCTTGGAAGCGGCGGCAATCTCACCCACCAGATCCGACACCTTGGCGGCGCCGGCGACAATCCCCTTGAGAGCCGCGGCGGTTTTGTCGGCGATATCGGCACCCCGCTGGGTCTTGACCGTCGACTCCTCGATGAGTTGCTCGGTCTCCTTGGCCGCCTTGGCGCTGCGAGCGGCCAGGTTGCGCACCTCTTCGGCCACCACCGCGAACCCCTTGCCGTGCTGTCCGGCACGGGCGGCTTCGACTGCGGCGTTGAGGGCCAACAGGTTGGTCTGGAAGGCGATTTCGTCGATAACCTTGATGATTTTGGTGATGCTTTCCGCCGATTGGTTCATTTCGCCCATGGCTGCCACCAAGTCGCCCATGAGTTTGTTGCCGTGATTGGCGGCGTTTTTGGCTCCGGTGGAGAGAGAGTTGGCCTGGGTGGCGTTGTCGGCATTCTGTTTGGTCTGGGAGGCCAACTCGGTCATGGAGGCGGAAATCTCCTCCAGGGAAGCGGCCGATTCCGTGGCGCCCTGGGAAAGGCTCTGGCTGCCGTCCGCCACCTGGGCGCTGCCGGCGGCAATCTGCTGACCGGCGGACTGGATCTGGGCCACCAAATCACACAGGGCGGCGTTGGCGCGGGACAGCGGGGCGCTCACCAGGCCCTTGGCGGTAAAGGTGAAATCCCCCGCCGCCAGACTGTTGAAGGCCCCCAAGACCTCGTTTTTCAGGTTTTCCGCAAAAGCATCCAGGGACTGGGCCAAACGGCCGATTTCGTCGCTGCGCTGCAGATTCAGCCGCACATCAAGGTTGCCTTCGGCCAAACCTTCGATCATCTGCACCGCCTGCCCGAGAGGACGGGTGATGGTGCGGATGATAGCCCAGGAAATCCAACTCGCCAACAGCAGGCAAAGACCCGTCACGATCATGCCGACCAGACGCTGCTGCTCATAGGTGGCCACGCCGTTGCGGTATTCCCGTTCCGCCAACTGCATCTGCAGGTCCATCAACGCGGAAAGTTGCCCGGTAAGGGGGTCGATGGCGGGATACAGCGTCTCCTCGACAAACTTCAACAGCTCCGGCATTTGCCGATGCTGCAGAATTTTCTCCAGCTTGGCAACCGCCTCATCGGCAACCGCCATCAGCCGTTGCGCCTCGGCCACCTGCGCCTGTTCTTCGCCGGCCCCATGGCTGCCGCGAAACAGGTTCCAGTTGGCGACGATTTTCTCCTTCGCCTGCTGCAGTTCCCTGCCGCCCTCTTCCCAGGCAAGGGCGCCGCTGCGGACCTTGTGGGAAAGGTCGACCACGTGAACGGCGTAAAGATCCGAAACCGCTTTCAATTGCGGCAGGGATTCCAAGCGTTCCCGATAGACCTTGTCCAAGGACCCATTAACCGCTTTGAGCCCGCTGAGCCCTAAAAATCCCACCGCCAGCAAGGCCAAAATCAACCCGCCGGACAGCAGCCCTAGCCGCACACCGATACCGAGATTAGCTTTTTTCATTGCCATGTACTGCCCCCTTCAAACTGTGACGATGGATTCCCCGGCTACTGGACAACAATGGCCTGCAGGTCCAGCAGGATTTTGACATCATTGCGAATCTTGCCAATTCCACAAACGAAACGGCCGGATTTTTGACTGGTCGCGGCCGGTGCCGGTTCCACATCCTCGGGCGGGATATTTACCACCTCATTGACATGATCGACCACCACCCCCATGGTTCGGCCCTCGACGTCCACGACGATGACGCAGGTGCGTTCGTCGTACTCCCGGGCCGGCAGGCCGAATCGGGCCCGGATCTCCATGACCGGGATAATCTTCCCGCGAAGGTTGATAACCCCCTTGATATAATTAGGCAAATCGGGAACCTTGGTGATTTTCTGAATGCCGATAATTTCGATGACATGGCGGATTTCGATACCGTAATCCTCCTGAGCCACGGAAAATGTCAGGTACTTGTCCTTTTGGGTATCTTCATTTTCCGTTTCGATGGCAACGACTTTGGTCATCAATTGCTCGCTCATCAGCAAGTCTCCTTTTGCATCATTGAAGGGCGCTTTACGGTTAAGACTCCAGGGATCCTGGCACCCGGAGATACAGTTGCTGCATTCAGTGTGCCGAAAAAATAAAAAGGCACCCTGTTTTCCTCACGGATAACGGGTGCCGGCCATGGCGAGAAGATGGTTGCGCTGTGGTTTCATATTTTGGCAACCCGGCTGTCCCGATGCAGGACCCGTGGCTTTGCGTCACCGGGTTACCCCGGTTTTGCCTTTGACGGATTATTGGCAGGCCCCATTCTGAGGCTGTGAGAAAAACCAGGGCCTATCTTAGGAAATCCCGGCGAGATGTCAATAAAATTGGGCGTCGGATTTTCCGAAATTTGCCATACTTTCATGGAAATTTCTGCAAGAAAAATAAGAAACAACAAAGCCCACAGGTAAATGGCTGCCGAATAAATCGGACGAAAAAAAACAGCCACGGCAACATAGAGTTTGACCGGATAACGATGTCAAGGCCGGTAAAATGAAATATGGCAATCGAGGTACCGGCGCTAATCGGAAAATGGAGGTTCGGCGATCATTCAGCAACTTCCGGAAAATAATTGCCGGAGAGCTATTCAAACAACGAAAAAAGATAATTTTCCCTTGATTTTAATTTCATTTCTTGTATTAAGTATGGAGTAACTCAGCAATCAATAACTCACTTTTCTTACTCAAGGAGGCATTATCCTATGGCCACATTGCTTGAAATGGCTGCCGAAATCGTTGCCGCGCACGCATCCACCACCCCCATGACCAAAGAAGAACTGATTGCGGAACTCAGCGAGTTGCACAAAGCTCTTTCCGCCATTGATAAAGGAGAGGCGGTTGTCGAGGAAACGGTGGAAGAAGAAGCGGCTCAAGCTCCTGTCATCTCCCGCAAAAAAGCCTTTGGTAAAGACAAGGTTACCTGCATGATTTGCGGCAAAACCATGAAAACCCTGGCGCGCCACCTCAAGACCAATCATGGCATGACCCCTGCTCAATACCGCAAGCAGTTCGACATCCCCCGTACCCAGCCGCTGGCAGCCCGCGCCTATTCCGAAAGCCGCCGTCAGATGGCCATCGATCGCGGTCTTGGCGACAACCTTGCCAAAGCCCGCGCGGCCCGCGCCAAAAACAAATAAGCGCATGAACCAACAGGTTCCGGCCCGCTCTGCCAAAAGCAGCGGCGGGCCGGACACTTTCCGAACCTGACATGCTATGGTCGGGCATGAGGAAAAGTACGTTCCGAGACTTTCCACCTCCAGGCACTCACTTCCGGACGCGAATCAATGAAACGTCTAATACTCGGCGATCCCCGAAAAAAACTGGTCACCATGCTGGAAATGATCCTGCAGCATTGGGGCTATCGCGTACTGCCCGTGGCCCGTCCGGAGAAGATGTCGACATTGATGGAGGAAACCGCACCGGATCTGATTCTGCTTCATGAGGCCTGGCTGGCCGATACCACATTGGCCGACCGACTCGGGAGACAGACCGGCCTGATCCTGCTCGGCGAAACAGGCAGCACCGTCCCTGCGCCTCCCGGACATGACCGTTTGGATGTACCCCTGGATATTTTCTCCCTGTTCGCCACCGTGCAAAAACATCTCGAGCAACATCCCAGACAGAACATGCGCCTGGCCATCCAATTGCCGGCCATGCTGTGTCGTGCGGAGAGCTGTCATCTGGGGGAGGTGTTGAGCCTGAGCAGTCAGGGGGTGTTCATCAAAAGCGGGTTCCGCTTTCAGGAAGGGGAATGCTTCAGCATCGTCCTGCCCCTGCTGGGCATGCAGCAGGAACTGGAATTGTCGGGCCGGGTATTGTATTGCGTTGCCCCCGATCCCAAAAACAATTACCAGCAGGGTGCCGGGGTCGAATTCACCAACCTCGAACCGGACCACCGGCACTGTCTGGAACATTATCTGGAGCATCTTTTTCTGGATGAACTGGTCGACAGCGGCAGGGACCTGAGCCATCGCGGCCAGGAACCGGAAAGCCCCTTGCTGCGATTGTTGGCCGCCAACCCCTCCGAAAACCTCAGGCCCTCGTCGGCCTGATCCGCTCCAGGAAGCTGCGACCGCAAGGCTGTGCCACCCGGAACAGTTCCGCCAGGGTGGCCGCCACATCGGCAAAACTTTCCCTTATCCCCAGGTCCACGCCCGGTGCAAGGCCTTCCCCCCAAGCCAGCAAGGGCACAATTTCCCGGCTGTGATCGGTACCGGGAGTGGTGGGATCGCAACCGTGGTCGGCGGTAATCAGCAACAGGTCGGCCGGCTGCATCGCAGTCAGAAAACCTGCCAGCCAGACATCGAACTCCTCCAGTGCCCGTCCGAACCCGCCCGCATCGAGACGATGCCCATAGAGCATGTCGAAATCCACCAGGTTGGTGAAAATCAACCCATCGGGAATCTGTTCCAGCGCCTCCAGGGTTCGTTGCATGCCTTCGCGGTTATGCGCGGTTTTCACCCAACCGGTCAGACCCTGGCCGGCAAAGATATCGTGAATCTTGCCGACACCATAGACACTCCGGCCGGACTCCTTGAGACGATCCAGGAGTGTCGGAGCACCCGGCGGCATGGCAAAATCACGGCGGCGCGGGGTGCGCACATAATTGTCCGGGCCATCGCCGGTAAAGGGCCGGGCAATCACCCGCCCGATACGCCACGGGTCCAACAGGCGCCGGGCGATGCGGCAAAGCTCGTAAAGCCGCTCCACCTCCATCACGTCCTCATGGGCGGCGATCTGGAACACGGAATCGACACTGGTATAGACGATGGGCCGGCCGCTGCGGCGATGTTCATCCCCCAGCTGCCGCAGGATCTCGGTGCCGCTGGCGGCAATATTGCCCATCACCCGGACCTCGGCCTGTTTTTCAAAGTCGGCGATGATGTGGTCGGGGAAGCCTTGGGGAAAGGTGGCGAAGGGATGGTCCTGTATCAGGCCGGCCAACTCCCAGTGTCCGGTGGTGGTATCCTTGCCGGCGGATACCTCCAGCATTCGACCCCGGGCCGCCTCTGGAAGAGCCACCGGTGCCACGCCGGGTATCGGGCAGATGTTTCCCAGGCCGAGGCGCTCCAGGGTCGGCAGGCGCAGCCCGCCGCAGCGCTCGGCAACGTGCAGCAGGGTGTTGGCATCGGCATCGCCGTAGGCGGCCGCATCCGGCTGGGCGCCCACACCGACACCATCCAGCACGATAAGGATGACGCGCTGCCAAATCATGCCGGCGTTCCCTTGCGGAGCCGACTCTCGGCCTGCACGATGGCCACGCCGCTGCTGGTGCCGAGGCGGCTCGCCCCGGCCGCCAGCATGGCGCGAGCGGCGGCCAGATCCCGAATGCCCCCGGCCGCCTTGACGGAGATACGCCCTGCCGCCACCCGATGCAGAAGGGCGACATCGGCCGGGGTCGCTCCACCGGGGGCGAAGCCCGTCGAGGTCTTGACATAGGCGGCGCCGGCAGCCACCACCGTCTCGGTCAGGACCGTTTTCTGTTCATCCGTGAGATAGCAGCATTCGATGATGACCTTGACCAGGGCGCCCGGAACAGCGGCCACTACTGCCGTGATATCGGCGTGAATGCTTGCCAGGCGGCCCTCCAGGGCCGCCCCCAAATGAATGACCATGTCGATCTCGGTGGCACCGGCGGCCAAGGCCGAACGGGCGGCAAAGGCTTTTGTCTCCGGCAGGTCATAGCCGCAGGGAAAACCGACTACCGTACCCACCGCCACCCTGCTGTCCTGCAGCAGGCCGGCGGCCAGCGCAACATGCACCGGCGCCAGGCACACGGATGCGAAGTTCCAGTGCCGGGCTTCACGGCAAAGTTGCTCGATATCCGCCGCCGTGGCCGTCGGCCGCAGCAGGGTATGGTCAATGGCCGAGGCGATGCTGTTCATGTCCTGCGCCGCCGGACGAATCCTTCCGGCGCCTTTCAAGTGCGGTACGCGGCATTGATCTTGACGTACTCGTAGGTCAGATCCGACGTGTAGTATTCCGCCCTCCCGGCACCGAGGCCAAGATCCACGGTCACGGTAAACTCGGGGCGCTTCAGCACCGCCGTGGCCTGTTGCTCCAACTCCGGCCCGGTGCCGAGCCCCTGGTGAACAACGGCGATGTCGTCAAAGCGGATGGCGATGCGCTCGGGCTCGACGGCCGCGCCCGAATAGCCCACGGCGGCGATGATCCGCCCCCAGTTGGCATCTTCCCCGAAGAAGGCGGTCTTGACCAGGTTGGAGGTGGCGATGCTGTGGGCCACCCGGCGCGCGTCCTCGCTGTCCGCCGCGCCGACCACCTCAACATGCACCAGCTTGGTGGCCCCCTCGCCGTCGCGAACGATCATTTTGGCCAGATCCAGCAGCACCTCCCGCAACAATTGGGCAAACTGGCGACCGGCTTCCATATCGGCCGTGATCTCCGCCGTCTGCGCCGCACCGTTGGCCAGCAGCAGAACCATATCGTTGGTGGAGGTATCGCCATCAACGGTAATGATGTTGAAGGAACCGGCCACCGCCTGGGCCAAAGCCTGCGGCATGAAGGTTTCGGCAACCTGGGCATCGGTCATGACGAATGCCAGCATGGTCGCCATGTTGGGATGAATCATGCCCGCCCCCTTGGCCACGCCGAGCAGGGTGTATTCCCGACCGTCGACCTGGCCGCGGCGGCTGGACAACTTGGGATAGGAATCGGTGGTCATGATGGCCTGGGCCACCGCATCGATGCCGTCCGCCCGCAAATCATCCGCCAGGGCGGGGATCTCCTGCTCCAACAGGGGCAGGGGCAGCTGCTGGCCAATGACCCCGGTGGACGAAACCGCCACCAGGGCCTCGCCAATGCCGAGGCGGTCGGCAGCCACGGCGGCACTGCGCCGGGCTGCCTGCAGACCCGCATCGCCGGTGCAGGCGTTGGCGATGCCGCTGTTGACCACCACGGCCTGGCACAAGCCGGCCCGAACGCAGTCGCGGGTCACCTGCAAGGGAGCCGCCTGGACCTTGTTGGTCGTGAACACCCCGGCAGCCCGCGCCGGCTGCTGCGAATAGATCAACCCCAAATCGAGCCGGCCGGAGCGGCGAATGCCCGCGGCCCGCGCGGCAAAAGAGAAACCCTGAACAATTTTATCGACACATTCCATATCAATCCCTCTCTATTCGAAGGTGGCCGGCCTTTTCACCGTCCGCAACATTTCTTGTATTTCTGACCGCTGCCGCAAGGGCAGGGATCGTTGCGCCCGACCTTCTGTTCATCGCGCGTTGCCGGCTTCTTTTCTTCCTCACCGCCGGCACGGTTCAGAACGATCTGCTGGCGCCGCTGGCGGGCTTCCATGCGCTCGACGTCGTCCTCGCGCGCCAATTGAACCCGGTACAGTTTCTGAATCGCCTCCTGGCGGATGCGACCCATCATTTCCATGAACAACTGATAGGCTTCGCGCTTGTATTCTTCCTTGGGATTGCGCTGCGCGTAACCGCGCAGGCCGATGCCTTCCTTGAGATGGTCGATGGACAGCAGGTGATCCTTCCATTGGCTGTCGATGGTCTGCAACAGCAACACCTTCATGAGATGTTCCATGACCGGCGGCGTGAATTCCTCCTCGCGCTCGTCAAGTCGCCGCAAGGCGGCCTCCTTGAGCCGCTGCTCCACTTGTTTGGCGGTCGGCCCCCCTTCGGCCTCAACTCCGGCCGGGAACGGCAGGTTGAACTGGTTGAAAAAATCCTCCTTCAAACTGTCCCAGGGCCATTCGGAAACCGGCACCTTGTCCGGGCAGAAGGTGGCGACCATGTCCTCGACGATTTCCTCGATAATCGCCTCGCAGGTGGCCCGCAATTGCTCGCCGCCCAGGACTTCGCGCCGCTGGCGGTAGATGACATTGCGCTGGGTGTTCATGACATCATCGTATTCGATGAGATGCTTGCGGATATCGAAGTTGTGCCCTTCCACCTTTTTCTGGGCATTTTCAATGGCTCGGGAAATGAGGCCGTGCTCGATGGGTTCGCCTTCCGGAATCTTCAGGCGATCCATGACATAGGCGACCCGCTGGGAACCGAAAATGCGCAGCAGATCATCCTCCAGACTGAGGTAGAAATGGCTTTCGCCGGGGTCACCCTGGCGACCGGCGCGCCCGCGTAGCTGGTTGTCGATGCGACGCGATTCATGTCGTTCGGTGCCGAGAATATAGAGACCGCCGGAGGTTTTGACGGCTTCCTTCTCCCGGGCGCACAATTCCTGAAAACGGTCCAAGGCCGGCCCATGGACGGCATCGAAATCCTCGGCCCCGGCCGCTTCGCGCCGAGCCAGCATTTCCGGATTGCCGCCGAGAATAATGTCGGTGCCGCGCCCCGCCATGTTGGTGGCGATGGTCACCGCCCCCTGGCGCCCGGCCTGGGCGACGATCTCCGCCTCCCGCTCGTGGTGCTTGGCATTCAGCACATTGTGGGGTACCCCCCGCTTGCGCAGCATGTCCGACAACAGCTCGGAATTTTCAATGGAAATGGTTCCGACCAGCACCGGCTGCCCATGGCGGTGACGGTCGATGATATCCTCGATGACCGCCTTGAACTTCTCATTCTGGGTCTTGTAGATGACATCCGACTGATCATTGCGAATCATGGGCCGGTTGGTGGGGATCACCATCACGTCGAGCTTGTAAATCTCGGCAAATTCGGCGGCTTCCGTGTCGGCGGTGCCGGTCATTCCGGAAAGTTTGTCGTACATGCGGAAATAGTTCTGAAAGGTGACGGTGGCCAGGGTCTGGTTTTCGCTTTCGATGCGCACTCCCTCCTTGGCTTCCACCGCCTGGTGCAGACCGTCGCTCCAGCGCCGACCGGGCATGAGCCGGCCGGTGAATTCGTCGACAATCATGACCTCGCCTTCCTTGACCACGTAATCGACGTCGCGTTTGAACAGGGCGTGGGCCTTGAGCGCCTGGTTGACATGGTGGAGGATTTCGATATTGCCCGGCTCGTACAGGTTTTCCACGTTCAACAACCGCTCGACCTTGGCCACACCCTCTTCCGTCAGGGTGGCGGAACGCGCTTTTTCATCGACGGTAAAATCTCCGGTATAGGTGCGCTGCGTCTGGCCGAGACGACCGTCGCGATTTTCGATGATTTCCCCTTTCTGCAGCAGGGGAATGATGCGGTTGACCGTATAGTACAACTCGCTGGAGGCCTCGCTGGGGCCGGAGATGATGAGCGGCGTACGGGCTTCGTCGATGAGTATGGAGTCGACCTCGTCAACGATGGCGTAATGGAGATCGCGCTGGACGTAATCGTCCAGGGAAAACTTCATGTTGTCCCGCAGATAGTCGAAACCGAATTCGTTGTTGGTGCCGTAGGTGATATCGCAACCGTAGGCCTCCTTGCGCTGACGATCGGTCAGGCCGTGCACGATGCAGCCGACGGAAAGGCCGAGGAAACGGTGAATCTGCCCCATCCATTCGGCATCGCGACGCGCCAGATAATCGTTGACGGTCACCACGTGGACCCCTTTGCCGGGCAGGGCATTGAGGTACGAAGCCAGGGTGGCGACCAGGGTTTTACCTTCGCCGGTTTTCATTTCGGCGATCTTGCCCTGGTGCAACACCATGCCGCCGATCAACTGCACATCGAAATGGCGCATGCCGAGCACCCTGCGGCCCGCCTCGCGGACCACGGCAAAGGCCTCGGGCAACAGGTCGTCGAGACCGGCGCCGGCCGCCAGGCGCTGGCGGAATTCGCCGGTTTTGGCCGCCAGTTCCTGGTCGGATAGCCCTGCCATTTCAGGTTCAAGCCGGTTGATCTGTTCGACCAGGGGCTGCAGGCGTTTAAGCTCTCGTTCATTTTTGCTGCCGAAAATCTTTGTCAACAAAGGGCCAACCATTTAATACTCCTGTCCATCATCCATCAACAGGGACGATGCGAATGAAAAGTTCGTTTTCAGGCAAAACTGCAACCTTGACCGAGCCGACGAATCTGCATTGCAGGCGCAGCGCCGCACGCATTCCGGTTGAAAAAAACACGGAAGTTTAGCATGAAATCCGGGCATTCAGCAAGAAAGATGCCGCACGGGGAACCGCCGGCGAAACGGCAGGGACCTGAAGAGAAGGGCAACGGGAAAAAGACGGGAGTGTTGGACCTGACGGCGGCGCCATCCATGGTCGGAGGGCGCCGTGCTTTCACAACTCCAGGCTCATGGCAGTCTCATCGCAATCCGGGAATTTCGGACACTTGATGCAATCACCCCAGATTTTTTGGGGCAGTTCCGACTTTTCGATGAGATGGAAGCCCATTTTGCTGAAAAACCCGGGCTGATAGGTCAGAGCAAACAGCTTTTTGAGACCCAACTGGCGTGCTTCGTCGATACAGGACTGCACCAGCAGACGGCCGACTCCCCGTCGCATGTAATCCGGCGACACCGCCAGGGAGCGCACCTCCGCCAGATCCTCCCAGCAGATATGCAGGGAAACCGTCCCAATCACCCGCCCCTCCTCCTCGATGACATAGAAATCGCGCAGGGCCTCATAAATATCCGAGAGGGATCGGGACAGCATCAGCCCCTGCTGGGCATAGATGAGCAGCAGCTTGTGGATAACCTTGACGTCCGGAATGCGCGCTTTACGTATCATGCATTTCTCTCCAGCGGAAAAATCTGAATGCGGTCCTGGCCCTGGCGGACCCCTTGAAGGTTCATCTGCGGCATGGAGGTCGCAACGGGTTCAGCAACCTGCGGAGCCTCCAAACGGCTCCCCGGCCCTCATGACTGGTGGCCGCCGGACTGGACGATGATCTCCCGAGCGTGCTCCAGGGTACGGTCGGTAATCTGAGCCCCGCCGAGCATCCGGGCCATTTCGGCAACCCGTGCTTCACCGTCCAGATCGATGACCTCCGCCACTGTTCGGCCGGCAACCTCCTCCTTGACCACCCGGTAATGATAATCGGCAAAACCGGCCACCTGGGGCAGATGGGTGATGCAGAGCACCTGCAACTCGCGGGAGATCTCCTTGAGTTTGCCGGCCACGGCGCTGGCGGCAACGCCACCGATGCCCGCATCGATTTCGTCAAAAATCAGGGTCCGGACCTCGTCGCCGGCCGGCGCGGCACAGCGCAAAGCCAGCATGATACGCGACAGTTCGCCGCCGGAAGCGATCCAGGCCAGGGGTTTCGGTTCTTCGCCGGGGTTGGGCGCGAGGTAGAACTCCCCCCGCTCCAAACCGTTGGAGCCCGGTTCGTCAAGGGCAAAAAACTGCATCTCGAAGCGGGCCTTTTCCATGACCAGATCCTTCAGTTCGCCCTCGATGGCCTCCTTCAGGCGGACGGCCGCCTCCCGGCGGACGGCGGAAATTTTCTGGCCCTGCTCCAACAACTGCTGACGCAGGTCTTCCAGGCGGCTGGTCAAATCGGAGCGGAGGCCTTCGCTGGTTTCCAATTCTTCCATGTTCTTGGCCGCCTCGGCCTGAAATTCGAGCACCGCCTGGATGGAGCCGCCGAACTTGCGTTTCAGCCCGGCCAGCACATCCAGACGTTTTTCCAGTTCCTGTTGGCGATCCGGGTCAAACGCCACGCGCCCGGCGTATTCCCGCAGCTTGAAAGCCACATCTTCAACAGTATACAGGGCACCGCGAACCTCTTCAGCCAACTGTCCCAGCATCGGATCGATGTTTTGCAGTTTTTCCAGTTCGGCCGCGACGGCATCCAGGCGTTCGCTGACCGCCCCCGCGCCACCATAGAAGGCTTCATAGCCGTTATTGGCCGCCCGGGTCAAGCGTTCGCCATTCTGCAGCAGCAGGCGCTCACCCGCCAATTCTTCATCCTCGCCAATTTTGGGCGCCGCCGCCGTGATTTCGCGCAATTGATGGGTAAGCAGATCCAGTTTTTGCCGGCGCTCGACTTCGGAGACCGCCAACCGTTCCAACTCCAGCCGCAGCGCGCGCACCTCGTCAAACAACCGGCGATAATTCGTCAGGTCCGATTCCAGGCCGGCGAAACGATCCAGTAACGCCAGATGGGTTTCGGTGCGCTGCAGGCTCTGATGCTCATGCTGCCCGTAGATGTTCATCAAGCGGGTGGTGAGAGGCTGCAACTGGGAGAGCTTGGCCAAGGATCCGTTGACGAAGATCCGGTTACGTCCGGCCGCATTGACCACGCGTTTGATGAGCAGTTCCGGCTCGTCTCCGAAGCCGGCCTCCGCCACGCTATGGCGCAGATCTTCATGGGCCGCCAGATCGAAAACCGCCTCCACCACCGCCTCGTCCTCGCCGGTTCGGACCAATTCCGGTTTGGCCCGGCCGCCGAGTACCAGGGCCACGGCATCGATGATGATCGACTTGCCGGCGCCGGTCTCTCCGGTCAGAACGTTGAAACCGGGCCGGAAAGCAATGTGCAGGCGGTCGATGATGGCCAGATTGCGAATGTGAAGGTCGGTCAGCATGGCTTTCTCCCCGTCGTGAAACGAAGCGGGTCTGGATCAGAGCCGTTGCGTGCGACTCGCGCAGCGGCCCCGTTAGCGCTCGCCCCAGCCCAGCTTGGTACGCAATACCTCGAAATAATCCTTGGAGGGACTCTTGATCAACTGGGTATTGCGGCGTGACTTGCGTATCTCCACAACATCGCCGGCTTGCAGTTCCATTCCCACTTGGCCGTCGGCGGTCAACACCACATCCTGGTCGCGAAATTTGACCTCGATACGAATGCTCACCGTGTCGGCCACAATCAACGGCCGATTGGCCAGCATGTGCGGACAGATGGGCGAAATCACGAAACAGTGCAGTCCGGGCGAAATAATCGGACCGCCGGCGGACAGATTGTAGGCTGTCGAGCCCGTTGGTGTTGCAATTATCAAGCCGTCGGCTTTGAAGGTGGTCAGGTAGGCATCGTCGACCCAGACTTCCATATCGATGATGCGGGCGATGGCACCCTTGTTGATCACCACATCGTTGAGCACGCAGAAACGGCCGGCCTCGTCGCCGTTGCGACGCACGACCGCTTCGAGCATCATGCGTTCGGTAACCTGATAGTCCCCCGCCAGGACCTTTTCCAAGGACAGAAAAAGTTCGCCGCGAGTGATTTCCGTAAGGAAACCGAGACTGCCCAGATTGACCCCCAGGATGGGAATTCGGGGATCGCAAACCTCCCGCGCCACGGAAATCAGGGTACCGTCGCCGCCCAGCACGACAATCAAATCGACCAGGGCCGGAATCGCCGACCGTTCGCAACCCGCATCCTCGTCGCCCAAGTTGCGGGCCAGATTTTTTTCCAGGAAAACCTCAATGCCCCGGCCCAACAGCCAAAGCTTCAGTTCCCGGGCCACCTTGACCGCATCCGGGTGGTTGCACTTTGCATAGATTCCGATGCGTTTCATGACATTCTCTCCGAAAAGCCGCTTCAATCTGGCGAAAACCTATCACACCGAACCGGCAAAGTCCATCACTTTCAAGAACTTAGCGGGATAAACAGTTGAGTGCACGGGGCACCTGTGCTACATTCGGAGCAGCGGATTTCGGTGTCTACAACGGGGAGCGACGTGGATCTTTTCGATGCAGCAACAAAGGGATCAGGCCATGCCCCCTTGGCGGAGCGGTTGCGGCCACGCACCCTCGAAGAGATGGTTGGCCAGCAGCACCTGCTGGGGCCGGGGAAAATTCTGCGCACCCTGATCGAAGCCGATCAGGTCGCCTCGGTGATCTTCTGGGGCCCCCCGGGAACCGGCAAAACCACCCTGGGCCAGGTCATCGCCGGCTCCACCAACAGCCGCTTCGTGTTCTTTTCCGCCGTGCTGCAAGGCATCAAGGAAATCCGGGACATCGTCCGCCAGGCCCGCGAAGAGCGGGCCTATCACAATCGCAAGACCCTGCTGTTCGTCGATGAAATCCACCGCTTCAACAAGGCCCAGCAGGATGCCTTTCTCCCCTATGTGGAACGGGGCGATATCATTCTCATCGGGGCAACGACCGAAAACCCGTCCTTCGAAGTCAACGCGGCCCTGCTGTCCCGCTCCCGGGTTTTCGTGTTGCAGCCTCTGGCTGCGGAAGACATCAAGTTGCTGCTGCAGAGAGCCCTGGCGGACCCCCGCGGGCTTGCCGGACGCTTCCCTGCCACGGAGGACGACGCCTTGGAGTTCCTGGCCGGCCAGGCCCATGGAGATGCCCGGGTGGCCCTCAACACCCTGGAAATCGCCGCCACCCTCAGCACCGGCCAGGATGCCATCCGCATCGGGGCGGTCCGGGAAGCCCTGCAAAAACGCGGGCTGCTCTACGACAAAGGCGCCGAGGAGCATTACAACGTCATCTCGGCCTTCATCAAAAGCCTGCGCGGATCCGATCCGGATGCGGCCATCTATTGGCTGGCACGCATGATCGAAGCCGGCGAGGATCCCCTGTTCATCATCCGCAGGATGATCATCTTTGCCGCCGAAGATGTCGGGAACGCCGATCCACGCGGCCTGCAACTGGCCGTCGCCACCCAACAGGCGCTGCACTTCATCGGCATGCCGGAGGGCCGCATCCCCCTTGCCCAGGCTGCCGTCTATCTGGCCTGCGCTCCCAAAAGCAACGCTGCCTACCTGGCCATCGACCGTGCTTTGGCCGAAGTTCGTCGCAGCGGCGCCCTGCCCGTGCCGCTGCACCTGCGCAATGCGCCCACCGGGCTGATGAAAGAACTGGGATACGGCGACGGCTACCAATATCCCCACGACCATCCGGACGCCCTGGTCGCCCAGCACTATCTGCCCGATGCTCTGCGGGGCCGCCGCTTCGTGGCCCTCAACCAGCGAGGCTACGAACAACGCATGGGCGAATTCCTGAATCGGCAGCAGGCTTCCTCCCGCCCTGCCACCTCTGCCCAAGGGGACGATTCGGAAACCGGCAAATAAACCCGGCTATTGGCAGCCACCCAGGTTCACGGCTTTGTGACCTGGACGGCCCCCTGCACTAGCCGGGCCCGACGGCTATGGCCACCTGAAATCCCACCCTTTTACGATCATCTGATCGGTATTCTAATTTTTGTTCTTGACCAACAGGCTGGAAATTGTCACAATTTCGACGTCAAGCTTGATTAGCATCCACTCCGTCCCGACGTCGGACATTGAAAAAACGACAAAACATGCCGGTGCAGGGCAGTAAAGGTCGACGGCAGAGCTTTGCCATCCAATCTTCCGGAAGCGAACCGCGATGAGCCATGAGAAGCTCTACAACAGTCGTATCGTTGCCCACTACATTCGCTTCTTCCAGCACAAATTTCCCGCCATAAATCTTCAAGACCTGCTCGACGTAGCGGGGATCAGCGCGACTCAGGTCGCGGATCGCCGTCACTGGTTCACTCGCTGCCAATTCGAAGTATTCTACCAGGCCCTGCAACACGCCAGCGGCCTGGCGCAATTGGCCAAAGAGGCTGGAAGTTTCGCCGCTTCCGAAGAAGTGTTTCGGGTCTCCCACCACCTCATCGACAGCAGCACTTCTCCGCTGAGCGCCCTTAAAGCCCTCCCCAGAATTGCCGCCGGCCTGACCCGCGGGGTGCGGCTCAAGGCCCGGCAACTGGCTCCGAATCTGGTTGAAATTACCACGGTGCACGAAGCCCATGCGGCGGAAGCACCCTACGACTGTCAGTTTCGGCTCGGCCTGCTGGAGGCGCTGACCTTCCTTTTCAACCTGGATCTGGCCCAGGTCGAGCATCCGGACTGCCTCCACCATGGGCGACAGCAATGCCGCTATCTGGTTCGCTGGCAGCCCTCCCTGGCAGAAAAGCTCCAGAAACTAAAAGCCCGGGTGGTGCCCCTGGCAGTGCTGCTGCCGGGAGCCGCAGCCACCATGGACCCGCAATGGGCTCTGTTTCATGTCCTCCCCCTTACCGTCGGAAGCACCCTGCTCCTGGATCTCGTAGCCTCCCATCTCAACAAAAAACGCCTGGTTCGCAGTATCGACCACCTGCGTTCCACCAGCGAAGCCTTGGTCGAGCAGATCAATCATAACTACAACAATGCCCTGCTCCTCAATGAAATCGCCGAAACGACCAGCAACAAAACCTGCCTTGAAGACCTGCTCGACAGTGTTGCCCAAACCCTGAACAAACGCCTGGCTTTTGACCGCGGCATGATTCTGCTGGTCGATCCGGCACGCAGGATATTGCTTTTTCGGGCCGGATTCGGATACGACCCGACCATCAAGGCCCTGCTGCAGGGCACCACGGTATTGCTGGATGAACAACCGGAACCAGACCTTCTGCGGCAGACCTTCACTTCCCGGCGGGGCATTCTGGTGGCGGACGTCGACAACCCGCCGCCGGGCCTGCCTCCCGCCAGTTTGCAATTCTTTGTTCGCACCGGCAGCCAATCCCTGCTCTGCTGCCCCATAACCTGCGATGGCCGGGCCAACGGCCTGCTCGTCGTGGACAGCCTGCGTTCCGGTCGCCGCCTGACCCAGGGCGATCTGCGCCTGACGGAGGGACTGGCCAATGTCATCGGCGCCAGCCTCAACAATGCCCAGCTATTGACCTCATGCAGTCGGCAATTCGATTCCATGCTGCAGGTCCTGGCAGCCACCATCGATGCCCGCGATCCCATGACCAGCGGCCACTCCACCCGGGTCACGGCCTACTCCCAAGGCATCTGCCGGGAATTGGGTCTTTCCACCGAATACACGGAAATGGTGCGGGTCGCGGCCCTGTTGCACGACTATGGCAAGATTGCGGTGCCCGACGCCATTCTCAAAAAAGCCGGAACCCTGACCCCGGAAGAACGGGAGATTGTCCGGACTCATGCCCTGCACAGCGAGCAGATTCTGCAAGAAATCGGTTTTGACGGCATCTATCGCGGCGTACCGGCGCTGGCCGGAGCCCACCATGAGAAAATGGACGGCAGCGGCTACCCGCGGGGTCTGCATCACGGCGACATTCCCATCGGCGCAAAAATCATCGCCGTAGCGGATTTTTTTGAAGCCGTCACCGCCCAGCGTCATTACCGGGGGCCCATGCCGCCGGCCATTGCTTATAAGGCTCTGCAGGAGGAAAGTCTCTGCCGCCTCGATCCGCGTGTCGTCGAAGCCTTCCTGGATTATTACCAAAAGGCCTTTCCCGACCAGTTTCGTGCCATGACCTTGGGCGACGCCCAACCCGAGCGTGCAAGTATCCGGATCCCCTGCCGCACCCCGGTAGTCTGTGAAATCAACGGCAACACCCTCATCGGAACCAGTTCCGATGTCAGCCTGCGAGGCATCTTCGTGGCCAGTCAAGCTCAGGTCCGACAGGGACTGGAACTCAAACTGGCCTTTTTTCTTCCCGACAAACCAACCCATATTCTCGAAACCGGCGGGCGAGTGGTCTGGCTGAATCAGGGCCGGACGCCCCGCAAAATTTCCTTTCCGGTCGGATTTGGCGTGGAGTTCACCAACCTGCCGCGACGGGTCCTGCAGCATCTCGCCCAATTCACCCAAAGCTGCGCCCCATTGACCCACCACTGACCGGGTGGAAGGCTCTGGTTTTTCAACAACCCGTCAAAAGGCCTTGACAGATCCGGGTTGATGGTCGACTATTTTTGCGGCATGCTCCCTTGAAACGAACCCTGCCGAAGACCGGAACCAGACCGGCAACGGGAGCAGCGCCCCTCCCATTGACGTGAACTGTTTTTGCGGTTGTTTTGATGGAGAAGCAATGGAGCACCCTCAGGCTGCCGATCAACGCGTTGCCAGCACCGAAGATCCTACGGATAGGCATCGGCCCGCCATGGTTTTCGACAAGAAATTTTTTATCAACAAGATTAACTATCTGAACTTTCAGGATCGAACTGCTATTGCCTGTTTCGAGCACCTTCGCTATCCCAAGGAAATATTCTTTTCACTGCGCCCACAACCCTGCACTGACAACTCCCTGACCTGTCACTGGCAAGGCATCGAGAATATCCTGGAAAAAATTCGATCCTACCGATTCAAGGAAATAATCATTCCGGACGGGACCAATACCTATTACGCCACACCGGATATTTTAGATCTGAATAATGAATTTGTTCGTTTTGCCGTGCCGGCCCACTGCTTTCAGCATAGTTCAAGAAAGTTTCAGCGACATAAAAGCAATTTGATTAACGTCAAATTGATTCAGAATGGAGTCATTTTTCATGGTGATCTGATGGATTTCTCCTCCATCGCCTTGCACATAATGATTGATAAATCAGGCAACGAACCGCTTCACTGGATCAATGCGCAATGCCCTGTAACCATTGTGTTAAAAAAGGGCTGTGAAATCATATTTTCAGGGGATTGCCAAATTGTTAAACATTCCCAGGACCTGAATGAACGCAGTTTTATTCTGGCACCGGTCCGAAATAACATTCAACGCTACAAGCCAAAGACGTTCCGCAGCAAAAGGCAGCACCTATCGCCGTCACCCACGTTTTCCTTCACCCATCCGTTGACGAATGAAGCGATCTTTTTACAAGTTCAGGATATTTCGGGTTCCGGATTCTCCGTCCACGAAGAAATGGCCAATGCCTGCCTGTTGCCTGGCATGATCATTCCGTTGGCGGAAATCAGTTTCGTCACCAACGTGGTCCTGAAGTGCAAGGCACAGGTCATCTACCTGGACAGTCACACCAGCAACGACCATCTGTTGGCGCGATCGGGCCTGGCAATCCTGGACATGAGCATGGACGATCAAATTTCCCTGCTTTCCATGCTCCAGCAAGCCAACGACAACAACTCTTTTGTCTGCAATCGGGTCAACCTCGACAAATTATGGCTGTTCTTCTTCGAGACCGGATTCGTCTACCCGCAGAAATACCATTTCATCCAGGAAAACAAGGACACTCTGAAGGAAACCTATCGCAAGATCTACAACAGCACGCCGAGCATTTCCCGACACTTCATTTACCAGAAGAACGGCAACATCCTGGCCCACATGGCCATGATTCGGTTTTACAAGAATTCATGGATGATCCATCATCATGCTTCCCAAAAACGCGCAGCAAAAAAGGGCGGCATAATCGTTCTTCAACAAATCAGTCGCTATGTGAATGAAGTACACCACCTTTTTTCGGCGCACCTCAATTTTGTTTTTTGCTATTTTCGTCCTGAAAACAGGTTTCCCAACAAGGTCTTTGGCGGAGTTTGCAATTTTATCAATGACAATAATGGCTGCTCCATCGATAAATTTGCCTATTTTCACTTTAAAAACGATTATATTAACCAAATACCCAACACAGAAAACTTGGAGTTTTCCCGTGCAAGCAATTACGATCTGGAAGAACTGAAACTCTTTATCGGACATTACTCAAAAGGCCTTATCGTCCACGCTCTCGATCTCGAAATAAATAATAATGGTGATATTGAATTATCCGAAGAATACCAAAAAATCGGCCTGAAACGAGAACGCCATATTTTTTCTTTAAGAAAGAATGGTCGGGTCATCTGTGTTATTGTGGTTACCGTGGCCGATTTTGGCCTGAATATGTCCGACTTAACCAACTGCTTTAAAGTATTTGTGCTCGAGGCGGACCATCTGTCTCCTGCAATCCTGAAATTTACGTTATCCACTCTCTGCATAAAGTATGGTCGCGGCGAAATGCCTGTTCTTCTCTACCCTTCCCACATTGCACAGCAGTTGGATATTGACATTGAAAAATTTTATAATTTATGGATTTTAAATTTACAGTATCTTGATAAATATTTCGAGTTCTGTAATATGTTGATAGGTGAGATGTAAAATGTCCTTTTCTTTTTGCAACCGTTAATGGCGGCTATGGCGACGAATTCTTTGGGGAAAAGCCAACTCTACAACAGTCGCCTGATAGACGTATATCTTAAGCTGCTCAAAAAAAAATATCCCCAGATTAACGCCAACGACATATTAAGCTACGCCAACATCAAGCCCTATGAAGTTGCCGATCAGGGGCATTGGCTGACGCAGGATCAGGTGGACCGGTTTTATGAAAAACTGGTCCAGGCCACAGGCAATCCGCACATCGCCAGGGAGGCCGGGCGGTATGCGGCCTCGCCGGATGCCTTGGGCATCATGCGCCAATATGCCCTCGGTCTGATGGGTCCGGCCAATGCCTTCAAACTGATCCGCCAGGCGACCTCCAACCTGGTCAAATCCGCCATCTACGAATCGGAGGCCATCGGCCCCAACGAAGTCCAACTGACCGTGACACCACGGGACGGGGTGGAGGAAAAGCCCTTTCAGTGCGAAAACCGCATGGGCTTTTTTGAAGCCATCGTCATGATGTTCAACAAGATGCCGCCGACCATCACGCACACAGAATGCGTGTTCAAAGGCGGCAATTCCTGTGTCTACCGCATCAGTTGGGCCAAATCACGGGCCCAGCAATTGAGGAACCTGCGAAAATTGTTCCTGCTGTTCCTGGGTCCGTCGGCCGCCATACTCTGGTTCACGGGCCGGGGAAACCTTCTGACGCCCGCCATCCCCTTGGTGGCGCTACTTTTTCTATTCCTGTCCCTGTTGATTGAGCGACATGAAAAAAGGGATGTTTTCAACAGCTTGAAAAACATCCACGATTCTTCGGACCAGACCATCAACCAGATCAAGACCAGCTACAACAACGCCCTGCTGGCCAATGAAATCGGCCGGGCCATCAGCCGGCACACGGATCTGAGCAAAATCAAGCCGCCCGATCAAAACAACAACGAGGTGGATCTGCTTCTGAATCGGGTCGTGGCCACCCTGCAGAACCGGCTGGATTTCGATCGGGGGCTGATTCTCCTGGCCTCCGACGACCGCTCTCGGCTGACCTACAAAGCCGGATATGGGTATTCCACGGAACTGCGCCAGAAACTGCAGCGCACGGCCTTTCATCTGGACAAGCCCAACTCTCGTGGTATTTTTGTCATCTCCTTCAAACTGCAGAAGCCGTTTTTGATCAATGATATCGACGACATCCAGGAAGATTTGTCCCTGCGCAGCTTTCGGTTCGCCAGGGAACTGGGAGTCAAATCGTTCATCTGCTGCCCGATCATCTATGATGGCGAGTCCATCGGCCTGCTGGCCGTCGACAATATCCATACCAAGCGGCCCCTGATTCAGAGCGACATGTCGCTTTTGATGGGCATCGCGCCGGTCATCGGGGTCAGCATTCGCAACACACAACTGCTAAAAGCCCAGAAACGACAGTTCGACTCCATCCTGCATGTATTGGCTGCCACCATCGATGCCCGGGACCCCCTGACCGCCGGCCACTCCGAAAAGGTCACCGAATATTCCCTGGGTATCTGCCGGGAGTTGGGCATGGACGCCGGCTTCACGGAAATGGTCCGGGTTGCGGCCCTGCTGCACGATTACGGCAAAATCGCGGTACCCGACAGCGTCTTGAAAAAACCCGGCAGGCTGACGGATTACGAATACGAATTGGTCAAAACCCATGCGGCGAAAAGCCGGGAGATTCTGGAGCAGATCAATTTCGAAGGCATCTACCGGGATGTTCCGAGGATCGCCGGCGCCCACCACGAAAAGATGGACGGCAGCGGTTATCCGGAAGGAATGACGGGGGAGGAAATACCTCTGGGCGCCCGCATCATCGCAGTGGCCGACTTTTTTGAAGCCATTACCTCACAGCGCCACTACCGCGATCCCATGCCCTTGGACATCGCCTGTCACCAACTGCTGCAACACCAGGATCAGAGTTTCGATGGCCGCGTCATTGAAGCATTTTTTGCTTATATGAAGCAGCAATACGGCATTCAGCCGGACAACCTGCCGGCCCGCTCGGTGACCCTGGAACGCGATGCGGCCCGGGTGCCTTACCACACGGAAGTCATTCTTCTGCAGGAAGGACGAAAGACAACGGCGACCAGCGCCAACATCAGCAAGGGCGGCATCTATATCGCCACCGAAAACGAATTTCCCGAGGGATCCGCGGTTCAGATCGCCTTCGTGTCACCGGCCCAACCCCATCAGACCGTGAGCCTCAAAGGGCGGGTGGCCTGGACCAACCGGCCCACCTTGCGGCGCAAGGCCGCGCTGCCCATCGGCTTCGGCGTCGAATTCCTCGATCCGCCCCACATTTTTACTGAGGCGGTGTTCAACTTTGTCAAAAATTGCCTGGAAGATCCCCAATATCAGCAAAGCGTCGCTTTTTGATGGCCACGGGGAGTACGGTCCGCGCTAACCGGGCTTGACACCGCGACAGGCAATCAACGGGGTATAGACAAACCGCCTCGGATCCTGAAAGTAGCTCTGAAATTCTTCAAAAAATTCCGCATACCCCCCTTCATAGCCGGCGAAGTCGAAGCCGGAATGGCGCACCGCAACCTCCACTTTTTTGCGCCAGTTGAAGCCGTCAACCTGGTTCAGCTGACCAAAGATGAGGTGGTGGGCCGCCATGCATACATCGATGGACTGGTAGCCTTGATCGAACAGGTAGGAATACAACTTGCGACCGGCAAAGGGATCGAAGTCGGCCGTCTCTTCCAGTATCTGCATGATGCGGCAGATGGCGTCGGTCAGTCTGGGCGGCGCGCCGAAATGGTTCAGGCAGTTATGATCCAGATCGATGAGGCACAGGATGCCACCCGGTGCCAGGATCCGGGTCAGGCGCTCGACGATTTCCCGGGCATGGGTTCGATGATATTCAAGCACGAAACGCACCCAGATGAAATCAAAAGGCCCCAAATCATCCAGAGGCTGATAAAAATCCCGACAACAGAAGCACAGGCCGCTGCCGGAGTAGGTGCGCCGGGCATGTTCTATGCGCTCCGCCGACCCATCCAGTCCCAATGCCATGCCGCCGCCGGGGGCCACCAGTTCCTGGAGAAACGCAGTGGTCTTGCCGCTGCCGCAACCGATGTCCGCCACTCGGAAACCGGGCTTGATTCCCGCCCACAGGGCCTGTTTGTGAACCGAGGCCCGATCCGTTTTCAGGTCCAGCCGAACCGCCTCTTCTTCGCTTTCCATCAGGTACTCGTTGTGCATCCCCGTCTCCAATAAGTTATCGTTGACATGTCCCGCCGGCCATGTTTAATTAAAATCAAAATTTCAGGGACCAGAAACAGTGGCTGCCGCCAGGACGCTGTTCCGATTCGATGAACTCAAGGTGATCATTATGAACGTAACTCTGCACCGGCTTTCCGCCGGCATCCTGCTCATCGGCACGCTTCTTTTTGGTTGGACCGCCGCCGTGCTGGCTTCCGGATTCGGCATCTTCACCCAGGGAGCTTCGGCCACCGCCCGGGCCAATGCGGTGGTTGCCAGTCTTGACGGCCCTGCAGCGGTGTATTTCAATCCCGCCCTGCTCAACGATCTACCGGGCACCCAGGTCGAACTGGGCACGACGGTCATCGTTTCCCAACGTAAATTCAAAAGCAGCCAGACCGGCGGCACCGCGCATAACGAGGATCCGCCCTATTTCCCCAGCTCTTTCTACCTGACCCATACCTTCAGCGAACAGTTCAGTGCCGGCTTGGGCGTTTTCAACCCCTTCGGCCTCGGCACCATCTGGGACGGCGATTGGGAGGGCCGCTACCTGGCCACCAAGTCGCGCATCACCACCTTCAACATCAATCCGGCGCTTTCCTGGCGGGTCACGCCGCGTCTTTCCCTGGCGGCCGGCCTGGACATCCTGCTGCTGGATGCCAAGCTGCAACAGCGACGCCCCTTCCTCCCGGATCTGCCGGATATCAAACAACAGTTCACCGGCGATGGCGAGGGCGTCGGCTTCAACACCGGCCTGTTGCTAAAGATAACCGATCGTCTGTCCCTCGGCGCGACCTACCGCAGCGAAATCAAGGTCGATGTCGACGGCCAGGCCAAACTCGATTTGCCTCTCGGCCTTCCTCCATTGCGTGTCAACGGCCAGACCTCCCTGACCCTGCCGCAGCAGGTCACCGCCGGTCTCGCCTACCGTTTCAATGAACGCTGGACGGCGGAGGCCGGCCTGCGCTGGGAGGGCTGGTCTTCCTTTAAACAGCTGAAAATCGATCTTGACGACAACAGCCAACTCATCGCACCGCGACAATGGCGCGACACCCTGGCCTTCAATGTCGGCGCCCGCTACCAGTGGAGCGACCGCCTGGCCCTGATGGGCGGATATCTCTACGGTGAGAATCCGGTGCCTGACCGCACCTTCGAGCCGGCGGTGCCGGACTCGGACACCCATCTGTTCTGCCTCGGCGCCGAATGGCGCACCGGAGCCACCAAGGTGGCTCTCGCCTATGGCTTTCAGTACCAGGAAGACCGCAGAAAAACCACCAACCTGTATGGCGATATCGCCAACGGCCGCTATGAAAACCAGTTGCATCTGGTCGGACTGAGCGCCAGCTATCAATTCTAAGGCGCCGCCCGCCCAGCCGCGGGCACCTTCGCGGCGTTACAGCGAACGCAGATAAGCGACCACTTCCGCCGGGTGCTCTTCGGCCTTGCGCACCTGCGGCCAGTGTTTGAGCACGCTGCCGTCCGGTCCGATGACGACCGTCGATCGGAGGGTACCCATGGTTTTCTTGCCGTACATGACCTTCTCCCCGTAAGCACCGTAGGCGGTCTGCACGACGCAATCCGGATCCGACAGCAGCACGAAGGGCAAACCGAACTTCTCGATGAAGCGATCATGGGAAGCCAGGCTGTCCTTGCTGACTCCGAGCAGAGTCACGCCCCGCTGCTGCAATTCGGCAAACAGTTCCCGGAAGGAGCAGGCTTCCTTGCTGCACCCGGGGGTATTGTCCTTGGGATAGAAATACAGCACCAGCACCCGTCCGGCATAATCAGCCAGGCGATGGCGTTGTCCATCGCTGCCTTCCAGATCAAAGTCCGGCGCCTTGCCGCCTTCCTGCAATGCCATACCTTCCTCCTTGTTGATCCGTTTGATTCGAGGCGCGCAACCGACGCCTGCTGTACGGTTGCGCGCCTGGACACGGTTCCATTAGCAAAGCGGGTGAAGCTAATCCACCCGGATGACCTCTTTCACGCCGGGGACCTGTTCTTTCAAGGCACGCTCGATTCCCATCTTCAGGGTCATGGTCGACATGGGACAGGAACCGCAGGCGCCCTTCAGACGCACGGCCACGATACCTTCCTCGGTGACCTCAACCAGTTCCACATCACCGCCGTCGGCTTGCAGGGAAGGTCGAACTTTCTCCAGTACGGCAATCACTTGTTCTTTCATGCTCGCCTCACTCTGTCTCTGGTTTGGTTGCTGTCCGGCAAGCAGGCCGGTCAGCGTGATGTCCGTGGGGAAAACCGCCGCGACGTTCCTCCGCCGGCGATGCAACCAACGGAACACCATGCATGCAATCATTTGAATAAATAGTAACATGGAATCCAGGTCGCCGAACAGCCTTCCCGGGATGTTTTTTTCGACCGCATCCTACCGATTCCCGGCGCCATGGAGGCACGGGCGCAGCAGGCCGGGATGGTTGGTGAAGACCCCGTCGACACCCATGTGGCGCAACACCCCGAGCCGCTGCGGGTCATCCACCACCCAGGGATAGACGCGCACCCCGACGGCATGCGCGGCCCGGACCAGATCGGCCGTCACCCGCTCCTGGCGCGGATGCAGGCAGGCGGGAGCGTGCCCCGCAGCCGCAGCCAAGGCCGGCCGCCAACCGCCCCGCTCCGTCAGAAAACCCAGCAGCAGTTGCGGTGCCGATCCGCGCAGTTTTATCAGCAGGGCATGATCGAAGGACGAAACCAGCAAGCGGGCGAGTGGAAAGCGCTGCGCCAAGGCCAGCACCGCCGCTGCGGCCGCGGACTCCTTGATCTCGAGATTGAGGGCCAGGCGATCCCCGGCCCAAGCCAGAACCTCGTCCAGGCGGGGCAGCCCTTCGCCGGCAAACGCCGGGCCAAACCAGGACCCGGCATCCAGAACCGACAATTCCGCCCAGGAGCGGCTACCGACCGGTCCGCGACCGTTGCTGGTCCGCTCCAGGGTGGCGTCGTGCAGCACCACCGGCACGCCGTCAGAGCTCAGATGCACATCCAGCTCAATGCCATCGGCACCCGCTTCCTCGGCAGCCCGAAAGGCCGCCATGGTGTTTTCCGGCGCCACGGCCGAGGCGCCGCGATGCGCCCATAGAAAAAATTCCGCCACGGCTTCCCCTCTTGTCACAAACCTCGAATGTCGAAATATTGTCACCGACAGTTCTCGCGCCATTATAATCACCCGTGGTTCACATGCCAGCAAAAATGTATGGCCCGACGACGGGACGCAGTTCTTGTTTTCCCTGCAAAATCATGCCATGATAGCGCCGCTTCAGCAGAAAATCATTTTCCCGCGGGGAGGATCATTAATTTCATGGATCGCAACTTGGCTTTGGAACTGGTTCGGGTGACGGAGGCCGCCGCCCTGGCATGCGGCCGTTGGGTTGGCAAGGGCGATAAAAACGCGGCGGATCTGGCCGCCACGGAAGCCATGCGGCGCACCCTGGACTCCATCGACATCTGCGGCACGGTCGTGATCGGCGAGGGCGAGATGGACGAGGCGCCCATGCTCTACATCGGCGAGAAGGTCGGCAACGCAGGCTGCAAGGGTCCGGAGATCGACATCGCCGTCGATCCTTTGGAAGGCACCAACATCTGCGCCAAAGGCAAAACCGGCGCCATCACCACCATCGCCCTGGCCCCGCGCGGCGGTTTTCTGCATGCTCCCGACATGTACATGGAAAAGATCGCCGTCGGCCCCGCGGCCCACGGCCTCATCGACTTGACCCTGACTCCGGAAGAAAACCTGCGGCGGGTGGCCGAGGCCAAAAGCTGCTATGTCCAAGATCTGACGGTGGTCATTCTGGACCGTCCGCGCCATGAGAAAATCATCCAGGATGTCCGCAAGGCCGGCGCCCGCATCCATCTCATCTCCGACGGCGATGTCGCGCCGGCCATCGCCGCCACCGTGGAAGGCAGCGGCGTGGACATGATGATGGGGATCGGCGGCGCCCCGGAAGGCGTTCTGGCCGCGGCGGCCCTGAAATGCATGGGCGGCGACATGCGCGGCCGCCTGGTGTTTCTGAACAAGGAAGAAAAGGCCCGGGCGCGCACCATGGGCATCGACGATTTCGACAAAATCTACACCGCCGAAGAGATGGCCTCCGGCGACGTGGTCTTTGCCGCAACCGGCGTCACCAACGGCGAACTGCTGACCGGCGTGCGCTACATGTCCGGCGGCGCGGAAACCCACTCCGTGGTCATGCGCTCCAAGAGCCGCACGGTGCGCTTCATCAACGCCCGGCACCAGTTCGACTTCAAACCGGTTTACTGAAGCTCGAGCCCACCAGGTACCCCACCACGCATGCTCCGAGGTTCTTGTCCGAGCCTCCCGAGTATGCTAAGGTAGGTGCCCTTTTCCCATTTGAAAGATTCAATTGAGATCACAAAGCCGCAAGGAGAACGTGCAGCATGGCAGGACACAGTAAATGGGCCAACATTAAACACCGCAAAGGCGCCCAGGACGCCAAGCGGGGTAAAGTCTTCACCAAACTGATCAAGGAAATCACTATCGCCACCAAGATCGGCGGGGCGGATCCCGCTGCCAACCCGCGTCTGCGCACCGCCATCGACAAGGCCAAAAGCGGCAACATGGCCAAGGATTCCATCGAGCGCGCCATCAAAAAGGGCAGCGGCGATCTGGATGGCGTGTCCTACGAGGAAGGCACTTTCGAGGGTTACGGTCCGGGCGGGGTGGCGGTCATCGTCGAATTCATGACCGACAACCGGACCCGCACGGTGGCCGATGTCCGGCACATCTTCAGCAAACACAACGGCAGCCTCGGGGTCAACGGTTCCGTCGCTTTCCTGTTCGATCGCAAGGGCCTCATCTCCTTTCCCACCGACATGGACTTTGACGCCCTGTTCGAAGCCGCTCTCGAAGCCGGTGCCGAAGATGTCAAGGACGAAGGGGATGCCTACGAGATCATCACCGATCCGAACAACTTCATGGCGGTCCGGGATGCCATCGCCGAACTGGGACTGAAATGGGACAATGCCGAGGTCACCATGATTCCACAAACCATGGTTCAACTGGAAGGCAAGCAGGCGGAACAGATGCTGAAGATGATGGACAAGCTGGAGGACAACGATGATGTCCAGAACGTCTACGCCAACTTCGACATCAGCGAGGAAGAAATTGCCCGCATCATGGGCTGAAGCCCTCGGCGCCGCAGCCCGTCCCGACATCGGGCGGAGGGTGGCGGCCGGCGCCTTTTCCGAAAGGTCTGCATGCGCATCCTAGGCATCGACCCCGGCAGCCGCATCACCGGCTATGGACTGGTGGAAAAGATCGGCAACCGCCTGCGACATATGGACAACGGCGCCATCATCACCAACAGCAAGGCGCCCATGCCGGAGCGCCTGCAGATCATCTACCGGCAACTCAACCGGATCATCGACGAGTATGCCCCCCAGGCGGTGGCCGTCGAACGCATCTTTGTCGCCAAGAACGCCCTGTCGGCCCTGAAGCTCGGACACGCCCGCGGGGTGGCCATGCTGGCCGGAGTCAACGCCGGCCTGCCGGTGGCGGAATACAGCGCCGTGGAGGTCAAAAACGCCGTGGTCGGCTATGGCAGGGCAGCCAAAACCCAGGTTCAGCACATGGTCCGGGTACTGTTGGCACTGCCCGAGATCGCCCAGGAAGACGCCTCGGATGCCTTGGCCGTCGCCATCTGCCATGCTCACTGCCATGAGTTGGCCTGCAGGCTGGACAGCGCTGCCCTGCGGTCCTGAACACCTTATCAGGAGAGGCCCTTGATCGCTTTGCTCAGCGGACAACTGGTCAGCAAGCAGGTCAGCCAGATCATCGTCGATGTCGGCGGCGTCGGCTACCGCCTCATGATCCCTCTGTCCACCTTTTATGCCTTGCCGGATGAAGGGCCGGTGCGGGTTCATGTGCACACCCATGTGCGAGAGGACGCCATCCTCCTGTTCGGCTTTTTGACCCCGGTCGAAAAGGAACTCTTCATCCTGCTGCTGTCCGTCTCCGGCATCGGCCCCAAGGTTGCTCTCAACATCCTTTCCCAGTTGCCCGCCGAGGAACTACGCGGCGCCCTGGCGCGGGGCGACGCCCAGCGCCTGGCGACGGTGCCCGGCATCGGCAAAAAAACCGCCGAGCGCCTGATTCTTGAACTGCGGGAAAAGATCGGTCCCGTTGGCCACAGCGAAGGCCCCGGACTGTCTGTCGCCGACCGGCAGACAACCAGTGATATGCGTGACGATGCCCTGTCGGCCCTGGTCAATCTGGGATACAAGGAAAATCTTTCCCGCAAAGCCCTCGAGAGCCTGGCGCCGCAACCCGGGGTTGGCCTGGAGGAGATCCTGAAGCAGGCGCTGAAGATTCTCATGCGCTGAAGCATGGCCACCGACGGCCCCGGGACGGGTATTTTCCCTTTTCCGCCCGGCGCTTTCCCTGTATCCTTGATTCCGTTATTCTCCAGCTCCAGCCCGGCAGGATCTCATGGACGATCGCCTCATCGCACCCGACAGCAGCATTGAAGACCAAGGCATTGAAACCACGCTGCGGCCTCGCTCCCTGAACGAATATATCGGCCAGGCCAAGGCCAAGGACAACCTGCAGGTCTTCATCGATGCGGCCCGGGGCCGGCGTGAATCCCTCGACCATGTCCTGTTCTACGGCCCGCCGGGCCTGGGCAAGACCACCCTGGCCAATATCGTGGCTTGCGAAATGGGGGTCCACATCAAGAGCACCTCGGGACCGGTCATCGAAAAACCCGGCGATCTGGCGGCCATCCTGACCAATCTGAGCGAAGGCGACGTGCTGTTCATCGATGAGATTCACCGCCTGTCACCCGTGGTCGAGGAAATCCTCTATCCGGCCATGGAGGATTATCAGCTGGATATCATCATCGGCCAGGGGCCGTCGGCACGGACCATCAAACTGGACATTCCGCGTTTCACCCTGGTCGGGGCGACCACCCGGGCCGGCCTGCTGTCCTCGCCGCTGCGTGATCGGTTCGGGGTCATCTGCCGCCTGGAATTCTATGCCGTCGAAGACCTGGCCACCATCGTCCGGCGCAGCAGCGGCATCCTCGGCATCGCCATCGAGCGGGATGGTGAACTGGAAATCGCCCGCCGCAGCCGCGGCACGCCCCGTATCGCCAATCGCCTGCTGCGCCGGGTCCGCGATTTCGCCCAGATCCTGGGCGACGGTGTCATCTCCCGCGAAATCGCCGATTTGGCCCTGTCCCGCCTGGAAGTGGACCGCAGCGGCCTCGATCACATGGACCGTCGTTTGCTGCTGACCATCATCGACAAGTTCGCCGGCGGGCCCGTTGGGCTGGAAACCTTGGCGGCCGCCATCGGCGAGGAAAAAGACACCCTGGAGGATGTCATCGAGCCCTACCTGCTGCAACAGGGATTTCTCAACCGCACCCCGCGCGGCCGCATGGCCACCAGCCTCGCCTACGGGCATTTCGACCGGCGCCCGCTGGAGCGGGCACCGGGGGGCGGCCTGTTCGATCCGTGATGCCATGAGCCATCGCAACCCCGGCGGCATGGATCCGCAGACAGTCCGGCAACTGGCGCAACAATTGGCACGCTGGGCCACGGACGTTATTGAACGCGGCCGCACTCCCTTCCGGCGAGCCGAAGTCTTTCCGCGCCTGTGCACCGCCGTTGGCACCATGGCTCCTCCCCTGGTGCTCTGGATCAACCGCGACAGCTACATGGCCGGCGGGGTGATTTTCTTTCCCGTTGAAACAACTCCGGAGTCCCTCGAGCAGGCCGCGGCCTGCGCCGCAGCCCTGGGTTTGAGCATTTTCACCACCTGGGGCGCCCGGGAAATCACCTATTGGCAGTTCCGGGACCAGAGTGCCACACCTCTCCGCAGTTGGCCTCTGAAACGCACCAGCAAAACCAGTACGGCGGATTTCCATGATGCCCTGCTGCGACTCATGGAGGATCTCAAGGCCTATAGCGTGCTGGGCGCCCTGCCGGTCGGCCAAATGCCCCCGTGCTACCTGGCCAATATGTATCAAGCAACCTTGGGGGGCGTAATCCCCATGCTCACCGCGGACCGACACCGGCATGGCCTGGCGGAGTACGCCGCCGGCCAGGAGATACCGTCAGCCCGCGACCAGGCGGGACTCACCCTTGGCCGCCTGCTGGCCCTGTTGCAAGCCAACCAACTACCGACGGTGATTGCCGCCGGCGACCTGGAAAGGGTCCTGGTTGCGGCCCTGCCGACCCTGGACGAGCCACTGCAAAGTGCCCTGCGGCGGCGAAGTCAGGAACCGGTCCTGCCCGAACCCTGCCTGGTGCGTTTTCATCTGCTGCTGCATCGCCTCCGGCAGTTGGATCTGAGTCGGGACCGGGCCCGGGCCGCCGCCGCTCTGGAGATCCTGCTGCAGCACCAGGCGGAAGCCCTCGGCGGCCGTCCCCTGCCGGCCGGCGGCGACGCGACCGGGCCCAGCCTGTTCCTGTTTCCCGACGCCCCACCCGCAACCCACTGCGCCTTCGGCGAAGCAGCCACGCCGGCTCTGAGCGGTCTGCTGGCCCTGCTGCGGCAGCTGCGCGGCCTGCCGCAGCCCCGCTGCCAGGTTGACGATCCCCTGTGCCTGCCCGCAAAGCCTGCTCCTTCCACCATCTGCGGCACCCTGGATGACGGCCGAACGCCCCTGCCGGAACAACGCCGGGTGATGACCACGCAGTTGCGCATCTCCTGGCCGGCCCGACGTTTTCGCCTGCCGCCGGCGACCCCGCGCTGGGCCTGGCAACTGCTCCATGTGCTGGGCCTGGCCGCTCCCCATGCCCGCCTGACCCTGGTCACCCCGGACGGCTGGCTGTCCAGCGACTTCGGCCGCCTGCTGTTGCAATGGATTCAGGAGACGGCCAGCATCATGGGCTTGCGCCGTGAACCTGGTCGCTGCCTGCAACTCGACCTGATCAAGCAACGGCAGTGGGATGGCGCCACGGTCCTGGAACAGGCAGGTCACGCCCGCAGCGTCCCCTGGGCGACTCTGCTGGCGGGCCCGCCGGTCTTGACGGCGCTCTACCTGGAACTTCCAGACCCCCTTTACCTGGCGCTGCGCGAGGGCCGCTTGGTCATTCCCGAACCGACGCAATGGCCGGTCGGTCATCTGGATATCCTCCACCTTTTCTTGCGCTCGAAACTAGGCCGTTACCTTTGGCAACAGGTCGGCGGCGGCCGCGCCCTGCCCCGCCGCGGACTGCTCGAAAAACAGGCGAAAACCACCGGCCTGCCGCTACCCCAACTGCCAACCCTGAAAGGCCTGCAGCGATGGTGTGACGAACAGGGCCAAGACGGCCCGGACCCCGCCCGTTTTGAAAGCGAGTTGGCCGTCTGGCTGCCGGACTGCATCCCGCCGCCGATGTCGGAGCCGCCCCCGTGCGCCACCTGGGCGCAAGATCGTGCCCCCATCGACGACGATCAATTGGCCATGGTGGCTCAGCGGGTGTTCCTGGACGGCGTACCGCGCTTTCCCGAACAATACCTGTACGATTACTACCGCCCGGATCTGCAACACTACGAATACCGTGGCGCGCTGCGGGCCGGAGCGGAATTTTTCGGCTGCATCGAGTTGCAGGACACTGGCGGTCGGATTTTCCGGGTCCAGGGCCGCGACACGGCGCGCGCCCTGCTCCTGATTGCCGCCTGCCGGCCCGCGCCGGTGCAATTGCCGACGGATCCCAGGCTGGTCGCCGCCATTCTCGACCGTTATCTCACGGATCTGCAGCGCCTGCGCCGCGACCTGCTGCAGGCTCTCCGCCAGCAATTTCCGGATACCGACACGACGGAGACCCTGGCCGACCAAATCTGGATGGAACGCGGCCTGCCGCCCTGGTCCCTGGTCCAGGATACGCTCTCCCCGCTTTGATCCGCAGAGACCGTTCCGGGACCCTGCCGGGTCGATGACACGCCCCTCGCCCTGTGCTATGCTTTAACCTCCATCCCGAATTGATTTCAACCTGTTACACCTAGGAGGGAACCATGCTCGATCTGTTGCAGAAAACCCTGCTGGCCGGCATCGGCGCCCTGGCCCTGAGCCAGAAAAAGGCCGAGGAACTGATTTCCGAGTTGCAAAAGCAATTCAGTCTCGGTGATGAAAAAGCCCGGGAAATGCTGGCCTCCCTGCGCGAAACGGTGCGCCACAACCAGCAACAACTGGAGGACCTGGCCCGCGAAGAGGTCCGCAAGGCCTGCAGCGAATGCGGCCTGATCACGCAGGAAGCCTTTGAAAAACTCGAACAGAGGGTGCTGGCCCTGGAAAAACAGCTGGAAACGGACCAGCCCTGACCATGTTGAGCCTGACCCGGTTGCATCGCAACATCCGCTCCCTGCGTCGCTACCGGCAGGTTCTCGGGGTTCTGGTCAAATACGGTTTCGGCCAGATTCTCGATCAGCTGCCCCTGGGGCATCTGCTTGAGCGCGGCCGGCAGCTGTTGTCCCGGCGGCCTTCCCGGCGCACCCTGGAGCAACTGACCCCGGCGGTGCGTCTGCGGATGGCCATGGAGGAATTGGGACCGACCTTCGTCAAACTCGGTCAATTGCTCTCCACCCGTCCGGATCTCATCCCCCAGGAGTATGTGGCGGAGTTCAGCAAGTTGCAGGATCGCGTTCCGCCCTTCCCCCTGTCGGAGGTGGAACTGCAGATCGAACGCCAACTCGGCTCCCCGGTCGGGGCGCTGTTCCTGCATTTCGACGCCGCCCCCCTGGCAGCCGCCTCCATGGCCCAGGTCCACCGAGCCGTACTGAAAAGCGGGGCGGAAGTGGTGGTCAAGGTCCGGCGGCCCGGCATCGAGCAGGTCATCGCCACCGATCTCGACATCCTCATGGGCCTGGCGGTGCTGGCCGAACGGCACCTGCCCTCCTGGCATCCCTTCGATCCCGTCGGACTGGTGAAAGCCTTCCGCCGCACCCTCAACCGGGAAATGGATTTTTCCCGAGAGGGCCACACCATCGAGCGTTTTGCCGCCAATTTCCGAGATGATTCCACGGTCCATGTTCCGCTCCTGTATCGGGACCTGTGCGGCGAAACGGTCCTGACCATGGAGTATATCGACGGCATCAAGGTCAACGAATTCGACCGCCTGCGCATCGCCGGCCACGACCTGCAAGCCATCGCCCGCCACGGCGCCGACGCCCTGCTCACGCAGGTGCTGGTTCATGGCCTGTTCCATGGCGACCCGCATCCCGGCAACCTGTACATCCTGCCCGACAACGTCATCTGCTTCCTGGATTACGGCATGGTCGGGCGCCTGGACCGGGACATGATGTACCAACTGGTCGATCTCCTGAGCGGCATCCTGCAACGCGACGTGGAGAAAGTCACCCAACTGCTGCTGTATTCCGGCGAACTCGAGGACGAACTGGTTCTGACCGAGCTGAAAAAAGCGGTGCACGACTTCATCGATGATTATTACGAACTGCCCCTGCAGGAAATCCATACCGGGCAGTTGCTGGCCGACTTCATCGACCTGCTGGCCCAGTTCCGCATCAAATTTCCGCCCGATCTGCTGCTCCTGGCCCGGGCCCTGATCACCATGGAAGGGATCGGCCGCCAACTGGACCCGCAGTTCAACATGGTTCAGCATCTCAAGCCCTTCCTTGAACGCCTGGCACGGGAACGCCTGGCGCCGGGCAACCTGGGCAGGGAATTGCTGCGGGTCCTGCAAGGATACGGCGGCCTGCTGCGCAGTCTGCCCCAGGAACTGCGCGAACTGCTCAATCGGTTACGGCACAACAAAATCAAGATCGAACTTGAGCACCGGGGACTGGACCATCTCATCACCGATCTGGACAAATCCAGTAACCGCCTGTCCTTCAGCATGTTGATCAGTGCCTTGATCATCGGCTCCTCTCTGGTCATGCTGACGGACAAAGGGCCCCTGCTGTTCGGTTTTCCGGTCATGGGACTGATCGGCTATTCCGTCGCCGGACTGCTCGGACTCTGGCTGGCCATCGCCATTCTTCGCTCCGGCCGCCTTTAGGGGAGGGATGCCGAACCCCATCCCCGCTTCCGGCGGATTACTTTGCAACGGCCTGCCGGCGTGCCTCCCGTACCAGGTCACCGCCGTGCATGACAGTGTGGCGCAAATGCCACACTTGCCATCCATGCCACACTGAAAACCGTGACCTCAACCCCTTCCCAAGAAAATAAATGTATAATTTCAATAATTTAAACAATTTCCTTGTTTGGCATGAGCCTTGCTTGTAAAATATCACCAGCTCCACAGAACCTCAGCAGAAAGGCTCACCATGATTTTTCAGACCACTTTGAAGCGCTCCGTCGAGATTGCCGGCATCGGCCTGCACACGGGTTGCCCGATCACCATGAAACTGCGTCCGGCAACCAGCGGCACCGGCATCGTCTTTCACCGCATCGACGGCCCGCTGCCCGTCTCCATCGAAGCCGTGTCCGCCAACGTGGTCGATACCCGCATGGCCACCGTCATCGGCCGGGACGGGGTGAGCGTTTCCACCATCGAACATCTCATGGCGGCCCTGTCCGCCTGCGGCATCGACAATCTGCACATCGACATCGATGGCCCGGAAGTTCCGGTCATGGACGGCAGCGCCGCCACCTTCGTCGCCCAACTGCAGCAGGCCGGTATCCGGCAACTGGAGCGGCGCCGCAAATATCTGGCGGTGCGCAAGCCCGTTACCCTGGTCGAAGGCGACAAGCGAGTCAGCATCATTCCTTCGCGGTTCTTCCGGGTGACCTTCGACATCGATTTCGCCCACGCCAGCATCGGGCAACAGCACCGGACCATCAAGGTATCCGAAGCCTCCTTCCGCACCGAGATTGCCTCCGCGCGGACCTTCGGCTTCTACCGGGAAGTCGAATATCTTAAAGCCAATGGCCTGGCCCGCGGCGGTTCCCTGGAAAACGCCGTGGTCATCGGTGACGAGGGCATTCTCAACCCCGAAGGGTTGCGCTTCAGCGACGAATTCGTACGCCACAAAATCCTGGACGCCGTTGGCGATTTCAGCCTGGCCGGCTATCCGATCCTGGGCCACGTCAAAGCCGTGAAATCCGGCCACGACCTCAATCACAAACTGGTGGAAAAACTTCTGGCCAGCCCCGATTGCTGGCAATTGGTGGAAGCCGCCGAAGAAGAGGCTCTGCCGGCCATCGGCATCGGACATCGGGCGCCGATTGCGGCCCTGGCCCTGTCGGAAGCCTGAACTTCCGCCAGCATTTCATTTCGTCAGTCATAACAAAAAAAGCAGCCGAAGGGCTGCTTTTTTTGTTGCACACCAAGGGCGCGCAGTTGCATTTTTTTCTCGGCTCGGCCTAGAATTACAGGCCAAGCTGTTACCAGGAGAACGCCCGCAATGAAGCAACCATCCACAGAACAACACAAACTCCGTGAAACCCGCAAACGGCGCCGGGAATGGGTGCTGATCGGTCTGCTTGCCGGCGTTGTGACTTTACTGTCGCTCTTCGAAAACCGCGTTTTCGAATTTGCCAATCGCGTTCCCCTCACCAAGAACGTGCTGGTGCTGCTGCTCATCAATCTCAACATCCTGCTCATTCTTCTGACCCTGTTCCTGGTCTTTCGCAACCTGTTCAAATTGCTGGTGGAGCGTCGCCGCGAGGTGCCCGGCAACCGACTGCGCACCCGACTGGTGGTGATTTTCATCACCCTGTCTCTGGTACCGACGGCCCTGCTGTTTTTGGTCGCGGCCGGCTTTATCTCCAAATCCATCGAAAGCTGGTTCAGCGACCAGATCGAAACCTCCCTGGAGGAGTCTCTGGAGGTCGCCCAGACCTATTACAAGAATTCCGCGGCCAATGCTCTCTACTACGGCGACCAACTGGCCCGCATCATCCGGGAACAGCGACTGCTCAATGAAGCCAACCTGCCGGAGTTGCGGCGCGTCATCACGGAAAAACAGCAGGAGTACAACCTGGGGGTGGTGGAGGTGTTTTCCGCCACCTATGAGGAACTGGTCCGGGCCGCCAACCCCCAGGTGCCCATCGCCGACTTCACCGATCCCGGCAGCGAGGCGATTCGGGAAGCCCTCCAGGGCAACCGCTTTACCCGCATCACCCCCATCGGCAAGGCGGACCTGATTCGCGGCATCGTGCCGGTCTTCTCCACCTGGAATCCCGATGACGTGGTCGGGGTGGTGGTGGTCAATTATTACGTGCCCTACTCCCTGGTCAGCAAAATGCAGGAGATCTCGGCCTCCTACGAACAGTACAAAAGCACCCAACTGCTACAGGACCGCATCCAGAAAGGCTACATCCAGATTCTCCTCATCATCTCCCTGGCCATCCTCTTTCTGGCGACCTGGTTCGGCTTTCACCTGGCCCGAACCATCACGGTCCCCATCCAGGAACTGCTGCTGGCCACCCGGCGCATCGCCGAAGGCGATCTGGAAGTCCAGCTCGAACCCCAGAGCGATGACGAAATCGCCATGCTGGTGGACGCCTTCAACCGCATGACCCGGGACCTGCGCCACAGCCGGGACGACATCGATCAGGCCAACCGGGACCTGCGTTCGTCCAACCTGGAATTGGACCAGCGGCGGCGTTACATGGAAATCGTCCTGCGCAACGTCACCGCCGGGGTCATCTCCGTCGATCGCCATGGCAAGCTGACCACCATCAACAAATCCGCCGAAAAATTGCTGCGCATCAAGACCAGCAAGGTCCTCGGTCGGCATTTCCGCGAGGTGTTGGCCGCCGAGCATCTGACCATCATCGACGATCTGCTCAAGAGCCTGGGTCAATCGGGCAAGGATTCCATTTCCCAACAGTTGACGGTCCCCTTTGACGATCATAAGCTGACCCTGCAACTGCACATCACCACCCTGCGCGACGAAACCGGCGTATTCATGGGTACCGTGGTGGTGTTCGACGACCTGACCCACATCGTCAAGGCCCAGCGCATGGCTGCCTGGCGTGAGGTGGCACGCCGCATCGCCCACGAAATCAAGAATCCCCTGACGCCCATCCGCCTATCGGCGCAACGTCTGCGGCGTCGCTATCTGGACCGTTTCGACGAGGATGACGGGGTCTTCGACGACTGTACCAGCATGATCATCAAACAGGTTGACGAATTGAAGGTGCTGGTCGATGAATTTTCCAACTTCGCCAAGATGCCGGCGGTCAACCCGACACCCAACAATCTCAACGAGGTGATCAGTGAAGCTCTGGTGCTGTACCAGGAGGCCCATCGGCGCATTCATTTCGAACTGGTGACCGATCCGGACCTGCCGGTATTCTCCCTGGACCGGGACCAGATCAAGCGCGCCGTCATCAACATGCTCGACAATGCCGTCGCTGCTATCGACGGGACCGGCCGGATTCGGCTTGAAACCCACTACAGCCAGGAGTTGCAGATGGTCAGCCTGGTCATTGCCGATGACGGCTGCGGCATTCCGGCCGAAGACAAGCCCCGGCTGTTCGAACCCTACTTTTCCACCAAGAAGTCGGGCACCGGCCTGGGACTGGCCATTGTCGCCACCATCATCGCCGATCACCACGGTTATATCCGGGTCAAGGACAACCCGCCCAAAGGCACCAAGTTCATTGTCGAATTGCCGGTTGCCGAGACCGGTTTGGCAGTTTGAGCGAAACAGCCGGGAACAATTCGGCATGATGAGGACGAACCATGCAAACCATTTTGATTATTGACGATGAACCAAGCATCCGGGAAAGCCTGGAGGGCATCCTGGAGGATGAAGGCTATCGCACCCTGCTGGCCGAAACCGGTGAATCCGGTCTGGCTCTGGCGCGGGAGGAATGCCCCGATCTGGTCCTGTTGGATGTCTGGCTGCCGGGCATGGACGGCCTGGAAACCCTGAGCCGGCTGCGGGAAAGCAATCCCGAACAACTGGTCATCATGATGAGCGGCCACGGCACCATCGAGACGGCGGTCAAGGCCACCAAACTGGGCGCCCTCGATTTCATCGAAAAGCCCCTGTCCCTGGAAAAGGTCCTGCTGTCCATCGATAACGCCCTCAAGCTCGGCCGCCTGGTGGAGGAAAATCGTTCCCTGAAGGCATCCATGGCCAAGGACTGTGAGATGCTCGGCAACAGCCCGGCCATCTGCCATCTCAAGGAACAGATCGCCATCGCCGCGCCCACCTCGGGATGGGTGCTTATCACCGGGGAAAACGGGACCGGCAAGGAACTGGTGGCACGGGCCATCCATAATCTGTCGAAACGCGGCGACAAACCTTTCGTCGAGGTCAACTGCGCCGCCATTCCCGAGGAACTCATCGAGTCGGAACTGTTCGGGCATGAAAAGGGGGCCTTCACCGGCGCCACGGCCCAACGCAAGGGAAAGTTCGATTTGGCCCACCAAGGGACACTGTTTCTGGATGAAATCGGGGATATGAGCCTGAAAACCCAGGCCAAGATTCTGCGTATCCTGCAGGAAAGGAAGTTCGAACGGGTCGGAGGAAGCCGCACCATAGAAGTCGATGTACGCGTCATCGCCGCCACCAACAAGGATCTTGAAGAAGAGATCCGGCAGGGCCGTTTCCGCCAGGACCTCTATTACCGTCTCAATGTCCTGCCCTTCCATGTGCCGCCCCTGCGCCACCGCCGGGGGGACATCATGCTCCTCGCCGAGCATTTTCTGGCCCATTTCTGTCGGCAGGAAAGCCGTGACAGCAAACGGTTCAGCCCGGAAGCCGCGGAAGCCCTGCGGGCTTATGCCTGGCCGGGGAATGTGCGGGAATTGAAAAACGTGGTGGAACGCCTGGTCATCATGGTGGCCCACGAAACCATCCTGGCCGAGGATCTGCCGGAGGGCATCCAGGGCTCCGGGGCCGGCATGAAAACCGGCCTGCCACTGCCCGCCTTTGACGACATGACCTTCAAACAGGCCCGGGATGAATTCGAACGGGAGTTCATCCAGCAGAAACTGGAGGAATTCGACGGCAACGTCTCGCGCACCGCGGAAGCCATCGATCTGGAGCGCTCCAACCTGCACCGCAAGATCAAGTCCTACGGCATCGAACTGAAAAAATAAAACAGCCCGGTGGCATGCCACCGGGCCTGGGTCTATCATAAGGAAATTCGAAGCGAATTACTGAACCTCGAGCAATTCCACATCGAAAACCAGCACCGCATTGGGGCCGATGGCCGGACCGGCGCCCTGTTCCCCATAAGCCAGTTCCGGCGGCAGCACAATCTGCCATTTGGATCCCGCTTTCATGAGCTGCAGCGCTTCGGTCCAACCCGGAATCACTTGGGAAACCTGGAAGGTGGCGGGCGTATTGCGGGCATAGGAACTGTCGAATTCGGTGCCGTCGACGAGGGTGCCGCGGTAGTGGACCTTCACCGTATCCTCGGCGCTCGGCTGCTTGCCGCTGCCTTCCTCCACAATCTTGTACTGCAGGCCGCTGGGCAGGGTGACCACGCCCGGTTTTTTGCTGTTTTCCTCCAGGAATTTCTTGCCGCCCGCGAGATTGTCCGTCGCCAGTTTTTCCTGGCGGCTCTGCTGGCGGGCGATCATCTCCTTCTGAAACTCTTCCATGGTCTGCTGAATCTGCTCGTCGGTCAGCAGCGGCTTGGCATCCGCCAATCCGTGGCGCACCCCGGCCAGCAACATTTCAGGGTTGAGTTCCACTTCCTGGGCTTTGAAATCCTTGCCGATTTTCAGTCCGATGCTGTAGCTGACCCGGTCCTTGAGGTCCTTAGGTTCGGTCGGCTTGGCATTGCCCGTGCAGCCGCCGACTCCGATGACCAGGGCCAAGACACCCGGCACTACCCCAAAATACCTTTTCATCCGTTGAATCCTCCAAAAGTGGGTGGTAATTTAGACAGCCTGAGCTGTGAAGGCTGTACGCAATCCATGCGGCCGCATTTGGCAAAAACCGACCGAGGGCGCTCCACCGTAACGCCACCGCCAGCCGCTGTCAATAGCTCTTTTCGACCGGCCGAGCCGTCATGGTTGTTTCGCACCCGACTTTGCCACGTTAGCGGATACCTTGGCGACAGCCTCGGGAAATTCAAGGGTGATACGTCCCAGGCGGCCGCTTTGCAGATCCCGCAGCAGGGTTTCGGCGGCGCGCTGCCGGTCCACGACCCCCCCGGCGGCCAGGCAGCCACGCTGCCGGCCGATGGCCTCCAGCAAAACTTCGCTCTCTTCAGGCAATTCCCCCAATCCGAAACGCTCCTGGAGCAGAGAGGGATAGTGTTGCCGCAGAAATTCGACCAGAAACTGTGCCACCAGCTGGTAATCCATGGCATTGTCGCCGATGGCACCACTCGCCGCCAGGCGCAGGGCCGCCTGCTGGTCGGCGAGGTTGGGCGCCAACACACCCGGCGTATCCACCAGCAACAGGCCGTTGCGCAGATCGACCTGCTGCGGCGCCTTGGTGATGGCCGGCTTGTCGCCGACCTTGGCAATCCGCCGACCGGCGAGGGAGTTGATCAGGGTCGATTTGCCCACATTGGGAATCCCGACCACCAGAATGCGCAGCGGCTTTCCGGGCACCCCGCGGGACGGCGCCAGGCTGCGGCACAAGCGCGACAGGCGCATCAGGTCGCGGGGACGCACCGCCGACACGGCCAGAGCCCGAATCTGCCGGGAACGTGCCTCGAAGGCCTTGATCCAATCGTCCGTGACCCGGGGATCGGCCAGATCGCATTTGTTCAATATCTTCAGGCAGGGTCTGCCCCGGCGCAATTCGGTCAGCAGGGGATTGCTGCTGGCGTCCGGCAGCCGGGCGTCCAACACCTCCACCACCACATCCACCCGGGGCATAAGCTCGGCTATCTGTTTCCGGGATTTGTGCATGTGCCCGGGAAACCAATTGATCGTCATAGAGTATCCAATATAGGCAAAAAGAAGAAGAATGAAGCCGTGTTTCTCTTCAGCCCCGGCGCTGCCGCAGCAGGGCCAGGACCCGATCGGCGACCCGCCCGGCGGCGGCAACACAATCGTTGAGCCCGACGCCATAAAAAGCATTGCCGACCAGAAACAAGCCGGGGGTGCCGGCGGCCAGTTCCTCCAGAGCCGCCAAGCGCCGTCCGTGACCGGGCGGATACTGGGGGATGGCCGCGGCATGGGAAATGATGCGCACCCATTCGGGAGCCGCCTCAACCCCGAGAGTGGTGCGTAAATCCTCCATGACCTCGCCACGCACCTGTTCGGCGCTCAGGGTGCCGGCCCCAGGCCGGGTCGCCCCCCCCAGCATGGTTCGCAGCAGCCGCCGGCCGGCCGGAGCCCGCTGCGGGAAGATGCTCGAATCCCACAGGGTACCGAGGCTGTGCAAACCTGCGGAGCGCGTAGTCAGGTAGCCGAAACCATTCAATTCATCGGGCACATCCTCGCTCCGATAGCCGAAACAGGCAACCTGCAAAGGCGCATAGGGGATCTGGCGCAACAGGGTGCTCATGGCCGGCCGCGAAATCTCCAGAAGGCCTGCCAATTGCGGTGCCGGCAGGGCACAGATCACCACCTCGGCCATCAGGCTGCGCCCATCCGCGAGGACGATTTCAAAACCGTCCCCCTTGGGCTTCAGAGTGGCCGCCGCCACCCCGCTCCGAATCGAGTCGCCCAGACTGGCGGCCAGGGCGTCGGGCAGGGTCTGCAGTCCCGCCTCAAAGGAGGTGAGAATCCCGCCGGGGCCCGCGGCGCCGGCGACCACCTTGCCGGCGCGTCGTTCGCGGCGTTTCTGTCCGGCCAAGCGCAGCATGGCCCGGATCAGGCCGCCATACTGCTGTTCCAGTTCGTGAATACGTGGAAAACAGCTGCGCAGGCTCATACTTTCCGGATCGCCGGCGAAAATCCCCGAGACCATGGGCCCGATGAGTTTTTCCAGGACTTCCGGGCCCAGGCGCCGCCGGACGAAGTCCGCCAGGGATTCGTCCTCATGATGGCCGCGGGGCACCAGCAACTCCGCCCCGAGCCGCAGCTTGCCCGGCCAGGAAATCAGGGTTGAGCGCAGGAAGCCGGCAGCGGTTTCAGGCACCCGCTGCAAGCGGCCATCGGCAAAGATGAAACGCTTGCGGGCATTGTCATCGGAGCGCAGCAAATCCTCCGACAACCCCAACTGCCCACATAATTCAAGGGTTGCAGGCTTGCTGTCGAGAAAACCGTTGGGGCCCCACTCAACCAGGTAACCCTGGTCGCAGTCAGAGCGAATCTTGCCGCCGACCCGCATCTCTTTCTCGAGCACGACGATTGCGTCGGTCAGACCGCAGGAGCGGCATTGCCGATCAAGAAAAAAAGCGGTGGCCAACCCGGAAATACCGGCGCCGATAACCGCAATCCGCATGATGCCTCCCTTCAGGACGATCGCAACGCCGTGCTCAGACCTTGACGTTGCCGGCCCGCCTACCTATATTGTCAAAGCAATATCGCATTTCGACAGGAGAATCTATGGCCAAGGATTACTATGCCGTACTCGGTGTCGCCAAAAACGCCGAGGCCGATGCCATAAAGAAAGCCTACCGCAAACTGGCACTGAAATACCACCCGGACAAAAACCCCGGCGACAAGCAGGCCGAAGAAAAATTCAAGGAAATCACCGAAGCCTATGCGGTCCTGTCCGATACCGATAAACGGCGGCAATATGACCAGTTCGGCGAGGCGGGTTTCCACCAACGCTTCAGCCAGGAAGACATCTACCGGGATTTCGATGTCGGCGATATTTTCCGCGAGTTCGGTTTCGGCACGGACGACATTTTCAGCCGACTGTTCGGGGGCGGACGCGGGCGCACCACTTTCACCGGCGCAGGCGGTCGGCGGGCCGCCAAGGGCCAGGATTATGTCATGCACCTGAAGCTGCCCTTTCGTCAGGCGGTGCTCGGCGGTCGCCAGAGCCTCAACTTCAAGAGCGACACCGGTGCCGAGCACATCGAGGTCAATATCCCCCCCGGAGTGGACCACGGTCAACGACTGCGCATTGCCGGCAAGGGCGGCACCAGCCCAGTCGGGGGTGCCCGCGGCGACCTGTTCCTGGATATCGAAGTAGAGCCGGATGCCCTTTTCAGCCGCCAGGGACACGATCTGCTGGTAACCGTCACGGTCCCCTTCAGCGGCGCCTGCCTGGGCACCTCCGTCGAGGTGCCGACCCTGACCGGCAGCAAGCGTGTCAAGGTCCCTCACGGCATGGCCGGCGGCGGCAAGTTGCGCCTCAAGGGCTACGGCGTGCCGGGTCATGGCAAAAAAAACGCCGGCGATCTCTACGCAATCATCGAGATTGCCGTGCCGAAAAAGCTTACGGAAGAACAGCGCGTCCTCCTGGAACAGCTGCAGGCCGCAGGCCTCTGAGCCGCCCGCCGCCTGCTGCCGGGTCAACCCGGATTGACCCCTTTCAGGCCCTGGGTCCCGGACCGCCACTCATCCGGCAGGCGCTCGGCCACCAGGGCCGCCATGGCGCGGGCAAAGGCCTCGTGATCGTTGAACATGGCCGTGCGCTCGAAATAACGCCAGCCGTGACCAAGGGCGTAATTCCGGTATCCGTGGTCGATTTCATGCAGCGTCTCGATGTGGTCCGAAACGAAGGACACGGGCACCATCAACACCGCACGAAATCCCTCCCGGTTTAAACGGTTGAGGGTTTCGATGATGCCGGGACCGACCCAGCGCACCGGACCGCTGCGGCTCTGAAAGGCCAGCTCGCCGCCGCGTCCTTCAAGCCGCTCCAGAACCCCGCGAACCGTGGTCTGCACCTGCCGCAGATAGGGATCGCCGCGTTCCACCATGCGCTGCGGCAGGGCATGGGCGGAAAAGACCAGGGCCACTTCCTCACGCACGGCGGCGGGAAAACGTCGCAGGCCCTCTCGAACCCGGTCGGCCAAGGTGTCGAGAAAGGGCGCCCAGGCGTGCCATTCGGCAATAATCCGGTATTCCAGTTCCGGGTAGTGTTCGGCCGCGGCGCGGGCAAAATCCCGGATGCTGCTGCCGGTGGTGGCGGCCGAATAGTGGGGATAGAGGGGCAGCACCATGGCGCGGCGCACGCCCTCCGCCTGCAGCCGGGCCAGGGCCTGGGCGGCCCGAGGCCGCCAATAGCGCATGACCACCTGCGGCCGCCAACCCAGGCCCAGTTGCCGGGCGATGGCACGGCCCTGACAGTCCGTCCAATGTCCCAGCGGCGAAGCACCGCCCATGGCCCGATAATGCTCCCGCACCTTGGCGGCGCGCCGCCGGGCCAGCAGCCTGGCCAGGGGTTTCTGCAGCCATGCGCCGCCAGGCAGACGGATCAGCTCCCGGTCGGAAAACAGGTTGACCAGAAACGGTTCAACCGCCTCCAGGGAATCCGGCCCGCCCATGTTCAGCACCACCAGGGCGACGGGTTCCGTTACCGGAGCCGAGGTCTGCCAGATCGCGCGCTGCCCCGTCATGCAAATCCTTTCAATCCACCCGGTTTTCGGACCAGCGGTGTACGCAATCGACCAGAAACCTGGCGTTTTCCACCGGCACCTCGGGCAGGATGCCGTGCCCGAGATTGAAGATATGCCCCGGGCGGCCGGCATTTTCCGTCAGGATGCGCTGCACCTCCCGGGCGATGCCGTCGCGGCTGCCGAGCAGCACCGTGGGATCGAGATTGCCCTGCACCGCCACCTCCGGTCCGAGCAGGTCCCGGGCTCGATCCAAGCCGATCATCCAGTCCAGACCGATGACGGTGCCACCTGCCTGCCGCACCAGGTCGAGCATGGTGCCGGCGCCCTTTACGAAGTGAATCAGGGGAACCCCGGTGTCCGCCAGAGCATCGAACAGCCGCCGACTGAAAGGCAGCACAAACCGCTGGTAATCCGCCGGCGACAGAATCCCGCCCCAGGTATCGAAAATCTGGATGGCTTCGGCGCCGGCCGCCGCCTGGGCCTTGAGGTAGCGAATGGAAGCCTCCGTGACCTTGTCCAGCAGTTGTCGAAACAGGTCGGGCTCCTGGTACATCATGCGTTTGACGGTCAGAAACTGCCGGCTGCCCTGCCCCTCGATCATGTAACAGGCCAGGGTGAAGGGTGCGCCACCAAAGCCGATCAGGGGCACTCGGCCGTTCAGGGCCCGGCGCAGCAGACGAATGGCCTCCAGTACAAAGGGAGTGGTCTCCTCCGGGTCCGTGACCTGCAGGGCGGCAACCGCCGCTGCCGTGCGAACCGGTTGCGCCAGCACCGGCGCCGGAGTGAAAGCAAGCGGCAGGCCCATGGCCTCGACGGGAACCAGAATGTCCGAAAAGAGGATGGCGGCATCGACGCCCAACAAATCCACCGGCTGGAGGGTGACTTCCACGGCCAGTTCCGGAGTCTTGCACACCTCAAGAAAACCGTAGCGGGAGCGGACCTGACGATATTCCGGCAGATAGCGCCCGGCCTGGCGCATCAACCAGACCGGCGTGCGCCGCACCGGCAACCCACGGCAGGCGCGAAGAAAGTCGCTGGATTCATTCATGATGGGCACGGCTCCCGGTCGGTTGGGCCAGGCTCCTGACGGAAGCCGGGCGGGAGATAACTGCAATAGGGCTCTTCGGCCAGGTAATCACCATGCACCGCCTCCGCCCGCGCCCGACAACCGCCGCAGACCTTCAGGTATTCGCACTGGCCGCATTTGCCCCGATACTGGGTGAAGTCCCGCAACTGCTGCAATACGGGCGCCTCTTCCCAGAGTCGGGCGAAGGACGTCTGCTTGACGTTGCCGACACTGCCCGGAAAGTAGGAACAGGGTTTGAGGTTGCCGAAAGCGTCGATGAAGGCGATGCTCTGTCCGGCCAGACAGCCTTTGCCGCCGCCGGTGGAAAAGCTCAGGCTGCGACGCTGCAGAGGCCGTCCTTCGGCCCGGGCCAGTTGCGGCGCGATGCGATAATAGTGGGGGGCGCAGGTCGGCCGCATGAGGATGGCATCCTCCTCCTGTTCCTGCCGATAATGCCAGGTCAGGATCGCTTCATAGTCCTCGGCGCCGATAAGTTCGGACAGGATGTCTTCGCCCCGACCGGTGGGAACGATCATAAACAGATACCAGGCCACCGCACCCAGGCGTTTGGCGAGGCGGAAGGTGGCCGCAATCTCGCCCTGGTTGCGGCGCGTAAAGGACGAATTGATCAGAAAGGGCAGCCCGTTGCGGCGCAGGATTCCGGCGGCACGCACGGTGGCGGCAAATGCTCCGGGGCACTGGCGGAAATCATCATGCACCGCGGCCCGCGGACCATCCAGGGACAGGGACACCATGCGGATGCCGACCTCGCGCAGACGGTGACAGACCTCATCGGTGATCAGGGTGCCGTTGGTCGCCAGACACATGCGCAGTCCCTGCTCCGTGCCATAACGGGCAATATCGAAAATGTCGGGACGCAGCAGGGGCTCGCCGCCGGAAAGCACCATGACCGGACGCGACACCTGGCAGATGTCGTCGATGAGTTGCCGAGCTTCGGCTGTGGTGAAATCGCCTTCGGGTGCCTGTTCATCAGAGGCACAGCGACAATGGATACAGCGCAAATTGCAGCGACGGGTACTCTCCCAGGCAATCCACTTGGGTACATATTTGGGGTTTTCGGTCGTCATGGATTCCAATGCGCACTCCCGTTGCAGGTGTGGCGATAATACCCCAGCCGCGTCATGACTGGCAAGCCGCCTGTCTTATACCACCGAAACTACCGCCGGCAACACCGCGCTCGCCCCGGCAATCCTCGCCGGCTGAAAAAAAGGCGGCCCCGATTCCTCGAGACCGCCTGGTTTGTTACGCCGAAGTTGCGCCGGCTCAGCCGTTGACCACCATGGTTTCCGCCGCCGTGGGTTTGTTCAGGGCGAACAGTTCGTCAAAAACTTCCTGCACCGTCTCGATGCGTTTGGCTCTCCAGGCATTGCTGCCGCAGAATATGAGGCCGGTTTCCACATCGCCCCGCTGAGCTCGATCCAGGGCACCGACAATGCAGAACCGCTCACCGCTTTCCTTGAAGGCGCAGCGCTTCAGGCAGGCATACTGACAGCCTTCGCCGGCGTCCAGGTCATGCTGGCGGATCCGCTCGATGTTGCCGACCAGGGCGCGCCCCGGCAGGCCGGCGGGGCTCATGACCAGACCGATGTCTTCGCGGCGCGCCGCGATATAAGCCTGTTTGAAGGCATCGGCCGCGTCGCATTCGACGGTGCACACGAACCGGCTCGCCATTTGCACCCCGTCGGCGCCTTGGCCCAGGGCCCGCGACACATCGGCTCGATTCCAGATGCCGCCGGCGGCGACAATGGGCACCCGACGCTGATATTCGGTGAGAAAGAAGTCCTTGATGGCCCGGACGGTGGCATACTGATCATACTCGCCGGAACCGATGTTCTCCAGTTTTTCGCCCAAGTGGCCGCCCGCCGTATCCGGATCCTCGACGATGACCGCGTCCGGCAACCGGCCGTACCCCTTGTACCACTTGCGGGCGATGATTTGAGCGGCGCGCAGAGAGGAAACAATGGGAATCAGGGCCACCTGGGGGAAGCGTTCCGCAGTCAGTTCCGGCAGGTTAAGGGGCAGTCCCGCACCGCTGACGACAAAATGAGCGCCCGCCTCGCAGGCCGCCAGTACCATATCCTCGTAATTGGTGACCGCCACCATGCAGTTGACACCCACCACGCCCCCGCGGGCAATGGCCAGCGCCTTGCGAATCTCGTCCTGAAAAGCCGCCCGATCCGCGGCAAAGAAATTGCGACCGTCAAAATGCGGACTGTTGGCGCCGATACCGGCCGCCGCCACGGTTCCGAAACCACCGCAACGCGCCACATGACCAGCCAGGCTGCCCGCTGAAATGCGCACCCCCATGCCCCCCTGGAATAGCGGGAACGCGGCGCGATGCTGTCCAATGGTCAAACCGTTTCTGAGTGTTCTGTTCACAAAAAGCCTCCCAGCAATTGCTGTACGTAAACATCCACCGCTATCCTAGCAAAAGCGCCTTGGGGAGATTGTAATAATTCTGTAAAAGCCTTGGCAGGCGATGAATTTTTTCCCTTGTACGGGGCGCGGACGGATGATAAACAGGGGCGATGAAATCCTTGCGCCGCTTCGTCAATCCCGTCATCGCTTTTATCGTCATCCAGTTGGCCTGGGTGCTGGTGGTGGTCTGTTGGGTGGCCTGGTTTCTTAAAAGCCACCGCAAGCTGCTGGTGCTGGCCGAGCGCTATCATCCGGAACTGCTGCAGAGCAGGCTGGACTGGCTGCTGCTGGTGGAAGGGCTGATTCTGCTGGGGGTGATCCTGGCGGGGGTCTATGTCATCTTCGTTTACTGGCGCCGCCAGGCCAATCTCTATCTGGCCCACCGGAATTTTCTTTCTCAGGTCAGCCACGAACTCAAGTCGCCCCTGGCGTCCCTGCAACTGCACCTGGAAACCATCCGTCTGCGACAACCGGATCCGGATCGCCTGGCCGGCTTTCTGGACACCATGCTGCAGGACACGGGACGTCTGCGCAACCTGGTCGACAACCTGCTGGCCGCCAATCGCCTCGAGCAGCGCTGGCCGGGCCTGGATTTGCGTCCCGGCGACCTGTCGCAACGGGTCGCACGGTTCCTGCAGCAACAGTGGCCGGGTCTGCCGCCCGATACGGACCTGGAGGTCGACATCACACCGGACCTTTGGGCCAACTTTGAACCGGCCGCCCTGGAAACGGCTTTGCGCAACCTGCTGGAAAATGCCGTACTCTATTCCGACGGCCCGGCCCGGATCCAGGTCGATCTGCACGGCGATCGGGAGCACTGCCACCTGGTGGTCCGGGATCAGGGGCGGGGCATCGACCCCAAGGAGCAGAAAAAGGTCTTCCGCATGTTCTACCGAGGCCGCCGCAATGGGGAATCGCTGCCCGGTTCCGGCCTCGGCCTGTTCATCGTCAGGGCCATTGTCTGGCGGCACAAGGGTCAGATCTGGCTGAAGAGCGAAGGACCCGGCCGCGGCACCGCGGTGCACATCCGCCTGCCCCGCCTGACCGCCCCGAAACAGGAAGTATCCCCATGAGCCAGCCCTACATCCTGCTGGTCGAAGATGAGCCGCACATCGCCACCGCCCTGATTTACAACCTGGAACAGGAAGGCTTCACCGTGCGCCACGTCGCCAGCGGGGAGGAGGCCCTGGAACTGGTTCCCTGGGCCGGCTGCCAACTGGTGGTGCTGGATCTGATGCTGCCGGGCATCGATGGCCTCCAGGTCTGCCGCCGGTTGCGGGACCTGGATGCGCGGCTGCCGGTATTGATGCTGACCGCCATGAACAAGGAACCGGATCGCGTCGCCGGCCTGCAGGCAGGGGCTGACGACTACCTGGCCAAGCCCTTCAGCCTGGCGGAATTTTTGCTGCGGGTACAGGGCATTCTACGCCGGTCCAGTTGGTATCGGCTGCCTGGACAGGCCGATATCGGCATCCGCTTCGGCGGCAACGAGATCGACTTGAACGAGGGCCGTGCCCGAACCCCGCGCGGCGACATTGTGCTGACCGAACTGGAGGTCCGCATGCTGCGCTTTTTCTTCCAGAACGAGGACCGCCTGTTGACCAGGGAGGAATTGCTGACGGCCGTGTGGGGCCTCAACCCGGAAACCGAAACGCGGACCCTGGACAATTTCATCGTCCGGATGCGCAAATACTTTGAAACGACACCTAACCGGCCGGAACACTTTCTCACCGTTCGCGGCCGTGGCTATCGTTTCAGCCGTCAGGGACGAAAAAAATAGGAATAATGGTTTATATTATGAACAGCCTGCGGCCCCCTGCGTCTGCTCCGGCCCGATCCGGCGGGCCGGGCCGGCCAGATCTTCAACCCCAACTCCTGCGATCTGCGCTATGAGAAAATCACCCAGGATTTACGGCAACCGCTCCCGTTCCGCCAATTGGCGAAGATTCCAGACCGAGTTGCGGCGACAGGCCCCAAGCGGGCCCGACTGGCGGCGCTCCGGACTGCGGGCCGGAATCGTCGGCCTGCTGACCCTGACAGCGGTTTGCGCGTTTTATGCCATGGTCCGCACCGAGTCGAGCCCGTCAAGAACTCCCAAAACCGAGGCGGCCATGCGCCTGGCCGCCCCCGTCAAGTTGGAAAGGAAGCAGGATCTCTGGCAGGTGCTGGACATCCCCACCTTTACCAATCTGACCAGCAGTGAACTGGATATCCCGTTCAACCGGCAGATGCTGCACATCAAGACCAGCCTTGATGAAGATCTGCAGAACTTTCTCCTCGAAAACCTCGATCGCGAGAATTCGCGCCATATCGGCATCGTTGCCATGGAACCCGGCAACGGCCGCATTCTGGCCATGGCCAGCTACGACCGGCGCGATCCGGTGGCCAACCCGTGCCTGGACAGTATCTATCCGGCCGCCAGCCTGTTCAAGATCGTCACGGCGGCATCCGCCGTGGACCGCCTGGGGTATACCGCCGATTCGCCGCTGTTTTTCAACGGCGCCAAACACACCCTGTACAAGCAGCAACTGACTGCCCCGGTCAACAAAAACAGCAACGCCATCTCGTTCCGCGACGCCTTTGCCCAGTCCATCAATCCGGTATTCGGGAAAATCGGACAACAGCACATGGGCAAGGAACACCTGGAACAAGTTGCCCGCGCTTTCGGCTTCAATCAGCCCCTGACCTTTGATCTGGCCCTGCCGCCGAGCCATTTCCAGACCAGTGACGACCCCTACTACTGGGCGGAACTGGCCAGCGGTTTCAACCGGGACACCACCATTTCGCCCCTGCACGGTGCGGTCATGGTTTCCGCCGTCCTCAACGACGGACGCATGATCGCCCCGTCCCTGGTCGATCAGGTCGCCGACGCCCGCGGCAAGATTCTGTACCGCGGCCAAGCGGCCTGGCAACAGCGGGCCATGTCCCCCGAAGCGGCGCGAGTACTGCAGCAGTTAATGCACGCCACCATCGAGAGCGGGACCAGCCGCAAGGCGTTCCGCGGTTACCAGGAGGATCGTGTGCTGTCCCGACTGGAGATCGGCGGCAAGACCGGCTCCATCAGCAGCCGCGATCGGGAGGCGCGTTTCGACTGGTTTGTCGGTTTCGCCCGCGAGCGTGAGGGTACCCGCCAAATGATCATCGCGGTCATGGTGGCCCATGAGGATTACATAGGAACCCGCGCCGGGCAGTATGCCCGCATGGCCATGGAACGCTATTTTGGCAGCCAAGGGGTGACGACCGTCGGTGCGCCTCGGGTCGGCGGCCGGGATCCCGGCTGACAGCCAGGGGCCTGGAGGGCCAATCGGCAAGAATTTCGGTCTCAGAACGGCAGGGCCGTCGGCATGTCCATCAGCTTTTCCACCTGCGCCTGCAGATCCTGCAGGCGGAAAGGTTTCACGAGGTACCCTTCCACACCCAGGGCATCGGCGCGATCCCGCTCCGCCCTCTGATCCTTGGCGGTCAGGATCAACACCGGGCAACGACAAAGCCGCGGTGCGCCGCGCATGCACGCAACGGTTTCAAACCCGTCCATGCCGCCGGGCATCATGATATCCATGATGACCAGATGGAACGGTTGTTCCTCAACCAGGGCCAGGGCCTGTTCGCCGCTTTCGGCCAGCACGATCTGCCGGTCGGCGGCGCGCAGGCTGATTTCGAGCAATTGCCGAATCATGGCCTGATCATCCACCACCAGTATCCGTTTCACATTCAAACATCCTTCTGTGCAACAATGATCAGCCCAAAACGGGCACGGCTTCCGCCGGGAACGGCCGGCAGGCCCTGTTGCAGCTTTTTTCAAGTGTCCGACCGGCCCGCAAAGCGCCCTTCAACTGCCGCACAGAGACAGAAATACGGTCGTGCCGCGACCCGGCATACTCTCGATCCAGATGCGCCAGCCGTGGGCATGGACGATCTCCCTGACAATACTCATTCCCAACCCAACCCCTTCGATGGCCGAATTGGAAACATCCGCCCGGTAGAACTTGTCAAACACCCGCTGCACCTGCTCCGGCGCCATGCCGATGCCTTGGTCCTGCACGCTGAGCAGGATTTCCTCGCCATCGCGTCGCGCAGCGATTTTAACCGAACCGCCGGCGGGCGAATATTTGATGGCATTGCTCAGCAGGTTTTCCAGTATCTGACGCATCTTGACCATATCGCAATGGACCGTTTCGGCGTCGCCGGCAATGTCGATTTCGAACCGGTGCCGGCCCGAACGATGGGGTACGTGGAAAATGGCCTGCTGCACCAAATCGGTCAGCCGGCAGTCGCGCCGGTTCAGAACGAATCCCGCCCCGGACTCGATACGAGCGACGTCCAGCAGATCGGTGACAACCATGGACAGAATCTGAGCCTGCGCATGGATGGCCTGCAGCATGTCGCGCCGTTCTTCGGCCCGCCAACCTTCCCGGCTCAGGAGAATTTCCGAAAAGCCCTGAATGGAGGTCAACGGGGTGCGCAGTTCGTGGGCGGCGGTGGAAATGAATTCGGTCTTCATCCGATCCACTTCACGCTCCCGGGTGACATCGTGCAACACCAGGATGAAACCCTGCAAGACCATGGCGGCATCGCGCATCACCGAAACCCGCGCCTGGATGGTGCGCGGAGGGTTGCCGTGGTTGCCCGCGAGATCAAATTCGAAGGAGTTCTGCTCCTCGGGATTGTGCATGACCGCCGCCACCCGCTGCGCAACCCGGCCATCCGAGAACAGTTCGGGAAGATACTGCGGCACGGCAGAACTCTGCCGCACTCCCAGCAAGCGTTCGGCAGAGGGGCTGAGATGCATGACGCGGCCCCGCTGGTCCGTCACGATCAGCCCCTGGCCGACCGCTTCCAGGATGGCGCCGATCCGGTCCCGCGCCTGGCGGGTGGCGACCAGTGCCCGGCAAAGGCGTTCTTCGGCTCGCTTGCGGGCGGTAATATCCTGGACCAAACCGACGCCGTACAGAGGTCGTTCATGGCTGTCAAACAGCCAGGCGCTGGTCACATGCCCCCAGACCGCCAACCCGTCACTGCGAACAAAGCGTTTTTCATAGTTGAAGGCGCGCCGCAGCCCGGAATGAATTTCCCCGAACCGTCGTCGGGTTTCCGGCAGATCGTCCGGATGGGTCAAATCGAACACGGTGCAGGCGCTCAGTTCCTCGCTGGAATAGCCGACAAAGCGGCAAAAGGCCGGATTGACCTCCAAAAAACGCCCCTCGCCATCCACGGTGTTCATGCCGGCGTTGGCACTTTCAAAGATGGAACGAAAGCGTTGGTCGGGGGCCGTCACATCGCCATCCCGCAAACCGCCGGCAGCGTCCTGCTCCGACAGCCTCTTGGTCCATACCTGGTCCTTCTTCTCTGCCGCCATGCTCTGCAACTCCGAAGCACCTGACCAAGCCGATCCCCCCGGCCGGGTCCGCCCCCGCCATCCGTTTACAGCAAACAATTCACTTTACTAAAAATTGCAGAAGATGCAATCAAACAATGTATTTTTCCGTTTTGCATTGGCAGGCCCGGCAGGATGCTATATAATTCAGCACCATCCACAACGACAGTGCTCATCGATTCAGCACGCTGTTTCATCCGCAAAGGAATCATAACCAGCGACCGCACGACATGCTGTCCCGGCATGCGCGATTCCGACCCCATATGACTCTCACCAAGAAGAAAGGCGCCGGCATGAGCCTTGAACAAAGGGCAACGACGGGTTTTCCCGGACTGGACACAATACTCGACAGCTTGCGCATGGGCGATAACGTCGTCTGGCGCACCGACAGTGTCAGCGACTATCAGTATTTCGTGACTCCCTTCGTGAATCAGGCCTTGGCCGACGGCCGCCAAGTGGTATACATGCGCTTCGGGCAACACAAACCCCTGGTCGACGAAACAGCTTCGGTCATCGTTCATCAATTGGATGCCTATCGGGGCTTCGAGCCTTTTGCCACCCGGGTTCACAATATCATTACGGAAACCGGTCCCGGTGCCTTTTACGTGTTCGACTGCCTGTCCGACCTGCTGCTGGCCTGGGCCACGGATGCCATGATCGGCAATTTCTTCCAGGTAACCTGCCCCTACCTGTTCGAACTCGATACCATTGCCTATTTCGCCCTGATCCGCAGCGGCCACTCTTTTAACACCATCGCCCAGATCCGGCAGACCACGCAGTTGCTGCTGGACATCTACACCTGCAACGGCCAGAACTATGTTCACCCCATGAAGGTCTGGCAACGCCATTCCCCGACCATGTTCCTGCCCCACCTGGAACAGGACCACAATTTCGTGCCCATCGCCAACAGCTATGACGCCACCAATCTGACCAACATCTACCAGGGTTTCGCGGACAATGCCCGCCGGCAGCTGGACTACTGGGACCGGCTGTTCCTGGAAGCCGAGGAACTGGTCAACACCCCGTCACCCCAGGAAGTCCAGCAACGCATGATCGACCAGCTGTGCCGGATCATGATCGGCCACGACGATCGCATGCTGGATCTGGCCCGGCAATTTTTCAGCCTCGAGGACCTGCTGGACATCAAGTCCCGCACCATCGGCACCGGCTATATCGGCGGCAAGGCGGTCGGCATGCTGCTGGCGCGCAACATCCTGCTGCGCGATTTCGAGTTCGATTGGCAGCATTACTTCGAACCCCACGACTCCTTTCACATCGCCTCGGACATTTACTTTTCCTATATCGTTCACAATGGCTGGTGGAAACTGCTGATGCGGCAAAAAACCCCCGATGGCTATTTTGCCATGGCCGGGGATCTGCAGGAGAAATTGCGCCACGGCGTCTTCCCGCCGGAGGTACGGGCCAAATTCCAGGAAATGCTCGAACATTTCGGTCAATACCCGATCATCGTGCGCTCCAGCAGCCTGCTCGAGGACAGTTTCGGCAACGCCTTTGCCGGCAAATACGACAGCTACTTCTGCGTCAACCAGGGAACCCCGGAAGAGCGCTACGAACAGTTCGAGAATGCCGTCCGTCAGATCTTCGCCAGCACCATGAGCGAGGATGCGTTGGCCTACCGCCGCCAACGGGGCCTGGATCAGCACCAGGAACAGATGGCCCTGTTGGTCCAGCGGGTCTCCGGAGCCTATCACGATCACTACTATTTTCCGGAACTGGCCGGGGTCGGCGCCTCCTACAACACCTTTGTCTGGGACCGGGACATGGATCCCAAGGCCGGCATGCTGCGTTTGGTGTTCGGCCTCGGCACCCGGGCGGTGGACCGCGTCGAGGGGGACTACCCGCGCATCGTCGCCCTGGACAACCCGCTGAAGCAACCCCATCATGGCTCCGACGATCTGCGGCGCTTCTCCCAAAGGGACGTGGATCTGCTGGACGTCAACCAGAACTCCCTGAAGACCATGCCGCTGCTGAACCTGACCGGCCATTGCCGGGATCTCGACTTGGAACGTTACGCGATCCGCAACCACGACCTGAGCCGGCGGCTGGAAGAGCGTAGCGAAAAAAGCCAGGAAGCCTGGCTGCTGACCTTCGAGAAACTCTTCGCCCAAACCCGCTTCACCGAACTGATGCAGCGCATGCTGAAAAGCCTGGAGGACACCTACCGCTACCCGGTGGACATCGAATTCACGGTCAACTTCGCCAACGGCGAGACGCCCAAGATCAACCTGCTGCAATGCCGTCCGCTGCAGACCCGCGGCCAGGACCGGGCCGTGCAGTTGCCGGAGAATCTCGACGCGGAGCGCATCTTTTTCACTTCCGAGGGTCACTTCATGGGCGGCAACGTCATCCAGCCGATTCGCTGCCTGATCTGGATCGACCCCCAGGAATACAGCAATCTGCCCCTCTCCGACAAATATGAGGTCGCCCGCCTGGTGGGCCGCCTCAACAAGCGTCTGTGCGACAAGGAGAACAATCCGACCCTGCTCATGGGGCCGGGACGTTGGGGGACCTCCACGCCGTCCCTCGGCGTACCGGTCAGCTTTTCCGAAATCAACAATGTGGCGGCTTTGGCCGAGGTGGCTTTTTCCAGTGGGGGGCTGATGCCCGAACTGTCCTTCGGCACCCACTTTTTCCAGGACTTGGTGGAAACGGAGATCTTCTACCTGGCCCTGTTCCCGGAAAGCCGTTACTGCTGCATCAACCACGATTTCCTCAACGGGCAGGGCAATCTCCTGGAAGGACTGATGCCGGCCAGCAGCCGCTTCAGGAAAATCGTCAAGGTAATTCGTCTGGACCAGGAGATGCAACTCATGTCGGACGTGGTCGCCCAGAAGGTGGTCTGTTTTCGCTGAGGGGGAGGACTCCGTCCTTTCCCGCCTGAAACACAAAGAGCCCGGCTTCAGCCGGGCTCTTTGTGTTGGGACAGAACTGCAATACCTGTCGAATCAGACCAGGCCCATGGCCAGCATGGCCTTGGCGACCTTCATGAAACCGGCGATATTGGCGCCGTTCACCAGGTTGCCGGGAGTGCCGAATTCCTCGGCGGTTTCGGCCGCGTTCTTGTGAATATTGACCATGATTTCATGCAGGCGCTTTTCCGTGTGGGCAAAGGTCCAGGAATCGCGACTGGCGTTCTGCTGCATCTCCAGGGCCGAAGTCGCGACGCCGCCGGCGTTGGCCGCCTTGGCCGGGCCGTAAGCGATCTTGGCGTCCAGGAACACCATGACGCCTTCCGGCGTGGTCGGCATGTTGGCGCCTTCGCTGACGGCGATGCAGCCGTTCTTGACCAGGGTCGCCGCATCCTTGCCGTTGAGCTCGTTCTGGGTGGCGCAGGGGAAGGCCACCTGGCAGGGGACATCCCAGATGTTGCCGTTTTCCGTGTAGACCGCATCGCTGTGATAGGTGACGTAGTCTTTGACCCGGCGGCGCTCCACTTCCTTGAGCTGCTTGAGCAGATCGAGATCGATACCCTTTTCGTGGAAGATGACCCCGTTGGAGTCGGAGCAGGCCACGACCTTGCCGCCCAACTGGTTGATCTTCTCGATGGCATAGATGGCGACGTTGCCGGAACCGGACACGGTGCAGGTCTTGCCGTCGAGGGAATCGCCGCGCGCCTTGAGCATCTCTTCGACGAAGAAGGTGGCACCGTAGCCGGTGGCTTCGGTGCGCGCCAGGGAACCGCCCCAGCCCAAGCCCTTGCCGGTGAGCACGCCGGACTCGTAGCGGTTGGTGATGCGCTTGTACTGGCCGAACATGTAGCCGATCTCACGCCCGCCGACGCCGATATCGCCGGCCGGCACGTCCGTGTGCTCGCCGATATGGCGATACAGTTCCGTCATATAGCTCTGGCAGAAGCGCATGATCTCGGCATCGCTCTTGCCTTTGGGATCGAAGTCCGACCCGCCCTTGCCGCCGCCGATGGGCATGCCGGTCAGGGCATTCTTGAAGATCTGCTCGAACCCCAGAAACTTGATGATGCCCAGATAGACGGACGGATGGAAACGCAGGCCGCCCTTGTAGGGGCCGAGGGCGCTGTTGAATTCCACCCGGAAGCCGCGGTTGATGTGCACCCGGTTCTGGTCGTCCTGCCAGGGCACCCGGAAGATGATCTGCCGCTCCGGTTCGCAGATCCGCTCGATGATTTTGTAGTCACGGAACTCCGGGTACTTGCTCAGCACCGGTCCCAGGGATTCCAGCACTTCGCGAACGGCCTGATGGAATTCGACCTCGCCGGGATTCCGGGCCAGAACCTCCTGGTAAATCGGTGCTACTTTTTCGTCCAACTGCACTGTCATGATTCCTCCTGTTTGTGTGAGAAAAGGAGACATGTCGCCTAAATTCAAGGCAGCAACCTGTCTTCCCGCAAGCGCTTTTTGGTGAAACTGTTCAGTTTATTCAAACCGCATACCAGTTTGCCCAAATCTTCACCACAAACTGCTAACATATTAATCACAATAGCAATTGAGGGGCGGGAAAGGAAAGAGGACGAAAGCACCGGGCCTTCCGGAAGCCAATTTTGAGTTGTTTTCATACACAGATAAATACACGAAACTCGGAAGGCGAGATCAAATCATGTCCAGGGGATCGACATCCACCGCCAGGGCGACTCCGGAGGGCAGACGGCGCCGCAGACTTTCAAGCCGTCCCAGCAGGTGACGCAGGGCAGGCCGTTGGGGGCTTTTCAGAAGGACCTGAAAACGGGATTTGCCCCGCAGGCGGGCCAGGGGACAGGGCGCCGGCCCGAGCACCTCGACACCCAGGCGGCCGGCCGGCTCCCGCAGGCCGGCGGCGATCTGCTCGGCGGTGCGGCCGACCAGGGCGGCATCGGCGGCGGTCAGCACGCAGTTGACCAGATAGCCGAAGGGCGGATAGCCGAGTTCCTCCCGCAGGGCCAGCTCCTGCCGACAGAATCCCTCGAAGTCATGGCGCACGCAGCATTCCAGAGCGTAATGTCCCGCCGCATAGCTTTGAATATAGACCCGGCCGGGCTGGGAGCCGCGCCCGGCGCGACCGGCAACCTGGGTGAGGAGGGTGAAGGCCCGCTCGGCGGCACGGAAATCGGGCAGATTGAGCAGATTGTCGGTTTGCAGTACGCCCACCAGGGTGACGCCGGGAAAATCGTGCCCCTTGGCCACCATCTGGGTCCCGAGCAGAATGTCCAGGCGTCGCGCCAGCATCCCTTCGACCAGGTCCTGGTGCGCACCCTTGCGGCCGGTGGTGTCGCGGTCCATGCGGGCGATGCGGGCGGCGGGAAACAGATTCTGCAGCTCCTGTTCGAGGCGTTCGGTGCCGGCGCCCTCCGGCAGCAATTCCGTGCCGAAGCAGGTCGGACACTGTTCGGGCGGCACGCAGCGATAGTCGCAGTAATGGCAGCGCAGTTCGCGACGCGCCAGGTAGTAGGTCAGGGTGATGTCGCAATGGGGGCAGCGCGGCGTTGTCCCGCAGTCGGCGCACAACAGGTAGGGAGCAAAGCCGCGCCGGTTGAGCAGCAGCAGCGATTGTTCACCGCGCTCCAGGTTGGCGGCCAGGGCTTCCTGCAGGGGACGCGCCAGCAACCCATCGGGGCGCTCGACGGTCAGATCCACCAGAATCACTTCCGGCAGGGGCCGCTCCAGCACCCGCTGCGGCAGGGACACATAGAGTGACAGACCGGAGCGGGCCCGCTGCCAGGTGGTCAGGGCCGGCGTGGCGCTGCCGAGGAGCACCACCGCCCCTTCCATCTGGCCGCGCAACAGGGCCAGATCCCGGGCATGATAGCGAAATCCTTCGCTCTGCTTGTAGCTCGACTCATGTTCTTCATCCACAATGAGCATGCCGAGCCGCTCCAGGGGCGCGAACACGGCACTGCGCGCGCCGATGACGATATCCACTTCACCACGGGCAATGCGCCGCCAGGCATCATAGCGTTCGCCGGCGGACAAACCCGAATGGAGCGCCGCCAGGCGCGTCCGACGCGGCGCGAAGCGCGCCTGGAAACGTCCGACCAATTGCGGCGTCAGGGCGATCTCGGGGACCAGCACCAGGGCCTGGCGGCCGGCCGCCAGAACCTTTTCGATGGCCCGCAGATAGACTTCGGTCTTGCCGCTGCCGGTGACGCCGTGCAGCAGGATGGATTGAAAACCGCCCCCCTCGAGAGCGGAATCGATGATGGTCAGGGCCTGCTGTTGATGCTCCGTCGGCGCCACGACCGTATCCGCCGGAATGACTTGCCCGACGAACGGATCGCGCAGCCGTTCCTGGCTGTCCTCCAGCACCAGGCCGTGCTTCAGCAGACTTCGCAGGCTGCCCTGGCAACCGGGAAAACGCGCCAGCAGCTCACTGCGACTCGCCTGACCGCAGGCATCCAGGAAGGCCAGCAGCTCGAGTTGCCGCGCGCCGCGCACCGCAGGGCTGTCGGGTGCTCGCCGATAGACGCTTTCCCGCAGGGGGGCGAGCCGGCCCTGCCCGCCGGATAGGCCGGCCGGCAAAGCGGTACGAATCACCTCGCCCAGGGGATGACGGTAATAATCGGCGGCCCGCCGGAACAGGGCCACCATGGCGGCGGAAAACAGGGGCTCGGCATCGAGTCCCTCGAAGACGTCCTTGAGGTCGTCGGCCTCCCCCTCCACGATCTGCAGCAGATAGCCGACGGCGGTACGGCGGCCGAGGGGTACCCGCAACCGCATGCCCACCGCCAGGGTTCCGCGCAGAGCTTCGGGCACTCGGTAGGACAAAGCCTTGTCCAGCGGTGCGGCCACCGCCACCACGGCTATCTGCTGTTTCATTCCCGGCCTCCCGATTCCAGATCGGCGCCCCGCGGACCCGGCCGGATTGTTAGCATCCCGTTGGTCAACGACGGCGAACATGCTATAGTACCCACCATATCCTGTTGTCTCTGATCGGTTTTCAACGTACAAGGCCCACCGTGAGCGCTCCCCGCACCGAACAGCCCCCCGCAGCAACCATGTCCCGTCGCCGCTTCCTGTTGGGGGGTGCTACCCTGGCCACCGGCCTGCTGGTCGCGGATGCCGCCTGGCTGGAACCTCAGGCGGTACGGGTGGACCGCCTGAGCCTCAGATTGGCGCGCATGCCCGCGGGTCGCAGCCTGCGACTGGTACAACTCAGCGATTTGCATCTGCGCGAATGTAATGATTATTTCCAGGGGATTGCGGCCCAGGTCAATCGGCTGCAGCCGGACCTGATCCTGTTGACCGGCGACTATGTCGACCGCAACCGCAATCTTGACGGTGTGCTCGAATTTCTGGGGCAACTGCGGGCGGCCCACGGCATCGTGGCGGTACAGGGCAACTGGGAATACTGGGCCCGCATCGAAGGGGATCGCCTGCGTCGACGTTTCGACCGGGTCGGCGTGCGGTTGCTCATCAACCAGCGCCACGACCTCACCCTGTCGGGGGCCCCTCTTTCCATCCTGGGGGTGGATTATCCGGCATCCGGTGACCAGGTGGCCCACATGCGCCGCATCGCGAACCGGAAACGAATCAACATCCTGCTGTCCCATGTCCCGGCCTTCGCCCACGATCTCCTCGGTGACGGCATCGCCCTGATCCTGTGCGGCCACACCCACGGCGGCCAGGTCCGGCTGCCCTTCCTGCCGCCCCTGTACCTGCCGCGCTTTTCCGGCCCTTTCGTGTCCGGCCTCTATCATACGGAAACCACCGGACTGCCCCTCTACGTATCCCGCGGCCTAGGCACCAGCACCCTGCCGATCCGCTTCATGTGCCCGCCGGAAATTACCCTGGTGGAATTGAGGGGGCCGGAGCCGACCTGACGGGCCGCGGCCTTCAGCAGCCCGCCAAGGCCTGCTGCAGATGCCGCAACTGACCCATCAACTCGGCAAAACCGGCGCCGGTCAGGCTCTGGGCGCCATCACACAGCGCCCGGTCCGGTTCCGGATGCACCTCGATCATCAGTCCATGGGCGCCGGCGACCAGCGCCGCCTTGGCCATCACCGGCACCAGACTGCGTTTGCCGGTGGCGTGGCTCGGATCGACGATGATCGGCAGGTGGCTCAACTCGCGAACCAGGGGAATGACCGAGAGATCGAGGGTGTTGCGGGTCGCCCGCTCAAAGGTGCGGATCCCGCGCTCGCAGAGGATCACCTGGCTGTTGCCTTCCGCCAGGATATACTCGGCGGCGGCCAGAAATTCCTCGATGGTGGCGCTCAGGCCGCGTTTCAGCAGCACCGGCCAACGGCACCGGCCGACCTCCTTGAGCAAATCGAAATTCTGCATGTTGCGGGCGCCGATCTGCAGCATGTGGGCGTAGCGGCAAACAATATCCAGCTGTTCGATGCGCATCACCTCGGTGACCACCGGCAGGCCGACCGCGTCGCCGGCCTCGCGCAGATACTGCAGGCCTTCGACCCCGAGCCCCTGGAAGGAGTGGGGTCCGGTGCGCGGCTTGAAAGCCCCGCCGCGCAACATATGGGCGCCGCCGGCCTTGACCTGCTGCGCGGCGGCCAGCATCTGCTCGCGGCTTTCGATGGAGCAGGGCCCGGCCATGACCACGGCGGGATGCCCGTTGCCGATGGCCACCGCCCCCACCTGCACCACCGTCGCGGCCGGATGGAAATCCCGCGACACCAGTTTGTAGGGCTTGCTGACATGGATGACCTCCAGCACCCCGGGCAAATCGCGAATCGTGGCATCATCGACATAGCCCTGGTTGCCGAGCACTCCGATAGCCGTACGCTCCTGGCCGGGGATGGGCACCGCCTGCAATCCCAAGGCGGCCACGGCCTGCTCCACGGTCTGAATCTGTTCGGCCGTCGCGTGATGATGCATGACAATCAACATGGACTTGCACTCCTTGGATGATTCGGTTCCGGATGATCGCCCGCTGGACGGGCGGCAAAACACGCGTCCTAGATTAGCCCTTGCCCGCCGCAAATACAACCGCTTTCCCAGCTGCCGCGACACTCCCGGCGCCCTCCCTCGGAGCCCGCCGACAAGACAGTAAATCTGCCTCCCGTGCAGCATCCGCTGTTCGAGGATAGCCCTGGCAATTTGCGTTTCGCGAATATCTGGCGGTTTTGACGTAAAACGATCAGCGGTAAGCCGCGACGCGAGGTCAGGACCCGCCTGCGCCCGAGGGAACAGTTGACGGCGGGAGCCGGACGCATATAATATGCACCCGATCATTATTTCCGACACATTTGTCCCAAGGAGCCTCCCGCCATGTCCTGCCCGTATCCCCGGAAACCCAAACTGCTCAAGGGCCTACTGCTTTCGCTGCTGCTGCTTTGCCTTCTGCCGGCCACGACCTATTTGTTTGCCGGCCGGGTACAGCGCGCCCACGACCAGGAATTTCTCGAAGCCGTCATGCAGCACATCGAGACGGACCGCGAGCTTTCCGCCGAAGATCGGGAAGCGGCCAGAACATTTTATGGCGCGCATCCGCCCTCGGTGGCCTGCCGGCTCTCGGACCCCGAACTCCAGGATTACCGGAACGCGGTCTGCGAACCCAGCTCGGCCGTCTGGCAATTCGCCTTGGCACGACGAATCGCCCTGTGGACCATGCTGGCCGGCGGAAGCTTCCTGGCGGTCCTGATGCTGCTGGGCCTGCTGGCCTTCGTCAACGATTCCCTGCGCTACGCCAGCTTCGTGACCGGTTGGCGCCTCTCCACCTGGGTCATTGCCGGCATGGTGATGGTCCAGGGCGTCATGGCGGTATGGCTGTCCTTCTGGGTGACTGCCCACTTCTTTCAACTGTATTCCCTGCAGCTCATAGGGGTAGCCGGTATTTTTGCCGTCCTCGGGGTTTTTGTCGCCATCAAGGGCATCTTCACGCGGGTCCGGAACCCCAACGCCGTGGACGGCGAGCTCCTCAAGGAAGCCGATGCTCCCCGCCTCTGGCAGCGTATCCGGGCCTTGGCCCAGCGCCTCGACACGGCTCCGCCGCAACAGATCGTCGCCGGCATCGACAGTAATTTCTTCGTTACCGAAGCCCGCCTGACCGTCGCCGACACACCCCTGAACGGACGCACGTTGTTCATCAGCATCCCCCTGCTGCGAATTCTGGATCAGAACGAGGCAGATGCGGTATTCGCCCACGAACTGGCCCATCTCAGCGGCGGCGACACCCGCAGCAGTGCGCTGCTGGGGCCAAAGCTCGTGCAATTCGATCACTATACCGAGGCCATCCTGGAAGGGGGGCTGACCATGCTGCTGGCCCCCCTGCTGCTTTGGTATCGGGTCATCTTCGAGGTGGCTCTGAGCCGCCACAGCCGACAGCGTGAATTCAGGGCCGACCGCTGCGCCGCCGACCTGGTCGCGCCGGCGGCCATGGCCCAGACCCTGATCAAAATTTCAGCCTACGCCCAGTACCGGGAGCAGGTGGAGACCGAACTGTTCCACCGTGATCAGCGCCTCGACGACAACTTGGGCATCGCCCGCTTCATCGCCGACGGATTGGCGTCCTTCGTGCAAACGGAAAAGTTCGACCAGGCCATGGCAAACGCCAGCGTGCCCCATCCCTTCGATTCCCATCCACCCTTGGCCGAAAGGCTGGCCAACGTCGGCGCACAGCTACCCGCCCACAGCTTCGGTGCCTTAGTGACCCGTCCCCCGGGCCGCACCTGGGTCGAGGAGATCCTTACCGCCGACGCCATCGAAGGACGCCTGTGGGCCGACTACGAGAGCAAATTCGCGGCCGACCACGAAGCGGAACTGGCCTGTCGCTACGAGCCGGCCAACGACGAGGAACTGGCCATCGTCCTGAAATATTTCCCACCGGTGGAGATTGCCCTGAAACGGAACAGAACCATCGAGATCAGCCACCTCGGCATCAAAACCTCCGCCGATCAACGCCTGATAGACTGGGATGCCGTCGAAGCCGTGACCTTTCAGGAAAGCTGGCTCGGCCATTCTCTGGTCGTGACGCACCCGAAGAAAGGCCGACTGCTGGCCAAAACCAGCAAAATCAAACTTGCGGGGATCAAAAAACAGCAAAACCGACTGAAGGAGGAAATCAACCGCTACTGGCAGCGCCATCAGTTCATGCGCGCCAACCAAGTGACCCAGGAAAATCCCTAGATGGCGGCGATCTTCAGGATCATTTTCTGGGCTTTGCCGCGACTGTTCCGGCACGAATAGAGAGCATCATCTTTCTTCTTGTATCCGCGCGCAGTGATGTCGTGGTTCAAATTGCCAGTCCGTCCGAATTTATTATAAAAATACTCCCCTCTAGCTACCGGGCTTGGACACCCCGCCAACCCCAGCGGATCCACCCACTGCATGGGATCATGCACATAGCCGTGGGTCCGCAATCCGCCTTCCAGGCCGATGGGGTCCGGGCTCAGATACTGCCCGCTGTCCGGATCATAGTACCGGTGCAGGTTGTAGTAAAGCCCGCTCTCTTCGTCCTCCCACTGGTTCTGAAATCTCAGACTGCAATCGACGATGGGCAGGCAGTTGCTGCCGGTTTTGGCGG